>NZ_JBNCLW010000002.1:261092-323519 GCF_049844875.1 Rhodococcus sp. DT1
TGGGTTTCATCTGGGGTGGGTTCGGCGTCTCCGGGGGGGGGCTGCGGCGCCCCCCCCGCGCGGCGCGGTGGGCCGCCCCGCTTCTGAGCGAGTGTGCTTGCGGGGTAAGTTGACCCGCGCTATCCGGCGGGCGGTGCGAACGCCTTCAGCGGCTCGGAGCCGGTTTGGTCGTGGCCCCAGTACGCGTCGGCGGTGATCTCCTCGGATGTGTAGAACCGTTCGTCGACCAGCATGCCTTCGGTACCGAACTCGAGATCCCATCCGCCCGGTGCGCGGACGTAGAACGAGATCATCTTGTCGTTGGTGTGCCGGCCCAGCGTCGAGGAGATCGAGAAGTCCATGCGGTTGACCCGATCGAGGGCCTGACCCACTGCGTCGAGGGTGTCGACCTCGGTCATCAGGTGCACGAGCCCGGGCTCCTCGTTCGGCGGTGCCGGGCACAGCGCGAGGCTGTGATGGCGCTCGTTGATGCCGAGGAAGCGCACGCGGACGAGGCCGTCCTCGTCGAGACGGATCGAACCGCGCGGCAGGAACCCGAGTACCTGCGTGTAGAACTCGTACGTCTCGGCGAAGTTCGCCGAGGGCAGCACCACGTGACCGAGGCCGTGGCGTCCGGTGACCCAGCGTCCCGCGAATCGGGTGACCACGGGGCTGTGGTCGAGAACCGGGCCGAAGAACACCTCGAGGCGCGTACCGGACGGATCCTCGAACGCGATGGCACCTTCCGCGTCGATGTAGGTGGCCTCCTTGTGGGAGAGCACCTCCACCGTCCGGCCGGACTTCTCGACCGCTTCACGCACACGCTCGAGTGCGAACTCGTCGCGTACTTCCCAGCCCACGGCCAGTGCCTTGTCCGAATCGCCGGGCAGCACCTGGATGCGGGAGCGACGCTCGTCGACGCGTGCGTAGAACCCGTCCTGCTCGGGACCGGAACCCTCGGCCATACCGAGGCCGTCGAGCAGCAGTTCGCGCCAGCGCGGCACGTCCTGTGTCTGAATCCTGAGGTAACCGAGACCCCGTAACTCTGTCATGTCAGTTGTTCCTCGAAAGTAGTAGGTGGATCAGATCATTGCGCGGTATGCGCCCTGCGGCTCGCCGCCGAGCTGGGTGAGGGCGGCCGAGTGGTAGATCATGCCGGGCACGTGAATGGCGTGGGTCAAGCCGACGTGCGCGTCGCGCCAGAAACGCTGCATCGGCGTCTTCAAGTGGACGGCCGCACCGCCGGCGCGGGCGAAGACCTCGTCCATCGCACGCACTGCACGCCACGCCGCCGAGATCTGGGTGCGCCGGCCGATGGCCCGCTCCTCGAAGCTGATCTCTTCACCGCGGTCGGTCTTGTCCCAGAAGCGGTCGACGGTCTCGAGCAGAGCCAGTCGCGAGGCGGAGATCTCGGATGCGGCCTCGCTGATCGCGAAGAGAACGTAGGGGTCTTCCTTGATCGGGACGCCGGTGACCTGGACCCGCTCCTTCTGGGCCGCGATGTAGCAGGCGAGCGCGCCTTCGGTCATGCCGATGAGCGACGACGTGATGCCCAGCGGGAAGATGTAGGAGAACGGGAACTTGTACAGCGTCTCGTCGCGTCCGGCGTGACGCCAGCCGTTGCCGCTGAGCACGATCTCGGCGTCGAGGGTGCGGTGCTCGGGGATGAAGGCGTCCTTGATGATGAGGTCCTTCGAGCCCGTGCCGCGCAGGCCGATGACGTTCCAGCTGTCCTGGTCGATCTCGTAATCGGAGCGGGGAAGCACGACGTGCAGGACCTTGTCGGTCCGGTTGCCGTCCTTGTCTCCGACTGCCGCTCCGATCATGATCCATCCGCAGTGATCCGTGCCGGACGAGAATGCCCAGCGCCCGTTGAGGATGTAACCGCCGTCGACCGGCACCGCGACACCCATGGGCGCATACGGCGACGCCATCCACATGTCGTTGTCGGCGCCCCAGATCTCCTCCTGGGCCTTCGGATCGAAGAATGCCAGCTCCCACGGGTGGACACCCACGATGCCGGCGACCCAGCCCGTCGCGCCGTCGAGTGCGCCGAGCGCCATGACGGTCTCGGCGGCCTCACGGGGATGGCCTTCGAATCCGCCGTACTCCTTGGGCTGGAACGTGCGGATGATGCCGGACTCGCGCAGGTGCTTCGCGGTCGTGTCGGTCAGGCGCATGAGCTTGTCGCCCTCGACGCCTTCGGCGCGGATCTCGTCCGCGTGCTGCATGATTCTGTCCAAAACGTGGCCCATGGCGTGACTCTTCCTGGGTATCGGCTGTGGGAGCCGAGCGGTGGGGTGGTGTCCCGATAAGGGGTGGGGACCGGCGCACACAGTGTGCCGATGCGCTACCCCGAACAGTGGCAGGGACCACACCCACCCGCATCGATGTTTCCGTTGAACGGGACAGCAACTGCGCCACCTGCGGGGGCGCGGTACAACGAGGACAACGCACCGGCCGTCCGTGCCCGCACCTTCCGAAGGAGCAAGATGACCGACACCGCAGCTCTGGTGGCTTCCCTGCTCGAGCGTGTCCAGGCACTCGAAGACAAGGCAGCGATCCAGGAGGTGCTGTCGGCGTACGGGCCTGCCGTCGACGCCGGTGACGCCGACGCGGTCGGCGAATTGTGGGCCGAGGATGCCGTCTACGACATCGACATCCGGGTGATGGAGGGCCGCGACGCGATCACCGAGATGGTCCGCACCCGTCCCCATCAGGACTACATCAACGAGGGCTGTGGCCACCTTCTCGACCCCGTCCACATCCGGGTCGACGGCGACACGGCCGTCGCGACCTGCCATTCACTGTTGCTGCGCCGCAACCTCGATGTCGATTCCTTCCGCGTCTGGCGCGTCACGGCCAACCGCTTCGAGCTGGCGCGCATCGACGGAGCCTGGAAGATCACGCGCCGCACGGCCCGGCTGCTCGACGGTAGCGCCGCAGCACGCGAGTTGCTCGCGCGAGCGTCCCGCTGACACCGGAGGAAAGTCGTGTCCCAGAACGAATCACAAACTCTCTCTTCGGAATCAGCAGGCCTCACCCTCGGTGCCGCAGAGCAACTTCTCGCCATCCGGGAGATCGAGCGGGTCTTCGCCGCCCGGCTCCGGGTGATGGACAACAAGCAGTGGGAGTACTACCCCACCTTGCACACCGAGGACGTCGTCAGCGAAACGTGGCAGGGCCTGCCCGGCGACAAACGCCCCAGCACCGACGGTGAATCGGGCCGTGTGGTAGGGCGTACGGCGCTGACGCGTGCCATCAGCAACCTGCTCGACGGCCCGGTGAAGGTGACCTCGGCGCATCACGGGCACTGCCCCGAGATCGTGCTGGAATCCGACACCACCGCCCGCGGTATCTGGGCGATGGAGGACCGGTTGTGGTGGGACAACGCCGGCACCGAGGAATCGCTACACGGGTGGGGTCACTACCACGAGCGTTACACCAGAGTCGATGGTGTATGGCTGATTTCGTACCGCAAGCTCACCCGTCTCCGGCAGGTGCACACGCCGGGATTCTTCTCGTTCCTGAAACCGCTCTGAGCCTTTCGGCACTCCCGCGGCGCACCGGCGTCACGCGCGAGCAGCGGACCCCTTCTCTGCCGCCCGGGCATGGCCGACGATCTCGCCGGTGAGCTGTGGCCACAACTGTGGGGGCAGGTTGTGGCCCATGCCCGGAACCACCACCAGGCGGGCTCCCGGAACGGCGTCGGCAGTTGCGATTCCGCCGTCCACCTCGACGAGCGGATCGTCTTCGCCGTGGATGACCAAGGTCGGGATCGTCAGGTTGCGTAGTCCCGGAGTGCGGTCGGGGGAGACCAGGATCGCAGCGAACTGGCGCGCGACACCGGCGGCGTCGTGGCTCCGGAGGAACGATCGCCGCCCAAGGTCGGCGACACGTGATTCGTCGAGCGGGTATCCGGGCGAACCGATCACCCGGTACACCTGAAGGGAACGTTCGGCGGCGCTGTCCGGGTCGGTCGGCTGCGGAAGGAACAGCGCCGCTGACGCCTCCGGTCGCGTCCGACCCACCTCCCGCGACGGCGTGGACATGATCGATGTCAGGCTCCGTACCCGGCTGGGGTGATCGATCGCGAGTTGCTGGGCGATCATGCCCCCCATCGACGCACCGACGATGTGCGCGGACTCGAGACCGAGCGCGTCGAGCAACCCTGCTGTGTCCTCGGCCATGTCCACCAGCGTGTACGGCGGTGCAGGCGTGCCCTGTCCACCGAGCAGCGCACCCAGGTCGGGAACTCCGGCCTCGTCGAGGTGACCGGACAATCCGATGTCGCGGTTGTCGAAGCGGATCACGTGGAAGCCGTGGCCGGCCACAAGTCCGCAGAATTCGTCGTCCCACGCGAGCATCTGGGTGGCGAGACCCATGATGAGCACAAGGGGTGGGGCGTCCGCGTCGCCGAACGTCTCGTAGGCCAATTCGAGGTCGCCGACTGCTGCGCGCTCGGTCCGGTCGGTCATGGGCATCCTTATCGCTCGCTACCGGTGTCTGTTCGTACCCTGCCATGTCGCGCCGTCGTCTTTACGCTTTCGAGGGGACGTTGGAGTGTTCCGGAGGAGACTCGGAAAGGACTTCGGAGGGGCACATGACGGTCGACGACAATCCCACGAATCTTCGTCGGGTGTCCAGGCTGCTCGCCGGCATCCGTGACGGCACCGACGACGACACGCTGGCGGCGGGATTCCTGCTCGCCGCCACGGTCGTGGCGCTTGTCTGGGCAAACCTGGGAGATTCCTACGAGGCGTTCTGGCACACCCCGCTGAGCATCCGGATCGGGGATTACGCCATCACCCTCGACTTGAAGGACTGGGTGAACGACGGCCTGATGACCTTGTTCTTCTTCGTCGTCGGTCTGGAAGTGAAGCGGGAACTCACCATCGGAGAGCTCACCGATCGCACACGGGCCGCTGTCCCACTGGTAGCCGCCGTTGCCGGTCTCGCGTTGCCTGCCGTGCTCTACCTGTTGCTCAACCCCAGCGGGGAGGCTGCGGGTGCGTGGGGCGTGGTGGTCTCCACCGACACGGCGTTCGTGCTGGGCGCGCTCGCGCTCGTCGGACCACGGTGCCCGGCCCGGTTGCGGGTGTTCATCCTCGCGCTCGCGGTGGCCGACGACATCGGTGCGCTCGCCATCATCGGGTTCTTCTACACCGAGCAGCTGAGGCTCGGGTACCTGCTGCTCGGCTTCGCGGGTTTGCTGTTGATCATGCAGTTCCGCCGGCTCGAAGTGTGGCGCGGCGTCGCCTACTTCCTCGTCGCGGCCGCAACGTGGGTGGCCTTCTACGAGTCGGGCGTGCATCCCACCCTTGCCGGTGTACTGATCGCGCTGATCCTTCCCATCTATCCGCCGCGGCGCGCCGAGGTGGAACGGGCGGGTCAGCTCACGCGGGCATTCCGCCAATCACCCAATCCCGACTATGCGCGCGCGGCGCAACTCGGTGTTCTCCGCGCGGTGTCCGTCAACGAGCGGTTGCTCCGGTTCTATCAGCCGTATACAGCCTTTCTCGTGGTGCCGATCTTCGCTCTCGCGAACGCCGGTGTGGTGATCACCGGCGAGACGATCGGCGACGCGATCGTCTCACCGATCACGTGGGGTGTCGTTCTCGGTCTGGTGGTGGGCAAGCTGGTCGGGATCACCGCAGCCACCGCAGTGTTCTCCCGTCTTCGGCCCGGGAGCCTGCCGCCGGGCCTGACTCTCTCGCAGGTCAGCGGTGGGGCAGCACTTGCGGGCATCGGATTCACCATCTCCCTGTTCATCGTGGACCTGGCGTTCGAATCGCCCGAGGCCGCCAACGATGCGCGCATCGGTGTACTCGTCGCAGCCGTGCTCGCGACCGGATCGGGCTGGGCGCTGTTCCGGTTGGCGGATCGACGCCGCCCCACCGACGGCGTCACCGGACTCGTGCTGTTACGTCCGGTCGATCCGAGCCGAGATCACGTGAGGGGACCGGAAAACGCACCGCTCACGCTCGTGGAGTACGCCGATTTCGAGTGCCCGTTCTGCACCAGGGCCACCGGGGGCATCCAGGAAGTACGCACACACTTCGGTGACGACCTCCGGTACGTCTTCCGGCACTTCCCGCTCGATGCGGTGCATCCGCACGCGCGTTTCGCAGCCGAGGCTTCCGAGGCGGCCGCGGCGCAGGGCAAGTTCTGGGAGATGCACGACCTCCTCTTCGCCCACAGCGACGCCCTGTCCGAAGAGGAGATCTACGACTACGCCGAGCGACTGGGCCTCGACATGGACCGATTCGACGAGGATCTGCGGTTGGACCGCTACCGGCACCGAGTCGACGACGACGATCTCGACGCCGCGACCAGCAACCTGTCCGGGACACCCACGTTCTACCTCGGAGCCACCGGCACGGGTCTTCCCTTGCACACCGGGCCGTTCGACGCGGCGACCTTGATCAGCAGACTCGAAGAAGCGCGCGAGCCCTGACCGCTACCGGACCCACACCCAGGCGAGGTTTGGGTGCTCATACAGCGGGAAGCCGACGTGCAGAGCAGCACCCGACCAGTTCAGGAAGGCCCGATGGAGGGAGACATTGATGGCTGAAGAGGACGCCCACACAACGCGGACCGATCAACTCCGCTTCCAGGACCCCGTGACTCGCTACCCGTCGATCACGCCCCCGGAGCAACATCAGCCGGAACCGGGGCACGAATCCGAACTCGAGCCACGAGCCGACATCGGTGAGTTCTCGTACCGCGGCACCGGTCGCCTTCAGGGGCGCAAAGCACTCGTGACCGGCGGTGATTCCGGAATCGGTGCCGCCGTGGCGATCGCGTTCGCGCGAGAGGGAGCCGACGTCGCGATCTCACATCTGCCCGAGGAAAAACCTGACGCGGAGAACGTCGCCCGCATCATCTCCGAGAGCGGCCGGAAGGCGGTGACGCTCAGTGGCGACCTGACGGACGCTCGTTTCTGCCGCAGCGTGGTGGATGACGCGGCCGAACATCTCGGCGGACTCGACATCCTCGTCAACAACGCGGGCAAGCAGATCGCGACGACCAGTCTCGAAGAGTTGCCCGACGAGCAACTCGAGGAGACGTTCGAAACGAATATCCTCGCGATGTTCCGGACCACTCGCGCCGCGCTGGCGCATCTGGAGGCCGGGAGCACCATCATCAACACCACGTCGATCGTCGCGTACATGCCGTCGCCGACGCTGATGGATTATGCCTCCACCAAGGCGGCGATCAACAACTTCACGAAGGGCCTGGCAAACCAGCTCGCCGGCAAGGGTATCCGCGTCAACGCCGTCGCACCAGGTCCGATCTGGACACCGCTGCAACCTTCCGATGGGCAGCCGAAAGAGGAACTTCCCGAGTTCGGGCAGAACACACCCCTGGGGCGTGCGGGCCAGCCCACCGAACTGGCGCCGGCGTATGTGTTTTTGGCGTCGCCGGAATCGAGTTACGTGGTGGGATCGACGATCCACGTCAACGGTGGGATGCCGTCCCCGTAGCCACTTCCTCGAGCCTGCGCCGTCGACTGGTCGCGGGCGCACTGGATCGACGCGGTACACGCCTACGACGTGGTAGGCGTGTACCGCGTCGGCGGTCGGAGGTTTCGTGTCATGTGGCGCACCGCCCCGGGCGTCACCGACAATCGAGCCCGCATCGTGAGGCCTGAAGCCCCGACCGACGCCTCGCCTCCATCCGAGTCTCCTCCCCGAGACCGGCCGCTGCGCAGATGTTCTGCGTATTCACTTGCGACACACGGTTTATCCGTCGCCCTACGGTTCCCGTTACGCCACAGGGCATGCTTCGGCAAGGTTCATCTGTTCGGATTACAGACCGGCGAACACGGCGAGGTCTCGAGGTGCTCGGTTCCCGCCGGCCGTGCGCGACGGTGAGGGTCGTCACTCGTCGGAGCCGCGGCCTGTGGTCCATACACCGCGGTGTCCGGCGGACGGCTCAGGCCCGGATGCGGGCGAGCAGGGGTAGCAGCAGGTCGGCGATCTCCGATCCGACCGCGACGAATGTCTCCTCGTCGCGGCCGATCGGGTCGACGATGTCTTCCGGCCCGGATGCGGGAAACTGTGCCCGGGCCTCTGCCAGTTCTGCGACGGACGCGGCGCCCGAAGCCTGCTGCACGCGCGCGGCTTCCGGCAGCGTGAACGTCACGCGCATCATCCGCGGTGCGAGCGTGATCACGTCGCCCCGATGCTGTTCGCTCATTGTGAGGACGAGGTCGGCGTCCTCTGCGATTTCCGGGGTCAGCCGTCTCGCGACGAATCCTTCCGGGTCACCCCCGAGTTGCTGCAACACGAGCGCGGCGGTGGGCTCCATGCCGTGTCCCACCACGGCCCTGGTGCCCGCGCTGTGGGTGTCGAGGTCGTCCCGCCCCGACTCGGCGGCAAATGCTGTGGTCAACCGTTCGGCGGTGGGCGAGCGACAGATGTTTCCGGTGCACACGAAGAGAATCCGCATCCGCCGATCGTAGGGGACGTCGCCGCGAGGGGCTGTCCCACGAACCGGCCCTGGCGTCGTATCCGGCATTGGGTAGCATCGGAGCGATTCGAAAGGCGCCGGGGAGACACAACGCCGCTGGCGCGACCAACTGTCGAAGGCGGCTCATGAGTTCGGTTCTCGGTGTAACCGTGGGGGAAAGCGCCGTCCGGATCGTGCGTCCGGTGGATCGGGCCGCACCCTCTGCGGGTTTTCAATTCCAGGTCGTGGAGACCGGTAAGGACGATCCGGCGCGACTCGCGGCGAGCACGCTCGGCGTGCTGTTCCAGGCAGGCGTGGCGGGCGATCCGATCGAGACGGTCGGGCTCGTCTACCGCGATCAGGCACAGGCCGAACGCCTGCGTGCCGCACTGTCCGCCGAGAAGCTCGACCGCTTCACGCTCGTGTCCGAGCCGGAAGCGGCCTTGACCTATCTGCAGGCGACCGGCGAGCTGGGCAGCAACACCGCGGTCTTCTACGACCTCGGCGACGCGGGCCTGACGGTCACCGTGGTCGACCTGCGCGCCGGCCAGGTCCTCGCCGAACGGACCGACTCGATCGGTGGCCGCGTCTTCGACAAAGCCATCCGCGAACATGCGCTCGATACCAACGGCGTGTGGCGTCCCGACGACCCGAGCACCGACAACGAATTGTCGGCGCAGTGCCGGCAGGCGAAAGAGAAGCTCTCCGAGAGCGATACCGTGGCGGTTCCCGGAGCGGCCGGTGTGGTGTTCCTGTCGCGCGACACCTTCGACCCGCTGATCTCGCAGTGCGTCGAGTCGTCCGCGCAGTTCGTGCACAACGTCATCGCCCGCTCGAACCGCAATCCCGAGGCCGTGGTGCTGCTCGGGGGCGGCGCGCACGTGCCGCTGGTCCAGGAAGTGCTGCGCTCGTGGCTGAAGCTGCCGCTGGTCGTGCCTCACGAACCCGAACTCGTCCTGGCCAAGGGCGGTGCGATCGTCGCTGCGCGGCCGCCGTCGTCGCAGCCGATCAGTCCGCTCACCCGAATCGTGCCTCCGCGTCCCGCGCCGGTCAGCGAAGACACCGACCGCATTCCGGTGGTCAAGGCGGCGGTGTCCTCGCCGCCGCCGGAGAAGCCTGCGGAGAAGACCGACGACGACGCGAAGCCGTGGTGGGCCGCGCTGTCGTGGCGGGGACCTTCGGTCAGCGGCAAGCAGATCTCCGGTGCCGGACTGGCCGGGTCGGCGCTGGCTGTCGTCGCGGTGATCGGTATCGCCTTGAGCGCGGGGAACTCCGTGTTCGGAGCGCCTGCGGACGGCCGCGGGACGAGTCCTACGCAGTCGTTCGATCAGCCCACGACGTCGTCGACGCGGCCACGGCCCGCGCCCGCTGTGTCACCGTCGACGGTCACTCCCACAACCACCACCGAGTCGCCCACGACCACCTACGAGCCGCGACCGGTACCGCCGCCTCCGTCGCCGGAACCGACTCCGG
The DNA here is from genome assembly GCF_049844875.1 of Rhodococcus sp. DT1. Lineage (NCBI taxonomy): Bacteria > Bacillati > Actinomycetota > Actinomycetes > Mycobacteriales > Nocardiaceae > Rhodococcus > Rhodococcus sp. DT1. The sequence goes on from NZ_JBNCLW010000002.1 coordinate 270,999, forward strand.
AACCGCAGATCCCGGGCCTGAACATTCCGGTACCGACGTTGCCGCCGCTCCCGACGATCGAACTGCCCCGGCTACCGGAACTCCGCGTACCCGGTCTGTGACCTACCGGCCCGGCTGCCCGCCCCCGTTGGGGCGGGAGTGCCGGCCCGGCGCGACCGGCGGGCTTCCGGCCCGGGACAGCACGGCGGCGATCGCTGTGGTGAGGGGAACCGACAGCGCCAGCGCGATACCGCCCACGCATGCGCGCACGATCTCGACGGCCACCGCGTCGCCGGTGACCACGTCGGAGATCGACCGGCCCGCGACGGAGAAGAGCAGCAGCAGCGGCAGCGCACCACCCGCGTAGGCGAGCACGAGCGTGTAAACGGTGCTGGCGATGTGGTCGCGGCCGACCCGCATCGCGGACGCGAAGATCTCCCGGCGCGACGCGCGTGGATCCAGGGATGCCAGTTCGAACGCCGACGAGGCCTGCGTGATCGTGACGTCGTTGAGCACACCGAGCGAGCCGATGATGAAGCCTGCCAGCAGCAGGCCGCTGATCGACACGGTGCCGATGTACATCTGGACGTCGGTGTTCTGTTCTTCGGACAGACCCGTCAGATGGGTCATCCGGATCGCGACGTACGAGAGCAATGCGGCGAGGGCCATCGACGCGAGGGTGCCGAGCAACGCCGAACTGGTCCGCAGATTGACCCCGTGGGCGAGATACAGCACGGCGTAGAGGATCAGTGCTCCGCCGACCAGCGCGACGGGGACGGCCGGCTTTCCGTCGAGGAGCGCCGGGAGCATGAACATCACGAGCACAGCGAACGCGACGCCGAGGCCGATGAGCGCCCGCAGGCCGCGCCAGCGGGCGACGGCGACGATGACGATCGCGAACGTCGCGATGACCAGGCTCAGTGGCAGGCCGCGCGCGAAGTCGTAGAACGAGTACTGGGTGGCCCCGGTGGGGTCGGTCTGGCGGACGATCCGGATGTCGTCGTCGGTGCTCAATTCGGGCTGCCCGGGACCAGGGACCACTTCGAGCAAGGTGAAGGCGCCGGCGTTGGGACCGGACTCGATCGCGATGATGCTGCGCTCGCACTCGTATGCCCCGCCGACGGGCGGGGGCAGCGGGTCGCCGGGAAACACGCGCCCGGACGACGGGCTACCGCACGCGCCGGGACCTTGCTCCACCACTGTTCCGGCTTCGGTGACCACTGCGTCACCGCCGGTGGTCTGGAACGGGGCCGGAACGTCGATGGATTGACTGCTCGGCCAGAGCAGCACCGTTCCGAGGAGGACGACGGCGCCGATGGCCACCAGCAATCCGATGACGATCTTCGCGGCGAGCGGGCCCAGTGGTGCAGGTCCGTCGAAGTGGCCGTGTCCGTGTCCGTGACTCACGGCCACAGGCTAACCACCCGCCGCGCGACACGCGCAGGCGGTGGCCGACCACGAGGAGTGAACCGAAGACAGTGGGCTGGGGGTGGCGGGGAGCAGGGGGGTGTCCCCGCCACCGTCACCTGACCTCGCACAGGGGGATGGCGTCGGTCAGGGAGCCCGGCACTGAGTGCCGAAATCCAAGCTACTTGCTTTTGGGGGTCCGCGGGGCCCGCGATTCTGTGGCGCTCCTCACGAATCGGACGGACCGTCCAGGCCCGAACAGACTCCGAGGGCACCGAACAGGGACTTTCGCCTCTAGCGCCCCTGCGTCACCGTTCCGCAACGATCGCTTTCGCGGGCGTGCCGCTACTGCTTGTAGCTCGAGAGGAAGTTGCCGATCCGCTCGATCGCAACGGAGAGGTCCCGGGCCCACGGCAGCGTGACGATGCGGAAGTGGTCCGGGGCGGGCCAGTTGAAGCCCGTGCCCTGTGTGACCAGGATGCGCTCCTGCAACAGCAGATCCTGGACCAGCTGCTCGTCGTCGTGGATGTCGTACACCTCGGGGTCGAGCCGGGGGAACGCGTACAGCGCGCCGCGCGGCTTGACGCAGCTCACGCCCGGAATCGCGTTCAGGCGCTCCCACGCGACGTCCCGCTGCTCGAGCAGGCGCCCGCCGGGCAGCACCAGATCGTCGATGCTCTGGTAGCCACCCAGGGCCACCTGGATGGCGTGCTGGGCCGGAACGTTCGGGCACAGGCGAGTGGACGCGAGCAGATCGATGCCCTCGAGGAATCCGGCGGCGTGGTCCTTCGGGCCGGTGATGACCATCCAGCCCGACCGGTAGCCGGCGACGCGATACGCCTTCGACAACCCGTTGTACGTGATGCACAGCAGGTCGGGGGCCAGCGTCGCGAGGGAGACGTGCTTGGCGTCGTCGTAGAGGATCTTGTCGTAGATCTCGTCGGCGAGCAGCAGCAGCTGGTGCTTGCGTGCCAGTCGCACGATCTGCTCGAGCACCTCGCGGGAGTACACCGCGCCGGTGGGGTTGTTCGGGTTGATCACCACGATCGCCTTGGTGCGCTCGGTGATCTTCGACTCGATGTCCTCGATGTCGGGGTTCCAGCCGTTGGTCTCGTCGCACAGGTAGTGCACGGGTGTGCCACCGCCGAGCGATGTCATCGCAGTCCACAGCGGGTAGTCCGGTGCGGGGATGAGCACTTCGTCGCCGTCGTCGAGCAGCGCCTGCATCGTCATGGTGATGAGTTCGGACACGCCGTTGCCGAGGTAGACATCGTTGATGTCGAACTTGGGGAAGCCCGGGACCAGCTCGTAGCGGGTGACGATCGCGCGCCGGGCGGGCGCGATGCCCTTGGACTCCGAGTACCCCTGGGCATGCGGAAGCGACCCGATCATGTCCTGCACGATCGTGTCCGGCGCCTCGAACCCGAAGGGTGCGGGGTTGCCGATGTTGAGCTTGAGGATGCGATTGCCCTCCGCTTCGAGCCGTGCCGCATGCGCGTGCACCGGTCCGCGGATCTCGTACAGCACGTTCTGGAGCTTGGACGACTGCTCCAGACGGCGGCTCATCCGGTGGTGAAGCTGGCCCTGTTCCTCGTTAGTCACGGCTCTATGGTGCCACCGTCCCGCAAACCGATTTCATCCGCATTTTCCCGACACGCGGAATTAAGGCGGGATCCACCGCGACGAATGTCCGGATAAGTGCGATGATTGGGATTCCAGCAAGGCCGTACGTCGGGGTGACGTACGGGAAGATTAGGAGCAAGTGGTATGGCGCAGGGCACTGTCAAGTGGTTCAACGCAGAAAAGGGCTTCGGATTCATCGAGCAGGACGGTGGGGGCGCGGACGTTTTCGTTCATTACTCCGAGATCCAGGGCTCGGGATTCAAGTCGCTCGACGAGGGAGCACGCGTCGAGTTCGAGATCGGCCAGGGTCAGAAGGGCCCGCAGGCCCAGGGTGTGCGCGCTATCTGAAGCGCATCTCTGCTGACCGAGCGGCGGCGTCGCATCTCAGGGTGCGGCGCCGTCGCCGTGTCTGCTCCCGGTGCCGATCCGGGTCTCACCGCACATCTGGCCCCATGGATACTGTGTAGCCGATCCGGCGTGCGAGTCGCGTTGTGGTCGGTGGGGATTCGATAAGCCGTCGGAGACGGAACCGGTGTGAGGTGGGAATGAGCGTGGGGGGCGACACCGAGCGCGCAAGCTCGGGTGCGCGATGGCGGGATCCGAAGCGCTACCTCTGGTTGTACGGACTGGCGATCCCGTTGAGCCCGTTTCTCGCCTACGTTCTGGTGCAGCACTTCCACCTCGGGGTGTTCTGGGCGACCGGCGCCATCATCATCGCGGTGATCTGCCCGCTGATCGATGCGCTTGCCAAGGTCGACACCGGCAACCCGCCCGACGAGGTGATGAAACCCCTCGAGAACGACCGGTACTACCGGTACTGCACGTACCTCTACCTGCCGCTGCAGTACGCCGGGTTCGTCTTCGGCTGCTGGCTCTGGGTGTCGCAGCCCATGGGCGGCGCCGAAAAGTTCGCCCTGGCCGCGACCTTGGGCATCGTCGGCGGAGTCGGCATCAACGCAGCGCACGAGCTCGGGCACAAGCGCACGTCGATCGAAAGAAACCTTGCGAAAGTGGCGCTCGCCCAATCTTTCTACGGTCACTTCTACGTCGAGCACAATCACGGGCACCACATCAGGGTTGCCACACCGGAGGATCCTGCGACGGCACGCTTCGGTGAAGGGTACTGGCGATTCCTGCCGCGTTCGGTGTTCGGCAGCCTCGGTTCGGCGGTGCGGTACGAGAACGCGCGGCTGAAGCGCCGTGGCCTCTCGTGGTGGAATGTGCGGCATAACAACGTGCTCAGTGCCTGGCTCATGAGCACAGTGCTGTACGCGGCGCTCATCGCGGTGTTCGGCTGGTCGATCGCACCGTGGCTGGTCGTGCAGGCAGCCCTTGCCATCATGTTTCTCGAAGGCGCGAACTACATCGAGCACTACGGGTTGCTGCGGCGGAGCCGTCCCGGCGGCGGGTACGAACGGGTCGCTCCGGAGCACAGTTGGAACAGCAATCATGTCTGCTCGAACGTCTTCCTCTACAACCTCCAGCGGCACAGCGACCATCACGCGAACCCGCTGCGCCGCTACCAGACGCTGCGCTCCATGCCCGACGCGCCTCAGCTTCCCGCCGGATACGCGGTCCTGATCGTGCTGTCGCTGGTCCCGCCGCTCTGGCGACGGATCATGGATCAGAGGCTGCTGGAGCATTACGGCCGGGATTTGTCACGCATCAACATCCACCCCCCGAAGCGAGATTTGCTCCTTGCCAGATACTCGGACTGACGCGAAGCTATATTACGGAACGATCTTGTCCGAATAACGATCCGGAATCTTTTTCACTAGCGTCGGGAGCCGAGTGGAACAGCAGTATGCGCGTGGGCCGGTGCTCGTCGACGACGAGCGTCAGGCGGGCTTCCCACTCTCGTCGGCGCAGCGCGGGATCTGGTTCGCCCAGCATCTGCTCGGCGACATCCCGCTCACCATTGCCCAGTACATCGACGTCCACGGTGATCTGGACACCGAGGCCTTCGCGGACGCCGGTGCGGCCACCGGTCGCGAAATCGGCACCGGGATGCTCCGGTTGTTCGAGCACGACGGGCAGCCGTACCAGGTGATCGATCCCGATCTCAACGATCGGGCCACCGTTCTCGACCTGCGTGAGAGCCCCGATCCCGAAGCCGCTGCGCTCGCATGGATGCGGGCCGAGTACCGCACCCCGCTGGACATGCTCGAGGACCGGCTCATCGTGTGCGCGATTCTGCGCATCGCCGACGCCCGGTACTTCGTCTACACCCGGATCCACCACGTTGCGCTGGACGGATTCGGCGCCACAACCTTCGTCAACCGCATCGCCGAGCGGTACACCGCCGCCAAGGAAGGCCGCGAACCCGCGTCGTTCCCCGTCAGCGCGCTCCACGAGATCGTCGACGACGAGAACCGCTACCGCGCATCGGACCGGTTCGCGACCGACCGGGAGTACTGGGCCGCGCGGGTCCGCGACTTGCCGCACCCGATCGGCCTCTCCGGCCGGGCGGCGCCGGTCGGCCCCAATCCGGTCCGCTACAGCGCGCCGCTGCCCGACGAGGTGTCGGCGTCCATCGAACGGGTCGTCGCCCGTGACGAGCAGGCCACCTTCGCGAGCGTGGTCATCGCGGCGTTCGCCGCCTTCCTCGCCCGGGTCACGGGCGAATCCGACATCGTGCTCAGCCTGCCGGTCTCGGCACGCACGACCGTCAAGTTGCGACGCTCCGGGGGCATGGTCTCGAACGTCGTGCCGATCCGAGTGGGCGTGGACCCCGCGGACACCGCTCCCGACATCACGTCCCGCGTGCAACTCGAACTCACCGGAGCGCTGCGTCATCAGCGGTACCGGCACGAGGACATGCGGCGCGACACCGGGAGGGGCGGAGCCGATCGCGGTTTCTTCGGTCCTGCCGTCAACATCATGATGTTCGGAACGGAGATCCGTCTCGGCGATCTCGTCGGCCGTCTCCACGTGGTCAGCACGGGACCGGTCGAAGACCTCTCGCTCAACATCTACCCGAGCAAACCCGGCGATCCGGCGCACATCGACCTCGAAGCCAACCCGAACCTGTACTCCATCGACGAATTACGCTCCCACCACAGCCGATTCATCGAGTTCCTTGCCGACTTCGCGGAATGCGACGGCACCGTGGGCGCGCTCGACGTGCTCCACGAGGACGAGCGGGACACGCTCGTCCCGTTCCGCGGCCGCCCGCCGCGCCCCGTCCGGATGCTGCCGGACCTTCTCGCGCAAGGGGTGCGGCGCAACCGCGACGGCATCGCCGTCCTCGACGGCGACCGGACGCTGACCTACCGCGCCCTCGACGAGCGCTCCGATCGGCTCGCCCGGGTACTCGCCGACGCCGGCGCCGTTCCCGAAACTTTCGTCGTGCTGAGCATGGAACGCAGTGTCGAAGCGCTGGTCGCCCTCTGGGCAGTGGCGAAGACCGGCGCCGCGTTCGTGCCGATCGATCCGGCGCTGCCCGCGGAACGTCTCGCGTACATGATCCGGGACTCCGGTGCGCGACTCGGCATCAGCACGCGGGACCGGATACCCCACCTGCCCACGGGTCCGCGCTGGCTCGCCGCGGACGACGCGCATCCGGCTGTGGATGCGCCGCCGGTCGTCGCGGCCAGGCCCGAGCATCCCGCCTACATGATCTACACCTCCGGTTCGACCGGCACACCGAAGGGCGTGGTGGTCACCCACTCCGGGCTCGCCGCGTTCGACGCCGACGCCCGGCCGGAACTCGGCCTCACTCCCGAATCGAGGATGTTGCGTTTCTCGTCGGCGAGTTTCGACGCATCGATCTTCGAGATGCTGCAGGCGTTCAGCGCCGGCGCGGCGATGGTGGTCGCCCCGCCGCACATCCTCGGCGGGCAGGATCTCGCCGATCTGTTGCGCAGCAGCCGTGTCACCCACATCGTGTCGGCGCCGACCGTGCTCACCACCGTCGACCCCACCGGACTCGACGCTCTCGACGCCGTCGTGGTGGGCGGTGACGTCTGCACCCCCGACCTCGTCGAGCGTTTCGGTGCCGTCAGCCGGTTCACCAACAGCTACGGGCCGACCGAAACCACCATCGTGGTCACCGCGGGGAGCCCGCTGCACTCGGGTGACCGGATCACCATCGGGCGGCCGCTCGACGGTGTCGCAGCCGTGGTCCTCGACCGCAGATTACGGCCCGTCCCAGTGGGATTCGTGGGTGAGCTGTATCTCGGGGGCCCTGCGCTGGCCCGGGGATACCACTCCCGGCCCGGACAGACCGCCGACCGGTTCGTCGCCAACCCGTTCGAGCCCGGTGGCCGCCTCTATCGCACCGGTGACGACGTGCGCTGGACCGTCGACCACGAACTCGAATTCCTGGGCCGCTCCGACTTCCAGGTGAAGATCCGCGGATTCCGCATCGAACTCGGTGAAATCGACACGGCGCTGCTCGAACAACCGGGTGTCGACTACGCGGCGTCCGTCGTCCACGACACCGGGCACTCGAGCGTGCCGATCTCGTACGTGCGGATGGAATCGGACCACCTCTTCGACGCAGCGACGCTCCTCGAGGGCGTCGGCCGGATGCTGCCGTCGCACATGATTCCCGCCGCGCTGATGGAACTGGACCACATTCCGGTGACGCCCGCGGGCAAGCTCGACCGCGCGGCCCTACCGGCACCACGGTTCGAGTCGGCCGAATTCCGCGCGCCCCGGACAGATTCGGAGATTGCACTCGCCGAACTCGCGGTGGGGCTCCTCGACGTCGAACGGGTCGGTGTCGACGATTCACTGTTCGCGCTCGGCGCCGACAGCATCGTGGCGATGCAGTTCGCCGCCCGCGCCAAGGATGCCGGGCTGCACATCACGGCACGGCAGATTTTCGAGCACAAGACGATTGCCGCGCTGGCTCGTGTCGCCACCGCGGTGTCGACGACCACGGTCATGGCAGAACTGCCCGGTGGCGGTGCCGGCGAGATTCCGCTGACGCCCATCGTGCACGACATGCTCCGGCGCGGCGACTACTCCACGTTCGCGCAGGCGGTACTCGTCACCACCCCCGCCGGCCTCACCGCCGAACACCTGTCCGCAGCGCTCGGTGCCGTGCTCGACCGCCACGACATGCTGCGCTCGGTGATGCGCGGCGACACCTGGGAGGTCCGTGCCGGCGCCGCCGATCCCGGAACCCTCGTCACGCGCGTTCCCGTCGCGGACCTCGACGACATCGAGGATCTGATCGCGTCCCGATGCGACAGTGCCGCAGCGGCGCTCGATCCTGCCGCGGGTGTGACGCTGCAGGCCGTGTGGTTCGACGTGGACGCAGCCGATACGCAGGGCAAACTCCTGCTCGTCGCGCACCACCTCGTCGTCGACGGGGTGTCCTGGCGGGTGCTGCTCCCCGACCTCGGACAGGCCTGGATGCAGGTCGCGGCGGCCCAGGAGCCTGTTCTCCCGCCGATCGGTACGTCCTTCCGCCGCTGGGCGCACGCCCTGCACGACGCCGCTCGCGACGGCGCGTTCGCCGACGAACTCGTCTACTGGCAGCGCACGCTGACCGGGGCCCGTCCGTTGCGCGGGATCGGCACCCTCGACCCGGACGTCGACACCCTCGCCGCCACCCGGCGCATCGACGTCGCACTCGACCCGGCGGTCACCGACGCCGTCCTGACCCGGCTGCCCGCGCTCTACGGCAGCGGCGCCGCCGACGGGTTGCTCACCGCCCTCGCGCTGGCGGCCGCACGCTGGGACGACGGTGCCGAGCGCTCGCTGCTGCTGACCCTCGAAGGCCACGGGCGTGATCTCGATACGCCGGACCCCGCAGACCTGGCGCGCACCGTCGGCTGGTTCACCAGTGCCTACCCGGTGCGTCTCGCCGTCACCGGCGACCTCGACGACGCCCTCGCCGGCGGATCCGCAGCGGCCGCCGCGGTCAAAGCGGTGAAGGAACAGCTTGCCGCCGTGCCGAACCACGGTATCGGCTACGGCATCCTGCGGTACCTCGACGACGAGACCGGAACGGTGCTCGCGGATCTGCCCGCATCCCAGCTCTCGTTCAACTACCTCGGCCGGCTCACCTCGGGTCACATCCCCGACGAGATCCGCGAGATCGGCTGGGTACCCGACGACCTCGATCTCGATCCGAACCGGACCTCCGGGCTCGCCGCCGCAGCGGCGATCGACATCAACGCCATGGTCGTCGACGGTCCCGACGGACCACACCTCACCACGTCGTTCGCGTACGTGCCGCGCCTGGTCTCCTCCGAGGACGTCGCCGAACTCGCCGAACTGTGGCGCAGCGCCCTCACCGGTCTCGCCGCGCACCTCGATCGTCCCGACGCGGGCGGCCTGACCCCGTCCGACGTGCCGCTCGTCGCCGTGGGCCAGCGCCAGATCGAGCAGTGGGAAGCCGAGTACCCGGCCGTGCGCGACATCTGGCCCCTCCCACCGCTCCAGGCAGGGTTGCTGTTCCACGCCCGGCTCGCCGCCGGCTCGCTCGACGTCTACGTCGCGCAACTGACCCTCGAACTGGCCGGTGCCGTGGACAGCGACCGGCTGCGCAGCGCCGTCGACGCGGTCGTCGCCCGGCACGCCGGCCTGCGCACCGCGTTCGTCCACGACGAGAACGGGGACCCGGTGCAACTCGTGCTCGATCGCGTCGCCGTGCCGTGGCGCGAGGTGCGGGCGGGTGCGGGTGGAGCCGCCGAGATACTCGACTCCGAGCGCGGAACACCCTTCGACCCCGCCCGGCCGCCCCTGCTGCGGGCAGTACTCGTCCGCACCGACGACGACCGCGCGACGCTCGTACTGACCAACCACCACCTCGTGCTCGACGGGTGGTCGATGCCCCTACTCGTCCGAGAGATCCTCACCCACTACATATCCCGGGACGCGCTGGCCGAGCCCGCGCCGTACCGGGACTATCTCCGATGGTGGCGTGAGCAGGACACGGACCGGTCGCTCCAGGCGTGGAGCGAGTTGCTCGCCGGCGTCACCGAGCCGACGCTCGTCGCGCCGAACGCCGAAGCGTCCTTCGAGGACAACCCCGGCGAGATCGACCTCGATCTGCCCGGCGGGTTGCTCACCGCGCTCACCGAGCAGTCGCGCGAGACCGGGATCACCGTCAACACGGTCGTGCAGGTCGCGTGGGCGCTCGTCCTGGGCCGGATGCTCACGCGTTCGGATGTGGTCTTCGGCGCGACCGTGTCCGGTCGCCCCGCAGAACTGCCCGGCGTGGAGAACATGCTGGGCCTGTTCATCAACACGGTGCCGGTGCGCGTCGAGTTCGAGCCCGGGGACACCGTCGCCGACGTGCTGCGCAGCGTGCAGGACGCGCAGGTGTCGATGCTCGACCATCACCACGTGGGTCTGGGCAGCATCCAGCAGAACATCGGTGCCGGAACACTGTTCGACACCCTCACCGTCTTCGAGTCGTACCCCGTCGACCGCGCCGGTTTCGACGAGACCACCGACTTCGCCGGCATGCGCGTCACGGGTATCGATGCCCGCGACGCCACGCACTACCCGCTCACCGTCATGGCGATCCTCGAACCGAGGTTGCGCCTGAGCGTGCGCTACCGCACCGACCTGTTCGACCGCGCCACCGTGGACCGCATCGCGCGGCGCCTCGTCGGAGTACTCGAGACCGCGGCGACCAGGCCCGACACGCACGTCGGGGACGTCGACGTCTTCCTGCCCGGCGAACGAGACACCGTCGCCGGATTCGAACGCGGCCCGGATCGGGATCTGCCACCCACCACGCTCGTGGACCTTCTTGCGCAACAAGCGCAGCGGACTCCCGACACGCGGGCCGTCCTCGTCGAGGGCGCTCCCGCACTGCCGTATTCGGAATTCGCGTCGCGGGTCAACCGCCTCGCCCGTGCCCTCGTCGCCGACGGCATCGGCCCCGGCGACCTGGTGGGCGTCGCGATGCCGCGGTCGCTCGACCAGTTCACCGCGATCCACGCCGTCGTCACCGCCGGCGCCGCCTACGTGCCGATCGACCCCGAACAACCCGCGTCGCGCACCGCACACGTACTCGATACGGCTGCCCCCGCGCGGGTGCTCAGCGCACTGCCGGACACGGCCGGGTTCTCCGGCGCGCCGCTCACCGATCTCGACCGCCGTGCGCCGCTCCACCCCGACGACCTGGCCTACGTGCTGTTCACGTCCGGGTCCACCGGACGCCCCAAGGGTGTCGCCATCTCGCACCGCAGCATCGTCAACCGCCTGCTGTGGATGCAGGACACCTATCCGCTCACGGCCGACGATGTGGTGCTGCAGAAGACTCCCGCGACATTCGATGTGTCGGTGTGGGAGCTGTTCTGGCCGTTGCTGACCGGTGCCTCGGTGGTGCTCGCGAGCCCGGACGGGCACCGCGACCCGCGCTACCTCTCTCGCGTGAGCGACGAATACGGCGTCACCACACTGCATTTCGTGCCGTCGATGCTCGACGTCTTCCTCGCCGGCGCCGACCTCGGCCGCTGCGGCAGCATGCGGCAGGTGTTCACCAGTGGGGAGGCGCTACCCGCCACCACCGTCGCACGGTTCGCCGAGAGCCTCGGCGTGCCCCTCCACAACCTGTACGGGCCGACGGAAGCCGCGGTCGACGTCACCGCTCATCCGACGGTGGCCGGGGAGAACCCGGTGCCCATCGGAGCACCTGTCTGGAACACGACTGTGCGCGTGCTGGACTCGCGCCTCCGGCCGGTCCCGGTGGGCGTCGAGGGCGAGCTGTACCTCGGGGGAGTGCAACTCGCTCGCGGATACCACGCGGCACCCGGCCTGACGGCAGCGCGATTCGTCGCCGACCCGTCCGGCCCAGCACGTCTCTACCGCACCGGCGACGTGGTCCGGTGGCGCGCCGACGGCGTCCTCGAGTACGTGGGCCGCAGCGACTTCCAGGTGAAGCTCCGGGGTCAGCGCATCGAACTCGGAGAGATCGAGTCCGCGCTACTCGACCACGACGCCGTCGCGCAGGCCGTGGTCGCACTGCATCGCGACCACGCAGCCGGGGAACACCTGGTCGCATACGTGGTCGGCGCCGTGGACAGCGAGGCCGTCCTCGCGCACGCCGCAGCGCGCCTCCCGCGGCACATGGTTCCCACCGTCGCGATGGTGCTCGACGCGCTCCCGGTGACCTCCAACGGCAAACTCGACCGCAAAGACCTCCCCGCACCGGAATTCGGCTCCGGCACCGAGTACGTCGCCCCGGCCACCGCAACCGAGGAGACAGTGGCGGCGATCGTGGCCGACGTGCTCGGACGCGACGGCCTCGGCGCGACGGCGAACTTCTTCGATCTCGGCGGTAACTCGCTGACCGCGACCAGGCTGCTCGCCCGCCTCGACGACACCTTCGACACCCGCCTGCAGATCCGCGATCTGTTCGACAACGCCACGGTGGCCGGACTGTCCACTCTCATCGACGGACAACAAGACCGGCAGACGGGTCCGCCGCTCGTCGCGGGGCCGCGCCCAGAACACATCCCGCTCTCACCGGCGCAGGCGCGCATGTGGTTCGTCAACCGCTTCGACCCGGCCTCGGGTGCCTACAACGTGGCGGTCGCGCTACGCCTGACCGGCACGCTCGACATCGACGCGCTGCGCGCCGCGGTCACCGACATCGTGGACCGGCACGAGACGCTGCGCACCCGCTACCCGGATAGCGGCGACGGTCCCCGGCAGGAGATCCTGCCGGCCGCCGAGGTGATCGATGCACTCACACTCGACGCCGACGCCCTGCACGGGACGCTCGACGAATGGCTCCTCGAGGTCGTCGCCCGCGGCTTCGACGTCACCCGTGAGATTCCCCTCGCGCTGAATATCGTCCGCGAAGACGCCGACCGGCACGTCCTCGTTCTGGTCGTGCATCACATCGCGATCGACGGCTGGTCGATGCAAGCGCTCGCCCGCGATCTGGTCGCCGCCTACGGTGCACGCAGCGCCGGCAGCGCCCCGGCGTGGGAGCCGTTGCCGGTCGGGTACGCCGACTACGCACTCTGGCAGCAAGGACGACTCGGCAGCACCGACGACCCCGACTCGGTGGCGGCCCGTCAACTCGCCTTCTGGCGGGACGCCCTGGCCGATGCCCCCGAGGTCTTGGACCTGCGCGCCGACCGTCGTCGACCGGCGGTCCCTTCGTTCCGGGGCGGCACGGTCACCGTCGACGTGCCCGCACCGGTATATGGCCGCGCGGCAGAACTGGCGAGGGCGCACGACGCATCGCTGTTCATGGTGCTGCACACCGCCCTTGCGGTACTGCTCTCCCGAACCGGCGGGACCTACGACGTCACCGTCGGCACGCCCGTCGCCGGTCGCGGCCATCGTGACCTCGACGACGTGGTGGGCATGTTCGTCAACACCCTCCCGTTGCGCACCCGGTTCGATGCCTCGTTCTCGTTCGCAGCGGCCCTGACCGCGGTGCGCGACACCGACCTTGCCGCGTACTCCCACGCCGGTCTCCCGTTCGAGCAACTCGTCGAGGCACTCGCCCCGGCGCGCTCGACGTCGCACCAACCGCTGTTCCAGACCGTGCTAGCGCTCGACGTGCCGCAACCGGGTGCGGTGACGCTGCCCGGTCTCGACATCGAGGTGCTGCCCGTCGATTTCGGGATCGCCAAGTTCGACCTCGAATTCGCCGTCACCGAGCACGAGCGGCACGCGACCGTCACGTTGACCTTCGCCCGCGACCTGTTCGACGACACCACTGCCGCAATGCTGGTCGAGCGCTACGTGCGAGTGCTGGAGTCTGCCGTGGCAGCTCCGGATGCCTCAGTCGGCTCGCTGAACCTGCTCTCGCACGCCGAGCACGGCGAACTGCTGCGCCGCCCCGAATCCGTCGGCGTACGCACGCTCCCGCAGCTACTTGCCGAGGCTGCCGCCGATCCCGACGCACCCGCGCTCGTCTCCGGGACGCGCATCGTCACCTACGGCGAACTCGACCGCCGCTCCTCAGCGCTCGCACACACGCTGATCGAGGCCGGCGCAGGCCCCGAGACGGTCGTTGCGGTCGCCGTGGAACGTTCGGTGGAATCGGTACTCGCAGTCTGGGCGGTCGCCCGAACCGGCGCCGCATTCCTGCCCGTCGATCCGACCTATCCGGCGGCTCGCATCGAGCACATGCTCACCGACTCGGGTGTGCGCCTCGGTCTCACCACCGACGCACACCGCAAGGCCCTGCCCGACGAGATGCGGTGGCTCGACGCTGCCGCGCAGACCGACGACGACCGGCCCGTCCCTGCGCGCGAACCGCACCCCGACCATCCCGCCTACCTGATCTACACCTCCGGTTCCACAGGCGTGCCCAAAGGCGTGGTCGTCACCCACCGCGGCCTCGCCGCATTCGTCGCCGAGCAGCAACGCCACTACGGCGTGCGGCCCGGTGACCGCGTCGCGGCATTCGCGTCACCCAGCTTCGACGCGTCGATGCTCGAACTGCTGATGGCGGTCGGTGGGGGAGCGACCCTCGTGCTCGTCCCCACCGGTATCTACGGGGGCACCGAACTCGGGACGGTGCTCACCGACACCGGCGTGACGCACCTCTTCCTCACGCCCGCGGCACTGGCGACACTCGATCCCGAGACGCTGCCGCATGTCCGGGTGGTCGTCGTCGGCGGTGAGGCATGCGAACCGTCGCTGGTGGCACGATGGGCGCCGGGCCGGGCGATGTTCAACGCCTACGGTCCCACCGAGTCGACCATCATGGCAACGCATTTCGGTCCGATGACGCCGGGAGAACCGGTGCGCATCGGCCGTGCCGTGCTCGGCACGTCCGCGATGGTTCTCGACGACCGGCTGCAACCGGCGCCCACGGGAGTGCCCGGCGAACTGTACGTATCCGGCGCGGGGCTCGCGCGGGGTTACCACGATCGCGCCGAGCTCACCGCAACGCGGTTCGTCGCCGACCCCGTCGGTGGCGGACTCATGTACCGAACGGGCGACCGCGTCCGGAAGACCGCGGACGGAACGCTGGAATACCTGGGACGCAACGACTTCCAGGTGAAGGTTCGCGGCCATCGAATCGAACTGTCCGAAATCGACGCCGTCCTGTCCGGGCATCCGTCCGTCGACGCTGCCGTGAGCGTGCCCCACGCCGCAACCGGCGCCGTGGTGGCCTACGTGGTGCCGGCACCCGGTCACGCGATCGTCGCCGCCGACGTGACCGCTCACGCTGCCCGCGCCCTGCCCGACTACATGGTGCCCTCGGCGATCACCGTCGTCGACGCCTTCCCCCTCACCGGTGCGGGCAAGGTCGATCTGCGGGCACTGCCCGAACCCGTCTTCGCCGCCGCACAGTTCGTCGCACCGCGTACCGACGCCGAAAGGCGGGTCGCGGCGGTGTACGCCGACGTGCTCGGTCTCGAGCAGGCAGGTGCGCACGACGACTTCTTCGCCCGCGGCGGTAACTCCCTCTCGGCGACCCGTGTGGTTGCGCGACTCGACGCGTCGCTCGGGGTGCGCGCGGTGTTCGAGAACCCGACCGTGGCCGCACTGGCGGCCGTCGTCGGTGACAGTGGGCCGGGGACGCGCCCGCCGCTCGTCACCGGGCCCCGCCCCGACCGCATTCCGCTCTCGCCGGCGCAGCAGCGGATGTGGCTGATCAACCGGTTCGATCCCACGTCGCCGGTCTACAACGTCCCCGTCGCCGTGCGACTGCGCGGCCGACTCGACCACGACGCGCTGCGCGCCGCGGTGCACGACGTCGTGCAGCGGCACGAGACCCTGCGGACGGTCTTCCCCGACGCCGACGGTCCACACCAGGTGGTCCTCGACGACGCCCCGGTGAACCTGACGCCGCGCCCGATCACCGCCGATACCGAGCGTGACGAGATCCTCGCCGTGCTCTCGCGCGGATTCGACGTCACGACCGAGGTCCCGATTCGCGGCGCCCTGCTCCAGGCTTCAGCCGACGAGCACGTGCTCGTGGTGGTCGTGCACCACATCGCCGCCGACGGCGCCTCCACCGTGCCGCTGGCCCGCGACATCCTCGTCGCCTACAGCGCCCGGCTCGCCGGCGCCGCTCCGCAGTGGGCGCCGCTCGCTGTGCAGTACGCCGATTTCGCGGTGTGGCAGCGCGCCGTGCTCGGCGATCCCGCCGACGCCGGATCGCTGGCAGCGCGTCAGCTCGCCTACTGGACCGAGGCACTCGACGACGTCCCGGCCGTGCTCGAGGTGCCCGCCGACCGGCCCCGCCCGGCGGTCGCCTCGCAACGCGGCGCACGAACCGAGTTCCGCATCGGTGCAGACACCGTGGACGCACTCGACGCCCTCGCCCGGGCGCACGGCGCCACGCGCTTCATGGCACTCCACGCCGCCCTGTCCGTTCTGCTCGCGCGGCTCGGCAACACCGACGACGTCAGCGTCGGCACCCCCGTCGCCGGTCGCGGGGAGGCAGCGCTCGACGACGTCGTCGGCATGTTCGTCAACACCCTCGTGCTGCGCACCCGGTTCGACCCGGCCGCCGGCTTCGATCGGACCCTCGAGCAGACCCGCGACGCCGACCTCGCCGCGTTCGGGCACGCCGACGTGCCGTTCGAGCAGATCGTCGACGCCGTCGACCCTGTCCGCTCGCAAAGCCACGCGCCGCTGTTCCAGGTGACACTGTCGCTCCAGAACCAGGGCACGGGTGTCCTCGAACTACCCGGCCTCGAGATCGAACCCGTCGAGCCGGGTATCGATGTCGCGAAGGTGGACCTCGAATTCACCCTCCGCGACGACGACGGCGGCCTCGCCGGGTCGCTGACCTACGCGACCGACCTGTTCGATGCCGGTACCGCGGAATCCTTGACGCGGCGATGGCTGCGGCTGCTGGACGCCGTGACCGAGAACCCCGCCGTGCCGGTGGGCGAGGTGCCGCTCATGGGGGAGAGCGACGCCGCCCGTGCGCTCCGGCACGCCGTACCCACGGATGTGCCGGTACGCGTGCTGCCGGAGATCTTCGCGGGGGGTGTCGCCGCGAACCCGGACGGCATCGCGGCCACCGACGGGGCCAGGCACCTGACGTACACCGAGCTGGATCGTGCGTCGAACCGTCTCGCCCGCATGCTCGCCGAGCACGGCGCAACGCCGGAAACGTTCGTGGCGCTGTCGTTCCCGCGGTCGGTCGACGCGATCATCGCATTGTGGGCCGTGGCCAAGACCGGTGCGGCGTTCGTGCCGGTCGACCCCGCGCTGCCCGCCGCGCGCATCGCGTACCTGCTGTCGGATTCCGGTGCGCTTCTCGGGCTCACACACGGTGACGCACCGTCGACCGACATCTCGTGGCTCCGCGTCGACGCCGCCGCCGGATACTCCGACGCGCCGATCCGGCGGACGACCTCGGCCGGGTCCGCCGCCTACATGATCTATACCTCCGGATCGACCGGCACCCCGAAGGGTGTCGTCGTCACCCACCGCGGGCTGGCGGCCTTCACCGGCGAACACCGCCCCGAACTAGGCCTGAGCTCCGCGTCGAGGATGCTCCGGTTCTCGTCGTCGAGCTTCGACGCCTCGGTGTTCGAGCAGATCGCCGCGTTCTCCGTCGGTGCCACGATGATCGTCGCGCCGCCGGAGATCGTCGGTGGCGCCGAACTGTCGGATCTGCTGCGGCGAGAACGGGTTACGCACATCCTCACCGCGCCCGCCGCGCTCGGTACCGTCACACCCGACGACCTGCCCGACCTCGAAGCGGTCATGGTCGGCGGCGACGTCTGCCCTCCCGAACTGGTTGCCAAGTTCGGCTCCGTGTGCCGGTTCGTCAACTGCTACGGCCCCACCGAAACCACCATCATCATTACGGAGACCGCGCCGCTGACCGCGGGCGACGTCATCACCATCGGCGCGCCGATCCGCGGTGCGGGGGCCGTCGTCCTCGACGACCGCCTGCACCCCGTGCCCGACGGTGTCGTCGGCGAGTTGTACCTGTCCGGTGCCGGACTGGCCCGCGGCTACCACCGCCGGCCCGAGCTGACGGCGTCCCGCTTCGTCGCCAACCCCTACACCGGTGGGCTCATGTACCGCACCGGAGACCTGGTGCGGCGCACGGCCGGTGGCGAGCTCGACTTCGTCGGCCGCCGCGACGCCCAGGTGCAGGTGCGGGGCCTGCGCATCGAACTCGGTGAAATCGAGGCCGTCCTCACCCGCACCGACGGGATCGCGCAGGCTGTCGTGCTGGTGCACAACGACGCCCGCACCGGCGACCGGCTCATCGGCTACGTCGTCCCCACCGACGGCAATGCCGCCGACACGCACCTGCTCCGCAACCGGATCGCCGACGAACTGCCGTCCTACATGGTGCCCGCGCAGATCCTCGTGCTCGACACACTGCCGATCACCGCGAACGGCAAACTCGACCGGAAAGCGCTGCCGGTCCCGGCTTTCGAGACGCGAGCATTCCGCGCACCGGAAAACGCGGTCCAGCAGACCGTCGCCTCGGTCTACGCCGAACTGCTCGGCGCCGACCGGGTCGGGCTCGACGACGACTTCTTCGCCCTCGGCGGCAACTCCCTGATCGCCACGCGGGTCATGTCGCGGATCGGGGCGGAACTCGGAGCGGACATCCCCCTCCGCGTCCTGTTCGAACAGCCCACGGTGGGTGCGCTCGCCGCGGCAGCGCAGGAGTACATGGGACGGGTAGCGCGCCCGGCGCTGGTCGTGCAGGAGCGTCCCGCTCGCATTCCGCTGTCGCTCGCGCAGCAGCGGATGTGGTTCCTCAACCGGTTCGACCCCGGCGCCGCGACCTACAACATCCCGGTCGCGCTCCGGTTGTCGGGCGCCCTGGACCACGCAGCACTGAAGGCAGCGGTCGAGGACCTGCTGCTGCGGCACGAGATCCTGCGCACCGTATACCCGGAGGTCGACGGCGCGGGTATCCAGCGGGTCGTGCCGCTGTCCGAGGTGGACGCCGATCCGACGCCTGTTCCGGTCGATCCGGACGACGTGTTCACCGTCGTCGGAGAATTGATCTCGGCGGGTTTCGACGTGACGGCGG
The DNA here is from genome assembly GCF_049844875.1 of Rhodococcus sp. DT1. Lineage (NCBI taxonomy): Bacteria > Bacillati > Actinomycetota > Actinomycetes > Mycobacteriales > Nocardiaceae > Rhodococcus > Rhodococcus sp. DT1. The sequence goes on from NZ_JBNCLW010000002.1 coordinate 289,918, forward strand.
AGGTGCCGGTACGAGTGCGGGTGTTCCGCGCCGGGCCGGAGGAATACATCCTGGTCTTCGTGGTGCACCACATCGCGGGTGACGGATTCTCGATGGGACCGCTCACCCGGGATGTGATGACGGCGTACGCGTCGCGCGTCGGAGGTCAGCCGCCCACGTGGGCTCCGCTGCCGGTGCAGTACGCGGACTACACCCTCTGGCAGCGGCAGATCCTCGGCTCCGAGGACGACCCGGACAGCGTGGTGTCGAAGCAGATCTCGTACTGGAGCGAGACTTTGGCGTCGCTGCCGGATCAGCTCGAATTGCCCTGGGATCGGCCGCGTCCCCCGGTGGCGTCCCATCGGGGTGCGTCGCACACGGTCGGTCTCGACGCGTCGCTCCACCGAGGTCTGCTCGGGCTCGCCCGAACACACCACGCCACGCTCTTCATGGTGCTGCACAGCGCCCTGGCGTCCGCTCTCGCCCGGCTCAGCGGCACCTCCGACATCGCGCTCGGTACGCCGGTTGCCGGTCGTGGTGAAGCCGAACTCGACGATCTGATCGGGATGTTCGTCAACACGCTGGTCCTGCGTACCGACATCGACCCGGGCCGGTCGTTCGCGGACCTGCTCCGCTCGGTGCGGGAAACGGATCTGCACGCGTTCGCGCACGCCGACGTGCCGTTCGAGCGCCTCGTCGAGGTCCTCGCACCGGCCCGTTCGCAGGCGCGTAACCCGCTCTTCCAGGTGATGCTGACGCTGCAGAACATGCAGCCCGTCGATTTCCGTCTCGGTGGCGTCGACATCGAACCCGTCGAGGCCGACCTGAACCAGGCGATGGTCGATCTCCAGGTCACCGCGCACGAAGCATTCTCGGAGGGCGGCACTCCGGACGGTATCGACCTGACGTGGACCTACGCCACGGACCTCTTCGACGCTTCCACCGTCGCGGGATTCGCCGATCGGTTCGTCCGCATCCTCACCGCAGCAGTGCGCGATCCCGAAACTCCCGTCGGCGACCTGGAATGGCTCGCGCCGCCGGAGCGTGCGGCCCTACACGAGATGGGCCTCCCCGCGGTGCGCACCGGCCCGGGCGGCGCCACCCTGCCGGATCGGTCGGCCGCGCAGGCCGCGACGACACCGCATGCCGTCGCCGTCGCCGACGAAGACACCTCGTACTCCTACGCGGAATTCGCTTCGAGAGTCAACAGTCTTGCCCGGCATCTTATTTCGCTGGGTGTGGGCCCTGAGACGAACGTTGCCATCGCGATGGAGCGATCGATCGACGCGGTGATCGCGGTCCACGCCGCGGTCGCCGCCGGCGGTGCCTACGTGCCCGTCGACCCCGGGCAACCGGCCGAGCGGATCTCCTACGTGTTCGAGATCGCCGATCCGATACTGGTGTTGTCGGACTCGCGCCACCACCTGGGCGCGGATCGGACGGTGTTCGATATCGGCACGTTCGATGCGACCGGTGTACCGGACGGGCCGATCTCGGATGCCGAGCGACGGGGCCCACTGCGCCCGGACAACACGGCGTACGTGCTGTTCACGTCGGGCTCGACGGGGCGCCCGAAGGGTGTGGCGGTCTCGCACGCGTCGGCTGTGAACCAGCTGGACTGGTTGCAGGAGGAGTTCGGCGCCGATGCTGCCGACACCGTTCTGCTCAAGACTCCGCTGACGTTCGACGCATCGGTGTGGGAGCTCTTCTGGCCCTTGCACAGTGCAGCGCGGATGGTCGTCGCGGCACCGGACGGTCACCGCGATCCGCAGTACCTCGCGCGTGCGCTGGTGGATTTCGAGGTGTCCGTGGCACAGTTCGTGCCCGTCGTGCTCGACGCGGTGCTCGACGTGCTGGAGGAACCCACTCCGTCGTTGCGGCTGGTATTTGCCGGCGGTGAGGCCCTGTCGGGTGCGACGGCCGACCGCGCGCGGAGGATGCTCGGGTGCGGGGTGCACAACCTGTACGGCCCGACCGAAACGACGATGCAGGCCACGCACCGCCGAAGCGATCCCGATTCCGGCGGTGGGCGCGTCCCCATCGGTACACCCGTTCGGAACACCGGTGCCCTGGTGCTCGACACACGTCTGCATCCCGTGCCGGTGGGAGTCGTGGGCGAGCTTTATCTCTCGGGTGTCCAGTTGGCCCGCGGCTATGCGGGACGCGCACACCTGACGGCCGACAGGTTCGTGGCGAACCCGTTCGACGGTGCGGGGACGAGGATGTACCGCACGGGAGATCTGGTGCGGTGGAACGCACATCACGAACTCGAATACGTAGGCCGCAACGACATGCAGGTCAAGCTGCGGGGCCAGCGGATCGAACTCGGGGAAATCGACTCGGTGCTGCGCGCACACGAGGATGTTGCGGCCGGGGTAGTGGTGGCGTGGCCGGAACAACTCGTCGGTTACGTCGTGCCCACCGGTGAACTCGATACGCAGCGACTGCGGGAGGCACTGGGCCGGGTGCTGCCGTCGTACATGGTGCCGGCGCAGTTCGTCGTGCTCGATGCGCTGCCGACGACACCCAACGGGAAGGTCGATCGGAAAGCGCTGCGACAGCCCGAGGTTCGGGCACGCGAGTTCCGCCGCCCGTCGGGCGACACCGAACGTGCTGTGGCCGACGCCTTCTCCGATATTCTCGGTGTCGCACAGGTGGGGGCGGACGACGACTTCTTCGCGCTCGGTGGCACTTCCCTGGTCGCGACCAGGCTCGTCGCGCAGTTGCGCGACGCGCTGGGCGTCGCGGTCCCGTTGCCGTCGTTGTTCTCGCATTCGACGGTGGAAGCGCTGGCTCGGAAGATCGCCGAGGGCGGGGAGTCCGGTCCGGAGTTCGGAACGCTGCTCCCGATCCGTGCGGAGGGCGACCGTCCCCCGGTGTTCTGCGTACATCCGATCATCGGATTGTCGTGGTGCTACACCGCTCTCGCGCAGGAGATCGACCCGTCCGTACCCCTGTACGGAGTGCAGACCCCGCTCGAGGACCTACCGAACTCCCTCGACGACCTGGCGGCGCTCTACGTCGACGAGATACGCCGGATCCAGCCGGAGGGCCCGTACCGGCTGCTCGGATGGTCGCTGGGCGGTGTCATCGCGCATGCCATGGCGGTGCACCTCCAGGCCGCCGGCAGCGCAGTGGAAACACTGGTGATGCTCGACAGTTTCGCGGACACCGACACCGACACCGACACCGACGCGTCCGAGGAGCCGGAAATGCCGATGAGAGACCTGCTCGCAGGACTCGGCGTTGTCGGAGACGGTGACGGACCGGCGGATCTCGCCGGGATCGTCCGGGTGGTCGCCGACGTCACCGGCACTCCGGCCGAGGACACCGAACGTCTCGTGCGGCAGCTGATGGACGCGGCCCGGCACAACGTTGTCCTGGCGGCCGGTCACCGGCCCGGACGGTTCGACGGTGACGTCGTGTATTTCACCGCAGCCGAGGACGACAGCCGCGGGGCGGCAGGCTGGGCCGATGCCGTGAGCGGGCGAATCCATGACCATTCAGTGCCGGTCACCCACTGGCGCATGACTTCGACCGAGGCACTTGCCGTACTGGGTCCTCGCCTGCGTACTGTCTTCGCAACCCCATCCGACCCCAACCGACAGGGCGAACAAGCACGATGAATATGAACGTTCTGCGGCGAAGTAGCGCCTGCGTCATTGCCGCTTCGGCGCTCATCCTGGCGGGGGCACCCGCCACCGCCTCGCCCGGCGGGGAGGAGGTGCGGGTCGAGCAGGTCGAAGGAAACCGCTACGACATGCACGTGTACTCGGAGTCGATGGGCCGGGAGATCCCGTTCCAGCTGATCCGCCCGGCCGACACCAGCGTGCCGCGCCCGACGCTGTACCTGCTGAACGGCGCCGGCGGCGGCGAAGACGGCGCGAACTGGCTCAATCAGACGAAGATCCTCGACTTCCTCGCGGACAAGAACGTGAACGTCGTGATCCCCGCACAGGGCATGTTCACCTACTACACCGATTGGATGCGTGACGATCCGGTTGTGGGTGTCGCGAAGTGGGAGACGTTTCTGACACAGGAGCTTCCCCCGGTGGTCGACCGTGCACTGGGTACCACGGGTGTCAATGCGATCGCGGGACTGTCGATGGCAGGCACGTCGGTGCTCGACCTCGCAATCCAGGCGCCGGGACTGTACCGGGGCGTCGCCTCGTACAGCGGCTGTGCCCAAACCAGCGACCCCGTGGGCCAGGCGTATCTCCGGTCCGTCGTCGAAGTGATGGGTGAGACCGATGCTCGCAACATGTGGGGTCCGTACGACGGCGACGAATGGGCCCGGCACGATCCGACGGTCAACGCCGAAGGGCTGCGGGGGCTCTCCCTCTACATCTCGAACGGAAACGGTTTGCCCGGACCGCACGAGAACCCGGCACTGCCACGCACCCCACAGGCACCGCCGCTGCACGAGCAGGTCGTGATCGGCGGCGTGATCGAGGCGGCAACGAACGTCTGTACCCAACGGCTGGCCGAGCGGCTGGAAGAACTCGATATCCCCGCGACCTTCCACTTCCGTGAGAACGGCACGCACTCATGGGGTTACTGGGAGGACGAACTCCACCGTTCGTGGCCGCAATTGGCGGCGTCACTCGAACTCGGGAACTGACATGACGCGGGACGCCGAGACCGGCTGAACCCGCACCTACAGAAAAAGCTCGCGGCCCTGGTGGTGTGTCCACCAGGGCCGCGAGCGTTTACTTCAGGACTGCTTACCTGCGACCGGGGGGCTTGATCCCGCCCTTGATCTGCAGTCCGCCCGGCTTCGCCTTCGGCGGGGCCGGTGCGTCGGCAGCGGGTGCCTTCGGCGCCTCGGGCGTCGTCTCAGACTCCGTAGCCGCCGACTCCGTCACCGGCTCGGTCGTCTCCGGCTCGGAGTCGGCAGTCGGCTCGGGAGCAGATTCCGCAGCCGGCTCAGGAGCGGTCTCGGGTGCCGGTGCCGCCTTCTTTGCTCCCGGTCCCTTCAGGCCGCTCTTGAGCTGCAATCCGCCCGGCTTCGCCTTCGGGATTGCCGCAGCCTTCGGCTCCTCGGCTGCGGGAGCCGCGGGCGTCTCGGTTGCGGGTGTTTCGGCTGCGGGGGCCTCCGGTGCAGCGTCGGCCTCGGGTGCGGCCGGTGCTGCTGCTTTCTTGGCTCCGGGAGCCTTGAGGCCGCCCTTCATCTGCAGTCCGCCCGGCTTGGCCTTGGGAGCCGCAGTGGCCGCTGCCGGTGCGTCTGCTGCTGCCGGTGCGTCTGCGGCCTCCGCGGCGGGGGCCGCCGGTGCAGCGTCGGCCTTGGGTGCGGCCGGTGCTGCTGCCTTCTTGGCGCCCGGTCCCTTGAGACCGCCCTTCATCTGCAGTCCGCCCGGCTTCGCCTTCGGGACCGCGGCGGTATCCGTGGGTGATGCCTCGGCCGCGGGAGCATCCGCTGCCGGGGCGTCGGTCTTCGCGGAGGCTGCGGGTGCCGCTGTCTTCTTGGCGCCCGGTCCCTTGAGGCCGCCCTTCATCTGCAGTCCGCCCGGCTTGGCCTTCGGCGCTGCGGATGCTTCCGGAGCCGGTGCCTCGGCCGCAGGGGCCTCTGCGGCCGGAGCCGCTGTCTTCTTGGCACCCGGTCCCTTGAGACCGCCCTTCATCTGCAGTCCGCCGGCCTTGGGTACGCCGGTGGTCTTCGGAGCGGCAGGAGTAGCTGCAGCGGCCTCGACGGCCTCCACACGCCCTTCCTCGACAGCCTCGGCGGTCTCCTCGACCTCGAGCTCGGACTTCGGCTCCTGGACGACCCTGAGGTTGTCGCTGAGCTTCGCCGCCTCGACGCGGGAGATCGACTCGAGCATGAGCTGCGCGACGTCGATGACCTCGACGCCTTCGCCCAGACCCTGCTCCTGACGGGCGGTGACGCCGTCCGTGAGCATGACGCGGCAGAACGGGCAGCCCGTCGCGATCTTCGAGGGGTTGGTCGTGAGCGCCTCGTCGACGCGATCGATGTTGATGCGCTTACCGATGCGCTCTTCCATCCACATGCGGGCGCCACCGGCACCACAGCACATCGAGCGTTCGCCGTGACGCGGCATCTCGACGAGCTTCGCGCCCGAGGCTTCCATCAGCTCACGCGGGGCGTTGTACACCTTGTTGTGCCGGCCGAGGAAGCACGGATCGTGGTACGTGACGTCCTGGCCGACGGGCGCCACCTGCACGAGCTTCTTCGCACGGACCAGCCGGTTGAGCAGCTGCGTGTGGTGAACCACCTCGTAGGAGCCGCCGACCTGCGGGTACTCGTTGTTCAGAGTGTTGAAGCAGTGCGCACAGGTGACGACGATCTTGCGCTTGCTCTGCTCGACGCCGTCGAACACCCCGTTGAGGGTCTCGATGTTCTGCTGCGCCAACTGCTGGAACAGGAACTCGTTGCCCGCGCGACGAGCGGAGTCACCGCTGCAGGTCTCGTCGGCACCGAGCACCATGAACTTCACGCCGGCGGTCGCGAGCAACTCGGCGACAGCCTTCGTGGTCTTCTTCGCGCGGTCTTCGTAGGCACCGGCGCAACCGACCCAGAACAGGTAGTCGTAGCCCTCGAAGCTGTCCGCATCCTGGCCGAAGACCGGGATGTCGAACTCCATCTCGTTGATCCAGTTGAGACGGTCCTTGGCGTTCTGGCCCCAGGGGTTGCCCTTGTTCTCGAGGTTCTTGAACAGACCCGCGAGTTCGGACGGGAAGTCCGACTCGATGAGTACCTGGTAGCGGCGCATGTCGATGATGTGGTCGACGTGCTCGATGTCCACGGGGCACTGCTCCACGCACGCACCACAGTTGGTGCAGCTCCACAGCGTTTCGGTGTCGATGATCGGCGCGAGTTCGCCCGCCTCGACCATCGCCTCGGTGTCACCGACGAGCTTGCGCTCCGCTTCCGTGCGTGCCCCCGCCGGAATCTTGGCGAGCGCAGCTTCGTCGGCGTTGCCCTCGGCGTCCACGAGCCCGACCTCGTCGCCGCCGATGTCCTTGCGGCCACCGGCCAGCAGGTACGGCGCCTTGGCGTTGCCGTGGTCGCGCAGCGACGTGATCAGAAGCTTCGGCGACAGCGGCTTACCGGTGTTCCAGGCGGGGCACTGCGATTGGCAGCGACCGCACTCGGTGCACGTGGTGAAGTCGAGCCAGCCCTTCCATGTGAAGTCCTCGATCCGTCCGGCACCGAAGGTGTCCTTGTCCGGGTCTGCTTCCTCCATGTCGATAGGCTTGCCACCCGACATCATCGGCTTCGCGGCACCGAGGGCGACGCCGCCGTCGTCTTCACGCTTGAAGTAGATGTTGAAGAAGGCCGAGAAGCGGTGCCATGCGACACCCCACGTGATGTTGCGGCCGACGATGTAGAGCCACACCATGCCGGACATCAGCTTGACGAATGCGAAGACCGAGACCAGTTCGGGGCTCTCGGGAAGGATCCGCGCGACCTGCATCGTGAAGAAGTCGGTGCTCATATGGCCACCGCCGTAGGTGGCGATCTTGCCGGCCTTCACCATGATCATGCCGAGACCCTCGAGGAGGACGACGGCCTCGACGAAGTAGGCGGCCTTGAAATTGGAGCCGCTGAAGCGCGACAACCGGCCGGGCTGACGCGGGTGATTGAGCTGGCGGATGGTGATCAGCGTCAGGATGCCGATCACCGTGCCGATGCCCAGAATCTCGTCGATGAAGTGGTAGACGGCCGTGTCGCCGATGATGGGCCAGTGGAAGTTCGGGTCGAACGTCTGGCCGTAGGCCTCGAACCAGACGATGGCACCGAGCAGGAAGCCGACCATGACCAGCCAGTGCGCCCAGCCGACGGTACGGAACTTGGTCATCTTCGTGTGCGCGATGAACTCGACGAGCATCTGCTTGAAGCGCGGGAAGAACGGCCGCCATCGGTCCGGGGCCGGTTGGCCGACCCGGATGGTCTTGACCATCGTCCACGCGCCGCTGATGAACGCGAACCAACACACGAGGCTGAGCAGCACGCCGATCGTGCCCAACGTGATCGTCAGGGCATTCATACGTGGCCTTTCGTGTCGGGGGCAGCACCGGGCCGCCTGGTATAAGCCACCGCATCGTAACGCAGGTTAAGTTACTGGCCGGTAACTTGGTGGAGAACAGGGACAGGTTACTAGCCGGTAACAACGTTCGTGCAGCGGGGATGTGTGTGCCCGGCCACGTTAGTGGTCAAACCTTCCACCTCTTCTAGCCAGGCTCCCCTAACTGCGCGTCATTCTGTCGCGGCAGCCTTCGGGGCAACCCCGACTCCGAGCGCGGTAGCGGCGAAACAACTCATATAACAAATGAGGTGTGACGTCGGTTATGATTCGCCCCGGACGTGGCATCCGGGCAGTGGGTTCATCGTCGGGGGGTCTGGATGTGCCACGCGAACAGGGAAAATGGGGGCGTCCCTCGGGCGTGCGCCATGTCACAGAACGGAATCACATGAAGCTCAAGAAGCTTGCCATCGTCGCGACGATGACAGCCGCCGCTATGGGGATCACGGCCGGCACTTCCTACGCAGCTCCGGCCGCCCCGTCGGCCGAAGACAAGATCAACTACGAGGTCCGGCCCGAGGGCGACTCGGTCGTGACCGTGATCGACGCGGGCTCGTTCGCCATCTCCGGTGACGGCACGCAGGTCGAACTGCAGGACAACGACGGTAACGCCGTCATCAGCCTGCCTCTCGCCGTCCAGCTGGGCGATCTCCAGCTTCCGTTCGAGCGTGAAATCAGCGAAGACGGCAAGACGCTGACCCTCACTCCGGTCATCGACCCGTCGAAGGCGACGCCGGTCGAGCCCGAAGACAAGGTCGCGATGGGGATCACGCCTGTCGGCCTGAAGCTGTCGGACGTTGCGTCGCCCGACGAGAACCTCAAGGCCCAGCAGAACTTCGTGTCGCAGCTGGGCATGGCAACCGCGATCGGCACCGTCGCAGGCGCCATCATCGGGTGTGTTGTCGGAGCTATCCCCGGGAGCATCATTCCGGGTGCCGGCACCATCCTCGGGTGCGCGGGCGGCGCAGGCGTCGGCGGCACTATCGGAGCCTTCGTCGCAGGCGGTCCGACGGCAGTCATCGCCGGTATCGGAGTCGTCGAGACGCTTCTGGCGGCTCCCGGCACTAGCCAGTGGGCGAAGTAGCACTCTGCACGCAGGCAACGGCCCCGTCACCTCACCGGTGACGGGGCCGTTTTCTGTCATTGCCGGAGAGACTGCGTGAGAAGTGGCGGCGGGGGGACGGTCGACAGCCGCCCGTCGTGGACTTCGGCGACTCGGTCTGCGGCGGCGAGGAGGGAGCGGTCGTGCGTGACCAGAATTGTGGCGGTGTGCCTTTCACGTGACAGACGGGTGATCAAGTCGACAATTTCCTCGCCACGCTCCTGATCGAGGGCGCTGGTCGGTTCGTCGACCAGAAGCACGGTCGGGTCGTTCATCAGGGCACGCGCGATGTTGACCCGCTGGCGCTGGCCGCCCGACAACGCGTGCGGTCTGCGGTCGGCGTGATCCGCCATGCCGACGGCGTCGAGCAGGGCCATCGCGCGGGGCACAGCCTCGCGGGTCGAACGCCCGTCTATCCATGCCATCATCTGCAGCTGCTCGAGGGCGGTGAGGGAGGGTACGAGGTTCGACTGCTGGAAGACGATCCCGATCGTGCGCCGACGCAGTTCCGCGAGCCGGGCGCGGGGCAGGCCGGAGGTGTCGATGCCGTCGATCACGACCGACCCGGAATCGGGAGCGATGAGGGTGGCGGCCACCGCGAGCAGGCTGGACTTACCGGAACCGGACGGTCCGACCACTGCGGTGACGCTTCCGGCAGGCACGTCGAGTGTGACGTCGTCGAGGGCGAGCACACGGTCGTCGCCGTCGGCGTAGGTGAGGGAGATATCGGTCAGGATCAGACTCATCGGGCACTTCCCAGAGCGGTGAGGGGGTCGACGGAGGTGATGCGGCGAACAGCGATCGCTGCGCCGAGGGAGCCGAGGGCGATCATCACCGCCGCCGGTACCAGGAGGGTGGCCGGCGTCAGTGCGAACGGAACTGACCCGGAGAGCGCCGCACCGGCAGCGGCCGCCAGCGCAGTGCCGAGGGCGGTACCAGCGGTGAGCACGACGAGGGCTTGCCCAAGGGCATCTCGGACGAGCCGGCCGGTGGAGGCACCCAGGGCTTCGAGCACGGCGATGTCGCCGCTTCGCTGGATCGTCCAGACGGTGAAGAAGGCGCCGATGACGAGCGCGGAGATGGCGAAGAGGAATCCTCGCATCAACTGGAGCGAGCCGTTCTCCGACGCGTAGGAACCGATAGCGGACAGCGATGCGCTCTTCGAGACCGTCGTCGTTCCCGCGAGACGGTCGGTGGCGGTGGCGTCGAAGTCAGCAGTGGTGCGGAGCGCGACGAACGTGGCGGTCTGCTCCGTGCCGGTGCCACCGGGGGGTGCGATGTGTCTCCACGTGCCCAGGTCGATCCAGATCACCGGAAGGTGACCGAAGGATTCTTCGCCGTGCACCGCACCGACCTTCAGATCGCGTCCGGCCACGGTGATCGCGTCGCCCGGCCCCACGCCGAGGCTCTCGGCGACCGGAGTGGTCAACACCGCGGTGTCCTCGCCGTCGGCGGCGCCGCCCGGAACGAGGGGCGAACCGGGCCGGACACCGAATGCGGACACGGTGAGGCCCGATTCCCCGGCCACCGCCTTGGCCGTGGAGATTCCTACCGGCTCGGCGCTGCTCACGCCTTCGGTGGTGGCCACTCGCCGCCACTGGCTTTCGGTGACGACCGACTCCGCATACGACAAGTCCTGTCCGTTCGCGGGGGTATCGAAGGCGATGTGGTCGGCGGGCAGGGCCGTGATCGCGCCGGTGTTCTGTCGGCCGAGACCGGCGGTGAGGCCGGACAGCAATCCGACCAGCAGAGTGATCAGTACGACGACGGATCCCATCAGGGCGAATCGGCCCTTGGCGAATCTCAGGTCTCTCCAGGCAACGAACACGGTGCGGCTGCTTTCTCGGGGGAACGGTGTGCCCTCCACTCTTGCCGCGTGGGAGCGGAAGGACATCCGGCAGGAGAGGGGACTTCGCAGGCCGAAGGAGGCGCGCCCGGTTGTATCTTTCGATGGATGTGCAGCCCGCTGCGCGCCCGTACGCTCGACTGACAGTGAATACGTTGACCCCTACAGTCCGGCTCCTGGCGTGGTGCCTTCATCTGCTCGTTGCCGGGTTGCTCGTACTCGCCGTAGTTCGGGCATTCGCGGATTCGGCACCCGACGCGGGACTCGTTGCCGCCGTGGCGGCGATGGCAGCGGTGACCTACGGTCTCGGACCCCTGCTGCCCGCCGTCGGCCGGTCCTACGCCGGAGCCGTCTTATGGCTCTCCGCGGTGGGGGCGGTGTGGCTGGTGCTTCTGACGCTCTCGCCGGAGGCAGTCTGGCTGGCGTTCCCTCTCTATTTCGTACAGCTGCACCTGCTGCCCCGGCGCAGCGGGCTCGTTGCGGTACTGCTCACCACCGCGGCGGCGGTCGTCGGCTTCTCGATCCACCAGGGTGCCTTCAGCCCGGCCACCGCCATCGGGCCCTCGCTGGGTGCCGCGGTGGCGGTGGCAGTGGTGTGGAGCTACCAGGCGTTGTACCGGGAAAGCGAGCAACGCCGGATGCTCATCGACGAACTCACCGCCACACGTGCGGATCTCGCGGCCGCCCAGCACAGTGCCGGGGTTCTCGAAGAACGTGAACGACTCGCACGCGAGATCCACGACACCCTGGCACAGGGGCTGTCGAGTATCCAGCTTCTGCTGCGTGCAGCCGAGCGGGCTCTGCCCGAACGGGTGGACATCGCTTCCGGCTATATCGGCCGCGCGCGTTCGGTGGCTGTGGACAACCTCGGAGAAGCGCGACGTTTCGTGGCGGCGCTCTCTCCTCCGGCTCTGGACGGCACCACGCCGGCGGGCGCGCTGGAGCGACTGTGCGCGACAACGACCGACCGGCATCACATCGACGCCCGATTTCACCTCCGCGGTGCTCCGGTCGGCCTCCCGCCCGAGTACGAAGTCGCGTTGCTCCGGGTGGCTCAATCGGCGCTCGCGAACACCACCCGTCACTCCGGGGCAACCGGTGTCGATGTGACCCTCGGCTTCGGGGACGACCGCGTATCGGTGGACATCACCGACGACGGAGTGGGCTTCGATCAGCGGTCGGTGTCCGAACCTGCGCCCGGGAGCGGTTTCGGGCTGGAGGCGATGCGCGCCCGCGTGGACGATCTGGGAGGTACGTTCACCGTGCGATCCGTCGACGGCGAGGGGACCTCGATCACCGCTGTTCTTCCGCTTCCCTCCGAATCGTCTTCCGAGAGGCATCTGTGAGCGCCGGCCCGATCCGCGTACTGCTCGCCGACGATCATCCGGTCGTCCGGGCGGGTTTGCGTGCAGTCCTCGAGACGGAGCCGGGAATCGAGGTCGTCGCCGAGGCGGCGACTGCCGAGGACGCGGTGGCCCGGGCGACCAGCTCCGACGTCGACGTGGTCGTGATGGATCTGCAGTTCGGGCGTGGACGGATGTCTGGTGCTGCCGCGACGGCCGCCATCACGTCGCGTCCCGGAGCTCCGCACGTCGTCATCGTCACCACTTATGGCACCGACGCCGACACACTGCCGGCGATCGAGGCCGGTGCCACCGGCTATCTGCTCAAGGACGCGCCTCCGGAGGAGTTGGCGGCCGCGATCCGTACCGCGGCGTCCGGTCGCACGACTCTCGCTCCGGCAGTGGCCGATCGGCTCGTCCACCGTCTTCGCGCCCCGGGCACGTCGTTGACCGGCCGGGAGGTCGAGGTTCTCGGGCTGGTCGCGGAGGGGCTGTCGAACCACCGCATCGCGCAGCGACTGCACCTCACCGAGGGCACGGTGAAATCACATCTCGCACGTATCTATAGCAAGCTCGGGGTCGATTCGCGCACGGCTGCGGTGGCGTCGGCTACCGAACTCGGATACATCCGGCGTTGACCGCGGAGCCGATGACGCCAGGTACAGACAAGAGGCCCTCCTTCCGAACGGAAGGAGGGCCTCTTGTCGAGATCGAGTGTTTACCAGGTGCGGACCTTCAGGCCCGGGTTCTCGGCCAGAACTGCGTTGATCGGTGTCGCGAACAACTCGGGGGTCTCGCCCAGGAGGCTGCTGACGAATCCGGCCACCTCGCACAGGCCGTACTGGCCCACGTTCGAGGCGCTGGAGATGCCGAGTGCCAGGGTGCCCGTGACGAGCGTTCCGCCGCTGTCACCCTGCAGTGCGCACAGGTTCGTGGAGAAACCGTTGCTGAGCACGCGCTCGCCGATCGCGACGTTCTGCTGCGCCGACGTCACGACACCGCAGCTGTAGCCGGTCCGCAGGCCCGACTTGCACACGGGCGTTCCGACGATCGGATCGGCGGTGCCGGTGATCGGCAGGGGTGCCGCGTTGGGAACACGCACGCCGTTGTTCTCGAACCTGCCTGCGGCATCGGCTGCCGGCCGGATGATGCCGTAGTCGTTGTTGTCGAGGCTGGTCTTCTCGAACGTTCCGAGACGCTGGCCGAGCGTGTCGCCCAGAAGCTGGTACACCTCGGACGCCCATCGCGTTCCGGCCTGTGAACGGTTCGGATCGCAATGACCGGCCGTGATGTTGACGGGGCCGCCCGAACCGTCCTCGGCGTTGAACCCGAGGGAGCAGCGAAGGCCTGCGCCGGCACCGAGCGCCGCGTAGGCGTCTCCGCCGAGCAGGGCGTCGGGCGCCGCGATGCCCGCGGTGAACTCGAACTCCGGAGTGGACTCCGGCGTCAACTCGGTCGGCGCGAAGAGAACACGAACGCCGTCGAGGAACGGCGGCAGTTCGAGTCCGGCGACGTTCTCGGCGCGCACCACGAGGTCGTTGTTCACCACGTCGATCGCAATGCCGCGAATGACGTCGGCGATCGCGGGCGGCTGAGTGTCGAGCCAGTCGTTGAGCTCGTCCAACCGGGCTTCGAGGGCGTTCTCGCTGTTCTCCGTCTTCTCGACGACGAAACCGGAGTCCTCGGCGGCCGTGCGGGCATCGTCGAACTGCTCACCGTCGGCGAGGCCGACGATGGGCGTGCCCTGCTCGTCGAGCCAGACACCGGCGAACACGCTCTCGAACTGCTCGCGCGCCTTGTCGGCGAAGCGGGCCAGTTCCTGGCTGCGCTCTGCGTCGTTGAGGAAACGGTCGGGACTGATCTGGAGGTCTCGCTGCAACGCTTCCACCAGTTCGGCCGGCAGTGCGGTCGTCGGGGCCGGCGCAGGCTCGGCCTGAGCGACGGTGGCTGCGGTGCCGAGGAGCAACACGGCGGCTGAGCCGATGACGGCTGCCTGACGTGCGAAGGAGCGGCGCATGAAAACCTTTCTCGTTGTCCCTCCGCGGCTCGAGCGCGCAAAGGTAGCTGACCCGTGAGGACCGGCATTGGTCGATCCTAAGGGGTAACAGGTGTGACTCACAGCGGGTTGTGAGTGACCGGTGTGTCGGGTGTTGCTCCTGTGAACAGCCCCGGTGAGGCTACGCAGCGTTGATCGTGCGCACCGTGCTGCCGGTGGCGTTCTCGATGTCGCGGATGGAAATACCCAGGCTGGAGGTGCCTCCGTTGGGCGCGAGGACGAGGTTCGCTTCGACGCAGTTCGGTGCGCCCGCGCTGTTGGAGCCGCTGATCACGCCCAGGGCGAGCGTGCCCGTGACGATGGATCCGCCGCTGTCGCCGGACAAGGTGCACGCCGTCGTGGCGAAGCCCCGGATGGTGCTGGAGAACCCGGAGTTGTACACGAGCTGGGTCTCGACACGCTCGGCGGCGACGACACCGCAGGTGAACGAGGAGGACTGCCCCGACTTGCAGACGGGCGCGCCGACGACCGGAACTGCGGTGCCGGTGATGGTCAGCGTGGAGCCGTTGCCACCGCGCACGACCGGGCGGTTCAGACCCGCGGCGACGCCGGCTTCGTCGAGGGAGATGACCCCGTAGTCGAGCGTGCTGTCCGTGCCCACCGTGGACTGGGTGAACGTGCCGATCTTGGTGCTGGCGTCGATGTCTTCCCGGTTGGGCAGGTAGACCGTGGAGCCACCCTGCTCACGGGCGACGGCGTCGCAGTGGCCGGCGGTGAGGTTGACCGGGTCGCCGTTCGCGTCGACACCGCTGAATCCGAACGAGCAGATACCGATCCGCTCGAGCGGCGTGGTCCGCACGTCGCCGTCGGCGGTGAGGTAGGTGTCGCCTCCGAGCGGAGCCGGATCGTTGGGGGGAAGGCCGGGGCTCAGCTGTACCTGCACGTTCGCGATGAGCGACGGGAGATTCAGGGCGCGTCCGACCGGCGAGTTCACGATGTCGACCACGAGCTGGTTGTTGAGGACGTCGATGGACGTCGAATTCACCTGGGACGACACCTCGCGCGGAAGTGCCGAGACCCACCGGTTCAGCTCCGCGAGGGCCTGCTCGAGGCCGTCGGCGGACAGAGGGGCGACCGTGGCACGGTAGCCGTCCTTCTGTGCCTTCTCTGCTGCATCCCGATTCGTCACCGCGACGACGGGCTGTCCGTCTTCGCCGAGCCACGCACCCGCGTAGTCGTCCGGGCTCTCGGCCCGGAACGAACGGGCGTAGTCGCCCAGTGCCTGCGCGCGGGCGGCGCGATCGAGGTATTCCTCCGGTGAGATGCCCAGATCCCGGGTGATCGCATCCACCAGTTCGGTGGGCAGATCGGGAACCGGGAGCTGCTCTGCCGGGCTCGCGTGGGCGGCGGTGGTCAGCGGTCCCACCAGCAACACGGCCGACGCCGCTGCGACGGCGACACGGCGGGCGGTGGAACGAGCGGCGCGCGACGCCGGCAAGAGACGCATGAGGGCCCTTCTACATGGTGGATCAGCGGTCTGAACTGCAATTATGTACACGAGCGCGGTACTTGCGGTACCGACCCGCGGGACAGCCTACGGCACAAACGTCAGTGCAAAAAATGTGCCCTAGATCACGTGCGGAATCAGCCGCCGGAAGAGCCGCTTTCCTCCGTGGTAGGAGGGCCGGGGTCCGTCCCCGGTTCGGGCGTTTCGGTCTCGGTGGGCGTGGTCTCGGTGGGCTGCGTCGAGGGCTCGACAATCGGGGGTGTCTCACCCGAGTCGTTGCCGCCTCCGCCTCCGCTCGACGGCGGATTACGGCGCGACCATCCCGTGCTCGTCGTCGTGTTGCTCGACGGCCCCGCGCTCGACGACCCGGTATTCGACGACGAGGTCGCTGCGTCGCCGGTGGTGCTCGGATCGGTCCAGGCCGGTGCGCCGCCTGCCGGCGCGACCGCGGGAGCGACCGCCGCGGAGGTGTCGGACTCCGTGGACGACTCTGCCGTGGTTGTCGTCGGGGTACCGCCAGGCGGTTTCGTGGGGGACGGTGTCCGCGTGGTGTCGCCGAACGGCGCGACCGTCGTCTCCATTGGTGATGTATTGGCGGTCGCCGTCGAGGAGTCGCGCATCGTGAACACCCACGCGCCCACACCGACGAGCAGAGCGATCGCCGCTGCCGCAGCGCCGACGGTGAACAGTGAGGACCGGCGCTTGGTCTCGGACTCGTCTGCCGGTTCCGGCGCCGGCGAGCTGGCCCTGACCGTTCCGGTCGTCTCGGGAGGAGGCGGAGTGGCCGTGATCTTGGCGATGACGGTGGTGGTCTCGGTGTCGAGTTCGCTGCGCTTGGGCCCGGTGAGACGCGCGACGGGAAGAATCTGGGTGGAGCCCAGCAGATCCACCGACCCCGCGGCGGCAGCGAGCGCCGCGCCGCGCACCATCGTCTGGTGAGGCTCGGGTGCGAGTGCGCTCCGCACTCCCAGGCCGGTCTTGAAGGACTGGGCAACCAGCTGGGCCGCGGTGGGATCGATGGCTTCGTCGACGGTGACGACGATGGCGTCGAGATTGCTGACGAGCCATCCGAACGCCCCGAGGGCGGCGGACAGCTGCGCTGTCACGGACGGCGCGTCCTCTTCGGCAAAGCGGAACGACTTACCTGCCGCGACACCGGAGCGGACCAGGGTGACCGTCGAGCCCAGCGGATCGATGTGGTGAACGGCGATGAGCCGGCCGGTCTGGTGGGCGACCTGCGACTCGTACCACGCGGCGGCTGCCTCGGCGTCCGAGATGAGCGACACGTACCGCAATCCCACGTAGTCGAGTGCGTTGCGCAGGACGGCGACGGTCGACGGCGGCCACTCGGTGGGATGGGTCGCGACCGCGGTGTAGGGCTGGTCGCCGATGAGGCGGGCCGCGTCGGCGAGGAGGCATTCCATGGCCGTTGCCACGAGGTCTTCGGCGCGGGAGAGGGAGCCGTCGTTGGCGCGGACGCCGCCGGATCGGCCGATGCTGCTGACGAACTCGGTGAACGAACTGGTGGTTCCGTCGAAGAAGTCGTGGTCGCCGAGCGTCGCGGTGCCATCGGAGTGCAGGTGTACTGCTGTGCGCCGTTCGATGGGTGACGGGTCGGGTCGTCCGGGCGACGACGAGGTGACCGCAACCGACGACACGGAGTTGCCCACCCTCAGGCCTACGCCTACGGACATGCCGGAATTCCCCCAAATCTGGTCGGAGCTCGTGCAACGGGGACCGGCCGCACCGGATCCGGGCGACGTGATGCTGCACTGTCTCCGCGGAAATGTACAGGCGTATGCGGACATAACGATAGGTGAATCTCGAAACCACCAGGTGGACCCGTCGGGCGGCCGCTTCACGGGAGCATTCGGCCCGGGCGGACGGAGCGCGGCGCCGCCTCGATCCCCACCGGGAGAATGTGAAGACCGTCACATCCGGGAACGATCCGGCCAGATCTTCGGTTGCAGGTATCAGACAACTTGAGCTACCAAGGCTCAACTCCACTTGACTGGAGCGTCCGAAGGGGTGCAGTCTCGACTTGGCGAAGCCAAGTTGAGTCGAACAGGCTCAGGTTGGGGAACTGAACGTTCCGCGGTGCGACTCGCGTCGCGGTGAAACATTTTGGAGGAAATCATGGCTCGTGCGGTCGGTATCGACCTCGGAACCACCAACTCGGTCGTTTCCGTTCTGGAGGGCGGCGAGCCCGTTGTGGTCGCCAACTCCGAAGGTTCACGCACCACCCCGTCCGTCGTCGCTTTCGCGAAGAACGGCGAGGTTCTGGTGGGTCAGCCTGCCAAGAACCAGGCGGTCACCAACGTCGACCGCACCATCCGTTCCGTCAAGCGGCACATCGGGTCCGACTGGAACGTCGACATCGACGGCAAGAAGTACACCCCCCAGGAGATCAGCGCCCGCACGCTGATGAAGCTCAAGCGAGACGCTGAGGCATACCTGGGCGAGGACATCACCGACGCCGTGATCACCGTTCCGGCCTACTTCAACGACGCGCAGCGTCAGGCGACGAAGGAAGCCGGCACCATCGCCGGCCTCAACGTCCTGCGCATCGTCAACGAGCCCACCGCCGCGGCTCTCGCATACGGCCTCGACAAGGGCAGCAAGGAACAGACCATCCTGGTCTTCGACCTCGGTGGCGGCACGTTCGACGTCTCGCTCCTCGAAATCGGTGACGGTGTCGTCGAGGTCCGCGCGACCTCCGGTGACAACCACCTCGGCGGCGACGACTGGGACGAACGCATCGTCAACTGGCTCGTCGACAAGTTCAAGGCACAGCACGGCGTCGACCTGACCAAGGACAAGATGGCCCTGCAGCGTCTGCGTGAGGCTGCGGAGAAGGCGAAGATCGAGCTGTCGAGCTCGCAGTCCACGTCGATCAACCTGCCCTACATCACGGTCGACGCGGACAAGAACCCGCTGTTCCTCGACGAGCAGCTCTCCCGCTCCGAGTTCCAGAAGATCACCGGCGACCTTCTCGAGCGCACCCGCGCTCCGTTCCAGCAGGTCGTCAAGGACGCAGGGATCTCGGTCGGCGACATCGACCACGTGGTCCTCGTCGGTGGCTCGACCCGTATGCCCGCAGTCACCGATCTCGTGCGCGAACTCACCGGTGGTCAGGAGCCCAACAAGGGCGTCAACCCCGACGAGGTCGTTGCCGTGGGTGCGGCACTGCAGGCCGGCGTCCTCAAGGGCGAGGTCAAGGACGTGCTGCTGCTCGACGTCACCCCGCTGTCCCTCGGTATCGAGACCAAGGGTGGCGTGATGACCAAGCTCATCGAGCGCAACACCACGATTCCGACGAAGCGTTCGGAGACCTTCACCACGGCCGACGACAACCAGCCGTCCGTGCAGATCCAGGTCTTCCAGGGCGAGCGTGAGATCGCGGCGCACAACAAGCTGCTCGGCTCGTTCGAGCTCGGCGGTATTGCCCCGGCTCCGCGCGGCGTCCCGCAGATCGAGGTCACCTTCGACATCGACGCCAACGGCATCGTGCACGTCACCGCCCGCGACAAGGGCACCGGCAAGGAGAACACGATCAAGATCCAGGAAGGTTCCGGCCTGTCCCAGGAGGAGATCGACCGGATGGTGAAGGACGCCGAGGCACACGCCGAGGAAGACCGCGCCCGTCGCGAAGAGGCCGAGGTCCGCAACCAGGCCGAGTCGCTCGTGCACCAGACCGAGAAGTTCATCAAGGACAACGAGGACAAGGTGCCGGCCGACGTCAAGGAGAAGGTCGAGGCAGCCGTCAAGGATGCCAAGGACGCTCTGGCCGGTAGCGACATCGCCGCGGTGAAGTCCGCCGTCGAGAAGCTCGCGACCGAGTCGCAGGCCCTCGGCCAGGCCATCTACGAGTCGCAGGGCGGAGCCGACGGCGCAGCTGCCGGCGACGGTGCTGCGGCAGGCGCAGACGATGTCGTCGACGCCGAGGTCGTCGACGAGCCGACCGATTCGGAGAAGAAGTGACGTCGGGTAAGCCCGAGCAGGAACCGGTGACCGTCACCGACAAGCGTCGCATCGATCCCGAGACCTTCGAGGTGCGGGACGCGGCCGAGTCGAGTGAGGGCACCGGTGCCCCTGCCGAGGGCACCGTAGAAAACGAGGGCACCGTGAACGAGGGCGTCGTCGAGAACGAGGACGGCGAGGAGGTCCGCGTCGAGGAGATCGTCTCCACCGAAGCGGAACTCGCGGAACGTACCGCGGATCTGCAGCGCGTCTCCGCGGAGTACACCAACTACCGCCGCCGGGCCGAACGCGAGAAGGCCGCCATCGGCGAGTCCGCGAAGGCCTCGGTGGTGGCGCAGTTCCTCGACGTCGTCGACGATCTGGATCGGGCCCGTGCCCACGGCGACCTCGAATCCGGACCGCTGAAGGCGGTGAGCGACAAGCTCACCCGCATTCTGACCGGACTCGGCCTCGTCGGCTTCGGCGACGAGGGTGACGTGTTCGATCCGGAACTGCACGAAGCGGTCCAGATGGAAGGCGACGGCAGCAACCCGGTGCTGGGCACGATCCTGCGCAAGGGTTACCGCGTCGGCGACCGGATTCTGCGGCATGCGATGGTGACTGTCACCGACGGCGATCCGGCGGACACGCCGGAGCAATCGCCGTCCGACAGCGTCGGCACAGAGTAAGAACAACAAGAGCGAGAGGAGGAGACGCCCGGTGAGCCAGCGGGAGTGGATCGAAAAGGACTTCTACAAGGACCTGGGCGTCTCGTCCGACGCTTCGCAAGAAGACATCAAGAAGGCCTACCGCAAGTTGGCTCGGGATCTGCATCCCGATGCCAACCCCGGCGATGCCGCAGCCGAGGAGCGGTTCAAGTCGGTCAGCGAGGCGAATGCCGTGCTGTCCGACCCGGCCAAGCGCAAGGAATACGACGAGACCCGCCGGATGTTCGCGTCCGGAGGTTTCGGCGGCGGCTTCCAGCCCAGCGGAGGCGGATTCTCCGGGGGCAGCACCACATTCGATCTCGGCGACCTCTTCGGGGGCGGCGGGGCCGGCGACGGTGGATTGGGCGACCTCTTCGGTGGCCTCTTCAACCGCGGTGCGACACCCGG
The DNA here is from genome assembly GCF_049844875.1 of Rhodococcus sp. DT1. Lineage (NCBI taxonomy): Bacteria > Bacillati > Actinomycetota > Actinomycetes > Mycobacteriales > Nocardiaceae > Rhodococcus > Rhodococcus sp. DT1. The sequence goes on from NZ_JBNCLW010000002.1 coordinate 310,808, forward strand.
GGGCGGTGCCAACCGGTCGCGGCCACGCCGCGGCGGCGACATCGAGACCGAGACGACCCTCGACTTCCGTGACGCCGTGCAAGGTGTCACCGTTCCGTTGCGTCTGACCAGTCCCGCGCCGTGCACCACCTGCCACGGCAGCGGCGCCGAGCCGGGCACCAGCCCACGGGTGTGCCCGCAGTGCAACGGAAGTGGGATCGTCTCCCGCAACCAGGGCGCCTTCGGATTCTCCGAGCCGTGCGACGAATGCCGCGGTTCGGGCTCGATCATCGACAGCCCGTGCCGTGACTGCCGCGGCAGCGGCGTCCAGGAGCGCACCCGCACCATCACCGTGCGCGTACCTCCGGGCATCAAGGACGGTTCCCGCATCCGCCTCGCCGGGCAAGGCGAGGCCGGCCTGCGGGGTGCGCCGTCGGGCGACCTCTTCGTCGTCGTGCACGTCCGGCCCGACCGCGTGTTCGGACGGGACGGCGACAACCTGACACTTGTATTGCCGGTCAGCTACGGCGAACTCGTGCTCGGCAGCACCGTATCGGTTCCCACGCTCGACGGCCGGGTCGGTCTCAAGATCCCGGCGGGCACGGCCGACGGCCGGGTTCTGCGGGTGCGGGGCCGCGGCGTCCCCAAGCGCGGGGGCGGCGCAGGAGATCTGCTCGTGACCGTCAAGGTTGCCATCCCGCAGAAGCTCGACGAACAGGCGACGGAAGCGCTGCGCGATTATCTTCGTGCCGAAGAGGCCGGCGGATTCGACCCGCGTGAAGGATGGGCAGGTGCGTGATGAGCGATACGGGAACTCCCCGGAATCTCCCGCCGGATCCCGATGCGCGTGTCTATGTCATCTCGGTCGCCGCGGAACTCGCCGGGATGCACGCTCAGACACTGCGTAACTACGACCGGCTGGGACTGGTTACCCCGCACCGCACCAGCGGTGGCGGACGGCGTTATTCGCCGCGCGACGTCGAACTGCTCCGTGAGGTGCAGCGGCTTTCCCAGGACGAAGGTGTCAACCTCGCCGGGATCAAACGGATCATCGAGTTGACCAACCACGTCGAGGCACTGCAGCAGCGGGTCGCGGAACTGTCCACCGAGGTCGCGCAGTTGCGCTCCGCACGGCGTGATCTGGTGCCCGTGCCGCGCACCAACGCGCTGGTCGTGTGGAAGCCGAGGCACGCGCGCGAATCCTGACGCACAACAGCACAAACCCCCACGTCCGACAGGGCGCGGGGGTTTCGCTTTTCAGTTTCGCTTTTCAGGGGCGTGCGACGCCCGGTAGCAGCGGTGTCGGGAACCGCGGTGTCAGGAACTGCCCCGACCGATCGTGTACGTGACGTTCATGAACGGAAAGCCGGCATCGACCTGCGCGGCAGCGGTGTACGCATGCCTGTTGGCGCCGTCGATCCGTGTGCCGTCGGCATTGGCGATCCCCGTGCCGTGGTTACTGGCCATGAGCACGGCGGTGGCCTCGCCCGGCATCGTGTAGGTGACCTGCATGCCGAATCCGCGTCGATCGGCACTTCCCGCAGTCACGACTTCCGTTGTGTGCGCGGGGACGATGGTCGCCGGTTCGTTCACCCACTGCCCGTAGGGAATGGTCGCCGCGCCGAGCACCATGGGCGCGTCGGTGTCGTTGGTGACCGTCAGCGTGATGGTCGGCGCGTCTGCGGGAAGGGTCTCGCTGCTCGCCGCTGCGGGAGCAGTGAGGGTGGCCGCCGCAGTCAGGGCGACGGCGGCACATACGCGGGTGCGGTACTTCATGGTGCTCCTGCGGTCGACGAGTCTAGGCCGCCGGTTCGGGACGGCCGGCAAAGTGTACCCACGAGTACGGAGCAAGGGTAAGAGCCGTCCGGGACCTGCTGTCAGGCCGGGACGAGATCGCTGACCTGGGCGACGAGTTCCAGCGACCGCAACCACGCGTCGCGTCCGGGAGCCGACGACACGACGATCAGTTCGTCGGCCTGCGCGCGCTCGGTAAAGCGGTCGAGGTAGTCGCGCACCTCGGCCGGGGTGCCCACCGCGGTGTTCTTCAGCATCGTGAGGACCTGGTAGCCGGCGGGGGAGTCGAGGAGCAGATCGATCTCCTCCTCGGTGAACGTGCGCCCTCGCCCGACCATCTGCACGACGCGTGAACGCTTGGTGGCTTCGAACATCGCTGCCGCTTCGTCGGCGGTATCCGCGGCAATGACACCTACACCGGCGATGACGTACGGCTCCGGGTGCTGCTCGGACGGCTGGTACTCGCGGCGGTACAGCGTGACTGCCTCCTCGAGAGCCTGCGGCGCGAAATGCGACGCGAACGCGTAGGGAAGACCCAGCAGGGCAGCAAGTTTCGCGCCGAAGAGCGACGACCCCAGAATGTACAGCGGCACATCGGTGCCCTTACCCGGAACCGCGTCGACACCCGGGATGCGCGAGGCACCCTTCAGATACCCCTGGAGTTCGAGGACGTCCTGGGGGAAGCTGTCGGCCGACGACGGGTCGCGTCGCAACGCCCGCATCGTCTTCTGGTCGCTGCCCGGTGCCCGGCCCAGCCCCAGATCGATGCGACCGGGATGCAGCGTCGCGAGCGTGCCGAACTGCTCGGCGATCGTGAGCGGCGAATGATTCGGGAGCATGATGCCGCCGGCGCCGAGCCGGATCGACGACGTGTGTGCCGCGACGTGCGCGATCAGCACGCTCGTCGCAGACGACGCGATGGTCGGCATGTTGTGGTGCTCGGCGTACCAGATCCGGCGGTACCCCCACCGTTCGGCGAGCTGTGCCATCTTCACGCTGGCGTCGAAACTGTCGCGAGCGGTTTCACCCTCGCCGATATGGGCCAAATCGAGGATGGAGAGAGGAACAGTCACCGAGAATCCTTCGTCCGGGGCCCGCCACCGGCAGCTGGGCACACCCTGGGTGCAACCCGGGGTAGCCGCCCGCTATTCCGGGAGGCGGCCGTCACAGCCGGTCGAAGTGCCCATAGGTGCCGCGGTAGAACAGCAACGGGCCGTTGGACGGCAGCGCTGTCAGGCCGGTGACGCGTGCCACCACGATCGTATGGTCGCCGGCGTCGTGCTCCGTTTCCACGGTCGCCTCCACGCGGGCGAGCGCGCCGTCGAGGGCAGGGGCACCGTTGTCGCCGGGCACCCAGTCGACGCCGCGGAACTTGTTGCCACCGCTGACGGCGAACGCCGCGCACAACGTGCGCTGGCTCTCCGCGAGGACGTTGATGGCGAGAGTGCCGATCTCGCGGATGCGCGGCCACGTCGTGGACGTGCGAGCGGGGCAGAAGGAGACCAGCGGCGGGTCCAGCGACACCGAGGTGAACGACTGGCACGCGAAGCCGAGCGGCGCGTCGCCGTCGAGCGCGGTGATGACCGTGACTCCCGTGCAGAAGTTGCCCATCACGTCGCGCATCGTCCTCGGGTCGAGCACGGTGTGTTCCGCCGTCATCGATGTTCCTTTCCGTCCTGTTGCTCTCCAGTGTCCGTCATGCGGGGACGGCGGGTCTCCGGGGGAGTGCGGTGGTATGCCCCCGGGGACGCTAGCGGGGTCCTCGTCCATAGGGCGACGGCTTCCCATCCAACGGGAGATCCACACAGTTCAACGGTCTTCCCGCTGTACGGGACGCCGCCGATGCCCTCCGGGTACGTGCCCTAGCGTCGGCGGGGGCCTACCGTGTGCTGCCGATCACTATCGTCTCGTCCCCGAATGAAGGAGCATTTCCATGGCGTCGACTCCCGTTCCGCCTGTGACCCCTGCCCATGACACCGAGGTCGACCTGCTCGTGATCGGGTCGGGTACGGGCATGGCGGCTGCACTCGCCGCGCACGAACTCGGCTTGTCGGCGTTGATCGTGGAGAAATCTCCTCATGTCGGTGGATCGACCGCCCGCTCCGGCGGCGCGTTCTGGGTTCCGGCCAATCCGATTCTGACCGAGGCGGGGTCGGGTGACACCGTCGAACGCGGTCACACCTACGTCCGGTCCGTGGTGGACGGCACGGCACCGGCCGAGCGCGGCGAGGCCTTCGTCGACAACGGTGTGGCGACGGTCGACATGCTCCGGCGCACGACGCCGATGAAGCTGTTCTGGGCGGAGGGCTATTCCGATTACCACCCCGAGTTGCCCGGTGGCTCCGCAGTGGGACGCAGTTGTGAATGCAAGCCGCTCGACCTGTCGGTGCTCGGTGAGGAACGTGGACGGCTGCGCCCGGGCCTGATGGAGGCCGGACTGCCCATGCCCACGACGGGCGCCGACTACAAGTGGATGAACCTCATGCTGCGCGTGCCGCACAAGGGCTTCCCGCGCATCTTCAAGCGACTGGCGCAGGGCGTCGCCGGGCTCGCCGTCAAGCGGGAATACGTCGCCGGTGGTCAGGCGATCGCTGCGGGACTGTTCGCGGGTGTGCTGAAAGCCGGTGTGCCGGTCTGGACCGACACCTCGCTCGTGCGTCTGGTCACCGACGGCGACCGGGTCACCGGTGCCGTTCTCGAGCAGAACGGCCGGGAGGTGACGGTGACCGCGCGCCGCGGAGTCGTGCTCGCCGCGGGCGGCTTCGACCACGACATGGCGATGCGCCGCAAGTTCCAGTCCGAGCGTCTGCTCGACCACGAGAGCCTCGGCGCGGAGAGCAACACGGGCGACGCGATCAAGGCGGCCCAGGAGGTCGGTGCCGGTCTCGATCTGATGGATCAGGCCTGGTGGTTCCCCGCTGTCGCACCGACCCGTCCGGGCAAGCCGCCGATGGTCATGCTCGCCGAGCGGTCGCTGCCGGGTTCGTTCATCGTCGATCAGACCGGACGCCGCTTCACCAACGAGTCGTCGGACTACATGTCGTTCGGGCAACTGGTGCTGGCGCGCGAACACGCCGGCGACCCGGTCGAGTCGATGTGGATCGTCTTCGACCAGAAGTACCGCAACAGCTACGTGTTCGCAGCCGGCGTCTTCCCGCGCCAGCCGCTCCCGGAGTCCTGGTACGAGGCGGGCATCGCCCACCGTGCCTCGACCGCCGAAGAACTCGCGGCGTCGATGGGAGTGCCCGTGGACACCTTCTCCGAGACCTTCGGTGCGTTCAACGAGGATGCCGCAGCCGGAACGGATTCCGAGTTCGGCCGTGGCGGCAGCGCCTACGACCGGTATTACGGTGATCCCACGGTCCGGCCCAACCCGAACATGCGGCCGCTGACGCACGGTCCGTTCTACGCCGTGAAGATGACCCTGAGCGATCTCGGCACGTGCGGTGGCGTGCGGGCCGACGAGCGGGCGCGGGTGCTGCGCGAGGACGGCAGCGTCATCGGCGGGCTCTACGCGGTCGGCAACACCGCGGCCAACGCGTTCGGGCACCGCTACCCCGGCGCCGGCGCGACCATCGGCCAGGGACTGGTGTTCGGATACATCGCTGCTCGCGACGCAGCGGGAACAGCCGCCGCGAAGTAGAGCGCGGTCGAGCCCTGAGTCCCCGGCGGCGCGGCCGCCGGGGACTCAGTACGAGTCGTAGCGGATGTTCTCGAGCGGAGTACCCGTCTCGAGCAGTCGCTGCACGGTGGAGCGCACCATCGCTGCGGAGCCACAGACCAGCACCTGGTGATCGCCGAACGCCCCGTACGACGTGACGATATCGCCGAGCGTGCCTTCGAGGAACTCGTCGGGGTCGATGCCGAAATCGCCGACGTGCGAGACGATCCGGTCGTAGAACGGATCCTGGATCGCGGGGTCGTACAGCGACTCGGTCACCGGCACGATCGTCAGCCAGGGCAGTGCTTCCCCGAGCAGGGCCAGCATGTCCGCCGCGTAGAGGTCCCGGGGCGTGCGGGCGCCGACGAAGAGGAAGGTGCGGGGCGGCTGTGGACGGCGCGCGACGTCGAGGAGCAATGCGCGCAGCGGGGCCAGGCCGGTACCGCCGGCGATCATCACCACAATGCGTCCGGTGTCGTCGACGTGGAGGTCACCTCCGCGAGGATTGCCGACGGTCCACACGTCTCCGGGACTGGTGGACTCGACGATCGTTTTGCTGACCCATCCGCCCGGCACGGTGCGGACGTGGAATTCGAGCTTGCCGTCCATCGACGGGGGGAGTGCGGGCGACAGGCGGCGCGGCAGGTTCGGACGCTGCGGCACGGTCACGTCGACGTACTGGCCGGCGCGGAACGGAACGATGTCGCTGTTGCATTCGAGCCGCACGACGGCCAGATCGGTTCGCAGGCGGTGGTGCTCGACCACGGTCGCGGAGACCGCGATGTCGGTGTCGGTCGATGACGGCGTAGCCGACTGCATACGTGACCCCCGGGTGGTGTGGCGCGGTGTTGCACAGACTCTAGGCGAGGAACACGCACCCCGACAGAGTGGAACGTGTTTCAGTTTTGCCGGTGCAGCGGTTATCGTGGCGGGAACCGGGTGACGCCGACCACATCGGAAGCCCGTAACCCGGGCCGTCACACCCCCGGACCACGACACCGACCGGAAGGACGACATGATCGAGGAGTACGCGGACCTGCACCGGCCCGTCTTCACCCCGGACCTGCTCATCACGGCGCTCGACCGCAGCGCGGACCGTCCGGCGCTGTACCTCGGCGACGTCGTCCTCACCGGCGCCGAGATGCGCGGTGCCATCAGCAGGTTCCAGCAGGCCCTCGGGTCCGTGGGAATCGGCCAGGGGTCATCTGTCGCGATGCTGTCGAAGAACCGGCCGGAAGTCCTCATCTCGATGGGTGCGACGATGGTCGCCGGATGCCGCAACAGTGCGCTCAATCCGATGGGTTCGCTCGCCGATCACCTGTACATCACCTCCGATGCCGAGATCGAGACCCTCATCTTCGATCCGGATCACTTCGAGGAGCGGGCCGCCGAGCTGCAAGCCCAGATCCCGACCTTGAAGAATCTGTTCTCCCTCGGTCCGTCGGCTGTGGGCACGGACATCCTCGCGCTCGCCGATCAGTTCACCGAGCAACGCCTCGTGGCTGCTCCGGTGTCGGCCGAGGACACGTCGTCGATGGTCTACACCGGGGGAACCACCGGAAAGCCGAAGGGCGTGATGGGGTCGTTCCGGTCCGGCGCGGCGCTCAACCAGATCCAGATGGCGGAGTGGCAGTGGCCCGACCAGCCGCGCTTTCTGATCTGCACCCCGCTGTCCCACGCCGGCGCCGCGTTCTTCGTGCCGACGCTGCTGCGCGGCGGCTGCCTCTACGTGCTGCCGTACTTCGAACCCGGCCTCGTCCTCGAGACCATCGAGAAGCACCGCATCAACGCCACGATGCTCGTACCCACGATGATCTATCTGCTGCTCGACCACCCCGACTTCGACGCGCGCGACCTGTCGAGCCTCGACACGCTCTTCTACGGCGCGTCGGCGATGTCACCCGCCCGGCTCCAGGAAGGGATCGAGCGCCTCGGGCAGGTGTTCTTCCAGTTCTACGGGCAGTCCGAGTGCGGCATGACGATCTCGGTGCTGCGCAAAGAGGAACACCTCGCCGACGATCCGGAACGACTCGCCTCGTGCGGACGTCCGGTGCCATGGCTCGACGTACGCCTGCTCGACGACGACCTGCGCGAAGTGCCACAAGGGGAACTCGGCGAGATCTGCGTGCGCGGCCCGCTCGTCATGAAGGGGTACTGGAAGAAGCCCGACGAGACGGCAGAAGCGCTGCGCGGTGGGTGGCTGCACACGGGCGATGTCGCGCGTGCCGACAAGCACGGCTTCCTCACCATCGTCGACCGCAAGAAGGACATGATCGTCACCGGCGGCTTCAACGTGTTCCCCCGGGAGATCGAGGACGCGATCTCGTCCCACCCCGCCGTCGCCTCGGTGGCGGTCGTCGGTGTGCCCGACCAGAAGTGGGGTGAGGCGGTCAAGGCATGCGTCGTGCTGCGTGACGGCCAGACCGTGACCGCGGAAGAACTGATCGAGAAGGTCCGTGCGGCCAAGGGATCCGTGCACGCTCCCAAGTCCGTGGACTTTCTCGATTCGCTGCCGCTCACGCCCCTCGGCAAGCTCGACAAGAAGACGCTCCGCGCGTCGTACCGCTAGATCTGCCGGCGCCGGAACGGCCGGCTTCCCTGCTCGATCGCTGCCTGACATACTCCGTCGCATGGCAAACGGGGGACCCCAGCGGGTCGAGGTGCGATTGGCCGTCGAGTATCCGGGGACAGGGACGGTGAATACGCGGGGTAGCGGGGCGATGAGGCCGGTCGAGCCGGTGCCGCCGATCTGTGCCCGCCACGGCGAACCCGAGGTCGACCGCGTGCGTGTCACCGTCTCGTCGGATGCGGTGCGCCCCCGGGGGAAGTCCGGTCGTATCGGCTCGGCCCTCGAAGCCGCGTACACCGTGCAGGTCGCTGCCGTGGAGTGGCCGACGTGCGCGCAGTGCGTCGCCGTCCGCGTGCGCTGGCAGATTGCCGCCGCCGCAACCTGTACGGTCCTCGGGATCGTCTTCCTGGCGTTGGTGTTCGCGCTCGTGCAGGGCGCGCCGAAGGTGTACGGGTTCGTGTTGCTCAGCGTCTTCGGGCTGTCGTTCCTGCCCATCTATGTTGCACTGCGCGTCATCGAACCGCGCCGGGCGGCGCTCGGTGTGACTCTCGCGGACTGCGGTTCGGAACTCGTGGTGTCGCAGGCGCATCCGGAGTTCGCCCGTGCGGTTGCCGCGCAACGCGCCTGACCGCAGTGCTTGCAGGCGCGGTGGTGACAGACGCGGCGGGTTTACAGCGGATCGAAGCTGATGTTCTGGCGCGGCGTGCCCGCCGCGGAGAGCGCGTAGATGGTGGTCCGGATCATCGACGGTGAGCCGGAGATCTGAATCTGGCGGTCGGCCCACGATCCGAACTGCCCGACGACCTTCCCGAGCTTGCCGTACATCGTGCGGTGGAGGCCCTTGGGCGTTTCCCGTACGGGAACCGGGTGCCACCAAGGGTTCTCCCTCTCCTCCACGACGGGAACCACCGTGAGCCACGGGTTGGTCATCGCGATCTGCCACAGCGTCTCGAGGTCGTAGAGGTCGCACGGGTACTTGCCGCCGTAGAACAGGTGCACTCGCGGATTGGTGCCGCGCATCGCCATCTCCATGATCTGCGCGCGGAGCGGTGCCAGGCCGGTGCCCGACGCGATCATGAGCACGTCCTGGCCGCTGTCGCGATCGACGCGCAGGCCACCGAGCGGCGGTCCGATCAGCCAGCGGTCACCGACGCGCACCTCGTTGACGAGCGCGGGACTGACCCAGCCGGAGGAGACGCGCCGCACGTGGAATTCGACCTGCCCGTGCGGGTTCGGCGGAATGGCGGCCGACAGGTAGCGCCACATGTGGGGTCGCTGGGGGATCTGCACGCTCATGTACTGCCCGGCGTAGTGCGGGATCGGTGTGTCGGTCTCGAGGCGGATGATCGCCACGTCGGGAAGGACTCGCTCGTGGCCGACGACCGTCGCGCCCCAGACCGCGGGCAGATCGTCGGTGGCCGCAGCGACGGCCATCGTTTCCACGAGCCGGCCGATCACCTCGGCCCAGGTCCGTTCCAGAGTGGCGGTCCACAGGATGATCGGGGTGCATTCACGGATCGCGAAGAGCAGCGCGTAGCCCGCCGAGCGGAAGTGTTCCGGCTTGACGCCGTACTTTCGGTGGTCGCGTGCGAGCTGTCCGAGGAAGGCTTCGACGGCACCGAAGTCGGTCAGCCGGTTGACGACCCATCCGATCGCGGTCGTGAACCGATGCCGCATGCTCTCCATGCCCGCCGGGAACAGTTCGCGAATGCCGGTCGACTCGGACCAGAGGGTGGTGTAGAACGCCGACGCGAACCGTTCAGGGCCGGTGGGGGTGGCCGCGATCGACGCGAAGCTCAATTGCACTCGCGCGATGGCGAAAGTCTCCAACGCCATCCTCCCACGTACTGCGCCTGCTGGACGCCGTCACTGTAGTCGGTCACGGAGCGGTCGGCTACACCGTGCGCCCCGATCTGTGGCTATGGTGTGAATCACAGCCGCAAGAAACTTGAGCGGAACAAACTCAATCTTGTATCCGTTGTGCATAGCGAACCTCGTGGACACCGGTCCGCAGGTATAGGAATCAGCAGTTTTCGAAGTGAAAGGGGCGTGCGGTGGATTCGTTCAACCCGACGACCAAGACTCAGGCCGCATTGACGGCCGCTCTCCAGGCGGCGTCCACCGCGGGCAACCCGGACATCCGGCCGGCACACCTTCTGGTGGCCCTGCTCGACCAGCCCGACGGCATCGCCGCTCCGCTCCTCGAAGCGGTGGGCGTGAACCCCGCCGCAGTGCGGAGCGAAGCCGAACGGCTCGTCGGTGCACTACCGCAGACCACCGGGGCGACCACCACACCCCAGCTCGGTCGCGAAGCGATCGCAGCGCTCTCCGCGGCGCAGAAGCTCGCGACCGAGCTCACCGACGAATTCGTCTCCACGGAGCACGTTCTCGTCGGTCTCGCCAGTGGTGACTCCGACGTCGCCAAGCTTCTCGTTGGTCAGGGCGCGACGCCCACGGCCCTGCGGGATGCCTTCACAGCCGTGCGCGGAAACCGCCGGGTGACCAACGCGGACCCGGAAGCCACCTACCAGGCACTCGAGAAGTACTCGACCGACCTCACGGCACGTGCTCGCGAGGGAAAGCTCGACCCGGTCATCGGCCGCGACAACGAGATTCGCCGCGTGGTGCAGGTGCTCTCGCGCCGCACCAAGAACAACCCGGTGCTCATCGGTGAACCCGGCGTCGGCAAGACCGCGATCGTCGAAGGGCTCGCCCAGCGCGTCGTCGCGGGCGACGTGCCCGAATCGCTGCGCGGCAAGACCGTCGTCGCCCTGGACCTCGGCGCGATGGTGGCCGGCGCGAAGTACCGCGGCGAGTTCGAAGAGCGTCTCAAGGCCGTTCTCGACGAGATCAAGGACTCCGCCGGTGAGATCATCACCTTCATCGACGAACTGCACACCATCGTCGGTGCCGGTGCGACCGGTGAGTCCGCGATGGACGCGGGCAACATGATCAAGCCGATGCTCGCGCGTGGTGAACTCCGCCTCGTCGGTGCGACCACCCTCGAGGAGTACCGCAAGTACATCGAGAAGGACGCCGCCCTCGAGCGGCGCTTCCAGCAGGTCTTCGTGGGGGAGCCGAGCGTCGAAGACACCGTCGGCATCCTGCGTGGCCTCAAGGAGCGGTACGAAGTGCACCACGGTGTGCGCATCACCGACTCTGCTCTCGTTGCCGCGGCGACGCTCTCGGACCGGTACATCACCTCGCGGTTCCTTCCCGACAAGGCCATCGACCTCGTCGACGAGGCAGCGTCGCGCCTGCGCATGGAGATCGACTCGCGTCCCGAGGAGATCGACACGGTCGAACGCATCGTCCGTCGCCTCGAGATCGAGGAGATGGCGCTGGAGAAGGAAACCGACGCCGCCTCCAAGGACCGCCTCGAAAAGCTGCGCGCCGAACTCGCGGACGAGCGGGAACGGCTGAACCAGCTCACGACGCGCTGGCAGAACGAGAAGACCGCGATCGACTCCGTACGCCAGGTCAAGGAGCAGCTCGAAGCGCTGCGCGGCGAGGAGGAACGGGCAGAGCGCGACGGCGACCTGGGCAAGGTTGCCGAACTGCGGTACGGCCGCATTCCCGAACTGGAGAAGCAGCTCGAGGCAGCCGCTGCCGCGTCGGGGACCGCAGCCGGTGACGACGTGATGCTCAAGGAGGAAGTCGGGCCCGACGACGTCGCCGATGTCGTCGCCGCATGGACCGGTATCCCCGCCGGACGCATGCTCGAGGGCGAGACCGCGAAGCTCCTCCGGATGGAGGACGAACTCGGCAAGCGTGTCGTGGGACAGGACCGGGCGGTGCAGTCGGTATCCGACGCGGTGCGTCGTGCACGCGCCGGTGTCTCCGACCCGAACCGTCCGACCGGATCGTTCCTGTTCCTCGGCCCGACCGGCGTCGGTAAGACCGAGCTGGCCAAGGCACTCGCCGATTTCCTGTTCGACGACGAGCGCGCCATGGTGCGCATCGACATGTCGGAGTACAGCGAGAAGCACTCGGTCGCGCGTCTGGTCGGTGCGCCTCCGGGGTACGTCGGCTACGAGTCGGGCGGCCAGCTCACCGAAGCCGTGCGCCGTCGCCCCTACTCGGTGGTGCTGTTCGACGAGGTCGAGAAGGCTCACCCGGACGTGTTCGACACGCTGCTCCAGGTGCTCGACGACGGCCGGCTCACCGACGGGCAGGGACGCACCGTCGACTTCCGCAACACGATCCTGATCCTCACGTCCAACCTGGGCGCCGGGGGCGACAAGGAACACGTGATGGCGGCGGTGCGGTCGGCGTTCAAGCCCGAATTCATCAACCGGCTCGACGACGTGGTCGTGTTCGATCCGCTCTCGGAGGAGCAGCTCGCGCAGATCGTCGACATCCAGCTCGCACAGCTGGCCGACCGGCTGCAGGCACGGCGGCTCACGCTCGACGTCAACTCCAGCGCGCGGCTGTGGCTGGCGGTGCGCGGATACGACCCGCAGTACGGTGCCCGTCCGCTGCGCCGGCTCATCCAGCAGGCGATCGGCGACCAGCTCGCCAAGAAACTGCTGGCCGGAGAGATCCGGGACGGCGACACGGTCCCGGTGGGCGTCAGCGAGGACGGCGACCACCTCGTGATCGGTAGCTGACCCACCCGCGTGGGGGGGGGGGGGGGGGGGGGGGGCCACGCCAGCCCACGCCCCCCACCGCGGGGGGGGGGGGGGAGAGACCGCCGGCACGCCCCCGCC
>NZ_JBNCLW010000002.1:323529-534279 GCF_049844875.1 Rhodococcus sp. DT1
TCCGCGCGGCGCGCCCCCCCGGGGTGGCCTTTCTCTCCCCCCCCCGGGGGGGCGTTGCGGTCCACACCCGAACCCTCAAACCCCCACGCCTACTGTGGGAGGGGTTATGACACAGCCGCATGATCCGCGCACGCCGCAGGAGCGGGCCTACGCACTCGACGAGTCGCAAAACGGTGCAGCCCCCGAGTCGCAAGATGCTGCGCCGCACGACGAGTCGCAGCAGGACCGGGCGCCCGAGAATGCAGCACACGACGACACCCGTGTGCTGCACACCGACGATCCCACCGCCGCGTACGGGACGCCTGTCACCAACCCGACCCTCGTGTATCCGGAACCCGGTCCGTATGCCGAGACCGCACAGGCCTACCAGCCGACACAGGGTTATCCGCCGATGCAGGGATACCAGCCGACGCAGAGCTATCCGTCGACGCAGAGCTATCCGCCGGTGCAGAGTTATCCGCCCGGCCATGGTTACCCACCCTCGCAGCCGTACCAGCCGACGCAGGCGTTCGCGCAACCTCAGCACCAGCCGCCCGGCGGCTACCCGCCGAACGTGTCGCCTCCCGACGGTCCGTACGCACCCGCGGAACCGCCGAAGTCACCCCGGGGCCCGCGCTGGGGGCTCCTGCTCCTCGCCGCTGCGGTCCTCATCGTGCTCGGCGGCACCGCGGGGTTCCTCCTCAGCCGTAGCGAGACGTCCGATTCGGCCACCGGCACCCGCCCGTTCACCACTCCCGCGCCTACCGCGCCGGTATCGCCGGGCCCGTCTCCGGAAGCGATGCCTTCACAACCGCTCGACGAGCTTCCCGGTGGTCTCGGTGAGATCATCGGTGACTCCGGCGCAGTGGTCGGTACGGTCACCGCGAACGACGGCGGGAGCATCACGATCAGTGGCATCGGCGGATCGCTCGTCACGGTGCTGCTCACTCCGGATACCGAGATCATCACGCTCTCGGGAGACGACCCGTCCGCGCTGGTGGTCGGCTCGGCCGTGATCGCGACCGGCACGCCCGTCGAATCCGGCCGGATGACCGCCGACACCGTCGTCAGCGCGTCGATACCGTCGTTCGACGGTCCGGGTCGCTGACACGCTAGGCTTTCGTGTCGATGACGTTCATGTGGTTTGCTCTCGCCGCGGTCGCGCTGCTCGGTGCGGTCGCGCTGCTCTACGTCGACCGGACCCGGCGCGAGCAGTCCGGGCGCGTACGCGAAATCTGGGCACGGGCGCAGGGCTACAAGTACAGCTCCTCGGACGACCAGTTGCCGTCCCACTGGCACCGCGCCGCGCTCGCCAAGCAGGAATACCTCGGCGCCATCGATGTGGTGCGCGGCGTCCGGCGCGGCGAGAACTTCACCCTGTTCGACATCGAAGAAACCGCGACGATCATCGCGGTGCGCCGCAAGGTGGGTTCGGACGTCGACATCGATCTGCGGCTGAAGTCGACGCCGCCCCCGAAAGACGCGGACATGAACCTGCTCGGTTCGATCGGACCCCGCATCGTGTTCGCCACCGATCTGGAGATCGCGCGGCGCGTGTGCGACCAGCGCATGGTCTCGTTCACGCAGTCCATCCCCGACCACGTGCAGATGCTGTGGAGCGAAGGCGAGTGGACCCTGGGATCCATTCCCGTGGGCAGCACCGGACGCGAATGGGACTCGGCCATCGAGACCGTCGCCCGGTTGTCCGGGATTCTGCACGTGCTTCCGCCCCCTGCCGGACCGTCGGAATCCGGGGAGCCTGCCCGCAGCGAGCACGACCCGGGCCGCCCGTCCACCCATCGCTGACATTTCTCGGCGGCCCGGTGCCGCCGCGACGATCGACAGCTCGCCAGGGTTCGGAACACAGTGGGACGCGATTCAGCTCACATCTGGTGACGAATGTTGCATGATGACAGCACCGGGGGCGTCTCGATCAGGAGATCCACGTGACCGACAGCTCCCCCGCGGATAACACCCCGAACCCGACCGCGAGCGCCGACACGGCCGCAGCGCCGGCCGCCTCACCGGCAACCGACGGGACACCGGCCGGCGACGGCCACCTGCACGACGTGATCATCATCGGGGCGGGACTGTCGGGCATCGACTGCGCCTACCGGATCCTCGAGAAGAATCCCGGCTGCGACTACCTGGTCCTCGAGCGCAGGCAGCGCGTCGGCGGGACCTGGGATCTGTTCCGTTATCCGGGCGTGCGGTCCGACAGTGACATCTACTCGCTCAGTTATCCGTTCGAGCCGTGGGCGAAGCCGGGCGCACTGGCCGAAGGTGCCGACATCAGGGACTACATCGACCAGACCGCGCGCAAGTTCGGTATCGCCGACCACATCCGCTTCGAACGCCACGTGGTGACCGCCGACTGGGACTCGGGCACCGACACCTGGACACTGGGCGTCGAGACTGGTGAAGGTGACGAGAAGTGTCACGAGACCTACCGGTGCCGGTTCGTCGTCTTCGCGACCGGCTACTACGACTACGACCAGCCGTACACCCCGAGGTTCGCCGGGACAGAAGACTTCACGGGTCCGATCGTGCATCCACAGCACTGGCCGGAGGACCTCGACTACCGGGGCAAGCGCATCGTCGTGATCGGCAGCGGCGCGACCGCGGTGAGTCTGATTCCCAACCTCACCGACCAGGCGGCGCACGTGACGATGCTGCAGCGCTCGCCCTCCTACATCTTCTCGGCCAAGCAGAAGCAATACCTCGTGCCCGTTGTCCGGAAGCTCCTGCCACCCGCGGCGGCGCACCGGGTGATCCGGTGGCGTTATGCGACGCAGACCGCGGCGATCGTGCACCTCACGCACCGTTTCCCGAAACTGGGCCGCAAGATGATCCGCGCGAACGTGGCGGCCAACCTGCCCGAGGACTATCCGGTCGACGTGCACTTCAACCCCACCTACAACCCGTGGGACCAGCGCATGTGCATGGTTCCCGACGCCGACCTGTTCAACGGCATCAGGGACGGCTCCATCGAGATGGTCACCGACCACATCGAACGCTTCGACGAGACCGGCGTGCGACTGATCTCCGGCCGGCACCTCGACGCCGACATCATCGTGACCGCCACCGGACTGCAACTGCTCGGCTTCGGCGGGACGCGGCTGGTGGTCGACGGTGACGAGCTGAAACCGCACGACCGTTTCGTCTTCAAGAGCCACCTGCTCGAGGACGTCCCCAATATCGCGTGGTCGGTCGGCTACACCAACGCCTCGTGGACACTGCGGGTGGATATGACCGCGCGCTCGGTCGCGAACCTCATCAGATACATGCGTGAGAACGGCTACACACATGCCTATCCCCACCTGGGTGTCGAGCCGATGACCGCGCAACCGCTGTGGGACCTCGAGGCCGGATACGTGGAACGCTCGCCGGACGCGCTGCCGAAGTCGGGTACCCGAGGGCACTGGCGGGTCCGTCACAATTACTACCGCGACGCCATCGACCACCGGATCAGTAGGGTCGAAGACTCGATGGTCTTCGGTTCGGCCGAACGCTCGCAGGATCTCGTCGGGTGATCGATCCCCTCGGTCCGGCGGCGCGCTGATTCTTGCGCTCGCCGCTACTGTGGCGGCCATGACTTCAGCTTCGCGTCCCGTCGCGCTCGTGACCGGCCCTACCTCGGGAATCGGTGCAGGATTCGCGAGGACCCTCGCCGAACGTGGATACGACCTCGTTCTCGTCGCCCGTAACCGGTCCGCTCTCGACGACCTCGCTGCCGAACTGCAGCGCACGTTCGGCGCGTCCTCGGAAGTGCTGCCGGCCGACCTCGCGACGGCGGAGGGCCGCGCTGCGGTAGCGGAGCGGCTCGCCCGCGGAGTCGACATGCTGGTCAACAACGCCGGCTTCGGAACCACGGGCGAATTCTGGACCGCCGATCCTCAGTTGCTGCAGGCGCAACTCGACGTGAACGTCACCGCGGTCGTCCAGCTCACGCGTGCGGCGTTGCCGCCCATGATCGCCGCGGGCAGGGGCGACGTCATCAACGTCGCGAGTGTCGCGGGCCTGGTGCCCGGGCGCGGGTCCACCTATTCGGGGAGCAAGGCGTACGTCGTCTCGTTCACCGAAGGGCTCGCCGGGGGGCTTCTCGGCACGGGCGTACGGGCACAGGCGCTGTGTCCCGGGTTCGTGCGTACCGAGTTCCACCAGCGCGCGGGGATCGACATGTCGTCCACCCCGGGCGTGCTGTGGCTGGACGTGGACAAGGTGGTGCGCACGTCGCTCGCCGACCTCGAATCCGGCAAGGTGCGGAGCATCCCGGGCATCCAGTACAAGGTGCTCGCCACCGCCGGGCGACTCGTGCCGCAGAACCTGGTGCGCAAGATCGCCGCGCGTCTGGGCAACGGCCGCGGCCGGACGTAACCGGCGTACTCCGCCGGCGGAAACAGGCCCGGCAAGATCACGGTACGGACACGCGGGGGATGACACGCGGGATCCCTCTGTCGCACCACCCACCCGCGTCGGTACATTCCTCGACGTGACCTCTGTGGCTCTGGTGATTGTTGTGGCGTCTGTGGCAGCAGTGCTGCTCTGGATACGCGCGGGTGTGCAGCGCCTCCGCACGCTGTTCGCCCGTTATCGCGACAGCCTGCGTCTGCTCCGTCACGAACTCGACGACCGCTACGACCTCATCCCCACTCTCATCGCCGCGTCGGCAGGAGCGGGCGTCGACCGTGCACTGCTCCGGCCCGTCGTCGGTGCCCGTTCGCTTGCCATCGAGATGCGCGACCAGCGTCTCGGGCTCGCCGAGCGCGCCGCCGCCGAGAACACGCTGTCTGCGGCGTTGCACGACCTGCTCGGCGGTCTCGACGGCGTCACCCACTGGCCGTTCGTGCGTGTCGCCCGCGAACTGGACGTGCGGGAGCAACGCATCACCGGTGCCGTGCGCGTCTTCAACGACATCGGCACCACCTTGAACGACGCGGTCGGCCGATTCCCCACGTCGATCTACGCCAAGATCGGGGCCGTCGGTCCCGTCCCGCTCTTCGAAGCACCCGCTCCGGTCGCGGCTCCGGAAACCGACGGCTCGGCCGTGGAGGCCGGAGTGCTCGCGCCGAAGCCCGGCACGGGTTCCGATCCCGTCGCCGCCTGACCGCCGGGCGGGCGACTAGGCTCGTTGCCGACGCAGCGCCGCCAACCGGGCGGCCGTGCAGAGGCGGACGCGACGAACGGCCGCGCGAGACGACGATGAGGAACGCGAATGAGTGACCGTGACGAGCTGGCAGCACTGGTACGTGAGCTGGCGGTGGTGCACGGCCGGGTGACGTTGTCGTCCGGCAAGGAAGCCGACTACTACGTCGATCTGCGTCGCGCGACTCTCCATCACCGCGCGGCTCCGCTGATCGGCACGCTGCTGCGTGAACTCGTCGCCGACTGGGACTTCGACGCCGTCGGTGGGCTGACGATGGGCGCCGACCCTGTCGCGATGGCCGTCATGCACGCCCCGGGCCGCCCCATCGACGCGTTCGTGGTCCGTAAGGCCGCAAAAGCACACGGGATGCAGCGTCAGATCGAGGGACCGGACGTGACCGGAAAGCGCGTCCTCGTCGTGGAAGACACCACCACCACCGGTAACTCCCCGCTCACGGCGGTCAAGGCCCTGCGCGACGCCGGCGCGGTGGTGGTGGGCGTCGCGACCGTTGTCGATCGCGCGACCGGCGCCGACCAGGTCATCGCCGCCGAGGGTGTCGAGTACCGGTCGCTGCTCGGACTCGCCGACCTGGGTCTGGCCGACGGGTAACCCCGTGGCGGCGCGGGTCCGGCAGACCGTGACGCGGCTCGCGGACGGCCGCGAGCTGATCTACTTCGACGACACCGAGCCGTTCGTGTCCGGGGCCGCGACCCGCGAGACCCGGGACAGGCGAGTGCTTCCGGCGGTCGCGGCGACGTCGGAGTTGCGCCGCGACCCGCTCACCGGCGAGTGGGTCACGTTCGCCGCTCACCGCATGGACCGCACTTTTCTTCCTGCGGTCGCCGAATGCCCGCTGTGCCCGAGCACCCCCGGAGCGGCCACCGAGATCCCCGCAGACGACTACGACGTCGTCGTGTTCGAGAACCGTTTCCCCGCGCTCGGAGCCGACAGCGAACTGCCGGGCACCGAATCGTCCGGCGCCGATGCGGACGGCACCGATGCAGACGGCACCGACCGACTGTGGTCGCGCCGGCCCGCGGGTGGGCGCTGCGAGGTCGTGGCGTTCACCGCCGACCACGACGCGGCCTTCGCCGAACTCGACGCTCAGCGCGCCCGCACCGTCGTCGATGTGCTCGCTGCGCGGACTGCCACCCTGTCGGCCCTACCGGGAGTGCGCCAGGTGTTCTGTTTCGAGAACCGCGGCGCCGAAATCGGTGTGACACTCCAGCACCCACACGGCCAGATCTACGCCTACCCCTTCCTGCCACCCCGCACCACAACGCTCGTCGCGCGTGCCCGGGAACACCGCGCGCGAACGGGGCGGTCGTTGCAGCGCGACGTGCTCGACGCCGAACGTCGTGTGGGAACGCGCGTGGTGTGGTCGGGCACCGCATGGACCGCATATGTGCCTGCCGCGGCGCGCTGGCCGATCGAAGTGCACCTCGCGCCGCACCGCGACGTCCCGGACCTCGCCGCACTCGACGAGACCGAACGCGACGAACTCGCGGTGCTGCAGCGCGACATGCTCGGTCGCGTCGACCGCTTCTTCGACGGTGTCGACCGCGTTCCGTATATCGCCGCGTGGCACCAGGCACCGATCGGTGGCGACCGTGAACACGGCCGGCTGTTCTGCCAGATCTTCTCGGTGCGCCGCGCCGCCGACAAGCTCAAATACCTCGCGGGGTCGGAGTCTGCGATGGGGGCGTGGATCAGCGACACGACGCCGGAGCGCATCGCCGCGCGACTGCGGGAAGTGGGCACGTGACGGTGTGCGACGACGCGGCACACGCATTCGCCGAGTCGTTCGGAGGTGAACCGGACGGCGTGTGGTGCGCGCCGGGCCGGGTCAACATCATCGGCGAGCATGTCGACTACGCGGGTGGGCTGTGCCTTCCCATCGCGCTGCCGCAGATCACCGCGGCTGCGGTACGCCGCCGCACCGACGGCCGAATTCGTATGGTCAGCGCGGGGTTCGATCGGGTCGAGATCGACCCGGGATCGCTGCTCGGAAGCACGCGCGTGGCGGGATGGGCCGCATATGTGGTGGGTGTCGTGTACGCACTCGACCCGCCGGGATGCGAAGGACTCGACATCGCGATCGCGTCGAATGTGCCTGTGGGCGCGGGGTTGTCGTCGTCCGCGGCTCTCGAGGCGGCAGTGGCGCTGGCGTCTGCCGAACTTTTCGGGTTGCCCACCGACGACGTGGGCCGCGACCGGCTTGCCCGCGCGTGCGTGGTCGCGGAGAACGACTATGCCGGAGCGCCGACAGGCGGAATGGACCAGCAGATCGCGCTACGTGGACGCGCCGGCCATGCGCTGTTGCTCGACTGCGCGGACGACACCGTCGAACACGTCCCGTTCGATCCCGAGGCGCAAGGGATGACCATTCTCGTCGTCGATACCCGCACCGCGCACCGCCTCGTCGACGGGCAGTACGGCGATCGTCGCCGCGCGGTGGACGACGCCGCACGGATGCTGGGAAGCGCCTTGCGTGACGCTCCCTCCGTCGACGGACTCGAGGATCCGGTCCTGCGCCGGCGTGCCCGGCACGTCGTCACGGAGATCGGCCGGGTACGCGCCGCCGCCGACGCCCTGCGGGCCGGCCGGGTCCAGGATCTCGGACCTGTGCTCGATGCGTCGCACCGGTCCTTGCGTGACGACTTCGAGGTCAGTTGCATCGAACTCGACACCGCCGTCGACGCCGCACGACGTGCAGGCGCGCTGGGAGCGCGGATGGTCGGCGGAGGATTCGGCGGGTCGGCGATCGTGTTGTGCGAACTCACGCGCGTCGCGGCGATCGCAGCCGCGGTCACCGCGGCCGCGGCCCGGCACGGGTTCCCCGCCCCGGGTTTCCTGCGGGCCGCACCGGCCGGCGCCGCACACCGCTGCCGCTGAGGCACGCGGGACGCGACACGGACGAGCAGTCGCCGGCGGGTACTGTGCCGCCCATGAGTTGGTTCAGCCGCCGCCCCTGGGGCGCAGAGCACGTGGTTCTCGCGGCGGCGACCGCCGTCACTGTCGCCGGGGCGGTACTCGACCGGGAAAGCCTGCAACGCGTCGCGAAACCGCTGATCGGGCCGGCCCTCGCGGTGCGCGTGCTGCGGCGTGCCCGCGATACCGACCGTGTCGACACCGCGTTGCTGCTCGCCGGTCTGGCCGGCGCAACCCTCGGCGACGTGTTCATGATCCGATCCGACGAGGATCACCGCATCCTGCGTGGTGCGGGCTCGTTCGCGGTGATGCAGGCGGCGTACTCGACGGTGCTCGCACGGCACGGTGCCCGGGTGACCAAGAGCGTCGCGCTGCAGCGGGCGGGTGCCTTGACCGGTGCCGCAGGACTGCTGGGCACCCGCAGCCGCGGGGTCGCTGTACCGCTGACCGGTTACGGCGCGGTACTCGGCACCACCGCGACCCTCGCCGGCGATCCGTCTCTGGCTCCGGGGGCGCCGCGGCGGGCGGGGCTACCGGTGCCGGGTTCCGACCGCCGCAGCTGGCTCGGGCTGGGCGGACTGGTCTTCACGGTGTCCGACGGGACGATCGTGCTGCGTCGCACGGTGCTCTCGGGCGAGCGGGCACGGACGGCTGCAGAGGGCGTCGTGCTGGTGACCTACGTGGCCGCGCAGGTGTTGCTCGTCGAGGGAATGCTCGCGCTCGCGCGCCGAACTTCCGCATAGTGCGCGCGCCCGGCCCGGAGTCAGGGAAACAGCAGGATGCGGTCGCGGTCCTCGGGATCGACGAAGATGGTGACGATCTGACCGGGGGTGTAGCGCGGCAGGTGCTTGTGTGAGACCTCGTAGAAGACTTTCCCGTGGTAGGGCTCGGAACCCGGCACGGTCAGATCGAGGTCGAGTTCGGTGAGCTGGCCGCCGCGCGTGACGCGGACGGGCTTCGCGGACCGGACGGTCGCCCAGCCTTCGAACCCTTCCCTCTCGATCCGGCGCTGAACCTTGGACGAGCGATCACTGAACACCATCGCCAGCCCCAGCACGGTGCCGTACAGGCACACGAGGAACATGATCTGGAATCCCACCGTCCCCGGTTCGGACTTCGGGAGGAACAGGTTCAGCCACAGGGAGAACACGATGAGGTACGCCGTCGTGACGAACGCGACGGTGCACACGATGCGACGGTGGTGGTGCATGTCTCCCTCCGCGTCCAAGGGTAAACCCGGGAGCCGGGGCCGCGGTCACGGTTCCGGCGATGCGCCCGGCGAAAATCAGGCGCGCACGGCGGGTGGCCGGCTGCCCGTCCCGGATCGCTAGAGTGAGGCCCGCACATCGTCGGGAGGGTGTTACGTGAGAAGTCGGTTGTTCTCGATCGCGGTGGCCGGGTGCGCCGCGCTGGTCCTTGCCGGATGCGGTTCGTCCACCGCCGACGAGCCCCCTGCCGAAACGTCCGCGACAGCGTCATCGGCGGCTCCGCCCGCCACGACGACCGAGCAGGCCGCGGCGCCGACGACCACCTCGGAGTTGCCGCAGACCACTACGCCGCCGGAACTCACTCCGAGCGCGCCCACCACCACGCTGGTCGACGTGGAGTACGAGCGCAACGAGTCGTACTACTTCGCGAGCCCGGACGGAACCTTCCAGTGCGGCATCGTCCGGCTTCCGAGCCGCACCGAGGCCGGTTGCGAGGGGGTCACCGACCCCGTGCCCCCGCGCCCCGAGAGCTGCGTCGTCAACTGGGGACACGGCATCCGGGTCCAGGACACTGGCCCCGGCGAGTTCGTGTGCTCGGGCGGCCCCGTCTACCTGTCGCCGGAAGGCGCGAGCCCGGCACTGCCGCCCGGGTCCACGCTGTCGGAACTGGGTTACACGTGTAGCACCACGGCCATCGATGTGACCTGCACCAACGACACCACCGGGCACGGCTTCACCGTCGCGTCCAGCTCGAACGAAACGTTCTGACGATGTCGACCGACGAACGCGCCCCGGCCGAAGACCTCCCCGGACCGACCGAATGGGGAGAGCATCCGCACGGTGTCGGACCGTGGAGAGACGAATACGGGACCGAGCCGCCCACCGACCCGCGGTACGACCCCGAACTGCTCGCGCACGGCGACCGGCGCAACGTCGTCGACGCCTACCGTTACTGGACGCGCGAGGCGATCGTCGCGGACATCGACCGGCGCCGGCACCCTCTGCACGTCGCCATCGAGAACTTCGGGCACGACGCCAACATCGGCACCGTGGTACGCACGGCCAACGCGTTCGCGGTGAACACCGTGCACATCGTCGGACGACGTCGCTGGAACCGCCGCGGGGCGATGGTGACCGACCGCTACCAGCACCTGATGCATCATCCCGATGTCGATACGTTGCTTCACTGGGCGGCAGCCCAGGACCTCACGATCGTCGCGGTGGACAACACCCCCGGGTCGGTTCCCCTCGAGACGGTCGAGCTGCCCCGGAACTGTCTGCTGCTGTTCGGGCAGGAAGGCCCGGGCGTCACCGAACGTGCCCGCGACGTGGCATCGATGACGGTGTCCATCGCCCAGTTCGGTTCCACTCGCTCGGTGAACGCCGGAGTCGCTGCCGGGATCGCGATGCACGCATGGATCAGGCAGCACGCCGATCTCGCCGACGCGTGGTAGCGATCTCACCACGGTGAGGTAACACCGGCGGCCCGAACGCGGATGAAGAGTCGGGCACCTCGCGGTGCCGTTGCGGGGGATATGCAGGCAGTGTGGGATGAGGATGATGAACGTTGTGCCCGAGCAGTGGTCGGAGCGTGCAGACGCTGCGGAGACTGCTGTGATGTCACGCCACGTACGCAGGCTGTGGGCACTGCCGGGAACGGCGCTGGGCGTGGTCGGATGGCCCGCCGCACGTCGTGAACGGCTCTTCGGAACGTGGCACTACTGGTGGCAGGCGCACCTGATCGACCTGGCTGTCGACGCCGCCGAACGCGACGCCACGCCGCGTCGCCGGCGTCGTGTCGTCCGGCTCACCCGTGCTCACCGCATCCGCAATCTGTCGGGCTGGACCAACAACTACTTCGACGACATGGCCTGGCTCGGCCTCTCGCTCGAGCGAGCCCAGCGCCACGTGTACGTCGATCACCGCTCGGCGCTCACCACGCTGGTCGGGGAGTTGTCCGGTGCGTGGGCTCCCGAGCAGGGCGGCGGCATCCCGTGGCGCCGTCGTGACGACTTCTTCAACGCTCCGGCGAATGCTCCTGCGGCGCTCCTGCTCGCTCGCGCCGGCAAGGTGTGGCGCGCTCAGCAAATGGCGGACTGGATCGACGAGACGCTCGTGGATCCCGAGACCGGCCTCGTCCTCGACGGCATCCGTAACGGCGTACACGAGCGCGCGGTGTACAGCTACTGCCAGGGCGCCACTCTCGGCCTCGAGACCGAACTTGCCGTGCAACTCGGTGACGCCAGGCACCGGGAACGCGTGCATCGTCTCGTCGAGGCGGTCGACGACAACCTCACCGAACGGAGCGTGGTCGCGGGGGGCGGTGGAGGCGACGGCGGACTGTTCAACGGGATTCTCACCCGGTACCTCGCGATGGTCGCGACGACGCTCCCCGTGCACGACAACGACGACGTGCGCGCTCGCAACACCGCGGCGCGGATCGTGCTGGCGTCCGCGGAGGCCGCATGGGAGAACCGGTTGCAGGTCGAAGAACTCCCACTCTTCGGCGAAGACTGGACGCGGCAGGCCCGGCTTCCCGGATTCGGTGCGGCCATCGCCCAGTTCTCCCACGGCTCGGTGCGCGGGTCGGCGGTCGCCGAGCGCGATCTGTCGGTGCAACTCGGTGGGTGGATGCTGATGGAGGCCGCCCATGCCGTCGCCGCCGAGCGGGCGTCGACGCCTGCGGATTCGTAGATCCCACCCGCCGGTCACAGACACGAAAGGTGGTTTCCGTCCCGGTGCTCGGGGACGGAAACCACCTTTCTCGGTCTCTGGGGGTTACTTGCCCGGGGTGGTACGCGGGATGGGCATCGTGGCCGGCTCGGAATCGTCGACCGTGGTGGCAGCGGGACTGCGACGCGACGCGAGGAAGCGCTTGACGACCTCGTTGAGGATCGGCAGCACAGACACGAACACGATGAGCAGGAAGATGTAGTCGACGTTGTCGGCGATGAAGGTGATCTGACCGAGCAGGTAACCCAGCAGGGTCACGCCCGCGCCCCACACGATGCCGCCGATGACGTTGTAGGTGATGAACACCCGGTACGGCATCTTCGCGGCACCGGCGACGAGCGGGGCGTAGGTGCGCACGATCGGCACGAAGCGTGCCAGGAAGATCATCGCCGGGCCGTGCCGCAGGAAGAAGCGGTGCGACTCGTCGAGATAGCTCTTCTTGAAGAGCTTCGCGTCGTCGCTCTTGAACAGCTTGGCGCCGCCCTTGGTGCCGATGAAGTACCCGACCTGGTCGCCGAGGACCGCTGCGATCGGAATCGTCACCATCAGCACCCACAGCGGTGCGAAGGGCTCCACCTCCGCGGACTTCGCCGCCGCGATCAGACCCGCGGTGAACAACAGGGAATCGCCGGGGAGGAGCGGGAACAGCAGACCCGACTCGATGAACACCACGATCAGCAGGCCGATGAGCATCCAGGTGCCGAACGAGTTCAGAAGGTTGACGGGGTCCAGAAACCCGGGCAACAGGGCCAGATTGGTCACAGATTCCGAGGCTTCTACCAAAGTCACGTTCGCCAGGGTACCGCTGCGGGAGTGGCGGCCCGAATCGCAACACGTCGGCCGGGATCGGGTGGAACCCGGCCCGGGTATGAACCAGGCGTGTCAGTTGACATACTGCAAGGACAACAAGGGCACCTGCCACACCCCGGCGGGGTGCCGATCGACTTCTCACTGGAGGACAGCCGCTGTGCCTATCGCGACTCCCGAGATCTACGCCGAGATGCTTGCGCGCGCCAAGGAGCATTCCTTTGCGTTCCCGGCGATCAACTGCACCTCGTCCGAAACCATCAACGCCGCGATCAAGGGCTTCGCGGACGCCGGTAGCGACGGCATCATCCAGTTCTCCACCGGTGGCGCCGAGTTCGGCTCGGGCCTGGGCGTCAAGGACATGGTGACGGGTGCCGTGGCACTCGCCGAGTTCGCTCACGTCGTTGCCGACAAGTACGACGTCACCATCGCGCTCCACACCGATCACTGCCCTAAGGACAAGCTCGACAGCTATGTCCGTCCGCTGATCGCGATCTCGAAGGAGCGAGTCGACGCCGGCAAGAACCCGCTGTTCCAGTCGCACATGTGGGACGGCTCGGCCATCCCGATCGACGAGAACCTGGAGATCGCGCAGCAGCTCCTGGCCGACGCCGCCGCAGCGAAGATCATCCTGGAAATCGAGATCGGCGTGGTCGGTGGTGAAGAGGACGGCGTCGAGAACGCCATCAACGACAAGCTCTACACGACCGTCGAGGATTTCGAGAAGACCGTCGATGCGCTGGGCGCGGGCGACAAGGGCCACTACCTTCTTGCCGCGACCTTCGGCAACGTGCACGGGGTCTACAAGCCCGGCAACGTCAAGCTCAAGCCGGCTGTCCTGGCCGAGGGCCAGGCTGTTGCCACGTCGAAGCTGGGTCTCCCCGAGGGCTCTAAGCCGTTCGACCTGGTGTTCCACGGCGGTTCCGGTTCGCTGAAGTCGGAAATCGACGAAGCCCTCGGCTACGGCGTGGTGAAGATGAACGTGGACACCGACACGCAGTACGCGTTCACCCGTCCGATCGCCGGCCACATGTTCTCGAACTACGACGGCGTTCTGAAGATCGACGGCGAGGTCGGCAACAAGAAGGTCTACGACCCGCGTAGCTACCTGAAGAAGGCCGAGGCATCGATGACGGAGCGTGTCATCGAGGCGTGCAACGACCTGCGGTCCGCCGGACGCTCGGTGTCCGCGAAGTAGTCGCGAATACCGGTTCGCACCATCCCGGTGCAACGCGAACGGGGCGCCGACACTCTGTCGGCGCCCCGTTCGCGTTGTACCCGGGATTACTCGCTGCAGACCTTCCACTCGTCGCCGACGAGCGCGAGATCGAAGGTGCGGTCGGTGACATCCGCCGGGCTGCGCGTCGTGTGCGCGGTGACCTGGGCGATGGCTGTGCTGTCCGTGATCTGGATGCGGTCGACGCTCGTCACCACCGGGATCGAGCCGTCCTGCACCGCGAGGTCGTGGATGCTGTCGAACTCCGCCGGGTCGACCGACGAATAGAAGTCGGCGAGCGACCCGCAAGTGGACGCGCGCAGCGTCTCGAGATCCCCGTCGGCAAGGCCCTCGACGAACGTGCCGATGCTCGCCCGGATGCGGCTCTCGGGACTGTTATCCGAACGGTTCTGCAGGATGACGGCGAGCGCGACGGCTGCCACCACCGCCACGAGAACGATCACCCCGATGCCGGCGGCGATCCTCCTGCGCCTGCGGTCGTTGTCCTGGGACGGAGGAATCCGCGTCGGGGAGGGCTGCAGTTCGACGGGTGCCGGTTCGGGACGCACAGGCTGTGGCTGAGCGCGTCGGGGCGGAATGCGCGCCGGAGGCGGCTTCGGAACGTGCGCGGTGACCGGGATCTGCACCGTGGGTGCATCCGCCGCGTCGGGTGCCGGCGCGGGATCCGGTGCCGGCCGCGAGGGTGTCTCGACGTCGCCGGTGCCGGGCGCGCGGCCACCCTCCGGTACAACCTGGGAGAACCGCTCGGTCGGCGGGTCTTCGACAGCCGGCTTGTGCACGGCGGGAGACTTTTGCTCGGCGGGAGGCGCGTGCTCGGTCGAAGGCGTCTGCTCTGCGGTCGGGGTTTCCTCGACGGCTGGGGTTTCCTCGGCGGCCGGGATCTGCGCGGCGGGGGCTTTGTCGACGGGCGGTGTTTCCTCGACGGCCGACGGCTTCTCGGCCGGCGTGGGCTTTTCGGGGACTGTCGGCTCGTCCGCCGCTGCCGTGTCCTCTGCCGCTGCCGCTGCCGTGTCCTCTGCCACTGCCGTGTCGTCTGCCGCTGCCGAGTCGTCCGCCCCTGCCTTCTCGGACGTGGGGACCTCGGCGGTCTCGGCTTCGGGGGTCGTGCCGGGCTCGGCTGGTCCGTCGACGGTGTCGCCGCGACGCGTCGAGGAATTGTCGTGGGTGGCCGCGGATCCGGCGTCGGCGGACGTCGGCTTGTCGGTCGGTTTCTGGTCGGTGGGGTCTTCGTTGTTCGGATCGGGCACGCGCCTGCACCTCGTTCGACGGATGGGTTTCCCGGGCAGCCTATCGACCGCGGAGGTGAGACGGGCAGAATGGGCCCATGACGTCATTCGGTGATCTTCTCGGACCCCAGCCCACCCTCCTTCCCGGCGACGACGAGGCGGAGTCGGCGCTGCTCAACGGTGAGGACCCGGCGAAGGTCGCGGCCGAGCACCCCACTGCCTCGATCGCATGGGCATATCTGGCGGAAGCCGCACACGAACGCGGCGACACCATTGCCGCCTACGCGTACGCCCGCACCGGTTACCACCGTGGTCTCGACCAACTCCGCCGGAACGGGTGGAAGGGTTACGGTCCCGTTCCCTACAGCCACGAACAGAACCGCGGCTTCCTGCGGTGCGTCGCTGCTCTCGCCACGGCCGCGAAAGCGATCGGCGAGACGGACGAGCACGCACGCTGCCTCGATCTTCTCGAGGACTGCGATCCCCGCGCGGCGGAAGCACTTGGCGTCGAGTAGGCGCTTCCCCTCTCGCGCCGGTGCGCGGGAGCGCCTGAAGTCGTCCGGCCAACGCCTGCGGTCTTCCGCGCTGCCGATCGTGCAGTGCGC
This sequence comes from Rhodococcus sp. DT1, assembly GCF_049844875.1. Lineage (NCBI taxonomy): Bacteria > Bacillati > Actinomycetota > Actinomycetes > Mycobacteriales > Nocardiaceae > Rhodococcus > Rhodococcus sp. DT1. The sequence continues at coordinate 339,402 of NZ_JBNCLW010000002.1, forward strand.
TCTCGCCGCGGGTCTCGCGTGGTGGGTGGCCAAGGACGTCATCCATCACGGGACACCCTTCTTTGCGCCGATCGCGGCGGTGGTGTCACTCGGCCTGTCTCTCGGCGCACGGCTGCGCCGCAGCGTCGAGTTGGTGTGCGGTGTCACCGTGGGGATCGGTGTCGGTGACCTGATCGTCTCGCTGATCGGATCCGGACCGTGGCAGATCGCGCTGGTCGTCGCCATGGCGATGGCCACGGCGGTCGCGCTCAACAGCGGCCCGATCTTTGCGATCCAGGCGGGTAACTCGGCCGTGCTGGTCGCGACGCTCCTCCCGCCCGGTGAAGCGGGTGGGTTCGATCGAATGGTCGACGCGCTCGTGGGTGGTCTGGTGGGGGTCGCGGTAGTGGCACTGGTCCCCACCCACCCGGTGCGCCGCGCGCGTCGCAACGCCGCCGAGATTCTCGGGACCGCCGCGGATGTTCTGCGCAAAGTCGAAGCCGGACTGGTCGAAAACAATCCGAAGCCGATCGAAGAAGCGCTTCGACAGGCCCGCGCCACCCAGCAGGCCATCGACACGATGCGGACGCATCTGAAGGGCGGCCGGGAGATCAGCCGGATTTCACCGTTGTACTGGAACAGCCGGAAGCGCCTCGCGGTGCTGACGGCCGCGGCAGACCCGATCGACCACGCGATGCGCAACGTCCGGGTGCTCACCCGGCGGTCGCTCACCCTCGTGCGCGACGACGAGATCCTCGATCCCCGGCTCGTATCGCAGTTCGACCAACTGGCCGACGCGGTCGACGTGCTCCGCGAGATGGTTCTCGCAGAGCCTGGGGACCAGCCCGACCAAGCTGCAGCCGCGCGAGCGCTGCGCCGTGCGGCGAAGCGGATGAGCCCCGACCTCGTCGAGGGAGCGGGTGTGTCGGCGACGGTCGTCTTCGCGCAAATGCGTTCGTTGCTCGTCGACTTGCTGCAGGTCGCCGGGCTCAAACGCATCTCGGCGATCGCGACATTGCCGCCTACTGTCGAGCGGCCCGCCTACGAACCGGAGTCCTGACGCACCCGGGGGACCTAGCCGTTGAATACATGCGCATTCATGCATACGATGGCCGGGACCCTGGAAGGAGGGCCATGGGCTCCGGTCACGGACATTCACACGGCGTAGGCCACGGACACGGCGGCAGCGCAGGGCCGTCTCCGACGATCATCAAGCGGATGGCGATCGCACTCGGCATCCTGCTGGCTTTCCTCGTGCTCGAAGCCGGTGTCGGCCTGTGGATCGGGTCGCTCGCCCTGCTCGCCGACGCGGGGCACATGCTCACCGACGTCGTCGGTGTCGCGATGGGACTGGTCGCGCTGGTGCTCGCGCGCCGGGGGAGCACCGCTGCGGCCCGCACCTTCGGGTGGCACCGGGCCGAGGTCCTCACCGCGATGGTCAACGCCGTCCTGCTGCTCGGAGTCGCGGGCTGGGTCTTCTACGAGGCGATCGGCCGTATCGACGACTCGCCCGAAGTGCCGGGACTGCCGATGATCCTCACCGCGCTGGCAGGTCTCGTGGCGAACCTCGTCGTGATGGCGATGCTGCGCACCGACGTCGAGGACAGCCTCGCCGTGCGCGGCGCCTACACGGAGGTGCTCGCCGACACTGTCGGCAGCGTCGGCGTTCTCGTCGCGGGAGGTCTGGTACTCGTGTTCGGGTGGACCCTCGCCGACGTGGTCGTCGGCGTCCTGATTTCCCTGTGGGTGATCCCTCGCGCGCTGCGTCTCGCGGCGGCATCGCTGCGGATCCTCACCCAGGCCTCGCCCGCCCACCTCGACGTCGAGACGCTGCGCCTGGACCTCGCGGCCCTGCCGGGGGTGTGCGGAGTGCACGACCTGCATGTGTGGACGCTGACCACCGGCATGGATGTCGCGACTGTGCACCTCGTGAGCGACCACGATCCCCAGTGGATCCTCGACTCGGCCCGCACCACCTTGTCGTCGCACGGCCTCGAGCACGCGACCGTGCAGGTCGAGGGAACGGTCGACGGCCGGCGCTGTGAGCAGGACGTGACCTGGTAGCGATTCATCCCAACCGCAGGTTCCAGCGACCTTCCCTCCCGTCGAGGCGGGTTACAGCGAGGGGACGGACATCGACGCGCCAGAACGCCGACGCGGGCGCACCGAGCGCGCACAGCGTCGCTGCCCGCACCACAGCGGCGTGCGTCACCGCGACGATGCGTTCCGGTGAATCCATCAGTGACGTGAGCCAGGTGCCGACACGCACGATCAGGTCGTGGATGGACTCTCCTCCGTGCGGGGCGGATTCCGGATCGCCGAGCCATGCAGCGAGACCCGATTCGGAGACCTCGTCCATCGTCCTGCCGGCCCACCGCCCGAAATCCAGGTCGCGTAGTAGTGGTTCCACGGCTGCGGACAGGCCCAGTGCTGCCGCCGTTTCGATTGTCCGTAGCTCCGGCGCAGTGAGCGCGAGGTCGGTGACCGGCGTAGTTGCCCTCGTCAGTTCCCGTCGTCCTCGGTCGGAGACGGGCTCGTCGCGGGGAAAGGCAACGACGTGGTGCGCCTCGGTGGACGCATGGGAGATCAGAAACAGGCGGGGCACGAGAGCCATTCTCGCGCACTCTTGACAGGATGTGTCGGTGATGCCAAGGTACCCCGGTACGCATGTGCCGAGGTGTAGGCAATCCGGTGGGATACCGGAGCGGTCGCGCCACTGTAACCGAGATCATTACTTCTTTCGGAAGCCAGAAAACTCCCTCGGCGCATGGCTTTCGGATGGGACGCGAAATCCCAGGAGGTTGCCGTGGTTGTTTCTGCCCATACACCGGGTGACGCGTTGAACTCGCTTTCTCTTGCGGTCGCCGCGATCACGTTCCGGACGGCACTCGGATGGGCATTCGTGCTCCTGACCGAACGCGCGCCGCGCCGGTTCGTGGGCACTGCGTGGTGAGCGGGGCGTACGGCCTGCTGGTCGCCGGGACCACCTCGGACGCCGGAAAGTCGGTGGTCACCGCCGGGATCTGCCGGGCACTGTCGCGGCGCGGTCTGACGGTCGCGCCGTACAAAGCGCAGAACATGTCCAACAACTCCATGGTGACGATCGATCCCGACACCGGTGCGGGTGCCGAAATCGGCCGCGCGCAATGGGTTCAGGCGATCGCCGCCCGCGCGACTCCGGAACCGGCCATGAATCCGGTACTCCTCAAACCCGGCAGCGACCGTCGCAGCCACGTAGTGGTGCTGGGACAACCGGCGGGGACTCTCGAAGCCGGTGAATTCGCTGGTGGCCGTCAATACCTCGCCGACGCGGCATTCTCGGCACTGGACGACCTCCGCGCCAGGTTCGACGTGGTCGTGTGCGAGGGTGCGGGCAGTGCCGCCGAGATAAATCTCCGTGCGCACGATTACGTCAATATGGGTCTGGCGCAACACGGCTCACTTCCGACGATTCTCGTCGGTGACATCGACCGCGGTGGGGTCTTCGCGTCGATGTACGGCACGCTCGCGCTCCTCGATGCCGCCGATCAGCAGCTGGTACGCGGCTTCGTGATCAACAAGTTCCGCGGCGATGCCGCTCTGCTGAAACCGGGCCTGGACTCGTTGTCGGCGCTGACCGGACGGCCGGTGCTCGGGGTGCTGCCGTGGCAGCGCGATCTGTGGCTGGACTCCGAGGATTCCCTCGCATTGACATCGCGTCCGAGCCACCCCGGCGACGGTGCGCTCACCATCGCTGTCGTGATGTTGCCGCGCATCAGTAATTTCACCGATGTCGACGCCTTGTGCCTCGAACCGGATGTACGAGTGCGGTTCGTCGACGATCCGCGCACGCTCGCGGGCGCGGATGTCGTGATCGTGCCCGGTACTCGCGCGACACTCGCAGACCTTGCCTGGCTGCGTGCGCGTGGCCTCGACAGGGCCATCGTCGACCATGCACAGCGGGGCGGCTCGGTTCTGGGCATCTGTGGGGGATTCCAGATGCTCGGCCATGACATCGTCGACCCCCACGGCATCGAAGGAACGCCGGGTGCGCGGGCCCGAGGGCTCGGACTACTCGCTGTGAGAACGGAATTCGGCCGCCGTAAAGTGCTGCGGCTACCGGCCGGCTCGGCGCTCGGAGCAGAGGCGACGGGCTACGAGATCCATCACGGACGCATCTGTGCCGGTGGCGACGACGAGTTCCTCGGTGGTGCCCGGCGAGGCAACGTGTTCGGCACCATGTGGCACGGCACCCTGGAGGGCGACGCACTGCGCGCGGCGTGGTTACACGAGGTTGCCGCCGCGGCAGGCCGCGAGGTGCACACGGGCGCAGTGAATTTCGCCGCACAACGCGAGGCGCGGCTCGACGTCCTCGCCGACATGATCGACGAGCACATCGACGTCGATGGGCTGCTCTCGATGATGAGGGACCGCCCCACGCTGCCGACCTTGACGGGAGCATTGGCATGACGGTGCTTGTCCTCGGTGGCACCGGCGAGGCCCGTGCACTCGCACAGCTGTTGTGCGACAACGGAGTCGATGTCGTGTCCTCGCTCGCCGGGCGAGTGCGCAACCCACGCCTGCCTGCCGGAGCAGTGCGTATCGGCGGGTTCGGCGGGGCCTCCGGGCTCGAAGCGTACCTGCGCACCCACGGTGTCGACGCGGTCGTCGACGCGACCCATCCTTTCGCGGAGGGTATCAGCGCCAACGCGGCCGAAGCCTGCCGCGCCGCGAGAATCCCGTTGGTGCGCTTGCAGCGTCCTGGATGGACCGACGACACCGGTGGATGGATCCGGGTGGCCTGCCACGACGAGGCCGCTCGAGTCGCGGCCGGTGGATCCGGTGTCTTTCTGACTACGGGCCGTCAGACGCTCGATCGTTTCGTCGAACCGCTCGGGAAGCACCGGGTGGTGGTGCGGATCGTCGACCCGCTCGACGGCGAGTTCCCTCCCGACTGGACAGTGGTGCACGCTCGCGGCCCGTACACCTTCGACAGTGAACGCACGCTGATGCGGGAATACGACGTGGATACGCTGGTCACCAAGGATTCCGGGGGCGATCTCACGCGAGCGAAGCTCGACGCAGCTGCTGACCTCGGCGTGCGGGTGATCATGGTGAACCGGCCCGTGGGGCCGCCCGGCGTGCGCACCGTGGCGACCGTGGGCGACGCGGTCGCTTGGGTCCTCGAACCGCCGGTCTCTCGGATCTGAGTTCCCGGACTTTTCTTCCCTTCCGCGGCGTGGCTCGCGTCGGGTGCGTGGGCCTGTTGCCGTGGCGTGCACCGCTGCGCAATGCCGCTGCCCGGAACGTCCCGTGGGACGAGTTCCGGCCGCGACCGTCAACGACGTCTGCGCACCGCGACCCGCACGGCGACGGCCGGTGCAACGGTCGAGACGAGTGCTCCCGCACCTACCCGTGCTGCGAGACGCGCGGTTCTCGCGATATCCGCCGGGGCGGGTGCCGGGCCGTCGCCCAGGGTCCCGCGATCCTCGACGACCCCGTGATAGACGTTCGCTCCCCCGAGCGTGATTCCGAGCGCCCCGGCAAAAGCCGCCTCGACGGGACCCGCGTTCGGACTCGGATGCTTGTGCGCGTCGCGCCGCCATGCTCGGAGTGCCGCGACGGGACGCCCGCCCAGCGCCGCGGCCAGCAGTGCGGTCAGCCGAGCCGGGACGAGGTTGAGTACATCGTCGAACCGCGCCGATGCCCACCCGAATCGTTCCAGGCGGGGAGTGCGGTGCCCGACCCGGGCGTCCAGCGTATTCGCGGCGCGATAGCCGAGCAGCCCGGCCGGACCGAGAACCGCTCCCCACACGAGCGGTGCCACGACGGCGTCCGAGGTGTTCTCGGCGACGGATTCGATTGTCGCGCGGGCGATGTCGTCAGCGTCGAGCTGGGAGGGGTCGCGGCCGACGAGATGCGTGACCTGCACCCGTGCCGCGGCGAGGTCGCCGCGGCTCAACTGGTCGTCCAGGGCGCCCGCCTCGGCACCGAGGGATCGGCCCCCGAGCACCACCCATGTGGCGACGGCGACGACCGCGGTGTTGAGCAGAGGGCGCGAGCGGGTCACCCGGTCGGCCGTCCAGCCCAGTAGCCCGGTGGAGCCGACGAGCACCATCGTGAATGCGACTCCGGCGCTGCGGTTGTCGGCATACATTGTGCGTTCGATCGACCGCGCGACTTTTCCGAACCCGCTCACGGGATGCCACCGCCGCGGATCACCGAAAACCTGGTCGGCGAGGTACCCCAGCACCAGCCCTGCTGCCCTCATCGGATCGATCTCCACGCATCGAGCAGTGCGGCGGTGGTGGCGCGGTCGCGTACGGCGATCCGCACCCACTGCTCGCCGAGCCCGGGGAATGTGTCGCCGCGACGCACGGCGAAGCCCCTCGCGCGCAACTGCTCCCGAGTATCGGTGGGCACGGGTACCAGCACGAACGGCCCGGCGGGAGCGCCGGACACCGTCAGGCCCGCGTCGCCCAGCGCCTCGACGAGTGCGGCTCGGTCGGCGGCGACCTCCCGCGCGATCGTCTCGGCCTCCGACGTGGCGCGTGCCGACGCGCACGCGATCATCGCCGCCGCGGCAGGGGTCGACACCGACCACGGAGGTTGCTGCGCCGCGAGATCCGCGATCACGTCGGAGGCTCCGACGACATACCCCGCCCGGATGCCGGGAATCGCCCAGGTTTTCGTCAGCGAACGGATCACCAGCAAACCGGAATCCCGCTCGCCCACAAGCGACTCTGCCTCTCCGGCAACAGCGTCCATGAAAGCTTCGTCGACCACCACGACACGTCCCGGCCGGAGCAGTGCCCGCAGCGTCCCGGCGGGGTGCAGTACCGACGTCGGGTTCGTGGGATTGCCGACCACGACGAGATCCGCATCGTCGGGCACGGCACGGGGATCGAGGACGAAGCCGTCACCGGCGCGCAGGATCACCCGCCGCACGTCGTGCCCGGCCGCGGCGAGTGCCGCCTCCGGCTCGGTGAACTGCGGATGCACGACCACCGGGGCACGCCATGTCCGTGCACGTGCGATGAGAGTGAAGGCTTCGGCACCACCCGCGGTGGGCAGTACCTCGTCGACGGTTCGGCCGTGCCGGTCGGCGAGCGCGGACCGGGCGGCCCCCGGGTCCGGGTAGCGGTCCAGATCCTCGAGGGACGCGCGCAGTGCCTCGTCCAGCCACGCGGGACGAGGCCGTGTCGAGACGTTGACGGCGAGGTCGACAAGTCCCGGGGTTGCTTCGCGATCGCCGTGGTGGTGCAGGTCGGGGGCGCGCAGGCGGGGTCGCGGCGGCGGTGCCGGCACAGGTGTCGCGACGCGAGCAGCCTCGGCGAACCGCTGCGCGAGTTGCGGGTGACCCGCCCAGTGGGTGTGCAGGTAGGAGGCGTGCAGCGTGGCAGTCGCGACACCGTCGGGCCGCCCGTTGAGCAACCAGCCGGGGGCAGTGCCGGGCTCGACGACGGTGCGATGGAACTCGTGTCCGGTGACGCGGGTGCCGGCGGTGGCCAGCAGGCTGTCGGTCGTGGCGATCGCGGTGCGGTAGCCCAGGGTCAGTCGGGAGGTCATCCGCGCGGACGCATCGAGCGCACCGACCATCTCGGCGCCGTCGACGTCGCGGCACAAGTACAGCAGACCGGCGCATTCGGCGACGGTCGGTACACCGGCGGTGATCGCAGACAGGAGATGGTCACGCAGAGGCGCATTCGCGGAGAGATCCGCGGCGTGGACCTCCGGGAATCCGCCACCCAGATAGATTCCGGTGGTGCCGTCCGGAAGCTTCTCGTCGCGCAAGGGATCGAAGGTGACGGTGCGGCATCCGGCGGCCCGCAGCAGTTCTTCGGTTTCGGTGTAGCGGAAGGTGAAGGCGCGGCCCCCCGCAATCGCGACGACCGGACCGGCCTCGCCGTGGGACACCGACGTGCCGCGGGACACCGACTCGCCGGGCTCCCACGACCGGCCGTGCACATCCGGTGCCGTCCGCGCGATCCGTACGAGTTCGGCAAGGTCGATGTGTTCCGCGATCCGGTCGGCGAGCCGATCGAGTTGCCCGGCCGCCTCCGCGCGCTCGTCGGCGGGTATCAGGCCCAGGTGCCGGGAGGGAGCCGAGATTCCGTCGTCGCGGTGCAGTACCCCGAGCACCGGGATGCCGGTGGGCTCCAGCGCCGCGATCACCTCGTCCGAATGACGCTGGGAGCCGGCCTTGTTCAAGATCACCCCCGCGATGCGGGTGCCGCGGTCGTACGACGCCATGCCGTGCACGACCGCCGCGATCGACCGCGATGCGTGCGAGACGTCGACGACGAGGATCACCGGCGCAGCCAGCAGCGACGCGACGTGCGAGGTCGACGCGTAACCGTCGGTGCCGAGCATCCCGTCGTACAACCCCATGACACCCTCGACCACCGCGATGTCGGCGCCCGCAGCGCCGTGGAGGAACAACGGTGCGACGAGGTCTTCGCCGACGAGATGCGGATCGAGGTTGCGGCCGGGACGTCCCGTCGCCAGCGCGTGATAGCCGGGGTCGATGTAGTCGGGGCCGATCTTGTGTCCCGAGACCACCATTCCGGTGCGTCGCAGGGCCGCCATCAGCCCTGCCGACACGGTGGTCTTACCGTGCCCGGAGGCCGGCGCGGCGACGACGAGGCGGGGGAGGGCTACCACTCGTTTTCTCTCACCATTCGATTCCCCGCTGGCCCTTCTGGCCCGCGTCCATGGGGTGCTTGATCTTCGTCATCTCCGTGACGAGGTCGGCGATCTCGAGCAGTTTCGGGTCGGCGCGACGTCCGGTGATCATGACGTGCTGGTGGCCGGTGCGGTGGGTGAGGGTGTCGACGACCTCGTCGATGTCGATCCAGCCCCAGTTGATCGGGTAGGTGAACTCGTCGAGCACGTACAACCCGTGTTGCTCCGCGGCCAGACGCCGCTGGATCTCGCGCCACCCCGCCAGTGCATCCGCGGCATGGTCCTCGTCGCTGCCTTCCTTGCGCGACCACGACCAGCCCGAGCCCATCTTGTGCCATTCGATCGGCCCGCCCGTGCCACGCTCGGTGTGCAATTCGCCGAGGGTTTCGAACGCGGTCTGCTCACCGAGTCGCCACTTGGCGGACTTGACGAACTGGAACACCGCGACCGACCAGCCCTGGTTCCAGCCGCGCAGGGCAAGCCCGAATGCAGCCGTCGACTTCCCTTTGCCGTCACCGGTGTTGACCATGAGAAGTGGACGATTGCGCCGCTGGCGGGTGGTGAGCCCGTCGTCGGGTACGACGTCCGGTTGTCCCTTCGGCATCAGGCGGCCCTTCCTCGAACGATTCCGGTGAGTGCATCGGCGTGCACGTCGCCGACCTGTACGTATTCGGCCTCGAGTCGCTCGGCGAGACGCCCCGCCAGTCCCATCCGGAACCGGCCAGTTTCGGAGTCGACGACGACTGCGGAGATTCCCTGTGCTGCAATCACGTCCGCGGCCTCGAGGGACCGGTTCACCGCATTCTCGCCGGACGTCGCGCGACCGTCGGTGACGACGACGAGCAACGCGCGCCGGTCCGGGTCGCGCAACCGGTGCCGCCGAATGGTCTCGGCGGATTCGATCAATCCCTCGGCGAGCGGTGTGCGTCCGCCGGCGGGAAGTTCGCGGAGCCGTGTGGCGGCCACGTCGACCGAATTGGTGGGAGGGAGGGTGAGACTCGCGGTGGTCCCCCGGAAGGTGACGAGGCCGACGGTGTCGCGGCGACGGTATGCGTCGAGCAGTAGCGACAGGATCGCGGTCTTCACCTGGGTCATACGCTGTTTCGCGGCCATCGACCCGGAGGCGTCGACGCACAGCAGCACCAGGTTCGCCTCGCGACCCTCGATCACCTTGCGTCGCAGTTCCCGCACCCCATGTGGCCCTGCTTCCGACCCGACCGAACCGGAGAGGGCATTCGCGCGGATCGTCGCGGGGAGATGGACCGGGCCGGTATCGCCGCGACGCTCACCGACGGTGCGGCCGATCGTGGTGCGTGCCCGTGAACGCCGGCCCGCCGCGCCGCGTCCGATGCGGTCCGCGGTGAACAACCTGGTGCGGTACGGATCGCCGGGGGCGGTCACCGCGGTGGGTGCGGGAGCGGACTGCCGCTCCGGCTTCGTCTCGGGGGACACCGAATCTGTTTCGGAGGACACCGAATCTGTATCGGACGACGCAGTATCCGCGTCGTCGTCTGCCGGACCGGACGGATCCGGTGCGCGGCCACCGTCGGGGCCGTCGTCGTCCGGGCCGTCGTCGTCCGGGCCGTCGTCGGGCGCGGTGTTGCCGAGTAGTTCGTCGAGCAGATCCTCGTCCATCCCCGGCGAGTCGAAGGGGTTGCGGCGACGGCGATGCGGTAGAGCGAGTTTCGCAGCGACCGCGATGTCCTCGCGGGTTACCTCACCGCGACCCTCCCAGGCCGCATGCGCCACGGCGGTTTTCGCGGTGACCAGGTCGGCGCGCATGCCGTCGACGTCGAACGCGGCACACACCTCCGCGATCGCGACGAGCGCGACATCGCCGAGCCGAACCTGTGGCATCCTGCGGCGGGCCTCGACGATGCGCTCGGACAGTGCGGCTTCGGCGTCGGTCCACTGCGCGGTGAATGCGGCGGGGTCGGCGTCGAACGCCAGGCGCCGGCGAACGATCTCGGCACGCAACTGCGGATCGCGCGGTGCCGCCACTTCGACCGTCAGGCCGAATCGGTCCAGCAGCTGCGGTCGCAGTTCGCCTTCCTCGGGATTCATGGTGCCGACCAGCACGAATCGTGCGGCATGGGTGACGGACACCCCGTCGCGCTCGACCGTGGAACGTCCCATCGCAGCAGCATCGAGCAGCAGGTCGACGAGGTGGTCGTGCAGGAGGTTCACTTCGTCGACGTACAGCACGCCGCGATGTGCGAGCGCGAGCAGGCCGGGTTCGTATTCCGCAGTACCCGCAGACAACGCTTTCTGCAGGTGCAGCGAACCGGTGACCCGGTCCTCGGTGGCGCCCACGGGCAGTTCGACGAGGCGCGCCGGACGACGCCGTACGGGCGCGTCGGCCGGGTGCGGCCCGTCGGGGCAGGCCGGGTCGACGGACCGGGGATCACACGCGAATCGGCAGCCCTGGACCTCGGTGACCTGCGGCAACAGTGCTGCCTGCGCCCGGACCATCGTCGATTTCGCGGTGCCCTTCTCGCCGCGCACGAGCACGCCGCCGATCTCCGGCGACACTGCGCACAGCGTCAGGGCGAGCGCCAGATCGTCTGAACCGACGACGGCGCTGAACGGATACACGTGCACTACTCGACCCTCCACAGGCTCCCGCTGGGACGTACTCTTCGGCAGCTGAATCGAAGGCCGGTATTCGGACTTCCCGGTCGGACATCGTGCGATCGCCTTCCCGGACCGATGGTCCAGTGGCTGCGCGTATGCGCATGATCGACGACTCCCGGGTCACCGCAGCGGGCCTGTGCCGGATTCTCACCGGCTTCCCGATTATCCCCGTGAGGGGCACCTTCGATTGTCTTGCCGTGGCCGAGTGTATCCACACCGCCCTGCACTATGGTTCACCGCCATGGGTTCTTCGATCACCGTGGTCGGCGTCGGTGCCGACGGCTGGGCCGGCGTCGCGTCGGCCGCACGGGCACACGTTCTGCGCGCCGATGTCCTGCTCGGCGGGCGTCGGCATCTCGCGTCGGTGCCGGCCTCCGCCGCGATCCGCGAGCCGTGGCCGTCCCCGCTGCTCGCGGGTCTCGACGACGTGCTCGCCCGCCACGCGGGGCGGTCGATCGTCGCGCTCGCATCGGGTGATCCGCTGGTGTCCGGAATCGGATCCACCTTGATCCGCAGGCTCGGTCGCGACGCGGTGCACGTGATTCCGGCGGTGTCGTCCGTCTCACTGGCCCGTGCCCGGATGGGCTGGGCCGCGGAGGACTGCGAGACGGTCACGCTCGTGGGCCGGAACGTCGACGCGTTGCGCCGGTATCTGTCTCGCGATCGACGGCTGATCGTGCTGACGTCGGATGCATCGAGCCTCGATGTGGTTGCGCGAATACTCGTCGACGAGGGGTTCGGTGCTGCACGGGTGACGCTCCTGTCGAACCTCGGTAGCGAGACCGACGAGTCGCGCCGGGCGGGTACCGCGCGGGAATTCGTCGGCGTGCCGGGCGACGACCTGAGCCTGCTGTGTATCGAATGCGCAGGGGCCGAAGGTAACTCGACAGCGCCGGGGCTTCCCGACGAGTGTTTCGAACACGACGGTCAGCTCAGCAAACGACCCATCCGGGTCGCGGCGGTCTGCGCGCTGGCACCGAAACCCGGACAGTTGTTGTGGGACGTCGGAGCCGGTGCCGGATCGGTGGGAATCGAATGGGCGCGTACCGATCCGAGTTGCCGGACGATCGCGCTCGAACGGAACCCTTCCCGCGCGGAGGCCATCGAGCGCAATGCATCCCGGCTCGGGGTGCCGACCTCGGTGCGCGTGGTCCTCGGTGGGGCGCCGGAGGCGTTGACGGGACTCGAGGCACCCGACGCGATCTTCGTCGGCGGCGGTGGCAGTCGAGCCGGGGTGCTCGACGCGTGCTGGAACGCGCTGCGCGACGGTGGTCGTCTCGTCGCCCATTCGGTGACACTCGAGACCGAGGCCGTGCTCGTGGAGTGGTGGAAGGCGCACGGCGGTGAGCTGACCCGGATGTCGGTCGAACAGGCCGCGCCCATCGGAACATTCACCGGGTGGCACTCGCTGCGCCCGGTGGTGCAGTGGTCCATTGTGAAAGGTGAAGAATGACAGTTCATTTCGTAGGCTCCGGGCCCGGCGCGGCCGACCTGCTGACGCTGCGTGCCGCCGGTCTGCTGCAGCGGGCGCCGGTGGTGTTGTACGCGGGCACGTACCTCGACGAGGAGATCCTCACGCACTGCGCCGAGGATGCCGAACTCGTCGACACCCAGCACCTGGACCTCGATCGAATCACCGAGCATCTCGTCGACGCGCACCGGCGCGGCCTCGACGTCGTGCGGTTGTGTTCGGGCGACCCGTCGCTGTATTCGGCGCTCACCGAACAGACCCGGCGGCTCGACGCGGCCGGAGTGCCGTGGGACGTCACTCCGGGCGTGCCCGCGTATGCGGCGGCGGCCGCGACCCTCGGCGCGGAACTGACGGTGCCGGAACTGGTGCAGACGGTCGTGCTCACTCGTACCCAGGCGCGGTCGACGGCGATGCCCGACACCGAGGCTCTGGCACGGGTGGCGGGTCTGCGCGCGAGTCTGGTTCTGCACCTCGCGATCACCAGGGTGCGTGTTCTCGCGGAGGAGTTGAGCGCGGAGTACGGAGCCGACTGCCCGGCCGCCGTGGTGGCCTTCGCGTCGCGTCCCGACGAGTTGGTGCTCCGCGGCACGCTCGCGGACATCGCAGATCGGGTCGAGCAGGCCGGGTTGAAGCACACCGCGGTGATTCTCGTGGGTAGGGCGCTCGGTGTCCGGGAGCAGTCCGACGTGGCGTGCTCGCATCTCTACGACCCGGCGCGCCCTCGCCACGTGTAGCGGTCGTCACCGAACCGATCGTGCGGTCCACACCGCCCCGGCTGCCGTCACCGTGGTTCCCGCAGCACCGATGATGAGCAGGCACTTCATGTCGATGCTCGCCGGATCGAGCTTCTCGAGCGTGGTGACATCGAGCGATTCTCCCGAGCGGCCCACGTCGCGTCCCACCACGACGACAGTGTCGCCCGGGCGGTGCCGCAGCAGTACGGCCTTGGCGTCGGCGACCTGCGTCGTGCGTGAGCGAGACGCCGGGTTGTATATACCCAGCACGAGGTCGGCTTCGGCGACAGCGACCAGACGGCGTTCGATCACCTCCCACGGCTTGAGCCGGTCGGACAGGCTCATCACCGCGAAATCCGCTCCGATCGGTGCACCGGCGCGGGCCGCGACCGCCTGCACCGCGGATACACCGGGAAGTACCCGGATCGGTACGGAGTCGTATTTGTCGTCGCGAGCGGCCTCGAACACTGCCGACGCCATGCCGAAGATCCCGGCGTCGCCACCGGAGACCACGGCAACCTTCTCTCCGGCCAGCGCGAGATCGAGAGCGAACCGGGCGCGATCGATCTCCACAGTATTTCCGGTCGAATGCCGTTGCAGGCCTGCACGAACCGGTACCCGGTCCACGTACGGCCCGTATCCGACGACGTGGTCCACGGACGCGAGCGCATCGGACGCTTCCGGTGTCAGCCACTTCTCGCCGGCGGGACCCAAACCGATCACCAGAACCTCGTGGGCGCACACAGGTTCCGGTCTCGTGTCGATTGCCGGACGGGACCGGTCCGCGATGCCGACGTTTCGGGGCGCCCGGTCGCCGGGTGCCAGGATCACCGAGAAGTACGGCACGTCGGCCGGATCGACATCGGTAACAGGTGCGATCCGCTGACCGTCCATCGACGCGCGCTCGACGTATACGGCGTCGGCGAGCCGACCCGACTGCGCGAGCGCGTTGCGGACTGCGGGAAAGGTGCGGCCCAGCTTCATGATCACGGCGCCGTCGGTGTCGGCGAGCCGACGTGCCAGTTCCGGTTCCGGCAGCGTTCCCGGCAGAATCGTCAGGACATCGGTACGTCGCACCAGCGGTTCCGCCGCCGCGGCCGCCGCTGCGGAGAACGATGTCACTCCCGGCACCACCTCGGCGTCGTAGCGGGTCGCGAGTCGATCGTGGAGGTACATGTAGGAGCCGTAGAACAACGGGTCGCCCTCGCACAGCACCACCACGGTCCGGCCCGCATCGAGGTGCACGGCCAATCGGGCCGCCGACTCGTCGTAGAAGTCGGCGATCGCGCCGTCGTATCCGCCCGGGTGGTCGACGGTGCCGGTCGTCACCGGGTACACCAGACGTTCCTCGAGCGCACCGTCCGGGATGAGGTCGGCCGCAATCGCACGCGCAATCGACCGGCCGTGTGTTCCCGAGTAGTAGGCGACCACGTCGGCGTCGCCGATCAGTCGCGCAGCCTTGCGGGTGATGAGTTCGGGATCGCCGGGGCCCAGGCCTACGCCGAAGATTCTTCCGGGAGTGTCCGCTGTAGAGGTCATTCCGCTTCCTGAGCCAGTGCGTTGAGTGCGGACGATGCCATCGCCGAGCCGCCGCGTCGTCCCCGAACCACCAGGTGCGGGATCTGCAGACCGTGTTCGATCAGCGCGTCCTTGGATTCGGCGGCACCGATGAAACCGACCGGCACCCCGACGATTGCGGCGGGTCGGGGCGCGCCGGCATCGAGCATCTCCAGCAGGTGGAAGAGGGCGGTGGGAGCGTTGCCGATCGCGACGACGGCGCCGTCGAGCCGGTCGGCCCACAGTGACACCGCCGCCGCAGACCGAGTGGTACCCCAGCGTTCGGCGAGACCCGGAACCCGCGGATCACGCAACAGGCACAGCACCTCGTTGTCGGCGGGCAGGCGGGTGCGGGTGACACCGGAGGCAACCATGTTCGCGTCGGTGAGAACAGGCGCCCCGGCGTCGAGTGCCCGACGGGCTGCCGAGACCAGATCGGGATGGATCACCAGATCTCGGGCGAGATCGGTCTGCCCACTCGCGTGGATCATCCGTACCGCGACCTTCTCCGCGTCCGCGGGAATCGCGGCGAGATCGGACTCGGCCCGGATCGTCGCGAACGAACGTACGTAGATTGCGGCACCGTCGGTTTCGTACTCGTACCGACGGGGTGGTGGGGATTCGATCACGGCTGGCTCCTGTTACGTCGGACTGCAGGCGAAGACGAGGGAGTGAGGGGAGTGCGGTGCGCCGCAAGAGCGTTCGCAGCCGACGACATGCACAGCGCGATCCGGGAGGGGTGACGCAGCGACGCGGTGTGCGAGTGCTCGGGTGTTTCCACCGGCGAGGTTACACCCGGGTGCCCCCGTGCACGCGGTGACCCGTCTCCACGGCGAATCGTCGTCGAGCACGAACCCGACGGCGGCCAGGTCGGCCGGATCGCTGTCACCGGGGAGGACGAGTCCACGCCACGGTGTGACGATCACGCCTCGGGCCGGCAGCGCGGCGACCATCGGCGGGGTGAGTATCCCCAGCGGAACAAGCACCGACACCGCGGTACCGAGGACGCCGTACGGCATCGCGGCAGGCGGTGCCGGGGGAGCGGTTGAACCGCCGCCGATTTCGCGTCCGGCCCCGGGAAGTTGCCGCACGTGCCACCGCGTCGCCCGTACCTCGACGAACCGCAGTGCCGTCTCGATCATGGCGTCGACGACGTCCGGCAGCGGCAGGGTCGGACCGGACAGATCTCCGACGGTGAGCCGTGCGCTGCGGGCATCGACCGCGACCGCGGCGAGGTCGCACCGTAGCGCCGCAACATCGCCGCGGCCGTCGTCGAGGCCGAACAGGAACCTGCCGGGCAGGTCGGTGAGCGCAGGTTCCCGGCACAGTGCCTCGTCGAGCGCACCGATGAGCGGCCGGATGTCGGCGAGCCCGCCGAACCGTCCGGACAGCGGCGACGCGACGATGTTCCGCACGCGTTCGTGGGACGCCGACGGCAGGAACCCGGCACCGGAGACCGCCTGCACGAGTCCTTCCGGAACGGCCCCGTTTTCGTCGATAGAAATGCCTCTGATCTGCACGTTTCCGCGCGAGGTGAGGTGAAGGTCGCCGTCCGCGAACTGCCCGGCCGCGGCCGACAACCGGTGCACACCACCGTCCGGCACCCGGCCGCCCGGCGAACGCAGTCGCACCAGCGCACCGTCGGCTGCGAGATGCGGACGCAGCACCCCGGGGCACCGATCCGGTGCGAAGGTTTCGGGAGGAAGGTCGGCCATGAGCGCACATGGTTGCACACGCGGAGAAAACCGTGCGCTACTCTCGGTTTGCCGTGGTGCTCGGGAAGTCGGTGAAAAACCGACGCGGCCCTCGCCACTGTGAGCGGGTAGTTGTTCGCCCTCGTCCGTACCGGTCCGCCGGTGCGGAGACCACTGGAGCCAGCTCCGGGAAGGTCGGCCGAGCAGCGTCGATCCGTCAGCCAGGAGACCGGCCACGGCACGCGAGGTCCACGAGGGTTTTGGAGACTGAACATGGCTTCTGTTGTGCTGCTTCGGGTTGCGTTGTGACGCGGCTCGCGCTGTTGTCGACGTCGGACACCGACCTGCTGTCGGCGCGTTCGAGCGGCGTCGATTGGGTGGTAGGCAACCCGTCCCGGCTCGACCTGACCGGCGGGGATCCCCGAGCGCTGCCTGCGCTGCTGGCCGGAACAGACCTGGTGATCGTCCGAATCCTCGGATCTGCCCGCTCCTGGCAGGCGGGACTGGACCTGGTTCTCGCCCACGGGGTTCCCGTCATCGTCCTCGGTGGCGAGCAGACCCCCGACGCGGAGCTGATGGGTTGGTCGACGGTGCCGATCGGTACCGCCGCAGAGGCCCACCGCTATCTCGCCTACGGCGGTCCGGCGAACCTCGCTCAACTGCACGCGTTCCTGTCCGACACGGTGCTTCTCGGCGGTGAAGGTTTCGAACCCCCGCTCGAGCTGCCCGAATGGGGCATTCTCGACCGTCCCGCAACCCCTGACGCGGCGCTCCCGCGAGTCGGCGTGTTGTTCTACCGCGCGCACCACACCAGCGGAAACGTCCAATTCGCACACGATCTCGCCGATGCGATCGACGCGACCGGCAAGGCGCGCGGCGTCGCAATCCACTGTGCGTCGTTGCGCGGTGCCCCGGATGATCTTCTGCGCGAACTCGGCACCCTCGATGCCCTGGTCGTCACGGTCCTCGCCGCGGGTGGCACCAAACCCGCGACAGTGAGCGCCGGTGGCGAGGACGAGGCGTGGGACGTAGCGGCGCTGGCCGCACTCGACATCCCGATCCTCCAGGCGCTGTGCCTGACTTGGAGCCGCGACAGCTGGGCCGACTCCGACGACGGTGTGTCCCCGCTGGATTCGGCCACTCAGATCGCAGTTCCCGAATTCGACGGGCGCATCATCACGGTGCCGTTCTCGTTCAAGGAACTCGATGCCGACGGACTGCCGCGTTATGTCACCGACCCCGAACGTTGCCGTAGGGTCGCGGGTATCGCGGTGGCACATGCCCGGTTACGGCGTGTCCCGCCACAGCAGCGCCGGATCGCCCTCATGCTGTCGGCATATCCGACGAAACACTCCCGGGTCGGCAACGCCGTGGGCCTGGACACCCCGGTATCGGCGATCCGGCTCCTGCGGACCATGCGTGAACAGGGTTACGACCTGGGCGACGGCTTTCCGGGCATGGATCTCGACGACGACGCAGAAGCCGGAAACGCCCTGATCCACGCGCTCATCGATGCGGGGGGACAAGACGAGGAATGGCTCACCGCGGAGCACTTGTCCGGTAACCCTGTGCGCGTCACCACCGCTCAGTACCGCGAGTGGACGAAGAATCTGCCCGCGGAACTGACCGATGCGATGACGGAAACCTGGGGCGAGGCCCCCGGCTCCTTGTTCGTCGACGGTGACGGCGACGACAAGTCCATAATCCTCGCGACGTTGCAGGCCGGCAATGTGGTGCTGATGATCCAGCCGCCCCGCGGTTTCGGTGAGAACCCCGTCGCGATCTATCACGATCCCGATATGGCGCCGTCACACCACTATCTCGCCGCGTACCGGTGGGTGGAGAACGGTTTCCGCGCCGACGCAGTCGTGCATCTCGGTAAGCACGGCTCGATGGAGTGGCTGCCCGGCAAGAACGCGGGCCTGTCCGCGTCGTGTGCGACGGACGCCGCGATCGGCAACATGCCGCTCATCTACCCGTTCCTCGTCAACGATCCGGGCGAGGGCGCGCAGGCCAAGCGGCGCGCGCACGCGACGATCATCGATCACTTGATTCCGCCGATGGCGCGCGCCGAATCCTACGGCGACATCGCGCGTTTGGAGCAGTTGCTCGACGAGTACTCGAACATCGCGGCGATGGACCCGGCCAAGCTCCCGGCGATCCGCGCGCAGATCTGGACGTTGATCCAGGCCGCGAAACTCGACCACGACCTCGGCCTGGACGATCGCCCGCACGACGCGGAGTTCGACGACTTCCTGCTGCACGTCGACGGCTGGCTGTGCGAGGTGAAGGATGCGCAGATCCGCGACGGCCTGCACGTGCTCGGTGGTGCCCCCGAGGGGGACGCGCGCGTGAACCTGGTGCTGTCCATCCTGCGTGCAGCCCAGGTGTGGGGAGGGAAATCGCACGCGGTGCCCGGGCTTCGCACCGCATTGGGTTTGAAGCCCGACGCGCCGCTCACCGAGGTCGACGCGGTCGAGTCCCAGGCCCGTGCGCTTGTCCGTGCAATGGAAGACTGCGGCTGGACTTGCGGATCTGGCGCAGCCACAGTCGAATCCGTACTCGGGCGTGCCGACCATGAGGTCGCACGAGTGCTGGAGTTCGCTGCTGAGCAAGTGGTGCCCCGCCTGGCGCGGACCACCGACGAACTCGATGCGGTGCTGCATGCTCTCGACGGCGGCTACATCCCCGCCGGGCCCTCCGGATCGCCGTTGCGGGGCCTGGTCAACGTGCTGCCCACCGGCCGCAACTTCTACACCGTCGATCCCAAGGCGGTCCCGAGCCGACTCGCCTACGACACCGGCGTGGCCCTCGCGAATGCCCTGATCGAGCGATACCTGGCCGATGTCGGCGAGTATCCGCGGTCGGTGGGGCTCTCGGTGTGGGGAACGTCCGCGATGCGCACCGCGGGGGACGACGTGGCCGAGGTCCTCGCGCTGATCGGCGTGCGTCCCGAATGGGACCCCGAATCGCGCCGGGTCCGAGAGCTGACCGTAGTGCCGCTCGAGGAGCTCGGCCGGCCACGCATCGACGTCACCGTCCGCATCTCCGGCTTCTTCCGCGACGCGTTTCCGCATGTCATCGGAATGCTCGACGACGCGGTCCGCATGGTTGCGGCACTCGACGAACCCGCCGACCGGAACTACGTTCGCGCTCACGCGCAGCGGGACGAGGCCGAACACGGGGACGCGGACCGCGCGGTGCGGCGGATCTTCGGTTCCAAGCCCGGCTCCTACGGGGCGGGCATCCTGCAACTCATCGACACCGGCAACTGGCGGACCGACGCGGATCTCGCCGAGGTGTACACGGCATGGGGAGGGTTCGCGTACGGGCGTGGCCTGCACGGCGAGCCCGCAGCCGACGAGATGCACGCCAACTATCGACGTATCGCTGTGGCGGCGAAGAACACCGACACCCGCGAGCACGACATCGCCGACTCCGACGACTACTTCCAGTACCACGGCGGCATGATCGCGACCGTGCGCGCGCTCACCGGTGGCGATCCGAAGGCGTACATCGGGGACTCCACGACCCCCGACGCGGTCCGCACCCGGTCGTTGACGGAGGAGACCGCGCGCGTGTTCCGGGCGCGGGTCGTGAACCCGCGCTGGCTCGCCGCGATGCGCCGGCACGGTTACAAGGGCGCGTTCGAACTCGCGGCCACCGTCGACTACCTCTACGGGTACGACGCCACGGCCGGTGTCGTCGCCGACTGGATGTACGAAACCCTCGCGCAGACATACGCTCTCGATCCCGAGAATCAGCAATTCCTCCGCGAGGCGAACCCGTGGGCGTTGCGCGGGATCGTCGAGCGACTCACCGAGGCCGCCGACCGTGGTCTGTGGGCCGAGCCGGATCCCGACACCGTGCAGGCGCTGCAGCAGGCCTACCTCGACGCAGAAGGCGATCTCGAGGACCGCGGGTGACGGTTCGGCGGCTGCGGCTCATCGGTATCGGCCCGGGTGGCCCCGACGACCTGACCGTGGCCGCCGTGCACGCGTTGAACAGCGTCGACGTGTTCCTCGTCGCCGACAAGGAAGCCGAAGCCGGACGTGCCGGTACCGGTGATCTCGTCGCTGTGCGGCAAGAGATCTGCCGGCGTCACAGCACGGGGGACTACCGCGTCATCGCGGTGCCCGATCCGCCACGCGACCGGACCCCCGAGGCATACGGCGCCGAGGTGCGCGACTGGCACGCCGCACGCGCCGAAGCCTACGAGATCGCTCTCCTCGAACAGGTTCTCGACGGCGAGACCGTCGGGCTCCTCGTGTGGGGAGATCCGAGCCTGTACGACAGCACTATCCGTGTCGTCGAACGCATTCGCACTCGTGGACTGCTCGACATCGACTACGACGTGATCCCGGGAGTCAGCAGTGTGCAAATGCTCGCGGCACGGCACAGGCTGGTGCTCAACGTGATCGGAGGCCCGATCACCATCACGACGGGCCGGCGGCTCGCCGAGGAGGTGGCCGGAGGAGCGGAGAACATCGTGGTCATGCTCGACGGGCAGCTCGCGTGCTCGGAATTACCCGGCGTGTGGGATATCTGGTGGGGCGCACAGCTGGGAACGACCGACGAAGAACTCGTGGCCGGACGCCTCTCCGACGTACTTCCCGAGATCGAGAAGGCGCGGGCACGGGCGAAGGTCGCGCGAGGCTGGGTAATGGATACGTATCTGCTTCGCCGCGCCCCCGGTGACCGTTCACCACGTCGGTCCAGGGCGTGACTCCACCACCGTCCCGCCTGACGTGAGCCTGTCCGCCCACCCGCTGCTATGTCCATGTTCGCGACGGTCTTGTACGCTTCGATACGACGTAGGGAACACCGGTGCGAATCCGGGGCTGTCCCGCAACTGTCACCGAGGAGCGATCCCCCACTCGTACGGCCACGACCCATCACGGTTGGAAGGCCGGGGGAGAGCGTCGATCCGGGAGCCAGGACACCTGCGCCGACCGAAGTGACACCACGAGGATGGACATGAACAACTCGATATTCACCGCCCGGCAGGGGCGGCACCCGATGCTGCGCACAGGCATCGCACTCGTCGCCGCGACCCTCGCGGTCGCAGGCTGTTCGACGAACGACGCCGAGACCGGCGCCGAAAAGGACGTCGACGTCTCGTCGTCCGCGACGAACTACCCGCTGACCATCGACAATTGCGGTTACTCCGTCACGATCGATGCGCCCCCGCAGCGGGCAGTCTCGCTCAACCAGGGCTCCACCGAGATCCTGCTGTCGCTCGGACTCGCCGATCGTATGGTGGGCACCGCGACGTGGACGGACCCGGTGCGCGACAATCTCGCCGTCGCCAACGAGACGGTTCCGCGTCTCGCCGACAACAAACCGTCGTTCGAAGTGGTCCTCGATACCGAACCCGACTTCGTGTCGGCATCGTTCGGCGGCACGCTCGGCGAGGGCGGTGTGGCCGACCGGGATCAGTTCGACCGGCTCGGGGTGCCGTCGTACCTGTCGCCCACCGACTGCGAAGGCAAGAACGACGAGAGCGTCAACGCCGACGGCAACCGCACCGAACCGCTCACGATGGACTCGGTCTACAGGGAGATCCGCGAGCTCGCAACTATTTTCGACGTGCGGGATCGCGGTGAGGAATTCGTCGCGGAACTCGAGCAGCGGTACGAGAGCGCCGCCGGTGAGATCGATGCGTCCGATGTGTCGCTGGCGTTCTGGTTCGCCGATATCAACACGCCCTATGTGGCGGGCTGCTGTGGCTCGTCGGGCATCATCACGAACTCCGTCGGGGCGAAGAACGTCTTCGACGACACCACCAACGAGTGGCCGCAGGTCAGCTGGGAGTCGGTCCTGGACCGGGACCCGACCGCACTGGTGCTCGGGGATCTGAGTCGCCGCAGCATCGACGGTGACGCCCTCGACAGCAAGATCGCGTTCCTCGAGTCGAATCCGGTCACACAGCGACTGTCCGCGGTACAGAACAAGCGCTACATCGTGGTCAACGGCGCCGACATGAACCCGTCCATCCGCACGATCGACGGGATCGAGAAGGTCGCCGCCGCAGTGCGGGACTGGAACCTCGGCAACTGATGACGGTCGAGACGAAGACCCGGTTGCCCGTCAGGGGCGACCGGGTCCCGGTCGTCGGTGTGATCACTCTGGGAGTGGTGGCGCTCACCCTGTCGATCGCCGTGACCGTCACCATCGGACCCGCGAACCTCTCTGTCGCCGATGTGTATTCGGTGATCTTCGACAAGCTGGGTATGAGTGGGTCGACGGTGAGCGCGATCCGGGAGGGCATCGTCTGGGAACTGCGGCTTCCGCGAACGTTGCTCGCGGCGGTGTGCGGGGCCGGCCTGGCCGTGTGCGGCGTGATCATGCAGTCGCTGCTGCGCAATCCGCTCGCCGACCCGTTCGTGCTGGGTATCTCGTCCGGCGCCTCCACCGGCGCCGTGATGATCGCGGTCCTCGGCATCGGAGGCGGTGCGATCTCGTTGTCCGGTGGTGCCTTTCTCGGCGCACTGGTGTCGTTCGGGCTGGTGCTGCTGCTCGCGACGGGCGCTGGCGGTGGAACCTCCCGTGTGGTCCTCGCCGGTGTTGCGGGTACGCAATTGTTCTCGGCCCTCACCTCTTTCATCGTCATCTCGTCGGCCGACGCAGAACGCACCCGTGGCGTGCTGTTCTGGTTGCTCGGCTCGCTCGCGGGCTCAACCTGGAGCGACGTGATCCTGTGCGGCAGCGTGTGCGCACTGGGGATCGCGGTGTGCCTGCTGAAGGCCTCTGCGCTCGATGCCTTCACCTTCGGATCGTCCACGGCCGCGACGCTCGGGATCGCTGTGGGCCGTACCCGTCTGATGTTCCTGGTGGTGACGGCACTCATCACCGCGGTACTGGTCAGCGCGGCCGGTGCCATCGGATTCGTGGGCCTCGTACTTCCCCACGCCGCACGATTCCTGATCGGCCCCAGGCACAGTCGTCTCGTGCCGGTTGCCGCAGTGGTGGGGGCGGTGTTCATGGTGTGGGTCGACGCGGTGGCGCGCACGGTCTTCGCACCGCAGGAGGTGCCGGTCGGCGTGGTCACCGCGCTGATCGGTGTGCCCGCCTTCGCCCTGATTCTCTTCCGTATGAGGAGCACGCAGTGACAAGGAAAACGCAGTGACACTGGCAGCAACATCGCTGAGGTGGAGCCGGAGCGGCAACCTCGTCGTCGACGACGTGACGATCGACCCGCGGCCCGGCGAGACAATCGGGCTGCTCGGCCCCAACGGTTCCGGCAAGTCGTCACTCCTGCGTCTGCTTGCCGGCGTCGACCGTCCGGACGCGGGCACTGTGACGCTCGATGGTGCCGACATCCGGTCGCTCGGCCGCCGCGTCCTGGCCAGGCGGGTCGCGATGGTGGGACAGCACTCGCACACCGAGGTCGACATCAGGGTCCGGGATGTGGTTCGGCTGGGCCGAGTTCCACACGCGGACGTCTTCGGCCGCGACGACGGAGGCGACGCCGCGATAGAACGGGCGCTCGTGGCCACCGGTATGTCCGAGCACGCCGACCGCCTGTGGCGGGCCATGTCGGGCGGAGAACGCCAGCGCGCCCAGATCGCGCGGGCGCTCGCCCAGGATCCGCAGGAACTCCTGCTCGACGAACCGACCAATCACCTCGACGTCCAGCATCAGCTCGACATCCTGGAACGGGTGGTGGCATTGCCGGTGACCAGTTACGTCGCACTGCACGATCTCAACCTCGCGGCGATGTTCTGTGACCGGGTCGTCGTTCTCTCGAAGGGACGGATCGTCGCCCAGGGCCCACCTATCGAGGCACTGACGTCCGACATGATCGAGCACGTATACGGGGTGCGTGCCTCCGTCGTCGACGACGGAGGCACGCCGGTGATCCGGTATCACCGTGTCCGTGACCGGGAGTTCGCCGGGCAGGGGTGACCGTCGATCAGGAGTGACGGAAACCTTGGCCGCTGCGGTCGCGGGGATCGGGTTCGAGTCCGAGGAGCTCGGCCCGAATCCGATCCCACGCCTCGAGGTGCTCCCACACGGGTTCGTCCGTGAGGCGCTGAGTGTTGGTGAGGAACGGCGTGGGAAGCATGACGGTCATCATCTGCTCGTCGCGACCGTTGAACAGGCGCAGGCCCCACGACGAGACGGTGTCGTCCGCGCCGATCCGGCGATAAAGCTCGGCGCGGCTGCAACGACGGATACGGCCGAGTTCCGGTCCGCTCGCGGTGTGCTCACCGATGCACAGATGAAAATGCCACCGTCCGAAGTCGACCGTCGCGTACCCGTCGTACATCGAAATCTTTTTCGGCGCATTGGGAGCCGCAACCTCGAGCGCCGAACCTTCGATGAGGAGACCGAACCACATGTCGTTCCAATACTCGTCGAACAGCATCCGGATCAGGCGGAGAAGGCTGTCCTCGTCGACGGGCAGCGCCCAACGCTGCTCGCGTCCGCCGTCTTCGGTTTCGAGGATCTCAGGGCTGAAAGTGGACGTCACGATCTCTCCTTCGAGGACATGGCAGGAGGGGTGGGAAAAGGACAGTCGCCGCACACGCCGCCGTTCGGGGTGCGATAGAACAAGCAGCAGCTGCGACGACGACCCGTGGACCGATCGAGTGCGGTGCGGAGCCGCGGGTCGCCCAGCAGGGCTTCGACGTACGGCGTTGCCGCGGGCCCGATCATGCGACCCGCACCGATCAACGCCGACGCGGTATTGCCCCACAGGAGCCCCGGGGCCACGACGTCCGCCCACGCCGCTATGAGCGGTTCGAGTTGGGCATCGAGGACCTCGGCCGCGACGGAACCACCGAAGCGTGGATCGGCGAGGTGCAACTGCATGCCGCCGTCCGTCCGCCACAGCAACATCCCCGGATCGAGCCGGATGCATCGACCCGACGTCGTCACCGATCCGAGCGCGACGGACCACATCCTCGCGGCGTACCCGAAGAACACGGTCGAGGCGGCGACCCGCGGCTCGCTCGTAACCATCCGGTCGGCCGTCGTGGACACGAGCGCGTCCCGTATTGCGCACTCGCGCAGGGCGGTCGTGGGCTGCCAGGGGCCGGGCGCCGGTCCGGTGCCGACCGCGAAATACGGACTCAGCGTGGCGATTTCCTCGAGCACTTCTGTTGGGTCAGGCACGGCTGTCATCCCCCGTGAGATCGAAGACCAGTGTCTGCGGATCGAATCGCATGCGTCCGCGGTCGAATGCCGCACCGATCCGTCCGGATTCCGCGAGGGCCGCCGGGGTGTCGCACGTCAGCGTCCGATCGGCGTCGAGCAACCACATCCGGTCCGACACTCGCAACGCGAGTTCGAGTTCGTGGGTGGACATGATCACGGCAAGGTTCTGCTCCCGGGCGAGGCGGCCCAGAACGTCGACGAGTTCGACCCGGGACGGTACATCGAGGAACGACGTCGGCTCGTCGAGGACGAGCAGCGACGGTTGTTGCGCGAGTGCGCGGGCGGTGAGGGACCGTTGCCGCTGGCCGTCGGACAGTTCGGTGAACTGTCGTGCGGCCAGGTGTGTCGCCCCGACGGCGTCGAGTGCCCAATCCACCACGGCCCGGTCCTCGGGGGAGAGCCGGGCGCTCGCGGGCAGATGTGGGGTGCGACCGAGTGCGACGAGTTCCCGCACGGTGAGTAGGCCGGGGTCGATGCGCTCGGTGAGCACCACCGAGACGCGGGTGGCGAGGTCGGCGGGCCGGACCGACGACAGGTCGTCGCCGTCGATCAGGACCTGTCCGTGCAGCACCGGTTGCAGTCCGCACAGCGTACGAAGGAGCGTGGATTTACCGGCCCCGTTGGGGCCCACCAGAGCGGTGAGTTCGCCGCGTCGCGCGACAGCGTCGAGACCGGTCGCGACGGTGGTGACACTCCGTCGGCGAAGAGCGCGCCGGCGGTTGTAACCAATTGTCACATCACGTAATTCGATGCCGTTGGGATCGGCCGTGGATACGTCGGTTCGGGTCACAGCGCGGATCCCAACGCCCCGCGACGGCTGCGCACGAGGACGGTGATGACGACCGGCGCACCGACCAGGGCGGTAACGGCATTGAGTGGGAACACCGTGTCCGTGCCGGGCATCTGGCTCACCAGCCCGCAGACGAGTGCGACCACCGCGCCCAGTAGGGCGACGCCGGGCAGCAGAACGCGGTGGTCGGAAGTTCCGAATGCCATGCGGGCCAGATGCGGGACGATGAGTCCGAGGAATCCGATCGGCCCGCAGAACGCGGTGGTGGCACCGGCGAGCAGTGCTGCCGAGACGACCGTCGTCAGGCGCACGGCGCGGATGTCGATACCCATGGAGCGGGCGTACCCCTCGCCGAGCAGCAACGCGTTGAGGGCACGCACCGTGAGAAGCGCGGCGGCGATTCCGGTCAGGACGATCGGGACCAGCAACGCCAGATCGGACCACGTGGTCGCGGTGAAACTGCCCAGACCCCACACGAGGAACTGTTGGCTGCGTTGGGGATCGGCATAGACGAGCAGGACCGAGACCACCGCGGTGGTCGCCGAGCCGAGCATGACCCCGATCAGGAGGAGCGTGACCGCCGAACGCACCCACCGCGACAACAGCATGATCAGCATGAGCACCGCTGCGGCCCCGAGTGCGGCGGCGATGACCACGCCGGCCCGCCCGAGTCCGGCGAGATTCGCGGTGAACCCGCTCGCACCTCCACCGCCGGCCACCACGACGAGCGCGACGCCGAGACTCGCGCCGGAACTGGCACCGAGGATGTAGGGGTCGGCGAGCGCATTGCGGAACAGCGTCTGCATCTGCAGGCCCGCGATGCCCAACGCGGCACCCACCACGATCGCGGTGATCGTGCGGGGCAGGCGCAAATCGCGGACCACTGTGCCCCATCGGGGATCGGACGCGTCCTGGCCCGTGAGGATACGAAGGGTCTCGCCGATGGGCACGGTCACCGACCCCAGGGTCACCGACAACACGACGGCGAGGGCGAGCGCCGCGGCCAACGCAGCGAGCGCCACCGCGACGCGCCCGGTGCGAGGAGGAGGCGACGTGACGCCGTCCTGCGTCCGGGGTGCCGGGTCGAGCGTGGTTGTCACGCCGGCAGTTGCCGGTAGAACGTGAACTCGTGATCCGGCAGGATTTCGGGGTGCAGGATTGCCACCAGATCGGACAGGATCAGGTCGGGGCGGAGCACACCGCGTTCGTAGAAGTCGTTACCGCCGGTCTCGTTCGTGGCCTTGTTCGCGTTCCATACCTCGCCCGTCCCGATCGCGGCGAGACTTCCGTAGCGCTCGTCGTCGGCCAGGGCATCGGCGATGGAGGTCCAGCTGTTGACGACCAGCCACGTCGGCGCGTCCGAGGCCTGGGCAATCACCGACTCGAAGTCGAGGGGCAGGGATCCCGTGGTGGTGACGTCGTCCCACGGCCACTGTGCACCGGCATCGCCGAAGAACTTGCCCATGAAACTGCCGCCCGAGGACATGTACCAAGTGCCCTGGGACATCCCGCCGAGAAGTACCGGAGCGGGGTCCGCGGCGGCGGCCGTCTCCGCCACATCGAGGTAACGCGTACGGATGTCGCCGTACACCTCGGCGGCCCGCTCTTCGGTGCCGGTCAGCGCCGCCATGACTTTGATCCATTCGGCGCGGCCCAGCGGTGTGGCCTCGAGCCACTCGGCGTTCGCGACCACGCCGATGCCGGACTCCCGCAACTGCGTGTACGCGGGATCGTCCGAACCGCCGGTCATCAGGACATCAGGTGCGGCCAGGACCACGGCCTCGGTGTCGACGGTGCCGCCCGCTGCGTACTCGACGACGTCCCCGGAGGCGATGCGATCGCGCGCGGCGGCGTCGGAGACGAAAGAGCCGTTGGAGACGCCGGTGAGAGTGTCGAGGACTCCGAGTTCCGTCACGAGGGGCAGATGGGTGGTCGACGCCGAGTACAGGCTCGTGATGGGCACCGTGATCTGCTGCGCGTCGGCCAGCTCACCTGAGAGCTCCGGAGCAGGCGCACCGCACTTGACCAGCACGTACGACTCGGGTTCGGCGCCGGAGAACGGTTCGTCGACGGTGAGGATCTGGTAGCTGTTCTCGTAGGTGAGCGAGAAGTTCTCCGCGTCGGTGATCTCCGACTTGGCCGGGAAGTAGTCGACCGTTGCATCGAAGTCCGTGATGCACCCGGCGTCGGCGCCGGTATCGGCGCCGATCGAGCTGCCGGTGGCGGACGAACACCCGCTCATGGTCAGGCCTACTACGGCAACGGTGAGGAGAACTCCAGGGAAAACCGCGCGTGAGCGCATGGCGAAGACGCCCTCTCTCGGGGAAATCCGCCCCGGACAGTGAGGTACGACAACGGGAGTCTCCTGGCTCTCGGATCGTCGCTCGCCTCCGCCTTACGACCCTGACGGATCGCGGCCGAAATGGAGGTCTGCTCCCCGATTACAGTGGCGGGACCGCGCCGGACTCACACCGGCTTCCTCGTTCGTCGTCGTAATGACGTCGGCAATTTAACACACCTTGCGACTACGAAAATGTGGGCCTGCGCCCGCCGACTATCGGAACTCACGGCGCTGACCGCACTGCTCCTCGGAATCTCGGTTGCAACTCTCCGAGATCACCGGTTCGGGCTCAGGTCGCTCTCTCGTCGCACGGCCTCGAACGCGCGACGACCCCCACGTCTCTACCCGGATGTCATCGGATGTCGCCGTTCGGACCGTAGAGGCGGGCGATGTCGGGGGAGTCGAGCCATCCCGAGTAGGTGGGCGATTGCGGCCAGCCCTCGGGAGAATCCTGCCATTCTTCCTGGCGTCCCCACGGCAGGATGTCGACCAAGGGGAAGGTGTAGCTGAGCTGTTCGGTGCCGCGGCCGGTGGTGTGCCAGGTGCGGTAGACCGTGTCTCCGTCGCGGAGGAACACGTTGACCGCGAAGCCACCCCCGGGCGGTGCGTCGACGTCCGCTCCGAACGAACTCTCCGAAGACGAGTACCAGTCCATCATGTTGCCGGTCTTCGCCTTGTATGCCAGAGCTTCGCCGATGGGCCCGTTGGTGACGATGACGAAGCCGGCGTCGTAGTTGTCGAGGATGCCCAGCCGGGTCCACTGCGAGGTGAGGCCGGTGCAGCCACCGCACTGCCATTCCTCGCCGTCGGACCACATGTGGTTGTAGACGATCAGTTGTGAGCGGCCGTCGAACACGTCGGCCAGCCGGATCGGACCGTCCGGTCCGATCAGTGTGTAGTCGGGCAGTTCGACCATCGGGAGTCTGCGCCGCTGCGCGGCGATGGCGTCGAGTTCGCGGGTGGCGGCCTTTTCGCGTCTGCGTAAGTCGTCCAGCGCGGTCTGCCAGGTCTGCCGGTCGACGACCGGGGGTAGGGCGCTCGAGGTTTGCTGGGTCATGATGCCTCCGAGGTCGATGGATCTGGTCTGCAGTTGTGACCCGGCAGCCACCCGGAAGTCATCGCGCTCGTTTCGCCTCGGCCGATGGATGGTTAACGGACATAGCGAATCCGCTTGTCTCGCTCGTCGCGTCGTCGCGTCGTCGCGTCGTCGCGTGATGTAGCGAGTGGATCGTCAGATCTGAGGACCCTCGGATCGGAGATCGTCGACCTTTTTCATCGCCTCACGCAGTTCGGTGAGCCACTCCTCCGAGTGCTGCCCGGCGAGCCGGACCGCCCACTTCAGAGCGTCGGCGCGAGACCGGGCGACGCCCGCGTCGACGAGCGTGTCCAGTACCTTCCGTTCGGGCTGCCTCAGCCGCGTCATCACCGGGACTGCGAGGTGGGTGAACAGGACGTGGCGTTCACCGACCGTGACTCCCCAGGCGACCTTGCGCCCGTAGCGGGCCTCGGCTTCGTCGGCGATACGCATTCGGTCGGGGCGGGTGCTTTCGCGGAAGCGGGAGATGCGGCCGTCTACGGCAGCGGCCGATGTGTCGTCGGGTGCGGGAAGTTCCCCGATCACGGTGATCTCCTCGCGGTCGACCTCGACGGTGGCGGGACCGGTGAACCAGTCGTCGGGCAGTCGTCCGGCGAACCATTCGGTGGCGTCCCCCGCGTCGGGCACATGTGCCTGCTGCCAGCCGCCTGGTCGCCCGAAGCCGGGTGAATTCATGTGGTGATGTCGCATGATCGTCCTCCTCGGACGCATCGACGTGCAGATTTGCTGTGATTACAGTATTACTCCGTTGTTGTGACGGGCGCCGCTATCGGGCGTTCGGATCCTGGGTTGTCAGTGCTCCCGAGTTGACATGCGAGGGGTGAACACCGTTCACTCTTGCGGGGTGAACAACGTTCACCCCGGAGGGAGGAGAACGGAATGCGAAGTGCGGAAAACGAGGCACGCAGACAGCCCGCCTCGAGCGGCACGATCACCGCGCTGCTGAGCCTGGCAGGACTGGTTGCCGCATTACAGACCACGCTGGTCATTCCGTTGTTGCCGGACTTCCCAGAGCTTCTCGACGTGTCCGCCGGGGACGCCACCTGGCTGGTCACCATCACCTTGCTGACCGGAGCTGTGGCCACACCGATCGTCTCTCGGCTGGCCGACATGTTCGGCAAGCGCCGAATGATGGTGCTGGCGCTGTCGATGATGGTCGTCGGATCATTGATCGCAGCGCTCGGCGGAACCTTTCTCGCAGTCCTGATCGGCCGTGCCCTGCAGGGATTCTCGTCCGCGCTCATCCCGGTGGCGATGGCTGTGCTCCGTGATGTGCTCCCGCGGGAGAAAGTCGCCGGCGCCG
Source organism: Rhodococcus sp. DT1 (assembly GCF_049844875.1). Classification (NCBI taxonomy): domain Bacteria; kingdom Bacillati; phylum Actinomycetota; class Actinomycetes; order Mycobacteriales; family Nocardiaceae; genus Rhodococcus; species Rhodococcus sp. DT1. Next base: position 370,827 of record NZ_JBNCLW010000002.1, read on the forward strand.
TGGCGCTCACTAGCGCCACGATGGGGATCGGGGGCGCGCTGGGCCTGCCCACCGCAGGTGTGCTCTACGACAGTTTCGGCTGGTCGTCGGTTTTCTGGGTCTCTGCAGCCGCCGGATGTCTGCTCCTGCTGGGGATTCTGCTCGTCGTCCCGGCAAGCGCCACCGGCACCCGGGGGCGATTCGACATCGTCGGAGCGCTGCTGCTGTCCGCCGCGCTGACTGCGCTGCTCCTCGGAATCTCGAAAGGGCCCGCGTGGGGTTGGTCGAGCCCGCAGACCGTCGCGAGCCTGGTCGTTGCCGTCCTCGTCCTCGCCGTCTGGGTGCCGTACGAATTGCGGGTCCCCGCACCGATGGTCGACCTCCGCGTGTCCATGCGCAGGACGGTGCTGCTGACCAACATCGCTGGGCTGTTCGTCGGATTCGCCGCTTACGCGAACACTCTTTCGACTACCCAGCAACTGCAGCTCCCCGAGATCACCGGCTTCGGGTTCGGGCTCAGTGCGGCAGCGGCCGGGCTGTGCATGGTGCCGGGAGGTATCGCCATGCTGCTCTTCTCGCCGCTGTCGGCACGAGTGGCCTCTCGGTTCGGCGGGCGTGCCACCCTCATCACCGCGACACTCGTCATGACGGCGTCCTACGCGTTCCGCATCGCGTTCGACGACACCGTCGTCCTCATCATCGTCGGTGCCGTTTTCGTCAGCATCGGCAACGCGATGGCCTACGCGACGATGCCCGCGTTGATCATGGCAGCCGTTCCGCTCACAGAGACGGCCGCCGCCAACGGGCTCAACAGTCTGCTCCGCACGATCGGAGCGTCGAGCATGAGCGCGGTCGTCGCCGCGCTCCTGACCGGGTTGACGGTCGAACTGGGGGGACGCGCGTTCCCCGCGCACGGGGCCATCGTCGCGATGTTCGCGATCGCGGGCGCCGCCACGTTCTTGGCTACGCTGGCTGCCATGTTCCTTCCGAAACAGCGACCCGCGCAGCCTTCCCCGGTGGGCCCGGCGACGACGACCGCGGTGACGGCACCGGCCGGATCATGACGCCCGCGCATGCCGGAGTTCCTCGGGCCGGGTGCCGACGTGGGTGAACCGAGCACCCGCGAGATCATCCTCGATGCCGCCAGAACGTTGTTCGCCGAACGTGGTTTCAGCGGAACCACGATCAGAGATGTCGCCGAGGCTGCGGGCGTATCGCCCGCCCTCGTGATGAAACTGACCGGCAGCAAGGCCCAACTGTTCCAGGCCGCTGCGCCCGACGCGCCGGGTCTAGCCGATATCGAGCGCCCGGACGAGTCGATCGGTTGCCGGATGGTGCGTGCCCTCGTCGAGCGACGAGACACGGGAGACTACGAATTCTGGGCCATGGCACCATTTTTCGTTCAAGAGGCACCCGACCCGGAGATCGCCCGGCAGAAGATGGTGACGCGTGTCGTGCCGCGGATCGCGGCAACGATCGGTGAGCAGTCGGAAGGCTTGGTGCGTTCGCGGATCATCGTGACGCTCCTGCTCGGACTCGCCGGTGGGCTGCGCACCTTCGAGGTGCTCACAGCGGATGACGTCGGGAACGAGGAACTCATCGAGACCTACGGCGGACTCATCCAGCAAGTCATAGATTCCGGCCGGTGAGGTGCAGCAACAGTAGCGAGATGGGCTCGCGCACCTCTTCGCCCGCGCCGGCAGCCCAATCGACGTCGGTGGCAACGAGCCTGTAGCCCCGAAGTTTTCGCTGCGCACGGTACGGAAAACCCATCGACCAGACGTGGTCGGCACCGGCACGCGCCGCATCGAGCGGCATCGGGCGGTCGATTCCGAGTGGTCTCGCGATGTCCTGTTCGTGTACGAGTACGTCGACGAGGGTGTTCTTGTAGTTGGTCGGTGCGGGGAGCCGGCGCGACTCGGCGTTGTCGTGCAACTCGTCGGCGAGCTGGGAATTTCTGCGTGTCTCGGCGTAGCGCACGGCCGTGTCGTGGTTCATCCGGTCGAAACTGCCCCACGCGCGCAACAGGTCGCGGAGGAGTGCCGGCACGGAGGGTGGCTGCGATGCCAGTGCCAGATGTGCTGCGACGTCCCGGACGAGCCACCCCTCAGCGAGTGACGGTGTACGCCATTGTTCTTCGGTGAGAGTCGCGAGGAGATCCGCGGTGGCGCGGCGTTCGGCGGCGATGATTGTCCAATATTGTTCGGCGTCCATGGCACACCTCGAATTGGTAAGATTCTCGTACTATTGTGCGTCTGCCGGAACGATGCGTCAAGGGATTCGATGAACGAAGAAACAGCCGTAAGAGCACCCGGCGTCAATCTAGGTCTGCTGCTGTTCATTCCGTACCGGGCGCTCGAGAATCGCGTCCTCGAAGTCCTTCGGGAGGACGGCTTCGACGATCTGTCGCTTGCTCAGGCGCGAGTGTTCCAGCGACTGCACCCGGAAGGCTCGAGGATCACCGATCTTGCGGTCGCCGCGCAGATCACGAAGCAGACCGCCGGCTTTCTCGTAGACGGACTCGAACGGGCGGGTTATGTCATGAGGGCGCCCGATCCGCGAGATGCCCGCGCAAAACTCGTACAGATCACCGAGCGGGGACGCCGCGCCGTCGAGGCCGCCGCGCGTGTCGTGGCCGACGTCGAGGCGGAATGGGCCGTCCACCTCGGTGCACGCCGAACGGCGCAACTGCGCGAGATCCTGACGGATCTCCGCGAGATCACCGACCTCCGAAATCGGTGACGCACCGGTCGGCGAGACGAATCGCGGTGACGGCACCGTCACGGTGCGCTGGGAGCCTGGGCGGCCCTGGCGCGGCCCGTGAGATCCTCGAGCGTCAACCGGTGACGCGGTTCGTGCTCCGCGATCATCGTTCGTGACACCTCGTGACGAGGTCCGACATGAAGAAGTTCTCCCGACGCCAGCGACTCCCAGTCCGGGTCCTCGTCCATCCGCTCCGTGGCCACCACAACGGCTGGCCGGCTGGACAGATCGCCCGAGCGAGCACGCACCGTTCCGGCGGCACTCGCGTGCTCGAGATGACGGCCTCCGCTCGGCCCGCCGGAACGCCGCTGCAGGACCATGAGGTCGTGGGTGTCCGGGTAACGGAACGCCCACAACTCCTCGGCGGTCACGAGCACGAAGTTCAGCGACAGTATTCTCAGCCGGTCGGCGACCCATCCGACGGCCGCCGCGATTCCGGCACCGACATCACCGCCCTGCTCGTCGATGTGGCGGGTGATCAGCGCGAAGAATCGCTCCGAATCCGTATCGCCGTGCACGAGAGTGCGGTAGTCGCCGAGTTCGGCTTCCAGCAGCGGAAGGTCTTCGATCACCCCGTTGTGGGCGAACAACCTGCCGTTCTGTTCGAACGGATGGGTGTTCGCGAGGACGGTGCCTCCCGTGGTCGCGTACCGGACGTGGGCGACGAAGGTCCGGGACTCCCGCTCCCTGGCCTCGAGCGCGAACTGACGGTCCTCGTATGCCGCGATCGGTTGCTTCTCGAGCATCGGGGTGCCGTCGGCGGAGAAGGTCCCCAGACCGGTTCCGTCGGGCATTCGGCGACTCTGCTCGGCGAGGCTGTCTTCGGCGTCGAGGAGCCAGAATGTGGCGTGCACTCGATGGGGTGCTGCGGACATCCCGAACAATCGGCACATTGCCGTCGTCCTCTCGCTCGAGGCCGGATCATCACCAGTATGACCAGGCCCGAGGTCGCTCCGGGCCGGTTCACACCCGAGATCGGGTTGCGCCCGTGAGTGCGATCCGCCCCGAATGGTCCTCGCGCGGAAGACGAGAGTTCCCGATCGGGGCTACCGTGAGGAAAACGAAAGGGAGCATATGCGGATACGCGACAAGGTATTCGTCGTCACCGGCGGCGGCAACGGAATCGGGCGCGACGTCGTCCTCGAACTTCTCGTGCGCGGCGCACGGGTTGCAGCCGTCGACCTTCGCAGTGAAGCGCTCGACGGTACGCGGGCACTGGCGCCCGCCGCCGGCGACAGGCTGACAACCCACACCGCGGACGTATCGGATCGCACCGCCGTCGAGGCGCTCGTCGGCGAGGTCGTCGCTGCTCACGGGCAGGTGGACGGCATCGCGAACGTCGCCGGGATCATCCAGCACTTCGTGCCGTTCGCCGAACTGTCGTACGACGAGATGTCGAAGGTGATGGATGTCAACTACTGGGGCGTCGTGCACATGTGCAAGGCGTTCCTTCCCGAGCTCACGAAGCGTCCGGAGGCCAGCCTGCTCAACGTCTCCAGCATGGGCGGCCTCGCACCGGTGCCGGGTCAGTCCGTGTATGGCGCCAGCAAGGCCGCAGTAAAGCTTCTGACCGAAGGGCTGTTCGCGGAGCTTCGCACCACGAACGTCGCCGTGACGCTCGTCTTCCCCGGCGCGATCCGCACCGGCATCGCCGAGAATTCGGGGGCGTCCATTCCGGGCCGCGACACCGATGCGGGCGCTGCGAAGATCACCTCGTCCGCCGAGGCGGCGCTGCGCATCGCCAACGCGATCGAAAAGGGCACGTTCCGTATGTGTATCGGCAAGGACGCCACGATGATCGACCTGCTCTCGCGGCTCATGCCGCGCCGCACGATCGACATGGTGGCGAAGAAAATGGGATCGCTCGTCGATCGCTGAGCCCACGGCGACCCGTGGCGCCGAGCCCACGGCGGCCGGCGGGGCCCCGTGCTTACGAGTTCTTCTCCTCGGAGTTCTCCGTCTCGGTGGCCGGACCCGCAGGCGTAGCTCCGCCTTCGGTGGTCCACTCGGTCGACTCGCCTTCGGTGGAGCGGGCGGGGTCGGAGACGACGTCGGGCGCCGCATCGTCGCTCCCGTGTTCGGTCGACGTGGTTTCGGGGTCTTTGTGGTCGGCCACTGACATGCTCCTCCGTTGCGACGTTCCGGTCGGAATACCCATATCGGTGGCGCTCAACCGCCGGTGTGGAAGACCTCCCTGCGGGGTACCGGGAAACACAGGCCGACGACCGAGGGAGGCAACCGTGTCCGACGAGGCCCAGAACCGGATGCAACACCCCGGAGAGCAACACCCTGTTCCCCCGTTGGAGCAGCAACCCGAGATCACCTACTCCGGCGCGACCGACGAACTCGTCACTGCTCCGGACCACGGCGAACTGGCGTATCGGGGCTCCGGAAAACTTCTCGACCGGCGTGCACTGATCACCGGTGGTGATTCCGGTATCGGGCGTGCCGTGGCGATCGCCTTCGCGCGGGAAGGAGCAGACGTCGTCCTCTGCCATCTCCCGGAAGAAGGCGAGGACGGCAGACGGACCGCCGAACTCGTCGAAGCGGCGGGACGGAGCGCCGTGCTCGTGCCCGGAGACATCCGGGAAGAAGACTTCTGCCGACACCTCGTCGCCACGACCGTCTCGGAGTTCGGTGGTATCGACATCCTGGTCAACAACGCTGCCTACCAGCACCTGGTTCCCGGTGGGATCGCCGACATGACCACGGACGGGTTCGATCGCGTCATGAAGACGAATCTCTATGCCCTGTTCTGGTTGTCGAAATTCGCAGTGGCCCGGATGGAACCGGGATCGACGATCGTCAACACCACCTCGATCCAGGCGGTGAACCCCTCACCTGGTCTCCTCGATTACGCCACCACGAAGGCCGGCATCGTCGACTTCACCAAAGGGCTTGCCGCAGACGTCGCGAGTAAGGGTATTCGCGTCAATGCTGTTGCACCCGGCCCTATCTGGACGCCGTTGATTCCTGCGACCATGCCGAAGGATGCGTACGAGAATTTCGGTAAGGATGTGCCGCTCGGCCGTCCCGGACAGCCGGCGGAACTCGCTCCCGCGTACGTGTTCCTCGCCTCGCAGGACTCGAGTTACATCACCGGGGAGACCATCGCGGTCACCGGCGGGGTGCCCTTCACCTGACGAGCAGGTACCCCGGGGTGCCCGGGGTACCTGCTGCCTATCCGGTGATGCTCGGAGTGTCGGTCGACGCGGGCCGGGAATCGTCGGCGTGCATCTCGCCGACCTCGGACTTCAGGATCCGAAGTGATCTGCCCAGCCCTCGCGCAGCTTCGGGGAGCTTCTTCGACCCGAACAGAACGAGCAGGACCACCGCGACGACCGCCCAATGTGCCGGGCTCATCGCGCCCATCAGCCCGCCATCCCGTCCGTCGGGTACACCGCGTCGACCTCGACCTCGACGAGCCAGCCCGGAACGGGAAGGCTGCCGACCTCCAGCGCGAACCGCGTGGGCCGTGCGGCATTGCGTTCGAGCGGTGCGGCCGGCTCTGCGGTTCCCAGGGGCACCAGTTCGGTGTCCCCGGTGTCGAGATTCGTGTTCGCGAAGAACTGACGATAGGCGCGGTTCCAGCCGGCGTAGTCCGCTCTGTCGGTGCCGGGCGCGTTGTCGAGGAACACCCGCATGGTGGTGACATCGGCAAGAGTCAGTCCCTGCGCTTCGAGGTTCGCGCGAATGTTCTTGAGGACGTTGATCCCTTGGGCTTCGGTTACGGTGACACCGTCGGGCAGCTCACCGTCGGCGAACTGTGAGTCGATGTACGACTCCGGGGTGCCCTGAGGTGCTGCCGTATTCGCCGCAGTCGGCCCCAGACCGCTGGATTTGTATACCCTCGCACCGGAACTGATCGTCACGCCCTGCGCGATCATCGGGTTCGCCTCGCCGGGCTCGAGAACCGCCTGCGCCACGGCAGTCGTCTCGCTGGGTGGCGCGCCGGGGTCGTCGTCGGACGAGCAGGAAGTCAGGATGGCGGTGGTGGTGGCCAGGCTCGCGGCCAACGCCGCGGCGCGGAGGGTGGTGCGCTTCATGAGTGCTCCTGGAGATCGAAGGTGGTCAGGCTGCGGCGACGCGCTGGTGCAGCGCCGTGACGACATCGCGGGCAGAGGTGAAGGCGCCGTGCTGCCAGGCGATTGCGTTGGAGAGGTGGTCCCCTGCGAAGTAGATGCGGTCAACGGGTTCGAGCAACAGTTCGTACTCGGGGGTGGCGGCACCCCCGTGCGAGTCACCGGCGCCCTTCCAGTTCGTCCAGGCGCCTTCCGAGTACTTCATGCGACGCCAGCTACCCGAGAAGGACGAGGCGATGTCCCGGCCGTATTTCTCGCCGTGGATCGACATGCCCTCTGCCACGGCTTTGTCCAGACGCTGCTTTTGAGTGAGGGATTCGAACGCGAGGTGCCGCCGTCCGCTGGTGTAGTACCCGACGACGACTCCTCGGTCCGAGCCGTAGTGGTCGTACGGGAACATGATCTGGGTGATGTCCTTGTCCGTGTTCGAAGCGCCGCCGTAGATGCGGTCTTCCGTTTCCCACCAGCGCCGGGTGTATTCGATGCCGAGCTTGCCGGCCGAGGCGGGAACGGCGGCGGACAGCGCTTTGAGTACTTCCGCGGGCAAGTTGTTGTCGAAACGGCCGACCAGATTCGGCGGAACGGTGCAGATGCAGTAGTCGGCGGTGATCGACTTCCGTGCGCCGTCCTGCGTGTAGGTCACGGCGACGCCGTCGGGAACGTTCTTCATCGAGGTCACTTCGGCACCGAAGTGGATCCGGTCGGTACCGATCTTGTCCCGCAAGGCGTAGTAGATCCGGTCCATACCGCCGACGGGGGTCATCATCGTCGTCGCCTGGTCGTAGCCGAACTCGAAGCTGAAGTTGCGGCCGAGGCCGGACCGGATGACGTCGCTCATCGGGAACGGTTCGGTCTCGGTGCCGAAGTTCAGGCCGGCACCGGGTTCGCCCGAGTAGCCGCGTCGGGTGGAGCCGAGGTAACGGCCGTCGCTGGACAGGTCACCGAAGTCGCTGAGGAACTCCGACAACGCCTCCTTGTCGTCGGGGGAGAGGACGTCGTCGAGCGCACCCCTCGACGCGGCTTTGTGGAGGAGTTCGGACATGTAGCCGTAGGTGTCCGCCTTCGCGGCGCGGTACTGGACCGACTGTCCCGAGATAGCGGTGTCACTACTGTAATGGACGAGCGTGTTCGCATTCTGATTGCCGAACGGCTGGACCTCGACGCCGAGTTCGTGGCAGTAATCGAGGGTGATGTGGCTCTGCGGGATGCGGGTGGCCCCGAGGTTGTAGTAATGGCCGTCGGCGAAGGTGCAGGTCTGAGTGTCTCCGCCGATCTCGGTTTCCGTGGTGCCGCCGCGCACCGAGTAGACGCGTCCGCCCGGCCGGGTGCGAGCCTCGAGTACCGTGACGTCGTAGCCGCCCTTACGGAGTTCGTACGCAGCGCACAGACCTGCGGGACCGCCGCCGAGCACGACGACCGACTGCTTTCCCGGGGCCTTGCCGATGAGGTCGCCCATCGCGGGAGGCTGGAACCTGTTCGGTGAGGTGGCTGCCGCGGGGGCGAGACCTATGGTCGACATCGCCCCGTAGGCGAGTCCGACGCCTCCGGTCATGCCGAGGCCCCGCATGAATGATCTTCTGGTGACACTCACTTCATGGCTCCCATCGCGCTCACGACGTCTGCTCCAGGCCGCGGACGTCCTGTGCCCGCGCCGTCGTTCGGAGCAATCGTGGAGGCGGTGTGCTTCCCGCCGGATACGGCGAAGAAACGGTTCGGCAGCGGCGAGTGAGAAACGTCGCGAGCAATCCCTCTCACTCGGAAGACCTCATACGACTTGCCGAAGAAACCGTGGGGTAACACGATGCGCGTACGGTCTGCGCGGCCGGCACGAGCACGCCGGCGGGTGGGGAGGCATCATGACCGAAACGTCTGCGCTGGCCGATGCGATCGCGCGGTCGTTCGCGCACCGGGAACCGGAACGCCCGGCAGTGTCGCCACTGCGAGCTTTGGGGCGCAGGCAACTGTCGGGATGGGAGGTGCTCGCTCAATCGGTCGCGACGACCGCCCCGGCGGCATCGATGGTCCTGCTGCCCGCCGCGATGCTCACCCACCACGCGTTGATGTCCGGTGTGATCGCCGTGGTGGCTGCAACTGTGCTGGTCACTCTGATTGCTTGGTGCACAGCGCTGTTCACCCGCCGCATGGTTGCCTCGGGCGGGCTGTACGCGTTCGTCGCAAAAGGTCTGGGCCCACGTGCGGCTCTGACGACGGGCGTCGCGATGGCGGTGAAGTATCTCGGGAGCGGCGCGCTGACGCTGTACCACGGAGGTCACGCGGTGATCGCGATCGCCGCACAGTGCGGCATCGGCATCCGCGGGCCGGCGACCGCGGTGGTGTATCTCCTGATCGCCGCGGCGATCCTTGCGGCATTGTTGCGTGGTGTCCGGTTCGCGGCGCTGGCGATCCTTGTGATCGAATCCTGTTCCTTGATTTTCATCGTCGGCCTGATGGTGATTCCCGGTGCGGAATCGGTACCGGTGCAGCCTTTTCCGGGATCCGGGACCGGTCTCCTGCTTCCTGTAGTTCTGTCCGCGCTCTTCGCCCTCGCAGGATTCGAGAGCGCGACGTTCGTCGCGCCCGAGGCGCGCCGTCCGATGATCACCGTAACCCGCACCGTGATCGCCACACCGGCACTGTGTGGAGCGCTGTTCGTGTTCGCCGGTTGGGCCGCGTGGAGCGGCCACGCCGACACCCTCGTGGGGGCTTATCTGTACGGCACCTCGACCGGCGTCAGTCCGGTGGTGGTGGCCTTGCTGCACCTCGGGATGGCCTGCTCGTGGCTCGCGTCGGCGATGGCGTCCTCCAACGCCGCGTCCAGGCTGCTGTATTCGATGGGCGTCGAAGGCGTTCTGCCGGCTGGGCTGGGCTCGGTACACCGGAGGCTCCGCACACCCTGGGTTGCGCTCGTCTCCGCGGTGTCCTGTCTCGCGATCGGTGCGACGGTCCTCGCGGTCCGGGGTGAGGTGCCCAACTGGGCCGGTGTCACGCTGCGCGTCGTTCTTCTGGTCGCGTACGTCCTGGTCGCGGTCGCGGCGGTGGTGTTCCTCGCTCGTATCCGGGAGTCGACGCCGGCAATCACCTGGACATGCCGCCTCGCTGCGACTCTCGGTGGGGTGGTCACCGGGTACATCGTGATCGGCCACGCGCTGGAGGGACGGTTCGGCGCTCTGACGGCGTTGCTCGTCGTGCTCGCGGTTCCGGTCCTGTGGCACCGGCACCTGCGACGAACGCGACCGGCCACCCTCGCCGACATCGGCGTCTTCGACAGCCCCGAATCGAAGGATGTGCTTCCCGGGGCCGGCGCCTTCGCGGAGACCGGGCGCGGCCGCGTCGCCCTCGTCGGATCCGATCATCCGAACGCGGTACGGCGGTGAGCGTCCGGGCCGGGCAGGGTGGGCACGAACCCCGGGCCGTTCAGCGTGCGCTCGCTCTCCTCGAAGCCGTTGCCACCCTCGGTGCCGGCGCATCGGCTCGTGACGTCGCGGCGCTGACAGCGATCCCGCCCGCGACTGCCTACCGTCTGCTCAATCTCCTCGTGGCAGACGGTTACCTTGTTCGGGTCGAAGACCTGTCGGGTTTCGCGCTCGGACGGCGTACCCGCGAACTCGCTGCCGCCGCACCGGCGCCCCCTGTGGACATCGATCCGGGTCCTGTCCTCGAGGAGTTGCGGGCACAGCTCCGGTACGGCATCTACCTGGTGTCCTACACGGGTGGCCGGGTCCGCCTCGTCGACCGAGACCCCGACCACGAACTGTCCGGCGAGTCGACCTGGACGACGCACCTGCACGCGTCGGCGATCGGAAAACTGCTGCTCGTTCAGCGGCCCGAACTGATCGGGCCCGGCCCGCTCCGCCGGATCACCGAATGCACCAAGACCGAACCAGCCGAACTGAGGGCGGAACTGGAACGTGTACGTGACGAAGATGCCGCGTGCGAGGTCGACGAGAGTCGCATCGGCCGGTCAGCGCTCGCGGTCCCGGTGCGCACTAACGACCATCGGCTCACCGGAGCGCTGACCGCCATCGGGCGCACCGGACGGCTCAGCGTGAACGATCCGGAGATCCGGGATCTCTTGCGCTCCTACGCTTCTGTCCTACACGGGTCGACCTCGGTCTCGTAACCGAGGTTCCGTCCGATCCGGCACACGAACCGTGCGGGCGTACCGAGCGGAAATGCTTGTCAGAACGACGGATTCACGGTCCGAGCGGGCGGGGTGGGAAAGGGGCAATCGCCGCACACACCTGCGTTGGCGGTGCGGTAGAACAGGCAGCAGCTACGACGCATTCCTGTCGCTCGGTCGATGCTGTCGGTCAATCGCGGGTCGTCCAGAAGCGCGTCGAGCTGCGGAAGTGCCGCGTCGCCGATCATTCGCCCCGCACCGATCAGAGCCGAGGCCGCGTTACCCCACATCAGCCCGGGTGCCACCACATCGCGCCACGCCTCGACGAGCGGCTCGAGTTGCCGGTCGAGCACCTCGACGGCAACGGAATCACCGAATCGCGGTTCGGCGACGTGCAACAGCACGGTGCCACCGTCGGACCGCCACAGCACCTGCTCCGGGTCGAGGCCGATACAACGTCCGGACAGCGTGACGGACCCGATCGCGATCGACCACACGCGCGCGGCGTAAGCGAAGAACACCGTCGAAGCGGCCACCCGCATCTCGTCGGTGCTCATCCGCTCGGCCGTAGCGGTCACGAGGTGGTCACGGGTCGTGCGCTCACGCAGTGTGGTGGTGGGTTGCCATCGGCCGTCGGGCACTTCTCCGGTCCCGGCCGCGAAGAAGGGACTCAGTGCCGAGATCCGTTCGAGCACCTCGGTCGCGCCCGACGTCGCATTCTCCTGGGCCACGGCACTCCTGCTCTCGTTCGTCCACTCCATCCGCCGGCTCGCTCGTGCCGTCGTGCGACGTCGGCAACGTAGCACGGCGCGAGCACGCCGAATCGCCCGCTTCGGCGGGCCGACTATCGTAGGTCTCACGACAACCGATCGAAAGGACCGGCATGGGTGTGAGTTTGGCCAAGGGCGGAAATGTCTCGTTGTCGAAGGAGGCTCCGAACCTCACTGCGGTGACGGTCGGTCTCGGCTGGGACGTCCGGGCTACGACCGGCGCCGATTTCGACCTCGACGCCAGTGCTCTCGTCACGGGCGCGAACGGCAAGGTGCTCTCGGACCAACACTTCGTCTTCTACAACAACCTGCGTTCGCCGGACGGATCGGTCGAGCACACGGGCGACAACCTGACCGGCGAGGGAGAGGGTGACGACGAGTCGATCAACGTCGACCTCGTGGCAGTGCCCGCCGAGGTGCAGTCCGTCGTATTCCCGGTATCGATTCACGACGCCGACGCGCGCGGGCAGTCGTTCGGTCAGGTGCGCAACGCGTTCATCCGGGTGGTCGACCGCTCCAACGATCGCGAACTCGCGCGCTACGACCTGAGCGAGGACGCGTCGTCGGAGACCGCGATGGTCTTCGGTGAACTGTACCGGCGCGGCACCGAATGGAAGTTCCGCGCGATCGGCCAGGGCTACGCGTCCGGCCTCGCGGGAATCGCCCGCGACTACGGTGTCAGCATCGGCTGACCCCGCAGGCGCGCCGCGGGCTCGTGACCGGGCCCGCGGCGCCGCCACCCGATCTGCTGCGATCACCTCGTGCAGGCGGACTCCCGGTGCGACACTGGTGTGATGTGTAGATGGATGGCCTACTCCGGCGATCCGATTCTTGCCGAAGACTTGTTGTTCAGGCCGGAGCATTCGCTGATCGATCAGAGCCTGCACTCGCATCTCGGTGCCACCACGACCAACGGTGACGGCTTCGGGGTCGGCTGGTACGGCCTGGGCGAGCGACCCGCGGTGTTCAAGGGCATCGATCCGGCGTGGAACGACGAGAATCTTCGTGAAGTCGCGTCGCAGGTGAGTACCCATTTGTTGTTCGCCCACATCCGGGCATCGACCGGAAGTGCCGTCCAGCGGAGCAACAGCCACCCCTTCCGGCACGAGAACTGGCTGTGGATGCACAACGGATGCATCGAAGGATTCGAGCGGATGAAACGGGATCTGGCCTTCGCCATCGAACCGGATCTCTACCCGTACATCGAAGGGTCCACCGACTCGGAAGTGCTCTTCTTTCTGGCGTTGACGTTCGGCCTCCGGGAAGACCCTCTCGGCGCGGTGGGGCGGGCAGTGGGACTGGTCGAGCATCTCGCCCGGCAATACGACATCGACGCTCCGGTGCAGATGAGTGCCGCCACCACGGACGGCGTCACGGTGTGGGCGTTCCGCTACTCGAGCGAAGGAAAAACGCGCTCGCTGTTCTACTCCACCGAGATCTCACGATTGCGCTCGCTGCATCCGGAGGTCGAGGCACTCCAGCGTTTCGGTATGACCGCGAGATTGGTTGTGTCCGAACCTATACGGGACTTGCCGGGGGCGTGGAACGAAATGCCCGAAGGGTCCGCGGCGATCGTCCGCGAAGGCCGCGACGACATCGTTCCTTTCGTTCCACTGGGTGCGGCGTAGACAGCGCGGGGCGACATCGTGTCCGCGTCGGCAACCCGTGATACCGGGGTCGGAGGCGGCGCGTGACCGGCCGGCTACCGACCGGAGGCCGGTCCACCCGCAGGTTGTTGTGGTCGGCCGGTGTGCGGCCGTTGCTGACAACCGTGGTGCTGCTGACCGTCTACTTTCTCGCACCGCTCGACGGTGTCGGGGATCTGGGGGCAGTGTTCCTCCTGATTGTGGGGGTTCTCGCGGTGGGTACGGTGGCGGTCTGGCAGGTCAAGAAGGTACTGGCGTCCCACTACCCGGCGGTGCAGGCCGTCGAAGCGGCCGCTGCCACTGTTGCCTTGTACCTCGTCGGTTACGCCGCGTTCTACTACCTGCTGTCCGCTGCGAACGCGCAGGGATTCAGTGAGGTGCTCTCGCGGGTCGACGCACTCTATTTCTGTCTCACCGTGTTCGCCACGGTCGGATTCGGCGACATCGTGGCCACCACGGATTCGACGAGAGCGGTCGTGTCCCTCCAGATCGTCGCCAATCTGGTGTTCCTCGCCGTCGGGATCCGTGTACTGACCGGCGTGGTGCAGTGGCGTCGGCAGCAGCGTCAGAACCTTCCCGGCACTCCCCCGGGTGGGTAGGACCGCCACCCGAAAGGAACGGAAATCGTGGCCGTACCCGACATCCCGACACACACCGAGGTGCATCTCGATCCCCGAGCACGGAGAGCCCGAGGGAAGCACGCACGACGCTCGACGCCCCTCGACTCGCTCGCCGACTGCGGCGCCGCTCCCGGCCGTTCCCCGATCGATCTGCTGTTGGCGCAAGCCGAGACCAGGGTGCCCCAGTTGGTCCCCATCCGGCACGGCCGCATGGCGTCGTCGCCCTTCGCGTTCTACCGCGGTGCCGCGCTCGTCATGGCGGACGATCTGTCGCGGACCCCGTCGAGCGGGCTGACCACCCAACTCTGCGGCGACGCGCACCTGTCCAATTTCGGCATCTTCGCCACGCCCGAAAGGAAATTGGCGTTCGACGTCAACGACTTCGACGAGACCTATCCCGGCCCGTTCGAATGGGATGTCAAACGACTCGCGGCCAGTCTCGCGATCGCAGCGAAGGACAACGAGTTCACCCGGAGGCAGCGGCGGCGCATCACCACTGCCTGCGCGTCCGAGTATCGGGAAACGATGCTCGAGCAGGCAGAGCGGGGGAACCTCGCGGTCTGGTACTCCCGGATCCAGCCGACCACCGAACTGGTGGAACTCCGCGACGAACTCGATTCGTCCATGAAAAAACGTGTGCGGAAGCTGCTCGAGAAGTCGGTACACAGCGACAGCGTGCAAGCGGCCGGAAAACTGACCTCCGTCGTGGACGGCCGCCGCACGATCACCAGCCGGCCACCTCTGATCGTGCCGGTCGAGGAAGTGTTCGCCGACGCCGATGCCACGCAGCTCTACGACGAACTGCGTCGGCGGCTCCGCGAATACGCCTCCACACTTCAATCGGATCGCCGCACCCTGCTCGCGCAGTTCGAATTCGTCCAGGCCGCGCGGAAAGTCGTCGGTGTCGGCAGCGTGGGCACCCGGGCATGGATCGTCCTGATGCGGGGCAAGGACGACGATCCGCTGGTATTACAGGCCAAGGAAGCACAGCGGTCGGTACTTGCGGGGTACGTCGACGGGCCGCAGTACGAGAACGAAGGGGAGCGGGTGGTGCACGGCCAACGGCTCATGCAGGCTGCGAGTGACATCTTCCTCGGATGGCAGCAGGGGCCCGGTGTCGACGGTGTCCGGCGTGACTTCTACGTCCGGCAGTTGCGGGACGGCAAGGGGTCCGCGGTGGTGGAGGCGATGACGCCGAGAGGTATGGAGCTGTACGGGCGGTTGTGCGCCCGTGTCCTCGCGTACGGCCACGCGCGCGGGGGAGACCGCATCGCGATCGCGTCCTATCTGGGATCGGGCAACGAATTCGACGACGCGATTGCGGGGTTCGCGGATACCTATGCGGAGAGGAATGTTCGCGATCACCAGGAGTTGGTCGCCGCGATCGATTCGGGTCGAGTCGCCGCGCGCACCGGTGTGTGAGCGCGACGGGTCAGCGCACCAGGAGCCAGTTCTTGTCGTGCCGGTAGAAGGTGGAGCGTTTGAGGGGGCGGGGATTCGCGACCCCGTCGCGGGTGACGGTCGCGGCCGGCGAACCCAGTTGCATCGCTCGTCCCGTCAGCCACTTGTAACCGCCGAACCAGCGCGGCCGGTCGATTGCGGCGCGCAGTCCCGGCATCGCCGGTGTGGGCTCGACCCGGATACCGGGCACCGTGCCGGAGAACAGGCGGGTGTCGTCGACGTAGGCCTCCCCGACGAGACCGGACTCGTCGCCACACACGAGCGCCCGGCCGACGAGCGCGATGCCGGCGTCGTCCCGGATCAGCGGAATCGGCTTCGCCTCACCGCGCAATGCGATGGTGGCCGCTTTCGAGCCGCTGCGCAGGCCGTATGCCTCGGTGGCCGGAGTGCGCGACTCGGGTACGTACGCGAGTTCGATGTCGTCGAGCCGATCGAGGCGCATCAGCCGGGTCAGTGTCGCGGCGAATGCGGCATCGTCTCCGACGACGATCAGCCGGGGGTTGTCCACCGAGTCCGCTTGGGCGAGGACATCCTCGAAATCGTCCTTCTCCGGAAGCGCGGGAGCGGACAGCGTCGTCTCCGGGGTGAGAGTCAGCGGCAGGGGTACCTCGCCACATCTGAACACTACCGGGGTCAACAGAACTCCTCGCGAATGTCGGGTTCGTACGGTTGCAGGCTTCGGTCCACTCTAATCGGAAGGCGCCGGGCGGGGGTGGGACGCGCGGCGGTGCCGCGAGTCCTCCTGCAGCTGCCACCCGGATCGTGCCGATACCGGTGCCGGAGCCGGAGGCCGTGGCAGGGTGGACTACACTGTGGTCCCGGCTGCTGTCCGGTTCCAGGGCAGGACCCTGCAGGCGAGACCGCCCGCACGTAACACCTGTCTGAGGAGAGCGCGACATGCCGGCAATCGTCCTGATCGGAGCCCAATGGGGCGACGAGGGCAAGGGCAAAGCTACGGACCTGTTCGGTGGACGTCTGCAGTGGGTCGTGCGCTACCAGGGCGGAAACAACGCCGGGCACACCGTGGTGCTGCCCAACGGCGACAAGTTCGCTCTGCACCTGATCCCCTCGGGCATCCTGACCCCGGGCGTCACCAACGTCATCGGCAACGGTGTCGTCGTGGATCCGGGCGTGCTGCTCACCGAACTCGCCGGCCTCGAAGAGCGCGACGTCGATACGTCCCGCCTGCTGCTCTCGGCCGACGCGCACCTGATCATGCCGTACCACGTGGCGATCGATAAAGTCACCGAGCGCTTCCTCGGCAAGAGCAAGATCGGCACCACCGGCCGCGGAATCGGCCCCTGCTACCAGGACAAACTGGCCCGCGTCGGCGTGCGCGTCGCCGATGTTCTCGACGAGAAGATCTTCACTCAGAAGGTCGAGGCGGCGCTCGAGTTCAAGAACCAGGTGCTCGTCAAGATCTACAACCGCAAGGCGCTCGATCCCGAGCAGGTCGTCGAAGAAGTCCTCACCCAGGCCGAGGGATTCAAGCACCGCATCACCGACACCCGCCTCGAGCTCAACAAGGCACTCGACCGCGGTGAGACGGTTCTGCTCGAGGGCTCGCAGGGCACGTTGCTCGACGTGGACCACGGCACCTATCCGTACGTGACGTCGTCCAACCCCACCGCGGGTGGCGCGGCAGTCGGATCGGGCATCGGACCGACGAAGATCACGACGGTGCTCGGCATCCTCAAGGCGTACACCACGCGTGTCGGTTCGGGCCCGTTCCCGACCGAACTGTTCGACCACCACGGTGAGTACCTGGCGAAGAAGGGCGGCGAGGTGGGTGTGACCACCGGTCGCGCGCGCCGCACCGGGTGGTTCGACGCCGTGATCGCCCGTTACGCCACCCGCGTGAACGGCATCACCGACTACTTCCTCACCAAGCTCGACGTGCTGTCCGGGCTCGACACCGTGCCGATCTGCGTCGGCTACGACGTCGACGGGGTCCGTGTCGACGAGATGCCGATGACGCAGACCGACGTCCACCACGCCAAGCCGATCTACGAAGAGATGCCCGGTTGGTGGGAGGACATCTCCCACGCCCGCACCTTCGAAGAGCTTCCGAAGAACGCTCAGGATTACGTGCTGCGTCTCGAAGAGCTTTCCGGAGCGTTCATCTCGTGCATCGGTGTCGGTCCCGGCCGCGACGAGACGATCGTGCGCCGCGACGTCATTCGCTGACACAGGCCGCGCCGCACTGAAACCGGTTGCGCGGCTGAGCCTCGACGGTCCCTCGGCGGACGTGCGGCTCGCAAGCGTCGGTGTGCAGCGGCCACCATGTGGTGCGGAACAGGATCAGGTCGTCGGTGGCGCGACGATGCGCACCGACCGCGGCGGGCTGGCAACCGTGAAGTCATACCGTCGCGCAGCGGCCACGAACGGGTCGGGACTCGGATCGGTCGGCCAGTCGGCCTCTCCCGCGTTCCCGAACAGGCTGACCGCGTTGGGGTTCGGCCCGGTGGTGAACCGGGTTTGATACTGCAGCCCGGCGAAGGTGGTGGCGGCGAACTTCGCCGCCCACTCCTGAGGCACCGCGTATGGGGTCATGGTGACAAGTTCCGTGGTTGAACCGAAGTCCGCCGCCGTGTCCGCGCAGGTGTCGGCGAGCCGATGGTTGTGTGGCACGGTCAGGGTGGAGAGCTGGCGTTCGGCGGCGAATTCGTCGCTGATGATCCCGGTTGCCGCCAGCGCCTGGCCGACGGTCTCCCGGATCGCGGTGAGCTCGTCGTACGCGAGGTAGCAGGTACCGCGTGGCGGGGTCAGATCGAAGCGGCCGCCGCCGTCGGAGGAGAACCACCAAGGGCCGTTCCCGGCGCGGTGCCCGCGGTGCAGCGGCTGCCCCACGGTGAGTTCGCAGGCGGGGAAGTTGCGCAGCGGCCGGGTCGGCGGCCCCAGAGCGACAGTGTCACGACTGCTCACGCGGCCCACCGCTGCGCGTCGGCGCGGGCCAGCTCCAGTGCCGCGTCCAGGGGATGACCGTCGACGATCCAGTCGGCTGCAGTGCGGTCATCGAGCTCGGGCTGGGGGCTGCGAAGCCAGACTGCGCAGGTCCACGGGTCGGCAGCGTCGCGCAGGGTCCTCCACAGAGTGAGCAGGTGTGGGTGCACCGTTCCTGTGTCGGTGAACTGCCAGGTGGGGTAGACCCACCCGCCGCCGTCGAGTTGGCAGGCGATCACACTGCCCGTGGCTACAGCCTTGTTGACGGCTTGGCGGCTCACACCCCACCACTGTGTCAGCCCCGCGGTGTCGTAAAACGGGCCGATGAGCTGGTCGTAGACGTGGGGAAGTGCTGCAGTCATCGCGCGAGCGATCGACTTGACGTCTGCAAAGGCAGCGGGGGAGACGTGGGCTTCGCGTGCGCGGTCGAAAGTGTCCTGGACGCGGCGGGTGAGCTCGTCCATGAGCTCACGTTGTTGCTCGGCGAGGGTAACCATGCGAAAGCCTCCTGGTCGTCAACCGTGTCAACCCCAGCGTCATCTTCTGCGTCAACCGTGTCAACGAACGGAAGATGGGTGTTCTCATTCCACCCCAGTCGCTGAGGTTCGTCTCCTGCGGGCCTGCCTCACCGACTGGCCTGACTCGATCGGTCCACTTTCGGCGATACTGGACCGGTGATCACGCGTGCGATAGGGGCCGGTTCGCTTGTCCGGGATCTGGGCAACTGGCAGGACGCCGGGGACCGCAGGCCGGCATACCGTGCGCTGGCCGACGGCATCCGCCTCCTCGTGCACGACGGTCGGGTACCGCTCGGGGTGGCGCTGCCCAGCGAACGCGAACTCGCGTCGGCCCTGTCGCTGAGCCGCACCACTGTCACCGCCGCGTACACCGCGCTGCGCGATGCGGGGTACCTCCGCAGTCGGCAGGGAGCGCGCAGCACGGTGGCGATGCCTGCCGAACGAACCACGGTCCCGGCGTCGGTGCCGGTGCTCGGTGAGGCGATCGACCTCCGCAACGCGTCGCTCGCGGCCCCGGCGGCCGCCATCGAAGCGGCGTACAGCGCGGCACTGGGATCGATGTCCGCGTATCTGGGCTCCCACGGCATGGAACCCGTGGGCGTCATGGCGCTCCGTGACGTGATCGCACGCCGGTACCGGGATCGTGGGCTGCCCACCACGCCCGATCAGATCATGGTGACTTCCGGTGCGCAGCACGCGATGCGATTGCTGCTCGGCGTCCTCACCGATCCCGGCGACCGGGTGATCGTCGACCACCCCACCTATCCGAATGCGCTCGAAGCGATCCGTCGTCACGGCACCCGTCCGGTGCCGGTCCCGGTGCGACCGGAAGACGGACCCGCCGGCGGCTGGGATCTCGACGGACTTGCCGGTGCCGCCCGCCAGACCGGCGCGCGCACCGCGTTCCTGGTGCCGGACTTCCACAATCCGACCGGGCTGTGTCTCGACGCGGACGGGCGAGCAGAACTGACCCGCATCATGCGTGACGCGAGGGTGACGCTCGTCGTGGACGAGACGATGGTGGACTTGTGGCTGGACGCCTCGCCACCGCCGCCCGTCGCCGCGACCTCGTTCGGAGGGCAGGTCGTCACCGTCGGGTCGACCGGCAAGTCGTTGTGGGGCGGGCTGCGAGTGGGGTGGATCCGTGCCGACCGGGACCTGATCGTGCGTCTCACCGGAGCGCGTATGGCAGTGGACCTCGGCACGCCGGTCATGGAACAACTTGCCGCCGCGCACCTGCTGTCGGACGTCGAGGACCTGCTCGATGCCCGCCGCCGCCTGTTGCGGGAGCGCCGCGCCGCACTCGTCGCCGCGCTCGCGGACCGGTTACCGGCGTGGAGATACACCATCGGGCAGGGCGGCATGTCGTTGTGGGCGAGGATGCCCGAACCGGTCTCGACGGCCCTCGCCGCGACAGGACCGAGCCACGGGGTGCTCCTCGCCGCCGGTCCCAGATTCGGAGTGCAGGGTGCGTTCGAACGATTCGTGCGGCTGCCCTACACCCAGGAGCCTGACACCCTGCGGCGTGGAATGGCCTCGGTTGCCGCGGCCTACAGCGCCGTCACCGCGGGATCGCCCATAGACGAGACCAGGATCGTCGTCTGAGAGACCACGAAAACCGCTGCCCCGCCGGAAGATCCGTCGGGGCAGCGGTCGAGCTCTGAAAGAGTCAGACCCAGAGCGTGTCGATATCGGTCGCCTCGCCGGCCGGCGCGGCGGGCTCACCCGACGGCGTGCGCGAGAAGCGCGGGGCGGGCGCGTGCTGGACGACACCGTCGACCTCGATCAGCGATCCCCGTGCGGCGAGATGCGCGTTCTGCGGCGCCTCCGCGAAAGTGAGGACCGGCGTCACGCACGCATCGGTACCGAGGAACACCTCGGACCACTCGTCGCGGGTCCTGCTGAGGAACTTCTCCGCGAACACCTTCTTCATCTCCGGCCACGAGGACTTGTCGAGCTGATGCGGCAGATCGGCCGGATCGAGTTCGAGACCCTTCAGCAGGAGCGCGTAGAACTGCGGTTCGATCGCACCGACGGCCATGTACTTGCCGTCCGAGGTCTCGTACACCTCGTAGAAGTGTGCTCCGGTGTCGAGCATGTTCACACCGCGCTCGTCGGACCACAGGCCGTTGCCGCGGAACGACCACATCATGTGCGACAGGGCGAGAGCACCGTCGACCATCGCCGTGTCGACGACCTGGCCGCGACCGGACGTCTGGCGTTCGACCATCGCCGCGAGGATGCCGAAGACGAGGAACATCGAACCGCCGCCGAAGTCGCCGACCATGTTGAGGGGCGGGACGGGCCGCTCGCCCTCCCGGCCGATCGCGTGGAGCACACCGGTCAGCGAGATGTAGTTGATGTCGTGGCCGGCGGCGTTGGCGAGAGGACCGTCCTGTCCCCAGCCGGTCATGCGGCCGTACACGATCCGGGGATTGCGCTCGAGCACCACGTCCGGTCCGAGGCCGAGACGTTCGGTGACGCCCGGACGGAAGCCTTCGATCAGCACGTCGGCGCGCTCGAGCAGTGCGAGCACCTTCTCGATGTCCGCCGGGTCCTTGAGGTTCGCCTCGACGACGCGACGGTTGCGCTGGATCGGGTCGCGGTGGCCCGCGGGCGGGATCTCGCCGGGACGCTGCACGATGACGACGTCCGCGCCGAGGTCGGCGAGCAGGGTTGCCGCATGCGGTCCGGGGCCGAGTCCCTTGAACTCCACGACGCGGATACCCGCGAGCGGGCCCTTTTTCTCAACAGCTTCAGCGGACACTCGTCGAACCTCACTCCGATGCGTAGGAACTCTCCGACCGGGACAGTACCTTAGCGATCGCTCGGGAATATGAGCGTGGTCACGGTGCTCCGGCTCACGCCTGGTACAGGTCTGCCTCGGTCAGTCCGGTCGCCTCGAATGCGTCCGCGAGACTGCTGTGCCGCACCACCATCACGACTTTGTCGTCGACCACCCGGAAGGCGATCGCCTCGTCGAGCGGCGCGCCCGTGGCTTCCGCACCCCACGTCGACCGTTCTTCGACGACCACGATGCCCTCGTGGACGAACATCCGTCCGGGCTCGAGAGTGACGCCGGAGTTCGTTGCCCATTCGCGCAGTTCGTCGAGGCCCTGATCGGCGTCGTCGTCGTCGGTGGGAAGGACGATGTCGTCGCTCGACAACTCGAGGAGCGTGTCGATGTCGTTGCTGTTGACGGCCTCGTGCCAGGCCAGAACGGTAGCGATCTCGGAGGTGCTCATGATCGAAGCCTAGCGTTCCGGCCCGGAGGTCGGCATCGTTCCCAGGCCCGACCCGGGGAGGCGAATCCGCCGAATCGGCCGCCCGGACGGGAGGTGCCGGGCACAGTGGAAGACATGCTGATCACAGGACAACTTGTGAGCTTCGTACCGAGCACGGACCTCGACGTCTCGGAGATGTTCTACGTCGACACCCTGAAATTCAGGAAGCTCGGTCGCGATGCGTTCGTGCTGGTGATCGATGGGGGCGGCGGAGCGCCCGTGCGGATCACGCTCGTGCAGTCGCGGGAGGAGACGGGCTACACCGCGCTGGGCTGGCGGGTACCCGACCTCGATGCCACCGTCGACCGACTCCGAGACAAGGGCGTCGACTTCACGCGCTACAACGGGATGGATCAAGACGAGCACGATGCGTGGACCGCGCCGGACGGCGCACGGGTCGCCTGGTTCCGTGATCCGCACGGAAACGTGCTCTCGCTCATGCAGTCCTGACCGGCGCGCGCCCGGTCCGCTCGGCGCCCGGGGCTCACCCGGCGAGGAAAGCACCCCGTACGAATCCGGCGAGCAGCACCGTGAATCCGCCGATCTCGCCGACGATCAGGGCGACCATCGCCGCTTCCGTACCGTGCACCGGATCGGCGAACTGGGCGCGATGTCGACGTACGGGTGCGCAAGGTGGTTCTCCGGCTTCGCCATCCCTGCTGCGAAGCAGCGGTTCATCCGGAAGTGCGATCCAACGGCGGGTTCTCTGCTGGATCGGTGGATGTTCGATCGGAGTTTGCGGAGCTGTCCTTGGCGATGATGGCGTACGCGATGAAGGCGAGAACCACGGGGACGGTGCCCGCGAGGAGGAAGAGGAGCCTGACGATTCCGTGGTCGATGAACAGCCCTGTCACCACTGTGGAGATGGGCATGAGAGAGATGCTGCCGAACCAATCGACACTGGTCACTCTTCCCCGCAGGTCGTCGGGCACGCCTTGTTGCATCAGGGTTTGCCAGAGGACGTTTCCGTAGGCGTTGAAGAGGCCGACGAGGACCATCGCGACCGCCGCCACTGCGACTGTCGGGTGGAAGGCGATGGCGATGAGGGGAAGGGACCCGAGGCTCCACGCGGCGAAGAGGGTTCCGAATCGGTTGTCGGGGCGGATCGCGAACGACGAGACCAGTGACCCTACGGCGCTGGCGATTCCGTAGCCGACCATGATGAGGGCGTATGCCCCTGCTGATCCCTCACCGAATACGACGGGTAGTGCGACGGATCGTGGGCCTGCCTGCAGAAGGAGCGCTAGTGCGGACCACAGCACTGCCGTCCATATCCATTTTGTCTGGGCCACGTACTGGAAGCCGTCGCCGATGTCCTGAAACACCGATGCCCAGCCGGCCGACCGGTCGGGTGCGGGCGGTTCGTAGGCCGGCACGATTTGTCGAGAGAACGCCGCCGTGACCAGGAACAAGACGCCCACGACTGCGAGAGCAGGGGCGGGGCCGGCCAGAGCGATTGTCGCGCCTCCGATCGCTGGTCCGAAGGCTTTCAGCAGCAGGGACTCCACTAAGGCTTGGAGGCTGTTGCCGACGTGGAGGTGCTCCTTTTCGACGATTTCTGGCAGGAGGGATTCGTTTGCCGGCCCGTATACGCCGTCGCAGGCGCCGACGATCGCCGCTGTTGCGGCCAAGGCGTACCACGGGATGGTGGCGGCCTCTGCCCATAGGCAGATGGCCAGGAGCACAGTCCCGGGGATGAAGGCTGACCAGGCGAGAATCGTCCGTTTGGGGTGCCTGTCGAGAAGGGCGCCGCCGAAGAGCAGGCTCGCCAGAGTGCCGATGAGTCCGCAGCCGACGACGATGCCGACGGTAGCCGGGCCGTATCCGAGGTGGAGTGTAAACAGGGGTAACGCGATGACCCACACGCCCGCTGCGAGCAGCGAGGATGAGAGTGCTAGCCAGAGGTATCGGAAGTCTCGATTACGGAGCGGGCTGGTCATGCCTTCCGGAGTGCCCTTTCCTTCGTGTCCACGCCTGAGCTGGTCGGGAGGTGCGCTCCGGCCGCCACCTTCTTGCGAACTGCGACCTTGACCGGCTGGCCGTCGGGGCCATCGGTCATGAGGACTGCTGGAGTCTCGGGCCGCTCCACAGGATGGGGTGTGCCCGCCACTGGAGTCCGTCGATGCCGACGATCGGCTCGACGTCAGGATGCGGGTTTCGCTTCTTCGCGTTGATCTTCCGGAGCTTGATCCTGCGGGACTGCCTGTCGTCGAAGGAGACGTCCATCGTCATGGAGTACTCCTCCGAGTTCGCGCTGATCGCGTTGTACTGCTGCTTCGCGAGCAACCGGTACCACCGCTCGGATGCAGCCTCGCTGTTCGGCTGGAAGACCGCAACTTCTAGGGGGGCTGCGTCGATCGGGACGTTGATTGCTCGGAATCGGGGTGCCACGAGGTCTTGTCGATTTGGTCTTCCGCAGGAAGGCAGCAAGAGTAGATGTTCGAGTCTGGATCCGTTGGAGGTCAGCACGTCCGCCTGGCCGCGCCCAGGGTCATCGCATCGGTATGGGGCAGCCGTCAACTGCAACCGCTGGTGCTCCCGCACGACGGGCAGGCGTGGCACGATCCGGCACGTTGCATACGCACTCCGCATTGCATGCAGTACGGCGCGTCCGGATTCCCCGGAGAGGGTGCAGTGAGGCCGCCGGGTGCCGGAGGAGTGTCGGGAGTATCCGTCGTGATCGCGGCCGTCGTGGCCGCTGTGGTTGTGCCCGTGTACGACGTGAGGGTCGGGGTGTCCGGGACGGTGCGCTCCGCGCTCGTCAGGATCCCGAGTTCGGTGCGTTCGTCGAGATCGAGGTAGTCCACCGCGAGCCGCCGGAAGATGTAATCGAGGATCGACGTGGCGATCCGCAGGTCGGGATCGTCCGTGATCCCGGCCGGCTCGAAGCGGGTGCTCGTGAACGCCCGCACGAACGTGCGCAGCGGAACCCCGTACTGCAGGCCGTAACTGACCGACATCGAGAACGCGTCCATGATTCCGGCAAGAGTGGAGCCCTGCTTCGACACCCGCAGGAACATCTCGCCGGGTCTGCCGTCGCCGTACTCGCCCACGGTGACGAACCCCTTGCAATCGGCCACGCGGAATTCGAACGTGCGCGAACGCCGGGTGCGCGGCATCCGTTCCCGGCGAGGCGCCGGGAGCGGCGTGGCGGCCCCGTCACGGCGCCCCGACCGGGAGGTCGCCGACAGCGGCTGACCGAGTTTGCAGTTGTCGCGGTAGATCGCGAGCGCCTTGAGGCCGAGCCGCCACGCGTCGACGTACAGGTCGGAGATGTCTTCCACCGTCGCGGATTCCGGAAGATTGACCGTTTTCGAAATCGCCCCCGACAGGAACGGTTGCACCGCCGCCATCATCCCGACATGGCCGCGCGGCGCGATCACGTTGTCGCCCATGGACGTCGCGAACACCGGCCGGTGTTCGTCACGCACGTGCGGCGCGCCCTCCAGGGTGTGCTCGAGATCGAGATAGGCCACGATGTCCGCGACCCGCGCCGGATCGTATCCGAGGCGTGACAGTGCCCGCGGCACAGTGCGATTGACGATCGAGAGCGACCCTCCGCCGACGAGCTTCTTCGTCTTGACGAGTGCGAGATCCGGTTCGATTCCGGTGGTGTCGCAATCCATCGCCAAGCCGATCGTGCCGGTCGGGGCGAGCACCGACACCTGGCTGTTGCGCACACCGTGTGCGGCGCCGTCGGCCACCGCACGGTCCCACGACTCGCGTGCCGCGGTGAGAACCTCCGGTGCCGCGAGGTCGGCGTCGATGTCGTCGAGCGCGCCCCGGTGTTTGGCGAGCACCCCGAGCATCGGCTCGCGATTCTCGGCGAAACCGTCGAACGGTCCGAGGCGCTGCGCGAGCTGCGCGGAGACCTCGTAGGCGGCTCCCGTCATCAGCGCGGTGACGGATGCGGCCCACGCACGGCCCGCATCGCTGTCGTAGGGGATACCCGAGGCCATCAGCAGCGCACCGAGGTTCGCGTATCCGAGCCCCAGTTGCCGGAAGCGCCGTGACGTCTCCCCGATCCTGTCGGTGGGGTAGTCGGCGCGGCCCACGAGGATCTCCTGCGCGGTGAGCATCACCGCGACGGCGTGCCGGAATCCGTCGACGTCGAACACACCGTCCTCGCGAAGGAAGGTCAGCAGATTGAGGCTCGCGAGGTTGCAGGCCGAATCGTCGAGGTGCATGTACTCCGAGCACGGGTTCGAGGCATTGATCCGGCCCGTCGCCGGCGCGGTGTGCCAGGCGTTGATGGTCGAGTCGTACTGCATCCCCGGGTCGGCGCATTCCCAGGTCGCGGCGGCGATGCGTTGCAGCAGGTCGCGGGCTCGGACGGTCCGCACCACCTTGCCGGTGCGGACCGCACGCAGCGGCCACTCGGCGTCGTCCACCACGGCGCGCATGAACTCGTCGGTCACCCGCACCGAGTTGTTGGCGTTCTGATACTGGACCGAATAGGTGTCGGCGCCGTCGAGGCTCATGTCGAACCCCGCCTCGGCGAGCACCCGTGCCTTGCGCTCCTCGATTGCTTTGCAGTCGATGAATTCCTCGATATCGGGATGGCTCACGTCGAGGATCACCATCTTCGCGGCTCGCCGGGTTTTTCCGCCCGACCTGATGGTGCCCGCGGAGGCGTCGGCTCCGCGCATGAAGCTCACCGGTCCCGACGCCCTGCCTCCGCCGGTGAGAGGTTCGGCGGACGACCGGATGTGCGACAGATTCACCCCCGCGCCCGACCCGCCCTTGAAGATCAGCGCTTCCTGCCGGTACCACTCCAGTATCGAATCGATGCTGTCGTCGACCGAGAGGATGAAACACGCGCTCGCCTGCTGCGGTTTGTCCGGCACACCGATGTTGAACCACACGGGGCTGTTGAACGACGCCCGCTGGTGGAGCAACAGGAACGTCAGTTCCGCCGCGAACGCCTCCGGATCGTCGAGGTGCCCGTCGGCCCTACCCCACGCCGTGACGGTGTCGACGATCCGGGCCACGACGTCGCGCAACGAGTGTTCGCGCTGGTCGGTGCCGATCTGTCCCCGGAAATACTTCTGGGTGACGATGTCGGTGGCGTTCTGCGACCAGAACGCCGGAAACTCGACTCCGGTCTGCTCGAACACCACCTTGCCGGTGCCGTGGTGGACGATGCGCGCGTCGCGGCGCTGCCAGTCCACTTCGTCGGCCGGATCGACGCCCGCCCGCGTGAAGAACCGGGTATCGGCGCGCGCGTCGGTGGGAGAGCCGGCAGGCGACTGCCGGGCGCTGCTGTGAGGCACTGCACTGCACATCGCTTTCCTCCAGGGACGGCGATCGATGCCACATATAGTCCCACCATGGTCTCACCGCGTCTCGGTACTCCGCTGTCTCCGACTGCCACCCGTGTTCTTCTGCTCGGCTCCGGCGAACTCGGCAAGGAGGTGATCATCGCCCTGCAGCGACTCGGCGTGGAGGTCATCGCCGTCGATCGCTACTCCAACGCCCCAGGTCATCAGGTTGCGCATCGTGCTCATACCGTCGACATGGGAGACCCCGACGCGCTCCTGGCGATCATCGAGGCAGAGCGTCCGCATCTGGTCGTGCCGGAGATCGAAGCCATCGCCACCGACGCGCTGGCCGTGGTCGAAGAACGCGGGCTCGCCGAGGTCATCCCCACCGCCCGCGCCACGCAGCTCACCATGAACCGCGAGGGGATTCGCCGCCTCGCGGCCGAGGATCTGGGTCTGCCCACCTCTCCCTACCGGTTCGCGCAGTCGCTCGACGAGGTCCGCGCCGCCGCCGAGCAGGTCGGTTTTCCGTGCGTCGTCAAACCCGTGATGTCCTCGTCGGGGAAGGGCCAGTCGACGGTGCGTTCCGCCGCCGACCTGTCCGCCGCGTGGGATCACGCACTGGCCGGGGGCCGCATCAACCACGGCACCGTCATCGTGGAGGGCTTCGTCGACTTCGATTACGAGATCACTCAGCTCACCGTGCGCGCCATCGGCGAGTCGGGCGAGGTCGAGACGTATTTCTGCGATCCGATCGGGCATCTGCAGCAAGACGGTGACTACGTCGAATCCTGGCAGCCGCAACCGATGAGCCCTACCGCGCTCGCCCGCGCCCGGGAGGTCGCCGGTGCGGTCACGGGTGCGCTCGGTGGTCGCGGCGTGTTCGGCGTGGAACTGTTCGTCAAGGGTGATGACGTGTACTTCTCCGAGGTCAGCCCGCGCCCGCACGACACGGGCCTGGTCACCCTGCGCACCCAGCGCTATTCGGAATTCGAGCTACACGCACGCGCGATCCTCGGGTTGCCGGTCGACACGGCCATGATCACCCCCGGCGCATCCGCCGTGATCTACGGAGGGGTCGACGCCCCCGGGATCGCCTTCGACGGTGTGGCCGACGCCCTGCGCGTCCCCGAAACGGACCTGCGCCTGTTCGGCAAGCCCGAGTCGTACCGTCGCCGCCGGATGGGTGTGGCCGTGTCGACCGCGACGGACGTCGCGACCGCCCGTGCCCGCGCGACCGATGCCGCGTCACGCGTGCACCCGATCGCACTGTGAGCACCGGCGCGGAGGTCCTCGTCGGCCTCGTCATCTGTGTCGGGCTGCTCGGTATCGTGCTCCCGATCCTGCCGGGCACGCTGCTCATCTTCGGAGCGATCGCGGTGTGGTCGGTGGTCACCGGGGGCGCGGTGGCATGGACGGTGTTCGCGATCGCCGCACTGGCCCTCGTGGTCACCGCGATCGTGAAATACACCTGGCCCGGAAAGCGACTCCAGCAGGCGGGTGTGCCGAACCGGTCGCTGATCATCGGCGGTCTGGTCGGGATCGTCGGGTTCTTCGTCGTGCCCGTGATCGGCCTCGTGCTCGGATTCCTTCTCGGCATGTACGTCTCGGAGATCCAGCGCCATCGCACACATGCGGGGGCGTGGCGGTCCACGGTGGCCGCTACCAAGGCGGCAGGCCTGTCGATCCTGGTGGAACTGTTCGGCGCCCTGATCGCAGCCGGCGCGTGGCTCGGTGCGGTGGTGTTCTGGTAGCTCCGGCGGCCGGGCCGGCAGCGCCGTCGTTGTTTACCCACCCGATCCGAATGGTTACGCCGTTGAAATGCGCGGCGGCCTAACGTCGTCCCCAACGATCGGTTCAGCGTCGAACCACCGGCCGTCACTCGCTGCCACCCGGAGGTGGGATGTTCACGTCACGATTGACAGAAGCCAGTGTGGTTCCCGAGCGGATAGACACCCCGCAGGAGGCACGCGCAGCCATCTCCTCCCGCGGTGCCGCGGTTGCCCGCGGACTGCACACCGAGGAAGATGCCCTGGCTTTTGCGGCGGAAGTGCTGGGAGACAAGCGTATCCGGCTCGGTCGGCAGTTCGAGGCGAGTATGCGCAACCATCAGCGGGAAGCTGCCGTCGTCGACGCTCAGCCCGTCGACGAGCGAGGACGAAAGCGCTCGTTCGGAAAACCGGGCGAACGGATGACCGCACACAACGACGGATTCGCGTTCGGGGACTACGCGCCGGACCACCTGTTCCTGTGGTGCAAGCGGCCCGCCGAATCCGGCGGTGACTCGTTCCTCGTCGACGCGTGGAAGCTCACCGAACTACTCGCCGCGGATCCCGCGACCGCCGACCTCGCGGAGTTCTGCCGGACCGTCGACATCGATCATTCGGAACCGAACTTCGCGCAGAGTACGTACGCGCCTATCGTGCGGGTCGTGCCCAGCGGGCGCGTACAGGCGCGGTACCACCCCTACCTGGCGCCGGTCCCGGGCTCGACTCGTCCCGCCGACGCCGACATGCTCGCGCGCTGGAACGACACGGTGCTGCATGTGCGGGACACCGGGCCGATGTTCCGGGCGGAAGCCGGCGAGATGATCTGTGTCGACAACTACCGGCTGCTCCACGGCCGCGACGGATACACCGATCCGGCGCGCGAGCTCTACTCGATCTGGGGGTGGACGACCGATGCGGTCGCCGTGCCCGTGCAGCAACTCGACATCGTCGAGCCGGACCTCGCCGGACTGACCGGCTGAGCCGCGCGATGAATACCGTCCTGTCCCGGGGAGCGCCCGCCGCAGGGGCCGCGACCGGACCCGCCGGCGAGGAGCACGTTCCGGCCATCGACATGAAGGGTGTCGCGAAGGCGTATCCGCTCGGCCGCCGACGCGGCGAACTGACCGCCGTCGACTCGTTCGATCTGACCGTCGCTCGTGGCGAGTTCGTCGCGCTTCTCGGCCCGTCCGGTTGTGGCAAGTCCACCGTGCTGCGCCTGCTCGCGGGCCTCGAGGAACCCACGGCGGGAACGGTCCGCATCGAGGGAGGCGGACCCGCCGACCTGGTGGCCTCGCGCCGGCTCGGCGTCGCGTTCCAGGAACACGCCCTGATGCCGTGGTCGGATGTGTGGCACAACATCGCGCTGCCCTTCCGCATCGCCGGGCGGACGGTCGACTCCGGTCGCGTCGAAGAACTCGTCGAACTCGTGGGGTTGTCGGGCTTCGAGAAAGCACGACCGCGACAACTGTCCGGTGGCATGCGGCAGCGTGTGGCCATCGCGCGGGCGCTCGCACTCGAACCGGACGTTCTGCTGCTCGACGAACCCTTTGGCGCGCTCGATGCGGTGACCCGCCGGCGCATGAACTTCGAACTCGCCCGGATCTGGGGCGACGCGGGGTCGACGACCGTGCTGGTGACACACGACGTCGACGAGGCTGTGCTGCTCGCGGACCGGATCGTCGTGCTCACCGGCCGGCCGGGCCGGGTACGGCACATCGAGAACGTGGCGCTGCCCCGGCCGCGATCGGCGGAGATCACCCGCGACCCGAGATTCCACAGCATCGTCGACCGGCTCACCGGCTTGCTCGACGGGCCCGCGACGTGACCGCGGTTCTTCCGCGACCCGTCACCATCCCGCCGTTCGCGTCGAACATTCTCGGCGCCGCCCTGTTGCTCGCGATGTTCGAGGTCGTCGGCAGGGCGCAGGTGTTCGGGAAGAACTGGCCCCCGCTGACGGAGGTCGTCACGTACGTCGCCGGCAACGACGCCGTGCAGGCCACCTTGACACGGGCATTCGGTGCGACCGCCACCTCGGCGCTGTGGGGATTCGCGCTGGGCACCGTCGTGGGCGGAGCGCTCGCATGCGTCACCGTCGTGGCCCGATGGACCGCACCGGGACTCGACCGGCTGGCGACGATCGTGCACGCGATACCTCTCATCGCGATCGCACCGCTGCTGGTGACCACGGTCGGGCGCACGACCGCTCCGACCGTCGTCGCAGCGATGGGCGCGGGTTTCGCCGTCTTCGTTGCCACGTCGGCGGGGCTGGCGTCGGCACCGGCGGCGCAGTCCGACGTGCACACGGCGCTCGGATCGTCGCGTTGGTCGCGTCTTCGTTTCCTGCAACTCCCGCACACGGTGCCGCTCGTCACGGACGCGGCGGGCCTCGCGGTGACTTCGGCCGTCCTCGGGGCTGTTCTCGGGGAGTGGTTCGGCGCCCCGAAGGGGCTCGGTGTGCTGCTGGTCAGCGCGATGAACAACTATCAGATCCCGCTGCTGTGGTCCGCCGCCGCCGGATGCGTGGTGCTGTCCCTGACCGCGTACCTGCTGGTCCGTGTACTCGCCGTACCCGTGCATCGGAGATTCTCATGACTGTCGTGCGCGGCGCCGTCACGCGGTACTGGGTGCTGCTCGCGCTGCTCGGCGGGTGGTGGGCGGTGGTCGCCGTCAACGACTTCAACCAGATCGTCATGCCGTACCCCCAGGATGTTCTCGTCGCGATCGTCCGCGAGCGACACGAGTACGTGACCGCGCTCGTTCCGACCCTCGCGCTGTCGCTGGGCGGACTGGCCGCGGGCTTGACGGCCGGCGGCGTGTGCGCGGTGCTCGTATGGTCCTCCCGGATCGTCGCGGGAGTGCTGACCCCGATGGCGTTGCTGCTCAACTCCGTTCCCGTCGTGGCGATGATCCCGGTGCTCGCGCGGGTGCTCGGGTACGGGCAGACCACGGTGTTCGTGGTCACCGCCATCATCTGTTTCCTGCCCGCGTTCGTTTTCGTCGGCGCCCGGCTCGCGGCCCCGCCTGCGTCACTCGGAGACGTCTACACGGTGCTCGGGGCGGGCAGGGGAGTGCGGCTGAGGAGACTCCTGCTGCCCCATGCCCTGCCCGGGTTCCTCGTCGCTCTGCGGGTCAGCGCGCCCACCGCGGTCCTGGCAGTCCTGCTCGGTCAGTACCTCATGGGTGCCGGCGGCCTCGGAAAGATGTTCTCCACCTCGATCACCTACAGCCAGAACCAGCAGGCCTGGGGCGTGGCGGTGGTCGCGACCGCTGTGTCCACCGGCCTTTTCTTCGCGGCACGTGCGGTCGCGGATCGTGCCGCCGCGCGCTTGACCTGACCACCCGCTGCTTTCTCACCGATCATCACCAGGAGGCTCCATGCCCGCACGCCCCTTCACCGGTCCGAGCCTGAGCCGGCGCACTTTTCTGCGGGGAACCGCGGCCGGGGCTCTGGGAATCGCCGCGGCCGGCACTCTCGGTGCGTGTGGGTCCGGCGAATCCGGTGCGGAGTCCGACACGCTTCGGGTCGCCTTCGGCTGGATCCTCAACACCGAGTTCGGTGGGTACTACGTCGCCGAGGACAAAGGTTATTACGCCGAGGAAGGACTCACCGTCGAATTCCAGGGCGGTGGCCCGAACGCCCCCACGCCGATGCAGGCGGTCGCCGCCGGATCGGCGGACATCGGTATCGCGGCCGGCGCGCCCGACCTGTACACCGCGATCGGGCAGGGCAACGATTTCGTGGCGCTCGGCGCCCAGTTCCAGGTCTCACCCGCCGGACTGCTGTCGTTGTCCGCACGACCGATCCGCACCCCGCGCGAACTCGCGAGCGCGCGCATCCTCGGCCAGGAAGGCATGCAGACCACCCTCGACGC
Organism: Rhodococcus sp. DT1; assembly: GCF_049844875.1. NCBI lineage: Bacteria > Bacillati > Actinomycetota > Actinomycetes > Mycobacteriales > Nocardiaceae > Rhodococcus > Rhodococcus sp. DT1. Next base: position 403,915 of record NZ_JBNCLW010000002.1, read on the forward strand.
GGTGCTCGTCGGCGCGGGTCTCGACCCGGTGTACGACTTCACTCCGGTGGGCTTCGATCCGAGCCCGCTCGTCGAGGGCCAGGGCGACTGCTACACCTGCTTCGTCACCAACCAGCCGATCACTCTCGAACAGCAATACGGTTTGCGACAAGGCGACGGCTACGAGGTGGTCACGTTCGCCGATCTCGGTTCGGCGCAATACGCCGATGTCGTGTTCGTGGACCGCACCGCCCTTGCGGAGAATCGCGACAGGCTGGTGCGGTTCATGCGTGCCACGATGCGCGGCTGGGACGACTACCTTGCCGACCCGCACGCCGCAGCGGCATTGGCGGTGGACAAGTACGGCGTCGACCTCGGACTGGAGATGGCGCAGCAGACCCGGCAGGCGGAACTCCAGGTTCCCCTGATCGAAAGCCCGAGCGGCCTGTTCGCGATGGACGTCACCGCCATGGAGGGACCCATGTGGCAGGCGCTGGCATCGGGCGGGTACGAGAACCTGCCCGCGCCGGACTCCTTCGTCGACCTCGGTGTGCTGGCGGAGGCACGTCCGCCTTCATGAGAGCAGCGTGCCTCCGCCGGCACCCACCGGAACGTCACGACGGACGCCGGGGTCACACCTCTTGCAGGCGAGGGTAATCCGTATATCCCTCGGCGCCGGGTCCGTAGAAGAGTTCCGGGCGCAAGTCGTTCTCGCGGTGTTCGCCCCGCCACCGTTCGACGAGATCGGGGTTGGCGAGCACCGCGCGACCGACGGCCACCGCGTCGGCATGGGCTTCTTCGATGAGGCGAACGGCTTCCTCACGCGTGGTCGGGGACGCGAAGCCACTGTTGGCGATCACCTTCCCGCCGAAGCGTGCCCGCAACTCCTGCACCAGGTCACCGGCAGGCTCCTGGTGCAGGACCGACAGATACGCCAGGCCGACGGGACGCAACCGGTCGACGAGGGCGCCGTAGACAGCGCGCACATCCTCACGGTCGGTCTCGAGCGCGTCCTGGATGTTGTGTTCGGGGGAGATGCGCAGTCCGACCCGGCCCGCACCGACGGCGTCCGCCACGGCCGTGACCGCCTCGGCGACGAGACGGATCCGGTTCTCCACCGAGCCGCCGTACTCGTCGGTGCGCCGGTTCGAGGCCGGCGACAGGAACTCGTGCAGCAGGTAGCCGTTGGCACTGTGGATCTCCACACCGTCCAGCCCCGCGTCGATCGAGCGCCGGGCTGCGGCGACGATGTCGGCGACCGCAGCGGCCACCTCGTCGGTCGTGAGCGCGTGCGGTACCGGGTACGGCTGCTTGCCCTTGGCGGTGTGCACCTCACCGTCGATCGCGACGGCGCTCGGGGCGACGACGCGCCGTCCGCCGTTCACATCCGGGTGGGTCACTCGTCCGCCGTGCATCAACTGCAGCACGATGCGGCCGCCGCGTCCGTGTACGGCGTCCGCGACCCGGCGCCAGCCCTCGGCCTGCTCGTCGGTGGCGATTCCCGGCTGTCCGACGAACGCCTGCGACTCGAAGTTGACGTAGGTTCCCTCGGCGATGATCAGGCCGACGCCGGCCCGCTGCCGATAGTGCTCGGCGATCAGGTCGCCGGGAATCCCGTCCGGTCCGCCGCGCAGGCGGGTCAGGGGAGCCATGACGATGCGGTTGCCGAGTTGGAGGTCGCCGAGTGTGACTGGTGTGAACAGATCCATTCGTGGCGCAACAGGATCTCCGGGGCCGGGATTCCCGATGTGGTGCCCGCTATGAAAAGTGTCACCGCAGGACCCGAGGTCCCCTCGGTGTCGTCCCGTCGCTCCGTGTGCGCATCCCCGCAGGACAGCGCAGAGACGGCTCCGCCCGGGGGACGCGAGGCGTCCACCGGGCGGAGATGGGCCGGTGATCAGGCCTTGTGCGGCTCCGACGCGCGGAACATGTCCTCGCGTTCGACGACCTTGACGCGCTCACGGCCTTCGGCTTCGCCGAGGCTGCGCTCGTGCGCATCGAGCCGGTACCAGCCCTGCCACGTGGTGTACGGCAGCTGCTTGCCTTCGAGGAACTGCACGACGGCATCCTCGGACGGCTCCTCGGGAGAGTTCAGGCGGCCCGCCGAGCGATCCTCGAGCAGGTTCGCGACCGTCTCGTTCGCGTCGCCCTTCGTGTGGCCGATCAGGCCGACGGGGCCGCGCTTGATCCAGCCGGTGACGTAGGTGTGCGGCATGAACCGCTCCGGGCCCTCGACGGACTCGTCGCCGAGGACGCGACCGGCTTCGTTGGGCACGGTGCCCGCCTGCTCGTCGAACGGCAGCTGAGCGATGTTCTGCGACAGGTAACCGACGGCGCGGTAGACGGCCTGGACGTCCCAATCGCGGTACTTGCCGGTCCCGCGAACGTTGCCGGTGCCGTCGAGTTCGGTGCGCTCGGTACGCAGGCCCACGACCTTGCCGTCCTCCCCGAGGATCTCGTGCGGAGACTCGAAGAAGTGGAGGAACAACTTGTGCGGACGGTTGCCCACGTCGCGGATCGCCCAGTCCTGCAGCGTGTTGGCGACCATGTCGACCTGCTTGGACGCGCGGCGCGCCTGCTCGGAGCCCTGGTCGTAGTCGATGTCCTCCGGGTCCACGATCACTTCGATGGTCGGGGAGTGATCGAGTTCGCGCAGTTCGAGGGGCGTGAACTTGGCCTGGGCCGGACCGCGACGCCCGAAGACGTGCACCTCGACGGCCTTGTTGTTCTTGAGGCCCTCGTAGACGTTCGGCGGGATCTCGGTCGGCAGCAGTTCGTCGCCCGTCTTGGCGAGCACACGCGCAACGTCGAGCGCGACGTTTCCGACGCCGAGGACGGCGACCTTCTCGGCCTCGAGCGGCCACTCGCGCGGCACGTCCGGGTGGCCGTCGTACCAGGACACGAAGTCGGCGGCGCCGTAACTGCCGTCGAGGTCGATGCCGGGGATGTTCAGCGCGCGGTCGGCGTTGGCACCGGTCGAGAAGATCACCGCGTCGTAGAAGCGGTTCAGGTCGTCGAGCGTGAAGTCGGTCCCGTAGTCGAGGTTGCCGAGAAGCCGGATGTTCGGCTTGTCGAGCACCTTGTGCAGGGCCGTGACGATGCCCTTGATGCGCGGGTGGTCCGGCGCGACTCCGTAGCGGATCAGACCGAACGGTGCAGGCATCCGTTCGAACAGGTCGATGCTGACTCCCGGATCCTGCGCGGTGTCGGACTTCATGAGCGCATCGGCGGCGTAGATACCGGCGGGACCGGCACCGACGATCGCGACGCGAAGGGGACGAGTCTGATCGGTCATCAGGGGATCAACTACCTCTTCGGTGAGCGGACGGACATACCCAGCTTAAATTAAGGCTGCCCTCAGCGGGCGGGGCGCAGGGCGCGGGGAAGGACGGTGTGAGAAGAATGAGAGAACCGTCGAGAGAATCGCTTCAGCGACAACACATGTGGGCACTCATGCGACACAGGTCGACGGCGAGGCGTCGAACGAGCTGAGTAGTGGCCACGTCACAATTCCTACCTCGAGAGGGTTTATTCGGCAAATGCGCCGTGACCGGCTCCGACCTGGTCGGGGATAGGATCGCCCATATGGCACAGCGTCAAGCACCCGATCCCGATCCCTCGGCCGACGAACCCGCCAGCGGTACACCCTGGCCGTTCATGGGGGCACTGCTGGTTGTCGTGCTGCTCATTCTGGCCGTGATGGGTGCGCAACTGCTCTCGCCCGCGCAGGACGAGCTGAGCGTGGACGAACGGATCAATCGCACTGTGGCGGACTACGTCAGGGCTCACAACGAGAACGACCGGGACATTCTCGCGCGTCTGCGCTGTGAAGAGCTGCCGGAGGCGGAGGCGCCGCTCTCCGACGTCGAGGGCACTGTGGAGTTGCAGGCGACCCAGGACGTCGCCGTGGAAGGTGACCGCGCGACGGTCGACGTCCGCGCGACCGTCGACGGTGAGTCCCGGATCGAGACCTGGCAGGTCGTCCAGGTCGACTCGGTGTGGCGGGTCTGCGAGTTCTGACAGCCTCCCGCTTGCGCGCCACGCCGTGACCTGTGAAAACATGTCGTGGTGAGCTACGCAGGTGATATAACGCCGCAGGAAGCTTGGGAGCTCCTGCGGGAAAACCCGGATGCCGTGCTCGTCGATGTTCGTACCGACGCCGAGTGGAAGTACGTCGGGGTCCCCGAGACCTCGCCCATCGGCCGCCGAACCGTCTTCGTCGAATGGGTTCGCTATCCCGACGGTGCCCCGAACCGAACGTTCGTGGACGACCTGGCGAAAGCCGGCGTCTCCGGCGGTCCGGTGATATTCCTGTGTCGCTCGGGGCAACGCTCGATAGGTGCCGCCGAGGCGGCTACCGCGGCGGGCGTGACCCCCGCGTACAACATCCTCGACGGATTCGAGGGAGCGCTCGACGCCGACGGGCATCGCGGAGCTCAGGGCTGGCGGGCAGTGGGCCTGCCGTGGAGGCAATCGTGAGCTCCATCCCCAAGGGCGGCGCATTCGAGCGCCGGCTTCCCGACAACGTGCGTCCTGCCACGCTGGGCGTGCGGGGTGGCACCCTGCGTTCGGGGTTCGAGGAGACGTCCGAGGCGCTCTACCTCAACTCCGGATTCGTGTACGAATCGGCGGAGGCCGCCGAAGCGGCGTTCACCGGCGAGGTCGACCACTTCGTGTACTCGCGGTACGGCAATCCGACCGTGAAGATGTTCGAGGAGCGGCTACGACTGCTCGACGGTGCCGAAGGCGCCTACGCCACGGCGTCGGGCATGTCCGCCGTCTTCACCGCACTCGCGGCTCTTCTGGGCAAGGGGGATCGGCTCGTCGCCGCCCGCAGCCTTTTCGGATCCTGCTTCGTCGTGTGCAACGAGATCCTGCCCCGATGGGGTGTGGAGACGGTGTTCGTCGACGGCGAAGACCTCGATCAATGGGAACAGGCATTGTCCGTCCCCACGACCGCGGTGTTCTTCGAGACTCCCTCGAACCCGATGCAGACCCTCGTCGACGTGCGGGCCGTCTCCGAGATGGCGCACGCTGCCGGGGCAAAAGTGGTGCTGGACAACGTATTCGCCACTCCTCTCCTGCAACGCAGCATCGATCTCGGTGCCGACATCGTGGTCTACTCGGGCACCAAGCACATCGACGGCCAGGGCAGAGTGCTCGGCGGTGCCATCCTCGGACCCGCGGACTACATCGACGGACCCGTGCAGAAGCTCATTCGTCACACCGGTCCGGCGCTGAGCCCGTTCAATGCGTGGACGCTGCTCAAAGGCCTGGAAACGATGCCGGTCCGGGTGCGCGCCGCGGTCGATTCGGCGCTGCGCCTGGGCCAGTTCCTCGAGACGCAGGACAAGGTGCGCTGGGTCAAGTACCCGTACCTGGAGTCGCATCCGCAGCACGACCTCGCGCGGTCGCAGATGAGTGGCGGTGGCACGATCCTCACGTTCGAGCTCGACGCTCCCGAGGGCGAAGGCAAGAAGCGCGCGTTCGAGCTGCTCAACAAGCTGCGCATCGTGGACATCTCGAACAACCTCGGCGATTCCAAGTCCCTCATCACCCACCCCGCGACCACCACCCACCGGGCGATGGGCCCGGAGGGGCGCGCCGCGATCGGCCTGTCCGACGGGGTCGTGCGCCTCTCGGTGGGACTCGAAGACCCCGAGGATCTGCTCGAAGACCTCGAGCAGGCGCTCTCCTGACCCGAGAGCACTCTTCCGGCCCGGAAACGCTGTGGGTTACGCTGCGGGTGCTCTGCCAGTCGGGCAGGGCACCCGCAGCGTTACGGTGAAGCCGGTGAAAATCCGGCGCTGTCCCCGCAACTGTGAACTCCGGCGATCGTGCCGGGGAAGCCAGGTCAGCCGGCGCAGCGGGCACGTACTGGTCCTCGGACGAAGGACGGTCTCGTGCCGCAACTGACGATGTTGCAGCCGTACTGTTTTCGTCCTCCGAGTTACGGAGGATGGCTGTGCCCCTCGTATCCCACCGGCTGCTCGCTGCCGGAATCACCGCGTGCGCTCTGCTGGCCACGGCGTGCGGCGCCGACGACGCCGCCAACCATGACAACCACGACACCGCCGGAGCCGGAAGTCCCCAGGCGATCGTGTCCCTGAGTCCCGTCAGTACCGAAATGCTGTACGCCGTCGGCGCCGGCGACCAGGTGATCGCCGTCGACGACCAATCCGACCATCCGGCCGGCGTACCGGTCACCGATCTGTCCGGGTACACCCCGAACGTCGAGGCGATCCTCGGTTACGAACCCGATCTGGTGGTCGCCAACGCGGACACCGCGGATCTCGTCGCCGGACTCGAGCAGGCCGGCGTCGAGACCCTGATTCTGCCCGCGGCGCTCACCCTCGACGACACCTACGCCCAGCTCGAGCAGGTCGGTGCGGCCACCGGGCACGTCGCAGACGCGGCCGAACTGGTCGCGCAGATGAGGAGCGAGGTCGACGAGATCCTCGCCGGACTGCCCGAACGTCAAGTCCCGCTTCGCTATTACCACGAACTCGACAACACCTACTACTCCGTCACGGACGACACCTACATCGGCGAGATCTTTTCCATGCTCGGTCTCACCTCGATCGCGACCGGCGGCAACGGGTATCCGCAACTGTCGGCCGAGTTCATCCTCGAAGAGAACCCCGACATCGTCTTCCTCGCCGACGGCCAGTGCTGCGGCGTCACGCCCGAGAATGTGGCGGAGCGAGCAGGATGGGGCGAGCTCACGGCGGTCCGTGACGGGCACGTCTACGTCCTCGACGAGGACATCGCCAGCCGCTGGGGGCCGCGCGTCGTGGACTTGATGCGGGACGTCGCCCGGATCGTCACCGGGATCCCCTCGGCCCAGCCCGCGTCTTGATCACGACCCCGCGTCGTCGCGCCCTCGTGCTGGGTGGCGCGGCGGTCGTTCTCCTCGCCGCCATGCTGGTGAGCATCCTCGTCGGTCCGGCGGGACTCACGCCACAGGCGGTCCTTCTCGACATCGCCGACCGGTTGCCGTTCGTCGACGTCGATTCCGGGCTCTCGACGCGGCAACAGGCGATCCTCTGGAACATCCGCATGCCGCGCGTGGTGCTGGGGGTTCTCGTCGGAGCCATGCTCGCCGTCGCCGGAGCGGCGTACCAGGGCGTCTTCCGCAATCCCCTGGCCGACCCCTACCTGCTCGGGGTGTCGAGCGGGGCGGGCCTCGGCGCGACACTCGCGATCGTGGTCGGAGGCGCCGCAGGGTTTGCCGGGGTTCCGATCGCAGCGTTCGCCGGCGGCCTGCTGGCGGTCGGTGCGACGTATGCCCTCGGCCGCTCGGTCGGCGGGGTGCGTTCCGAAGTCGTCATCATCCTCGCGGGCGTGGCGGTCGCGGCGTTCGCGAATGCCATCCAGACGTTCTTCATGCAACTGCACGACGACACCTTGCGTCAGGTGTACTCCTGGATGCTCGGGCGGTTGTCCACCGACGGGTGGTCCGATGTCGTCGTCGTCCTGCCGTACGTGGTGGTCGCGGTCGCCGTCATCGCGCTGCACCGGCGCACCCTCGACGTCATGGCGGTCGGCGACGTCGAGGCCGCCAGCCTCGGGATTCATCCGGCTCGTGTCCGGCTGTTGTTGGTCTGCGTGGCGACACTCGGCACCGCCGCCGTGGTGTCGGCGAGCGGACTGATCGGGTTCGTCGGCATCGTGGTGCCGCACGCGGTCCGGTTGCTCGTCGGCCCCGGTCACCGCATGCTGCTGCCGTTGTCATTGATGGTCGGGGCGACGTTCCTCGTCCTCGCCGATGTGCTCGCCCGCAGCGTCATGTCGCCGTCGGAACTGCCCATCGGCGTGGTCACCGCCGCGATCGGTGCGCCGTTCTTCCTCGTCGTACTCAGACGAAGCCGAGGTGCATGATGCCCGCCGATCTCGAATCGCTCGCGTCCACCGCCGTCACGTGCCGCGGTGTCGGGGCTGCACGCGGCGGCGTGGACGTGCTCCACGACGTCGATCTCACCGTGGCGACCGGCGCGTGGGTGTCGCTCGTCGGACCCAACGGGTCCGGTAAGACCACGTTGTTGCACGTTCTCGCGGGACTCGTTCCCTCGACGGGGCACGTGCGGGTGGCGTCCGTGACGCCCGGCCGGGGCGGCCGGCGCGCAACGGCGCGCGCGGTCGCGCTGATGCCCCAGCGCCCCGTGGTTCCCGAGGGTGTCACCGTCGTAGAACTCGTCCGGCTCGGCCGCACACCGCACATCGCACGGTTCGGCTCGGAAACGGGACACGACCGCGCGGTGGTGGACCGGGTCATCGAGCGCCTCGAACTCGAGCCGTTCACACGCCGATTCGCGACGGATCTGTCCGGGGGTGAACTCCAGCGCGTGGTCCTCGCTCGCGCACTGGCACAGGAACCACAGGTGCTGCTGCTCGACGAACCCACCAGCGCGCTCGACATCGGGCACCAACAGCAGGTACTCGAACTCGTGGACTCCATGCGCACCGAAGGCGAGCTGACGGTGATCGCCGCCATGCACGATCTGACCTCGGCGGCGCAGTACGGTGACAGGCTCGTCCTTCTCGACCGCGGCCGGGTCGTCGCCGACGGGCCGCCCGCCGAGGTGCTCACGGTCGACCGGATCGGCCAGGTCTACGGGGCGCGGGTCGAGGTCCTCGACCGTCCGGCCGGCCGCGCCGTTCTCCCGCTTCGTGATCCGTGGAAGGACGCATGATGGACGTACTGCTGCTGGGCACCGGTGCCGCGGACGGCTGGCCGAATCCTTTCTGTGCCTGCGAGTCCTGCACGGATGCCGCACGCCGCGGTGAGATCCGCGGCCAAACGGCCGCGCTCATCGACGACGTGCTCATGCTCGACTGCGGACCCGAAGCTCCCCGCGCCGCAGTACGTTTCGGCAGGACCTTGGCGGGTGTGCGTCACATCCTGCTCACCCACGCGCACACCGACCACCTCGGGCCGCAGGCACTGTTGTTCCGCTCGTGGGTCGATGCGGGTCACGTGCTCGACGTCGTGGGACCGGCGGACGCGGTCGACACGTGCCGGCAGTGGGCGGGCCCGGACGATCCGGTGCGCTTCGTACCGGTCCGGGCGGGCGACGCGCTCACCGTCGGCGGGTATGCGGTGCGGGTCCTTCCCGCACGACATCACGTGTTCCGCGACGGTGATGCGGTGCTCTACGACGTCACCGGTCCGGACGGTTCCCGCATCCTGTGGGCGTGCGACACCGGCCCGCTCCCGGACGGCTGGTTCGACGCGGTGCGCGGTGCGCGGTTCGATGCCGTGTTCCTCGAAGAAACATTCGGTGACCGATCGGAGTTGGGGCAAGGGCACCACGGACTGCCCGAATTCCGGGACACCGTCGCGGCTCTGCGCAGGTGCGATGCCGTGACCGACGCGACGGACGTGGTGGCGGTGCACCTCGGCCACCACAACCCGCCGATCACCGCCCTGCGCGAGCGGTTGCGGGAGTATGGGGCCAGGCCCGGTATCGACGGCGAGGAGGTGCGCGTGGGGGACGCCACCGCGCCGCCGCACCGGACCCTGGTGCTCGGGGGCGTGCGCTCCGGAAAGTCACGGCACGCGGAAGAACTGTTCGCTTCGCACGCCGCCGTCACCTACGTCGCGACCGGCGGGACCCGCGCAGGCGACGAGGAATGGGCGCAACGGGTTGCCCTGCATCGCGAGCGGCGGCCCGAATCGTGGTCGACGGTGGAGACATCCGATGTGAGCGGCGTGCTGCGCGCGGCTACCGATCCGCTGTTGGTCGACTGCCTCGGCACCTGGCTCACCGCACGAATGGATCTGCACGACGTATGGAACGGCGGGGACATGGGGGCGGTCGACGCCGACATCGCCGAACTCCTCGACGCGTGGCGGCGATGCCGGGTGCCGGTGGTCGCCGTGAGCAACGAGGTGGGCAGCGGTGTGGTCCCGGCCAGTGCCTCGGGACGGCTGTTCCGCGACACTCTCGGGCGTCTCAATGCCGCGGTGGCGGCAGTCTCGGACAGTGTCACGCTCGTCGTGGCGGGGATACCGCTGACGTTGCGCTGATCCCCGCGACCAGGCCTCTGCCTCAGGCGAGCAACCGGTACAGGCCGATGAGCCCCACTGCGACGATGACCGCCCGTAACACGGTGGGGGACATACGCCGACCGTACCGGGCACCGAGGTCTCCGCCGATCAGCGAACCCACGGCGATCAATACGACCACCGTCCAGTCGATGCGCTCGAACGCCACGAGAATGTATGCGGTGGCCGCGACGATGTTGACGAGCAGCGAGAGCAGATTCTTTGCGGCGTTCTGCCGTTGGATGTGTTCGGTGAGCAGAGCGCCGAACAAGCCCATCAGCAGAATTCCCTGCGCGGCGGTGAAGTATCCGCCGTAGATGCCGACAGCGAAAGTGCCCGCCACGAGCAGACTCATCCGCACCGGACCGATCCGGGCTTCCGGGTCGGCGTCGGTTCGCCGCAGTACCCACTTCTGGATCTGCGGTTGCAGCACGACGAGGACGAGTGCCAGGACCAGCAGGACCGGAACGACGGTCTCGAACACCGTCTCCGGCAGATGCAGCAGAAGCCACGACCCGATCAGCGCGCCGCTGACCGACGCGGGGATCTGCCATCGCAACGTCGGCCACTGGCCGCGTAACTCGCGCCGATAACCCCACGTTCCCGACACACCGCCCGCGACGAGTCCGATCGCGTTCGACATCGTCGCGGTGACGGGCGGCACGCCGAACGCAACGAGGGTCGGGAAGGTGATGAGGGTTCCGGAGCCGACCAGCGAGTTGATCGCACCGGCGCCGAGTCCGGCGAGGGCAACGAGAAACAACTCCAGCGGCGTCACTGCTCGGAGTCTACGGAGACCCCGGGACAGGGTCGAGGCGGCTTCCGGTCGCTCTAGGTGCCTGCATCCTGGCGCGCACTACGCCGCAAGGCGAGGACGACGACAAGGGGCCATATCGTCTCGGGCGTCAAGCCCACCCGCTCGACCAGCCCGAAATACTGCCCGCCCTGCGCCGAGATCAGGAACGCCACGGTCAGGGCCACGAACACCGCGGTCGCGATCGCCGATCCGCGGACGCTCAATGCGAACGACTGCGGACGGCTGCGAGACCCGACGAACGCGGGGAATGTCGCGATCAGGATCGAGCCGATGACGACACTGACCACGTGCGAGGTGGCAGACCCGTTCGCCGGTTGCGGAAGTGCCGCGAGAGCGATCCCGGAGATCCCCGCGCCGCCGAGGACCAGTCGTGCGGCGGGACGCAAGGCACTCAGTCCGAGCGCAGTGATCACATGGCACGCGCCGAGCACGAACAGCGATGTCGTCATGATCCAGCGTTCGGCTCCACCGTGCCCGGCGAGCGCGCTCAGGCTCTGCCGCACAGCGCTGTACTCCGGGGGTTGTACCGTGCCCGCGACCACCCAGCCCGCGGTCAGTGCAACGGGGGCGAGCACGGCCGAAGCCACTGCCCACCAGGGTGCCCCGCGATACACGCGGCTCGGCCCGGACGCGGTGATCGTTACTCGTTCGACGCTGCCCACGTGCTCCATCGTTGCGCACCAGCGGCTTCCGCGGCGGCGGATTGGAATGTTCCGCGAGGCTTGGAATCAGGTCGATCCGAATGGGTGTGCGCAGCGATCTCATGGTCCACAGTTCATCGCAGTCCACGTGTGTGCCCGATTCTTCTGTTCCGCGCAGTCCCATCCAGAGCGACCGAGAGACCCGGCTCCATGACGTCGCAGCAACCCTCCCGACATCGGGTGCGGGTGCTACCGCCGGGACCGATGGAAGGTAGATCCACCATGACGTCTCCTGCCCGCAGTGGGTCGGCGTGAGCGCGCCGGCCGAGTTCCGCACGACCATCCCGGTCCACGAGCATCTGGACGACTCGAATCTCGTCGTCGCTCCCACCCGTGGATTCCACGAACCTGTTCGGTGATGGGGAGCCGTACGACGTCCGCCCCGCATCGCCTGCGGGGACTTGCCGCATCGCCTCGCAGAACCCGCCCCGCCGAGGAGATCGGCCCACACCCGTTCGAGAGAATCCTGACCCGAAAGGTGGAGTCCGCGTGAGATTCCTGTTGCTGAGCTTGATCACCCACCAACCCGACCCCGCAACCGGAGACCTGCTCGGTCCGGCAGAACGACTTCGCGAGGTGGTGGAGACGGCGGTGCTGGCCGAACAACTCGGGTTCGAAGGCTTCGCGGTCGGGGAACGGCACGAGCACCCGTTTCTGTCGTCGTCGCCGCCGGTCGTGCTCAGCAACATTGCCGCACGCACGTCGACGCTCGAACTGTGGACCGGAGTGACCACGCTGAGTCTGCTCGATCCGGTGCGCGCGTTCGAGGACTACTCGACCCTGGACAATCTGTCCGGCGGCCGTCTGAACCTGATGATCGGCAAGGGCAACGGCACCGCACAAGCGGAACTGTTCCACGTCACCCCCGACGATCAGTGGGACCGCAATCGTGAAGGCTACGAACTGTTCCGGCTGCTGTGGGAGAACGAGACCGTGACATGGGAGGGGCGCTTCCGCCCGCCGCTAGCCGATGCGGTCACCGTCCCCCGCCCGCTGCAACGCCGCCTGACGATCTGGCACGGAAGCGCGACGAGCCGGGAATCGGTCGATCTGGCGGCACGATACGGCGACCCGGTGTTCTCCGCCAACGTGACGAATCCGATCGAGCCCTATGCCGAGCTCATCGACTACTACCGGCAGCGCTGGGCGGAGTACGGGCACGACCCCGCGTCCGCCCGGGTGGGCGCGGGAACGGCGGGGCTGTACGTGACGCGGACGTCGCAGGAGGCGGTCGATCGGTTCCGCCCGTTGTTCGACCAACGGTTGCGACTTGCGCACGCGGCCGGCCAGCCGAGCGTCTTCGACACCGTGGAGGACTTCGTCGAGCGCAGTTCCGCGCTCATCGGCAGCCCGCAGCAGGTGATCGACAAGGTGCTGCGCTATCACGAACGGCTCGGGCACGAGGTCATGCACGTCACCGCAGACCGCGGCGGCCTCACCACCGCAGAGCAACGCGCAAGTCTCGAACTGTTCCAGAGCGAGGTCGCGCCGGCGTTGCGAGCGGCGATCCCCGGCCGGCTCGTCGCCCGGTAGGAGTTTCGATCACGGTGAGCGTAAGCGTGTGCCCACCGCAGCGGGATGCGTAGCGTCTGCGACGACCATCCAGAGCGACCGAGAGACCCGGCTCGATGACGTCGCAGCAACCCCCTGCCCCGCAGGTGAGGGTGCTACCGCCGGGAACGATGGAGGACAGCATGAGGAATCGTCCCTCGGTGCGATCGTGGTCGCGCCGGCACGTCGACCTGTGCCGGCACAGCGGCGCACTCTGTCGCCGTCGCGCGGTCCCCGCTTCGTAAAGGATTCTCCCGCAACACGTCTACTCCGACCCGGCCGCCCCGCACTCGCGCGGCTGCCGGGGTCGTGCCGAGAACATGGAGCCACAGGTGCCACTTTCGTCCATAACCGCTTCCCGTCGGGTCGTCGTCGCCCTCACCGCGTCGGCACTTGCCGTCGGCCTGACCGCGTGCGGGTCCGATTCGTCGGCAGCCACCCCCGCTGGTGGCACCCCACAGCCCGGCGGAACACTGCGGTACGGACTGTCGCAGGCGCCGACCTGCGCAGATCCCGCCCAGGCCGGCACCAACCAGACCATCTACGTCGCACGTCAGATCGTCGACTCACTCACCGATCAGAATCCCGACACCGGTGAGATCGTGCCGTGGCTCGCCGAAAGCTGGGATGCCAACGCCGACGCCACACAGTTCACCTTCAGGCTGAGGGACGGCGTGACCTTCAGCGACGGAACACCTTTCACCGCGAGCTCGGTCAAGAACAATTTCGACGCGATCGTGCACAGTATCGGCGGCGTCAAGGCTCCGAGCGCCGTCGGCTACCTGGCGGGCTATACCGGCACCACCGTCGTCGACGACCACACCGCACAGGTGAACTTCTCCGCGCCGAACGCTCCGTTCCTCCAAGCCACCGCGACACTGCAACTCGGTCTGCTCTCCGACAAGGACGCGGCGAAGAGCGCCGAGGAGCGTTGCGCCGGAGATCTTTCCGCAACCGGGCCTTTCGTGCTCGAGGACTACCAGCAGGACAAGTCCGTGACCCTCGTCAAACGTGCCGGATACTCGTGGGGATCGGATGCCTTCGCGCACGACGGCGAGGCGTATCTCGATCGCATCGAATTCTCGATCGTTCCCGAATCCGGTGTGCGCACAGGTTCTCTCGCGTCGGGACAGCTCGACGCGATCTCGGACGCGCTGCCGCAGGACGCCCCCCAGATCGAGGGTGCCGGTGGAGGCATTCTCACCACGTCGAATCCCGGAATTCCTTTCGGTTTCCAGCCCAACGTCACTCGTGGGGTGCTCACCGATCCCGCGGTCCGCGCCGCGCTCGTCCCGGCGATCAACCGGCAGGAACTCGTCGATACCGTTCTCGGACCCGACTTCAAGCCGGCGACGAGCACACTGGCCTCGGCCACCCCCGGCTACGCCGCGCTCGACGACGTCACCTACGACCCGGAGAACGCGCAACGCATCCTCGACGAGGCCGGATGGGTTCCCGGCGCCGAGGGGATCAGGGTCAAGGACGGACAGCAGCTGAGTTTCCCCGTGCTGTTCAGTCCCGTGTTCGCGGGCAACCAGGCGATCCTCGAACTCATCCAGCAGCAGTTTCGTGCCGTCGGCGTGGACCTGCAACTCGACCTGCAATCCATGCCGGAGCAAACCGCCCGGCAGAACTCGGGTGAGTACGAGTCGTCGTACTACAACAGCACCCGCGCCGACGGTGACATCCTGCGCACGGCCTTCGGGCTCGACGGCCGCAATATCAACCGGCGCGGACCGATCCCGCAGCTCGACGAGGTGCTGACCGCTCAATTGACGACCACCGATCCGGCGGCGCGTGCGGAATTGATCCGGCAGGCACAGCAGCTCGTGCTCGACGACGGTCTGTGGATCCCCACGGTCGAGCTGTCACAGGCGATCGGTGTCGGCCCGAACGTGCAGGATCTCGCGTTCGAGGCGTCGGCGCGACTGCAATTCTTCGACACCTGGCTGAGCGAGTAGATCGTGGTGCGCTATCTCGTATCCCGCGTTCTGCAGGCGGCCGGTGTGCTGTGGGCTGCGTTCACCGTGTCGTTCGGTGTCCTCTATCTGCTGCCGTCCGACCCGGTGAGTATGGCCGCGTCGGCTGACAACGGCACTCCCGTCGACGCCGCGGCGATCGCCGAACTGCAGGCCAGGTATGGACTCGACCAGCCTGTGTGGACGCAGTACCGGAATGCCCTGGGCAGCGCGATCCGGGGCGACTTCGGGACGTCCATCTCGACCGGGCAGTCGGTGACCGACGCGATCGGCGCCGCACTTCCGAGCACGGTGGTCCTCGCCTCCACGGCATTGACGGCGGCGGTGGTGGGGGGAACGGCGGTTGCACTGCTCGCGACGTACACCCGCATCGGCTGGCTGCGCAACGCGCTGCTGTCCGTGCCCCCACTTGGTGTCGCGGTCCCGACCTTCTGGGTGGGGCTGATCCTGCTCCAGGTCTTCTCGTTCCGTTTGAAGCTTGTGCCGGCATTCGGGGATCAGAGCATCGAACATCTGATTCTGCCTGCGATCACGCTGGCGCTGCCGGTCTCGGCGGTGATCGCACAGGTACTCGCCGCAAGCCTCACCTCGACGTGGCGCCAACCCTTCATCGAAGCGGCTCGGGCGAAAGGGGCTTCCCGCCTGCGTATCCAGATGCGGCACGCCCTGAGACTGTCGAGCATTCCGGCGTTCACGATCGCCGGCGTCCTCGTCGGGTCGCTGCTCGCGGGGTCGGTCGTGGTGGAGACGGTGTTCTCCCGCGCCGGTATCGGCCGGCTGACACAGATGTCGGTGATGGCTCAGGACATTCCGGTGGTGCAAGGCATCGTCGTGTTCTCCGCGGCCGTGTTCGTTCTCGTCAATCTCGCCGTGGACCTGCTGTACCCGCTGATCGACCCGCGGATCGTCGGCGCCCGCCGGCGACAGGGCGTCGCGCCGGAGGTCGAGCGCGCCCCCGCCGCGCACGACGCCGACCTGGAGGTGAAGGCTCTTGTCTGACACTCTGACTCGGGAAGGACTCCACGCGGGCACCTCGCCCTGGCGAGGAACAGCGGTGGGCCGTCCGTGGCAGTGGCGTGCAGTGCCGGCGCAGGTGCGGCGCCACGGGGTCGTCGTGGTCTCCGCGGGCGTGCTGCTGCTGGCGGTGGGGTTCGCGCTCTTCCCGTCCGTTTTCGCCTCCGGCGACCCGCTGGTGGGGATACCCGCCGAGAAACTACAGGGCCCGAGCCTCGCACACTGGTTCGGCACCGACAACATCGGCCGCGACGTCTACACACGGGTCGTGCACGGGTCGGCGCTGTCGCTCACCGCCACCCTCCTCGCCGTCGGAATCGCACTCGTCGCGGGCTCGGCGATCGGGCTGCTCTCCGGCGTGGTCGGCGGCGTGCTGGACGCGGTGCTCATGCGTATCGTCGATGTGCTGCTGTCGATTCCCGCTCTCCTGCTGTCGCTCGCACTCGTCACCGCACTGGGGTTCGGCACCGTGAACGTGGCGATCGCCGTGGGTGTGGGGCTCGTCGCCAATTTTGCTCGTGTGATGCGCTCGGAGGTGCTGCGAGTGCGGCGCGCACTGTATGTCGAAGCGGCCTTCGCCTCCGGCGCACGCCGCCACTCGGTGCTGCGACGTCACGTGCTCCGCAATTCATACGCGCCGGTCCTCGCCCTCGCCGCAGTCGAATTCGGCATGGCCGTGCTGGCGGTCTCGTCGCTCAGCTTCCTCGGCTTCGGCGCGGTGCCGCCCACACCCGAGTGGGGGTCGCTGATTTCGGAAGGCCGCAACTATCTGGCGACCGCATGGTGGATGACCACTCTGCCCGGACTCGTGATCGTCGCGGTGGTGCTCGCTGCTCACCGCATAGGCCACGCCGTCGAGAAACGAGGAACCCGATGAGCACGACCCGTCCTCTCCTGGAGGTCAGCGATCTGCGCGTGGTGTACGGCTCCGGGCGGGATACGGTCGCTGCCGTCGACGGAATCGACTTCTCCGTCTCTCGCGGCGAGGTCGTGGCCGTGGTGGGCGAGTCCGGATCGGGCAAATCGACCACAGCGCACGCGATTCTCGGACTGCTGTCGGGGAGCGGCCGGGTCACCGGTGGCTCGGTCGTGTTCGACGGGCAGCGCCTCGACGACCTCCCCGAACGAGCGTGGACACGACTTCGGGGCGCGCGCATCGGCCTGGTTCCCCAGGACCCTGCCACCTCGTTGAACCCGGTCGTCCGAGTCGGCGACCAGATCGCCGAAGTGCTGCGGATTCACGGCCGTGCGGATCGCCGCACCGCGAAGATCGACGCTCTGCGGATTCTGGACGAGGCCGGCCTCGACCACCCGGAACTGCGTGCCGAGCAGTACCCGCAGGATCTCTCGGGCGGGCAACGACAGCGGGTGCTCATCGGTATCGCCCTCGCATGCCGCCCCGAACTGGTCATCGCCGACGAGCCGACGAGCGCACTCGATGTCACGGTGCAGCGACGGATCCTCGACCACCTCGAGGAGCGGATCGCGGAAACCGGTTCCTCTGTTCTTCTGATCACCCACGATCTGGGTGTCGCCGCGGACCGTGCCGACCGCATCGTCGTGATGAAGGACGGACGGATCGTCGAGACCGGGTCGGCGCTCCAGGTGCTCGACAACCCGCAACACGCATATACGCGTTCGTTGATCGCTGCGGCACCGAACTCGGCGGATGCGCCTCGTCGCGTCGGCCGGGACCGCGGTGGTGATCCGATCCTGTCCGTCTCCGGCGTGTCGAAGACCTTCCGCATCGGCCGGACATCCTCGCTCGAGGCGGTGCGGGACGTGTCGTTCGATGTGCACCGCGGCCGGACGCTGTCGCTGGTGGGGGAATCAGGATCGGGGAAGTCGACGGTGGCGCGGATCGCGATCCGGCTCGAGACCGCAACGACCGGAACGGTCAAGCTGAACGGGCGCGACATCACCGCGCTGCGTGGCCGTGAACTGCGGGCGTTGCGGCGGCGGGTGCAGATCGTCCACCAGAACCCGTACGCCTCGCTCGACCCGAAACTGCGGATACGTGAGATCGTCGCCGAACCGCTCGACGCCTTCGGTATCGGAACCCGGGCAGAGCGTCGTGCCCGAGTCGCGGAGCTTCTCGACCAGGTGGCGCTGGCGCCGTCCCACCTCGAGCGCAAGCCTGCCGAGTTGTCGGGCGGCCAACGTCAGCGCGTCGCAATTGCGCGAGCCCTCGCGCTGCAGCCGGAACTCGTGGTGCTCGACGAACCGGTCTCCGCACTGGACGTCTCGGTTCAGGCCCAGATCCTCGATCTGCTCACCGAACTGCAGAACGAGCTCGGTGTGAGCTACCTGTTCATCTCCCACGACCTTGCCGTCGTCCGCCACATCAGCGACACCGTCGCGGTGATGCGTTCCGGCGATGTCGTCGAATACGGCACCACCACCGATATTTTCGACAACCCACGGCACGAGTACACCAAGACGTTGCTCGACGCCATCCCAGGGAAGGTTCGTCATGCCCGATAGTTCGGAATTGCTGCTCGCCGTCGAATTCGCGGGCACCGGTCTCCATCCCGCGTCGTGGCGACGCGATGATTCGCGCGCCGAGGATCTGTTCACCTCGCGGTACTGGAGCGACCTCGTCGGGAGTGCCGACAAGGCGGGTGTCGACTTCGCCTTCCTTCCCGACGACTTCGGAGTCACCTCCGCCGAGAACACCGTGCGGGGTCGCCTCGAAGCGGTCGGTGTTGCTGCACGGCTGTCCACCGCTACGTCCCGGATCGGACTGATCCCCACCGCGACTGTGACCCATACCGAACCGTTCCACGTGGCCAAGGCGATCCAGACGATCGACCACACCACACTCGGCCGCGCGGGATGGGAGGTCGCGGTGACCCGGGGTGGCACTCCGGCACGGCTGTTCGGGCGCAAAGAGGCCCAGCACGACGGCTCGCTGTGGGCGGAAGCCCACGAGGCCGCCGAGGTCGCTTCCCGACTGTGGGACAGCTGGGAGGACGACGCCGAGATACGGGATGTGGAGACGGGCCGGTTCATCGACCGCGACAAGCTGCACTACATCGATTTCGAGGGTGAATACTTCTCGGTCAAAGGTCCGTCGATCACGCCGCGGTCCCCCCAGGGCCAGCCGCTCGTCGCGGTCACGATCACCGACGAGCACTCCTTCGACTTCGCCGCTGCGCGAGCCGATCTCGTACGGATTCTCGCGGCGGACCTGCGAGCGGCGGCAGATCTCGCAGACCGCGTGCGCGCCGCCGCGGACGGCCGTCGCGTCCACATCCTTCTCGACGTGGATCTGCTGCTCGCCGCGAGCGAGGACGACGCTGCGGCAGACCTCGCTCAGCTCGAGCGCTGGACCGGTGCGGAATACCGGCCCGGCACCGTGTTCCATCGCGGAACGTCGGCCGGCTTCGTGGACCTGCTCGAGCTGGTGCACGGTGTGGACGGCGTCGTTCTCCGGCCTCTCGCACTGGTGTCCACCGTGCATCACCTCGTCGACGACGTGCTGCCCGTGCTGCGGCCGACCGTCGAACCCGCCGCGGGCACACTGCGCGACCGACTCGGCCTCGTCCGACCCGCCAACCGCTTCGCTCCCACTCACTGAAGGGCTGACACCAGTGTCCCGCAACACGATCCGCAAACAGGTACACCTCGGGGCGCACTTTCCGGGCGTCAACAACACGACCGTCTGGGCCGACCCTGCCTCGAAGAGCCAGATCGACTTCGCGTCGTTCCTGGATCTCGCTCGCACTGCCGAACGCGGAAAGTTCGACTTCTTCTTCCTCGCCGAAGGATTGCGATTGCGGGAACACCGCGGCCGCATCCACGACCTCGA
Organism: Rhodococcus sp. DT1; assembly: GCF_049844875.1. Lineage (NCBI taxonomy): Bacteria > Bacillati > Actinomycetota > Actinomycetes > Mycobacteriales > Nocardiaceae > Rhodococcus > Rhodococcus sp. DT1. The sequence goes on from NZ_JBNCLW010000002.1 coordinate 423,815, forward strand.
CGTCGTGGGCAGACCGGACACGCTCACCGTGCTCGAGGCGCTGGCCGGCGCCACCACCCACCTGGGTCTGGCCGGCACGATCAACACCACGTTCAACGAGCCGTACGAACTGGCCAAGCAGTTCGCCACTCTCGATCACCTCTCCGACGGTCGGGCCGCGTGGAATCTCGTGACATCCTCCGACGCGTTCACGGGTGAGAACTTCCGGCGGGGCGGATACCTCGATCACTCTCAGCGATACGTCCGGGCGCACGAGGTGGTCGACGCGGTCCGCACACTCTGGGACAGCTGGAGTGACCGGAGCCCGGTGATCGACCGCGCCGGTGGAGTATTCGCATCCGACGAGGCGATCACGCCCGCCGAGATCCATTCCACCCAGTTCGACATCACCGGACGCTTCGAGGTTCCGCGCAGCCCGCAGGGTCATCCCGTACTGCTGCAGGCCGGGGACTCCGACGAGGGCCGCGAATTCGGTGCCGCCCGGGCCGACGCCATCTTCAGCCGGCACGGCACCCTCGAGGAAGGGCGCGCGTTCTACACGGACGTCAAGAGCCGGCTCGCCAAGTACGGCAGGACCCACGACGACCTGAAGATTCTCCCCGCCGCGACATTCGTACTCGGAGACTCGCCCGAAGACGCGCAGGAACGCGCCCGGCACATCCGGCTGCAACAGGTCGGTCCGCAGACCGCCCTGGCGTTCCTCGAACAGATCTGGGGCAAGGACCTCTCGTCCTACGACCCCGACGGCCCGCTGCCCGATGTGGACCCGGAAGACAACGTCACCATCACCCGTGGCCGGGTGCGTCACGCCAAGGACCCGCTCGCAGTCGCGCGGGCCTGGAAGGCGAAGGCGGACGCCGAGAACCTGAGCATCCGTGAACTCGTCATCGAGACCACCGCACGCCAGCAGTTCGTCGGGACGCCGCAGCAGGTCGCCGACGAGATCGATCTCTATGTGCAGACCGACGCGAGCGACGGCTTCATCCTCGTCCCGCACCTGACACCCGGAGGACTGGACGACTTCGTCGACCAGGTCGTGCCACTCCTCCAAGAGCGCGGCAGTTTCCGTGCCGACTACGAAACCACTACCTTGCGCGGCCACCTCGGAGTGGCCGACCCGCACACCGTCACAGAAGGAGTCCGTGCATCGTGACCACGACACTCGACCGGTTCGTCGCCGACTGGCAACAGTGGCACACCGAGCGCAACGAAAGCCTCCGTCGGCCCCTCGGCTGGCTGAGCCTGACCGCCTTGCACTGGCTCGACAGCACCCCCACACGATTCGAGGAGGTGCCGGGACGCTGGCACGTCGCCGGCACGACCGTGGTCCGGGATCTCGACGGGGAGATCACACGGCTCGAACCCGCCGAAGGTGCTCCCGGCGCGGAAGTGGAGTTCGATCGAGGGTTCGTCGAGGTCATCCAGCGCACCGGACGATTCGGTATACGCATCCACGACCGCGAGGCTCCCGCCCTCTCGTCGTTCACGCACATCCCGGCGTACCCCCCGGATCCGGCGTGGCGACTGACAGGACGGTTCACCCCGTTCACCGACGAGCGCGTCGTCACCACCGGCGCGGTCGTCGACGGACTCGAACACCACCACCGTGCGGCCGGCGTCGTCCGTTTCCGCCACGACGGTGCCGAACACGAACTCGTCGCCTTCGGGGACGCCGAAGGGCCGCTGCAGATCCTGTTCACCGACGCGACCAGCGGTGTCACCACCTATCCGGCTGCGAGGACTCTCCGTGCAGAACGAACCGGGAACGGAAGCGTCGTACTGGATTTCACGCGAGCCGCGAACCTACCGTGCGCTTTCACCGACGCGGCCACGTGCCCGATCGCGCCTCCGGAGAACCGTCTGCCGTTCGCAGTCGACGCAGGTGAGCGAAACCCGCGTACCGGCGGGGCACCGGCATGAGCGCGCCGAACCCGGTGCCCCTGTCCATCCTCGACCTCTCTCCGGTCAGTGAAGGGTCGACCGCTGCGCAGGCGCTGCGCAACAGCATCGATCTGGCGCGTCACGCGGAGGCATGGGGCTACCGGCGGTACTGGGTCGCCGAGCATCACTTCGTGGCTGTCGCGTCGTCGTCGCCGGTCGTGCTGATCGGCGCCATAGCTGCTGCGACAGAGACGATCCGGGTCGGGGCTGCCGCCGTGCAACTCGGCCACAACACCGCCGTCGGGATCGTCGAGGCGTTCGGGACGCTCGACGCTCTGTATCCGGGACGGATCGATCTGGGACTGGGCAGGTCGGGACAGCGACGGGCCGAAGCTCTCGCCGCCGCTGCGTCCGCAGCACCCGAACCGTCCCGTCCGGTCGAAGTCCGGGACGGACTCGTCATCCCGCCGCCCTTCTCGCCTGCGGCACTGCTGTCCTCGTCGCGGCTGGCCGCGAGCTTCGGGGTATTGCAGCAACCGGGAGCGCAGGCTCCGGAATTCGACAGCCAGGTCGGCGACATCCTCGCGTTCCTCCAGGGCACGTTCACCGCACCGGACGGAACGGACCTGCACGCCACCCCCGGCGAGAACGCCGACCTTCAAGTGTGGCTCTTCGGTTCGAGTGCGGGGCCGTCGGCGGACCTGGCGGGCCGGCTCGGGCTGCCGTTCGGAGCCAACTACCACGTGAGTCCGGGCACCACGGTCGACGCGGTCGACGCATACCGGGCAGCGTTCCAGCCTTCGGCGGTTCTGTCGGAACCGTACGTCGTGGTGTCCGCCGATGCGGTCGTCGCCGAAGACGACGCGACCGCTCGGGAGCTGGCCTCGACCTACGGGCACTGGACCCACAGCATCCGGAGCGGGCACGGCGCCGTGCCGTATCCCGATCCCACCAGTGCGCCGCCCCTGACCGACGACCAACGCGCTGTCGTCGACGATCGGCTGATCACCCAGTTCGTCGGGTCGCCGGATGTGGTCGCCGATCGCCTCGACTCGTTGCGGCGGGTGACCGGCGCCGACGAACTGGTGGTGACGTCGGTGACGCACAAGCACGAGGACCGGTTGCGCTCGTACGAACTGCTGGCGCGCGAATGGGGGTTGCGGAAATTGCGCGCCGCTTGACCGGCATCCGGTTTCCACGGGGGAGTTTCGGGCGCCACACCGGTCTCGACCAGAGGGGCATACTCGGGGGAAGTTGCACTACGACGGTCGGAGGATTTCGGTGGCACAGGAACTGAAGCTGGGATACAAGGCGTCGGCGGAGCAGTTCGGGCCGCGTGAGCTGGTCGAACTCGGAGTGCTCGCCGAGGCGCACGGGATGGATTCTGCGACGGTGTCGGATCATTTCCAGCCGTGGCGGCACAACGGTGGGCATGCCCCGTTCTCGCTGGCGTGGATGACCGCGGTGGGCGAGCGCACCGAGCGGTTGCAGTTGGGGACGTCGGTGCTGACTCCGACGTTCCGGTACAACCCGGCGGTGATCGCGCAGGCGTTCGCGACGATGGGGTGTCTGTATCCGGGGCGGGTGTTCTTGGGCGTGGGGACCGGTGAAGCACTCAACGAGATCGCCACCGGCTATGCCGGTGAATGGCCGGAGTTCAAGGAACGCTTCGCGCGTCTTCGCGAGTCGGTGGCGTTGATGCGGCAGTTGTGGCTGGGAGATCGGGTCGATTTCGAGGGGGAGTTCTATTCGACGAAGGGGGCGTCGATCTACGACGTGCCCGAGGGTGGGGTTCCGGTGTATGTGGCGGCGGGTGGTCCGGTGGTGGCGCGCTATGCGGGCCGGGCGGGGGATGGGTTCATCTGCACGTCGGGTAAGGGCATGGAGTTGTATACGGAGAAGTTGTTGCCGGCGGTGGCGGAGGGTGCGGCGAAGGCCGAGCGTGATGTCGCGGGGATCGACAAGATGATCGAGATCAAGATTTCGTACGACACCGATCCGGAGTTGGCGTTGGAGAACACCCGGTTCTGGGCGCCGTTGTCGTTGACGCCGGAGCAGAAGCACAGCATCGATGATCCGATGGAGATGGAGGCGGCGGCGGATGCGTTGCCGATCGAGCAGGTCGCGAAGCGGTGGATTGTCGCGTCGGATCCGGATGAGGCGGTGGAGTTGGTGCGGGCGTATGTGGATGCGGGGTTGAATCATCTGGTGTTTCATGCGCCGGGTCATGATCAGAAGCGGTTTTTGGAGTTGTTCGAGCGGGATTTGGCGCCGCGGTTGCGCGCACTCGCCTGACCGGATTCCCACGCGAGTAGACGCGGGGTGTCCTCTCTCCGGGGACACCCCGCACTAGGGTGGCAACCATGAGTGTTGCTGAAGATTCCGTATCGAGCATCTACATCGCAGCCCCGGAAGGCGACACCGGGAAGTCGACGGTGGCCCTGGGCTTGCTGCAGACATTGTGTGCTTCCACCGCCCGTGTCGGTGTCTTCCGGCCCATCGCTCGATCCGACAGCGACACCGACCACATCCTGGAACTGCTGCTCGAGCGCACCACCGCGGATCTCAGCTACGACGACTGCGTCGGCGTGACCTACGACGAAGTGCACGCCGACCCCGAGGCGGCGCTCGGCGACATCGTGACCAAGTACCACGCCGTCGCCGACCGGTGCGACGCCGTGGTGGTCGTCGGCAGCGACTTCACCGAAATCGCCAACCCCAGCGAACTCGCCTACAACGCACGCATCGCCGCCAACCTCGACGCGCCCGTGCTGTTGGTGCTCCGCGGCGCGCGCCGCACCCCCGACGAGATCGCCCACCTCGCCGACCTGTGCGCGAGCGAACTCGCGTTCCACCACGCGCACCTGAGCGCCATCGTCGTGAACCGGTGTCCACCGGAGGCGCTCGAGGAGGTCGCTGCCGCACTCGGCGGCCGGAAGGAACCGGTATGGACCCTGCCGGAAGTGCCGATTCTCAACGCACCGACCGTCGCCGAACTGCAGACCGCGATCGGCGGCAAGCTCTACAGCGGCGACCCCGACCTGCTGCAGCGGGAAGCACTACGCATCATGGTCGGCGGCATGACCGCCGAACGCATTCTCGAACGCATCACCGAGGGTGTCGTCGTCATCGCACCGGCGGACCGCTCGGACGTCATCCTGACGCTCGTCAACGCCAATGCGGCAGATGGCTTTCCGACGCTGTCGGGCATCATCATGAACGGCGGACTGCTTCCGCACCCCGCCATCGCCCAGCTCCTGTCCGGTCTCGGCTCGAATCTGCCGATCCTCACCACCGACCTCGGAACCTTCGATACCGCTTCGGCAGCGGACCGCACCCGAGGACGCATGGCGCTCGGCGCGCAGCGCAAGATCGACACCGCGCTCGCTCTCGTCGAACAGCACGTCGACACTGCCGCGCTGCTGGAACGGTTGCGGCTGCCCCGGCTGTCGGTCACCACTCCGCAGATGTTCGAGTATCAGCTCATCGACCGTGCCCGCAGTGCACCACGGCACATCGTGCTTCCCGAAGGCGAGGACGACCGCATCCTGCGGGCTGCGGGGCGGGTACTGCAACGGCACATCGCGGATCTCACGATTCTCGGTGACGAGCCCGCGGTCCGGCAGCGCGCTGCCCAGCTCGGAGTGGACATTTCCGGTGCACAGATTATCGATCCGCGCACATCCGAACTCGGCGAACGCTTCGCCGAGGAGTACCACAAGCTTCGTCAGCACAAGGGCATGACTCTCGACCGCGCGACCGAAATCATGCGGGACGTCTCGTATTTCGGAACGATGATGGTGCATTTCGGACTGGCCGACGGAATGGTGTCCGGCGCCGCGCACACCACCGCGCACACCATCCGCCCGTCGTTCGAGATCATCAAGACCGAGCCCGGAGTGTCGACGGTGTCGAGCATCTTCCTGATGTGCCTGTCCGACCGGGTCCTCGCGTACGGCGACTGTGCGGTCGTACCCGCGCCCACCGCCGACCAGCTTGCGGACATCGCCATCTCGTCGTCGGCGACGGCGGCGAAATTCGGAATCGAACCACGTATCGCAATGCTGTCGTATTCGACCGGAGAATCGGGTTCGGGCGCGGATGTCGACAAGGTGCGCACCGCCACGGCCCTCGTCCGGGAGCGCCGCCCGGACCTCGCGGTGGAAGGGCCGATCCAGTACGACGCGGCGATCGAACCGACCGTCGCGAGCGCGAAGCTTCCCGATTCGGAGGTAGCCGGGCGAGCCACGGTGTTCATCTTCCCTGACCTCAATACCGGCAACAACACCTACAAGGCGGTGCAACGCAGTGCCGGAGCCGTCGCGATCGGGCCGGTGCTGCAGGGGCTGAACAAGCCGGTCAACGATCTGTCGCGCGGGGCGTTGGTCCAGGACATCGTCAACACCATCGCGATCACGGCAATTCAGGCGCAGGGAGAAGAATCGTGAGCACATCCACCTCGTTGACCGAGGGGACCGTCCTGGTACTCAATTCGGGTTCGTCGTCGATCAAGTTCCAGCTCATTCACCCCGAAAGCGGTGAAGCTGTAGCGCACGGACTCATCGAGCGCATCGGCGAGCCGGAGGGGCGGATCATCTTCCACCACACCACCGGAACCGAGGAGCGGGTGGGCGAGATCCGCGACCACCGGGCCGGCTTACGCACGGTGCTGGACATGCTCGAGACGCTGGGCAGGCCGCTGCAGGAAGCCGGTATCGCAGCCGTCGGGCATCGGGTTGTTCACGGCGGCACCGTGTTCCACGAACCTGCCCTCGTCGACGACGACGTGGTGAAGGCCGTGGCCGAGTTGTCCATCCTCGCGCCCCTGCACAATCCGGCGAACGCCATCGGGATGGAGGTCGCGCGCGAGGAACTGCCCGACATCCCGCACGTCGCGGTCTTCGACACCGCGTTCTTCCACGCGCTGCCCGCGGCAGCCGCAACGTACGCACTCGAGCGAAACATCGCTCGCGAGCACGACATCCGGAGATACGGATTCCACGGGACGTCGCACGAATACGTCTCACAGCGCGCGGCAGCGTTCACCGGTCGCGACCAGGCCGAACTGAACCAGATCGTGCTGCATCTCGGCAACGGCGCATCCGCGTCGGCCATCGAAGGTGGCCGTCCCATCGATACGTCGATGGGGTTGACTCCTCTCGAGGGCCTCGTCATGGGTACGCGAACGGGTGATATCGACGCCGGCGTCGTCATGCACCTCAATCGGGTCGCGGGAATGAAGGTCGACGCGATCGACGACCTGCTCAACCGGCGCTCCGGACTCCGGGGACTCTCCGGTGTGAACGATTTCCGCGCGCTGCTGAACCTCATCGACGAAGGCGACGAAGACGCGAAGATCGCGTACGACGTCTATGTGCACCGGTTGCGGAAGTACATCGGTGCGTACGTCTTCGAGTTGGGTGGCGCCGATCAGATCATCTTCACCGCCGGCGTGGGCGAGAACAATGTCGATGTCCGGCGTGACGCGCTCGCGGGCCTGGAACGGCTCGGCATCGTCGTCGACCTCGAACGCAACGCAGCCCCCGGCAAGGGGGAGCGGCGGATCTCCGCAGACGAGTCGGAGGTCGAGGTCTTGGTCATCCCCACGAACGAGGAACTCGCGATCGCCCGCGCCGCTGCGGAATTCGCGTAACGGAGGCCCAGCAGCGGCGTCGGATCAACAGCGGTGTCGGATCAACAACGCTGTCAGATCAGGCTGCGGGGACGGATGGCGTTCGCGAGATCGACCAGGACGTAGCGATGCGCGCGCTCGGGGCACTTGCGGGCGAGTTCGCGAAGGGCGGCTTCGGTGCCGCGGCGCAGACCGTTCTCCGTGAACCGGCTGTCGAGGATCCGGCCGTGGTCACGCCGGGGGGATCGTCCGGCCCGGATCCATTCGAGGGCGGTGCCGAGAACCAGGGCACGCATCTGCAGGGCGCGGCCCTCGTCGGCGGGCAACGACGACACACGCTTCGCGGCGTCGAAGAGGTCGGCATCGGTCAGCTCGTCGATGTTGCCGTGACGCAGCAAGATCAGCGCTGCGGTCATGTTCGCGACGTTGTGGTGTCGTGACGTGTGGGGAACCTGGTCGAGGACGTCGACCGCGTCGCCGGTCCTGCCGCTGCCCGCGAGTTGGCGGGCGAGGCCGAAGGCGGCACTGACCACGCTGTGGTCGGTGCGCCACACCGTGCGGTAGAAGTTCTCGCAGAAGGCACGCCAGGACGCGGGATCATCGCTCTCCCAGTGTTCGAGCGTCAATTCCGCGGTGGCGGCCAGCGCGAGTTTGGGTGCGAGTTCACCCGGCAATGCCTGCAGCACCCGATCGAAGCGGGCGAATGCGCCTTCGTAGTCTTCTTGTAGCAGGGCAGCGTTACCGGCGTACCAGTCGATACGCCAATCGGCGCCGGTCTCTCGTTCGAGCCGGGTGAGGATCTCGATGGCTTGTTCGCCGCGCCCCAGATCCAGATTGGCCCGCACTTCGGCGAGAGTGATCTCGCGGGAGAACGCGGCGTCGGTGGTTCCGGACACGCGCTCGAGTCCGTTGTCTCGGGCGTGCCGCAACGAGTCGAGGGTCTGCTGGGGTTCGCTGTGCACGGCTGCGGTGAGAAGGGCGGCACTCGGATCCGCGGGGTCGAGCAGCGGCACGGGCAGCGCCGCCGTAACGGCGCGAGGGGAGAGCACCACCGTACGATCGACTCCGTCGGCAAGCGCGTCGGTGCGAGCCACATCCTCATCGGTGCCGAAGGTCGTGCGTTGCGGGCTGAACATCGTGGAGAACCCGGGATGTTCGGTGCGGGTCTGCTGCGACAGGATTTCACGGAGCACTCCGGTGAGCTGGCCGGCAACCTCGTCGGCCGACGAGAACCGCAGGGCTGGATCCGCGTTCGTCGCGCGCAGGAGCAGGCGGTGGAACGAGTCGAATTCGGCGAGCAACGGAGCCTTTGCCGGTGTGGGCAGTCCGTCGAGGTACCGGCCCTTCTCCGAGGGCATTTCCAAGGTGAGTACCGCGAGCGTGCGGCCCACGGTGTAGATGTCGCTGGCGACGGTGGGACCCGTCCGCACGATTTCGGGAGCTTGATATCCGGGGGTGCCGTACAGGTACCCGTAGTCCTCGATGCCTGCCACGGCGCCGAGGTCGATCAGTTCGAGTTGCTCGTCGGTCACCATGATGTTCTCGGGTTTGAGGTCGTTGTAGACGAGACCGATCTCGTGCAGATACTGCAGCGCCGGAAGAACTTCCAGCATGTAGGCGATGGCCTGCTCCACCGGCATCCGTTGTGGCTTCGAGTACGTGTCGAGGACTTCCCTCAGCGTGTGCCCGCCGACGTACTCCATGACGATGTAACCCATCGGCGTGCCGTCGGGGAGTGGGTGCTCGACGAAGTTGTAGATGCGCACGATGCTCGGGTGGCTGACTTCCGCGAGGAATTGCTGCTCGGCGACCGCGACGGCTTGCGTCTCCGCATCACCCGAGTGCAGCAGACCCTTGAGGACAACCCACCGATCGCTGACATTGCGGTCCACAGCGAGGTAGATCCAGCCGAGCCCGCCGTGCGCGAGGCACCCTTGGATCTCGTACTGGCCCGCCACGAGGTCTCCGCGCTGCAGGACAGGGGTGAAGGAGTAGGGCGACCCGCACCGCGGGCAGGTGCCCGCTGTCGGTCCCGGGCCGGACGGTGTGCTGCGCCCGACCGGTTCGCCGCACTTCCAGCAGAACCGTTTCCCCTCCGCGACATGCGGCGTGCGCAGCACGGCGTGCATCGGGTCCTGTGGCGCAGCGACCGGGACGTCGACCAGTCCTGCGATGCGGCGACGGCCCGTTCCGCGCGGCCGGGTACGCCGGCTCGAGGAACGCTGAGAGGGAATCGAACGCTCGGACGGACCCGTGGCCGGGAGCGGGGCCCGCTGCGTTCCCTGCCCCGGCGCGGTCTCGCTCTGCGCGCTCGCGGAAGCGGAATCTGCGTCGTCGGGCGTGCGGTTGGCGGACATCACTTCCTCAATCCACATACGTGGGTGCCGGTGGCTCCGGCGCGGGCCCCAGTACCGAAAGGTACCTGTCGTAGAGTGCGGTCCAGGTGCCGTCCGAGCGGATACGTTCCAGTGTGCGGTTGACGAACCGAACCAGGTCGTCGTTGCCCCGGGTGATCCCGATTCCGTACGGTTCCGTGCGCAGCGAGTCCCCGACGACTTCGACGTACGGGTCCTGGGCGGCGAAGCCCGCCAGGATCGTGTCGTCGGTGCTCACGGCGTCGACCTGCCGTTGCTGGAGCACCACCAGGCAGTCCGCCCAGGACGGGACCGTCAGAATCGACGCGGACGGCTGTACCTCGCGCATCCGCTCGAGCGAAGTGGTGCCGTCGACGATGCACACGCGTCGCCCCACGAGGTCGGAGACGTTGCGGATCCCGGAATTTCTGACCACGAGCACACGTTGCTCGGCGCGCAGATAGGTTGTGGAAAAGTCCACGAGTTCGCGACGCGCGCACGTGATGCTCATCGTCTTCGCCACGATGTCCACCGTCGAAGTCTGCAGCGCCTCCTCGCGCTCGGCGGAACTGAGAATCCGGAAATCGACCGATTCGGGACTGCCGAGGAGATCACGGGCGATTTCACGAGCGATGTCGACATCGAAGCCGGTGATGTCACCGGTGGTGGGGTCGCGATAACTCAGCAGATTGCTCCCGGCGTCGAGTCCGACGATCAGGCGGCCCCGGGCGCGGATCGCGTCGAGGGTCGGTCCGGAGTCGGCGCCGTTCGGGCGCAGGCTCGCGGTGGGGTCACCGCATTCCGGTGAGGCGGATGTCGGCCCGGACGGTTCGGCGATCCTGGCGCCTTCCGGAAGCGGGAAGGTTCTCTCGGCGGTCTCGACGACGGATGGACCAGGGGAAGGCTGTGTGCCGCAAGAGGATACGAGAGCAGCAGTGGCACACAGTGCAGCGGCGAAGGCGGAGGTGCGGCGCGATCTCATTGGTACTCCCTGATCCGTCGCCACAGTCCGATGCCGCTTCCCGTGAGCGCGATGACGACGAGGATCACGGCGGCCGGAACGAGCCCCGACAATGTGCGGGAGGCACGGGACTCGTTGTCGCGTAGTTCGGTACGTGATTCTGCGATGGCGGTCGAGAGGGCACCGTCGAGTGTTGTGAACTGTGCGGTGGATTCGTCCGGGCCGGGTCCGATCACCAGGACGACGGCGGCCTCGTAGTCGCCGCGTTCGAGAGCGTCCGTCGTGCGCGCATGAGAATTGATCCACGCGTCGCGGGCTGCCTGCGCACGCTGTACCGCTTCGGCCCCGGCTTCGGTCGGGTCGGCGCCGCCGTACCGTTCGAGAAGTTCCCCGAGCCGGGTGATCCGCTCGCCGTACGTTCCGTCGTACGCGCCGGTGGAGTGGCGTTGCGCCAGCAGCAGCGTTTCGGCGGTGCGTGACTGCTGGGCGAGGATTCTGCTCTCCGTGAGGACCGCCAATGGTTCGGCGCCCTGTTCGAGGGCGCGTTCGGTGGCGTCGGAGGACACCAGTCCCGCGACGAGAAGCCAGGCGAGCAGCGACCCGGCCGCGGCGATGGCCACCAGCAGACCGAGATTGAACGTGCGGCGGGTTTTGCGGCTGACCAGCATGTGAACCGCGACGAGCGCGGCGACGGTGACGAGCAGCAGTCCGATCGCCGGCCAGGGTGGCCGCACCGCGGCACGCTGCGTGGCCTCGACCGCGGAGATCCCTTCCGACTGCAGTTCCTGCGCCGCGGGAAGCAACACGGACTGCATCATGTACGACGCTTCCCCGAGGTAGGCGGAGGCGACGGGATTGCCGACGCGCGAATTGGCGCGCGCGGTCTCGATCAGCCCGGTGTAGACGGGCAGCATGCGTCCGATCTCGGTGAGGTTGCGGGTGCTGTGGGCCTGGTCCGCGGTGAGACCGGCCGCGGCGATCACGAGATGGTCGGAGGCCTCGGCGAGGGCGTCGAGATAACGCTCCCGAACCTCGGCGGGCTCGATGCCCCCGGAGATGAACCCTGTCACCGCGGCGGCGTCCGCGACGGACAGCGCGCTGTACAGGTTTTGGGAAGCGTTCGCGAGCGGTTCGGTCGTCGCGAGGAGCCGGCCGTGCGTGTCCTGCCGTGCGCCCACGAGTTGCACCGTCACCACGCACGACGCGACGAGCAGGACGGCGAGCACACCCGCGAGGACCGCGAAGAGCACGGGAGTGGACTGCAACGTGCTGCCGCGTCGGCGGGCAGCGCGTACAACCGGGTTCTTGGGATCCTCGGTACGCTGGTTGTGGTTCTCGACCGGTAGAACAGTAGGGGTCAGGCGAATATCCACCGCATAACCCCCCTTCTCAGGTTGCCGGTTTTGTGGAGCATATAAGCAGCACGCGAAAGAATGTGCCGACCACGGACACGGGATCTCCTCGCCCGAGCACTTCCGTGACGGCTGGGACCAGGGAGCGGACAGGATGCGCGGTGACGGGGACGGCTGGGCCGTCGGGCCGGACGGTGACAAGCGGTGGGGACGGCACGGTGCCGCCGGATTGCTCCTGCGCGCGCCGCTTCCGGACGGGACTCCCGCTGTTCTCCTGCAGCACCGGGCGGCGTGGAGTCATCAGGGCGGAACGTGGGCACTGCCCGGCGGCGCTCGCGACTCGCACGAAAGCACCGTCGACGCGGCGGTCCGCGAAGCGCACGAGGAGGCCGGGATCGAGGTGACGGCACTCGCCGTGCGTGCCGTGCGGGTCACCTCCGGGTCGGTGGGCGGGTGGACCTACACCACGGTCGTCGCCGACGCTGCTGCTCCGCTCGACACCACGCTCAACGGTGAGAGCACCGAACTCCGCTGGGTGCCCGAAGAGCAGGTCGGCGAGATGCCGTTGCACGCGGGTTTCGCGGAGGCGTGGCCGGCCCTGCGCACCCGCCCGGTACGGATGCTGCTCGACACCGCGAATGTCCTCGGCTCGACCGGGCCGACGGGCTGGTGGCGGGATCGTCCGGGCGCGACGAGTGCTCTGCTCGCGAATCTCGCCGCCGTCCTTCCCCGGACCGTCGAGCTTCCGGACGGCCTGTTCGGGTGGGTGCCGCAGGTCGAGGCGGTCCTCGAAGGAGCTGCCCGCGGTGCGGCGACGGACGACGCCCGCATTCCCGTGCACACCGCGGAGGGGAGCGGAGACGACGAACTGGCCCGCCTCGCGGCAAGTACTGCGACCGCGGTCGACCCGGGGGTCACGGTCGTGGTCACCGCCGACCGCGGACTTCGTGACCGGCTTCCCGGCAACGCGGTGACACTGCCCCCGTCCGCTGTCCTGGCGTGGCTCTAGAGCGCACCGTTCACGGTGTGGGCAGCGCGGCTTTCAGCGCTGCGGCGGCGGCGCGCGGATCGGCGGCTTCGGTGATGGCCCGCACGACGGCGATCCGGGTGGCGCCCGCGTCGAGGACCTGAGGCAGCCGCTCGAGATCGATCCCGCCGATCGCGAACCACGGCCTGCGCGGATGCGACTTGTGGACCTCTCGCAGCACGCTCAGGCCCGCTGCCGGACGACCCGGTTTGGTCGGGGTGTCCCACACCGGACCCGACGCGAAATAGTCGACTCCCTCTTCGATGTCGGCGAGCGACGCCTGCCCGCGGGTGCCGGTCGACCGGCCGATCACGATGTCGTCGCCGAGGATGCTTCGCGCATGCTCGACCGGCAGGTCGCCCTGGCCGAGGTGGAGGATGTCGGCACCCGCGGCAAGGGCGATGTCGGCTCGGTCGTTGACCGCCAGCAACGCACCGTGGCGCGCGCATGCGTCGGCCAGGATGGACAGGGCTGCGAGTTCGTCACGCGCCTCGAGCCGGCCGTACTTCTTCTCACCCGCCGAACCCTTGTCGCGCAGCTGAACGATGTCGACACCGCCGGTCAGCGCCTCGTCGATGAAACGGGCGAGGTCGCCGGTGTCGCGGCGCGCGTCGGTGCACAGGTACAGCCGGGCGGTCGCGAGACGCCCACGGGGGTCGGGATGGTTGCCGCGGTAGGTGGTCACGGTCAAGACGGTAACCTCTCGGGTAGACGAGATACGACACGGGAGTCCCGAGGTACACGGGGCTGAGAGGGGGCCTGCCGGCCCCGACCGTTATGACCTGAACCGGATCATGCCGGCGCAGGGAGTGAGGTGGACCGATGACAACAGTGGCAGTCGTGGGTGGCGGAGTGATCGGTCTGTCGATCGCGTGGCGCGCGGCCCGCTCGGGGTATGTCGTCACCGTCCACGATCCGGACCCCGGTTCGGGTGCGTCCTGGGTGGCGGGCGGAATGCTCGCCCCGTTGTCCGAAGGGTGGCCCGGCGAAGGCCACGTCCTCGAACTCGGTGCCGCGTCGCTGCAGCGCTGGCCCGAGTTCGCGGCACTCCTCCGGTCCGGGACCGGCATCGACCTGGTGACCTCCACCGCGTCGATGACGGTGGCTCTCGACGCCGCAGACGCCGCGGACCTGCGCACGGTCGCCGAGTGGGTTCAGGCGCAGGGCCACGAGATGAGGGTGCTCTCCCGCGCGGAGGTGCGAGACCTCGAACCGTCCCTCGGGCCTCGCATCCGTCTCGGTTTGCTCGCGTCGGCGGAATTGTCCGTGGACAACCGGGCGCTCGTCGTCGCCCTGCGTCGTGCCGCTGCCGATGCCGGTGTCCGATTCTCCGAGGCACCGGTCGCCGACCTCGCCGACCTCGACGCCGATCGCGTGGTGCTCGCCGCCGGTTCCGCCTCCTCCCGGTTGTGGCCGGCCCTGCCGGTACGGCCCGTCAAGGGCGAGATCCTGCGGCTGCGGATGCGTCCCGGAGCGACTCCGCTTCCGGAGCGCACCATCCGGGGCAACGTCCACGGCAGACCCGCCTACCTGGTACCCCGCCGTGACGGTCTCGTGGTCGGTGCCACCCAGTACGAGGCGGCGGATACGCAGGTGACCGTCGCGGGGGTGCGCGACCTGATCGCCGATGCGGAGGCACTGCTGCCGGCGATCGGCGAGTACGAACTCCACGAGGCGAGCGCGGGACTGCGCCCCATGACACCGGACAACCTTCCGCTCATCGGGCGGTTGTCGGAACGCGTGATCGCCGCGACGGGACACGGCCGCAACGGCGTGCTGCTCACACCCCTGACCGTCGACGCGGTGCTCGCAGAATTGTCCGAAGATCCCTTGTCCGAGGTGAAGCATGCTTCCCCTCAACGATTTACGGAAGTGGTAGCGCAATGACCAACGGAACCGGGTCGAACCGAACTCAGGTGGGCGTCACCGTCAACGGTGAGGACAAAGACTTCGCGGTGGCACCGACGATGTCGGAACTGCTGGCAGGCATGGGGCTGCCCGAGAAGGGCCTCGCCGTCGCAGTCGACGGCGTGGTGTTCCCCCGCAGCCGCTGGAGCGAGCGGGTCGCCGCGGGCGCACAGATCGAGATTCTCACGGCGGTCCAGGGTGGCTGAATTCCTCGACGGCCCTTCCGGCGACCCGGCCGCGGACCTGCCGCCGTTGACCATCGCCGGTCGCACCTTCGGGTCCCGGCTGATCACCGGAACGGGCGGAGCGGCGAGTCTCGCTGCGCTGGAAGACGCGCTGGTCGCGTCCGGAACCGAACTGACGACCGTCGCGATGCGCCGCGTCGATCCGACATCGGGCACCGGTGTCCTCGATCTGGTGCGCCGGCTGGGGATCGCGCTGCTGCCGAACACCGCCGGTTGCCGTGGCGCGAAGGAAGCCGTGCTCACCGCGCAACTCGGACGTGAGGCGCTCGAGACCGACTGGGTCAAACTCGAAGTCATCGCCGACGAGCGGACACTGCTCCCCGACGCGATCGAACTGGTCGCGGCTGCCGAGCAATTGGTCGACGACGGGTTCGTGGTCCTGCCGTACACGACGGACGATCCCGTGCTCGCGCGCCGGCTCGAGGACATCGGCTGTGCCGCGGTCATGCCGCTCGGCTCGCCCATCGGGACGGGCCTGGGCATTGCGAACCCGCATCACATCGAGATGATCGTCGAGGCGGCCGGGGTGCCGGTGATCCTGGACGCCGGAATCGGCACCGCGTCGGACGCCGCGCTCGCAATGGAACTCGGTTGCGACGCAGTGCTGCTCGCGACCGCGGTCACGCGCGCGAAAGAACCCGCGTTGATGGCCTCGGCGATGCGGCACGCGGTCGAAGCGGGATTCCGCGCACGCCATGCCGGACGGATTCCGAAACGGTTCTGGGCGCAGGCGTCGTCGCCTCTCGAACCCTGATGACGGGGCGGTAGCTGCGCGCGCGGTCCCGATCGTGCAGAGTATGGCCCATGATCGAAGTGACCGGACTGACCAAGACCTTCGGGTCCACGACCGCGGTCGACGATGTGACGTTCACGGTCCGCCCCGGCATCGTCACCGGGTTTCTCGGCCCCAACGGCGCCGGGAAGTCGACGACGATGCGCATGATCCTGGGCCTGGACCGCCCGACCTCGGGCAGCGCGCTCATCGGAGGCAAGCCGTATCGCAGCCTGACACGGCCGCTCCAGACGGTGGGAGCGCTCCTCGACGCGAAGTGGGTGCACCCCAACAGGACGGCGCGTGCGCACCTTCGGTGGCTCGCGGCGTCCAACGGCCTGCCGGCCTCCCGCGTGGACGAGGTGCTGCGCCAGGTCGGTCTCACCGAAGTCGCCGGGAAGCGCGCCGGTGGGTTCTCTCTCGGCATGTCGCAGCGGCTCGGTCTCGCCGGGGCGCTGCTCGGCGACCCGCAGGTGCTGCTCTTCGACGAGCCCGTCAACGGGCTCGACCCGGAGGGCATCATGTGGATCCGGCGCTTCATGCACGCCCTTGCGGCAGAGGGTCGCACCGTGCTGGTGTCGAGCCACCTGCTGTCGGAGATGGCACAGACCGCCGACCATCTGATCGTCATCGGGCGGGGACGCCTGATCGCCGACACGTCGGTGAAGGACTTCGTGGACCGGGCCTCCGAATCGGTCGTCGTGGTGCGCAGTCCTTCTGCCGGCGAGCTGCGCAGCGCCCTCACCGAGCGGGGGTACACCGTCCGCGAAGAGGACGGGGCGCTGCTGGTGCCGAACGTGGGCATTGCCGAGGTCGGTGAACTCGCCGCGTCGCGATCACTCGTGCTGCACGAACTGTCCAGCCGTAACGCGTCGCTCGAAGACGCATTCATGAAACTCACCGGGGGCCACGTGGAATTCCACGGCACCGGAACCGACGACGTCATGAAAGGCGGACTGTGATGGCGGGGACCGTGCTCGACACGCTGCGGGCCGAACGGATCAAACTCACCTCGGTGCAGTCGCCGTTGTGGTGCACGGTGGTGATCGTCGCGCTCGGGCTGGGCCTGGCCGCGGTTCTCGGTTCGGTCGCGCGCAGTTCGCTCACCGCGGACGACGAAGTGATGCAGTTCTATCCCACCGTCGATGTCGCCGTCAGCGGTGTCACGGGATTCGGCGTGTTGGTGCTGATGATCCTGGCAGCACTGTCGGTCACCAGCGAATACCGGTTCGGCGTCATCCGCACGACCTTCCAGGCCACGCCCAACCGGACGCTCCTCCTGACGGTCAAGGCCGCGCTCATCGGTGTGCTCGGCGCGATTCTCACCGGCGTGCTCGGTCTCGCGTCGTTCCTTCTCGCGAAGATGCTGGCGGGACCGGATGCCGGACGAGATCTCGTACTCAGCGGCGAGCCGGCGTGGCGGGCGATCTACGGAATTCCGCTCTACGCGTTCCTCTGTGTGGTGCTCGCGATCGGTGTCGGTACGCTGCTGCGCCAGTCCGCCGGGACGATCGCGCTGCTGCTGCTGTGGCCACTGCTCATCGAGTCGCTGTTCGGATTGTTCGGATCGGTCGGACGTGAAATCCAACCGTTCCTGCCCTTCGCCAACGCCAACAACTTCCTCAGCATGGAGCAGGGCATCGAATTCCACTGGGGTGCATGGGGTTCCCTCGTGTATTTCGCGGTTTTCACGGCTGTGGTGTTCGCTGTGTCACTGGTCGTGGTGAACAAGCGGGACGCCTGAGCACCACGCGCGGACCCCACCGGTCGATTACGCTCTGCCCATGGCGCGCGGACGGTGGGGACGGGCGGGGTTGTCGATCGCGGTAGCGGTCCTGTCGGTCGCGGGATGCGCGGCCGACGACAGTACCGAGGGCGGTGGTTCCGGCAGCGGGGGTTCCGGCAGCGTCGATTCCCCCAGCGGGCAGGAACCGCCGTCGCTCGACCCGTACGCGATCGCCGACCGGGTGCAGATCGAGGCGGTCACGGCACATCTGAGCGAACTCGAACGCATCGCCGGCGAGAACGACGGCAACCGCGCGCTCGGCACCCCCGGATACGACGCGAGTGTCGACTACGTCGCCGGCCGGTTGCGCGACGCCGGGTTCGACGTGCAGACACCGGAATTCGACGTGACCGGGTTCGACGTTGAGACCGAGACCCTCGACATCGACGGCACCCCCGTGGGCGTGCGCGCGCTGGGCTTCTCGCCCTCGACCGGGCCGGACGGACTCACCGTGCGCCCCGTGCGGGTTCCGGCCGACGAGACGCCGGGCTGTGAGCCCACCGACTACGACGGCCTCGACGTCTCCGGATCGGCGGTACTCGTCGACCGCGGTGCGTGCACGTTCTCGGTGAAGGAGCAGGTCGCCGCGGATCGGGGAGCGGCCGCAGTGCTGGTCGTCAACAACGAGGACGGGCCGCTGTCCGATGCGGGACTCGCCGAAGACGAGAAACCCCGGATACCTGTCGGAGGACTCGCCCGGCAGGACGCCGACACGGTCGCAGGGGCATCCTCGGTGAATCTGACTCTCGACACCACGACCGAGAGGCAGCGTTCGCGCAACGTGATCGCCGAGACCTCCACCGGCGCGGCCGACAATGTGGTGGTCGTCGGCGCACATCTCGACAGCGTCCCGGAGGGGCCCGGCGTCAACGACAACGGCACGGGAGTCGCCTCCGTGCTCGAAACCGCACTGCAACTCGGCGCGGAACCGGGTGTTGCCAACAAGGTGCGCTTCGCATTCTGGGGAGCGGAAGAAGTCGGGCTCGTCGGATCCGCTCGTTATATCGACGGATTGTCCGACGACGAACGCCGCGACATCGCGCTGTATCTCAACTTCGACATGCTCGGCTCCCCGAACCCCGGGTACCTCGTCTTCGACGGAGACGACTCCGACGGCGAAGGGGAAGGTCCCGGGCCGGAGGGATCGGCGGGGATCGAGCGGACGTTCGCACAATTCTTCGCGGAGCGCGGCATCACCGTGTCGGGCACCGATTTCGACGGCAGGTCCGATTACGGACCGTTCGTCGCCGTCGGCATTCCCGCCGGTGGGGTGTTCAGCGGTGCAGACGATGTGAAGACCGCCGAACAGGCGGAGCTGTGGGGCGGTACCGGCGGTGAGGCATTCGACCCGAACTACCACACCGCCGAGGACGACGTCGCGAACGTGGACCGCGACGCGCTCGCCGCAGCTGCGGCGGCCGTCGGGTACGGCACGGCGTTCTACGCGTTGTCGGTCGACGGGCCGGACGGTGTGCCCGTCGGCGACGCACGAGTGCAGGCACGCGAGGCGTTCACCGAGTAGCCGGCACCGGCTGCGGTCACTTCTCCTGTAGCCGCCACAACGGGTTGACCGGTCCGTGTCCACGCCCCAGGTCGTACGACCATTCGAGGCACTTGGTGATCCACTCCTTCGCGAACGCCACCGCGTCGGGCACCGACCGGCCGTGTGCGAGAGCCGAGGCGATCGCGGCGGCCAGGGTGTCGCCGCCGCCGTGATCGTTGCCCGTGTCGATCCGGGGGGTGGTGAATTCGAGGAACCGATCCCCGTCGAACAACAAATCGGTGCTCGACGACGACGTGCGCAGATGCCCGCCCTTGACGATGGCCCATTGCGCACCGAGCGCGTGCAGGGCCTCGGCCGCGCGCCGCGCCGACGGGTCGTCCACCACGTCGATGCCCGTGATGAGACGGATCTCGTCCAGATTCGGGGTGACGACGGTGGCCCGCGGGATCAACACCGAACGGATCGCGTCGAGTGCATCGGCATGGACCAGCGGGTCGCCGTGCATCGATGCGCATACCGGGTCGACGACGAGCGGTACCGGCAGATCGCGGCCGATGCCCATCTCGGTGCACACGGCGGCGACGGCTTCGATGATCGAGGTGGACGGGAGCATTCCGGTCTTGGCAGCCGAGATGCCGATGTCGTCGACGACGCACCGAACCTGTGCGGCGACGGTCTCGGCAGGAATCTCGTGGAACCCCTCTACTCCCACCGAGTTCTGCACCGTGACCGCGGCGACCGCGACGCACGCGTGCACACCGCACATCGCCATGGTCCGGGTGTCGGCTTGGATGCCGGCGCCGCCGCCGGAGTCGGTGCCGGCGATGGTGAGGGCGCGAACCGGCGTTTCACCGGCAGCTGACAAGGGCAGAAGTTCCACGGCGCTCACCCTACCGAGGCTGTGGGGGCTCACCCTCGGCAGCGGCTCCACGGCGGGCCCGTCACGAAAGAATGGGAGCTCGGAGGTTCTTGCAGGAACGTGTTCTATAGTGGTCCAGGTCACAGTTTGATCAGGAAAACACCGCTTGGAGATGCTCTTGGACACCAGTACGCCGAGCGCCGATGTGTCCGACAACGCCGACCAGAACCGCTTCGAACTGCGGCTCAACGGAGATCTCGTCGGCATACTCGGCTACTACGACACCAACTGCCCGTCCGGAGTGCCCGGGCCCTGCGATCCGATCGTGGACTTCATGCACACCGTGATCGTGGAAGACTTCGGTCACCGCGGACTCGCGGCCGTCCTGGTGGGCGGCTCCCTCGATATCGCACGGAAACGCGGCTGGCGGGTCCGGCCGATCTGCACCTATGTCCAGCGCTACCTCGACTCACACGGCGGTTACGAGAACGTCGTGGTCTCGCCCGGTCCGGTCGCGCGCAGGCGGGGTGCCTGACCTCCTCGCAGCCGGACTCACAGCCCGGCTCCCTGCCGCGGAACTCCGGGCCATGGGACTTCGGGACACCGACGTCGCTACGCGGGTTCGTCCGCCAGATCGACGATGACCGGAGCGTGGTCGCTCGCGCCCTTGCCCTTGCGCTCGTTGCGGTCGATCTCGGCGCCCGTGACCCGTGCGGCAAACGCGGGAGAACCGAGCACGAAGTCGATCCGCATGCCCTGCTTCTTGGGGAACCGCAACTGCGTGTAATCCCAGTACGTGTACACCCCGGGGCCCGGCGCATGCGGGCGCACCACGTCGGTGAACCCGGCGTCGGCGAACGCATGGAAGGCGTCGCGCTCGGGCTGCGAGGTGTGCGTCTTGCCTTCGAAGAATGCGGGGTCCCAGACGTCGTCGTCGGTGGGTGCGACATTCCAGTCGCCGACGAGGGCGATCTGCTGATCGGGATCGGCGGAGAGCCACGCCTGCGCGTCGGCCCGCAGCTTCGCCAGCCAGTCGAGTTTGTAGGCGTAATGCGGATCGTTGAGGTCGCGGCCGTTGGGCACGTACAGGCTCCACACCCGCACACCGCCGCACGTCGCGCCGATCGCGCGGGCTTCGAGCGCGGGAGAGATTTCGGGATCCTTGGAGAAGCCGGGCTGGTCTTCGAAACCGACCTGCACGTCTTCCAGGCCGACGCGGGAAACGATGGCGACGCCGTTCCACTGGCTCAACCCGACGTGCGCGACCTCGTAGCCCAGTTCTTCGAACCGCTCCGTCGGGAACTGCTCGTCCTTGCACTTCGTCTCCTGCATGGCGAGCACATCGGTGCCTGTCCGCTGCATCCAGTCGACGATCCGGTCGGTCCGGGCCCGGACCGAGTTCACATTCCACGTTGCCAATCGCACGCCCACACTCTAGGCCAGGGGTACGACGCGACGACTACGCGCGATCGGCGGACGACGGAGCCGGGGGTTCGGTCGCGTACGTGTAGTGGTGATGGTCGACGAACCCGAGTTCCCGGTACATCGTGCGCGCGGCCACGTTCTCGTCGTGGACCTGAAGATAGGCATGGGTGGCTCCGGCGTCGCGGGCCCAGGCGAGCAGCGACCCGCACAGCAGGGTCCCGAGGCCGCGGCGCCGGTGCTCCGGGGCGACCTCCACCGCGGAGAGTCCCACCCAGCGGCGACCGTCCGGGGCATGGGTCACCGCGGCCCGCCCGATGGCGAGGGGCGGTTGCCCGGGCGCTCCGATCCGGCCGAATCCGAGGGTTCCGGCGGCGACGGCGCCGAGCACGGCCTGCCCGACCGGGGGAACCGTGCCGTTCCGGTACAGCGACAACCATTCCTCGTCCGGTTCCCCGGCGACCGCGACGGGTACCGGCCCCTCCGGCAGCGGCACGTTCTCGAGATCCGCACCCATCACGACCACTCTGTCGCCGGTGGGCCAGCCCTGCGGAATCCGGGCCAGCCGGTCGGGGACGAGGAGACGCAGCGGAAGGCCACGCGCGGCGAACCAGTCACGCAGGCGTGCCCGCACCTCGGGATCGGCAGGGTCCGCGACGGTGCCGGGAGCCCCGATCGGGGTCGCCGAGTTGGCGCGGCCGGTGAAACCGCCGCCCGCCCGCAGGAACCAGCCGTCGATCCACGCTTGCTCCAGGCCTGGCCATCCGGCTGCGGCGGCATGTTCGAGCGACCGGATCTCGGAGGTCCGGACCGGTCGTGCGGCGATCTGCTTCACGGCCACCACGGCGCTCGGCGAGACCTGCACAAGTCGCTTGTCCGCGGTGCGCACCGCCACGACCGGTTCCATCGAGACGAGTTCGCCGATCACATCGGTCATGGGATGGCTGTATCCCGCGGGGAGGCGATAGCGCAGCACCACACGGCTGCCGAGCGGTACTGCGGGTACGGCAGGTTCGTCAGTCGTCATCGTCGTGCCCGAACGGGTCCTCGACCGTTCCGGGCATCCACGTCAGACCGGGAGTTCCCCATCCGGCACGCTTGATGGTCTTCTTGGCTGCGCGCGCGTTGCGGCCGATCAGCACGTCGACGTAGAGGTACCCGTCGAGGTGGCCGACCTCGTGTTGCAGCATGCGCGCGAAGAAGCCGTGGCCCTCGATCTCGACGGGGTTGCCGTCGGCGTCCGTTCCGGTGACCTTCGCCCACTCGGCGCGGCCGGTCGGGAAGTTCTCGCCGGGCACGGACAGGCACCCTTCGAGGTCGTCCTCCGGGTCCGGCATCGTCTCGGGGATCTCGGACGTCTCGAGTACCGGGTTGACGACAACTCCCCGGCGGCGCGCGACGTGCCCGGATTCGTCCCGGTCGGGGCAGTCGTAGACGAACAGGCGCTTGGCGACGCCGACCTGGTTGGCGGCGAGCCCGACCCCGTTCGCGGCATCCATCGTCTCGTACATGTCGGCGATCAACTGAGCGAGCTCGGCGGGGGATTCCGTCACCGGTTCGGTCGGGTTGTGCAGGACGGGGTCGCCGACGATGACGATCGGAAGAATGGCCATGGTGGAACAGGATAGTGCGCGTCCGAGGTGCTCGTCGGGCCGGTACGTGTCGGAACCGCGTGGTTGAATTACGGTCGGAAACACACAGGTGTAATTGTCGCCCGAGTGATCCGGGCTTCGAGGAGTGACATGGACGGCGCAGCAGCGCACGATGGGGGCCGGTCCGGTGCAGAGCCCCAGCGCAGTGACGACAAGATCGCCGGCGCGGCTGATCCGAATGCAATCGGAGACGACGGCCTGAGCCGGCGCGACCACGACATTCTGGCTTTCGAGCGGCAGTGGTGGAAGTACGCCGGCGCCAAGGAAGAAGCCATCAAGGAACTGTTCGGCCTCTCCGCGACCCGCTATTACCAAGTGCTCAACGCGCTCGTCGACCGGCCGGAAGCTCTTGCCGCCGATCCTATGCTGGTCAAACGGCTCCGTCGGCTCCGGGCGAGCCGCCAGAAGGCACGCGCCGCACGACGCCTCGGATTCGAAACGACGCGTTAGCCGAGCGTCAGCGCGTGAACCGTCGGCCAACTATGGTCGAACGCGTGAGCAGAACCGCCGAGAAACCCAACCGAGCACCCTCGTCGTCGGGGCCACCCCTCCGGGCCTTCGCGATGGTGTTGATCTCCCTCGCAATTCTGTTCGCCGGGATCGGGATGGCGTCACTCGGCGGCTCCGACGACGAGACGACCACCACCGCGAGCAGCGAACCCTCCGAGGCCGCTCCGTCGGCGTCGGCCGCGAGTGCGTTCGGCGGCGCGGCATCGGCGGCACCCAACGCAGCGCAGCCACCCGCCGCGACGTCGGCTGCCCCGGCCGCCACCACCCCCGAATCGTCGGCGGCGGCAGCGCCCGCAACCCCGGCGCCCGTCCGCGTCCTCAACAACAGCAACGTCGCCGGCCTCGCCGCCCAGACGGCAAGTCTGCTCGAGGACGAAGGCTTCACGATCGAGGACACGGGCAACTACAGCAACGGCACCGTCGGTATGACCACCGTGTACTACGGGACGACACCCGGCGAGGAGGAAACCGCGCTCGAGGTCGCCGACGCGCTCGGCGTCTCCGCGCAACCTCGCCTTCCGGGACTTGCCGACGAAGCCCCAGGCGTGATCGTCATCGTCGCTGCGTCGTAGACGGACCGACGGTGCCGCACGCGACCGATCGGGCTTTCCGGTAGCAGGGCAGGAGCGGCGCGCGGGGTCCCGGCTATGATCGGTTTACTTTTCGGCACTTCGAAGGAGCGGTTTGATGGTCTCCAGTTCCACCCGTCGCATGTCTTGGCGTGCTCTGGCCCCGATTGTCGCGATCGCTGCCGTCGGCCTGACCGCATGCTCGAACAACGAGGAACCGACCGACGTGCCGGGTACGACACCGCCGGTGTGGACCGGTTCCGCTGCCCCCGGCGACTCCCACGGGGACTCCCACGGCAGCGAATCCGGAGCAGGCGGAGCGCAGGCCGGCAGCGCGCAGGGCGGCGGCGCCGCAGGTGCGGCCACTCTCACCGCCGGCCTGAAGGCGGTCGACGGCGCTGATGCAGGCACCGTGTCCTTCGCCGAACAGGACGGCGGCGTGCAGGTCACGATCGACGTGGAGGGACTTGCGCCCGGCTACCACGGTGTCCACGTCCACGCGGTCGGCAAGTGCGAACCCGAGTCGGTCGCTCCCACGGGTGGCGCACCGGGAGCATTCCTGTCCGCCGGCCCGCACCTGCAGGTCGAAGGCAGCACCTCCGTCCCGGAGAGCGGTGACCTGGTGTCGGTCGTCGTCCACGAAGACGGAACGGCCACCACGACCGTGACCACGAACGCGTTCACCCTCGAGGATCTGCAGGGTGAAGAAGGTACCTCGGTGGTCGTGCACGAGGACAACCTCGGCGCCCGCCAAGCGTGCGGCGTAATCGAGTGACGTTTCACCGGAGACCGCACACGCGGTAATTCCACTCACAGGGCCTCGCGGGCATGATCGGTTCGCGGGGCCCTTGTGGTTGGATCGAATCGTGGCAGTCGAGTTTCCGGGTTCTCCCCGTCCGACAGTAGGCGTGGAGTGGGAGATCGCCCTGGTCGACAAGACCACCCGCGATCTGTCGAACAGTGCAGCGGACGTGTTCGACTCCGTCGGCAGGATCGCAGGTGAGACACCGCGTCTGACGAAGGAGTTCCTGCGGAATACGGTCGAACTCGTCACCGACGTCCACGATACGGTGGGCGAAGCGGTCGACGACCTCTCCGAATCGCTATCGCTGTTGCGCCGCGCCGCGGACCCGCACGGTGTCGATCTGATGTGCGCGGGCACCCACCCGTTCGCGCAGTGGACGGACCAGATCGTCACCAGCGCCCCGCACTACGACGAAATGATCGATCGCACCCGCTGGTGGGGCCGGCAGATGCTGATCTGGGGGGTGCACGTCCATGTCGGCGTGTCGTCGCCGCACAAGGTCATTCCGATCCTCAACGCCCTGCTCGTGAAGTATCCGCACATGCTCGCGTTGTCGGCGTCGTCGCCGATCTGGGCGGGATACGACACCGGTTACGCCAGCAACCGGGCACTGATGTTCCAGCAGTTGCCCACCGCCGGTCTGCCCTACCACTTCTCCGACTGGGCGCAGTACGAACGCTTCATCGAGGATCAACTCAAATCCGGGGTCATCAACACTCCCGGTGGGATGCACTGGGACATCCGGCCCGCCCCCAAATGGGGCACGATCGAAGTGCGGGTCTTCGACGGCATCACCAACCGCGCCGAACTGGCGGCACTCGTCGCGTTCGTCCACTCGCTCGTCGTCTACTTCGACGAGTGTCTCGAGCGCGGTGAAGACCTTCCGATCCTGCAGCCGTGGCACGTCAAGGAAAACAAGTGGCGCGCGGCGCGGTACGGGCTGGAGGCCGAGGTGATCCTGGACCCCGAATGTCACGAACGCCTCGTCACCGACGACCTGCACGACCTGCTCGAGCAGATCACGCCGACCGCTGCCCGGCTCGGGTGCGCCGACGAACTGGCACGGGTCGCCGACATCCCGGTGCGCGGAGCGTCGTATCAACGGCAGCGACGTCTCGCGGAGGCTACGGGAGGCGATCTCGTGGCCGTGGTGGACTCGCTGGTCGACGAACTACGGGCCTGAACGCCCCTGCCGGTCAGGTTCCGTCGCCGGGGAACTCCTCTTCGAGCAGTCCGTCCCGGCCGAGCTGTTCCCGGTAGGCGATGCGTCCCACCCGGTGCGCGATCACCGGTGCGGTCAGCACCATGAACATGCCGGCGAGCGCCATCATCCAGATATCCACCGACCCGCGCAGGATCAGCATCGCCCCGCCGAGCACGAAGAGGAGCCCGATCACCTGCGGCTTCGTCGCGGGGTGCATCCGCGAGAGGGTGTCGCGGAAGCGCACCACCCCGATCGCCGCGGTGAACGAGACGACTGCCCCGATGAGAATCAGGATGTGGCCGATCAGGTCGAGAACTGTGCTCATTGTTCGTCACGCACCCGGAAGCGGGCGATGGATACCGACCCGATGAATCCGACGAGCGCCAGCGCGACGATCGCGGGCGCGACGGTGGTGTCGCGACTGTAGACCGCCCAGACGGCGAGCCCGCAGATCGCGATCGCCAGCAGGGCGTCGACACCGACCAACCGGTCGAGCGAATTGGGGCCGCCGAAGGCCCGGTAACAGATCAGGACCGCCGACACGAACAAGAGCACGCCGGAGATCACCAGCAGCACGGTCATCAGATACTCTCCGTTCCGCTTCGCCAGGGGCTCGGCTGCCATTCGGAATCGCGCTCGAACGTCCTGATCAGGAGGCGTTCGATCAGTCGTGCCGAACGGTAGAAGTCCGACACCGCGCGGTCGGTGCTCACGTCCAGGACGTGGACGTACACGATGCGGCGCACCTGGTCGATCTCGAGAACCATCGTGCCGGGGATGTTGTTCATGATGTCCGTCCACAGTGTGAGCACCAGGTCGGACTTGATGGTCAGACGGCAGCGCAGGACACCGGTCACCGGAGGTGGCGCCGGACGGATCGCGAGCCAGCCCACGGACACCGTCGAGCGCATCGATTCGATGAAGATGTACATACCCAGCCGGACTGCCGACAACAGGTGCACTCTGCCCTCGACGGGAACGCGCGGGAGCGGTAGCAGCACCATGACGATGATCGACACGACCAGTCCGCCGAGGATGTTGGCGATACTGAAGGTGCCCCACAGCAGCACCCACACGAAGGTCATCCAGCCGAGCACGAACAGCCTGACGACGTTGGCGCGTTTCATCATCGTCCGTCACCTCCCAGCACGGCTTCGATGTACACCGAGCGGTCCAGCAGGTTCTCGGCGGCGCGGTGGCTGATATCGAGAAGCGGACCCGCGAACACCGTCAGCGACACGCCGATCGTCACGAGCCAGATGGTCGGCACGAGCATCGCGCGGGGCATCTTGCCCACGTCCTCGCGCTCCTCGAGAAGGATGTCCGTTTCGGATTCGTCGATGAGCGCGGAGGGACCGATGTCGGCGAGTTCGCCCTCGGGAGCGTCGGCGCGGGCCCGCCAGAACGCCTTCGTCCAGATCCGCGCCACGACGTACAAGGTGAGAAGACTGGTCAGCACGCTGCCGCCGACGAGCAGCCACGCGAGAACCGAGCCGTCCTCGGCGCCGGCCTGCAGCAACGCGACCTTGCCGATGAATCCGGAGAACGGCGGGATGCCGCCGAGATTGAGCGCCGGGATCAGGAACAACACTGCGAGCAGCGGGCTGGCGAGGGCGAGCCCGCCGAGGCGGCGCAGCGATGCCGAACCGGCCTGCCGCTCGATCAGGCCGACGACGAGGAACAGGGTCGTCTGCACGAGAATGTGGTGGCCCACGTAGAACACCGCGCCGGCCAGGCCCGTCTCGGACGACAGCGCGATACCGAACACCATGTAGCCGATGTGGCTGACCAGGGTGAACGACAGCAGACGTTTGATGTCGTTCTGGGCGATCGCGCCGAGAATGCCGACGACCATCGTCAGCAGGCCCGCAACCATCAGCACCCCGTCGAGTTCGCCGCCGGGGAACAGCAGGGTGTGGGCACGGATGATCGCGTAGACACCCACTTTCGTGAGCAGCCCGGCGAACACGGCGGTGACGGGTGCGGGAGCGGTGGGGTACGAGTCGGGAAGCCACGACGACAACGGGAACACCGCCGCCTTGATGCCGAACGCGACGAGCAGGACGCCGAAGATCGCCGCACGGGTGCCTTCGGGCACGTCGTCCATCCGGACCGCCATCTGGGCGAGGTTCAAGGTGCCCGTCGCGGCGTAGGCGAATCCCATGCCGGCGAGGAACACCATCGACGACACCATCGACACCATCACGTACGAGACACCGGCCCGGACGCGGTCGGCGCTCGCCCCGATGGTCAACAGCACAAACGATGCCGCGAGAAGTACCTCGAATCCGACGAACAGATTGAAGAGGTCACCGGCGAGGAACGCGATGTTCACGCCCGCGGTGAGGGCGAGGTAGGTCGGCAGGAAGATGGAGACCGGCTGTTGTTCGTCGCCGTCGTGGATGCCCTGCCCGACCGCGAAGAGCATCACCGACAGCAAGACGATCGCCGACACGACGAGCATCAGCGCGGCGAGACGGTCGACCACCAGGGAGATACCGATGGGCGCTTCCCACCCGCCGACCTGCATCACTTCGATGCCGTCACGGTCGGCGAAGTACAGCAGCGCAACCGCGACGACGAGCGTCGCGACCAACGCGAACACGGTGATTCCGCGCTGGGCACGCGGCCGGCGGCCGAGGATCAGGGTGACGGCGGCTGCGAGCAGCGGGATGAGGACGGGTAGCGGGATGAGGGCGGCCGAGGTCAATATCATCGGCGGTCACCCTCTCCGTGTGTGTCGTCGTGCCGGTCGCTGTCCTCGCCCGAACCGCTGGTGTGCGGTTCCGCACCGCTGTGGATCGGGTCGTACGCGGAGTCGGTGGGGTCGTCGAAATCGCCGTCGTGCAGGTCTTCGTACACCTCGAGGTCCTCGATGTTGGTGAGTGCCTCGAGGGGAATCGGGTTGCCTTCGGCGTCGAAGGCGTCGCCGCTCTTGCTGGGCTCGCCGGTGAGCGGGTCGTCGGAGCGGTCGCGCACCGGCGCTTCCGCCGGACTGCGCCGCCGCGACACCAAGGTGTCTTCGGGGTCGTTCTCGATCTCGTCGCGAGCACGGAACGTGTACGACCGGTACGTCAGGGCCAGCACGAACGCCGCGATACCCATCGTGATCACGATGGACGTCAGGATCATCGCCTGGGCCAGCGGGTCGGCCATGTCCTCGTGCAAGTCGCTCTCCGTGCCGACGATCGGGGCTTTGCCCGACGGGCCGGAGAGCGTGAGGATCAGCAGATTGATGGCGTTGCCGATGAGGAGCAGCCCCAGCAGCATCTTGATGATGCTGCGTTCGAGGAGCATGTAGACACCGCACGCGGCGAACACGCCGACGACGCCCATCAGGGTGAGGTTCGCGGTCATCATCGCTTTGCCCCCACGACCTCGGCGTCGAGTCGCGCGCCGAGACTGCGCAGCACGTCGAGGATCAGTCCGACGACGATCAGGTACACGCCGAGATCGAAGAACAGGGCGGTCACGATCTTGATGTCGCCGAGCACCGGCAGGGTGAACTGCAGGGTCGCCGACGACAGCGCCGGGGCGCCGAGCAGCACGGACACCAGGGCCGTGCCGGCGGCGAGGGTGAGACCGAGACCGAGGATCTTTCCGGCGTCGATGGGAACCGCCTCTCCGAGCTCGTAGCGACCTCCGGCCAGGTAACGCAGCACGAGCGCCAAGCCTGCGACGAGCCCGCCGGCGAAACCGCCACCGGGGGCGTTGTGCCCGGAGAAGTAGAAGTACACCGACAGCACCATCATGGTGGGGAACACCAGACGGGTCGTGACCTCGAGGACCAGCGACCGGTATCGCGGATCGATGAGGTCACCGCCCAGCAGCCACGTCGTGTCGTTGTTCGCCGATGCCGCATCGAGCTGCGCGGCGGGCGCATCCGACACGCGGGGTGCGGTGCCGAAGCGGCGGGTTCGGAACACCAGGCTGGCGACGCCCGTCGCGGCGACCAGCAGCACCGAGATCTCGCCGAGGGTGTCCCAGGCGCGGATGTCGACGAGGAGCACATTGACGACGTTCTTGCCGTCGCCCATGTTGTACGCGGCGTCGGGAAGCAGCAACGAGATGGGGTCGGCGCTGCGCGCGGCGACCGCGTAGACACCGATACCCGTCACGACCAGGCCGACTGCGATGCCGAGCAGTGCCCGCGGCAGCCTGCTCTGGGCATCGGTTGCCGGGTCGGACTCGGGAGGCAGCTTCCGCAGCACCAACACGAACATCACGAGGGTGACGGTCTCGACGAGGAACTGCGTCAAGGCGAGGTCGGGCGCTCCGTGCATCGCGAAGAGCAGACCGAGACCGTAGCCGGTGACGCCGACGACCAGAACGCCGCCGAGGCGGTTGCGCAGCACGGTTGCGGTGATCGCGGCACCGGCGACGATTACGCCGACCGCCAGCTCCCACGGGGTGTCCCAGAGGCGCGTCTCCGGCATGGTGCCCACCCCGAACACGAACATGAGAATGGTCGGGAGCAACGTGAGCGTGACGAGGATCGTCGCCTGGGTGAGCGGCAGCGAACCCCGCTGGAGGAAGCCGGTGAGCCGCAGCGACAACAGGTCCATGCCGCGCAGCGTCGCGTCGTACATCCGGTCGGCGTTGCCGAGGGGCGGATGCTCGAACTTGAGTCGCGCGATGGTGCGGTGCGCGAGGAACAGTGCCGTACCGCCCGCGATCACCACTGCCGTGAGACCCAGCGGCAACGTCGGCCCGTGCCACAGCGCGAGATGGTAGGTCTTCGAGAGCCCGGACGGGAGCGTGTCGGCGTAGGGGGTGACCAGCCCGTCGATCCACGACGCGCCGAACCCGGCGGCGAGACCGGCGACGGCAAGCGCGGTGGGCGCCGACATCAGCAGCCACCCGGGGGCGTGCACGTTCTGCACCGCCGGACTCGGGCGCTTGAGTTGCTTGCGGCCGAACGCGCCCCAGATGAACCGGATGCTGTAGGCGAGCGTGAGGATCGAACCGACCACGATGCCGGCGGTGGTGGCCACCCTCGCCCACTCGGGCAGGACGTCGGCGACGAGTGCGCCCTCGAGCGCAGCTTCCTTCGCGACGAAGCCGATGAGCGGTGGTAGCCCGGCCATGCTGGCAGCGGCCAGTACCGCGACTCCGGCGAGCAGCGGCGTCGCCTTGCCGAGGTGGGCGAGCTTGCGGATGTCGCGGGTGCCCGTCGAGTGGTCGATGACGCCCACGACCATGAACAGGCATGCCTTGAACATCGCGTGCGCAATCACCATGGTGAGCCCGGCCAGTGCCGCTTCACGACTGCCGATCCCGACGAGTGCGGTGAGGAAGCCGAGCTGACTGACCGTGCCGAACGCGAGGATCAGTTTGAGGTCGAAGGCCCGGAACGCTCGCCAGCCGGCGAGGATCATCGAGGCGAGACCGAGTCCGATGACGATCGGTCGCCATGCGGCGCTGTCCGCGAAGCCGGGCGCCAGCCTTGCGACGAGGTAGATGCCGGCCTTGACCATGGCGGCGGCATGCAGGTAACCGGACACCGGGGTGGGTGCCGCCATCGCGCCGGGCAGCCAGAAGTGCAGGGGGACCACGGCCGACTTCGACAGCGCGCCGATGAGGACGAGCACGATGGCAACCCCCGCCAGCCAACCGTGCGGAGCAGCCTCCACGACCGCCGACAGGTTGTAGCTGCCCACCATCTGCCCGAGGATGATGATGCCGACGAGCATTGCGAGACCGCCGGCGGTCGTGACCAGGAGTGCCTGCGTCGCCGCACGGCGGCTCGATGCTCGCTCCGCGTAGTGGCCGACCAGCAGGAACGACAACACGGTCGTCAGTTCCCAGAAGGTGTAGAGCAGCAGCATGTTGTCGCTGACGACCAGGCCGAACATCACTCCGGCGAAGGCGACCATCTCCGCGGCGAACAGCCCGAGCCGAGGTTCGTCGTCGTCGAAGTAGCGGGAGCAGTAGAGCAGGATCAGCGATCCGATGCCGAGCACCAGCAGGCACATGATCGAGGCGAGCGCATCGAACCGGAGGTCGATATCCATCGACAGCGAGGTCGCCCACGGGATCTGCACCCGCTGCTCGGTTCCCCAGTTCGCGATGACCCAGCCCAGGCTGCCCAGCGGCACGAGTGCCAGCGGCAGGAAGGCGTTTCTCCCCATGACTCTGACCAGAGACGGCGCCAGCAGAGCGGCAACCGCGTGAGCGAAGAGTATGGCGAGCAAAAGGCACTCCGTCGGGGTCGAGCCAGGCGGCGGTGTCTGACTGTGCGGCGTAACACGTTTGTCAAGAAATACGGCACAATGCCGAAACGCGGGACGCCCCGACATGCGTTCGTTCTGCCTCTAGTAGGCGAAACGGAATGAGTCCATCTTAACGGTTGGCTTCGCACGCTTGCGAATCGGGTGGAAACGCCCTTCGCATCACGTGCCTGCGCGGTTCGCCGAATTGGATGTACCTGTCATCGAATTGGAGAGTCGCCCGGGCACCCGATAGGCCGATCGGGCTACCGCACCTGCCACGCACACGCGCCGACGGTCGCGGCGAGCGCGAGCACGATCCACCGTGGGTCGGCCGGCAACACCCACACCGCTCCGATCACTGCCGCGGCCGGCACGGGGAGCGCGAGCCCCAGCGCCGCGATCGATGCCGATCCCGGCAGTGACGCGGCGAGGGCGAGACCGGTCCCGGCGGCGACGAGCGCGGCACGCACCACGAGCGGAATTCCCTCGCCGATCTCTTCGGGAAACCAGACCGCGGCCACGGACACGACCATCGCGACCGCGAATCCGGCGAGTGGGCTGGGGAAGTACCGGGCGAGACGAACCCCCACGAGTACGGCACCGACCGTGACCAGGAGAACCCACCGAGGTGCGCCCGCCCACAGTTCGACAACGATCGGATATCCCGCAGCGACCGCCCCGGTGGCGGCGAGCACGAACCGGTCGTTGCCCGGCGGGAGGAGGCGGGCGGTGATCTCGGCTGCGATCACGATCGCAAGGAGGGCCACAACCACGACGAGCCACATCCGCACGGCGGTTTCGGCCGCCTGCGACGTGACGAGATCAGCGAGAAGCCGGTAGCCGAGCGTGAGGACACCGGCTGCCACGACCGCGATGACGGACACCCGTGGGTCCAGCCGTTGCACGCGCATCCCGGGCCGGGCGGTAATCGCGGCGCCGACCAGCGTGACGAGTGCGAGCACCAACAGCCACTGCGGCACTGTCCAGCGCATCACCGCGACCGGCACCACCGCACCCACGGCCGCTGCCGTGAGAAAAGCCGACCAGGCCCCGGCGACGAGCGCCCACTGGCCGCTCGCCGAACCCCACGCCCCGGCGGCCGCCGAGCCGAGCAGCACACCGGTGGTCGCGGCCGCCACGAATCCCACGACGGCGAGCGTCTCGGACGATGCGTCGACCGGAACGATGTACCGCACCGAGCCGAGCACCAGAACGGCACCCGCCCCGATCGCCCACGCGGTCCGCCGCGAACCCGACCGCTGCAGCCCGGTCGCGGCCAGCACCGCGAGCACAGCGGTGATCACCGGCGTGTAGTCGTTGCTCGTACCCGCGGGCAGGACGGAGTCACCGACGGCGAGCACCATGACGGCCGCCGCCGCAGCAGCGACCGCGGCGAGCGTGGACACCGGATCGGCGAGCCGCACGGCCGTCGAGGCGGGAGACACGTCAGCGACCCTCGGCGTACGTGCGCAGGTGCTCGACCTGCACCGGGTCGAGTGACGGACGCACCTTGTCGCGCGCCACGGCCATGTCCTCGGAGGTCACCACCGCGGCATCCACGTTGCGGCGCATCGCGGCGAGCGCGGCCTCACGCAACAGTGCGGAACAATCCGCCGCCGAATACCCGTCGAGTTGCCGGGCGAGGTCCCCAAGGTTCACGTCGTCGGCCAGCGGGACGGACCGGCCGGCCGTTTCGAGGATGGCGGCGCGGGCCTCGGCGTCGGGCGGCGGTACGAACACCAGCCGTTCGAGCCTGCCGGGACGCAGCAGTGCCGGATCGATGAGATCCGGACGGTTCGTCGCGGCCACCACGACGACGTCCCGGAGCGGTTCCACGCCGTCGAGCTCGGTCAGCAGTGCCGCGACGACCCGATCCGCGACACCCGAATCCGAACTCTGCCCGCGCCGCGGTGCGAGTGCGTCGACCTCGTCGAGGAACACGAGCGCCGGGGCGGAGTTGCGGGCACGCTGGAAGAGTTCGCGCACGGCCTTCTCCGACGCACCGACCCACTTGTCCATCAGCTCGGCGCCCTTGACCGCGTGCACACTCAGCTGTCCGGTGCCGGCGAGTGCCCGGACCAGGTAGGTCTTGCCACAGCCGGGCGGCCCGTAGAGCAGCACACCTCGCGGCGGATCGACCCCGAGCCGGGCGAACGAATCGGGATGCTGCAACGGCCACAGCACGGCTTCCGTCAGTGCCTGCTTGGTTTCGACCATGTCACCGACGTCGTCGAGGCTGACGCTGCCGATCGCGAGCTCCTCGGTTCCCGATCGCGACAGCGGGCGGATGACCTCGAGGGCACCGATCAGGTCGTCCTGGGTGAGTTTCGGCTCGTCCGCGGCGCGGCTCGCGCGGGAGGCCGCGCGGAGTGCGGCCTCGCGGCACAGTGCGGCGAGGTCCGCGACGACGAAGCCCGGGGTACGGCCGGCGACTGCCGGCAGGTCGAGGTCTGCCGACGGAACCGTGCGCAGCAGCACCTCGAGCAACGCGCGTCGCGTGGTGCCGTCGGGTAGTGGCAGCGACAGCTCACGATCGCAGATTTCGGGCGCGCGGACCCGGGCGTCGAGGTCGTCGGGATGGGCGGTCGTGACGACGAGTGCGACACCGGGGGTGTCCACCGCGCGCCGGAGTTCCTCCAGGATCAGCGTGGCGACGGGCTCGGCGTCGGAGGGAAGAAGCGCATCGGCATCGGTGACCAGCAGGACGCCACCACTGCGGACGTCCTGTGCGGCGGCGGCGACGCGGCGCAGGCGCTCGTCGGCCGCGAGCGCGCCGATGCCGGGACCGTCGAGTTCGAAGACCCGCCTGCTCGCGAGGACCGAGCGCACGAACGTCGCTTTGCCGACGCCGGCGGGGCCGGTCACCAGTACGCCCAGGTGCGGCGACGCACCGAGCGTCCGGAGCAGTTCGGGTTCGTCGAGCGCGAGGGTGAGCCATTCGCTGAGCTTGGCGACCTGCGGCTGTACGCCGACGAGGTCTTCCACCGGAGGCGGCGGAGGAGCGGGGGCCGGGTCGGGAGTGCGGGTGATCCCCGCGTCGTGGACGACGGCGGGAGCGGTGCCCCCACCGGTTCCGGCGCCACTTCGCCACGTGACCGCGCTGTTGGGCTGCACGCTCACCGGACCCTGAGGATCGACCGTGGTCACGGTGAGCAGTTCCGACGTCCACGCGACCCCGAACGTCCGGGACAGCGTCCGCGTCGTGTCGGCACTGCTCGTTCCCGGACCGAGGTCACGGGGGAGAAGCGAGACCGCGTCACCGACGGTGAGGACCTTGCCGAGCAGCGCCTGTCGCAACGTGGCGTCGGAAATCGACTGTCGCGCGAGTGCAGATCCGGTGACCGTCACGGTGCGGGCGCCGTACACGGTGACGGATTCGACGACGACCGTGGCGTCCTCACGGAGTCCGGTGTTCGACAGCGTCACGTCGTCGAGCAGGATCGTGCCGGTGGGTGTCCCGGGTGGCGCGAGCCCCGCGACCGCGGCGGTGCGCCGTGCCCCCACCAGCGCGATCGCGTCCCATTCCCGGATCCCCAGAGCGGCGAGAGCCTCCGCGTGGAGGCGGACGACGCCGCGGCGCGCGTCGGCCGCGGAGGTGTTGAGTCGGACGGTCAGCGCGAGTTGTGGAGAGGTCACGCGCCGAGCCTAGAACGTGCTCACTCCCCGCGGGGACGACGCAGGCCCAGGCGCGTCGCCGACCGTGCTGTCGTGGTCACCCGGCGGGCGCCCGCGCGGTGTGGCCGAGCGGCACGGGTTCGGGCACGGATCGCGCGTCGTTCCGCCGGTTTGATGTCCCATGTCTCGGGCCGCGCCGCGACCCAACGCTTGGATCGGATGGCGAAGGGGATGTGCAGCAGGTAGACGCCCACGAGCACGATCATCAGGACGAACGGGTAGGTGACGAGCGCAGCAGCCGCGACGGCGACGAGGGCGAGGAGCAGCACGGCCAGCCGCGCGGGCACCGATGCGGACTTCATCGCGAGGGTGGGTACCCGGCTGACGATCAGGGCCGCCGATATCAAGGTCCACACCGCGACGAGCGGCATCGACGACCACCAGCCGTCACCCCACTGGATGTAGGCGGCGACCGGAGCGAGCGCGACGAGCGCGCCCGCAGGGGACGGCACGCCCACGAAGTACTCGCGCGCGTACGCCGGCACGCTGTCGTCTTCGAGCAGTGTGTTGAATCGGGCCAGTCGCAGCACGATGCTCACTGCGTACAGCAACGCGACGATCCAGCCGAACGCGCTGCCGTCGAGCAGCGTCACGTACAGGACGAGTGCGGGCGCGACACCGAAGGCGATGGCGTCGGACAACGAATCGAGTTCGGCGCCGATCTTGCTGGTCGCATCGAGCATGCGCGCGATGCGGCCGTCCAGCGAATCGAGGACGGCGGCAGCGCCGACAAGTCCGATGGCGGTGCCGAGTTGTCCGTCGAGTGCGAACTTCACCGCCGACAGACCCGCCGACAACGCGAGAATCGTGATGACACTGGGGAGTAGGCGGACCACCTGCGGCCGGTTACGGGTCTTCCGAACCGGGGCCGGGCGGACTGCCGGACCGGGAGGATTCACGACAGCGGCGTAGTCGGCAACTGCGCGATCACCGTCTCGGCGCCGATTGTGCGCTGGCCGCGCTCGACGAGCAGTGTGCTCCCGGGCGGGAAGTAGGTATCGACGCGCGACCCGAAGCGGATGAGGCCGTACGTGTCGCCGATCGGAAGGGTGTCGCCGATCTGTGCGTCGCACACGATCCGGCGGGCGAGCAGGCCGGCGATCTGCACGACCACGACCTCGCACCCGTCCCGTGTTTCGAGCAGCATGCTGTTGCGCTCGTTCACTTCGCTCGCATCGGCGAGGTCGGCGGAGAGGAACTTGCCCGGCGTGTGCACGACCTTTCGTACGGTGCCGCCGACGGGGCTGCGCTGTACATGCACGTCCAGCACCGACAGGAAGATGCTCACCCGCGGGCGGGGCTCTGTGCCGAGACCGAGTTCGGCGGGAGGCGCTGCGGTATCGACGAGCGCGACCTCGCCGTCGGCGGGAGCCACGACGACGCCGACCCGGTTCGGCGGTACCCGATGCGGATGCCGGAAAAAGGTGGCTGTGGCAGCCGCAGACGCCAGGCCGGCGCGCCGCACCCACTTGTGGCGGCGGCCGAGAGCGGCTACCGCCAGGGGCGCGGCGACGAACGGGACGCCTCCGGGGTGGAGCGGCGGAATCACGTGCCGGACCAGATCGACGACGTGGGCTATACCGCTGGTGGGGGGTTCTCCGGCGGGGGACGGCTTACGTGCCACGGCTCCTCTTATGTGTCGCGTTCGGTGTGTCGCCACGGCCGGGGG
Organism: Rhodococcus sp. DT1; assembly: GCF_049844875.1. Taxonomy (NCBI): domain Bacteria; kingdom Bacillati; phylum Actinomycetota; class Actinomycetes; order Mycobacteriales; family Nocardiaceae; genus Rhodococcus; species Rhodococcus sp. DT1. The sequence continues at coordinate 461,814 of NZ_JBNCLW010000002.1, forward strand.
CCGCGGGCTACCCGGCCGCAAGGCCTTGGGCTACCACAGGGTACGTGAGCGACGTCGGGGATGCGCGGAGCCGAAGCGTCAGACGGTGGCTCCGGCTTCGACCTCGTTCTTGATGCGTGCGAGGGTCGCGTTCATTCCCTGGATCATGTCGTCGTCGAACGGTTCGCTGCCCCCCAGAACGTATTTGATGAGGGTCTGCGACACCTTGCTGGTGCCCTGCGGTGCTTCGCGACGCTGCACGATCCGCGTTCCGGTCGCCGTGGGCTCCAGGGTGAACGACCAGATCGACCGGTTCTCGTTGATGCGGAACCGCAGTTCGCGTCCGGGTTCGAAGGCGATGACCTTCGAGGTGGTGGGCCACACGAGCAGGCCCTTCTTGTTGATGTTGATCGTTTTGGTGCCGCGCGCGACGGTGCCACCCCGAATGATCATTTTTCGGCACTGAGGGCTCCACTCGCCCATGCGCTTCAGGTCGGAGATCACACTCCATACGCGCTCGGGTGATGCGGCGATGTCGACGGTGGCTTCGAGGGTCTGGGACACGGGGGACTCCTGTGCTCGTCGGTTCGGTTCCGGTCTACCGGCGCCGATATCTGATACTTCCGGTTACAGATGTGCGTCGATCGTAGCGGACATTGTGTCGCGGGTCACCGGCGCGCCTCCGGGCGTGGCGACGTAGCCGGGTCATCGCAACCGCCGGTGAGGCGAAGGAATGCGCCGAGTTCGGCGAGCGCGTCGGGAGTTGTCGGAAGGTAGTCGGTCAGAACTCCCGATTGCACGACGATCGCGCACCACTGCCCACGCGACAGAGCCACGTTCAGCCTGTTCCTCGACAAGAGAAACGACATGCCCCGAGGAACGTCCTCGAGCGCAGACGCGGTCATCGATACCAGGACCACCGCCGCCTGTCGCCCTTGGAATTTGTCGACGGTTCCGACGGGGACGCGCTCGAGACCGGCAGCGGACAGTGCCGTGCGGATGGAGGCGACCTGCGCGTTGTACGGCGCCACGACGAGGATGTCGGCCTCGTCGAGGGGACGCGCCGGCATATCAGGGTCGCCCGTCCATGCAGCACCCAGCAACTTTTCGACCTGTCCGACGATTTCTGTGCTCTCCTCCTCGGAGCAGGTGGCGTTGCCCCGATGGTCGACCCGGACCGTGTGGACGCCGGGCAGCACCCCGTCGAGTGCCCGCGCGGACGTCACCTCTGTCTTGGACAGCAGTCTGCCGTCGTACGACAGGTCGGACACTCGCGCGCAGAGGTCCGGATGCATGCGCCATGTCAGCGACAGGAAGTAACCGCGCTCCGCGGGGAGTGCGCCGTGTCCTTCCGCGAGCCACCCGAGAGCGGATTCGTCCACCGCTTCCGGATGTGTCCCCTGGCTGACCTGGGGCAACTGCTGGGGGTCGCCGAGGAGCAGCAGGTTCTGTGCGGCGCGAGCGACCGCAACCGTGTTCGCCAGGCAGAACTGTCCCGCCTCGTCGACGACGAGCAGATCGAGACTGCCGGGCTCGATGCACTGCGGGTTGGTGAAATCCCATGCCGTACCGCCGACGACGCATCCACCCTCGCTCGCGTTCAGGTACGAGGCCACACTCCGGGCATCGGGCACCGCGGTCCACGCCGGGTCGGCGGTCTTGGTTTTGGCCTTCACCACCCGGTCTCCGGGGACGCCGGCAGCGACGATGCCGTCCAGCATGTTCTCGACCACCGAGTGCGATTGGGCGACCACGCCGATGCGCCATCCGTGTTCGCGCACCAGCGCTGCGACGACCCGCGATCCGGTGTAGGTCTTTCCGGTGCCCGGTGGGCCCTGCACCGCCAGGTACGACTCGTCGAGGTCGAGAACCGCGGCGGTGATCGCTGCCGCGAAATCGGCGTCCTCGACCTCGGGCAGTCCGGCCCCCGACCGGGTACGCGGCGGGATGCGGCGCAGCACGTCCACGGCCGCCGTGCGGGGGAGTGTGGGCAGTTGGTCGCACATTGCCGAGGCGGCCGATTCGATCGCAGCCTCGAGGCTGGTCGACGGGATCGGGCTTCCGGGCGTCACCGCCATCGGCAGCGACGAGTGCTCGTCGCGCTGCAGCAGTTCCTCGACGACGAGCACATCGTGGAAATGCGGGTCGACCGTCCGTTCCACCACCTCGGCGCTCGACCACGACCGAGTGCCCGCGCCTCCGCTGGGCAGTCCCTCCGGGCCGGGAGACTCGTACAGCAGGAACACCTTGTCCTTCGGCCGCAGTGTGCTTCCGGTATCGAAATCGCCGACGAGACGCACACGCCGTCGCAATTTTCGCTGTCGCGGCGTGGCCTTGTGCCAGTCGGCGTCGAGCGTGACCGACGACGCGATCAGGGTGTCGCCGGTGTCGGCCCATTCGTCCGCCGGCGCCGCCAGCCGATCGAAATGCGCCCACCAGAACGGTTTCCGCTCACGGCGGTGGTATCCGAGCGAGGCCGCCATGAGCGCGGCCGCTTGCTGGTCGTGGGTGCGATTGCCCGTCGTTGCGTCGCCCGCGTAGGCGAAAAGACGCGTTTCCTCCGGGCGCGGTTCGGCTTCCGGCCTCGCTTCATCGTGGACAGCGCCCGTCGGCGCGATGCCGTGTTCGCGGGCCCGGTCGAGCAGCCAGTTCCGCAATTTCACCGTGGAGACGCAATCGGCCTCGTTGTATGCGGCAATGGAGTCGAGCATCTGCTGCGCCCGATCCGACAGTCCTGCGTCGCGCAGGTCGCAGTAGTCGGCGTACGCGACGATCGAGGCACCGGCATCGACCACGTCTCCTCCGCGGCCGTCCATGTACAGCGGTTCGAGCTTCTTGATGCTGTACGACGATGCTCCGATCCGGATCGACCCCCGCACAAGGGGATACAGGTCGACGAGTACGCCGTCACGTAGGAGTTGGTCGACCGCGTCTTCTCCGGCTCCGTGCCGCCCGGCCAGTCGGAGCAACGCAGACTTCTCGTATGCCGCGTAGTGGTAGACGTGCATTCGCGGGTGTTTCCGGCGGCGTTCGGCGACGTACTCGAGAAAGTCGAGCAGCGCCCGTCGCTCGTCGCTGCGGTTGTGTGCCCAGAACGGGCGGAAGGCAAGGGTTCCTGCGCGGCCTTCGACGACTCCGAACAGATACTCGAGCCCCCAGTCCGGGTTGCCGTCCTCGCACCACAGCGGATCGCCTTCGAAGTCGAAGAAGATGTCGCCGTCGTCGGGTGCGGGAAGCGAGCCGAGAGGAGCGGCGTCGAATACCTCGGCGAACGGGGTACCCGTCCGCTCTTGCGTGAGCTGTGCCCTGGCTTGCGCACGCAGCGATCCGAATGTCCGGTGCGACAACCCTTCCACCGGCTCGCTCCGCGCGGCGAGGTCGTCGATGGTCGACACCCCGCCGGTGCGCAGGCGTGCGCGCTGGGTGGCCCGCATCCCCGCGACGAGCAGGAGGTCGCGGTGCGTCCGGAGATGTGAGCGGCACGTGTCGCATCGTCCGCAGGCAGTGTGGTGCCCCGCTTCCCACCGGGCGGGTGCGCCGGTGCGGCGGTGCTCGTCGACGAGTGTCTCCAGATGGGCACGCCGACGCTTGTATACCGGGGCGATATCGGCGTACGAGTGGGAGGACACGATTCCTTGACCGAGAATCAGACGGGTGTGCGTGGCGACGGGCACCCCGCTGCCCTCGAGTGCATCGGCGTACGCGGCGAGTTGCAGCAGCGCCTCGACCTTGGCGTGCCGGGAGAGCTTGGTGTCGTATACCGCGTAGGCGTCGCCTTCCCGGACGAGGAAATCGCAGAACCCGACGAGGCGCCCGTCGAAGAACGCGCCCTGGTAGACGACGGGGGCACCGTCCCGCACGGCCGAGAGGGTGGCATGGGCAGCCTCGGCCAGCCCACCTGTCGTGTACTCGGGGCGGGGGATCTCGACGACGCCCGACCCGTGTTCGGCACGGAAATCGGCAAGGATCCGCTGTTCGTGACGACTGCCGAGTCGCGCGGTGCGTTCGAGCATCGGATCGTCGGCAGCCGGGGTCTGCCGCGCGAGCCCGAGAACGGCGTCGAGTTCGCAGAGCACGGCGAACTCGCACGAGGCTGCGGCAGCGAGATCGCGGGCACTGTAGACCAGTACGTTGTCGAGCAGGAACATCGCGCCGCCTCCCCCGTGTGATGTCACCGACTATCGCAGAGACCGCCGACACGGTTGCCGTTGTGTCGGCGCCGTTGCGGTGAGAGCATCTATCCCAAAATGGAGAATACGATTCTTGGGAGGCTCGTGTGACGTCAGACGGAGTGGTCCGGCAGCAGCGGCGGGGTCGGGCGATCGCCATGACCGCAGAGGAGATCGACGCCTTTCTCTCGGAGGAGAGGACGTGCCGGGTCGCGACCGTCGGTAAGGACGGCAGTCCGCACGTGGCTCCGCTGTGGTTCGTGTGGGACGGGACGTTCGTCTGGCTCAATTCGGTGGTGCGAAGCCAGCGGTGGACCGATCTCGAGCGCGATCCGCGTATTGCCGTCGTCGTCGACGGCGGGGTCGAGTTCGGAGACCTGCGGGGAGTGGAGATCCGAGGCGCCGTACGGGCCGTCGGTGATGTGCCCCGCGGAACGGATCCGGATGGCACGCTTCACGGGGTCGAACTGGCGTTCGCCCGGAAATACACGGGCAGAGACGAATTCGTTGCCGACGGGCGGCATGCCTGGCTCCGGGTCACCCCCGAGTCGATCGCCAGCTGGGACTTCCGTAAGTTCCGCCGGGGCCACTGAGAGCGCGTACGTGCCGCAGGGCGTGCGCGTGCGACGGGCTCTCGATGCCGAGCACCGTTCGGGTGAGGAGTACGAGTCCCCACGGTCCGATCACCCAGATCGGCCACGGGTAGACCAGCGAGGTCGTGGCGAGCGAGACGAGTACCCAGACCAGGACGTTGATCGCGCCCACACTCGCCCATATGGACCACTCGATGCGCTGGTGTGCCGAAAGCCGGCGGCGGGAGCGGCCGGCCGCCGAGGGGCGTTCCGGCGACATGCTCACCGGAAGGCCGGTGAACTGTTCGCGTGCTTCGGCGACGGTGTCGGACGCGTAGATACGGGCTGCTCGCCGGTCGAATTCGTCGACCGTCAGGCGACCGGCGCCGACATGACGGACGAGTTCGTCGACGTACCGCGCGCGCTCGGGTTCTGATATCCGCAGATTCTCGGTGGACATGGGGTCCTCCAGGAGGATTCCGAGGGAGATTCCATTGTGGAATGTCGGTGTGTCCATGGTGGATATGCCACAGTGGAATGTCAACCCCTCGACGACAGGAAAAACGCATGGCCGGACGTCCCCTCAACGCCACAGCGGCGTCCCTCCTGGGGTTTCTCCACGAAGGCCCCAAAACGGGTTGGGACCTTGTCGCCACGGCGCAGGAGCGAATCGGGAAGTTCTGGTCGCTCACCACCAGCCAGGTCTATCGAGAACTCTCGGCGATGGAACGCGACGGCCTGATCGAAGCGGGAGAGACGGGACCGCGAGCCCGCAAGCCCTACGCTCTCACCGACGACGGCCGGCGCGCGTTCGCCGACTGGCTCGAGCGTGATCCCGGGCCGGAGAACATCCGGCATCCTCTTCTGCTCACCGTGGCTTTCGCCGAGCATCTGCCGGCGCACAGGCTGGTCGAGATCCTCGCCCACTATCGGGCCGAGCACGAACGGCAACTCGCCGAGTACGAACAGTTGCTGGCAAGCCACGTACTGCCGGACTATCCGGCCGCTACCGTCGAATTCGGCATCGCGTACGAGCGCGCTGTCCTGAGCTGGCTTCGCGGCATGGACGAGCGACTCGGCGGAGCGGTCAACGCAGCGGATCGAAATGCGCCGACAACGGATCCTGATGTCCGGTAATCGCATTCGCCAGCATCCGGCCCGTCATCGGTCCCAGCGCGACGCCCCACATGCCGTGCCCGCCCGCAACGAAGACCCGAGGTGAACGTGTGCCTCCGATCAGGGGCAGACCGTCGGCGGTGCAAGGCCTCGACCCCACCCACTCCTCGTGCCGCCGGTCCCAGTCGATCCGCGGCAGGAGCGGACGGGTCGCGTCGACGATCGCCGTGATCCGCCGCGGATCGAGCGGGGCGTCGGGACTGCGGAACTCCATCATTCCGGCGATGCGGAGCCGGTCGTGCAGCGGCGTGCACGCCACGCGCTGGGCAGGGAAGTAGACGGGATGGTCGAGTGGCTCCTCCGGACGAACGGTGAAGCTGTAACCGCGCCCGGCCTGCACTCGCGTGCGGACACCGAACGGACGCGCAAGCGCATCGAGCCGCGCTCCGGTTGCGAGCACGACGGCATCGGCGGCCGCCCGCCGCCCGTCCGCCGAGACGACCTCGACCGTGCCACCCGAGTCGCGTACCGCCGTCACCTCGTAGCCGGCCACCACCTCTCCGCCCCGGACGCGAACGGACTCGGCGAGCGCCGACATGAAGCGGGGCGGATCGAGGAACCGCTGCCCCCGGATGCGCAACCCCGCGCACACCGGGTCGCCGAGCGCCGGGGCCAGCGCGTGCAGGCTGTCCGCATCCAGCAGTTCGAAGTCGACCTCTCCGCCTGCTGCCCGTGAGTGGTCCAACTCCGTTATCAGGTGGTCGCGGTCGGATTCGCTCGTGAACGCGGCGAGGAACGGGTCTGCCTGCCGTGTCCGTTCGGCCACGCCGCCGGCTGCGAGGACGTCGTACGCCTCGGTTGCGATCCGGTCGGTGCGGGCGAAGATCTCCGCCGAGCGCTTCCAGCGCCGCGTGGTGCAGTGCCGGGCGAAATCCGCGAGAAACCGCAGAAGCCGCAGGTCCGTGGTGAAAGGCACGTATACCGGCGATGACGGCGTGAGCACCGAACGAAGCCCGTACCTCAGCACGGACGGTTCCGGCAGCGGCAATGTCAGTGCCGGGGCGAGCCAACCGGCATTGCCCCACGAGGCGTCGGCTGCCACGCCGGTACGGTCCAGCACCGTCACCTCGAGGTCGTGTTCCTGGAGGAACCACGCCGTCGACAGCCCGACCATGCCCGCGCCGACAACCACCACCCGACGAACTGCCATGACGCACTCCCGTCGTTCGAGTGACCCCGCCACCATGATGGACCCCGGCGGCGCGCGCCGCGAATCGCGGTGAGCAACGGGAGTGTTACTGCCGGGTAACGAGTTTCGTCGGAGACCGGTGTCGCGGGGGATTGTCGGTTACGGTCGGCGCAGTCCCACGCGCGAAGGGTTGTTGCCGATGCCGCTCTACGAATACCGCTGCGTCGACTGCGGTCCGTTCGACGTATCCGCTCCGATGAGCGCCGTCCGCCCCACCACCGCGTGCCCCGCGTGTGCCGCCGAGTCACCGCGCGCGGTGACCGCGCCACGACTCGGGCGCGGCCGCACGGCGGCGATGCGCGTGCTCGATTCCACCGCGCGCACCGCGTCCGAACCCGCTGTGGTGTCGGGTGCGATACCCGGTAGTCCGCGCACGCCACCGCGTCCGGTCACCACCGATCCTCGTCATCGAATGCTTCCCCGGCCCTGACCTGGCCGGAATACGGCTCGCACCCCCGGTCGCTCAGCCCCCGGTGCTCACTCCAGGAGGTTCCCTTGCCCGACGTCATCTTCCCGCTCGACTCCACTCGCAAGTTCACCGAGCAGGAGAAGATCGGCCACAACCGGTGGCACCCCGACATTCCGCCCGTCGCGACGGTCAAGCCGGGAGACTCGTTCCGGGTGCACTGCCGCGAGTGGTTCGACGGCGAGATCCACAACGACGACAGCGCCGACGACATCCGCAATGCTCCGCTGCACACCGTGCACGCGTTGTCCGGGCCGTTCGCGGTGGAAGGTGCGAAACCCGGGGATCTGCTGATCGTCGACATTCTCGACCTCGGGCCCATCCCGCAGGAGGATTCCGGGCCGCTCGCGGGACAGGGCTGGGGGTACACCGGCATCTTCGCCAAGCCGAACGGCGGCGGGTTCCTCACCGACCAGTTCCCCGACGCGTACAAGGCGGTCTGGGATTTCTCCGGTCAGACGGCAACGAGCCGGCATATTCCGCACGTGTCTTTCACGGGCATCGTGCATCCGGGACTGATGGGCACGGCCCCGTCGCACGACCTGCTCTCGACGTGGAACACCCGTGAGGCCGCGCTGATCGCGACGGACCCGGATCGTGTTCCGCCACTGGCGCTTCCGCCGGAACCGAACGGGGCGATTCTCGGTGCTCTGACAGGCCCCGAGTTCGATCGGGTCGCGGGGGAGGGCGCTCGTACCGCACCGCCGCGCGAGAACGGCGGCAACCAGGACATCAAGAACCTCACCAAGGGCAGCCGCATCTTCTATCCCGTGTTCGTCGACGGCGCGAATCTGTCGGTCGGTGACCTGCACTTCTCCCAGGGCGACGGCGAGATCACGTTCTGCGGCGCCATCGAGATGGGCGGGTTCATCGATCTTCGCGTCGACATCATTCCCGGCGGGATGACGACCTACGGCGTGAGCGAGAACGCGATCTTCATGCCGGGCAACACCGACCCGCAGTTCTCGGAGTGGCTGGCGTTCTCCGGAACGTCGGTGACGCTCGACGGTGAACAGCGGTACCTGGATTCGCAACTGGCGTACCAGCGCGCGTGTCTGCACGCCATCGACTACCTCACCAAGTTCGGTTACACCCCGGAACAGGCCTATCTTCTGCTCGGCGCCGCGCCCATCGAAGGCAGATTGTCGGGAGTCGTCGACATCCCGAACTCGTGCACGACCGTCTACATCCCGACCTCGATCTTCGACTTCCCGGTCTCCCCGAGCGTCGACGGCCCGTTCCGGATCGATCCCGGTGCGGGGGCGCCCCGCTCACCGGCGTAAACACGTCCTAAGATCCCGTTCGAAAGTTCTGCTGCCGAAGGGGACAAGAATGAGCACACACGTCGAACAGCGTGAGTTCCAGGCCGAAACGCGCCAACTGCTCGATCTGATGATCCACTCGATCTACTCCAACAAGGACACGTTCCTTCGTGAGTTGATCTCCAACGCCTCCGATGCGCTGGACAAGCTCCGGCTCGAGTCCTTCCGCGACAAGGATCTGCAGGTCGACACGTCCGACCTGCACATCGAACTCGCGGTCGACAAGGAGGCCCGCACCCTCACGGTCCGGGACAACGGCATCGGCATGACGCGCGACGAAGTCGTCGATCTGATCGGCACGCTCGCGCGTTCGGGCACCGGTGAACTGCGGCAGAAGTTGCGCGAAGCCAAGGACGCCGCCGCATCCCAGGAACTGATCGGCCAGTTCGGCATCGGTTTCTACGCCTCGTTCATGGTCGCCGACAAGGTCACGCTGGTCACCCGCAAGGCGGGCGAACCCTCGGGAACCAGGTGGGAATCGAGCGGAGAATCCACCTACACGATCGAGACCGTCGACGACGCCCCGCAGGGCACGTCCGTCACCCTCCACCTCAAGCCGGAGGATGCCGACGACCACCTCTTCGACTACACCTCGCAGTGGAAGCTCGAGGAGATCGTCAAGAAGTACTCCGACTTCATCGCCTGGCCGATTCGTATGGAGGTCACGCGCACCACCAAGGGTGAGGACGGTACCGACGAGGTCGGCGTCGAGACCAAGACGCTCAATTCGCAGAAGGCACTGTGGGCGCGCTCGCGGGACGAGGTGTCCGACGAGGAGTACACCGAGTTCTACAAGCACGTCGCGCACGCATGGGACGAACCCCTCGAGATCATTCCCATGCGCGCGGAGGGGACCTTCGAGTACCAGGCGCTGCTCTTCATTCCGAGCCATGCACCGTTCGACCTGTTCGCCCGGGAGCGGACGACAGGCATCCAGCTCTACGTCAAGCGCGTCTTCATCATGGACGACTGCGAGGATCTCGTTCCCGAGTACCTGCGGTTCGTCAAGGGTGTCGTCGACGCGCAGGACCTCTCGCTCAACGTCTCCCGCGAGATTCTGCAGCAGGACCGGCAGATCCGCGCGATCCGCCGCCGGCTCACGAAGAAGGTCCTGTCGACGGTCAAGGACATGGCGACGCAGGACGCCGAGAAGTACCGGACCTTCTGGAACGAGTTCGGCCGCGTCCTCAAGGAAGGCCTGATCTCCGATACCGACAACCGCGACACGCTTCTCGAGATCGCGTCCTTCGACTCGACGGCGAGTGACGACGAGCAGACGACGCTCGCCGGATACGTCGAACGCATGAAGGACGGCCAGGACGAGATCTACTACATCACCGGCGAGTCCCGGCAGCTGCTCGAAAGCTCCCCGCACATGGAGGCGTTCGCGGCGAAGGGCATCGAGGTGCTGTTGCTGACCGACCCGGTCGACGAGATGTGGGTGACGTCGGTTCCCGAGTACGACGGCAAGCCGTTCCGCTCCGTCGCCAAGGGCGAGGTCGATCTCGACACCGACGACGAGAAGAAGGCAGCCGAAGCCGAACGCGAGGAGCAGGAGAAAGAGTTCGGCGACCTCCTGACGTGGATGAAGGACACCCTCGACGAACACGTCAAGGAGGTGCGGCTCTCGTCGCGCCTCACGACATCGCCCGCCTGCATCGTGGGCGACACCTTCAGCATGTCGCCGGCGCTCGAGCGCATGTACCGGGCATCGGGCCAGCCGATCCCGCGAACCAAGCGCATCCTCGAACTCAACGCCGGACATCCGCTCGTCTCGGGTCTTCGCACGGCGCACGCGGAACGCAACGACGATCCCGCGCTCGCCGAGACCGCGGAACTGCTGTACGGGATGGCGCTGATCGCCGAAGGCGGTGAGGTCGAGGACCCGGCGCGCTTCACCCGGCTTCTCGCCGACCGCCTCGCCCGCACGGTGTAGTCGGGCCCAGGGGGGCGGTGTGATCGGGCCCGGGGGCGGTGCGGAACCGACGTCCGCTTCCGCCCCCCTGGCTCTGCCCGCCACGTCATCGATAGGGTCGGTTCATGAGTGACGTGGGTGGAGTTCTGTTCGACATCGAGGGCGTGATCGTCACCTCGTGGAAGCCGGTGCCGGGGGCCGCCGACGTGCTGGCCCGGTTGCGCGAGGACGGCGTGACCCGGGCATTTCTCACCAACACCACTTCGCGCACGCGCTCCGCGATCGCGCGCTCGCTCACCGATCTGGGAATGCCGGTCGATCCGGACGAAATAGTGACGGCCGCGGGACTCACCGCGGAATACGTCCGGCAGACCTACCCGGGTCGCCGCTGCTGGGTACTGAACGACGGTGATATCGAGGACGATCTCGAGGGCATCGTGCAGGACGACGTCGATCCCGAGGTCGTCGTCCTGGGTGGAGCAGGTCGTCATTACGACCACCGCTCGCTGAGCAGGGTCGCGGACCTGATGCTCGGCGGAGTGCCTGTCGTTGCGATGCACCGGGCGATGTCGTGGCAGACGGACGACGGGTTGCGCCTCGACACCGGGTCGTACCTCGCCGGGCTCGAGGAGTTGACCGGCCGGACCGCGGTGACGGTAGGCAAGCCCTCGATGCGCGGGTTCCTCGTCGCGGCGGACCTGATGGGCGCGGAACCCGACTCCATCGTCGTGGTCGGTGACGACCTCGCGGGTGAGGTGGTTCCCGGTCAGCGGCTCGGTATGACCGGAGTTCTGGTACGTACCGGGAAGTTTCGCCAGTCGGTGCTCGATCTCTCGGTCGACGAGCCCGACCATGTGATCGACTCGGTGGCCGATCTGCCGGCACTGCTCGACGCCCTCTGAGGACGCACGTCCACCTGTGAGGTGGTTCCTCGCGCCCGTCCGGTGTGATCGGTACCCTACCGCCGGGGGATCAGCCCTCACCGTCTCCTGTAGAGGCAATCCAGCGCAGAGGAGTGCTCTTTGTCCATTCGATCCTTCCGTTCCGTTCTCTCCGGCCGCCGTGTCGCACGCGCCGGTGTGCTCGTCGCCCTCGGCGTGGCGTCGGCCGCTTTCATGGGGACCGGGACCGCGGCGGCCGCTCCGGTGACGTGTCTGTCTCCGCCGTCCGCAAACCAGATCCTCGTCTCGGACGCCGCGAGTTGCGGCGCGACGGCCGCTCCGGGCGCCACGGCGCGCGCGTCGGCTGCCGACAGCGGCACCGCGGTGTCCGTCGCGGAGCGAGGGGGAGCTGCCGAGTCCCACGCAACCGGATTCGGCACCGCTCTCAGCGGGGCGGCCGACGGAGGCCGCTCCTACGCGTACGCGCTCGGCGGCGGGCTGAGTCATTCGTGGGCCGAGGGACCGGCCATGACGGTGTCGGTCGCGGGCTGGGGCTCGGGTGCGACCGCCGATACGACCGGCGTGACCTGCGTGGGTGCCCAGTCGTTCGCGGTCAACACGGCGACCGGTCAGTGGTGCGCCGTGGGTGTCGGTTCTACGCGTCGATAACTTTCTTCCGCGTTTTTCCGCTGCACTGTGACGGGGGTGGTGAGTGCCTGTAATCTTGCACTCACCACCCCCGAGTGCTAAGAATGCACTTAGCACTCGCAACACGTGAGTGCCAGGTCGGGACGGTGAGACCGGGAATAACGACACTCCCTGGTCGTCCGTCGCGGGCACTGAACCCGGCCGGCAAGCGTGTCACCCCCATACCCGGAGGATCACTTCGCAATGGCCAAGATCATCGCGTTCGACGAAGAGGCTCGTCGCGGCCTCGAACGGGGCCTCAACAGCCTCGCCGACGCAGTCAAGGTGACGTTGGGCCCCAAGGGTCGCAACGTCGTTCTCGAGAAGAAGTGGGGCGCTCCCACGATCACCAACGATGGTGTGTCCATCGCCAAGGAGATCGAGCTCGAGGACCCGTACGAGAAGATCGGCGCCGAGCTGGTCAAGGAAGTCGCCAAGAAGACCGACGACGTTGCGGGTGACGGCACCACCACCGCCACCGTTCTCGCCCAGGCGCTGGTGCGCGAGGGTCTGCGCAATGTTGCAGCAGGAGCGAACCCGCTCGGCCTCAAGCGCGGCATCGAGAAGGCCGTCGAGGCTGTCACGGCCCGGCTGCTCGACACCGCCAAGGAAGTCGAGACCAAGGAGCAGATCGCTGCTACCGCCGGCATCTCCGCCGGTGACCCCGCGATCGGTGAGCTCATCGCCGAGGCCATCGACAAGGTGGGCAAAGAAGGCGTCATCACCGTCGAGGAGTCGAACACCTTCGGCCTTCAGCTCGAGCTGACCGAGGGCATGCGCTTCGACAAGGGCTACATCTCCCTCTACTTCGCCACTGACGCAGAGCGTCAGGAGGCAGTGCTCGAGGATCCCTACATCCTGCTCGTCAGCTCCAAGATCTCCACGGTCAAGGACCTGCTGCCGCTGCTCGAGAAGGTCATCCAGTCGGGCAAGCCGCTGCTGATCATCGCCGAGGATGTCGAGGGCGAAGCCCTGTCGACCCTGGTGCTGAACAAGATCCGCGGCACCTTCAAGTCCGTCGCCGTCAAGGCTCCGGGCTTCGGCGATCGCCGTAAGGCTCAGCTCGCCGACATCGCCATCCTCACCGGTGGCGAGGTCATCAGCGAAGAGGTCGGCCTCTCGCTCGAGACAGCCGGCGTCGAGCTCCTCGGCCAGGCACGCAAGGTCGTCGTCACCAAGGACGAGACCACCATCGTCGAGGGTGCGGGCGATCCCGACTCCATCGCCGGTCGCGTCAACCAGATCCGCGCCGAGATCGAGGCGTCGGATTCGGATTACGACCGCGAGAAGCTGCAGGAGCGCCTGGCCAAGCTGGCCGGTGGCGTCGCCGTCATCAAGGCCGGCGCTGCGACCGAGGTCGAGCTCAAGGAGCGCAAGCACCGCATCGAAGATGCCGTGCGTAACGCCAAGGCAGCAGTCGAAGAGGGCATCGTCGCCGGCGGTGGCGTTGCACTTCTGCAGGCCGCTCCGGCTCTGGACGAGCTCAAGCTCGAGGGCGACGAGGCGACCGGTGCGAACATCGTCCGCGTTGCTCTCGAAGCACCGCTGAAGCAGATCGCCTTCAACGCCGGCCTCGAGCCCGGCGTCGTTGCCGAGAAGGTTCGCAACCTGCCCGCGGGCCACGGCCTCAACGCCGCGACCAACGAGTACGGCGACCTGCTCGCTGCAGGCATCAACGACCCGGTCAAGGTCACCCGCTCGGCGCTGCAGAACGCAGCGTCCATCGCGGCTCTGTTCCTGACCACCGAGGCCGTTGTCGCCGACAAGCCGGAGAAGTCTTCTGCTCCGGCCGGCGATCCGACCGGCGGCATGGGCGGCATGGACTTCTGATCCAGCCCCCGGCATACGCCAGGTAGTCCTCCGCGAGGCCCGAACCCATCTCGATGGGTTCGGGCCTCGCGGCATGTCCGGGGAGCCTCGTTGTTCCTGATGCGTTCGGCAGGAACGCATTCCCGGGATTACCGAGCGGACGACCTGCGTAACTCGCGGCCGCTGAGTGCCCGGGGTGCGTACACGGCCCGGCCCCGTCCTTCCGGCCGCGACCCTGACCTTCGAGACCCGAAATCCCACCCCCGAACCCGATGTCCGATTCATTCCCATTGGGAGGTCTATGGTGTATCAATTGACAGAGCCCTCGATTATTCAGGGCGGTAACCCAGCGTCGCCGTTTGGCTGACGAAAGCACACGGGAGGTCGGTCGAGTGATCTCGGCGTTGTTCCGGCGAGCGATCGCCACTGTAGGGATAGGGGTGCTGGTTCTCCTCGGAGCACCGGGCATTGCTTCCGCCGAGCCGGTTTCGCATCTGTCCCGCATCGAGGTCAAGAGCGATCGCGTCGTGGTGGCCCACGTGTACTCCGCAGCGATGGATCGTGAAGTGGCGCTGCGCGTGTACACGCCGGCGGACACGAGCGTGCCGAGTCCGACGCTCTATCTGCTCAACGGTGCCAGTGGCGGGCAAGGGGTGGCCACCTGGGATGCGCAGACGAACATGGACGAGTTCTTCGCCGACAAGAACGTCAACGTCGTCACTCCGTTGGACGGCTCGTTCACCTACTACACCGATTGGCTCGAGGACGACCCGATTCTGGGCCGGAACAAGTGGACGACGTTCCTCACTCGTGAACTCCCGCCGATCATCGATGCCGAATTCGGCACGAGCGGCACGAATGCGATCGCGGGATTGTCGATGTCGGGGACTTCGGTTCTGAGTCTCGCGATCGCGGAGCCGACGCTGTACAAGGCGGTGGGTGCCTACAGCGGCTGTGCCGAAACGAGCACCGAACTCGGGCAACTCTATGTCCGGGCAGTGGTGGAGAGTCGTGGAGAAGCGAACGCGGAGAACATGTGGGGCCCGTACGGCGGCCCCGGTTGGGTCGAAAACGATCCCTTTGTCCACGCCGAGAAGTTGCGTGGCATCGATCTCTACATCTCCTCTGCTACCGGGTTGCCGGGTAAGCATGATCGTCTCGGCTCTTCCAGGATCGGCGACGATCCGGGCGTGCTGGCGAACCAGGTGGTTGTCGGAGGCGTGATCGAGGCTGCGGTCGACAACTGCACGCGCCGGTTGGCTGCGCGCCTGGAGGAGCTGGAAATTCCCGCTGTGTTCGACTTCCGTCCGGCGGGAACGCATTCCTGGGGTTATTGGGAAGACGATCTGCACAACTCGTGGCCCATGCTTGCGAACGCACTCGAGGTGAGCTGAGACGACACCGACCCGGTGCGCGCACTTGACGAACCGGTCATCACCTTCGATGGTGATGACCGGTTCGTCGTATACGGCGGTTCGCGGCAGCGGACAAAATCCGTCGTTGGCGTCGCTGTCGACGGATGACCGGGTGGGTCCGATGTGGCCGGACCCCAGGTGCACGCCTCGGAAACTGGGCTGACTCCCACCGGAATGCCCGTTTCGCACTATTCCTCCTTCTCGTGGTGTATCTATTGATGCGTCTCCGGACTATTCGGAGGGCGGTCATCGGGCGTCGCCGCGTGCGTCGACGAAGCATCAGGGAGGGTCGAGTGATCTCGGCGTTGTTCCAGCGGATACTTGCGGTTGTGGGGGTAGCGGCGACGGTTCTCGTCGCGCTGCCGAATATTGCGTCCGCACAGAATGTTTCGTATCTGTCCCACATCGTTGTCGAGAACGAACGCGCGGTGGTGGCCCACGTGTACTCCGCGGCGATGGACCGGGTCGTGCCGCTTCGTGTGCGCACACCGGCCGACACGAGTCGCGCCGCCCCCACGCTCTATCTGCTGAACGGGGCCGGCGGAGGGCAGGGGGTGGCCACCTGGGACGAGCAGACGGACATCGACGAATTCTTCGCCGACAAGAACGTCAACGTCGTGACTCCGCTGGACGGATCATTCAGCTACTACACCGACTGGCGACGGGACGATCCGGTACTCGGCCGCAACAAGTGGACCACCTTCCTCACGCGTGAGCTTCCTCCGGTCATCGATGCCGCCTTCGGTACGACAGGTGTGAATGCCATCGCGGGGCTGTCGATGTCGGGGACGTCGGTGTTGGGCCTCGCCATCGCGAAGCCGACGTTGTACCGGGCGGTGGGCGCCTACAGCGGATGTGCCGAAACGAGTACAGAACTCGGGCAACTCTATATCCAGACCGTGGTCGAAAGCCGCGGAGGAGCCGATGTGGAAAACATGTGGGGCCCGCTCGACGGTCCCGGATGGGTCGAGAACGACCCGTACGTCAACGCCGAGAAGTTACGAGGTATCGACCTCTATGTCTCCTCGGCTACCGGACTCCCGGGCAAGCATGAGCACCTCGGCGCCCGTTCGGTCGGGAACGACCCGGCTCTGCTGTTGAACCAGGTGGTGATGGGCGGCGTGATCGAGGCTGCGGTCGACGACTGCACACGGCGTCTCGCAGCCAGGCTCGAAGAGCTGGATATACCCGCTGTGTTCGAGTTCCGCCCGACCGGAACGCATTCCTGGGGCTACTGGGAAGACGACTTGCACAACTCGTGGCCCATGCTTGCGAGGGCTATGGAGACGCGCTGATATTTGCACGGTCGGGTGCGCTCACCTGTCATGGGCGCACCGCGATCTACTGTGCGAATTATGTTGATGCACAGTGGATTAGCGAATCATCAGCGCTCACGACTTCTCCACGAAAACCATTGACGCTTTAAGTACCGAACAGTATGGTTGGCCGCACGGCACCCGCTCGGATCCGAAATTTACTGTGCCGCAACCGATCTGTTTCATCGTCTCCAGGAGGACACATGGGTAGCACAACGATCACCGAGATCATCAACTTCTTCTTCTCGCTGCTCCTGCAGACCGCGCAGTTCATCAGCTGATCGCCGCATAACCCGATCGCCGCTGTACCCGATCGCTGGTTGTACCTGACCGTCGATCGTCGCTGTATCCGACGCCCGGGGGCATGAGGTCTCCGGCAGGAATCTGGAGGAAACATGGGTAGCATCTCGAGTGGTTTCGAAGCCATCAGCCAGTTCGTCGAACTGATCCTGGTGATCGCGCCGGTACTGCTGACCGGCTCGCTGTAAAGAGTGGATTATGAGGCCGTGAGTCCCGAGGTTCGGGGCTCACGGCCTCTTCCGTTTCGTGGGCGCGTTCGTCAGCGCCGGACCGCCGGTTCCCTCCGGCCTGATCAGCCTTGCAGCGCCGGCTCGGCCGATTGCTTCGCGAGTCGGGCGGCGATCGCTGCACACACCAGCAGCTGAATCTGGTGAAACAGCATGAGGGGAAGAATGATCAGTCCGATGGGTTCTCCGGGAAACAGAACCGTGGCCATCGGCAGGCCGGTGGCGAGCGACTTGGTGGAACCGCAGAAGAGGATGGCCGTCCGGTCCTCGTACGAGAATCCGAGTTTGGCGGGCGCGTACCAGGTGAGCGCCAGCACGATCGCCAGCAGGAGTATGCACACTCCGGCGAGTGCAAGCAGACGCAGAACAGACAACTGGGTCCAGATGCCCTCGTTCATGCCGCGACTGAACGCGACATAGACGACGAGCAGAATGGAACCGCGGTCGACGAGCTTGAGGGGCTTGCCGTGTGCCGTGACCCAGCCCCCGATCCAGCGGCGCATGACCTGGCCCGCGACGAAGGGGACCAGCAACATGAGCACGATGTCCAGCACTGCCGCGGAACTGAAGGTCACTCCTTGCGTACTCATCGTCACCGCCACGAGTGCCGGGGTGAACAGAATTCCGAGCAGGCTCGAGGCAGATGCCGAGACGACCGCGCCGGGGATATTGCCGCGCGCAACGGAGACCAGTGCGATCGAGGACTGCACTGTCGAGGGCAGCAGGCACAGGTACAACACACCCAGATAGAGCGGCTCGGTGAGCAGCCACGGAACGAAGACCTTGGCAGCAAGGCCGAGGAGCGGGAAGATCACGAAGGTGACCGCGAGAATGGTCGCGTGCAGCCGCCAATGTCTCAGGCCCGCCACGGCTTCGGCGGTAGACAGGCGCGCGCCGTACAGGAAGAAGAGAAGGCCGATCGCGATCTTCGATGCCCATGTGAAGACATCGAGCCCGACGCCGTGTGCGGGCAGGGCCGCGGCGACGGCAACTGTCAGCACGATTCCGACAAGGAACGGGTCGAGTCGATTGAGAAACGGGATCTTCGCCAGCATGGTTCGACGCTAGGCCATGGTGGGCTGATTCGAGAAGCCGATTACCGCGATCACTGTGATCACAGATTGTGATTGAATGCAGGGGTGTTCGATCCCGTCCACCTCCGTAGTTTCCTGGCCGTCGAAAGCGAACGCAGTTTCACGGCGGCGGCGCGGCGCCTGGGCCTGCGGCAATCCACCGTGAGTCAGCACGTCGCCAAACTCGAGGCGACTGCGGGTCGTCGGCTGTTCGTGCGCGACACCCACACCGTCGAGCCGACCGCCGACGGGAGCGCGATGCTCGGATTCGCCCGCGAGATCCTCGAGCGTCACCACGCCGCCCAGCGTTACTTCACCGAATCCACCGTCAGTGGGCGCGTGCGGTTCGGCGCGTCCGACGATCTGGTGCTCCACGAACTCCCCGCGATCCTCGCCGAGTTCCGGCGGGGGCATCCGCGTGTGGATTTCGAACTCACCGTCGGACTCAGTGAGAACCTGCACCGCAGCCTGGAGGACGGCGATCTCGATCTCATGTTCGGAAAGCGCCGGCCCGGCGAGCGTCACGGCGAACTGATCTTCCGTGACAAGCTCGAGTTCCTCGGCGCACCCGGCTTCGTGCCGGACCCGGAGGGACCGATACCGCTCGTCACCTATCCCCACCCGTCGCTGACCCGGGAGATCGCGCTCGACGTGCTCCAGCGGTGCGGATACGGAGCGCGGGTGACATGCGTCGCCGACAGTCTCATCGGGTTGAGCGCTGCAGCACTGGCGGGGCTGGGTGTCGTTCTGCATGCGAGCCGGCTCCCACCGGCGGGTCTCGTTCCTGTTCGGTCCGCAACCCGCCGGTTACCCGATGCCGGTCATCTCGATTTCGTGCTCGTCGCGCGCCGAAGCGTGCTCAGTGAGCCGGAGCGTGCACTCCGTGCAGCGATTCTGGCCAACGCCGACCGGCTGGTGCGCGATACCCACGACACCGACCCTCATTCCGGCAGCAGCATCCACAGGGCGAGGTAGAGAAGCACTGCCGTGCCACCGGTGACGAACGCTGCGAGCACCGCGCCCGCGCGGACGAGATTGACGTCCAGGCCGAAGTATTCGGCGAGGCCTCCGCAGACGCCACCGAGCATGCGCTGCGACGAGGAGCGGGCGAAGGGACGGGGGGTGTTGTTCTCGAATGTCATGATTCGATCGTGCCGGTTGTGAGCCTTCCGCACATCGGGGACGAACCCGGATCTCTACCCTGATCTTTCTCTCGGGGGTGCGAGCGAGACCCAGGATCAGGATGAGGCCAAGTATCGCCGGTCGTGATCGGGAAGAGCAGACTCGGTGTTCGTCATGTTTTCGAGAAAGGAGTTCCCGACCATGGACACCGTCAGCGATCGTCGTCTCGTCGCCTTGCTTCGCCGCTACGGCGCCGATGAAGCCGAACGTGTAGGCGCCCGCATCGACCCATTACTGTGGAACGACGTTCTTGCGGTTCAGCTCGCGCACCGGTCGGTACGGAAGTTCCTGCCCGAGAAGGTGTCCGAAAGCCACCTCCGTGCGATCGTCGCGGCGGCTTCGTCGGCTGCCAGTTCAAGCAACCTGCAGTTGTGGAGTGTGATCGCGGTGACCGATCGTGAGCGCCTCGGCCGCATAGCGGAACTCGCCGGCAACCAGGAGTCGGTGCGCAACGCGCCTCTTCTCCTGGTGTGGGTCGCGGATCTGGCGCGTGCCGCCCGGTTGGCGACGAGGCGTGGCAGAGACCTCGTCAACGCGGGCTATCTCGAATCGGCAGTGCTCGGGATCGTCGACACGACCCTGGCCGCGCAGAACGCCGCACTCGCCGCGGAATCACTCGGGCTCGGCACGGTATTCATCGGGGCGCTCCGCGACCACCCGACCGACCTTGCCTCCGAACTGGCCATGCCCGACCACAGTTTCGCCGTGGTCGGGCTGGTGGTGGGCCGTCCCGACCCGGCCGAGTATCCGGAGGTCAAGCCGCGGCTCGGTCAGGACGTCGTGCTGCATCGAGAGCAGTACGGGTCCGGCGCGGAGGATGGGGAGGAGGAAGGGGTAGCCGCGTACGAGGACGCCATTGCGCAGTTCTACCGGGGCCAGGGCTTGCCGGACAGTTGGAGCGAGCGCGTCCTCGGTCGTTTTGCCGCACCGGGTGCGCTGGGGCACCGGGAAGGACTGCGGCAAGCATTGCTGCAGCGAGGGTTCGGATTCGAGTGAGGACTCGTCCGTGGGCAGTGCTCAACGGCAGACGACGGTGAGTCCGATTCCGCGCCAGACCTCGGTTTCGACGCGCTCGAATGCCCCGTCCTCGTGGTCGTACTCGTAGTCGACCTCGACGCGGTTTCCCTTGTCGCGTTGCTCGGTGACGACGCAATGACCCGACAGATTGCCCGACCGGTTCGTGATCGAATGAGGAATGTTGCGTTCGGTGAGAAGCTCGACCGCCGACTGCTGGCTCATGCCGACGACGACGGGAACGGTTTGTGCTGTGGCAGTGCCTGTTCCGAGAGCGACGGCCGCCGCGCCGGCGAAGAGTGCTGCAATGACCCTGGTGCGCATGAATTCTCCCGATGGTGAGTGACCCGCGAAAACGAACACGTCTATCGTGCGCCGGACATGCACCCGAACACATCCGGGCACGTCCCCCATCTCGACCCTGAACTCGACCTCGGGGTCGAGCGGAATCCGGGGTGCGATGCGGGTGGGTCTGCGTACGATCGGGTCCATGGCGGGACGGACACGGGTGGCGCTTGCGCTGGGGAGCGGGGGCGCCAGGGGGTATGCGCATATCGGCGCGATCCAGGTGATCGAGGAACGCGGCCTCGAAATCGTCGGCGTGGCAGGCGCTTCGATGGGTGCGCTGGTCGGGGGTGTCTACGCGGCGGGCAAACTCGAGCCGTACACGCAATGGGCGCTGAGCCTGTCCCAGATGGATGTCGTGCGGCTGCTCGACGTGTCGGTGTCGGCTCCCGGCGCCATCCACGCCGAGCGGATCCTGTCGAAGATGCGCGACATACTCGGAGAGGTCTCGATCGAGGATCTGCCGATCCCGTTCACGGCCGTTGCCACCGACCTCGCGGCGGGACGCGCGGTGTGGTTCCAGCGGGGTCCCGTCGACGCGGCGATCCGAGCGTCGATCGCAATTCCCGGCGTCATCACTCCCGTGGTGCTCAACGGCAGGGTTCTCACCGACGGAGGCACACTGTCGCCGTTGCCGATCGCCCCGACCGTCGGAATGCACGCTGATCTCACGATCGGCGTCAGTCTCGCCGGAGAGGACGGCGGTCGGCCGCACTCACCCGAGAACGCGAGTTCGGAACCGCGGCCTGCCGAGGAATGGATGGGACGTTTCCGTCGTAGCGCTGCCTCGGTGCTCGAAACCGACATCGTGCGATCGGTGGTCAACCGGTTCTCCGCGAGCAGCGTCGACAACGACGACTCGTTCGCGGACACGACGGTCCCCGAGGCGGATACCGGAACGGACGACGCGCCGACGCCGAAGTTCGGACGCGTTGCGGTGATGAACCGGTCGCTCGACATCATGCAGTCGGCCCTGTCGCGGTTCCAGCTCGCCGCCTATCCGCCGGACGTGTTCGTCGAGGTCCCGCGAACCGCGTGCCGGAGTCTCGATTTCCACAGGGCCGCGGACATGATCGCTCTGGGGAGAACGCTCACCGCGGCGGCGCTCGACGACGCCGGCATCCCGGACTCCGCCACGCGGGAGGTCGCGCCCGAACCGGCGAACGACGAGCCCGGATCGGCCTAGTCTGAGCCGGTGCAGACCGTACCGATCCAGTTACCCGACGGCACCACGACACCGGTGCGGTTGTTCGCGGGCCCCGATCACGAGCACGAATCCCGTCGCGATTCGTCACGCGCAGTGGTCGTGATCGTGCCGGGACTCGGCGTTCCCGCCGGATACTACGAATCGTTCGCCGAGGCGCTGACCGGGTACGGGTTCGATGCGGCGATCTGCGAACTGGCGGGGCAGGGGGACAGCCGCCCCCGGCCCGGACCGGAGAGCACCTACGGCTACCACGACATCGTCGCCGTGCATCTGCCCGCCGTGTTCGAGGTGGTGCGGGAGCGCTTTCCGGATTCGACGCCCTATCTGCTCGGGCATTCGATGGGAGGCCAACTCGGCGTGCTCTACGCGTCGCGGATCCGCGGCCGGCTCGGCGGGCTGATTCTCGTCGCTGCGGGCACCCCGTATTACCGGCACTACCGCGGTGCCCGCCGCCCCGGACTCCTGCTGGGCTCGGCGGCGATGTCGTTGACGTCGAGTGTCGCGGGTTTCTGGCCGGGCGACCGGATCGACGTGGCAGGATTCGGCCGGCAGTCCCGCGTCCTGATTTCCGACTGGGCGCGGCTCGCGCGCGGAGGCCGGTTCGATCCGGCCGGCGCCGACATCGACTACGAGGAGCGGCTCGCCCGCCTCACCCTGCCGGTCCTGTCGATCACCATCGAGGGCGACGAGCTGACGCCGGTGGAGTCGGCCCGCCACCTGCTGGGCAAACTGTCCGCCGCGGACATCACGACGTGGCACAACCCCCGGAAGCTCGGGCACAACGGCTGGATCCGCGACAACGCCGACACGGCGGCGAAGGTCGCCGCGTGGTTACGCGACCGCTAGGTCACGTGAGTTTGTCCGCCAGGAATGTGAAGGTCAGCGCCGACTTGAATGCCGCCTG
Organism: Rhodococcus sp. DT1; assembly: GCF_049844875.1. Classification (NCBI taxonomy): domain Bacteria; kingdom Bacillati; phylum Actinomycetota; class Actinomycetes; order Mycobacteriales; family Nocardiaceae; genus Rhodococcus; species Rhodococcus sp. DT1. The sequence goes on from NZ_JBNCLW010000002.1 coordinate 484,962, forward strand.
CGCATTGTCGGCTGCACCGCCGTGTCCACCTTCGATGTTCTCGTAGTACCAGACTTCGTGACCCTCCTCCTCGAGGCGGGCGACCATCTTGCGGGCATGGCCGGGGTGGACGCGATCGTCGCGAGTGGAGGTCGTCACGAGGATCGGCGGGTACGTCGCATCCGGGTCGGTGTTCTGGTACGGCGAGTATCCGCTGAGGAACTCCCATTCTTCGGGCTTGTCGGGGTCGCCGTACTCGGCCATCCAGGAAGCACCGGCGAGCAGCAGGTGGTAGCGCTTCATGTCGAGCAACGGCACCTGGCACACGATCGCGCCGAACAACTGCGGGTACCGGGTGAGCATCACGCCCATCAGGAGTCCGCCGTTGCTGCCTCCCTGCGCGCCGAGCTGCTCTGCCGTGGTGATGCCCCGCGCCACAAGGTCTTTCGCAACGGCGGCGAAGTCCTCGAAGACTTTGTGCCGGTTCTCCTTGAGCGCTTGGGTGTGCCAGCCCGGACCGTACTCGCCGCCGCCGCGGATGTTGGCGATCACGTACGTGTAGCCCTTCTCGAGCCACGCGCGGCCGATACCTCCGCTGTAGGCGGGCACCATCGAGTTCTCGAATCCGCCGTAGCCGTACAGCAGGGTGGGTGACGGGCTCGTGGTATTGCGTCCCACCACGAAGTACGGAATCTGTGTGCCGTCGTCGGATGTCGCGAAATGCTGCACCACCGAAATGCCGGTGGCGTCGAAGAAGGACGGCGCGGACTTGATCGGCTCGATCCGGCCACCCACCGTGCCGGACAGCAGTGTCGCCGGGATCGTGAAACCGCTCGAATTGAGGAAGAAGTCGTCGCCGGTGAGCGGATCCACGTCGATGATCGATGTCGACGTCGCGTCCGGCACCCCGGGCAATTCCTCGTCCGACCAGCCGTCGGCGCCGGGGGTGAGCACCCGCATCTGGGTCTGCACATCGCGCAACGTGACGACGAGCAGATGGTTCTGCGTCCACGCGTACTGTTCGAGCGATGTGTGCTCGTCGGGAGTGAACAACACCGTCAGGTCCCGCGAGCCCGACAGGAACGAGGGATAGTCGGCAGCGAGCAACGCGCCGGCGGGGTGCCCCAGCCATTCGGAGCGGGTACGGATCAGCAGGTGATCGCGGTACACACTCACCCGCGCGTCGTGTGGAACTTCGAGTTCGACGAATTTGCCGGTCGCCGTCAGTTCGAACCGCCGGGCCCGGTAGAAGTCGAGAGCACGATCGACGAAACTGCGCTCGTAACCGGGGGTGTCGTCGTACCACGCGGACACCGCGACATCGCCCGCTTCGCCCTCGAAGACCGTGTCCGCGTCGGCCAGCCTCGTCCCGCGCCGCCAGCGCGCGGCGATGCGGGGATATCCGGAGTCGGTCAGTGATCCCTCGCCGAAATCTGTTCCCACATAGACGGTATCGGCATCGATCCACCCGATGTCGGTCTTCGCCTCCGGCACTTCGAAGCTGTCCGGTCCGGAGACGAACTGCCGCGTGACGAGGTCGAACTCGCGAACGACCGTGGCGTCGGCACCGCCGCGCGAGAGGCTGATGAGCGCGCGCGTCTGGTCCGGACGCAGGACCTGGGCACCCGACCACACCCAGTTCTCGCCTTCCTCTTCGGCCACGGCATCGAGGTCGACCAGGACGTCCCACTCCGGGTTGTCGCGTACGTACTGGTCCATCGTGGTGCGTCGCCACAGCCCGCGCACATGAGTGGCGTCACGCCAGTAGTTGTAGAGGTACTCGCCGCGGCGCCGGGCATACGGAATGCGAGCGTCGGTGTCGAGAACTTCGCGGATCCGGCTTTCGAGTGTGCCGAAACCGGTGCTGCGGGTATAGGCGTCGACCGTGCGGTCGTTGTGGGCGCGGACCCAGTCGAGCTGCTTCTCGCCCGTGACGTCCTCGAGCCAGAGGTACGGGTCGGTGGTGGTGTCGCTCATGACTTCATTTCTACCCGGCATTACGCTGCCGAGGTGCAGCTCACCCCCGCGGACGCGCAGATGTACTGGCTCTCCGATCGAATGCCGAACGACCAGTTCCTGCTCTTCTGCTTCGCTACCGACGCCGGTGTGGACGAGGTGCGCGAGGCGGTGCGCAGGCGTACCGACGTCATGGGGAAGTTGCTGTGCCGCGTCCGGGACGTTCCCCGGCATCTGGACTACCCGTATTGGTGTCCGAGACCTTTCGGCGACGACCTCGTCGCCGAGTACCGGCTCGACGATCCGTCGTGGGGGAACGTGCAGAACGCACTGGGGGCGCTCGTTGCGACGGTGCTCGATGCTCGGGTGAGCCCGTGGCGCCTGCACGTATTCACCGGAGTGCGCGGCGCGCCCCTGTGTGACGGTGCCGCCCTGGTGGTCGTCTGGCAGGTCTCGCACGCGTTCGCGGACGGCCGTGGGGCCACCGCCCTGGCCAGGGCGCTGTTCGGTGCGGACGAGCCACCGGCGTCCCCGCGTCCGGATCGAGGGCCCGTCGCGTGGGAGATGGTCGTTCGTGCCGCCGCCCGGTTTCCCGCGCAGGTCGTTCGCCTGGCGCGGTCGGGTCGGCGTGCGGCCGCTGCGGCACGCGCTCTCGACGCCGCGACCGCGGCAGGTGAGATACCGGCACCGGCCGCCGGGCGGCCACTCGTCGGCGTCAACTGCGATCCGGGTACCGAGCGCAGCGTCCGCGCCGTGGTGTTCAGGTCCGCTGCCTTCCGCGGTGGTGGACATACCGTCACCGTCGTCGCATTGACGGCGATCTCGGTGGCGCTGTCCAGGTTTCTCGAGACGCGCGGCGAGAGCGTGCCGGACAGGCTAGGTGTGGAGGTCACCGTGGCGGTCGGGGCCGTGGGTTCCGCGAACAACAACTATCGCAATGTCGGCGTCGACCTGTTCGTCACCGAATCCGACCTGGGTGTCCGGGCTGCCCGCATCGCTGCCGATCTGGGTGCGCGTCGTGAGAGAGTGACCGATCCGCTGTTCGCGCAGCGCGACGCGGCAGCCGAGCATGTTCCGGCCCCTCTGTCGCGGTTCGGGATCGTTCGGTACGCGTCGCCGCGTCCCGTCACCGTCACGGGAAACACCGTGGTGTCGAGCGTCTTCCGTGGTTCTGCCGACCTCGCCCTCGCCGGTGGGCCGGTGGTGTTCAGCGCCGGATTCCCGGCACTGTCGCCGGCCATGGCGTTGACCCACGGTGTATACGGACTCGGAGAGACGGTCACGATCGGTGTGGCCGCGGGCAGTCGGGTGATTCCCGATCTCGATGCGTACGAGCAGATGGTGCGCGACGCCGTCGCCGAGGTCGGCGCGGCGCTCTCCCCGGCGAGATGAGCGCCGGTGGAATAGCACCGGCCGCTGCGGTCCCGCGCATGTACCGTGCGGGGAGCAATCGAATCGGCGAGGCGGGGGCAGCACGGTCATGGGCGTATACGTAGTAACGGGATCAGCGTCGGGTATGGGCAGGGCGAGCGCGGAAAGACTGCGCGCCGCAGGCCACACCGTGATCGGTGTGGACATCCGGGACGCCGATGTGGTGGCCGACCTCTCGACTCCGCAGGGGCGGTCCGACGCCATCCGCGGCACCCTCGATCGGGCCGGAGCCACGCTCGACGGTGCGGTTCTCGCCGCCGGCCTCGGCCCCACTCCCGGTAGGGAACCGCTCATCGCCCAGGTCAACGTGCGAGGTGTGATCGATCTGCTCGTGGGCTGGCGCCCGGCACTCGCCGCGGCCGGAAACAGCAAGGTGGTGGTCTTCGGCTCCAACTCCACGACGACCACGCCGGGCGTACCGAATTCTGCGGTGAAGGCGTTTCTCGCGGGCGACATGGACAAGGGCGTCGCGCGGGCCACCAGGATCGCCAAATCGGGGCCGCCGTTCACCTACGCAGCGTCCAAGATCGCGGTGACACGCTGGGTTCGCCGCACAGCGGTGACGCCGGAATGGGCGGGCTCCGGCATCCGCCTCAACGTGCTCGCGCCGGGTGCCATCTCCACACCACTGCTCGACGCACAACTCGACAGTCCGTTGAAGAGGGCGGTCGAGAGCTTCCCTGTTCCGCTCGGCGGATTCGGCGACGCCGAACAGATCGCGCAGTGGGTCGAGTTCATGGTGTCCCCGGCCGCCGACTTCATGGCCGGCAGCGTGGTGGTTGTCGACGGTGGCACCGAGGCATACTTCCGGCCGGACGACTGGCCGGTTCGCGTGCCGTTCCGGTCGATACCCGGATACCTGCGCCGGATGCGCTCTTTCGCTCGCAGAACCGGTACCTCGGGCGACTGACCCGCATCCCCCGATCGGTTGATGCCGTCTGAGACCGTCGGGCGATGTGGCGGCCCGCCCCCGCCGGGCAAGCTCGGACCATGCCCATCGTAGAAGTGAAAGGCCTGTACAAACGGTACGGCGACCGCGCCGCCGTCGACGGCGTGAGTTTCGATGTCCGAGAAGGAGAGATATTCGGAATTCTCGGCTCCAACGGGGCTGGGAAGACCACCACGGCCGAATGCGTTTCCGGCTTGCGGGCACCGGACGAAGGGACCGTACGCGTCGCCGGGCTCGACCCGGTCGCCGACCGCCGCGTGCTGACGGAACTGCTCGGGGCTCAGCTACAGCAGAGCGAACTCCAGCCGAAGCTGACCGTGCAGGAGGCTCTCGACCTCTACGCATCGTTCTACCCGCGTCCCGCGGACGGGACGGCGCTGGCCGAACGGCTCGGCCTCGAGCACGTGCTCGACACCCGGTTCGCGAAGTTGTCGGGGGGACAGCAACAGCGCCTCTTCATCGCGCTCGCGCTGATCGGATCGCCGCGGGTGGTAGTGCTGGACGAACTCACCACGGGCTTGGATCCGCGTGGCCGCCGCGAGACATGGTCGCTGATCGAAGAGATCCGGGACTCGGGGGTCACGGTGCTGCTGGTCACCCATTTCATGGAAGAGGCGCAGCGGTTGTGCGACCGGGTCGCGGTATTCGATACCGGCAGGATCAAGGCGCTGGGCACGCCCTCGGAACTCATCGCCCGCACCTCGACAGCGGTCGTCGTCTCGTTCCGCCCGTCGGCTCCGCTCGATCCGGACGCCCTGACGGCATTGCCCGGAGTCCTGGCAGTGCGTCACGACCACGACCGGCTGGTCGTGGAAGGCAACGACGACTCGGTCGATGCGGTGCTCGCGCTCCTCGTTCGCGACGGCATCTCCGCTCGACGGCTCCGCATCACGGAAGCCACGCTCGACGACGCATTCCTCGATATCACGACCCCGGAGAAACGGCCATGACGACGACCGATACGAATCCTGTGACCGCGGTAGTGCGCACCGAAGCGCGCCTGTTCGTCCGCGAACCCGGCGCGATGTTCTGGATCCTCGCGTTCCCTGTCGTCCTACTGACGATTCTCGGCCTCATCCCCGCCTTCCGGGAGCCGGACGCGAGTCTCGGAGGACGCCGGGTGATCGATCTTTACGTTCCGACCGTGGTGTTGCTGTCGATGATCGTCGCGGGTATCCAGACGATGCCTGCTGTGCTGTCGTCGTATCGCGAACGCGAAATCCTGCGCCGGCTGTCGGTGACCCCGGTCCGGCCGGTGACAATTCTGCTGGCGCAGATCGTGGTTCACGCTGTGGCCGTGGCCGGGGCGGTCGTGCTCGCCCTGCTCGTCGGCCGTGGTGTGTTCGGAGTGGCATTCCCGGAGCAACCGTGGGGCTACGTGCTGGCGGTGTTCCTCACGCTTGCGGCGGCGCTGAGCATGGGCGCCGCGATTGCCGCCGTCTCGGGGACCACACGGATCGCGCAGACGATCGGCACCATCGTCTTCTTTCCGATGATGTTCTGCGCCGGGGTGTGGCTCCCGGTCCAGACCATGCCGGTTCTGCTGCAGCGGATCGTCGAGGTGACGCCCTTCGGTGCGGCATCGCAGATCCTCGACCAGGCGGCCCGAGGGGAGTGGCCCAGTGCGGGTGGTCTGATGGTGGTGGCGTTGTGGGCGGTGGCATTGACGGCCGCAGCGGCACGCTGGTTTCGCTGGCAGTAGAGATCGGTCCGCGGCAGTGACACCGGTCGGCAGTGACATTCCGTTGGCAACGACGACATTCCGTTGGCAACGACGGCGGCACCCGTCATGCTGAACAACGTGGCGACGGACACCGCGATGGCAGCGCCCCCGACAGACGAGTACTGGGAGCGTATCTACAGGTGGGGACCGTGGGTGCTGCTCGCGGTCGGGACGGTCCTGTCCCTGGCCTCCGCGAACCTGCTCATGACGCCGGCAGAACGTGTTTCGGCTCTGGTGCTGGTTGGCGCCGCAGTGTGCTGGGAGCGCTGGTGGTGGCGTCGCGACAAGGACGCTGTGTACTTCACCGGGCGCACTGTTCTTGCGTTCGTCCTGACCTGGCTCAATCCGTTTTTCGCGTTTTACGCCTTCATCGGGTACTTCGACGCAGAGCGGTTGCTCCCCGAGCGTTGGATGCGAGTGGGGCTGCTCTCGACAGCGGTGACGATGGCGGGATCCCAGAGCGGGGGTCTCCCGCCGTCGGGCCTCACCATGTGGATCGCGTTCGGTGCGTTGTTCGTCATCAACTCCTCGATCGTGATGATGATGCTCCGAATCAGTGCGCGAGAGGAGACGCTGACGCAGGAACGGATCGACGCGATCGCGGAACTCGAACGCACGAATCACCGTCTGGAACAGGCTCTCTCCGAAAACGAGGCACTCCACGCGCAGCTCGTGCTGCGCGCGCGGGAGGCCGGCATCGACGACGAGCGGCGACGTCTCGCCGCCGAGATCCACGACACCCTGGCGCAGGGTCTCACGGGGATCGTCACGCAATTGCAGGCGGCGCAGAACACCGTCGACCCGGTCGTGGCCGGGGGGCATGTGGAGCGGGCCGCGGCACTTGCTCGCCGTAGCCTGTCCGAAGCCCGTCGCTCCGTGCAGAATCTGCTCCCGCAGGCGCTCGAGCACGGCACACTCGACGAGGTGCTGGGCCGAGTGGTGAAGATGTGGGAGGCGGACTCCGGGGTAGCCGCCGTATTCACCGTGACCGGCACAGTCGAGCCGTTGCACGACGACATCGGCGCGACGCTCCTGCGCATCACCGAGGAGGCACTCGCCAACGTGAGCAAGCATGCGGGGGCGGGACGTGTCGGTGTCACGGTCTCGTATATGGAGGACGAGGTGAGCGTGGATGTGCGAGACGACGGATGCGGTTTCGATCCGTCCGCAGGATCGGTTCGCGGGTTCGGCTTGAGGGGCATGCAGTCCCGGGCGGCCCGCGTTGCCGGCGAAGTGACTGTCGAGTCGGAGCGCGGTGCCGGGACGGCGGTCTCGGTGCGGGTTCCGCTCGTGCGGGTGGGAGCAGCGGAATGAGCGCCGACGCGATCACAGTGCTGATCGCCGACGATCATCCGGTCGTCCGCGACGGCCTGCGTGGGATGTTCGCCGCGTCAACCGAATTCGCGGTCGTAGGAGAGGCGTCGTCCGGACCGGAGGCTGTGGTGGTGACTGTGGCGCTTGATCCGGATGTGGTGCTGATGGACCTGCGGATGCCGAGGGGCGGGGGAGTCGAGGCGATCGCCGAACTCACCGCCCGCAAGGTCCGGAGCCGCGTACTCGTCCTCACGACATACGACACCGACGCCGACGCCTTCTCGGCTATCGAGGCCGGAGCGATCGGCTACCTGCTCAAGGACACGCCCCGTGACGAACTGTTCGCGGCGGTGCGCGCTGTCGCGGAGGGGCGCACCGTCCTCTCGCCGGTGGTGGCGTCGCGGCTGCTGTCGCGCGTGCGCGCCCCGGGCGCATCGAGGACGCTCAGCGCGCGGGAGCGTGAGGTACTGACCCTGGTGGCGAAGGGCACGTCGAACCGCGCGATCGCGCAGGAATTGTTCATCAGCGAGGCGACGGTCAAGACGCATCTGACCCACATCTTCGGGAAGCTCGAGGTGGCGGATCGCGCCGCGGCGGTGGCGACCGCGTACGACCGCGGCATCCTGGGCTGAAGCGCCCGCCTCGTACCTACCGGTGGGTAACCGGACCATCGGCAGACAGCCGAATGGGGCAGGACTACCCTGTATGGCTGTGACCTCACACTATGACGTCGTTGTCCTCGGAGCCGGTCCCGGTGGGTACGTCGCTGCTATCCGCGCGGCACAGCTGGGATTGAGCACCGCCATCATCGAGCAGAAGTACTGGGGCGGTGTCTGCCTGAACGTCGGCTGCATCCCCTCGAAGGCACTTCTCCGAAATGCCGAACTGGCACATCTCTTCACCAAAGAGGCCAAGACCTTCGGTATGTCGGGAGACGTGTCCTTCGACTTCGGTGCCGCCTACGACCGCAGCCGCAAGGTGGCCGACGGTCGCGTCAAGGGCGTGCACTTCCTGATGAAGAAGAACAAGATCACCGAGTACGACGGTAAGGGCTCGTTCGTCGACGCCAAGACCATCGAGGTTTCGCTCAGCAAGGGCGGAACCGAGCAGGTGACCTTCGACAACGTCATCATTGCGACGGGTTCGGTCACCAAGCTCCTGCCGGGAACCGAACTCAGCGAGAACGTCGTCACGTACGAGGAGCAGATCCTCACCCGCGACCTTCCCGGATCGATCGTCATCGTCGGTGCCGGTGCCATCGGCATGGAGTTCGGCTACGTCCTGAAGAACTACGGGGTCGACGTCACCATCGTCGAGTTCCTCGACCGGGCACTGCCCAACGAGGACGCGGACGTCTCCAAGGAGATTGCCAAGGCCTACAAGAAGCTCGGCATCACCATCAAGACCGGTGCCGCGGTCCAGAAGATCTCCGACAACGGCTCGGACGTCACCGTCGAGATCAAGGACAACAAGTCCGGCAACGTCGAGACGATGACCGTCGACAAGGTCATGCAGTCGGTGGGATTCGCCCCGCGCGTCGAAGGCTACGGCCTCGAGAAGACCGGAGTCGAGCTCACCGATCGCGGCGCCATCGCCATCGACGAACGGATGCGCACCAACGTCGACGGCATCTACGCCATCGGTGACGTCACCGCAAAGCTCCAGCTCGCCCACGTCGCCGAGGCTCAGGCCGTCGTCGCTGCCGAGACCATCGGTGGTGCCGAGACCCTCGAGCTCGGCGATTACCGGATGATGCCCCGCGCGACGTTCTGCCAGCCGCAGGTCGCGTCCTTCGGACTCACCGAGCAGCAGGCGAAGGACGAGGGCTACGACGTCAAGGTCGCGACCTTCCCGTTCACCGCGAACGGCAAGGCGCACGGACTCGCCGATCCGACCGGTTTCGTCAAGCTCATCGCCGACAAGACCCACGGTGAGCTTCTCGGCGGCCACCTCATCGGGCCCGACGTCTCGGAGCTGCTCCCCGAGCTGACCCTCGCCCAGAAGTGGGATCTGACCGTCAACGAACTGGCGCGCAACGTCCACACGCACCCGACGCTCAGCGAGGCGCTGCAGGAGGCCATTCACGGTCTCGCAGGGCACATGATCAACTTCTGATCTTTCGAAACCTTCCGGTCGGGCGGACCCCGTTCGGATGTACCGGCTCAGCCCGGGGCGACTCGACCGTCGTCCCGGGCTGACGTCGTTTCGAGGGATGCCCGCGCCCGGGTTCTGCAGATACGCTCCACGTTCACGAAGTACACGAAGAACCTCGTGGCGATCGAGGTCATCGCACGGAAGAAGGCGGCGTGACGACAACGAACGGTAAGGACGGCAAGCTCACCGTCATCGAAGGCCTCGCGACCCTCAACCCTCAGACCGGAGACACCCCGCGTATCGAGAAACTGGCATCGGGGACGGGCGCGACGGTGATCCGTATCAGCTTCACCGCGGGTCAGACGATGGCGGATCATCAGGCGATGTTTCCCATCGTGGTGCAGACGGTCGTCGGCGACATCTCCTTCGGGACCGAGGAACAGACCGTCTCGCTGGTGCCCGGGACCGCCGTTCACGTCGACGCTGGCATCGTGCACCGTCTCTACGCGAATATCGACTCTGTGGTGATGTTGACGATCTTGCGGTGATGTCGACGATCTCGGGGTGACGACGCGGCGGAGCCGTCCGGTTTGTCGCAGAGCCGGCGGCACCGCGTTAAGGTGACGAAATGGCGGAACGCGGAGCTCGGCCCCACGTACATCCTGTTCGCAAGTGGCTTTTGCACGCGGTGCGACGACTGTTCACACCTCTCGAACCGGACCACTACCTCGAGATGATCAACCCACTTTGGTCCACCCGTGAGCTCCGCGGACGGGTGGAGCGGGTGGTGCCGGAGAGCGAGGACACCGCCTCGGTCCTCATCCGGCCCGCGTACGAGTGGCCCGGGCACGAACCGGGCCAATACGTCCGCCTCGGAGTCATCATCGACGGTGTCTACCACTGGCGGGCATACTCCTTGACGTCCGATCCGGACCCCCGGGACGGACTCATCAGCGTCACGCCGAAAGTCGTCGAGGGCGGGGTCGTGTCGCCATACCTCGTACGGAAGATCGCCCCGGGCGACATCGTGCGCCTCGGCGAGGTGGAAGGTGTCTTCACCCTGCCCGATCCGGTCCCGGCCCAACTGCTGTTCATCAGCGCAGGCAGCGGCATCACGCCCATCATGAGCATGTTGCGCAGCCTCGATCACCGGAACCTGCTCCGTGACGTCGTGGTGGTGCATTCTGCGTCGGCCCCCGACGACGTGATCTTCTCCTCGGAACTGCGCGACCTCGACGCCCGCCATCCGGGTCTGTGCCTGGAGGTCTGGATCAGTGGCGAGCGGGGACGGATCACACCCGGTGACCTGGACGACGTGTGCCCGGACTGGCGCGCACGGGAAACGTTCGTCTCCGGGCCGCGTGAGCTGCTCGACGTGCTCGAGGAACATTGGAACGACCAGGCCGACTCGCAAAGATTCCACCTCGAACGTTTCCAGCCCGTTATCGGGGGGAATGCGGGAAGCGGCGAGGGCGGCACCATCCACTTCCTCGACAGCGAACAGGACGTCGAGTGCGACGGGGGAACCCCGATCCTGGTCGCGGGCGAGAACGCCGGCCTCAAGTTGCCGTACGGCTGCCGTATCGGTATCTGCCACACCTGCGTGGGCACGTTGCATTCCGGGCAACTCCGGGACCTGCGAACCGACGAGGTGAGCGAACCCACCGGGGCTTCGGTGCGTACCTGCATCCACACCGCGGAGGGTGACATCGAAATAGAGCTGTGAGCGGCGAGGGCTGCGACAGCTCCCGACGAATGGGGCACGTATGACGAACACCGAAGAGGCGACCGCACCCGCGTCTCCGGAAGTGGATAGCCCGCTCGCTCATCTGAGCGCAGAGACACTCGATCGTCTGGCCGAAGAATTCGATGCGATCCACGACGAGGTGTACGCAAGCCTCGGCGAGAAGGACCGCAAGTACATCAAGTCCGTCATCGCAGCGCAGCGCCAGCTCGTCGTGGCCGGCAGAGTCATTCTGTTCGCGTCCTCGTCGAAGCCCGCCTGGGTGGCCGGGACGGCATGCCTCGGGATGGCGAAGATCCTCGAGAACATGGAAATCGGACACAACGTCATGCACGGCCAGTGGGACTGGATGAACGACCCGGACATCCACTCCTCCGTGTGGGACTGGGACACTGCGTCCACGGCCGAAGCGTGGAAGCACTCGCACAACTACGTCCATCACACGTACACCAACATTCGTGGCCTGGACAAGGATCTCGGATACGAGATCATGCGGATCGACCCGAAACAGCGGTGGCAACCGGTCTACCTCGCCCAGCCGTTCTACAACGCCCTGCTCACCGTGCTGTTCGAATGGGGCGTCGCCCTGCACGACCTGGATCTCGAGGCGCTCTGGGCGGGCGAGAAGTCGCCCACGCAGGTACTCGAAGAGCTCAAGGGCATCGCCGGAAAGGCGAAGGCCCAATTCGTGAAGGACTATGTGGGGTGGCCGCTCGTCAGCGCCGCGGTGTTCGGCCTGGCGCAGGTCGCGATGCGCGGAAAGCTGCCGCAGCCGAAGACGTCCCGCGTGGGCGGATGGCTACGCCGATCCGGTAGGTGGGGCGCCGGCGCCGACATCGCCGACCGGTGGCTGCCCGGCGTCGAGAAGACGTTCCTGTCGACCCTGGCCGCGGACGTCACCGCCAACATCATCCGCAACGTGTGGGCCCACGCCATCATCTTCTGCGGCCATTTCCCGGACCAGACGTACACGTTCTCCAAGAAGGAAGTCGAGAACGAGTCGCGCGGCGGCTGGTATGTCCGCCAGCTCGTGGGTTCGGCGAACATCGAGGGAAGTCCGCTGTTCCACGTCATCAGCGGCAACCTCGGCTATCAGGTGGAACATCACCTGTTCCCCGACATGCCGAGCACCCGGTACTCCGAGGTGGCGCCCAAGATCAAGGACATCTGTGAGCGCTACGACCTGCCGTACAACACCGGGCGGTTCGGGCAGCAGTGGTGGATGGTGCACCGCACCATCGCACGTCTCGCGTTCCCCGGCGGCAAGGCACGCCCGAAGCCCGGCCCCTACCGCAGTTCCGCTGATCCGACGGGAGAAGCCGCCCCGAGCGAGGCGGCCCGTTTCCGTCGGCGGATGCCGTCGGACCACCCCGCCGCAGGCCCGGAGCACGAGGGCGGCGGCGTCGCCGTCGATCCGCCGCCCCGCTGACCCGTCCGTCTTCTACCGCCCCGACTGGCGGTAGGCGACCCAGCCGCCGAACTCGGTGATGTCCACCGCGTCGGCGGCTGCGTCGTGCGTGCACCCGAATCCGACGACCGAGCGGCCGTCCGAGAGTTCCACGCTCGTCAGCGTCATCGGAGCGGGCAGAGCCGCCAGAAAACGGCCCAGTCCCGCTTCGGAGATGCGGAACAGTTCGCCCGCGATCGAGGCCCCTGCTCCGGCACCGTGGCGCACCAGGCCGGGCTTCGACGGTGTGGTGTCCAGTGCCATCAGGCGATACGCATCGGACGTACGGATCTCTTCCGTGAAGCGCGCTCCGAGATTCTCGAGCTGGAAGTGGAGCGGTTGCCCACGCAGGTGTGCTCCGAACACGGCGAGGTCCACGCCGGAATCCACGAAGAGCGGAGCCGTGCCGCCCGTCAGTGCCGCCGCGACGTCGATCGCGATCTGATCGTGGAACGCCGGTACGACCACCATGACGCCGAACGGGTTGCCCGCGGCCGTGGGTTGTCCGGGCACCGCCACCGCCGCCATATCCAGCAGGTTGCAGAAATTCGTGTACGTCCCCATGCGGCGGTTGATTCCGAGTGGATCCGCCTGCACCGCAGCGATAGTCGGATGTTCGGTCGTCGTGGGCAGTAGCAGCCCGTCGAACCCGTCGAGGAGACGCACCGCCTGAGCCTTCGTGCGGGTGAGGGTGTCGAGGTCCGCGACGAGTTCGTGCGCGGCAGGCTTTCTCGCCCCGGCGACGATCGCGGCGACCGTCGGGTCCGCACCGGCCGGCGCGGCGGAGAGGAACTCGCCCACCGCGGCGTAGCGCTCGGCGACCACCGCGCCGTCGTAGAGCAGAGTTGCCGCGTCGAGGAGAGGGGAGATGTCCACCTCGTCGACGTCGATTCCGCGCTGCTGGGCCGCGACCACCGTGAGGGCGAACGCTTCGCGGTACTCGTCGCACAGTGCGTCGAGGTCCTCCGGCCGCGGCACGGCCAGGCGAATCGCCGACGACGCGGCCAGTCGGACATCGGCGGGCCAGGAACGGCTGCGTGCATCGCGAGGGTCCGGGCCCGCCATCACCGCCGCCGCGGCTGTGGCGAGATCGAGGTCTCGCGCGAGCACGGTCAAGCAGTCGTAATCGATACAGGCAGGAACGACTCCGTACGTCGGGATGACACCGAGCGTGGCTTTGATGCCGACGATGCCGTTCAACGCTGCGGGCACCCTTCCGGATCCGGCTGTGTCCGTGCCGATCCCGATGTCGGCAATGCCCAGGCCCACCGCGACGGCCGAACCCGAACTGGATCCGCCCGAGACGCGCTCCGGGTCCCACGCACTCCGCACTGCACCGTACGGACTGCGGGAACCCACCAGCCCGGTCGCGAACTGGTCGAGGTTCGTCTTGCCGAGCACCACGGCACCGGCCTCGACGAGTCGCGCGACGCCGGTGGCGGTGGTCTCGGGGGTATAGGCGAATTCGGGGCACCCCGAGGTCGTGGGTAGCTCCGCGACGTCCACGTTGTCCTTCACGGCCACGAGCAGGCCCGCGAGGGGCAGGCTCTCACCCGCGGCGACGCGTGCGTCGACCGCTGCGGCGTCGGCGAGAATACCGGTGGCGTCGCGGAGGGCGATCCACACCTCGGGCCGATCCACTTCCTCGATGCGGCGCAACGCATTCCGGGCTCGCTCGGTAGCGGTGATCGCGCTGCCCGGGGCGAGGGCCGCACTGTCGTTCCGTGCGCTGCCGGTACTCACGGTCATGCTGCTGCTCCGATCACGAGGAGTGGGGTGCCGGGCGCCACTTTGCTACCGGGTTCCACGAGGACTTTCAGAACTGTTCCCGCCGCGTCGGTGAGGACAGGCATCTCGAGCTTCATCGCTTCGAGAATAACTGCGGTGGTACCGGAGGCCACGTGGTCACCTTCGGTCACCTCGACCCGCCAGACGTTGCCGACCATCGGTGCCTCCACGACCGTCGCGCCCGCAGGCATTCCGGCGAGGGGGTCGACGGGTGCGGACACCTCGACGGGTTCGGCATCGACGCGGTCGAACTCACCGGCGGCGTGCCACGCGCTCTTCTCGACTTCGAACGCCACGGATTGTTTCTCGTCGAACGCTGCGATCGACTCGGCATTGTCTTCGAGGAATCGGAGATGGTCGGCGAGAACGAACGTGCCGTCCGAGACGTCGGCGTCGAACCGGCCGGCCTTCGACGCGGCCCGGTACTCGAGCAACTGCTCCGGTGTCACCGGCTCCCAGACGATGCGGTCGAAGAACCGGAACAGCCACGGCTTGCCCTGTTCGAACGGCCCGGTCTGCCGGTAGCCGGACCAGATGGGGACGGTCCGGCCGACCAGCTGATACCCGCCCGGCGACTCCATGCCGTAGACACACAGATATTTGCCGCCGATACCGACGGCGTCGGACGGGGTCCAGGTGCGCGCCGGGTTGTACTTGGTGGTCACGAGGCGGTGCCGGGGATCGAGGGGAACCGCAAGGGGAGCACCGAGATACACGTCGCCGAGTCCGAGGACGAGATACTCGGCGTCGAAGACGGCGTCACGCACCTGGTCGACGGACTCCAATCCGTTGATGCGGCGGATGAATTCGATGTTCGACGGCAGCCAGGGCGCCTCGTCGCGGACACCGCTCCGGTACCGGGAGATCGCCTCGGAGATCGACGGGTCGTCGAACGAGAGCGGAAGACGCACGGTGCGACTCGGAACCACGAGGTCGCGTGTCGCGGGGAGTTCGGTCTCGAGATCCTGCAGCACACCGAGTAGGCGGTAGGCCGGCAGCACATCAGGATCGAAGTGGATGTGCAGCGACCGCACGCCGGGCGTCACGTCCACGATTCCCGGAAGACCTGTCGCTGCGAGAGCCTCGGAGAGTGCGTGCACGCGCATGCGCAACCCCAGGTCGAGCACCATGTCCCCGTACTCGACGAGGATGTTGTCGTCGCCGCCGCGCAGATAGACGGCCTCGGGACGGTCGAGGACGGCCTCCGTCCGGCCCAGTCGGCCGCCGTCGGACGTGGTCTGCCGTTCCACCGGCGGAAGGTCCGCTCCGCGGACGGTGGCGGTGCGCAAGGCGGCCGCACCGGCGTCGGTCACCGGGACGAACCGCAACGAGTCACCCGGCCGGATCTGTCCCAGCTTCCAGCGGTGACCGGACACGACGGTGAGCGGGCACGCGAACCCGCCGAGGCTGGGGCCGTCGGGACCGAGCAGGATCGGGGTGTCACCCGAGACGTTGAGAGCGCCGACGCTGTACGGATTGTCGTGCAGGTTCGACGGGTGGAGACCGGCGTCGCCACCATCGGTGCGCGACCAGGTGGGTTTCGGGCCGTCGAGCCGGATACCGGTCCGGTTGGCGTGGCTCTGCACCGTCCAGGTGGTGTCGTAGAACTGGCTGATGTCTTCGGGGGTGAAGTAGTCGGGTGCCGGTTGCGGACCTTCGGTGACCGCGAGGTGCCAGGTGTGCGTGAACTCCGGCCGCCCCTCGGCCGGCACGGGAGCGGGCTCGCGGTCGGTGGCGGTGTCGGCGACGCCCAGGACATCGCCGGTGGCCACGGCGCGCCCGGTGACGCCACCGAAGCCGCCGAGCGTGAAGGTCGACGCGCTGCCGTGGTACAGCGGTACGTCGAGGCCACCGCGCACGGCGACGTAGGTGCGCAGGCCGGTGTCGGCGGGGGCACCCACGTCGAGCACCGCACCGGCGGGAACCTCGATCGGCTCCCACATCGGCACCGGCTCGCCGTCCAGCGTCACCTCGGCCGGGGCGCCGGTGACACACACGTACGTGGCGTCGGAGAACTCGAGGCGCGGGCCCTGCAGCGTGCATTCGAGTCCGGGAGCGCCCTCGGGATTTCCGACGGCCACGTTCGCCGCACGCAACGACAGGTCGTCCATCGGCCCGGACGGCGGGATTCCCACCTCCCACAACCCGGTACGGCCGGGAAAGTCCTGGACGGTGGTCATCGTGCCCGCCCGCACCACGTCGATACGGTGCCCGGTCGCGCGCAGTCCCGCCAGGGTGGAGGTGGCGTGCTCGGCGGCCAGAACCGGAGGGGCCGTGCAGATACGGCGAAGCTGGGGCAGGTTCGTCTGGACCCCGTAGAGATGGGTGTCGTCGAGCGCGTCGGCCAATGCCGCGAAGGCGGTGCGGCGGGACTCGCCGTGCACGATCACCTTGGCGAGCATCGGGTCGTAGAACGAGCTGACCTCGGTCCCGGTGTCCACCCACGTCTCGATCCGGGTGTGTGCGGGGAACTCCACCTGGGTGAGCAGGCCCGCGCTCGGCCGGTAGTCGTGTCCGGGGTCCTCGGCGTACACCCGCGCTTCCACTGCGTGGCCGCTGATCGCCGGTCCGGTGTCGGGCAGCGCGTCGAGCATGTCGGTCTCACCGCGCGCGAGCCGGAGCATCCATTCGACGAGGTCGACCCCGGTGACCTCTTCGGTCACAGGATGTTCCACCTGGAGCCGGGTGTTCATTTCGAGGAAGGATGCCTCACCTCGGTCGATGTCGTAGACGAACTCCACCGTTCCCGCAGACCGATAGTGCACCGAGTCCGCGAGCGCGCGGGAAGACGACAGCAACTGTTCGACGATCTCGTCGGGCAGGTTCGGAGCGGGTGCTTCCTCGACGACCTTCTGATTGCGGCGCTGCAGGGAGCAGTCGCGGGTGCCGAGACTGAGGGTGCGGCCGTGCCCGTCGCCGAACACCTGCACTTCGATGTGTCGCGCATGTGCCACGAACCGTTCGAGGAACACACCGGACGAGGAGAAATTGGCCGACGCGAGGCGCAGCACCCGTTCGTAGGCGGAGCGGAGATCGTCGGGACCGAAGCATGCCTGCATGCCGATGCCCCCGCCGCCGCCGACCGCTTTGAGCATGACGGGATATCCGATGTCCTCGGCTGCGACGAGCGCATCGTCGAGCGAGCCGAGTAGTCCGCTGCCCGCCACGAGCGGAACACCCACGGCGCGCGCGGCCTCTCTCGCGGTGTGTTTGTCACCGAACACGCGTAGTTGCTCTGGCGTCGGCCCGACGAACGCGATACCCGCGGCCTCGCACGCGGCGGCGAAATCGGCGTTCTCGGAGAGGAATCCGTAGCCCGGATGGATCGCGCCGGCGCCGGTCGCCTGGGCGGCCTCGATCACCAGATCGGCGCGCAGATACGACTCGGCTGCGGGGGCCGGGCCGAGTCGCACGGCCACGTCGGCGAGTTCGACGTGTGCGGCGGAGGCGTCGGCGTCGGAGTACACGGCGACGGTCTTGAGGCCGAGCAGATGGGCCGAACGCATGATGCGGCAGGCGATCTCGCCGCGGTTGGCGACGAGCAGGGTATCGAAGGCGTAGGTCAAGGCGAGCTCCTCGGATAGGGGCGGGACGGCAGCGCTGTCAGTCGGCCAGCGACATCGCGGTGACCGCGCGGGTCACCCTGTCGAGAACAACGGAGAGAGATTCGCCGATATGGCGGTGGAGCAGGGTACGAGCGGTAGGCAGGTCGTCGTCGAGGACGGCGTCGAGGATGCCGAGATGCTCTGCGATCGACGTTTCGATGCGGCTGTTGACCATGAAGTCGTACATCCGTACATGGCGAATCCGGGAGTTGACGGATTCGAGGGCGGTGACGAGTTCGGCGTTTCCGGACGACGCCAGCAGCGCCACATGGAACTCCTCGTCGGCGACGACGAAGCCCGGTTCCTGTGCCGGCGGATCGTCGGCGAGGGCCCGCCACCGCGTACGCTCGGATTCGAGCGCCGTCCGGTCGTGCCGCACGGCCGCATCGTCGAGTGCGCGGGTGATGCCCTGCAATTCCAGGGTGATTCGCAGTTCGTACAGGTTCCGGATGCGCGGAATGCTCGGCGGCTGGGGTGAGAATCCGTAGTCTTCTCTGCGAATCAGACCGTCGGAGACGAGCATCGCGAGTGCTTCGCGTACCGGGGTGCGTGAGATGCCGAACCGTGCAGCGAGTTTCGGCTCCGTCATGCGGTCGCCGACACGGACCGACCCGTTCATCACATCGTCACGCAACTGGCGGTAGACCTGGAGCCGCAGCGGCTCCGGTGTCCCTGTGTCCGTTTCTGTCGACATAGCTGTATACGCTATTGACCTGCGATGACACCGTTGTGACGCCGTGTTACGGCCGGGTTAGAGGATGCTCACGTTCACCGTGTGAGCAGGTGCCGGTGACTAACCGAAGTCGCGTTCGAGGCGGAGAGTGCCGATCGTGGTGGCCAGACCGTCGTATTGGGTGACCAGCAAGCAGAATTCGATGAGCTTTCGATCGTCGAGGTGATCCGCGAGCGTCGACCACGTCTCGTCCGAGAGATCTTTCGTCGCGACCAGTTCGTCGACGGCGCCGAGGATCGCGCGGTGACGGGGGCTCCAGCCCTCGGCGTCCGGCCCGGCGACGATGCGCGCACGGAGGTCGTCGGTGATGCCGGCGCGCCGGCCCAGCCGGGTGTGATGGTCGGTCTCGTATGCGCTGCCCCGCAAGTGCGCGACCCGCAGGATGATCATCTCGCCCTCGAAGCGGCCGAGCCTGCCGAAGGGCATCAACATGCCGGAATAGTGCAGCCATCCCCGGAACAACCGGCCCGTCCGTCCGAGCGTGCTGAACAGATGGGCGTCGGTGGTCCCCGCCGCCGCGGAGAGCGCTTTCCATGCGGCCCAGTTGAGAGGACCGAGTTCCCTGAAACGTCCGGGCCGGATGCGGGGCGTCATACCCGCCAGTGTCGCACGATCACTCACGGACCGCCCGGGCAAGCCGCGCCACGTTCAGGGCTTCCTCCGAGCGCCGTACGACTACGGTCCGGGAGGTGCCGATGTGTTCGAGGAGCATGCGGTGCGCGTCGTCGAGTCTGTTGTCCAGGACGAGTTCCGCGACGGCGATGTGCTCGTCGACCGTGTCGGAGATCCGGTCCGGGGTGAGGTAGTCGAACATGCGCACCGGCCGCACTTTCTGATTGACCACGGCAAGTGCGTCGCACAGCGCACGGTTTCCGGACGCCGCCAGCATCGTGAGATGGAATTGCTCGTCGAGCGTCACAAATCCTGCGTCGGGTTCCGGAAGATTCAGGCGGATGTCGTACCAGCGGTCGAGTTCGGGACCGAGAATGTCTGGGTCGTGCCGGATGGAGTCGTCGTCCCGCGCGCGCCGAATTCCGCGAAGTTCCAGGGTGATCCGGAGTTCGTAGAGGCCCGCGAGATCTTCGAGGCGCGGCCGATACGGAAACAACCCGTACTCGCGACGTTCGACGAGACCGTCGGACACGAGCCGAGCCAGCGCCTCGCGCACCGGGGTGCGCGACACCCCGTAGTGCTCGGCGAGCCGTTCCTCACTGAGGCGTTCGTCGGGGGTGAGGTCGCCGGACATCAGGTCGGTGCGCAAGGCCCGGTAGACCTGCTCCCGCCGGGTGACGCCGGGACGCATCAGATCGCCATCGCCGCGCGGACGGTTGTCGCGGCGTCCGCGCCACCCTCTCCGGTGGAGGTCACGCGCCCGGATTCGAGCACGTAGTAGTGGCGCGCGTTGTCGAGGGCGAAGCCGATGTGCTGTTCGACGAGCAGGACACCGAGGTTTCCGCCGCGACTGAGTTCGACGATGGTGTTCTCGATCTCGGCGACCACCGAGGGCTGGATGCCTTCGGTCGGTTCGTCGAGGATGAGCATGCGCGGCTCGGTGATCAGAGCGCGCGCGATCGCGAGTTGCTGACGCTGGCCGCCGGAGAGCAGCCCCGCGCGACGGTCGAGCAGTGGGACGAGCGCGGGGAACAGGTCGAGCATATCGGCGACGAGCTTCTTGCCGTTCTTGCGGCCGTCCGCGACGACCTGCAGGTTTTCGCTACAGGTGAGCTGCCCGAACGACTGCTGGCCCTGCGGCACGTAGGCGAGTCCCCGGGCCACGCGTGCTGCCGGCCGGAGCCCGCTGATGTCGTGCCCGTCGAACAGGATCTTGCCCGAGGAGATCGGAAGCAGACCGACGGCAGCGCGCAGCAGCGTGGTCTTCCCGGCGCCGTTGTGGCCCATCACGGCGGCGACTCCGTCGGAGGGAACGGTGACCGAGACACCGTGGATGACTTCGGTGCGGCCGTAACCGGCTCGCACGTCGACGAGTTCGAGCATCATGCCTCCTGGAAGGTGTCGGTGCCGTCGGAACCGACCGCAGCTGCGGTGCCGAGGTAGACCTCTTGGACCTGCGGATCGTTCTGCACTTCTTCGACGGTGCCGTCCGCGATGACCTTGCCGCGGGCCAGCACGGTCACGGAGGTCGCGAACGCACGCATGAAGTCCATGTCGTGTTCGACCACCACGACGGTGCGCTGCGCGCCGATACGGCGCAGCAGCCGGCCGGTTTCCTCGCGTTCGTCGCCGCTCATGCCCGCGACCGGTTCGTCGAGCAGCAACACGTCGGCGTTCTGGACGAGGAGCATTCCGATCTCGAGCCACTGCTTCTGGCCGTGCGCGAGGATGCCTGCCGGCGTGTCGCGGTGGGCGGACAAGCCGATCGTCTCGAGGGCTTCCTCGATTTCGGGCAGCACATCTTTACGGCGTCGCAGTAGTTGCCACGGGGAGCGCCCGGCACCTGCGGCGATATCGAGATTCTGGAGCACCGACAGTTCCTCGAACACCGACGCGGTCTGGAACGTCCGGCCGACGCCGAGGCGGGCGATCTTGTGCGTCTTCTTGCCGACGAGTTCGATTCCGGACTTGGTGATGGAACCGGTTGCGGGGACCAGGCCCGTGACCGCGTCGACGAGGGTGGTCTTGCCCGCGCCGTTGGGTCCGATCAGGAAGCGCAGGTCTCCCTGCAGGAGTGTGAGGTTCACTCCGTCGACGGCGTGGAAGCCGTCGAAGGTGACTCGCAGATCGCGGATTTCGAGGTAGTCGCTGGCCATGCCGGCGTTGCCGCCGTAGACGGGTGCGTTCATCGTGCCGGCTCCAATTCGGTCGTCGCTGCGGGTACGTCGTCGGCGGGTGGTGCGGGCCGGGACCGGCGGCGCCGGCGCCATACGGTGGCGAGTCCGGCCAGGCCGGCGGGGAAGAAGCCGACCACCACGATGAACAGCAGTCCCTGAGCGTAGGTCCAGGCCGAGGGGAAGTTCTCCGACAGCGCGGTCTGGGCCCACGCGACTCCGATCGCGCCGAGGACCGGCCCGAGCAGGGTGCTGCGGCCTCCGATGGCGACGCCGATGAGGAAAGCGATGGACGGAACGATGCCGATGTCGGCGGGGGAGATGATGCCGACGATGGGAACGAACATCGCTCCGGCGATGCCGGCGAAGAACGCGGCGACGGTGTAGGCCACCACCTTGATGTTGGCGGGGTCGTAGCCGAGGAACCGGACGCGTTCCTCCTGGTCGCGCACCGCGACGAGCAGTTCACCGTAGCGGGACTGCATCAACTGCCGGGTTGCGGCGACGACGAGCAGCAGGATGGCCGCCACGATGAAGAACAGCATCCGCTTGTTGACGGGATCGGAGAGTTCGAAGCCGAAGAAGGTGCGGAACCGGTTGAGGCCGTTGGAACCGCCGGTGGACTGCTGACCGACGAGCAGGATGGCGAAGGCGGCGGCGAGGGCCTGGGACAGGATCGCGAAGTAGGCGCCTTTCACACGTCGCTTGAACACACCGAGCCCGAGCAGTGCCGCGACGAGCGCCGGGACGATGAGGATCGCCAGGATCGCGACGAACGGTGAGGTGAACGGCACCCAATATGCCGGTAGCTCACGGATTCCCGCGATCTGCATGAAGTCGGGGACGGAGTCCTCACGCAACTGTGCGTCGGCAATTTTGAGATGCATTGCCATGATGTATGCGCCGAGCCCGAAGAACACGCCCTGCCCGAGGGTCAGCATGCCGCCGCGCCCCCATGCGAGCCCGATTCCGACGGCGACGATCGCGAAGCACAGGAACTTGCCGAGCAGGCCCAGCCGGAAGTCGGACAGGAACGCCGGCGCGATGCCGAACAACACGAGCGCGGCGAGCGCGAATCCTGCTGCGGTGCGGACGGGTCCGGGTTGTGTCAGGGACCGGGGGGAGAACGTCACAGACATCAGACCAGGCTCCTCGTCTTGACGGCGAACAGGCCTTGGGGACGGACCTGCAGGAAGATCACGATGATCACGAAGACGATCACCTTCGCGATCGAAGCGGTGGTGGAGTATTCGATGAACGAATTGAGCAGACCCAGGGCGACGGCGGCGAGCACGGCGCCTTCGATCCTGCCGAGGCCGCCGATGACGACGACGAGGAACGCGTCGATCAGGTAGGCCTGCCCGATGGTCGGGCTGGTCGAGCCGATCAGCGTCAGCGCCACGCCGGCAAGGCCCGCGAGGCCCGAACCGAGGAAGAACGTGGTGATATCGGTGCGGCGCGAGGAGATCCCGACGGTTTCCGCGAGGTCGCGGTTCTGCACGACCGCGCGGATCCGGCGGCCCATCGGGGTGTACTTCATCGAGGCGATGAGTGCGATCACGCAGATCACCGACAGCGCCAAGATGAACAGGCGGGTTTTCGGTACCACCGCGCCCAGGATCTCGACACCGCCCGACAGCCAGGCCGGGGCCACGACGTTGACGGCGGGTGCGCCGAAGATGTCGCGGGCGGCCTGCTGGAGCAGCAGGCCCACACCGAACGTGACGAGCAGGGTGTCGAGGGGCCGGTGGTACATGCGGCGGATGAGGGTGACCTCGAGCAGGACACCCATCGCCCCACCGACCAGGAAGCCGACGAGCAGCGAGACGAACAGGGACACACCCGCGGACGAGATCACCTGCTGGACCACGAAGGCGGTGTAGCTGCCGGCCATGATGAATTCGCCGTGGGCCATGTTGATCACGCCCATCTGCCCGAAGGTCAGCGACAGGCCCAGTGCCGCCAGCAGCAGGATCGAACCGATACTCAATCCTGTGAACAACTGTCCTACAAGGACATCCATGGTGCCTCCCTGGTCGGCTTCCCGGTCGTGAGCGTCAGTTTCCGGAGAGTCCGGCAGCCCAGTCGTAGGACTCGAGGTACGGATCGGGATCGACGGCGCCGTCCGACTCCCACACGGTGTAGATCAGGCCGTCGCCGCGGATTTCACCGATACGGGCGGTCTTGGTGATGTGGTGGTTGTCGCCGTCGATCGTCACGGTGCCTTCAGGAGCGTCGAAAGAGACTCCGTCGGAAGCTTTCACGACGTCCTCGACCGCAAACGACTCGGCCTTCTCGACGCTGTTCTTCCACAGGTAGACCGAGGTGTAAGCAGCTTCCATCGGGTCGGACGTCGGCTTGTTCGCGCCGTACTTCGCCTTGTACGCCTCGACGAACGACGCGTTCTCGGGGGACTCGACGGTCTGGTAGTAGTTCCACGCGGTGAGCTGGCCTTCGATGTTCTGCGCGCCGATACCCACGACCTCTTCCTCGGCGATGGACACCGAGACGACCGGCATGTCCTTCGCGTCGAGACCCGCGTTGGTGTACTCACGGAAGAACGCGACGTTGGAATCGCCGTTCAGCGTGTTGAATACGGCGTCCGCGTCGGCGGTGCGGACCTTGTTGACGATGGTGGAGAAGTCGGTCGACCCGAGCGGGGTGTAGTCCTCGCCCTTGATCTCGATGCCGTTCGCCTCGGCGTAGGCCTTGATGATCCGGTTCGCGGTCTGCGGGAACACGTAGTCGCTGCCCACCAGGTACAAGGACTTCACGCCCTGTTCCTTGAGGTAGTCCAGCGCCGGCACGATCTGCTGGTTGGTGGTCGCACCGGTGTAGAAGATGTTCGACGACGACTCGAGGCCCTCGTACTGGACCGGGTAGTACAGCAATGCGTTGCGATCCTCGAACACCGGGAGCATCGCCTTGCGGCTGGACGATGTCCATCCTCCGAATACCGCTGCGACACAATCGGAGCTGATGAGCTTCTCGGCCTTCTCGGCGAAGACCGTCGGCTCCGAGGCACCGTCTTCCGCGACGACCTGGATCTGCTTTCCGAGGACGCCGCCGTCCGCGTTGATCTCTTCCACGGCGAGGGCGATCGAGTCACGCACGGTGACCTCGGAGATCGCCATCGTGCCCGAGAGCGAGTTCAGCGAACCGACCTTGATGGTGTCGCCCGAGGTGTCGACACAGGACGTGCCACCGGAGGCGCCCGCCGACGAGTCGGGCGTGTCTCCCGCGCGGCTTCCACAGGCGGTCAGGACGAGACCGACGGCGACCAGCGCTGCAGGCGCCGCGATGGCGCGAGTGGCGAACTTGGACCTGGCAACTGACATGAAGGTGCCCTTCCTTCGAAGGTGGGACCGGAGAGGACCGGTGTATCCGGCGGCGTATACAACTCTGTATCCGCGAGGCCAAACACTAGAAGGGCGTTGTTGCGCCAGAATATCTCCCGGTCACAGTTGTGTGACGCGGGTGACGAGTGTGTTACATCGTCCTTACAGCGCTGTGTGCGAGTCGGTGACGCGTCGTCAGCGGACGAGATACGGAGACACCGAACTGCGGTGCTCGTTGATGTCGATCTCCTTGCCGAGGGGCGGGAACGCCCGCTGCGGGCAGTTCACGCGCTCGCACACGCGGCAGCCCGACCCGATCGGGGTGCCGGGATTGCTTTCGTCGAGGTCGAGACCGTCGGCGTAGACGAGACGGTGGGCGTGGCGCAGTTCGCAGCCCAGCCCGATCGCGAAGGTCTTGGACGGCTGCCCGTAGCGAGCCGCGCGGCGCTCGACGGTGCGGGCAACCCACAGGTAGCGCCGGCCGTCGGGCATCTGCGCGATCTGCGTCATGATCTTGCCGGGGTAGGCGAACGTCTCGTACACGTTCCAGAGGGGACAGGTGCCACCGCTCGTCGAGAAGTGGAATCCGGTCGCCGACTGCCGTTTCGACATGTTGCCGGCGCGGTCGACCCGGACGAAGGAGAACGGGACGCCACGCAGCTTGGGCCGCTGCAGTGTGGAGAGGCGGTGCGTGATCGTCTCGTAGCTCACGCCGTAGAAAGCGGAGAGCCGCTCGATGTCGTACCGGAAGTTCTCGGAGATCTCGTGGAACTGCGTGTACGGCAGGAGCAGTGCGGCCGCCCAGTAGTTGGCCAGGCCCAAGCGGGCGAGAGTGCGCGACGCGTCGCTCGTGAACGCACCTTCGTCGACGAGGCGGTCGATGAGGTCTCCGCATTCGAGGTACGCCAGCTCGATGGCGAGTTTGAACACCTGCTGGCCACCCGACAGCTGGGGCGCTACCTCGAGGATCCGGGTCTCCGGGTCGTAGCGGTGGAGGATGTTCTCGCCGAGGTCGATGCGCTTGACGATCTGGACGTCGTGCGCAGTCTGCATGCGCTTGGCGATCTCCCCGCCCACGTCGCCACGGTGGAATCGGATCCGGTTGGCGAGTTCCTCCGCTGCCGTGTCGAGATCGTGCAGGTAGTTGTGGCGCTGATAGAAGTAGTCGCGCACTTCTTCGTGCGGCATGGTGATGGCGCCGCTGCCGCTGCCGTCGCTGTAGCGGTCTTCGGTCGCCGCGGCGAGTTGCGCGGTGGTGTTCCGGAACCGGCGGTGCATGTTGACCATGGCGCGCGCCAGGTTGGGATGCGCCGCGACCATCTCCGCGATCTCCTGGGCATCGGTGTCGATGCCCATCTCCTGGTCGAGCGCGACCTCACGCATCTCTGCGATGAGCCGGGTGTCGTCCTGGGAGGAGAAGAACGTCGTGTCGACCCCGAACACTTCGCTGATGCGCAGGAGTACCGGCACGGTGAGAGGCCGGACGTCGTGTTCGATCTGGTTCAGGTAGCTGGCGGAGATCTCGAGCGTCTTGGCAAGCGCGGCCTGGCTCAGTCCCCGCTCGGTGCGTAGCTGGCGCAAGCGGGCGCCGACGAAGGTCTTGGCCATTCGCCCAGGGTAAAGCCCGGTCGGGGTGCTTCGCAATGTGTTGTTCGCAGGTTGTTAAGAGAAGGCGTCCGTTGAGCGCCGGGGAGGCGGATCCGGCCGGTGCCGGTCCTGTGAGTGCGCTCACAGAGGCGCGGGTTCGGTGGTGAGTGCCGGGCTCGGTGGCGCGTCCTCCGGCTCCGGTCGTCGCCACATTACTTTTCCGGCATAAGCCGAGGTAGGAACCTACCGGCGGGTAACCAAAGGGTAAAAAACCCGGTCGTTGGCGCGGCCACTTATTAGCAACCTTTGCAAGTGCTGGTTCGAACCTAGCCAAGATTGGCATTAGCAACAGGTAGACGGGGTTTTTCGGCTGTGTCATTGTCATGGGGTACATCCGAAAGGAACGCAAAGGATGTGAAGCCGTACGTATGTACTGCTGAGCGTTCATAGCGGATTCAGATCGAGAGAGTGGAGCTTTTTGATGTCGACCACCGGCACCCCGAGGACCGCTGAGGAAATTCAGAAGGACTGGGACACCAACCCCCGCTGGAACGGGGTTACCCGTAACTACACGGCCGAGCAGGTCGCGAAGCTGCAGGGCACCGTCGTCGAAGAGGCCACCCTCGCGCGTCGCGGCTCCGAGATCCTGTGGGATCTCGTCAACAACGAGGACTACATCAACTCCCTGGGCGCCCTCACCGGCAACCAGGCTGTGCAGCAGGTCCGCGCCGGCCTCAAGGCCATCTACCTGTCCGGCTGGCAGGTTGCCGGCGACGCGAACCTGTCGGGTCACACCTACCCGGACCAGTCGCTGTACCCGGCGAACTCGGTCCCGCAGGTCGTGCGCCGTATCAACAACGCACTGCTGCGCGCCGACGAGATCGCCAAGGTCGAGGGTGACACCTCGGTCGAGAACTGGCTGGCACCGATCGTCGCCGACGGCGAAGCCGGCTTCGGTGGCGCACTCAACGTCTACGAGCTGCAGAAGGCCATGATCGCGGCCGGCGTTGCCGGTTCCCACTGGGAGGACCAGCTCGCTTCCGAGAAGAAGTGCGGCCACCTCGGTGGCAAGGTGCTCATCCCCACCCAGCAGCACATCCGCACCCTGACCTCGGCTCGCCTCGCAGCCGACGTCGCAGACGTCCCGACGGTCGTCATCGCCCGTACCGACGCGGAGGCAGCCACGCTGATCACCTCCGATGTCGACGAGCGCGACCGTGAGTTCCTCGACGGCACCCGTACCGCCGAAGGCTTCTACGGCGTCAAGAACGGCATCGAGCCCTGCATCGCTCGCGCCAAGGCATACGCCCCGTACTCCGACCTCATCTGGATGGAGACCGGCGTGCCGGACCTCGAGGTTGCGAAGAAGTTCGCCGAGGCCGTCCGCAGCGAGTTCCCGGACCAGCTGCTCGCCTACAACTGCTCCCCGTCCTTCAACTGGAAGGCACACCTGGACGACGCGACCATCGCGAAGTTCCAGAAGGAGCTCGGCGCGATGGGCTTCAAGTTCCAGTTCATCACGCTGGCGGGCTTCCACTCGCTCAACTACGGCATGTTCGACCTGGCGCACGGCTACGCCCGCGAGGGCATGACCGCCTTCGTCGACCTGCAGGAGCGCGAGTTCAAGGCTGCTGCAGAGCGTGGCTTCACCGCCATCAAGCACCAGCGTGAGGTCGGCGCCGGCTACTTCGATTCGATCGCCACCACCGTCGATCCCAACACCTCCACGGCTGCCCTGAAGGGCTCCACCGAGGAAGGCCAGTTCCACTAGGAACAGCGCCACCCAGGTCCACCCCGCGACGGGATCCCTCAGGTCCCCGATATCCCGCCGCGGGGTGCGCGCGCATCCAGCGACGACCTCTCACGACCCCACAAACGAGAAGGAGCTGACGTGACCAGCGAAAAGATTCAGCGCGTCGGCGTGATCGGCGCCGGCATCATGGGCGCAGGTATCGCCGAGGTGTGCGCACGCGCTCATGTCGACGTACTCGTGTTCGAGCAGACCCGCGAACTCGCGGCGGCCGGACGCGCCCGCATCCTCCGGTCGCTCGACCGTGGGGTGAGCACCGGCAAGATCACCGAACGCGAGCGGGAGCAGGCTGCATGGCGGTTGCGCTTCACCTCCGATCTCGGTGACTTCGCCGACCGTCAGCTCGTCGTGGAGGCCGTCGTCGAGGACGAGAAGGTGAAGAGTGAAATCTTCGCCGAACTCGACAAGATCGTTACCGATCCCCACGCGGTGCTGGCGTCCAACACGTCGTCGATCCCGATCATGAAGCTCGGCATCGCGACTGCGGCTCCCGAGCGAGTCATCGGAATGCACTTCTTCAACCCGGTGCCGGTGCTCCCGCTCGTCGAACTGGTCACCACGCTGAAGACCGGTTCCACGGTCGCTCGGCGCGCGGAGGCGTTCGCTGCGGATGTGCTCGGCAAGCAGGTCGTCCGTTCGTCGGACCGTGCCGGCTTCATCGCGAACGCGCTGCTCGTGCCGTACCTGCTGTCGGCGATCCGGATGGTCGAATCCGGGTTCGCAACCAAGGACGATATCGACAAGACGATGGTGCTGGGCTGTGCTCACCCGATGGGCCCCCTCGCACTGACCGATCTCGTCGGACTCGACACGGTGAAGGCGATTGCCGACTCGATGTACGAGGAGTTCAAGGAGCCCCTGTACTCCGCTCCGCCGCTGCTGCAGCGGATGGTCGAGGCAGGGCTCGTCGGAAAGAAGTCGGGCGCCGGCTTCTACGAGTACGCCGACAAGGGCCGCGCGATCAAGAAGGCCAGCTAGCCAGTCAGCACCAACGTACTTCGGCGCCCGTGCTCCGACAGCAGTGCTTCACGCACCGGCTGCCGGTGCACGGGCGCGAAGTGCATGAGGGAAAGGTCGACTCCGACATGGCAACTCCTGCCGACGGATACGGGTCAAGCATCCTCGGGTATCCGCGTATCGGGCCCCGCCGTGAACTCAAGCGTGCTCTCGAGTCCTACTGGCACGGCACGAGCACGCGCGACGAACTCGTCGCCGTCGCCCGCGACATCCAGGAAGACACCTGGCGCGAGCTCGCGGCGACCGGCCTGACCCAGGTCCCCGGAAACACGTTCTCCTACTACGACCATGTGCTCGACAACGCCCTGTTGTTCGGCGCCGTCCCCGAGCGGTTCCGCCCACTGCTGGGTGAACTCGACCCGCTCGATTTCTACTTCACGATGTGCCGCGGGCGTGAGGATTTCCCGCCCCTCGAGCTCGTGCGCTGGTTCGGCAGCAACTATCACTACCGCCAGCCGGAACTCGACGAGAACACGGTCTTCGAGCTGAATTCGGCAGCGGTTCTCGACGAGTTCGAGCGGGCGAAGGCCGACGGTATCGAACTCCGGCCCGTCGTGCTCGGCCCGGTGTCGCTGCTGCTGCTGTCCAAGGTGGCGCCGACCTCCGCACAAGAAGGTTTCGGGACCCTCGACCTTCTCGATTCGCTGCTCCCGCAGTACGAGAAGCTGTTCGAGCAGCTCGCCCGCGCCGGCGCCACGTGCGTTCAGCTCGACGAGCCGTCGTTCACCGAGGATCGCAGCGACGACGAACTGGCTGCGCTGCGCCGCGCATACGACGTGCTGGCCCACGCCCCACTGCGTCCGCGCATCCTGGTCACGGGACCGTACGGTTCCTTCGGTGAAGCGCTGCCCATCCTGGCGGCGTCGAAGGTCGAGGCGATCGGTCTCGATCTCGTCAACGGCAGGATGAGCGCCGACGAGTTCGCGGCAGTGCCCGGTCTCAAGCGGAAGCGGATCTACGCGGGTGTCGTCGACGGACGTAACGTCTGGAAGACGGATCGGCGTCGCACCCTCGAATACATCCAGTCGATCGCCGCGATCGCGCCCGACCTCGTCGTTTCGACGTCGTGCTCGTTGCTGCACGTTCCGTACGACCTGCTCGTCGAGTACGACATCCCCGGCGATGTCGCCGACCGCCTCGCATTCGCGAAGCAGAAGGTCGGTGAGGTGGTCTCGCTCGCGAAGGCGCTGACCACCGGCGCCGAGGAACGGTGGCGGAGGCCACCGGTGTCGGTGCATTTCAAGCAGAAGCACACCGTCCGAGCCCGGATGAACGCGCTCACGCCCGAGCATCGGCATCGCGCACCGTACGAGGAGCGGCGGGCCGCGCAACAGGCACGGCTGAATCTTCCGCCCGTGCCGACCACGACGCTGGGATCGTTCCCGCAGACGGACGAGACCCGCAAGGCTCGGTACGAGCTGGGACAGGGACGGCTGTCGTGGGAGGAGTACGTCAAGCGCATCCAGGAGACGATCGAGTCCACGATCCGACTCCAGGAGGACATCGGACTCGATGTGCTCGTGCACGGTGAGCACGAACGCAACGACATGGTGCAGTACTTCGCCGAACTGCTGGAGGGCTTCGCGACCACCCACTACGGGTGGGTGCAGGCCTACGGTTCGCGGTGTACTCGTCCGCCGGTTCTGTACGGCGACATCGTGCGGCCGAAGCCGATGACGGTGGAGTGGATTTCGTTCGCTCAGTCGTTGACCGACAAGCCGGTCAAGGGAATGCTCACCGGTCCGGTCACCATGCTGGCTCGTTCGTACGTGCGGCAGGATCAGCCTCTGCACGAAACGGCCGATCAGCTTGCGCTCGCAATCCGCGACGAGATCGCAGATCTCGAGCGAGCGGGCATCGCGATCATCCAGGTCGACGAACCCGCTATCCGCGAGTTGCTTCCGCTGCGGCAGGACGGCCGGGCCGAGTACCTGGACTGGGCGGTCGACGCGTTCCGTCTCGCGACCGGTGGCGCCAAGCCCGAGACGCAGATCCATACGCACCTGACCTACTCGGGTCAGGAGTCGGTGGTCGAGGCGATCGAACGGCTCGACGCGGACGTCACCGCCATCGTGGCAACGCGGTCCATCGGCTGGGTGCTCGAAGCGATCAAGGACAGGGCACTGTCCCACGGTGTCGGACCGGGTGTGTACGAATCCCGGTCCGCCCGGATCCCCGACATCGACGAGCTCGACGAACTGCTCTCGGAGGCAGCGGAATCCGTGGAGCTCGACCGGTTGTGGGCGAACCCGGACGGTGGGCTCAAGACGCGTCACTACTGGCAACTCGAGCCGTCGCTGCGGAATCTCGTGGCCGCTGCACGCAGGCTCAGGCGCCGGGCGTCTTCGAACGCCGGGTAGTCGCAACCCGCCTGACACCACACCGCCCCCGACCGGAATCCGGTCGGGGGCGGTGGGCGTCGAGGGGGATCTGCGATCAGAAGTTGTCGCCGAGTTGCTCGCGCAGTTGTGCGAGCGTCTTGGTGAGCAAGCGAGACACGTGCATCTGCGACACCCCGACACGCTCGGCAATCTGCGTCTGGGTCATGTTGCCGAAGAACCGGAGCAGAACCACCGTGCGTTCGCGAGCGGGAAGCGCCTCGAGCAGCGGACGCAGTGCCTCGTGGTTCTCCACCTCGTCGAGCGCCGCGTCGTAGTCACCGAGTGTGTCGGCCAAGGTCAGGCCGTCGTCACCCGACGGGGACGAACGATCCACGGACACGGTCTGGTACGCGTTGCCGGCGACCAGGCCCTGCATGACCTCTTCTTGGTCGATCCCCAGTTCGGCCGCGAGTTCCGCTGCTGTAGGGGCCCTGCCCAGGTGCTGCGAGAGTTCGGAGGTCGCCTTGCTCAGGGAGAGGTGGAGCTCCTTCATCCGGCGCGGAACGCGCACGGCCCATCCGGTGTCGCGGAAATGACGCCGAACCTCGCCCATGATCGTCGGCACTGCGAACGACACGAAGTCGGACCCGCGTTCGGTGTCGAAGCGGTCCACTGCATTGACGAGGCCGAGGCGCGCGACCTGAAGCAGGTCCTCGAACGCTTCGCCTCGCCCGTCGAATCGGCGCGCGATGTGCTCGGCGAGGGGCAGGCAACGCTCGACGACCGCATCGCGGATCGCCGACCGTTCCGGGTCGTCCTGACTCAGCGTCAGGAGCTTGCTCAAGGTTTCGGTTACGTCGGCGTACTCGTCGCTCGATCTTGCTGGATTTCGGCTCACCGAGCGGCACTACCTTCTGCGATGGACATGTCGATGGTGGAGAGGGTGCCGTCCCCGTGATCCTCCGATGACACCGAGATGGAGTCGGTCAGCGAGTTGAGCACGTGCCACCCGAACGAACGGGGTTGCCCGACCGCGTTGGCGTTCGCGGTGGGGGCGGTCAAAGCGATACGGAGCCGGCCGGGCACCAGTTGAAAGCTGCACGAGAGGGTCGCGCCATCCGGCGCGCCCATGATGAGACGGGTCGCGGCCTCGTCCACGGCGAGTTTCACGTCGGCCACCGTATCGAGATCGAAGTCGTGTTGCAGCGCGATTGCGGCAGCAACCGCACGAAGTACGGACAGCTGGGCGGGGTCGGCCTGAACTCGCAGTTCGACTACCGGGGTGGTGTGGTCTCGTGCCGATTCGATCGACGCGGAATTGGCCATGAGGTTTTGATCTCCATGAGGGGGTCGAAGCAGGTCAGGGGGTCGTTCCTTGAGGTGTCTCGGCAAGGCTACCCACACTGCTGCGTGTTCAACCTCCCGCCTACCTCATGAGCAGGGAAAGTCACCTGTCCGGCGCGGCTCCTCACGGTGTTCCGCGCCGCGTCACGGCCGGGGGTCCGAGGCGAGTACGGCGTACACGAAGCTGTCCGTCCACTCGCCCTTGCTCCAGAAGTCCTGCCGGAAATGAGCCTCCCGTCGCATCCCGACGGCATCTGCCAGTCGAGCCGAAGCGGTATTGCGAGCGTCCATCTGGGCGACGACGCGGTGCAGTCGGCCATGGTCGAACCCGGCTGTGAGGACGGTCCGGACCGCCTCTCGAGCGAATCCGCGACCGGTGTGGGCTGGATCGAGCACCCAGCCGATCTCGGCCGACCGGTGCTCGCGATCGGTGAGCCAGAGCGAGATATCGCCGACCGGCGCGCCGTCGTGCTCCAGGATCAGCGCTACGGCCCCTTCCTCGCCGTCGAGGTCGGTGCGCGCCAGACGCTTGTCCAGAACCTCTGCCCCGCGAGCCACGGTCCACGGATCGTCCAGCAGAAAGCGTGCGACGTCCGGGCGGGAGTGGACCGCTACCATCCAGTCGAGATCGTCGGGGTGATGAAGTCGCAGACGCAGCCGGTCGGTCCTCAACGGCAGTGGGAAGGGCACGCCGCGACCCTAACAACGTGACGAGCACGCGGTCCACACCTCGGAGCCGGTCATCGGGATCACGCCAAGAGGCTTCCCGCGCTGCACATCTCGGCAGCGGCTCCGGTGCGCCCCGGGTCGGCCACGCGCGCAGATTTCGCGCCGCGCGCGAAGGCCACGCCGCCGGGACGCTGTGGACCGAGGGGCGGGACTGCCGATCTATGCGGGATCAGGCCCGCTCGGGACGCTGGTCGGCGGTTGAGAGCTGGCGCCGGTTGCACTAGTGTTTGGGAAGGTTGAGCACACAGCCGGGAACTCGGAAGCGCCACGCGGCCGCGAGGTTTTTCGGTACGTAGCCGGAGTGCCACCGCTGTCGTCGCGCTTAACAACATCGTCTGTGTTGGGAAGTGTCATGACAGTTTCTCAGCGAACCGCATCGCCTCATCGATGGTCGACCGCGACTACGTGGTCGGTGTGCCCGGCACCCTCCGACGTCGTGGTCGAGCAGTGGTTCGGAGCAGAATTCAGTGCCCTGCCGATCGGCTCTGACGTCATCCAGATCAGGGTGCGTGGAGAGATCGACATCCGTAATGCGCTCGCGTTGCGTGATTTCGCCGCCCGTCACCTGGAAACGTCCCGCATCGTCCTCGACCTCTCCGACGTCGACTTCTTCGGTGCTGCCGGCCTCAGGGTCTTCGACCACCTGGAAGCACGCCGCGAGCAGAGCGGGTATCACTGGGCGTTGGTGGGGGGCAGGCCCGTGCACCGCTTGTTCCGCGTGCTCGGGGCCACCATCCCCGTCGTCGCGCACCCGTCGCTCGACAATGCTCTCGCGACGCTCGGGCTCGACCGGGCGTCCTGAGCCCGGCGACTCCGGGGGGAGGTCGAGCGGGATCAAACTGCTATACCTGCGGCAAAGCCCGCGTAGAGCACCATCAGTACAAACAGCGCCCATCCGGTGCCATGCCAGATCTGCCACCGGCCGGCCGCCTGCCAGACCCTGAAGGTCTGCACGAAAGCGCCCAGCCCACCGAGGAGCAGGATCAGAACCGGGCCGAATGCGAGGATCGCGCGCGCGGGGTCGGTACAGACCGCGAAGTCCGCGTCGGCGCAGGTATCGCCTGTGTTCAGGCTCGCCCACACGATCACACCTGCCGCGACGACGGCGGCAAGCGCGATCACACCTGCGGCGTACCACATCGCGGTGCGTGCCAGACGTGAGTCGCTCCGGGGGTTCTTGACCTCAGCTGTCATGGAATATCCTGTGTTGTAGGTAGTTTCGATCGCGTGCTTGTGTGCCACATCGCAGTGACGCGGCCCTCCCGAACCGTTTCGTCCGTGGATCGGGCACTCCACAACGTCTACCCCGTATGCGGGTAAGTAATCCCCGGCGCCGAGCACTCGCATCGATCCGGAGGCTGTCGGCGCGGTTCGAACAGCGGGTCCCGGGTACTCCGCAGGAACGGTCGGGCAGGGGCGATACCGATGTTGGTGTTCCCTGCCGATCACGAACCGAAGCGACGATCCGAGGAGGATGTGTGACTGTCTCCGATCCCGAACCACACCGCAATACCGATCCCGATCCGGCGTCGACACCCGATCTCGAGCCGGGCGGCGGGGTGAGTCCCGGTTCCACCCCTCCCGAATCCGGTCAGACCTCCGGGTTGTCCGCTCCCGAACCGGAAACGAGAAACCGCTTTCCCGTCAGTGGGTGGGTCGCACTGGTGTCCATCGCTGTGATCGTGGCGATCTTCGTGGCGGTCATCGTCGCAGTGCTGCTCTGAGCGCCGCGCGGCGCCGAACTCCGAGCGCTCTGCGCTTTCCGCCGGCGGTCGGGGACGAAGGAGCCGTTCCGGAGGGCGGCTCCCGCTATTCGTTCCCGACGCGCTCGTGCAGCGTCATGAGCAGGTGGTCGAACTCCGTCCGGCTCATCGCTTCGGTGCCGGGGCCGACGGTGATGGCGGCGACGAGTTGCTCGGCCAGCACCCGGAGTTTGACGTTGGTTTCCTGCGACCGCCAGGCCAGCACCTCGAAAGCGTGCTGAGGCGAAATGCAATACACGAACATGAGGACGCCTTTGGCCTGTTCGATCACGGCGCGGGATTCGGCAAGTGCGTTCACCGCCAGGTCGACACCCTCGCGGACCTCTTCCTCGAATGCATCGGACAAGTCCACATAGAAGCCCGAGGTGCCGAGCAGGGTGCCGTCCTCGTCGACGAGCCGGTCCCCGATCACGGCGACACGCTTCACGTTCCCAGCGGTGTCGATGATCCGGTGCCGGCTACTGAACGGTTCACCCGCCGAACGCACCGCGTCGAGAAGCCTCGCGATGTGTTCTTTGTCGTCCGGGTGTTTGTGTTGAAGAAGGAGGTCGGTGGTCGGTGTGACGGTTCCGGGCTCGTAGCCGTGCATCCTCGCGACGGCATCCGACCACTCCCATGTGTCGTCTGCGAGCAAGTACCTGAAGCTACCCACATGCTCGGTGGCGCCGTCTCCGGCGTTCCCTGCCAGTGCGGGCTCCTCCGGGGTGCTGCGGTCCGTCATATGTCCGATTATGCGGCACACACCGCAGGTCTTCGCCACCGCCTCGAGTGAGGCGGTGGCGAACCATACGTCATCTATGGGGCACGTCGGTCACAGCTGATAATGCGACCCGCGTCACAAATTGTCCGGACCGGTCAGTGATCCTCGGTGAGATGGGACAGGAACGAATTCGCCCAGCGGTCGACGTCGTGTGCCATCACGTGTTTGTGCATGGAGCGCATTCGCCGGGCGGCACTCGCCCGGTCTTCTCCGACGGCGTTCACCACGGCACGTTTGACGTCCTCGAGATCGTGCGGGTTCACCACGTGCGCACGCCTCAACTCCGCGGCGGCCCCCGCGAACTCGCTGAGCACCAGCGCTCCGCTCCCGTCGCCGTGACACGCCACGTACTCCTTGGCGACGAGATTCATACCGTCGCGGAACGGGGTGACAACCATGACGTCGGCCCCGGCGTACATCGCGATGAGTTCGTCGCGATCGACGGGCCGGTGCAGGTAATGCACCACGGGCCGGCCGAGCTGCCCGAACTCGCCGTTGATGTTTCCGACCTGCCGTTCGATGTCGTCGCGCAAGGACGCGTACGCGGAGAGCCGCTCGCGGCTTGGGGTGGCGAGCTGGACCATGACGACCTTTTCGGGGTCGAGCGTGCCGTCGACGAGCAACTCGCGCAATGCCTCGAGCCGAACGCTGATCCCCTTGGTGTAGTCGAGCCGATCGACACCCAGGAGAATCGTCTCCGGGTCGCCGAGCTCCGCACGTATCTCCTTGGCGCGCAGCTTCGTTGCGGCCGTGACCGACTGGTCGCGCAGCTGCGCCGAATCGATCGAGATCGGATACGCGCCGACCCGCACGCGCCGATCCCCGAGATCGATGGTGCCGCCCCCGGTGGTCCCCCGAGGAGAACTCGGGAGGTCGAGCAGCCGCCGGGCGAGGTACAGGAAGTTCTCGGCGCCGCCGGGCAGGTGGAAGCCGACAAGGTCGGCACCCATGAGTCCCTCGAGGATCTCCTTCCGCCACGGCAACTGGAGGAACAATTCGGTGGGCGGGAACGGGATATGCAGGAAGAACCCGATCCTCAGATCGGGGCGCAGGTCGCGAAGCATCCTTGGGACCAGCTGAAGCTGGTAGTCGTGAACCCACACGGTGGCGCCGGGGGCTGCCGCCCGAGCGGCTTCCTCGGCAAAGCGGCGGTTGACCTTCTCGTAGGTGCGCCACCAGTCTCGGTCGAACGTCGGCGCGATCACCGCATCGTGATAGAGCGGCCAGAGCGTCTCGTTGGAGAAACCCTCGTAGTACTCCGTGACCTCCGCTTCACTCAGTCGCACCGGATGGAGGGTCAAGCCCTCCTCGACGAACGGGTCGAGGTCCACGTCGGGGGTGCCCGGCCAGCCGACCCACGCGCCGTCGGCAGAACGGAGGACCGGCTCGAGCGCCGTCACGAGTCCGCCGGGGCTCCGACGCCACACCCCTGGTCCGCCGTCCGGCGGGGTCTCGAGGTCCACCGGAAGCCGGTTGGCCACGACCACGAATCGGTTGGAGGACGTCTCACTCATCGTTTGTTCAACTTTCGCATCGGTATGCGGGCGGCAGGCGGCGTGAGCTGGGAAGTCACGCCTCCAGCCGCTCCACTTCGACGGACTGCACTTCGTCGAACATCGCGTCGATGCGGCGCTTGATCTCGGCGGTGCTGAAACGTGCCCCGACCGCGGCGGGCGACGGCGTCGCCGCAGCGGGGTCGGGGAGGGTGTGGACCTCAACCATCGTCGAGGGGTCCTTTCTTCTCACAACAAGTACTTCTCACAACACGGCACGTGCACTATCGGACGGTTTTCTCCGTCACCCGTCTCGGTCAGGAATGACCCGAACCCGCCGCCTCGGCGACCACGTCGATGACGGCTGCGCAGAATGCGGGAAGGTCGTCCGGGTTGCGGCTGGACACCAGGTTGCGGTCGATGACCACCTCTTTGTCGACGACGGTTCCGCCGGCATTCCGGATGTCGGTGCGCACGCTCGGATACGAGGTCAATGTGCGGCCGTCCACGACTCCCGCTTCCACCAACGTCCACGGGCCGTGGCAGATCACGCCGACGGGCTTGTCCGACTGCACGAAGTCCCGCACGAAGGCGACAGCGTCGGGATCCTGGCGCAGATGATCCGGGTTGGTGGTGCCACCCGGAAGCAGCAGTGCGTCGAAATCGGGGACATTCGCGTCGGCTACCGCCCGGTCCACGGGGTACTTGCCGGCTGCGTTCACATCCTGCTGCATCGCCTGGATCTCGCCGGTCCGGAGCGACAACAGTTCGAGGGTTGCGCCCTCTTTTTCGACGGCCTTCCAGGGCTCGACGAGCTCTACCTCTTCGACACCGTCGGTGGCGAGGACAGCAATCCTGCGTCCCGCGAGACGGCCTTGTTCAGCTGTAGTCATATCTATCGCGCCTTTCTCGATCCGGACCCGGATACCCCGGGTCGTGTGTCAGGAAACGTCGCGGTCAGCGGCGATGCAGGTCACTCGTCGCCGGTCCTTCGAGCCGGGTGCCGTCGGCGGCGAAGCGAGATCCGTGCAGGGGACAGTCCCAGGAGGCCTCTTCG
Organism: Rhodococcus sp. DT1; assembly: GCF_049844875.1. Classification (NCBI taxonomy): domain Bacteria; kingdom Bacillati; phylum Actinomycetota; class Actinomycetes; order Mycobacteriales; family Nocardiaceae; genus Rhodococcus; species Rhodococcus sp. DT1. The sequence continues at coordinate 523,730 of NZ_JBNCLW010000002.1, forward strand.
TCGTTCCATCGCAGTACCCCTCCGAGATGCGGGCACACCGCCGACACCCGCTGGGTCCGGCCGTCGATCGTGGATATGCCGACGGGAAGGCCGCAGTCGCGCGCGACGCGCCCCTCGCCTTCGCCGGGTGCGGTCGAGGAGTCCGAGCTGGTCTCCGCGCTCCACCATCCGCGGGCGAGGTTGATGCCCACGCCCGCGTTGAGCTTCACCGCGCTCGGGACGTCGAACAGCTGGGACGGGCTCCACGCCGAATATCCGGGAGCCCACGCCTCTATCTCGGGATCGCGTTCACCGGTGATCCGGGTGCTCAGCAGGTGCGCGGCGGTGACCGCGTTGGTCATACCCCACTTGCCGTAGCCGGTCGCGACCCACAGGCGGTCCGTTGTCGGGAGCAGTGGACCGACGTACGGCAGCGAATCGAGCGTGCTGTAGTCCTGCGCCGACCATCGCGCGACGGGCTTCGCTCCCGGGAAATGCCGCTGCGTCCACGCGACGAGGTCGGCGACAGCAGCACGGGTCGACCCCTTGTGCCGGCCCACCACGTGGCCGTTGCCACCGACGAGCAGCAGACGGCGGTCGTTGCCGGACGAGGAGGTGCCGTGAGGACTCGCCGCGGGAGCGGTCCGGATCGAGCGGGTGGGCGAGTCCACCGACAGGTACATGCCGCTGGGCGGTGTCTCTGCCACCTCGAACGCGCAGGCGTACGAGCGTTCCGGTTCGAGTCGCGCGAAGAACCCGCCTCGATCCAGGATCGGCATGCCTGTGGCCAGTACGACGTGCGCGCCGCGCACGCTTCCGGACTCGGTCTCGACCGTGCAGCCGCCGCTGTCCGTCGAGGCCGACACGGCGCGGATTCCGGTGAAGACCTCGCCGTCGCTCGCCCGAAGTTCGCGCACAGCAGCGCGCAGCATCGGCATCGGGTCGAACTGGATCTGATTCGGCAGCACGACCGCCGAGGCGACGGGATAGGGCAACTCGGTGTCGGTCACGGTCCGCGTCGGCAGGCCCGCCGCGCGGCAACTGCGGTGTTCTGCCTCGACCGAGGCCACGCTCTCACCGCTCACGGCGTACGTGTAGGCGTCGGCGGTCTCCGTCTCCACTTCGTTGTGCTTGCAGAACTCGGCGATCCACCGCTGGGCGCCGAGGTTGCCGTCCACGTACGCCTGCACCACCGGGCGGGAGTGACGGCGAGAGATCTGTGAGAGGGCGGTCCCCTGGAGGAGGCTCACCTTGGCGGTGGTGTTGCCGGTGGTCACCGCCCCGATATCACGGGCTTCGAGGATGGCGACGCGCTGCCCGGACCTAGCCAGCAGCAAGGCGGTGACGACGCCTGTCAGCCCCGCGCCGACGACGACGGTGTCGTACACCTCGCGTCGCTGCGTCCACTCGTCGCTGGTGTGGGCGCCGGCCTCGGCGTCTCGTGCGAGCCACAATGACGTCACGTGCGATCTCCTTCGTGGTGGGGTCGGGGCGGGTGCGCACCGGTCGATCCGGGATCTCGTGCTCGGCGGATACCCCGATCCGCGCGGTTAACCCCGGTGGGGGCCGGGTAGCCCGGAAACACCTGCAATCCACAGCGGAGGAGTTCTCGATGAAGGCAGTGACATGGCAAGGTCGTCGAAAGGTCAGCGTCGACAATGTCCCGGACGCAAAGATCGAGAAACCGACCGACGCCGTCATTCGAGTCACGACCACCAACATCTGCGGGTCGGATCTGCACCTGTACGAGGTGCTCGGCGCCTTCATGACGCCCGGCGACATTCTCGGGCACGAACCGATGGGGATCGTGGAAGAAGTCGGCGCCGGTGTCACCGGCCTGACTCCGGGAGACCGAGTGGTCATCCCGTTCCAGATCTCGTGCGGCAGCTGCTTCATGTGCGACCACGGGCTCCAATCGCAGTGTGAAACGACTCAGGTTCGGGAAGAGGGGAGTGGCGCAGCACTTTTCGGCTACTCGAAGCTGTACGGCAGCGTGCCGGGTGCGCAGGCGGAGTATCTCCGTGTGCCCCTGGCCGATTCGACTCACATCAAGGTTCCGGATGGGCCGGCGGACGACCGCTTCTCCTACCTCTCGGACGTGTTGCCCACCGCCTGGCAGGCGGTGGAATACGCGAACATTCCGGACGGGGGCACGGTCGCGGTGCTGGGGCTGGGTCCGATCGGCGAGATGGCAGGACGTATCGCCATGCATCGGGGTGCGCGCGTGATCGCGGTCGATCTGGTGCCGGAACGGCTCGCTCGTGCCGCTTCCCGCGGTATGGAGACGATCGACCTCCGTGATGCGGGCAGCGATCTCGGCGACATCATCCGCGACCGCACCGACGGTCGCGGCACCGATTCGGTGATCGACGCCGTGGGGATGGAAGCGCACGGGTCGCCGGTGGCCAAGCTTGCCCAGACGGCGACAGGATTCCTGCCCTCGGCGATCGCGGAACCGCTGATGGAGAAAGCAGGAGTGGACAGGCTTCACGCGCTGTATACGGCCATCGATATCGTGCGACGCGGCGGCACCATCTCGCTCAGCGGCGTATACGGCGGGATGACCGACCCCATGCCCCTGATGACGATGTTCGACAAGCAGATCCGGCTGCGCATGGGTCAGGCCAACGTCCTTCACTGGGTGCCGGAGATTCTTCCGCTGCTGACCGACGACGATCCGCTCGGAGTGGACACCTTTGCGACACACAGGCTGTCCCTGGCGGAGGCACCGCACGCGTACGAGATCTTCCAGCGCAAGGAAGACGGTGCGATCAAGATCGCTCTGCATCCGTAGTCGATCGTCTGTACTCGGCACCGCGCCCCACGTGGATATCCACGTGGGGCGCGGTGCTGTCGGTGTTGTGGCCCGAGTGCCGGGAGGGAGGTTCAGGAAGGGGACACGCCGTCCCGGGAGAAAGCGAACTCGCCGAGATCGGACCCCGCCGTCTCGAACGGCATCTGCAGGACGGTCGCGGTGGCCCACCCACGGCTGAGCAACACCGCGTCGGTGTCGTCCGGCCCGTGGATGTCGATGGCCTTGAAGGACATCGTCACGGTGCGGGTGTCGTCGTCATCGTATTGATCGTCGTAGTCCTCGTCCGACTCGGTGATCTCGGCCTGAACCGCACCGAATTCGGCCAGCTGGGCCTCGCGCAGCCCGTGCAGTTCGTCCACCGGAACGTCGGGGATGTTCACATTGAGGACCTCGCCGGGTTCCCCGTGTTCCATCGACCACCGCACGGCACGCTCGGCGATGTATTCCGCAGTGTCCCACGACGCAGGATCGGAAGCGTTGAGCGACAACGCGACCGCGCGAGCCCCGTGAGCCGCTGCGGTGAGAGCGGCGCCCACGGTTCCGGAATGAAGGATCGCGCGACCGGTGTTGGGCCCGAGGTTGATCCCGGACAGAACGAGGTCGGGGGTGTCGCCGAAGGCGCCGTACGACGCGACGAACGTGATCAATGCCGGGGACGCGTGGACCGCGAGCACGTCCACGTCGGGAAGCCCCGAAATGGACCGCCGCGACACCTTCAGCTTTCCGTCGTCCTCGAGGGCGCTCAACGCTGCGCTGGCGCCGCTTCGTTCGATATGGGGTGCTGCCACCTGCACGTCGAGGCCCGCCGCGACGGCGACCCGAGCCAGCGCGGCCAGCCCGGGGCTGTCGATTCCGTCGTCGTTGACGATCAGCGCCTTCATGCGTGGTCCTTCTCCAGTCGTCGCACCTGCACGTTCTCGGTCATCTTCTCGATCGCGTGCCGCTGACCGGTGGCGAGTCCTCGTCGCGTGACGTTGACTGCGCCGGCGGCGGCACCGAGCCGGAGCGCTTGCTCGAACGGGAGGCCATCGGCATAGCCGACGGCGAGGCCCGCGGTCATCGAGTCGCCGGCGCCGCGGTGGTCCACCGACTGGACCGGGGGCGCCTCGACCTCCCAGATCACTCCGTCGTGCAGTGCGATCGCCGGATCGGCCGCACGCGAGATCACCACGCTTGCGGCGCCTTCCTTGTGCAGCGAATGCATGGCCGTGATGAGGTCGTCGAGGTCCTCCGAGGCGGCGCGGCCGTCTTCGATGAGATCCTCGTGGCTCACCTTCAGCAGCGAGACTCCGCCTTCCAGCGCCGCGGTCAGGGTCGGACCCGAGAGATCTGCCACGACCGGGATCTTCAGGGCGGACAGGTCGGCGCAGAGCCGCGTGTAGAGCTCGGTGGGTATGGCGTCGTTGCAGTGTGGTCCGCCGATGATCGCAACATCGGCGGACATTCCTGCGCCGAGCGAGACGCTGAAGAGGTCGTCCGTCTCGTGGCGGGTGAGCGTAGGGGGGTCGACCTCGACGATCACCTCGCGTTCGCCGTCGCGACGATCGTGGACGTACGAGCCGTTGTCGGAGGCAGAAGACACCGGATGGACCGTGATGCCTTCGCGGCCGATGAGATCGACGAGAATGCCGCCGGACTCACCGCCGAAGGGACCGCACAGGTGTACGTCCATGCCCAGGATCGATGCCATCCGCCCGATCCAGAAACCCTGTCCACCGGGATGCACGTGCAGTTCTGTGCTCCCGCTCGGTGCTTTTTCGATCGTGACGGTCAGCAGGGGTGACGGAGCGAACACGAAAGCAGATGCTCCCTGTCGGGCGTCGTCGGACTCTGTGGGTTCTTTTCTGTCTGCGGGCATGTCGCTCAGGTACCCGTCCGCTTCTCGTCTCACACCCGCGCGCGAGGCGCCGGTGTGGGCCGGAGCGGTCGAGGGTATGCCCCCGGCACGGACCGCGGACGAGGAGGGAAACCGGGGATGACCAGAGTCGCGAGCAAGGAGACCACTGCTTCGCCGAGCCGGGTGTGGGATGTCCTGGCGGACGGGTGGAGCTATGCGACGTGGGTCGTCGGAGCCTCCCGTATTCGGAAGGTCGACGCGACCTGGCCGGCCGTCGGCAGCCGCATCCATCATTCGGTCGGACTGTGGCCCGTGCTGCTCGACGACTGCACCGAGGTTCTTTCGGCGACGCCCGAGAGGGAACTCGTCTTGCGCGCACGCGCATGGGCTTTCGGTCAGGCCGAGATCAAGTTGACGATCGAACCCGCGTCGGGAGGCGGGTCGACGATCACCATGTCCGAGCATGTCGTGAGCGGGCTCCCGAGCATGCTGCCCGAGTTCGTACAGGAAACCGCGGTATGGCCGCGGAACCAGGAGTGCCTGTCCCGGTTGACGCTCCTCGCACAACGTGCGACTCCTGCAGGGCCCGCGCGATGAGCACCGAAACTGTCGATGCCGTCGTCATCGGTGCCGGTCCCAACGGGCTCACCGCAGCGGCGGCACTCGCGGATGCCGGCTGGGACGTACTGGTGCTCGAAGAACAACCGCAACCCGGCGGTGCCGTACGCAGCGCCGAACTCCATCCGGGTTTCCGGACCGACCTGTTCAGCGCCTTCTATCCCCTCGGAGCGGTGTCGCCCGCCTTTGCCGCACTCGACCTCGAGTCCCACGGTTTGACCTGGAGCCGGTCGCCCAACTCGTTCGGTCATCCGCTCGGTCCCGAGGACGAGGACGCGGTGGTGGTCGCGCGCCGTGCCGAAGACACCGCCGCCGATCTCGAGCGCAGGTGCGCCGGTGACGGGGAAGCCTGGATGACACTCGTCGAGCAGTGGAACAGGGTGCGCAGTTCACTGCTGAAGCTGCTTCTTTCCCCGTTTCCCCCGGTTCGGGGTTCGACGTCACTGCTGCGCGCACTCGGGCCTGCGGAATCTCTGCGCTTTGCCAGGATGCTGGCGCTTCCCGTCCGTCGCCTCAGCGAGGAATTGTTCGACGGAGAAGCAGCCCGCCTGCTCCTGCTCGGCAATGCCATGCACTCCGATATCCCTCCCGACGCCCCGGGTAGCGGCGTGATGGGTTACATCTTGACCATGCTCGCCCAGGACGTGGGTTTCCCGTGTCCGGTCGGCGGTGCGGGCGCCCTCACCGACGCTCTGGTCCGCCGCGGTGAACATGCCGGTGTGCAGATCCGATGTGGCGATCGCGTCACCGATATCGACGTCGAAGACGGAACCGCCGTAGCGGTGCGTACTGCGGGCGGAAGCCGGGTGAAGGCCAGGCGGGCGATACTCGCGGACGTGTCGGCGCCCGCGCTGTACGGAAAGTTGCTCGCGAGTTCCTCCGTCACCGAGCGTGCCCGTGCCGACCTGCAGGGATTCGAATGGGACACGCCCGTGGTCAAGGTGAACTACGCGCTCGACAGTCCTGTGCCGTGGCGGTCGGAGTCGTTGTCCCGGACGGGCACCGTGCATGTCGGTGCCGATTCGAACGCGATGGTCCGCTGGTCGGCGGATCTGTCGACAGGGGTGGTTCCGGAGTCTCCGTTCCTGCTCTTCGGGCAGATGACGACGACGGATCCCACCCGGTCGCCCGCCGGGACCGAAAGTGCGTGGGCATACACGCACCTGCCCCGCGGCGTCACCGACGACGAGTCCGCGGACCTTCTCGCCGAGAGGATCGACGCCCAGCTCGAGGCGTACGCGCCCGGATTCCGGGACACGATTCTGGGCCGGACCGTGCAGCGTCCCGCCGATCTCGAAGCGGCTGACGCCAACCTGGTCGGTGGAGCGGTCAACGGTGGTACCGCGCAGATCCACCAGCAGTTGTTCCTTCGTCCCGCGCCAGGACTCGGCGGGTCGCGGACCCCGGTGGGCAAGCTGTATCTGGCCAGCGCGGGAGCACACCCCGGCGGCGGCGTACACGGAATGTGCGGCTGGAACGCCGCCGATGCCGCACTGCAGGATCAGCGAGCGACGGGGCCGCTGCGACGCGGCCTGCACGCCCTGGGGCGCCGGGTGATGTCCTGACCGAGAAGTCGTGGTCGTAAACGGCAGGTTTCGCGGATCTGGGGTACGGGTATTCGCGGCCATGACCGAATACCCGCTCGATGGCGCGTTGTGGGCGTCGTCGACGGGAAGATGCGCCCTCCGCACGGTCGGCTCAGGCATTGGCTGGTGCGTAGTCGTCGACTCCGCACATCGAACCCCGGGGTGATGTAGCTGTGACCACTTCTCCAGTCCTCGACCGTCCGGATTCCCCTCGAGTGTGGCGTCTGCCCGGCGTGTACCGCCCCCAAGAGGATTCGTTTCTTCTTGCGCGGGCGCTCCGCGACGCCGGAGGTGCACAGGACGCCAAAGTCCTCGATTTCTGTACCGGGAGTGGGTTTCTCGCAATCACAGCCGCCAGGGCGGGGGCCGGGGCGGTGACTGCGCTCGATATTTCACGCAGGGCGGTTCTCACCGCGCGGGCAAATGCCCTGTCGCGGAGGCTGCCGATCTCGGTACTTCGCGGAAGTCTGGATGTGGCCGTGGAACACGGTCCGTTCGACGTGGTTGTCTCCAACCCGCCCTATGTGCCGGACGACGGCCGGGGCAGTGAGGATCCGCGCTGGGATGCCGGTCCGGACGGGCGATCGGTGCTCGACCCGTTGTGCGACTCCTTGCCCCAGCTCTTGTCTCCGCGCGGGTTCGCGTTGCTCGTGCACTCGGAATTCACCGGGGTAGACGAAACGCTCGAGCGTGTGCGCGCCGCCGGCCTTTCGGGCTCGGTCGTGGCCCGCGAACGCATCCCGTTCGGACCGGTCCTGCAGAGTCGCCTGAGCTATCTCCAGGAAGTGGAGCTGGCACAACAGGGCATCGATACCGAAGAGGTGGTGGTGATCCGTGCAGGCAGGCACTGAGAGCGAGGGTGGCCGCCACGTGGTGAACGCGACCACCGGTAGCGCAGAGGACGTCACGGTCGTCCGCAAAGTCAAAGGCGGACCGATGCTCGTGAACGGTCCGGTTCGGATCGAGACCGAGGACGGGTCCGTGACGGAATCGGACCGGTTCGTCGTGGCAGTGTGCCGATGCCGGCGTAGCGAGTTGTATCCGCTGTGCGATACCAGTCATCGCCGGCCGATACGGTCCCGGGACCGATAACCGCAGAAAGCCCGAACGCGGGATTCCCGAACATGTGATCGGGTGCCGGCGAACGGGCTTTCTTTTTGTGTCTTGCCGATACCGCACAACAGCCGAAGCCCGGACGCCGTAGCGTCCGGACTTCGACTGTTCTAAGGATCAATACCAGTGGGCGCGACCACCGACGGCCTTGCCGGAGGCTCCCAGGATTGCCATGATGACGCCGATCACCAGGAGGATGACACCCAGTGTCGTCAGGATCGAGATCCCGGTGAAGAATCCGACCACGAGAAGAATCAGGCCCAGAACAATCATTGCGTCCACCTCGCTGTCTTGTCCGATGCCGAGCGGCTCCGGATCCAAGTCCTGAATACCCGGATTGTCCGCATCGAAACACACGCCCCAAAAAATTCTGTGTGCGGGCCGAGCGGGGTGCACTGGAGGGCGTCGCGCCAATGGTCTCCCGCAGGGATTGACCGCCCGAACCGGGGGTAGTCCCCTGGTCATGACCAAAAGCGAAGTCGAGGGTGCGACAGTGGAGCGTCGGCCCGAAAGAGGCAGGAGTCTGCTGGCGGGCGCGTTCCTCGGGTTGGGCGCGGTCGCGATGACCGACGAGGTGATCTTTCACCAGATACTCCATTGGCATCACTTCTACGACCGGTCCACCACGTCGGCGGGTCTGGTGTCGGACGGCTTGTTCCACGCGTTCAGCTGGTTCGCCACCGTCGCCGGCTTCTACCTGGTGGTCATGGCGATCCGTGACCGGACGTTGTGGGTGCGAGCCCTGGTGGGCGGCTTCGTGACGGCGGTGGGTGCGTTCCAGTTGTACGACGGCCTGGTGCAGCACAAGCTGATGGGCCTTCACCAGATCCGATACGAAGTCGATCTTCTCCCGTACGACCTGACGTGGAACATCCTTGCCGCGGTGCTGCTCGTGTGCGGTGGCGCGATCATCGCGTCCACGTACCGGCAGGAGCCGGTGAGGACGGAATCGCGATGATGCCGTTCGTCGTCTGGGGCGTGGCGATCTGCGCGGTGCCGGCCTACTGGGCGGCAGCCGCGGCGGCGAAGTCGTGGTCGCTCGCGCGCACCGCCGGTTGGACGGTGGGCTGGCTCGCGCTCGCCGCGGTGTGGGGTAACTCCGCATCCGCGGACAGCCCGGCGCAGGGCCACGGCGCGCAGCACGGCCACGGTGCGGCCAACGAATCCTTCGACTTCGCGGGTCACATGGTGTCCCACGTGGTAGCCGGCATGGCGGTACCGCTACTGCTGGTGCTCGCCGCACCGGTCACCCTCGCGCTGCGCGTGCTCCCTCTGCGCGAGGCCCGACGCGTCTCCCGGGTGCTGCGCTCCCGGCCCTGTGAAGTGCTCACCCACCCGCTCGTCGCGGCGACACTCAACGTCGGCGGGCTGTGGCTTCTCTATCGGACATGGTTGTTCGACTACATGCACGGCGGAACGTGGGTGATGTGGCTGATCGAGTTCCACATCGTCGCAGCCGGGTACCTGTACACCTATTCGCTGGTGGGAGTGGACCCTTCTCCTCACCGCACATCGTTCGGCTTACGGGCCGCAGTGCTGGTGGTGTCCATTGCCGCCCACAACATCCTCGCGAAGACGCTGTACGCGGACCCGCCTCCCGGCGTCTCCGCAGAGCAGGCCGAAATGGGCAGCCAGATCATGTACTACGGGGGATTGCCCTTCGAACTGGCTCTGGTCGTGCTGCTGTGTCATCGGTGGGCGGCACGTGCTCGTCGCCGGCCCGAGATGTCCGCGCCGGACCTTCTCCGCACGACCTGACAGTGAGCGGTTACTCGTGCGAAGGGTTTGAGCAGTGCCGTTTCCGGGGTATGCGATTGCCACGCAAACAAAAGCACTTGGAGGATCGCAATCATGTCGAAATACACGGTGCCCGGTTTGAGCGGCAAGAACGGCACGAAAGTTGCCGGTGTCCTGCAGCAGCGCCTGAGCGCGTACAACGACCTGCATCTCACTCTCAAGCACATTCACTGGAACGTTGTCGGACCCAACTTCATCGGCGTCCACGAGATGATCGATCCCCAGGTTGAACTCGTGCGTGGATACGCGGACGAAGTAGCAGAACGCATCGCGACGCTCGGTGAATCGCCGAAGGGCACGCCGGGAGCTATCGAGAAGAACCGCACATGGGACGACTACTCGGTGGGCCGCGACACCGCTCAGGCTCACCTCGCCGCGCTCGACCTCGTCTACGACGGGGTGATCACCGACAACCGTAAGGCCATCGAGGAAGTCGGCGAACTCGATCCGATCACCGAAGACGTCCTTATCGGGCACACCGGTCAGCTCGAGAAGTTCCAGTGGTTCGTGCGTGCGCACCTGGAGAACGCTGCCGGGGCCCTGGCCCACGGAAACGCCTCCACCGAGAAGGAAGCGGCCGACAAGGTCCGCTGACCGGAGACAGGATTCTCTCGTGCCGGATGCCGCGGTCGCAAAAATCATCGTGACCGGGGCCAGCGGCAATGTGGGATCCGCGCTGCTGCGTCGTCTCGCGCAGTGGCCCGAACCTCCCGAGATCACAGGGGTCGCGCGCCGGATACCTCCGGCGCCCGGCCCCCAACTTTCTTCGGCCCGGGGGAGCGGGGGCCACGCCGAGCCCCCGGCG
>NZ_JBNCLW010000002.1:534289-613144 GCF_049844875.1 Rhodococcus sp. DT1
GGGGGGTCCCGGGGGGGGGGGGGGTCGCGCGCGGTGCCCCCACCCCCCCCACTCCAGGGGGGCGGCCCGCCGGATACCTCCGGCGCGCGGCCCCTATCTTTCTGCGCGCTGGTGTCGCGTCGACCTCGCGGAGCCCGAGTCGTACGGGGTGCTGCGGCGGCAGATGTCCGGCGCCGATGCCGTCGTCCACCTTGCCTGGGGATTCCAGCCGTCGCACCGGCGAGAATACTTGCGGCGCACCGCAGTCGAGGGAACACGCGCCGTGTATTCGGCGGCAGCGGACGCCGGCGTACCGCACGTGCTGCACATGTCCTCCGGCGCGGCGTACTCGCCGGGATCGTACGGCCGGCCCGTCGACGAGTCCTGGCCGACGACGGGAATACCCGGCTGTGCCTACAGCGTGGACAAGGTGGCGGCCGAAAGGGTGCTCGACGAATTGTCGGGTGCGCCCGGTGCGCCGGATCTGCTGCGGCTACGCCCGGGATTCATCGGGCAATACGCAGCGGGGTCGGGTCTCGCCCGATACGTGCTGCCGGACGCGGTGCCGTCCGCGATCACCCGCCACGTCCCGGTGCTGCCCGTCGACCGGAGGCTCACGATCCCCGCGGTGCATGCCGACGATGTGGCCGCGGCAATCGACTCGGCACTCCGACGTCGTGCTGTGGGCGCGGTCAACCTGGCCTCGCCGGTGCCCGTCGGCGCCGAGGACTTCGCCGCACCGTTCGGTTGCTCTACCGTCCACGTTCCCGCACGGCTGCTCTCCGCGGTGGCCGACGCCGGTTGGCACGCCCGGCTTCAGCCGGTTCAGGGAAGCTGGGTCGACCTGGCATACGCCACCCCCATGCTCGGATGCGAGCGGGCGTCCGCAGTGCTCGGCTGGGCGCCGCGGCATTCCGGTCCCGCCGTCTGGGCGGAGACGATCGCCGGCATGCGTGCGCGTGGTGGAACCTGCAGTCCGGTGTTGCGTGCGCGCTCCGCGCGGGAACTCCTCGCTGTGCTTCTCGGACGTGGTCCGATCGGACGCCGGATTCCGCCTTGACCGGATCACACTGCGGGGGAGCCTGTTTCTCGATTGCCCGAGTTTTGTCGGGCCGCACGAAGGGGTACAAACCACTATGACCAACACATCGAGGCACGAGCCGCCGACCACCGGCTCCCGGGTAGCGGGATGGATCGGCTACGCGTGCGTTCTTGCCAGCATTGCTGTCGTCGCCATGGCGCTCTTCGCTGCAGGAGACGGGTTCGCCGGCTGGACGGTGGTTGCCGTCGTCATCGCTGCGGCGCTCCTCTCGGCCGGCGCGGCGTTGATCACGATCAATTTCCGTCACCGCCGGCTCCACGGTTCGGGTGGAACCCCGACCCACGAGCCGGGCGTCCTCGACTGACGCGGCTTACCCGTCGGACCGCTCCGGTGGATCAGCTCACGGGCTGGTCCACCGGAGCGATGTCGTCGAGGGACGCACGAAGCGTCGTCGAACCCTTCGACCAGTTGTCCAGCAGGTGGTGTGCGAGGCGGCCTTCGAGGAACTCCGCGGCCTCCGCGCCGAACACGATGTCGCTCGCGCAGCGGGGGTCGGCCGCGATCATGTCACCCACCACGTCGTGCCGAAGCACCAGTTCGTGCACGGCATCCGCTTCGATGTGCTCGGTGTAGAACGTGACGCACGCGGGGTCTGCGCCGAGACGTTCCAGGGCCGACGCCATCCGCCGGGCACTCGGAGCCGTGGTGATCTCCGCAGCGGTGAACATCCCCACGAGCATCGGCATGTGCGCCCGGTGCAGCCCGCACAGCGACATGAAATTGACGGTCGCGAGGGTGACGGCCGGCACGGCGTCGAGATAGCCGAGGTAGCTCTCGTCGAGGTCGGCCGCTTTCAGCAGATCGGCGTACAGGCGGGAGTGCATCCTGTCGGCGCGACCACCGCCGTATTCGTCGAACTCGACCGCGACGAGTGCCGCTTTCGCACGTCCCCGCAGGCGAGGAATGGCGAACGCGTGCGGATCCGCTTCCTTCAGGTGGTAGATCGAGCGGTGTACGAAGAACTCGCGGATCTGGTCCCAGGTGCCGCGTTCCGCCAGTTCGTGCGACACGCCCCAGGCGTCCTTCGGCTCGCGGTAGAGCGCGTCGAACGTCGCGTCCGTGTCGTCGCCGACCGGGACGTCGGCGCGCAACTGTGCGAGGAACAGACGCTCGAGGTCGGCGCGCAGTCCCAGGGGTCCCGGCGCCCACTCCCACGACGCGTCGACACCGTCGAAACCGCGGTAGTGCAACTCGTAGAGCACGGTCAGGGCCAGTTGCACGTCGTCGCCGTACGGGTCGGGCTCACCGACTGCGATCTGCCAGGCCGCGGCGTCGGCGGGACGGGCCAGCCGTTCGACGACGGCGGCGGAGATCGGCCCCCGCGGGGTCGGCAGAGAAGCGGCGGACAGGTCACACGGCCGGATCACATCAGACATACGTGCCGGTTACCCCTGGCGGGCCCGGCGGAAACGGATACGTGTGCCCACCGGCGCAGGGGGTAACCGCTCGCTATGGCAGACGACAAGGAACGGAAACCGCACACCATCGACTATCCGGGCGATACGACCGACATGGCGGAACGCCCCCGCGACGAGATGCGCGACTATCGCGGCAGGGACTTGCTCGCCGGCCGGCGAGCGTTGATCACCGGTGGTGACTCCGGGATCGGCCGGGCGGTCGCGGTGGCCTTCGCGAAGGAAGGTGCGGACGTGGCGATCGCCTACCTGGAGGAACAGGAGGATGCCGAGCACACCGCCGCTCTCGTGGAGGCGGAAGGACGCGCATGTCACCTGTACCCGGGAGATCTCGCGGACCCGGCTCACTGCCGCACGGTTGTCGCCGAGGCCGCGGCCGCCATGGGCGGTCTGGAGATCGTCGTCAACAATGTCGGTACCCAGCAGCCGGTCGACGACTTCGCGGAACTCGACGACGAACAGTGGCGAAGGACCTTCGCCGTCAATATCGACAGCTTCTTCCATGTCACCAAGGCGGCGCTGCCGCACCTTCCCCGGGGCGGCGTCGTCATCAACACCGCCTCGATCAACGGGCTTCGCGGGAACAAGACACTGATCGACTACTCGGCGACCAAGGGCGCCGTGATCGCGTTGACCTATTCGCTCGCGCAGGCACTGAGCGACCGGGGGATCAGAGTCAACTGTGTCGCGCCGGGACCGGTGTGGACCCCGCTGATTCCCGCGACGATGGACGCGGAGAAGGTGTCCGAGTTCGGTCAGCAGGCACCGTACGGCAGGGCCGCGCAACCCGACGAGATCGCGCCGTCGTACGTCTTCTTCGCCTCGGCGACGATGTCCTCCTATTACAGCGGGGAAGTGCTGGCTCCTATCGGCGGTGAGACGCTGCCCGGGTGACTGTCGGCCGGATTCGGCAAGAACGGTCAAGCGCGACCGCACGAAGGTCGTCAGACTTGTCCTATGTCCGAAACCCGGCTGTCCGAGCCCCGGCGCGACCGCTTACGTGAACTCCTCGACGCGGTGCTCGACGAGAACAACGTCAACCTCGAACAGATGGCGCAGGGGGCGTACGCGTCCCCCTGGCACTTCACACGCCAGTTCGGTGTCGGTACCGGGGAGTCCCCGGTGGCCCTGCGGCGGAGAGTGATGCTCGAACGCGCGGCCTGGCAACTGGCCAACGGCGCCGGTGTCACCGATGCCGCGTTCGGGGCCGGTTACAGCAGCGTCGAAGGGTTCGGGCGCGCGTATGCACGCGCGTACGGATATCCGCCCAGTGCGACGACGAGGACGTCGTCGCAGGACGGTCGTGCTCATTGGCTCACGGCACCGAACGGAGTGCATTTCCACCCGCCCATGAACCTGTGGCTCGAGGACGGGACCGTCTCCGCCGGGAGGCATTCCGGCTCGGAGGTCGTGGCGCACCTCGTGCATCACGACCTCGACGACACGCGTGCGCTGCTCGAACTCGCCCGAGAACTCGACGAGCCGGAATACGAGCGCAATCGTTTTCCCGGACTCGTGGTGCTCGAATGGGACGGTCCGGAGGAGTCGATCGGACGCGTGCTCGGGAATCTCGTGTGGACCAAGGAGATCTGGCTCGCATCGATGGCGGGAGACGACCAACCCGACCGTGGTGGGCACGACCCGGAATCCCTCCTCCGCCGGTTCGACGAGGTCGCGACGAGATGGGCCGACGCCGTGCGGGACATCGACCGCCGCGGAGCATGGGGCGACCGGCTGATCGACGCACTCTGTGAACCGCCGCAGAGCTTCGTCCTCGGTGGAGTCGTCGCACACGTGCTCACGTTCTCGGCGCATCGGAGGCAACTCGTCCGTCACATGCTCCGCGCCGCCGGCCGCAGCGTCGACCACGGCGATCCCCTCGACTGGCACTTCACTTCTGCCGCCTTCGCACCCGGATCGGAAAGGACCATGCCATGACCCGCATGAGCTATTTCACCGCAAGTACTCTCGACGGTTTCCTTGCAACAGTGGATGATTCGCTCGACTGGCTGCTTTCACGAGAGACCGACGAGGGAGGCCCTGCCGGGTATCAGGAGTTCATCGCGGGGATCGGAGCGATGGTGACGGGATCCACGACCTATCGCTGGGTGCTCGACCACGAGGGAGTCGACAAATGGGAGTACGACATTCCGTGCTGGGTGTTCACGCACCGAGGTGACCTTCCCGTCGCGAGCGGACCGAACGGGCCGGGGGACATCCGCTTCACGCAGAGCGACGTCCGCGAGGTCTACGCCGAGATGGCCGACGCGGCCGGTGGGCGGGACCTGTGGATGGTCGGTGGCGGGGATCTGGCGGGCCAGTTCGCCGAGCACGGTCTGCTGGACGAAGTGATCGTCTCCATTGCTCCGGTGACGATCGGTGCGGGTAAACCCTTGCTGCCGCGGCACGTCGAGATGCGATTGAGAGAACTCGATCGCAACGGAGAGTTCGCGGTGCTTCGCTACGACGTGCTGCGCGACGCGGACTGACAGCGCTCACCAGGAACCGGCGCGCCGACGACAGCGAGGCTCAGGACCCGTCGATCGGGCTGTGTGGCCGGGAACGGACCCGGAACCGCCACGGGTACAGCAACCACGCCCATACGAACAGCAGGGTGGTCACTCCTCCGATGATGAGGGCGACGATGTCACCGAGAAGGATTCCGACCACGAGGACGACTGCGCCGGTGAGGGCAACACCGAGAAAGACGATGCCGGCGAGCGTGAACACGTGCGCGGTGGCAACGAGTCGCGGAAGTTGTCCGCGGCGAAACAGAATGCGATGCATCACGACGGGCGCGACGAGGAACACCGTAGCGAAGACGGAGGCGAGCAACGTCACGAGGTAGACGCCGTACTGATATGTGGACAGGTCGTCGAATCGGGCCTGGAACGGCAGGGTGAGCAGCAGGCCGGTGAGCACCTGGACGCCGGTCTGCACGACCCGCAGTTCCTGGAGGAGGTTCGACCAGTTCCGGTCGAGGCGTTCGATGGGCGTCTCGTTGCGCCCGTCCGGGCCTACCGCCTCGCGACCGAACCTGGAACCGGGGTCACCCGTGTCGTCCGGGGTGGTCACGGGGCGACCGGGGGGAGCGCAGAGCGCGGAGCGTACATACGATCGTATGGTGCCACCTTGTGACCTCGCTCACGCGCGGGTAGCGTCGGCGGGGACGGATGACACCACCCGCTGGGAGGGAGTTCGGCCATGAAGCTCAACCTTTTTGTCGCGTGGGTCGGATACGGATTGGTGCTGATCGCAGTACTGATGATCGCCCTGGCGCTGTTCGCCGCGGGCAGCGGCCACGAGGCAGGGGCTCTGGCCAGCACCGTCGCGGTGTTCGTGGCCTTGGCGCTGGCAGTCGGAATGATGGCCGGAACCGTCCGGCGAGACCGCAGGAAACACCTCGACACGCCACACCTCTTCTGACGGGCCTCCCTCTTCTGACAGGCCCACAGCTTCTGACGTGCAATCACAACTCGCGGTGGCCGGTCAGGCCTCCGCGAGTCGCCGTTTCTCGACCTCGATATCGAATGTCGGTTCGGGCCAGTCCAGGTCGAGCCGCTCGAACGCGTCGATCAGCAACTCTGTGACGGCAATACGGCTGTACCACTTGCGGTCGCACGGAATGACGTACCACGGCGCGAGGTCGGTGTTCGTCTTGTCGAGCATGTCCTGGTAGGCCTCTTGGTACTGCGGCCAGACGGCTCGTTCGGTCACGTCGGACGGGTCGTATTTCCAGTACTTGTCGGGTCGCTCGAGCCGTTCCGTGAGCCGCTTCTTCTGCTCGTCGAGCGAGACGAACAAGGCCACCTTCACGATGGTGGTTCCGGTGTCGGTGATCTCCCGCTCGAACTGGTTGATCTCGTCGTACCGCCTGCGCCAGACATTCTCGGGAACGAGGGATCGCACCCGCGCGACGAGTACGTCTTCGTAATGCGACCGGTCGAACACGCCGAGCTGGCCACCTCGGGGAAGGGCTTTGTTGATGCGCCACAGGAAATGGTGGCGCTTCTCTTCGGGTGTGGGGACTCCGAACGCGGTGTGGTCGACTCCCTGGGGATCGACGTGGCCGATGACGTGGCGCACCATGCCGCCTTTGCCTGCGGTGTCCATCCCCTGCAGGATCAGCAGCACCGACCGGGGGTCTCCGCCGCGTCCGTTGGCGAACAGCTTTCCTTGCAGGTCGGACAGGACCGCGCCGCGTTCCTCGAGGAGGCGTTCCCCGAGGGCCTTGTCACCGTCGAATCCCGGTGTGCTGTTCGTGTCGAGTTCGGCGACGCGGGTTCCGGGACCTGCTCGCAACGCCTCGACCACCGGAGTGTGCCAGGGCGCTTCGTTTTTCGTTCCCATGCGACGAGCCTGCCATACGGCGAGGGATCAGGCGGGATGGTCTCCGTAGGGCGGCCTGGAGATGCCGTCGACCATGTGACTGCCCCACAGGTCCGTTTCGGTGATGCGGGCGACTGCCGGCCCGTCGGATCCGGGCACCGTGATGGTCACCTCGGTTCCGGGACGGAGTTCGGTTCCGGGCGGGAGCGACACCGCGAGGCGTCGTAGCCTGCCGCGCCACACATGGCGGCCGAGCAGGGGATCGAAGCGGCCCGACAGTTGCACGTCGATCGTCGCACGCTCGTCGGCCACCACGACGTCGGCGGGCCCTCGGTAGCCGGCGGCGTCGTCGTGGTCGGTATCAGGCTCTGACATGCCCCGGACTATACGTGCAACTCTTGGTAACAGTAAAGCGGTTCGGGGATGTCCGTTCAGCGCGCCGGATCCTCGGGCAGCAGCGGATGGGGCTGGGATTTGAACCGCTTCGGCGAACCCGCCACTGCGGCAATTCCCGTGATGCCGCCCCACACCATCATCGTGAGGTAGTCGATCAGGTCCTCGGCTGTCATCGACTTGTTCGAAATCCACCAGTGCGTGGCGAGCTGGATCGAACCGACGATGCCGTACGCCCAGGGCACCGACCCGCCCGAGTCCATTTCGAGCAGACGAAGCCGCTCGCCCAGGACGGTCGCCACCAGTTCGGCGATCATCCGTTCGGAGTCGGCGACCACGTCACGGCTCGCCGACGAGCTGTTCGACATGACGTACAGGTAGACCTCGGGATCGGTGCCGACCGTTTCGACGTACGCCGAGATCGCCACTCGGGTCAGTGCGTATTCGTCGAGATCCTCGGCGACAGCGGCGTAGATGCGCGGGGCGAGAATCGTCTCGACGTACCGCATCATCGTCGCGCTCGTCAGGTCGTTCTTGTCGGCGAAGTACCGGTACAGAACGGTTTTGGAGACGCCGATCTCGGTCGCGATCTCGTCCATGCCGATGTCGTGCCCGCGCGCCCGGATGGCGTTGATGGTGCCGTCCACGAGCTCCTCGCGCCGGGCGATCTTGTGTTCGTGCCACCGGCGTTTACGGCCGTCCTGCTTCGTCGGTAGGTCCTCGGTGGTGCGGGAGGACGAAGGCGTCTGGGGCAGGTTGCTTGACACTGTGCGGCACATCCGTTCGGTTCGATCGTCGGCTCAGTCTACGGTGAGCGCCTCGCCCGCACCGGTCATGCGTCGCGCATTCGCGCCCGCAGGGCAGAACTTGGGCACAATCGAGGGGTGCAGTTCATGAATATCGATGATGACGTCAAACGCCGCGACCTCCGCCGGATGAAGACGGTCGCAACCGGGTTCCTGGTCGTGGCTGCCGTCATCTACCTGTTCTGTCGATGGCAGGAGACCCGCGGGGCGGGTCCGTGGGTGGGGTATGTGCGCGCCGCGTCGGAGGCCGGGATGGTCGGCGCGCTCGCCGACTGGTTCGCCGTCACCGCGCTGTTCCGGCATCCGATGCGCATTCCCGTCCCGCACACCGCGATCATCAAGAAGAAGAAGGATCAGCTCGGCGCGAGCCTGAGTTCGTTCGTCGGCACCAATTTCCTGGCGCCCGAGGTGGTCTCGGCGAAAGTCGAATCGGCGCAGATTCCCCTGCGTGTCGGGACATGGATGGCCGAACCGGCGCACGCGGAGCGCGTCGCGAAGGAAACCTCCACGGTCCTGCGTGGAGTGGTCGGTGTGCTGCGCGAGGACGACATCCAGCAGATCATCGACAACACGATCGTCAAGCGGATCGCGGAACCGGAATGGGGACCGCCGCTCGGGCGCGTGCTCTCCGAACTCGTCGAAGAAAATCGGCATCTGCCCCTGGTGGAGATGCTGGCCGAACGCGCACACCAGTGGGCTATGGGCAGCCAGGAAACAATCGACCGGGTCATCAGCCGGGATTCCCCGTCGTGGTCGCCGAAGTTCGTCGACCTGCTGCTCGGAGAGAGGATCCACCGTGAACTCGTGGAGTTCACATGGAAGGTCCGATCCAACCCGGACCACGAAGTGCGCCTGGCGGTCAACAAGTTCCTCGCCGACTACGCACGTGATCTGCAGAGCGACCCGGCGACGATCGCCAAAGCCGAAAAGGTCAAGGCCGAGATCATGGGCCGCGACGAAGTGACCCAGCTGGCGGGCGCTACGTGGCGTACCGCGAAGCGGATGATTCTCGATTCGGTCGACGATCCGAACAGCACGCTGCGCACGAAGGTCGCCGAGAACGTCATGGCTCTCGGTGTCCGGCTGCGGGAGGATCACGAGTTGCGCACGAAGGTCGACGGCTGGTTGCTCGACGCGGTGCGCTTCGTCGCGTCCAACTACGCCGACGAGATCACCTCGGTGATCCGCGAGACCGTCGAGCGCTGGGACGCGGAAGAAGCGAGTCGCAAGATCGAACTCGCGGTGGGCCGGGACCTGCAGTTCATCCGTATCAACGGCACCGTGGTCGGTTCCTTGGCGGGTCTCGCCATCTACACGATCTCGGAGCTGCTGTTCGCGTGATCCCGGTCACTTGCTAGCAGGGTGCTTGCTACAGCTAGCACCCGTGCGTACCGTGAGAGTCGTGTCCACCGATGACAGTCGAGACGACCCCCGCCCGGGCACCGGCAAGAGTGCGAGCAGTGCAGTGAGCCCGAGCAGTACCGGGAACCCGAGCGACCGCCCCGACACCGGCGACGGTGTCGCGGACGGAAGCAGCGCCGGGCCGGGGGATATTGCGGCACGCGTGGTGAATTCTGCTGCGCAGGACATCGGAAGCTTCATTCGGGCGCAGCGAGAAGGAGCGCAGGTTTCGCTTCGGCAGCTGTCGAAGCTGGCCGGCGTCAGCAACCCGTACCTGAGTCAGATCGAGCGTGGCTTGCGCAAGCCTTCGGCCGAAGTGCTCGCGCAGATCGCGAAGGGGCTCCGGTTGTCGGCCGAGGTGCTCTACGTGCGGGCCGGAATTCTCGAAGACCGGCCCCAGAGTGCCTTTCGGGATGCGCTTCTGGGAGATCCGCTCCTGACCGAGCGGCAGCGGCAAGTTCTGTTCGACATCTACGACTCGTTCTGCCGTGAGAACCAGGCGGCTCTCACCGAGACGGCACCAGAAGCCGGGAGCGACATCCGGCACCAGACAGACTTCGACGAGGAGAACTGACATGACCGATCCGAACGCAGCAATCCGTACCTCACTCTTCGCGGCCGTCGGCGCAGGCGATGCCGTCGTGCACGCGGTGGCCGACGTCGTCGCGCAGGTTCGCGAGCGCGCCGAAAACGCACAGGTCGACGTGAACGACCGCGTCGGGACCGCGCGCGAGAAGCTCAACACCCTTCCTGCCGACCTGACCGAGACCGTCGAGTCCCTCCGGGAACGCCTCGCGGGTCTGCCCTCCGAACTCCCCGAAGACATCGCAGAGCTGCGAGAGCGATTCACCGCCGACGAGCTGCGCAGCGTGGCCGAGGCGTACCTCAAGGTGGCGTCCGACCTCTACACCGCTCTCGCGGAGCGTGGCGAGCAGACCATCGAGCGCCTCCGCAAGCAACCCGCCGTCGAA
This sequence comes from Rhodococcus sp. DT1, assembly GCF_049844875.1. Taxonomy (NCBI): domain Bacteria; kingdom Bacillati; phylum Actinomycetota; class Actinomycetes; order Mycobacteriales; family Nocardiaceae; genus Rhodococcus; species Rhodococcus sp. DT1. Next base: position 544,686 of record NZ_JBNCLW010000002.1, read on the forward strand.
GAAGGTCTCGAGCGGGCCGAGGCAGCGTTCGGAGATGCCGTCGAGCTCACCGAAGAAACGCTGGGAACAGTGGCGCGCCAGACGCGTGCGGTCGGCGAACAGGCTGCCAAGCTCGCGGGTCTGGCGGCCGGCCGGATCTCCGACACCAGCGAAGGCGTCGGCGAAGCCATCTCCGACGCCGGTGACGAAGCCGCGCTCCGGGTGCTCGAACTCGGAGATCAGGCGCGAGAGGCCGGATCCGACGCCGCGAACCGCGTCGACTCGGCGAAGTCCGAAGTGGGCAAGACCGCCGATGAGATCACCGAGTCGGTCGAGGATGCGGTGGCGCCCGAGCCGGTAACGCCCGTCACCACGACGCCCGCGAAGAAGGCTCCGGCAAAGCCGGCCGCGAAGGCTCCCACGCAGCCGGCCGCGAAGGCCCCGGCACAGCCGGCCGCGAAGGCTCCGGCGAAGCCGGCGGCCAAGGCTCCTGCTCGTCCCGCAGGCAAGACGCCCGCCAAGAAGGCCGCGCCGCGCAAGTCCAGCGGCTCCTGACGGCCGACCCGTTCCGACCGGCTCCCGCGCCTCACCGCGCGGGAGCCGGTTCTCGTAGACTGGGGGAGTGACGAATGTCGATTCTCTCGCCGGTTTGATCATCCTCGTACTGCAGGTCATCGCGATCGCGGGAGCCGGGTTCGCGCTCTTCCATGCTGTTCGCCAGCCCAAGGAAGCATTTCCCGCCGTCGACAAGCTCACCAAGCCCGTATGGCTCGGCATCCTGGTCGCAGCATTGCTGGTGCTGATCCTGTTCGGCGCTGTCGGCCTGCTCGGCATCATCGCGGTCGTCGCGGTGTGCGTGTACCTCGTGGATGTACGGCCGCGCGTCGAAGAGGTTCAGCGCCGCCGCTGGTAGCCCGCTCGGTCACCGCTCCCGGTCGCTCAGGACCGCTCGTGCCTTGACAAGTGTGATCCAGATAATGACACTTCGAGTAACGGGTAAATCTCCGAGACGAGGCGGTCGGCCATGACTCTCACCCGCACGAACCGAGCACGCGACACCCACGCCGCTGCCGCGACGAGCGACAACACGCACGACGCCGAACGGCAGGAGACCGCGCAGCGGCTTCTCGAGTCGTCCGCGCGACTGTCCTACGATCCGGCGTTCGAGATCGACTGGGACGCCCCCATCCTCGAGGGCAGATACGGCATGACCCCCGAATGGTGCAGCCTCTACGGCACCGACCTGTGGGAACGCATGACCGAGGAACAGCGCATCACTCTCACCAACCATGAAGCGGCGAGCATCGCCGGTACAGGCATCTGGTTCGAGATGATCCTCATGCAGATGCTCGTACGCGATCTCTACCGCCGCGACCCGTCGACGCCGTACGTCCAGTTCGGGCTCACCGAGATCGCCGACGAATGCCGGCACTCCGTGATGTTCGCGCGGTCGGCACAGCGGTTCGGCGTGCCCTCGTACCGGCCCAAGCGCTGGATCCGGGAAGGCGGGCGCATCTTCAAAGCGGTGGCCAACGGCGCCCTCGCCTACGGTGGCACCCTGTTCGCCGAGGAAATCCTCGACATGATGCAGCGCGACTTCATGCGGGACGAACGGGTTCAGCCACTCACCCGCACGGTCAGCCACATCCACGTCGTCGAGGAGTCACGGCACATCCGTTACGCCCGCGAGGAGACACGGCGCCGAGCGGGGCGTGCCACACGGCTCGAGCGCGCGTGGATCCGTCTCCATCTCGGTGTGAGCGCCTACTTCGTCGTCACCAGCCTGGTGAACGACCGCGTGTACGCCGCAGCAGGACTGGACGTCGCCGAGGCGAAAGCCGCAGCGCGGGCGAACACCCACTACCAGGACAGGCTGCGGCTCGGGACCCGCCGCACGATCGAGTTCCTCGACGAGGTGGGCTTGGTCGGCGGCCCGTCGACACTTCTGCTGCGCAAGGCCCACGTCCTCTGAGACACAGTCCTCTGAGACACAGTCCTCTGAGGCCCGGCCCTCTGGCGCCCGGTACACCACCGCACCCGCACGACAACACAACAGGAGAACGATCAGTGAAGAAGCCGTCCCGTACGACGTGGCCGATTGCAGCCGGAGTGGCACTCGCCGTCGGAGTCGCGGCAGGGGCGGCCGCCTCACGGCGGCGGCGACGCACCGTCGTCCGCGCGGAAGACGTCTCGCCGCACGCGCTTCTCTCGCCCCCGTCCCTCGAGCCGGACACGATCGAGGTCCAGACCGACGACGGGGCACGCCTGAATGTACTGGCCTACGGGGATCCCGAGGCGCAGACCCTGGTCTTCTGCCACGGCTGGACGTGCAACGCGGCGTACTGGACTCCGCAGATCAACGCGTTCGCGGAGAACTACCGGGTGGTTGTCTACGATCAGCGAGGCCACGGCAACAGCGACGCGGGCGCACGGCCTCTCGGAGCGGACGTGCTCGCCGACGACCTCAACTCGGTGCTCGACGCCACCGTGCCGGCCGGGCGCACAGCGATCCTCGCGGGCCACAGCATGGGCGGCATGAGCATCATCGCGTGGGCCGAGAAGTATCCCGACCAGGTCGACCGTCGCGTCGCCGGTGTACTGCTGGCAAGCACCGGCACCGACAATCTCGTCGCGGATTCGGCGATCGTGCCGCTACCCCAGCGCTTTCCCAAGGTGCCCGTGCCGGTCGCCCGGCGCGTGATGGGTGCGACCGTTCCGCTCGTCGAATCGTCCGTGACCACCCGGGCGCTGCGCTACATCGCGCTGTCGCCGAACGCGAGCGGCGCGGAAGTGGCCTTCTGCCAGCAGATCGTGCTCGGCTGCCCGCCGCGCACCCGCGGCGGCTGGGGACACGCACTCAGTGCACTCGACATCCACGAGGGCCTGCAGAACCTCACGGTGCCGACCACCGTCCTCGTGGGCACCGCCGATCGCCTCACCCCGCCCGTCCATGCCCGGCGACTCGCCGCCGTACTCGAAGAAGCAGGCAACCTCGAGCGGCTGGTCGTGCTCGACGGTGTGGGCCACATGAGTTCGGTCGAGGCGATCGACCGCGTCAACGACGAACTGCTGCATCTCGTGGGGAAGGCGCAGGCGCTCGTCGGCTGAGCGGCCGGCGCCGAGGGGCGGAAGCGAGCGCCGGGACGGCCGGAATCAGCTGAAGACCACGGTCTTGCTGTCGTGCACCAGAACTCGATCCTCGAGGTGCCAGCGCAATCCGCGGGCGAGCACGAGCTTCTCGACGTCGCGGCCCTGGCGCACCATGTCGTTGACGCTGTCGCTGTGGCTGACCCGGATGACGTCCTGCTCGATGATCGGCCCGGCGTCGAGTTCGGCGGTCACGTAGTGGCAGGTCGCCCCGATCAGCTTCACGCCGCGAGTGAACGCCTGGTGGTACGGGCGAGCGCCGATGAACGACGGAAGAAAGCTGTGGTGGATGTTGATCGCGCGACCCGCCCAGTGCTCGCACAGCGACTGCGGCAGCACCTGCATGAAGCGAGCGAGCACCACCGCGTGCGGATCGTGGGCGTCGACGAGTTTGCGTACCTGTTCGAACGCCGGTCCCCGCTCGGCGGGGTCCTTCGGGAACGACACGTAATGGAAATCGATGCCGTGCCGACGCGCGACGGACTCGAGTTCCGGATGATTCCCGATGACCGCGCACACATCGGCTTCGAGTTCGCCGGCCGCGACCCTGCCCAGGATGTCGTGCAGACAGTGCGCTTCCTTGCTGACGAGAAGCACGACACGCTTGCGCTTGCCGGTGTCCGAGAGTGTCCATTCGGTTTCCGGGCCAATGGCTTCGGCGACCGCGGCGAATTGGGCGCGCAGTTCCTCGATCGAGAACGGGATCGACGAGGCGCGCACAGCCTGGCGTGTGAAGAACCAGCCACTGTCCTGGTCGGCGTGGTACGCCGCTTCCATGATCGAACCGCCGACGTCCGCGAGGAAGGTCGAAATCCGGGCGACGATCCCGGTTGTGTCCGGGCAGCCCAAGGTCAGGACGTAGCGGCGGTTGTCGGTCGAGGAAGCAAGCGTCATGGATCCGATTCTCTCAGGTGCCCCGAATCCGTTTTCCGCGGACGGGGTCCTTCGGCCTCACATCGGCGGCGGAGGGCGCCGGACGGTCGCGGTGCCGACGAGAGTAGTGGCGTCGACGGTGTGGATACCCCGCGCGGTGATCGTCTCGGCCAGGTCCTGCTTCACCGAGTCCACCTGCCCCGCATCCAATCCGGACAATGCCATCCGCCATCCGGTGCCCGCGACGAGCGCCCAGCACAGGTCCTCGGTCGCCGGGATCAGGTTGGACAACGTCCGGACCTCGACCGAGTGGGAACCGGCGGCGGCGAGCCACGTCTCGAGTGCGGTCGAGGTGTCGATGCGGCGCAGCGGTGAGCGGTCGTATTGCGGCGCGCGCTCGGCGAACTCGGGGGAGTGCCGGGCGGCGACCTCGAAGACCGCGTCCCGCAGGTCGCTCATCGCGTCCGCCCGCCATACCGTGACCCCCACGCGTCCACCGGGCCGAACCAGGCCCACGAGCCGTGAGAACGCGGCGTCCATATCCGGGAGGAAGAACACTCCGTAGGAGATCGCGAGGGCGTCGTAACCGGCTTCCGGTACGTCGGAGGGCGCTTCCCACAGGGTGACGTCGGCGCACACGAAATCGATGTTGGTCAGGGCGCGGGTCTCGGCGACCAGGCGGCCGCGCTCGAGCAGGTCGTCGGAGAGGTCGACACCGTGTACCCGCCCGGTGGGCCCGACCGCCATCGCGGCGGGAACAGCCGACGCGCCGGCGCCGCAACAGGCGTCGAGGACGGTGTCCCCGGCACCGACTCCGAGCTGGAAGACGAGCGCCTGGCCGGCCGGTCCCCACAAGGTGGGCGTGAGTATCTCGAAGTCGGTGCTCGCGGCATCGAACGTGCGCGCGGTCTCGGCGACTCCGCTGCCATCCGGGTGGTTCGCCCCGGTATCGGGTGGACGATTCTCCTCGGTGTTCACGACCCTGCCCCGCCGAGTTCGTAGAACGCGGACGGATACCGGAACTCGCCCGTCATCTCCGGCCGGTAGCCGGTGAGCGGGCGCGCCTGCAGGTGCGACGCCCATTCCGGAACGTCGGGGGTGATCCCGAGATCCGCCGCGGGCACGAACCCGAACCGCGGGTAGTAGTCGAGGTGGCCGAGCAACACGACGATCGACTCGTCGAGCGCGTCGGCAGCACCGAGCACAGCGTGCATCAGAGCCGAACCGATCCCGAACCTTGCCATGTCGGGGAGTACCCCGATCGGCCCCAGCGCGAGGGCCGGATACCCGCCGACATCGCCGCGGGTCGCACAGACGTGACCGACGATGCCGTTCGTCGCGTGCTCGCACACCAGTGAGAACGGGGGCAGCCAGTGGGGCCCGGCGCGGAGGGTGTCGACGAGGCCGGGCTCGACCGGGACGAGGCCGGGCGGGGTGACGGCGGCGAAGGCCCGGCGATGAACCTCGTACACAGCACCCGAGTCCGACGGCAGTTCCCGGCGAATGATCACCCCGCAAGTCTGGCCGCACCGCGCGTGACCGGCAACCTCTTTTGCGGTGTGGAAAGCTGGCGTCATGTCCGACACCACGCTCACCCGCTCGCGGGTCGCCGCGATGATCGACCACACCCTGCTGGCTCCGGAGGCGTCGTCGCAGGCGGTGCGCGCCCTCGTCGACGAAGCCCGGGAACTCGGCGTGTACGCGGTGTGCGTGTCGCCCTCGATGCTTCCGCTCCGTGCCGAGGGCCTGGTGATCGCGACCGTCGCCGGTTTCCCCTCGGGCAAGCACCACTCGCTGATCAAAGGGGCGGAAGCCCGCCTCGCGGTGGAGGAAGGGGCCCGCGAGGTCGACATGGTGATCGACATCGGCGCGGCTGTGGCAGGGGACTACAACGCCGTTCTCGCGGACATTCTCACCGTGCGCGAGGCGATCGGGTTCGATCCAGTGCTCAAGGTGATCATCGAATCCGCTGCGTTGTCGGACGAGGCGATCGTCGAGGTGTGCCGCGCGGCCGCGAATGCCGGAGCGAACTTCGTGAAGACCTCGACGGGTTTCCACCCCGCCGGTGGTGCCACCGAGCACGCTGTGCGGCTGATGGCGGAGACGGTCGGTGGCCGTCTCGGTGTCAAGGCGAGCGGCGGAATCCGCACGGCGGACGCCGCCGTCCGCATGATCGAAGCGGGCGCGACGCGCCTGGGGCTCTCGGGGAGCCGGGCCGTCCTCGACGGCTTGCCCGACTGACCGCCTGTTACACGAGCACGCCGCACGAACCCTGGTCCTGCTGCTGCTGCGCTCCTTCCGGGTTCTCCGGGAGCACGTAACTGCCGCCCTCGAGGGTGAGTTCGACGCCGGCGTCGGTGACGGACACAGCGGTCGCCTTCATCCCGAGCGGGTACTGCTGCAGCCCCGAGGTCAGGATCTCCACGATCCCGTCCACGAGCGAGGTCGGCAACCCGAAGCCGAGAACCGAGGCGTCGACCGTCTGGACGGCGACCGCTCCGTCGGTCACGGTGGGCCGCACCGTGAATTCCGCGAGACCGTCCCCGCCGACGACGAACGTCAGCGTCCCGGCGGCGGGATCGGCGGTGACATCGCTGACCAGTCCGCCCACCGACTGCGCTTGCACGGTCGCGAGGATGCCGCTGGTGGGCCACGTGACCTCGGCGCTGGAGCTTCCGATGGTGCCGGCACCCTCCGCGGATTCTCGCAGGTCCACGTTCCGGACGACCGCGTGCACCTGCATCTCCTCGGCTGGGCCGAACGCGGTGTCGTCGCTGTCGAGGGTGACGGACGGAACCTGCTTGTCGACGAGCTGCAACAGGACAGGTTTCCAGCTCAGGTCCACGTCCACACCGGTACCGAGTTCACTCTCGAACGACTGAGCCAGGCAGGTCGTGGCGCGATTGCGGACGTAGACCTCGGCGCCCACGAGTACCGCGACGAGGGCGGCGACGAGAACGACGGCGATCGTGACGAGTCGGGTGCGGTTCCTTTGCGTCATGGTCGAGATTGTTCAGCACAAGTCTGAGGAAGCTATGAGCACACGCACACTCGTTGGCCCGAATCTGTGAGCTACACCACAGGAGTTCGGTAGGCTGGCGACCATGACAGGGTGGGCGGATTCAGAGAGCGGCGCATCCGGGCAGGTCGATCCCGACAGCCTGTTGCGGCAGCTCGCCGTGGCTCAGGCCGGGTATTTCACCGCGCGTCAGGCTACCGGGAACGGCATCGGTACCGACGGCTTCCGGCCCCGCATCGAAGCGGGTCTGTGGATCCGGATCGACACCGACCTGTTTCGGATGAGCGACAGTCCGCAGACGAAGTTCGACGAATTCGCACGGTGGTGTGCCTGGTACGAAGGCGCCGCGGTCGTCTCACACCAGAGCGCCGCCGACCTGCACGGCATGGGGCACCTGCAGCCACGCTTCCTGCACCTGTCCACGCTGGATCAGCGCACGGTCCCGAGCAACCGGCTGGCGCTGCACCATCGGGTGCTGTCGGACCGGGACTGCGAAGTCGTCGGATGTTTCCGTGTCACGACGCCCGCGCGGACCGCTGTGGACCTCGCGGCCGGCGGAGTGTCGCAGGAGGTGCTCGACGAACTCGTGGGAGACGCGATCACACTCGGGCGTGTCGACTCCGACGAACTGCACGCCGCGGTCGCAGGGGAGCCCGCCACCGTGGCCGATCGCATCGCACTCGCATTGCTGTCCGCCGGCTGACCGGCAGCAGTCTCGCTTACACCGGGGCCATCGCGGGGGCGACGACACTCCACGGCACCGACAGCACACAATCGCGCATGCGACGGCGCTGCGCCTGCACCGGCACCCCTTGCTCGCGGAGATGCTCGAGCGTCGCGCGCCACCGAACCCGAGGGCCGAAGGATGCGTACGGAGCGGCCGTGGCCCATGCCCGATCCGCTGCCTGCAACAACTCGTGGATGCCTTCACCCTGGATGTTCCTGTGGATCAAGGCCTTCGGGAGTCGTTCGGCGACATCCGACGGCGTGGACACATGGAAGGGACTCCATGCCAGGGTCAGCGAGAGCGGACCGTCCTCGTCGAGCAGGACCCACGCGCAACGGCGGCCGAGTTCGTCGCAGGTTCCGTCGATGAGCAGCCCGCCGGGGGCAAGTCCGGCTCGTAACTGTGCCCAGGCCGAATCCACCGCATCTTCCGGATACTGCCGAAGCACGTTGAATGCGCGCACGAGGTTCGGGCGTAGTCCCGCGAGTTCGAACCCGCCACGCGCGAACTCCACCCCGTCGCGCCCAGGTACCACCCGGTCGGGATCGATTTCGAGGCCCACCATGCGCACATCGGGGCGCACCGTCCGGAGACGGGCCGCGAACTCCAGCGTGGTGACCGGCATCGCGCCGTAACCCAGATCGACCACCAGGGGATGGGCTGCCTCCGCGAGCGCGCCCACAACGGTGGGGTCGTGCATCGCCCAGCGGTCGCTGCGCCGCAATCTGTTGATCCCGGTGGTGCCGCGAGTGACGACACCGACCGGGCGCTGTCCGCGCACCCCCGGGCTACTGCCGGCCGAGCCAGTCGGTGGTGATCGCCGCTTCGACGGCGAACACCTCGACGAGATTGGTCAAGATCAGGTCTTCGAGTTTTCCGCCGACGAGCGGCAGATGGACTTTTGCTTCGGACGTGGTGCGCAGGGTGGTCCCGTCCTCGTGACCGAAGAGGTCCATCGTGCCGGTCAGTCGCCCGGGGCCGGCCGGCACGGACGCTTCGTAGCGTCCCGAAGAGCACTCGCCGAACGGGCCGTAGCTTTCCGTCCGGGTGATCACCATGTCTTTTTTCATGACGGTCCGGGCAAGATCGGGAAGATCGGCACGCGGGATGACATGGTGCAGCACGACGTGGATGCCGCTCTCGGAAACCGTGAATTCCTCGACGTGATTCTCGGAGTATTTGCGCATCTCGCGGGTGCGCGCTTCCCAGTGGTCGCGGTCGGCGAGCGCCCCGTAGACCCGCTCCGGTGGATACGGGAAGCGGGCAGAGTAGTCGATACGCCGGGACACGGCAGGTCAGGGTACCGCCCGGCCCAGGCTACGACGAAATCGTGGTCGGACCGTCAGGCAGAGCGGTCGCCTTCGAGCCACGACGCGGTGAAGGTCTGTTCCGCGGTGAACAGGCCGACGAGTTCGTCGACGATGAGACCTTCGATCTTGGAGCCCAGGAAAGGGATCTTCACCTCGACCCGGCCCTCGATCACGACCATCGACTCGTTGCCGTCGCCCTGGAGGGTGAAGGTGCCCTCCACGTGTCCGGGCATGCCGTCGACCCGTGCGGAGAACGTGCCCTGCGCGCGGTCACCGGTGAGCGGACCCCACGACTCCTGGCGGTGGATCACGAGGTCGCCCGGCCGGATGCTCGTCACGACGCTCGGCAGTTGCTCGGCCGGAATGGCCTGCTGCAGCGTGAGGTCGATGGTGCCGTCGCCGGTCTCGACCGACTCCACTGCTGCGCCGGGCCCGCCCACCTCCGTCAATCGGGTGTGCCAGTACTGCGGGTCGACGAACGCCGCGTGCACCGCTGCCGGCGAGAACGAGTAGGTCACAGAGTGGTCGATAGGGCTGCCCATGCGGGGCACGCTACCGTTTGCAGGTGCTCGATCCACGACTCAGGGCACGGCTCGCCGACGCGGGGGCCGTGATTTCCGAACATGTACCGCTGTCCACCTTGACGACGCTGCGTCTCGGAGGGCCCGCCGAGTACCTCGTCGAATGCACCTCCACGGACGTGCTGGTGGAGATGATCCGCCTCCTCGACGAGCAGAAGGTGCCTGTTCTGCTGCTTGCCGGCGGCTCCAACCTGGTGATCGGTGACGACGGCTTCGACGGTGTCGTGGTGCGCATCGCGACCGGTGAGATCACCGTGACCGAGTCGGTGGTGCGCGCGGACGCCGGGGCTGTATGGGACGCCGTGGTCGAGGCGGCCGTGACCGCCGGAGTGGGCGGGCTCGAGTGCCTGTCGGGGATTCCCGGATCCGCAGGTGCGACACCGGTGCAGAACGTCGGTGCCTACGGCGTGGAGGTCGGGTCGCTCCTGCGCCGGGTGCGGCTGCTCGACCGTCGCACGGGTGAGACCGGGTGGGTCGAGCCCGCCGCTCTGGGACTCGGCTACCGGACGAGCATTCTCAAGCACTCGGACCACGCCGTCGTCCTGGAAATCGAACTCGACGTGCGCGCCGACGGGATGAGTGCACCGCTCGGGTACCGCGAACTCTCGGTCGCGCTCGGCGCTGAGCAAGGTGAACGCAGACCCACGGCACAGGTCCGCGACCACGTGCTGGGGTTGCGGCGCGGCAAGGGCATGGTGCTCGATCCGGCCGACCACGACACGTGGAGTGCCGGGTCGTTCTTCACCAATCCGGTCGTGCCGGACGAGCGCCTCGGCGGAGTGCTCGAGGCGATCGCTTCTCGCGTCGGACCGGACGTTCGTATTCCGCAGTACCCCGCGGACGGGGGCACGAAGCTGTCGGCGGCGTGGCTCATCGAGCGCGCGGGATTCGCGAAGGGATTTCCCGGGCCGGAGGCGCCCGCGAGCTTATCCACGAAACACACTCTCGCGCTGACCAATCGGGGCGACGCGACGACCGCGGATCTCCTGGCGCTCGCGCGGCAGATCCGTGATCGCGTCGAGGACGTGTTCGGAGTGCGCCTGCACCCCGAACCCGTCACCGTCGGCTGTGAGATCTGAAGCGGACTCGGTCCGCCGGACTACTCCGTGGTGCGGTGAAAACGTCCTGCGCTCGCCTGGTCACGTGGCTTGACGACGATCTGATCGAGATTGACGTGCGACGGCCGTGACGCCACGAAGCCGATGATCTCGGCGATGTCCTGAGCGACGAGGGGGGTGATCCCCTCGTACACCTTGTCGGCACGCTCCTGGTCGCCCTCGAAGCGCACCAAGGAGAACTCCGTCTCGACGGCGCCGGGCGCGATCTCGGTCAGGCGCACGGGCAAGCCGAGCAGTTCGCCGCGCAGCGTCCGGTGCAGTACGGCCTGGGCGTGTTTCGCGGTGGTGTACCCCGAGCCGTTGTCGTACGCCTCCAGCGCCGCAACCGAGGTGATGGTGACGATGAGCCCGTCGCCGGAGGCGATGAGCTTGGGGATGAGCGCCTTGGTGACCCGCAGCGTGCCGAGGACGTTGGTCTCCCACATCCAGCGCCAGTCGTCCTCGTCGGCTTCGGCGACCGTCGCGAGTCCCTTCGCGCCGCCCGCGTTGTTGATCAGGACGTCGACACGGGGAATGACGGTCGTGAAGGCATCGACGGAATCCTCGTCGGTGACGTCCAGTTCGAGTGCGGTGCCACCGATTTCGTCGGCGAGTCGCTCGAGCCGGTCGAGTCGGCGTGCTCCGACCACGACGTGGAACCCCTGGGCAGCGAGGGTGCGTGCGGTGGCCTCGCCGATGCCGGACGATGCTCCGGTGACGACGGCGATGCGGGAATCGGGGGAGATGGTCATGGCTCCGATCGTAATGTCGTGCGAGTCGGGCAGGTCGCCGGACAGGGAACGGCCGGTTTCGGGAGGTAGCGGCAACGAGGACCGGAATCGTCCGGAATAGGGGTCAGGCTCTTGTCATGACTACTTCCACCACGCGTGTCGCCCCGTTCCGCATCGACATTCCCCACAGCGCCCTCGACGACCTCCGTTCTCGCCTCGATCGGGCGCGCCTGCCCACAGCGTTGCCGGGCGACGACTGGTCGACGGGGGTTCCCGTGAGTTACCTCGCCGAGCTCGTCCGCTATTGGCGCAACGAATACGACTGGCGCGCAGCGGAAGCGAAGATCAATGCGCTTCCACAGTTCACCACCGAGATCGACGGCCAACGGATCTGGTTTCTCCACTTCAGGTCCCGGCACGAGAATGCGACACCCCTGCTGCTCACTCACGGGTGGCCGGGATCGGTGCTCGAATTCGTCGGACTCGCGCCCCTCCTGACGGACCCTGCGGACCCAGAGGATGCTTTCCATCTGGTCGTTCCGGCGCTCCCCGGATTCGGATTCTCCGGCCCGACCTCCGAGGGTGGCTGGACTACGGACCGCATCGCGCGGACGTGGGTCGAACTCATGACACGGCTCGGCTACGAACGGTTCGGAACGCACGGCGGAGACCTCGGCGCCGACGTGTCCCCGGAAGTCGGAAGGGTGGCACCGGACCGGGTCATCGGCGTTCATACGAACGGTGGCCCGGGGCCGTACCCCGTTGTGCAGGACGACAACGACCTCGCCGGTCTGACCGAACTCGAACTGCGCCGGGTTGCGGCGGTTCAGGAGTTCATGACCGAGCAGTCCGGCTACTACACCATCCAGGCAACACGTCCTCAGACCCTTGCGTACGGGCTCGTCGACTCGCCGGTAGGGCAACTCGCCTGGATCATCGAGAAGTTTCGCGAATGGACCTGGCCCCGTGAGGCACTTCCGGAGGAGGTGGTGTCCAAGGAGTGGCTGATCACGAACGTGATGTTGTACTCGCTCACCGGTACAGCGGGAAGCGCCGCGTATGTCGGTTACGCGCAGGGCGGGGACGGGGGCTGGGGTGAAGCCAAGCCGAACTCCGGCGTCCCGACCGCGGCGATAGTGTTCGCCGGCGACGTCGGCGTCCGCCGTTTCTCCGAGACGGAGAACACCATCGTCCGGTGGGTCGACGTCGACGACGGCGGCCACTTCGCCGCCCTCGAACAACCCGACCGGCTGGCTGCGGATATGCGTGAGTTCTTCCGGTCGCTGACCTCCACCCGCGTCCGACCTGCGAAGACGGCGGGTCGGCGCTAATGTGAGCGCCCATGACGACCACTCGGGGGCGTTACAGCTCGGGGGAGCAGACCCGTATCCGGCTCGTAGAGGCCGCCGAACGACTCTTCGCGCGTCGTGGTTACGACGGGGTCACCCTCGCGGACATCCGTAAGGCCGCCGGCCAGCACAACTCGTCGGTGATCGGATACTACTTCGGCACGAAGGAAGGGCTGTTGCTGGCGGTGTTCACCCACCGACTTCCTTCGGTGGACTCCGAGCGCGCCGCGCTGCTCGCGGAGATGCTCGCGGAGAAGGGCCGGTTGTCGACGCGGGATGCGTTGTGGGCGATCGTGAAGCCGCTCGCCGGCACGATCGGCCGTAACAACCGTTACGTCGCCCTGCTCGACCGGCTGATGCACAGCGACCGGTTCTGGTGCGACATACCCGGCGCGCATCCGTGCGCGGGGGCGACCGGAAGGGATGCGGATCTCGCTCTCCGGACATCGATCGGGCACCTTCCGGACGACATCGGGACCCAGCGACTGGACCTGGTGTACGGCAGCATCCTCGGACGTCTCGCGCATTACGACCGGCGCGGGCTTCCCCCGACACGGACCGAGTTGACGGCGCTCGTCGACGCGTGGGAGGCGTTGCTCCTCGCTCCGGTCTCGGACGAAACCCACGACGCCCGCCGCGCGTCGTGAACCGTTCGGCCTGCCTACAACTGGACACCCGCCGGTTCGGGCGATAAGTTCGACCCCATGTCGGTCGGCCCTACCTCCACTCCGCGCGTCACATACGTGACCGCCGCGTTGGGATCACGGCTGCCTCTGGCGCGCGAACTCTGTTGTCGCTGCTGCGGAAAGTAACTCCGCGCCGATCCTGATCCCGTTCTCACGGATCTCTTCACCGGACGTGGCCACACGTCGTCGGTATTCGGTGCGTCGACCTTCGTCTTTCGCCCTTCCCGGATGCCGATCACGCCCGGGGCCAGCAGCAAGGAACAGCCGTGAGCGCTCCCACTCTCTCCCCGTCCGCACTTCTCTCTCCGCGCCCGTCCGCACCACGTAGCGGTTCGCGCACCGTCGCACCGGCCCGCAGCCGCACTACGATTCGCACCTCGCAGCAGGTCAGGATCGTGCCACCCGATCTCAAGATCGCCGACGGTACGGGCGCCTCGGTCTTCCGGGTCGCCGCCCAGCGCGGCCCGATCTCCCGCGACATCATCGCGAAGGTCACCGGGTCGAGCATCGCCACCGTCAACCGCCAGGTCTCGGCGCTCCTCGCCGCGGGCCTGCTCCGCGAACGCGCCGACCTCGTCGAGTCCGGTGCGATCGGCCGCCCCCGGGTGCCGGTCGAGGTCGATCACGAGCGGTATCTCACCGTCGGCATCCACATCGGTGCCGTGACCACGGGCATCGTCGCGAGCGATCTGCGCGGGCGCATCATCGGGGCCGTCGAGGTGCCGACCCCGACCGGTGACCAGAACCTCGCGCTCGCGTCGATCACCGCCAGCGCCAGAGCTTTTGCGGCCCGCTGGCACCGTCGGGCGCCCCTGTGGGTCGGCGTCGCGCTGGGAGGCCGCGTCGATTCGGTGACCGGGCTCGCCGACCACCCTCGCCTGGGATGGTCCGGTGCGCGGGTCGGTGCGGTTGTCGGGGGTGGGTTCGGTCTGCCGGTGTCCGTCGCCGCACACGTCGAGGCGATGGCGGCCTCGGAACTTCTTCTGACCCGCGACCGCGACGCCGCCGACCTCAAGGGCACGAGCCTGTACTTCTACGCACGGGAAACGGCCGGCGTCGCCCTCACTTTCGACGGCAAGGTGCACACGCCGGCTGGTGGGCCCGGGTCGATATCGCACTTGCCCACCGGCTCGTCCGCGTCGTGCGCCTGCAATGCCACCGGCTGCCTCGAGGCGACGGTGAGCGACCACGCGGTCGCACAACGGGCGCGCGCCGACGGGATTCTCGGCGACGGCGACGAGACGACCGTCCAGGCCGTGTATCGCCTCGCGCGGGCAGGGTCGGCGCCCGCCCACGATCTGCTCGTCGAGCGGGCCACCGTCCTCGGGCGCACCGTCGGAATGCTCCGGGATCTGTTCAACCCGGACCGCGTGATCCTCGGTGGTCAGGCGTTCACCGAGTACCCGGCCGCGGTGCCGCACGTCGCCGATGCATTCGCTCGGTCGTCGACCCTGCCCCGCAAGGACATCCGCATCACGGGGTTCGGAAACCGGGTGCAGGCGCACGCAGCCGGGGTGGTGTCGCTGAGTTCGCTGTACTCCGACCCGCTCGCCGCCATGCGACGAGCGGCGGGGTAACCCGAACCCGGTTCGCACACGGCCCGTCAGAGCAAGGGGGGTCCGTCCGTGGCGGCGGAGTCCGCTCCCCGCCGGTCCAGTTCGGCTCGGGCCCGGTCGAGACCGCCGTGCTCGAGTGCGGCAAGCCGAGACTCGCCGGACCATACCGTCTTCCCGCGCTCACGCACGGTGACACTCATCGATCCCGCGAGATGTTCGATCGCCCCGGGTACGTTGCGCCGCTCGGCGGGCAGCGGAACCGGGAGTACGTGGGCCGATCCGATGGGTGAGGCCGCCTCGATCTCGATACTCCACCGGCGGTTCCGTCCCTGTAGCGACCAGGTCTCGTCCGTGACGGTGGCCCGCACGGGCGAGGTCACGGGATTGCCCAGTCGCACCACCGGTCCGCCCGGCAGCGCCACGACGACGGCGGTCACCTCGGTACGCAGGGGGCCGGAATGCACCTGGCCGCCGGCGAACGCCACACACGCCTCGGGATCGGCGAATCCCTGCGCCTGTCCCCACCACCACGATTCAGGGAAACCGCCTTTACCCCAGTTCTTTTCGCCGTAGACCTGTGCGCCGTCGAGGTCCCACTTCTCGTCCCCGAGTACCGCGTACCCTTCGGCGCGGGCGCCGAGAAGCCACGGATGCCAATACTGATTCAATGCCGGAACCGTCTGGAACACGCTCGACCCGCCGAATCGGCGCCGGGGCCAGGGGAGGGTGGGGACGATCCGGACGTCGAGTCGCCCGTCCTCACCGAGGTCCATCAGGACACGGTCGGGGTCACCACGGAATGCCGATCCTGCTGTCGCTCCCAGTTGCGCCACGTCCGCTGCTGCTTCGGGATGCGTAGTCGTACGCAGGAATCCGTTGGGATGCGCGGCGAGACCCAGAGTTGCCCAATGCCCGTCGTCGGAGCGGTTGACGCCGCACAGTGCGATGATCACCCGCCCGGTGTCGGGCTGTGTGAACCGCCAGAAGTAGCCCTCCATCGCGACGCCGTGCGCGACGAGGGGGTTGCCGAACGGAAGATCTGCGCCGGTCGCACGATAGCGCTCGAGCAGCGACCTGTTGTTGCTCTCACGCGTCGCTCGGCGTCCTCGATGTTCCATCGGTTCTCCTTCTCGTCGGTACGGCACGTCGTATCTCTAGAGTGGAAGCGAAGTTTCGTGGAGACCGGGCGGAGCCCCCCGCAGCCGGAACCATTCGGTGCCGAACGCGGCCCTCAACTCTTCGTCGCTCATACCCAGCATGGGGCCGAAATCGCCGATCTGCGACTCGTGTGCGTGCATCGCCGCACGTTTGGCGGCGATCGCTGCGGACACGTCGACCGCGGTGGTCAGTTCACTCTCCGGCAGGCCGAATGCGTCGAGGTCCGGCGGCCGCGCGCCCTCCGCCATGTCGGGGATCGCCGCGAACAGCCGCTTCAGGTGGTCACGGTTCATGGAGGACTCGTACACGGCGTGATGCCCGGTCTGTGCCTCCGCCCGGACACCGACGCGGTGCACCTGAATGTGATCGGGGTGCCCGTACCCCCCGTTCGGGTCGTAGATCGTCACCACGTCGGCACGCTCCTCCTCGATCACGGCTGCGAGGCGCGCCGCCGCCTCCTCGACGTCGACGCGAGCGAACGCGCCGGGGGCATCGTTGGCCGGTGTGCCCGCCATCCCCGAGTCCGCGTACCCGAAAGTGACCAGCCGCGACACTCCGAGGGCCTCGGCGGAACGTTCGACTTCGCGGATCCGTCGGTCGGCGAGGCTCTCTCCCGGGGCGAGCAGCCCGTCCGGGTGCTCGCCTTGTGCACCGTCGGTGGCAACGACGAGTACGACCCGGTGCCCCGCGTCGGCCGCCAGCCGCATCGCACCGCCTGTGGTGAACACCTCGTCGTCGGGGTGCGCGTGAAAGCATAAGAGGACGCCCATACCGTGAATGCTGGCACGGATAACTGTTCCGTGGGGTTACCCGGGCCGGAAGCGACCCGGGACGGCGAGGGCCGGGCATATCGACATCCCATCAGAGAAGAGAACGAGAGCACACGTGTCACAGAGGCTGGGCGGCTCGTACCGCGAGTTGTTCACCGCGCCGGGATCGGTGGCGTTCTGCGCGGCCGGATTCGTGGCGCGGTTGCCGATCGCAATGGTCGGAATCGGAATCGTCACCATGTTCTCGCAGCTGCGAGGCAATTACGGACTCGGCGGCGCGTTGTCCGCAGTGTTCGCCTTGTCGTACGCGTTGTTCACACCGCTGGTGTCGCGGGCCGTGGACCGGCACGGGCAACGCCGGGTACTGCCCGCTGCCGCGGTCGTCAGCGCCACGGCGATCGTCGCAATGCTCGCGGGCGTGCGCCTCGAGGCTCCCGTCGCGTTGCTGTTCGTGTGTGCGCTCCCCGCCGGTCTGATGCCTACGATCGGCGCGATGGTCCGCGCACGATGGACCGAGTTGTACGGCGGTACGGCCCGGCTCCGGACGGCGTTCGCGCTGGAAGCGGTGATCGACGAGGTGTGTTTCATCGTCGGCCCGGTGCTGTCGGTGGGGCTCGGAGTGGCGGTGTTTCCCGAAGCCGGCCCGCTGCTCGCCGCGATCCTGCTGCTCGTCGGAACCTTCACCCTCGCGGGGCTGCGAAAGACCGAACCGCCCGTGCATCGGCACCGCTCGGACACGCCCGGCGTCAAGCTGCTCCGCTTGCCCGCGTTGCTGGCGATCATCGCGATGATGGTCGCGATCGGTGTGGTCTTCGCTGTGATCGACGTCGTTGCGGTCGCGTTCACCGCCGAGCGGGACGCGCCCGGCGCCGCGACCTTCGTGATCGCGCTGTTCGCGACGGGCTCGGCCCTGAGCGGCCTGGTGTTCGGGTCGCGGGTGGCGCATTCCGCGCCGGCACGGCAGTTGCTCATCGCGACGGCGGCGCTGTCCGTCCTGCTGTGGCCGCTGCTGCTCGCCGGCACGGTTCCCGTCCTCGCGGTGCTCTATCTGATGGCGGGCTGCGCGATCTCGCCGGCCATGATCGTCGCCACCTCCCTGACTCAGCAGATCGTGCCCGCGCGTCAGCTCACGGAGAGCATCACGTGGACCGTCGCGGGCCTCGGCGTCGGTGTGGCCCTGGGGTCGGCGGCAGTCGGCCAGGTCATCGATCACGTCGGCGTCACCGCGGGGTTCGGAGTCGGTATCGCCGCAGGTCTGGTCGCTGTGGCCTGCGCCACGGGGATCCATCTGCGGTCCCGGATACAGTGACGCGCATGACAGTCCGCGAAGTCCTCAGCGCCGACGGCACCCCACTCGTGTACCGCGCGTTCGGCCCCGCCGATGCGCCACCGCTCGTGCTCCTGCACGGCTGGGCGCAGTCCTCGACATGCTGGGGCGACGGCGTCCTCGACGCGCTCGCCCGGAACTTCCGGGTGATCGCCGTGGACCTTCGCGGCCACGGATACTCGGGGGCACCCGAGCGCGGTTACGACGACAGCAAGGCCTGGGCCGGAGACGTCGATGCTGTGTTCGCCGCGGAGGGCGTGTCCGAGCGCAACCCCGCCCTCCTGCTCGGCTGGTCCTACGGCGGCCTCGTGATCTGCGACTATCTCGCTGCGCACGGTTCCGCCGCCGTCGCCGCCGTCATCCTGGTCGGCGCGGTCACGAGCCTCGGCCGCGGCGAGAAGGGCGGGCGGGTCGGCCCCTCGATGCGTGCCGCGATCCCGGGTGCGATGTCGGAGGACCCGCGCGACGCAGTGAGCGCGCTGGGCTCGTTCGGGAACGCCCTGACCGGTGCGGCCGAAGGCACGGGAGTCGCGTCGCAAGCCCTGCTCGGCGCGAGTCTGAGTACCCCGCCGCGCGTTCGCTCCGCGCTGTTCGCCCGGACCGTGAGCAACGACGACCTGCTGTCGGACCTCGAGGTGCCGGTGCTCGTGCTCCACGGTTCGGACGACTCGGTGGTCGACGTCTCGGCCGCGCACCACGTCGCCTCGCTGGTGCCGCGCGGGACCACCTCCATCTGGGACGGAGTCGGCCACGGACCGTTCGTCGAGGATCCGGACCGGTTCGTCGACGAGGTGACGCGGTTCGCGCAGTCCCGATAGCGGCAGTGCCCGGAGGGGCGCCGACGGCGCTCGTGCACGAGGTCGCTGCTCGCGTCGATCTGCCGCAGGGCAGTATGGAGGGGTGACCTCCCAGCCCAGCCGTCCGCAACGCGTGGCCGTGATCTCGGTTCACACCTCCCCGCTGGCGCAGCCCGGCACAGGGGACGCGGGAGGCATGAACGTATACGTCTTGCAGACCGCGATCCAGCTCGCACGTCGCGGTATCGAGGTGGAGATCTTCACCCGGGCCACGTCGTCGTCGGATCCTGCCGTGCAGCAGGCCGCGCCCGGCGTCCTGGTCCGCAACATCGCGGCGGGGCCGTTCGAGGGCCTCGACAAACACGACCTGCCCACCCAGCTGTGCGCGTTCGCGGCTGGAGTGCTCCGCGAGGAAGCGCGTCACCCGCAGGGGTACTACGACCTGGTCCACTCTCACTACTGGCTCTCCGGTCAGGTGGGCTGGCTCGCGCGCGACCGGTGGGGCGTGCCGCTGGTCCACACCGCGCACACCCTGGCAGCGGTCAAGAATGCGTCGCTCGCCGCCGGCGACACCCCGGAGCCCGCCGCCCGCCAGATCGGCGAACAACAGGTCGTCGCCGAAGCCGACCGCATGGTCGCGAACACCGCCGACGAAGCGGCCCAGCTCGTGCGGATCTACGGGGCCGACCCGTCGCGCATCGACGTGGTGGCTCCGGGGGCCGACCTGTCGCGCTACCGCCCCGGCGACCGCGACGCGGCGCGTGCGGAACTCGGGCTCGATCCCCGTGAGACCGTCGTGACCTTCGTCGGACGCATCCAGCCGCTCAAGGCGCCGGATGTGCTTCTTCGGGCGGCCGCGCGTGCCGTCGCCGACGCCCCGGATCTTCCGCTGAGGGTGCTCGTCGTCGGCGGACCGTCCGGTACCGGGCTGGAACGTCCTGATGCGCTGATCGAGCTGGCCTCCGAACTGGGCATCGCCTCGCGTGTCACCTTTCTGCCACCCCAGCCGGCCGACCGCCTCGCGCAGGTATACCGCGCGTCCGATCTCGTTGCGGTGCCGAGCTATTCGGAATCTTTCGGTCTCGTGGCCATCGAAGCGCAGGCATGCGGCGTTCCGGTGCTCGCGGCGAACGTGGGCGGACTCGGCGTCGCGGTCCGCGACGGGCAGACCGGTGTGCTCGTCGACGGGCACCGCACCGACGACTGGGCGGCGGCCCTACGGTCGCTCGTGAGCGACCCCGGGCGGTTGCGAACTCTCGCGGCCGCAGCGCCGAAGCATGCCGAGGGCTTTTCCTGGGAACACACGGCAGAAGGATTGATCGACAGCTACCGGAAGGCAGGCATGAGACGAAACCGGGCGTTCGGGACGAGCGAGCACGCACTGCGACGGCAGCGCGGGCTGTGGAAGCTGCGGCGCACCGGGGGAGTCAAGGCATGACCGAGCAGTTGATCGAACGCATCGAATCCACCTTGCGGGACCGGGAAATCGACTTCTCCCGCAAAGAAGGCGGTCATGTCGTCGTCGACCTGCCGGGCGAGAACAAACTCAAGACCACGGTTCTGCTCTCGGCAGGCAACCATGGCGTGCGCGTCGAGGCGTTCGTCTGCCGCAAGCCCGACGAGAACTTCGAAGAAGTCTTCCGGTATCTGCTGCGCCGGAACCGCCGCCTCTACGGGGTGGCGTACACGCTCGACAAAGCGGGCGACATCTACCTCGTCGGGCGGATCGCCGAGCATGCCGTGACCCCCGAGGAACTCGACGCGGTACTCGGACAGGTCCTCGAAGCCGCGGATTACGACTTCAACATCATCGTGGGTCTCGGTTTCGTCTCGTCGATCAAGCGGGAGTGGGAGTGGCGCGTCTCGCGCGGCGAACCGTTGCGCAATCTGGAGCCGTTCCGGCACCTGATCGAGGAGCAGACCGGTACTCCTTTCGACCCCGCACCGCGCAACAACGAGGCCGGAACCGACTCCACCGAGCCGTGATCCGCGCCCGTTTTGCGAGGCATGCGGTGGTCCTTTCTGTGACGCTGCACACATAACGGCGGCGTGAACCCGATTCCTCGGGCCGCGCATTTTCCGCTCGACCTGGGAAGTTACCTTCCTGTGTCCGAATTTCCTGAACGTCCGTGCAAGAAAACTGCGACGTGACCGCTCCGTGATGAGCGCTTACCGTCGTTGTAGGCCCGAAATCAACGGGCGTTACGCACCGGCCCCGCCGCAGCTTTCTGCCCCGCGGGTTGTTCGGATTCACAAGCTCAGGGCAGAGCGAGACACGCGATCACCGGAGCGGCACCGACCGACCGGATTGCCCGGCATATGCCGTCTCGCGAGCAACGCCACGAGAGGATTCATTTCACATGGCAAAGTTCGACATCAAGCGCACCCTCGGTACCGTTGCCGCCACCGCAGCACTCGTCGCCACCCCCTTCGCCTTGGGTACCGGAACGGCGAACGCAGCGTCCGGTAACTGGGATGCCGTCGCGCAGTGCGAGAGCGGCGGAAACTGGGCGATCAACACCGGAAACGGCTACTACGGCGGTCTGCAGTTCTCGCAGAGCACCTGGGAGGCCTACGGCGGTACGGGCTACGCGCACAACGCGTCTCGTGAGGAGCAGATCCGCATCGCGGAGAACGTGCTCGCGGGCCAGGGTCCGGGCGCATGGCCGGTCTGCGGCCAGTACCTCTGATCCTCGGATCGAGAGCGCACAACCCAGCTTGTGACGAGCCCTGCACGCGAAATAGTTCGCGTGCAGGGCTTTTCGTCCTTTTTCAGGCTCGGTGTCTTCCGGTGATCAGGGCCACGATTCTGCTGTGAGGTCTCTCACAGTCGTGCGGTATCGTTGCCCCGACGGTACGGCACCTGCGTGCCCTCGAGATCCGCTCGGAGGAGAACACATGAGTTTCCGCAGCCCTTTTCCCGACGTCGAGATACCCGACCTCAGCGTCTACGACTTCCTCTTCGGGTCCATCGACGAGGCCGATCTCGATCGGCCCGCGCTGATCGACGGCCCGTCCGGGGACGTGACCGACTATCGCACCCTCATCGGTCAGGTCGACGGGATCGCCGGTGCGCTCGCCGCCCGGGGTATCGCGGTCGGAGACGTCGTGGGCCTGCTCTCACCCAACGTTCCGGCGTTTGCCTCCGTATTCCACGGCATCCTGCGTGCCGGTGCCACCGCCACTACGATCAACGCGCTGTACACCGCCGCGGACATCGTCAAGCAACTCGAAGACTCCGAGGCCAAGGCTCTCGTGACGGTCTCGCCGCTCCTGCCGCAGGCAGCGGAAGCGGCGAAGGCTGTGGGAATCCCCGACGACATGCTCATCGTTCTCGATGGCGCAGAGGGTCATCCGTCGCTCAGGGACCTGCTCGCCGAGCGCGCTGCGGCTCCCGACGTGAGCTTCGATCCGGCGACGCATCTTGCTGTGCTGCCGTATTCCTCCGGCACCACCGGCCGCCCCAAGGGCGTCATGCTGACACACCGCAACCTGGTCGCCAATGTGTGCCAGATCAATCCGCGCATGGGGATCGGACCGCAGGACAGGGTGCTGGCGGTGCTGCCGTTCTTCCATATCTACGGCATGACTGTGCTCCTCAATGCGGCCTTGTCGAATCGGGCAGCGCTGGTGACGATGCCGAAATTCGACCTGGTCGAGTTCCTCGGTCTCATCGCCGACCGCAAATGCACCTACGTGTTCATCGCCCCGCCGGTCGCGGTGGCGCTCGCGAAGCATCCGCTGGTGGACCAGTACGACCTCTCGAGTATCCACACCGTGTTCTCCGGCGCGGCGCCGCTCGACAAGGCGCTGGGCGGTGCGGTCGCGGCGCGGCTCGGCTGCAACGTCCGGCAGGGTTACGGAATGTCCGAGATGAGTCCGGTGTCGCACGCAATCCCGTTCTCGGACAACGAGACCGAACTGGATTCTGTCGGGCCGGCGGTCGCCAACATGGAATGCAAGATCGTCGATCCCGTGACCGGTGAGGAAGTCGAGTACCCCACCGGCGAAGGAGTCTCCGAGCCTGGCGAACTGTGGTGCAAGGGCCCCAACATCATGGCCGGATACCTGAAGAACGACGAGGCGACCGCCGAGACTCTCGATGCGGACGGGTACCTGCACACCGGGGACATCGCGACCGTGGATGCGCAGGGGGCCGTCAGGATCGTCGATCGGCTGAAAGAACTCATCAAGTACAAGGGCTATCAGGTGCCGCCCGCCGAACTCGAGGCGTTGCTGCTGACCCATCCGCAGATCGCGGATGCTGCCGTGATCGGTGTCACCGACGACGAGGGCGAAGAGATTCCGAAGGCGTTCGTTGTGCGGCAGCCCGATTCGTCTCTCACGGAGCAGGACGTGATCGAGTTCGTCGCCGAGCGCGTGTCTCCGCACAAGAAGGTCCGGCAGGTGCAGTTCATCGACGTGGTGCCGAAATCTGCCGCGGGCAAGATTCTCCGTAAGGATCTGCGCGTCCCGTCCGCGTAGGAACCGGAACGGGACAGGGTCCGGACGCGCGTGCGACCCCTCGTCGCTGCGTCCGGGCCCTGTCCGGGGACCTTCGTCACCCTGCGAGGATGTGCGGCAACCCGGCGTGAAAGCGGTCCGCATCGACGCGACGGAACGGCTCGAGTTCCGGAGGTTCGTGCAGGCGGTGCATGGCGGGCGGTTGCGCCGTGGATCCCGAGGCGACGAGCAGGGCAGAGACGGCGGCACGCGCGGACTCGTTCGCTGATTCCATGGTGGCCAGGTCGATGTCCGTCCGCACGTAGTCGCCGGCGAGGAACAGGTTGGGAATCGCCGTGTGGGCGTCCGGCCTGTTCTTCCACGAGCCGGCGGTGTTGATGAGCAACGGCGTGTCGTTGGTGTTGTGTCCGCTCGCGGCGTTCCAGCGGACCCCCGGATCGAGGAACCACGAGACGAGGTCGTCGTCGCGCAGCACGGGTTCGCCGACATCGTTGAGGCAGCGCTGCATCTGCACCCACGTCTCGCGGGCGATCTCGTCGGGGGTGCACTCCTTGGCGGTTTTCCCGTAGAGGATTCCGGGAGTGTCCCAGTCGGAGATGTCGACGGACAGGCAGTCGTGGGCGCTCCCGTCGCCGTACCGCGCGGCGAAATCCCCTCGCCAGAACTGTGCCTGGCTGATCGAGGTGAGTGCCCACGGGGTGCCGAGATAGGCCACGTGTCCCTGCGCGATTCGGGTGGGTGCACGCAGGAAGTACTGGATACCGACCATCCAGTCCGTCGTGAGGTTGCGCATGAGTTCGAGCCGGGGATCGGCGTCGAGGACGGCCGGAGACCACAGCGGCACCGCGCGCTCGACGGGCATCGCCGCGACGAACCAGTCGGCGTCGGCAACGGCACGATTCCCCGAGGAGTGCGCAACCCGGGCCGCGGTGACCCTGCCGCCCGCGAGGTCGAACTGATCTGCACGCCAGCCCATTTCGAATTTCACCCCGCGCTCGCGCAGGAGCGCTGCCCACGGGTCGATCCAGGCTTCGTTCGTCGGTGCCGAGAGCAGGCGGTCGAGGTGCCCGTAAGACGGTACGGTCCCCAGCGCGTTCCAGACGAACGCCTGGCCCATGATGCCGATCGTGCGGGTCGACACCGTCTGCGGACGGGCCGCGACGAGTTGCCGCGTCAGCGCGGAGACGAGGATGTCGCGGTAGCCCTGCGACTTGCCGTCTGCTTCCAGGGTCTGCGACCACGTCTGGTGTTCCCACTCGTCGTTGCGGCGTTCGAGGCAACTGGTCAGGAACATCACCAGTTTGCGTGCGAACACCGCGAGTTCGTGTGGGGGGATGGCACCGCCGAGGGAGAACGCGGCACCGAGCGACTGCTGCAGTGAGTCGAGATCGTAGACGTCGAGTCGCAGCGGGCTGATCGAAGCCGGTGCGGTGAGGTCCGGGCCTCCGGGCATCGACATCCGGAAGGCCGGGCCCGACACCAGGTTGTCGAACACTCCGTTCGGGTTGCCGGGAAACGGGATTCGCCGCATCGTCTCCGGGATGTGCTGATAGAAGCCGGGGAAGAACCGGAACCCGTGCTCTCCCGGTAAGTCGAGGCGGCCGCCACTGCCGGTGCCGGGGGACGGGATGCTGCGTGCCTTGCCGCCGAGTGCCGTCGGCTCGTAGACGGTGACGTCGAATCCGCGCTCGACGAGTTCGTGGGCGGCCGTGAGTCCGGCCATTCCGCCGCCGAGGATCGCGACGCGACGGCCGGTCGAATGGACCGCGGGCGCCCTCCGCACCGGGTGGGGCGCCCTCGCCCCCGGCGGACCGGCCCCGGCAGCGGGTGGCAGCGCGGCGGCGGCGCCGAGCGCACCCAAGGCGGTGAGGACGGAGCGACGGGACAGGCGTGCGTCGGACATGGAACCCCCCAGTTCGGCGACGACGGCGACAGCCGTGCGGTGCGTTCCCGTGACGACATTGGCAACGCACGTTGTCAAATATGGCCGATGATTGGCCCTCCCGTGGGCGAAATCGACGTCGCACCGTGTCAGGATTGGACCATGAGTATCGGAACACTGGTTCTGCTCCGCCACGGCGAGAGCGAATGGAACGCGATGAACCTCTTCACCGGCTGGGTGGACGTGCACCTCACCGACAAGGGCGTCGCCGAGGGCAAGCGTGCCGGCGCGCTGCTCGCGGAACAGGGTGTCCTGCCCGACATCGTCTACACGTCGCTGCTGCGCCGTGCGATCAGCACCGCGAACTTCGCCCTCGACGCCGCCGACCGGCACTGGATCCCCGTCGTCCGGGACTGGCGACTCAACGAGCGTCACTACGGCGCGCTGCAGGGCAAGAACAAGTCCGAGATCAAGGACGAGTTCGGTGAAGAGCAGTTCATGCTGTGGCGCCGCAGCTACGACACGCCGCCGCCGCCGATCGAGCCGGGCTCGAAGTACAGCCAGGACACCGATGTCCGGTACGCGAATCTCGACGAGGTTCCGCTGACCGAGTGCCTGAAGGACGTCGTCGAGCGGTTCATCCCGTACTGGGAGTCGACGATCTCGCAGGACCTGCTCGCCGGAAAGACGGTGCTGGTCACCGCGCACGGCAACTCGCTGCGTGCGCTCGTCAAGCACCTCGACGGTATTTCCGATCAGGACATCGCGGGCCTGAACATCCCCACCGGCATCCCGCTCCGTTACGACCTGGACGAGAACCTCCGCCCCCTCAACCCGGGCGGAACCTACCTCGACCCCGAGGCCGCCGCTGCCGGCGCCGCGGCAGTCGCCAACCAGGGCGCGAAGAAGTAGTGCCGCCGCCGTGCCCGCGCGCGACACGTCTCGTGCGGGCACGGCAAACGGTGGATGAACAACCGGACAATGCCCGCAAAAAAGGGCGTGACGTGCAGTGAACGTCATCGACCCGGTGTCGTCCGCCGTGCCGGTGTTACTACGATTCTCATCGTGAGTGTTACGCAGGCGGTCCTGCTGGCAATCGTTGCCGCGGTCCTCGGCGCCGTTCTCGCGCTGGCGGTGTCGCAATCGACCCGGCGACGCCGCGCCGCCGAGCGCGACGACGCGGGTCCCACCATGGCGGATGTTCTCGATCGCGTGGTCTACGGGTCCGCGACCGGTATCGCCGTCGTGGACAAATTCCATGACGTGATCCTGTTCAACCCCCGCGCAGAAGAGCTCGGGCTCGTGCGCAACCGTCTCGTCGAAGATCGCGCATGGGCGGTCGCCACCCGGGTCCTCCAGACGGGTGAGCCTCTCGAACTCGACCTCGGTCCCAAGACGCCCCACGGCCGCGACCACATCGCAGTGCGCTGCGTGGCACGAATACTCCTCGACGACGACCCCAGGTTCGTCGTCCTCTACGCATACGACGACTCCGAGCACGTGCGTATGGAAGCAACCCGCCGAGACTTCGTCGCCAACGTGAGCCACGAGTTGAAGACGCCGGTCGGGGCGATGGGACTGCTGGCCGAGGCTCTGCTCGAATCTGCCGACGACCCGGACAGCGTCCGGCATTTCGGCCGGCGGGTGCAGAGCGAGGCTGTCCGCCTCGGCAACCTGGTCACCGAATTGATCGCCCTCTCCAAGCTCCAGGGCGCCGAGAAACTCCCGGATCTCGAAGTCGTCGACGTCGACACGGTCATCGAGGAGTCCCTCGCGCGCACCCGTCTGACCGCGGAGAACGCCGACATCGAGATCACCACCGACAAGCCCTCCGGATTCGAGGTGCTCGGCGACCGGACGCTCCTCGTCACCGCGCTGACCAATCTCATCGCGAATGCGATCGCCTACTCGCCGCCGGGCTCACCCGTATCGGTGAGCCGTTCACTGCGCGACGGGAAGGTCGCCATCGCGGTCACCGACCGCGGAATCGGCATCGAGAAGGACTACCAGGAGCGCGTGTTCGAACGATTCTTCCGCGTCGACAAGGCCCGGTCGCGCGCGACAGGCGGCACCGGTCTGGGTCTCGCGATCGTCAAGCACGTCGCCGCGAACCACAACGGCGAGATCACCCTGTGGAGCAAGCCCGGAACGGGATCGACCTTCACCCTGCTCATCCCCGCCCACGTGGAGGGGGACGTCGACGACAATTCGATGGCGGACCGTGAAAGCGGAGTCGGCCGGTGACGGACAACGCGACCCGGAGACCCGGGTGGCTCCCACTGAACGTACGGAGGACCAGGCAGTGACGCGTGTGCTGATCGTCGAGGACGAGGAATCGCTGGCGGATCCACTCGCCTTCCTGCTGCGCAAGGAAGGATTCGAGGCGACGATCGTGGGCGACGGGCCCTCCGCGCTCGCGGAGTTCGATCGCGCGGGGGCGGACATCGTCCTGCTGGATCTGATGCTGCCCGGCATGAGTGGCACGGACGTGTGCAAGCAATTGCGCAGTCGCTCCGGTGTCCCGGTGATCATGGTGACCGCTCGCGACAGCGAAATCGACAAGGTTGTCGGTCTCGAACTCGGAGCCGACGACTACGTCACCAAGCCGTACTCGGCCCGCGAGTTGATCGCCCGGATCAGAGCGGTCCTGCGGCGGGGCGCCGAGGCCGAGGTCGAGAGTGGACAACCCGACGGGGTGCTCGAGGCAGGACCGGTGCGCATGGACGTCGACCGCCACGTCGTGCAGGTCAACGGCGAGCCGATATCGTTGCCGCTCAAGGAATTCGACCTCCTCGAATACCTGTTGCGGAACTCGGGCAGAGTGCTCACCCGAGGGCAGCTCATCGACCGCGTGTGGGGCGCCGACTACGTGGGCGACACCAAGACACTCGACGTCCACGTCAAACGTCTGCGGTCGAAGATCGAAGCCGACCCTGCGCGACCCCAGCATCTGCTCACGGTTCGCGGACTCGGCTACAAGCTCGAGGAGTGACGAGCACCCCGCACGCCGTCAGGAGTGGTTGTGCGCGGCTGTCGTCGCGGGGTGGACTGCGACGAGTCCCAGACCCTGACGTCGCCGGCACAGACGTGCCAGTTCGTCGTAGACGGCCGCACCGAGGAGTTCGGTGAGCTCGGGCGCATAGGACTGCCACACCGGACGTTCGCCGACGTGGGCGTCGGGGGAGCCGGAGCAGTACCAGTCGAGGTCGTGCCCACCCTCGCCCCAGCCTCGCCGGTCGTACTCGGTGATGACCGTCCGCAGGATGTCGGTTCCGTCGGGACGCTCGATCCAGTCCTGGGTGCGCCGGATCGGGAGCTGCCAGCACACGTCCGGCTTCATCTCGAGCGGTTCGATACCGCGCCGCAGGGCCATCTTGTGCAACGCGCAGCCGACCCCGCCCTCGAACCCGGGCCGGTTGAGGAAGATGCACGCGCCCTTGTACCGGCGAGTCCGGAGCGCGGGTTCGTCCTCGAGTTCGTCCTCTTCGAGGAAGCCCTTCTTGCCGAGCCCTTTGTCCATGAACTGCCAGTCGTCGGGCGTGAGATGTTTCACTGCCTTCTCCAGCTTGACGCGGTCGTCCTCGTCGGACATGAACGCGCCGTGCGAGCAGCACCCGTCGTCCGGGCGGTCGGCGATGATGCCCTGGCAGGCAGGTGTGCCGAAGACGCACGTCCACCGGGACAGCAGCCAGGTCATGTCTGCTGCGATGAGGTGCTCGTCGTTGTCGGGGTCGTAGAACTCGACCCACTCCCGCGGGAAATCGAGGGGAACCTCCGGGGCCGGATCGAGCTTGCGTGGGGCGCCGGGCATACCTGCTGTCACAGGTCTCGACGGTAGACCCAGTAACGTGT
This sequence comes from Rhodococcus sp. DT1, assembly GCF_049844875.1. Lineage (NCBI taxonomy): Bacteria > Bacillati > Actinomycetota > Actinomycetes > Mycobacteriales > Nocardiaceae > Rhodococcus > Rhodococcus sp. DT1. The sequence continues at coordinate 573,991 of NZ_JBNCLW010000002.1, forward strand.
TGATGTGCGCTTAGGGGTACTCGACGTCGGAAGCAATACCGTTCACCTACTTGTGGTGGACGCCCATCGTGGCGGCCATCCCACACCTATGAGTTCTACCAAGGCGACACTGCAGTTGTCGGAGAACATGGACGACGCAGGCGACATCACCACTCGGGGCGCCGATCGGCTGGTGGAGACGGTCGCCGAATTCGCAAGCATCGCCCGGACCTCGGGGTGCGGCGAGCTCATGGCGTTCGCCACCTCGGCGGTGCGCGACGCCGGAAACTCCGACGACGTGCTGGACCGCGTGCGCCGCGAAGCCGGGGTTTCTCTCGACGTGCTGTCGGGCGAACAAGAAGCGCGGCTGACGTTTCTCGCGGTGCGGCGCTGGTACGGGTGGAGTGCCGGCCGCATCCTGAACCTCGACATCGGCGGCGGTTCGCTCGAGTTGTCGTTCGGTGGGGACGAGGACCCGGACGTCGCGTATTCGCTCCAGATGGGCGCCGGGCGTCTCACCCGTGACTGGTTCCCCGAGGATCCGCCCGGCAAGCGGCGGATCGCCGCGCTCCGTGACTGGCTCGACGCCGAACTCGTCCAGCCCACCAAGCACCTGCGCCACGCCGGCGATCCCGACCTGTGCGTCGGCACCTCGAAGACCTTCCGGACGCTCGCGCGGCTCACCGGGGCCGCGCCGTCGTCGGCGGGTATGCGGGTGCAGCGCACACTGACCGCGAGCGGCCTCCGGCAGCTCATCGCATTCATCTCCCGGATGACCACGGCCGACCGCGCCGAACTCGAGGGTGTGAGCTCGGACCGGTCCCAGCAACTCGTCGCGGGAGCGCTGGTCGCCGAGGCGAGCATGCGCGCACTCGGCGTGGAAACATTGCAGATCTGCCCGTGGGCATTGCGCGAAGGCCTGATTCTGCGGAAGCTCGATACCGACATGGGGGGCGAACTGGTGGTGACTGCCGGATGACCGAGAATCGGAGAAACGACACGGGGCAGGTCTCCGTTGCCGAACTGCTGGCCCGTAACGGCCAGAAGGTGAACTCGCGCAGTGGTGGACGCCGTCGGCGTGGCACGAGCGGCGGAATCTCCGTCGCCGAGCTGACCGGCGAAATCCCCATCACGCGGGCCGCCGACTCCGCGTCCGCCGGGACACGATCGGCCGACGCGGCACCACAGGTGCCGAAGGTCGAGCCGGTGGCGCCGTCCGTCCCCCGGGTGGAATTCGTCGTTCCCGAAACTCCGCGCGTCGAGCCCGTCGTGCCGGTCACTCCCCAGGTCGAGGTCCCCGAACTCGTCACCCCGGCACCGCCGTCGGCGACGGAGCTGACCACCGTGACCGCGCGCCCCGAATTCGGCTCGCCGACAGCAACACCCAAAAGTGGCCTCGGAGCCAAGCCCACCATCGCTTCCCGTTCGACCTCCGCTCCGCGAGGCGCGACGTCCGGCTCCCGCGGCTCGGCGCCGTCGGCAGCCGCGGTGCGGGAAGCACCGAAGGTCGAGTCGCCCACCGAAGTGATCCGGCCGGCCGCACTTCCTCGCCGGGCCCGCGCGCACCTGGGCATATCGGCACCGGACACCCAGAGTGCGCCCATACCCACCCCGCGGGGTGGGGAGGTCGCCGAGCCGCGACTGCTGTCGGGTCCCGCCAGCGACCTGCAAGGCACCGGCACCGAGGACGAGAACGACCCGACCGACACCTACGGCTTCGCCGAGCCGGTCGGGGATGCGCGGAAGGGCGCGCCGGCCTCCGCGGCCGGCGACGGTGCCGACGCTCCCGCACGGGGCAAGCGTCGCCGGAAGAACACCGAGGACGTCCCCGAAAAGGCCTCCCCGCGAAAGGTCGCCCCGGCGAACCCGTCCGACGTGGACGAGCAGACGAGCGGCCGCACCTCCCGGGAAGACCGGACGGACGACGCCTCACAGGACGGTGCAGACGGCGAGCCCGGCGGCAGCAGCCTCAAGCAATGGGCCCTGCTGATCACGGAAAGCGTTGCCGCGGTGGCCGCCGGAGCACTGTTGTTCAAGGGGTTCGAGAAGCTCTGGGACATGATGCCGTGGGTCGCATTCGGCCTGGCGTTGCTGGTGATCGTGGGTCTCGTCGCGCTGGTGCGGATTCTGCGCCGCACCGACGACATCGCCAGCCAGCTCATCGCTCTGGCGGTGGGCGTGTTCGTTGCGTTCGGACCGCTTCTGTTCCTGATGCCCAACGGGTGATGATCCGATGATGACGGCGAACGGCATACGGGTAGGGCTGTCGACCGCGTCTGTGTACCCGGAGAACACGGAAGCGGCCTTCCGATTCGCGGCGGACCTCGGATACGACGGTGTCGAACTCATGGTGTGGGCCGATCCCGTCAGCCAGGATCTCGGTGCAGTCGAGCGACTGGTGCGCAAGTACGGAGTGCCGGTCCTGGCGGTCCATGCACCGTGCCTGCTCATCTCCCAGCGAGTCTGGGGCGCCGACCCGGTTGCGAAGCTCGAGCGATCGGTGCGGGCCGCGGAGATCCTCGGCGCGGCCACGGTGGTGATCCATCCGCCGTTCCGCTGGCAGCGTCGATACGCGGACGGTTTCCCGGACCAGGTCGCGGCGCTCGAGGACACCAGTGACGTATCCGTCGCGGTAGAGAACATGTTCCCGATGCGTGCCGACGTCCTGCTCGGCGGTCGTGAGCGTGGAGCCGAACGCCTCCGGCGCCGCGGACCGGGCCGGGCGGTGTCCACTTTCCGGCCTTCGCTCGATCCGACGGACACCGGATTCCCGCACTACACGCTCGATCTGTCGCACACCGCGACGGCCGGAATGGATCCGATGGCATTGGCCGACCGGATGGGGGACGGGCTGACCCACCTGCACCTCGCGGACGGCCGCGGATCGCCGGTGGACGAGCATCTCGTCCCGGGGGACGGCACCCAGCCGTGCGCGGACATGTGCCGTCGACTCGCGGACAGCGACTTCGCCGGACAGGTCGTGCTCGAGGTGAGCACACAGAGTGCGCGCACCCGGGCGGAACGCTCGGCCATGCTCGCGCGGTCCCTCGAGTTCGCGCGCCGGCACCTTGCCCGGCCGGCACGTCGCGCACTGACCTCGGGTCCGGAGCATCTGCGCCTCACGGAGGTTGCCCGGATACCCGCGCAGTCGGACGACGCCGACGCCGGCGACCAGCAGGGCGACGCCTGACACGACATCCCACCCGCTGTCGGGTACTGCTGTCTGCCGAGATTGGATAGCTGTAGTATCCATTATCGACCGAGGGTGAAAGGGGTCGATCCGTGCGCATCTCCGAACTCGCCTCGCGCGCTCGCGTGCCGCTCCCCACGGTGAAGTACTACCTGCGCGAAGGGCTGCTCATGCCCGGCCGGGTAACCAGCGCGACGCAGGCGCAGTACGACGACCGGCACGTCCGGCGGCTCGGTCTCGTCCGTGCCCTCGCCGCCCAGGGTCTTCCGCTCGACAGGATCAAGACGATCGTCGCGCTCGCGGACCATCCCGGAGACGACCTGTTCGAGGCGCTCGGCAAGGCGATCGCCACGCTCCCGCCCTACGTCCACGAAGAACCCGGGAACACCGGCGGCCCTACCCGTGGTGAGGATCCCGAATATCCCCGCGCCAGGCGCGTGCTCGAGCGTCTCGGCCAGCTCTACGACCCCCGGTTCGCGGCCGTCGCGCAGCTCGAACACGCGCTTGCGGCTCTCGACGCCGCCGGGCTCCCGATGTCCGGGCGCCGCATCGACGCGTACGGCGAGCACATCCGGGAGATCGCGCGTTTCGAGGTCGGAGCCCTGCCCACCGCCTCGCCGCACGAGACCGTCGAGGCCGCGGTGCTCGGTACCGCACTGTACGAGCCGGTCCTCACGGCGATGCGCCGTCTCGCCCATCAGCACCTGGCGGCGGGACTCTTCGTGCCCCCGCACGAGACCCCGAGTAGAACCACCGGCAAGTCGAACACCGAGGAGAACCCGTGAGCACGGCCCATTCCCATCCTTTCCGCGACCTCGTCACCGTCACCGCGACAGGCGAGAACGCCTGGCAGGCGCATATCGACCCCCTGTGGACGATCGGGCCGAAGGTGCACGGTGGCTGCATGCTCGCGGTGTGTGCCGCCGCTGCACGCCGGGAAATCCTCGATGCGGGTGCGGATGCGGCCGTGCAACCGCTCGCCGTCAGCGCCTCGTTCGTCTCCGCACCCGATCCGGGCGAGGTGGACCTCACCACGACCCTGCGCAAGAACGGCCGGCAGGTCGGGGTCGTCGACGTCGAACTCGCACAGGGAGGCCGCGTGGCGGTCCGTGCGAGCGTGACCCTCGGTGTCCCGGACGGCGGTGAGCCGCTCCACACCGTGCCGCACCGCACGAGTTCGCTGCCGGTGGAGCCGGTCGCGGACGCGGTGGCCGTGACCCCCGACCATCCGATGGGTCGGATCGTCAAGTTCGCCGGGCTCGCGAATCTGCATATCGACGGGTCGACCGCACATTTCCTGGCCGGGAAGGAGGGAGAGCCGTCGGTGTCGATGTGGACGCGCCCGCGTCCGGACGACGAGACCGATGTCGACACCGCCGTACTGTTCGCGCTCATGGCAGGCGACATCTCCGCCCCCGTCACGATGAACCGGGGCATGTTCGGCTGGGCGCCCACCGTCCAGCTCACCGCATATCTGCGCCGCGTGCCCGCCCCCGGATGGCTGCGGGTGACGGCGGAGAGCAGTGTGCTGGGCAACAAGTGGTTCGAGGAAGACCACACCGTGGTCGACTCCACGGGCGCGGTCGTCGTGCAGTCGCGCCAGCTCGCGATGATCCCGCGCTGAGGCAGCGCCGCAAGGCGGTGGTTGCCGACACACGACCTGCGATACCGGACGGGCGGCGCGTCGTGGCAGGCTGTCACCTATGACGAGAATTGCTGTGATCGGTGGCGGAAAGATCGGCGAGGCCCTGATCTCCGGACTGCTGCACAACGGCTTTGCGACGAAGGATCTCGTCGTGGCCGAGAAGTACCCGGAACGTGCACAGGAACTGGCCGCGGAGTACTCGATCCGCGTCACCGACAGCACATCCGACGCAGCCGAGGGTGCCGACGTCGTGGTCGTCGCCGTCAAACCCAACGACGTCGACGCGGTGGTCACGGCGTTGTCGTCGGCGGACCTCGACAGCGAGAACGAACAGATCCTGGTTTCTCTCGCTGCCGGTGTCACCACGGCGCGCTACGAGAAGAAGCTTCCGGCGGGCTTCCCCGTCGTCCGGGTGATGCCCAATACGCCGATGCTCGTCGGGCAGGGCGCGAGCGTTCTGGCCGCGGGCCGGCACGCTCGGCAACAGCACCTCGACACCGTCCGGGAACTCCTCTCCACAGTGGGCACCGTGTCGGTGGTGCCGGAAGCGCAGATCGACGCCGTCACCGCTGTCTCCGGTTCGGGTCCCGCCTACTTCTTCCTCGTGGCCGAGGCCATGATCGACGCGGGTGTCGCGGTCGGGCTCACGCGCGCGGTCGCCACCGAACTCGTCGTCCAGACGATGACGGGCTCGGCGGCGATGCTCGCGCAGTCGGGGGAGAACGCCGCGGACCTGCGTGCCGCGGTCACTTCACCGGGCGGGACCACCGCGGCCGCTGTCCGGGAACTCGAACGCGGGGGCGTCCGCAACGCCTTCTACGAGGCGATCGACGCCGCGCGCGCCCGCTCGCAACAGATCGGCAGTGCGCCCGAACCGGGGCCGGGCACCGCGTAAACCCCTCATTATGGGGTGTACCGGATCGGGAGTCCGGGAAAATACCGGTCGTCATCGTCGCACAGGAACCATTCGTCACGCTAAGCTCGAAACAGCACGTGCGTGTCTGTTCCGCCGGAGGGGAAGCCGGCGGCGCGGACGTGCCGGAGGTGTGTAATGGCTACAGGAAACACGCCGTCGAAGGGTCAACAACCCCAAGACGGACAATCGGTTCTCGCCGGTACCCAATTCCTGACGGTCGCCGAAGTGGCGGCGTTGATGAGGGTGTCGAAGATGACCGTCTACAGGCTGGTCCACAGTGGTGAACTACCCGCGGTGCGCGTCGGACGCTCGTTCCGAGTGCATGCGAAGGCGGTTCACGACTACCTGGAGACATCGTATTTCGACGTCGGGTGACGGATCGTCGAAGGCAGTCGCGTCACGGAGCGGACCTCGGTTTCACCAAGGCGTACCCGCCCCGGTACGATTGCTTTTCGTCGTACCGGCGGCCGGTGTCGTGAGGCGCTGAACTCAACGAGGGCCAGCGTCGACATACATCAGGCGTACGTCACCGGCGTGCGTAGGAACGCTATAAGAAACGTGAGGGATGCCCACATGGGTTCTGTGATCAAGAAGCGCCGCAAGCGCATGTCCAAGAAGAAGCACCGCAAGTTGCTCCGTCGCACTCGCGTGCAGCGTCGCAAACTCGGCAAGTAAATCTCTGAGCTTGCCGATGCCCGCCTCCTTCACGGTGGCGGGCATCGCTTGTATCCGCGTCCGGTCACCGGACCGCGGTTGGCGGCATCGCCCCGCGTGTAATGCGCGTATGCCGAACGCGCCGTATTGTGGCCGCATACCGTGAGGACCGCGACAGCGTAATAGCTCGCTGGTGTCACAGGCAGGGGTGGATGTGAGTTCGCAGGGGCGGGAAGCAGAGCAATCTCGTGTGGTGCTCGTCACCGGTGCGAGCAGGTTCCTGGGCGGCTACCTCGTCACACGGCTGGCGCAGAATCCCGATATCGAACGGGTGATCGCAGTCGATACGCAGTCGCCCACCAAAGACATGCACCGGCGGATGGGCCGCGCCGAATTCGTCCTCGCCGACATCCGGAACCCGCTCCTCGGCAAAGTTATCCGCAACATGGACGTCGATACGGTCGTGCATGCGTCGGCCGTCGCCAAAGCTCCCAAGTCCGGCAGTCGTGCAGCGATGAAGGACATGAACATTCTCGGCGCCATGCAACTCTTCGCCGTGTGCCAGAAAGCGCCGTCGGTGCGCAAGGTCGTGCTGCGGTCGTCCTCGGTCGTCTACGGGTCGAGCGCCAAGGACCCGGCGAAGTTCACGGAAGAGATGAGCGCCCGCCGCCGGCCCACCGGGCCCTTCGCCCGGGACATGATCGAAATCGAGGGCTACCTGCGCGGCCTGGCCCGCCGCCGCAGCGACATCGCGACGACGATCCTGCGACTCGCCCCGACCGTCGGGAGTCGGTTGCCCGGTTCCGTGTCGAGCTATCTGACCTCGCCGCTGGTCCCCAGCGTGCTCGGCCGCGACGCGCGGCTGCAACTTCTCCACGAGGAAGACGCCCTCGGCGCCCTCGAGCGTGCCGTCGTCGGCAGGGGGCCGTCCGGAACCTACAACATCGCCGGCGACGGGATCGTCATGATGTCGCAGGCCGTCCGCCGGGCGGGTGGCGTGACGGTGCCGATGCCCTACGCGCTGTTCCGCACCGCGGGGCACGCGCTCATGGGTTCGGTGATGAAGTCGTTCACGAAGGAAGAACTCGACTATTTCCACTTCGGTTGTGGTCTCGACACCACGCGCATGCGCACCGAACTGGGCTTCGAGCCGCGTTGGACGACGCGGGACGCGCTCGACGACTTCGCGCGGGGCATCGGCCTCACCCGGGTGATGAAGACCGAATGGGTGGACAAAGCCGAGTCGATGGTGCTGTCCGCCCTGGGAGAGCGAACGGAGGTTCGATGACACAGGTTGCCAAGGTGATCCCGCTGCACGCCGGTTCGCGTCGTCCGGCGGGCGGAGGCACGCACCGCACCGTGACGCCGGGTCCTCCCGAGCGGAAGGGAAGCGAGGCGAAGCAGTCCGTCGATACCGGTGGACTGCTCGACGACTTCCGTGATGCCCTCATCGCCCAGGTCATCGGTACGGCCGAATTCGTGCGGCGGCGCATGACCGGCGATTACGAGGTCGACGATTTCGGCTTCGACCCGCATTTCGCCGACAACGTGGTCCAGCCCGTCCTGCGTCCGCTGTTCGAGAAGTGGTTCCGGGTCGAGGTGCGCGGTGTCGAGAACATCCCCACCGACGGGCGCGCGCTCGTCGTCGCCAACCACGCCGGGACGTTGCCTCTCGACGCGCTGATGACCTCGGTCGCGGTGCGGGAACGCGCGGGACGGCCGCTGCGGATGCTCGCCGCCGATCTCGCGTTCGACATGCCGGTGGTCGGGACGGTCGCACGCAAAGCCGGCCACACCCTCGCGTGCCACCCCGACGCCGAACGGCTGCTGCGCGAGGACCAGGTGGTCGCGGTGTTCCCGGAGGGCTACAAGGGTCTCGGGAAACCGTTCAAGGAGCGCTACAAGCTGCAACGATTCGGCCGCGGTGGATTCGTGTCGGCGGCGCTCAAGACCCACGCCCCTATCGTGCCGTGCTCGATCGTGGGTTCGGAGGAGATCTACCCGAACCTGGCGGACCTGACGTCGCTCGCGCGTTTGCTGGGTCTGCCGTATTTCCCCGTCACGCCGCTGTTCCCAGTGCTCGGTCCGCTCGGGATCATTCCGCTGCCGTCCAAGTGGTACATCGAATTCGGCACACCGATCGCCACCGATGTGTACGACGAAGTGGCAGCCGACGACCCGATGGTGCTGTTCGAGGTCACCGACCACGTGCGGGAAACCATCCAGCAGACGCTCTACAAACTGCTCACGCGCCGCCGCAACGTCTTCCTCGGTTAGAGCTTCCTCCGGCCCGTCGGTGCAGTGGTGCGACCGTCAGTTGCGGTCGCGGCGACGCCCGACCATCACGGCGACCGCACCGCCGGCCGCTCCGAGGCCCAGCGCGGTGGGCACCCCGACCTTCGCGGCTTTGCGGCCCGTCCGGAAATCCCGGATCTCCCATCCCCGCGTCCGCGCGACCTGCCGGAGATCGGGGTCCGGGTTGATCGCCACAGCGGTCCCCACGACCGACAGCATCGGCAGGTCGTTGTGGCTGTCGGAGTACGCGGTGCACCGTTTGAGGTTGAGGCCTTCACCGATGGCGAGCGCACGCACGGCGTGCGCCTTGCCGAGACCGTGCAGGATGTCGCCGACGAGCCGGCCGGTGAACCTGCCGTCCTCGGCTTCCGCGACGGTGCCGAGCGCACCGGTCAGACCGAGCCGTTTCGCGATGACATCCGCGAGCTGGACCGGTGTCGCGGTGACCAGCCAGACCTGCTGACCGGCGTCGAGGTGCATCTGCGCGAGCGCGCGGGTGCCGGCCCAGATCTTGTCGGCGATGATCTCGTCGTAGATCTCTTCGCCGAGGCGCCGGAGTTCCTCGGTGGAGCGCCCCTGCACGAACGACAACGCCTTGTCGCGGCCGATGGCGACGTCGTGGGCATTCTCCTTGCCGGTGACGCGGAACTTCACCTGCTGCCACGCGAACTCGAACAGGTCCGACTTCCGGAAGTAGTCGCGCGCGACGAGTCCGCGCGCGAAGTGGATGATCGACGCGCCCTGCACCATGGTGTTGTCGACGTCGAAGAACGCGGCCGCGGTGAGATCGCGAGCCGGTGGCGCGGCATCGAGATCGGGTTCGGGTTCGGTCCGTGACTCCTGCATCGCGAGGGCGGCATCGGCACTCGCCGCGCCCGCGAGGTTGGCGCGCACCTCTTCTTCGCTCGGGCCGAACTTCCGCGACAGCAGTCGCCGGCCGGGCCTGATGATCCGCGCCCATGTTTCGCCCATGCCCCACCCGTAGGGAAACGAACCTGCTGGCACTCGCACCTCCGGTGTCGCGACGGCCGGGTCCTCCCACCCGTCCTGATCACGGGTGACCCGCGCCCAGCGTAGCCCGTACGCGACGCACGCCCGAGGATGCGCACCGAGGAGGAACAACGCGGTGGTGAGGGTGTGACGTTCATCTCGACGGCCGATGGCGCACAGTGGACGCATGACCGATGATCGTTTCCGCGACCCCGACGCGTCCGCACTCCGTCACGACGTCACGCTTCTGGTCCGTGCCGGGTGTGCCGCCTGCGAGCCCGCGCACCGGCAGCTCGAGCAGCTCTGTGAAGAGTTCGGGCTGCAGGTCACCTGCATCGATGTGGACGAAGCTGCCGCAAGGGATCCCGAATTGCGTGCCGAATTCGGTGACCGTCTGCCCGTCGTCCTGCTGGACGGGCGGGAGCACAGTTATTGGGAGGTGGACGAGGCGCGACTGCGTGCCGATCTGGCCCGCTGAGCGGACCCTCGTCGGCCGTGACGCAGGTGAGAAGCACATTCGGGGGCCTTCGAGCAACTTTGTGCATGGCTTCACAAGCGGTTACCGTGGGGTGAACGAAATCCCCGGATCACCGTGAGGCCAGACGTGTGTCCACAGGCCGGACGAGGAGCCACAACGTGACGCAGTTGCACCCACCGCAGGGCGAGGACGCCCGCGGTACCGCCGACTCCGGCGGGGGTGCCGCTCCCGTTGTCCCGGTGAGGGATATCCCCCAGGCTACTGTGACGCGTCTCGCGACCTATCTGCGGGTCCTCGGAGCGCTCGTCGAAGCAGGCACTCTGATCGTGTCGAGCGAGGAACTCGCGTCCGCCGCCGGGGTCGGTTCGGCCAAACTCCGCAAGGATCTGTCGTTCCTCGGACCGAACGGCGTGCGGGGGGTCGGATACGACGTCCTGCGCCTGCAGTCGCGTATCGAAAACGCTCTCGGCCTCGACCGCGGACACCGCGTCGTGCTGGTCGGTGTGGGCAACCTGGGTCGTGCGCTCGCCCGGTACCCGGGCTTCGATCGGCGCGGGTTCACCATGGCGGGCCTGTTCGACGCCGATCCCGCGATCGTCGGAACCCGCGTCGGCGACCTGATCGTCCGGCATGTCGACGCGCTCGAAGAGGACGCCCGCGAACTCGGTGCCACCATCGCAGTCGTCGCGACTCCCGAAGACGTCGCCCAGCACGTGTGCGACCTGCTCGTGCGGTCGGGCGTCCGGAGCGTGCTGAGCTTCGCCCCGATCGAACTGGATGTGCCCGACCACGTCGAGGTGCGCCGGGTCGACCTCGCCGTGGAGATGCAGGTGCTGTCGTTCAACAGCACTCGCCACGACGAACTCGTCCGAACCGCAGACGGCGCCCGGGCGTCCGGTCTCGCGCGAGTGTCCACGCAGAGTTCCGCTCGGCGAACCCAAACAGGTAAGGCGGGCCCACTGGGTCCGGCCGTGACCAGAAACGGATCGGTGATCGCGCCGTGAGTGTTCTCCTCGTCGGGATTTCGCACCGGAGTGCTCCGGTCTCGATTCTCGAGAAGGTGGCGGTCGCAGATACCGACCGCCCCAAGCTCACCGACAAGATGATGGCGTCCGGCCGCATCTCCGAGGCCATGATCGTCTCGACCTGCAACAGGGTCGAGGTGTACACGGTCGTCGATGCGTTCCACGGCGCCCTGTCGACGGTCGGTGAGTTGCTCGCCGAACATTCGGGGCTCGACCTGGCCGAACTTCAGAAGCACGCCTACGTCCGGTACAGCGAAGCCGCAGCCGAGCACCTGTTCTCCGTGGCCAGCGGACTCGACTCGATGGTGGTCGGCGAACAGCAGATCCTCGGGCAGATCCGCACGGCATACGCGTCGGCCGATGCCCAGCAGGCCGCCGGCCGGACCCTGCACGAACTCGCGCAGCAGGCGCTGCGCGTCGGCAAGCGGGTGCACTCCGAGACCGGGATCGACTCCGCCGGCGCCTCGGTGGTGTCGGTGGCTCTCGACAAGGCCTCGGCATTCCTCGGAGGTGACGGGCTGCGCGGCCGCACCGCCGCGGTGATCGGTGCCGGTGCGATGGGCGGCCTCGCCGTCGCGCACCTCACCCGTTCCGGCGTCGGCACGATCGTGCTGGCCAACCGCACGCGTGAGCGCGCCGAGCGACTTGCCGAGACGGCCCGTGCCAACGGCGTCGAGGCCGACGTCGTTGCGTTCGACGATCTCGCCTCCGCACTGTCGCGCGTCGATGTCGCCGTGACCTGCACCGGCGCAGTCGGAACGGTGGTCACCCTCGCCGACGCGCACCGTGCGCTCGCACAGCCAGGACGCGGCGAGCGTCCCCTGGCGATCTGCGATCTCGGTCTGCCGCGCGACGTGGAACCGGCTGTGGCCGGTCTGCCCGGCGTGACGGTGTTCGACATGGAGTCGCTGCAACGCGATCCTGCCGCCGGTGCCGCGTCCTCCGACGCGGAGGCCGCGCGCGCGATCGTCGCGTCGGAACTGTCGCAGTACCTCACCGCGCAGCGGCTCGCCGAGGTCACCCCCACGGTCACGGCACTGCGTCAGCGTGCAGCCGAGGTCGTCGAGGGCGAACTGATGCGTCTGGAGTCACGCCTGCCCGATCTCGAGGACACGCAGCGTGACGAGGTCGCACGCACCGTCCGGCGAGTGGTGGACAAACTGCTGCACGCGCCGACCGTGCGGGTGAAGCAACTCGCCTCGACCCCCGGCGGCGACCAGTACGCGGAAGCTCTGCGCGAGCTGTTCGAGCTGCGTCCGGGCGCGGTCGACGCGGTCGCCACCCCGACCAAAGAACTTGGGTCGCTGACCGACCCGACCATGGCGACGGACCTGTCCGCCGCACTCGACCCTGCGGTCACCACTGAGCTGCAGGCCCCACGAAAGGACGGCAAGGCATGAGCACCGAAGCCGCTTCGGCAACCCGGATCGACGCACCCGGGCAGCGCCGCACCTTGCGGATCGGCACCCGCGGCAGTGTGCTCGCCACCACCCAAGCCGGAACGGTGCGCGACGCGCTGGTAGCCGCCGGGCATCCCGCGGAACTCGTCATCATCACGACGAAGGGTGACGTCACGCCGGGCCCCGTCCAGCGGATCGGCGTCGGCGTGTTCACCGCCGAACTCCGTGAGGCGCTGCTCAACGGCGAGGTCGACATCGCAGTCCACTCGTACAAGGACCTGCCCACCTTCCAGGACCCGAAACTCGTCGTCGCGGCAGTGCCGCCGCGGGAAGATCCGCGCGACGCGCTCGTCGCCCGCGACGGTCTCGTGCTCGGTGAGCTGCCGTCGGGCTCGAAGGTCGGGACCTCCGCGCCCCGCCGTCGCGCCCAGCTCGCCGCGCTGGGACTGGGCCTCGAGCTCGAGCCGCTGCGCGGCAACATCGACACCCGCATCGGCAAGGTCGACTCCGGCGAACTCGACGCGATCGTGATCGCGCGCGCCGGGCTGTCGCGCATCGGCCGGCTCGACCGGGTCACCGAGGCGCTCGAACCGGTACAGATGCTGCCTGCACCGTCGCAGGGGGCTCTCGCGGTGGAGTGCCGCTCCGACGATGCCGAGACGATCGCGTTGGTCGCGCCTCTCGACGACGCCGCCAGTCGCGCCGCTGTGGTCGCGGAGCGGTCGTTGCTCGCCGAACTGGAAGCCGGCTGCACGGCTCCCGTCGGGGCGCTCGCCGAGGTCGTCGAGTCGATCGACGAGGACGGGCGCGTCTTCGAGGAGCTGTCGGTGCGAGGCTGTGCCGCCGCGCTCGACGGTTCGGACGTGCTGCGCGCGAGCGCGGTCGGCGCCCCCGAGCGTGCCGAGGAACTCGGCCGTGCGGTGGCCCGCGAACTGCTCGAACTCGGTGCCCGGGGCCTGATGACCGCCGACGGCATACTGCCCGAACAGGCCACGGCGGATGATTGACGTGGCCGTGTTGTTCCCCCTTTTTTCCCTTACCGCAGATTTGACCGCACTGGAGAATGACCGATGAGCCGAGTCCGTAAGAACACTCCCGGACGGATCCTGTTCGTGGGATCTGGACCGGGCGATCCGGCACTGCTCACCGTGCGCGCGCACGACGTGCTCACGGGTGCCACCATCGCTTTCACCGACCCCGATGTCGACAAGGGCGTCGTTGCGCTCGTCGGGACCGATCACGGCACCGACCCCGAGACGGGGGAGCCCGTCGCCGAGGTCCGGCCCGCCCTGGGCGAGCCCGCCGAGGTGGCGAAGACGCTCGTCGCGGAAGCCAAGGCGGGACGCGACGTCGTGCGCCTGGTCGCAGGCGATCCGCTCACGACCGACTCGGTGATCGCCGAGGTCAATGCCGTCGCCCGCACGCAGGTCGTCTTCGAGGTTCTGCCGGGCCTGCCCGCCGGATCGTCGGTGCCGAGCTACGCGGGCATGGCCCTCGGCTCGTGTCACACCGAGGTCGACGTGCGCGGCGAGGTCGACTGGGCCGCGCTGGCCGCGGCTCCGGGCCCGCTCGTCCTGCACGCCACGTCGGGGCATCTGGCCGAGACCGCGAGCGCACTCGTCGAGCACGGACTCGCGCCCCAGACTCCCGCTGCGATCACGGTGCGCGGCACCACGCGTCAGCAGCGCACCGTCGAAGCGACCCTCGCGACGCTCAACGACGCGGGTTCCGAACTCGTCGGCTCGCTCGTCGTGACCGTCGGCAAAGTGGTCTCGCAGCGCAACAAGATGTCGTGGTGGGAGTCGCGCGCCCTGTACGGCTGGACCGTGCTGGTGCCCCGCACCAAGGAACAGGCCGGGGAGATGAGCGATCGTCTCGTCACCCACGGCGCCATTCCGATGGAGGTGCCGACGATCGCGGTCGAGCCGCCGCGCAGCCCGGCGCAGATGGAACGTGCGGTCAAGGGTCTCGTCGACGGCCGCTACCAGTGGGTGGTGTTCACCTCCACCAACGCGGTGCGCGCCGTGTGGGAGAAGTTCGAGGCGTTCGGTCTCGACGCTCGTGCGTTCTCGGGCGTGAAGATCGCGTGTGTCGGTCAGGCCACCGCCGACAAGGTGCGCTCGTTCGGCATCATCCCCGAACTGGTTCCGAGCGGAGAGCAGTCCAGCGAAGGCCTGCTCGCGGAGTTCGCGCCGTACGACGACGTGTTCGATCCCGTCAACCGGGTTCTGTTGCCCCGGGCCGACATCGCGACCGAGACGCTCGCCGAGGGTCTGCGTGAACGCGGCTGGGAGATCGACGACGTCACGGCCTACCGGACCGTCCGGGCGGCGCCGCCGCCGGCGTCGACCCGCGAGATGATCAAGACCGGAGGGTTCGACGCGGTGTGCTTCACCTCGTCGTCCACGGTCCGCAACCTCGTGGGTATTGCCGGAAAGCCGCACGCGCGCACCATCGTCGCGTGCATCGGACCGAAGACGGCCGAGACCGCGATCGAGTTCGGCCTGCGCGTGGACGTGCAGCCCGAGACCGCTCAGGTGGGACCGCTCGTCGAGGCCCTGGCCGAGCACGCGGCCCGGTTGCGCGCCGAAGGTGCGCTGCCTCCGCCGCGGAAGAAGTCCCGCGCCCGCCGCTGATCCCCGTACGGCGTGGTGTCTCTCCTGGAAGGTGATGTAGTCCGAATGTTTCCCGAGATTCGTCCGCGCCGGTTGCGCAGTACGCCGGCGATGCGTCGGCTGGTTGCCGAAACCTCCCTCGAGCCGCGGCATCTCGTGTTGCCGATGTTCGTTGCCGACGGAATATCGGAGCCTCGCGAGATCACGTCGATGCCGGGTGTGTACCAGCACACCGGCGAGTCGCTGATCGCTGCGGCGTCCGCCGCGGTCGAGGCGGGTGTCGGCGGGCTGATGCTCTTCGGCGTGCCTCGCGCCGAAGACAAGGACGCCCGAGGGTCGGGTGCGACCGACGAGAACGGCGTCCTCAATCGCGCTCTCAGGTCGCTGCGCAGCGAACTCGGCGACTCGACGGTGCTGATGGCCGACACGTGCCTCGACGAGTTCACCGACCACGGGCATTGCGGAGTGCTCACCGACTCGGGCGTCGTCGACAACGACGCGACGCTCGAGCGGTACGCCGACATGGCCGTGATTCAGGCGGAGTCGGGCGCTCATCTGCTCGGGCCGAGCGGGATGATGGACGGCCAGGTCGCGGCGATCCGCGCGGCGCTCGACGACGCGGGCTACACGGACGTGGGCCAGCTCGCCTACGCCGCGAAGTACGCGTCCGCGTTCTACGGCCCGTTCCGCGAGGCCGTCGGCTCGTCCCTCGACGGCGATCGCCGGACCTACCAGCAGGACCCGGCGAATCGTCGCGAGTCGCTGCACGAGGTGGATCTCGACCTCGCCGAAGGCGCCGACATGGTCATGGTCAAGCCGGCGATGTCGTACCTCGACGTGCTCCGGGAAGTCGCGGACCGGTCGCCGGTGCCGGTGGCCGCCTACCAGATCTCGGGTGAGTATTCGATGATCTCCGCCGCGGCCGCGAACGGCTGGATCGACCGTGACGCCGCGATCCTCGAATCGTTGATCGGCATCCGCCGTGCGGGTGCGGACATCGTGCTCACCTACTGGGCCGCAGAGGTCGCGGGCCGGCTGTCGTGAGCTTTCCCGTACCCCCGCCGGTGTCCGCCGCGCCGTCCGAGCGGCCCGTACCCGCGGATGTCACAACGGCGTACCAACTGTGGTGTGGAGTACTCGGCCTCGCTGTCGTGACGCTCGTCGCGAGCCTGGTCGACATGGTGGCCAGGCGTACCGAACTGGTCGATCTCATGACCGAGATGGCCCAGGATCCGGCGTTCGAGGGCGTCACGAGCGAGCAGTTGGAGTCCGCGGTGCCGGTGGTGGTCGGGCTCACCGCCGCGCTCGGTCTGGCACTCATCGGTGTCCTGTACCTCGTGGTCAGGCAGTTGCGGCGTGCCAAGAACTGGGCCCGAATGCTGCTGACCCTGCTCGGGGTGTTCATGTCCCTGTCGACCCTGCCGACAGTGTTCGGTGTGGGGGTCGGCGGCGGCACCCTCGGCTGGATACTCGGTTTCGTGGGCATCGTGCAAGCGGTGCTCACGGTGGGTGCGATCGTTCTGATGCACCGGAAGGACTCGAACCGGTACTTCCTCCGGCTTCCCCAGGATTAGAGCGCGTCACCGGGTTCAGATCCGCGTGCGGGGATAGTACGGTGAGCGCTGGCATCCACGGCCGGACACGGCCGTTCCCGTCGACCTCGAGGACGTCATGCAGGTGGAACCGAGGCCCTATGGGCGTCGTCGCGAACTGGTCCTGATCGCCCTGATCGCCGTGCTCGGCCTGGTGACCACGCTGCTGATCGTGATACCCGGAGCACTCACCGCTTGAGCGGCACATCTCCCACCGGCGATATCACCGTGCCGCTGTTCCACGAACCGGGTGGCCGCTGGCGCACGGTGGCCTACGGTCCGGTGCTGTGCGCGGTGGGACTAGCGGTCGAGATCGCGACCGGGCCGGTCGTCCACTGGATCGCGCTGCCGGTGATCGCGCTCCTGCTCGCCGGATTCGTCTATCCGATGGTCGTCGCTGCCCGGCGGCACGTGAGTGTGGAGCTCACTCCGACCGTGCTGCGCCAGGGCACCGAAGAACTGCCGGTGGACGACATCGAGGCGGTGCTGCCGCCGTCGGCCGACCCGTGGAAGCCGGATCGGTGGGAATCGGCCCGCACCCTCGGCGAACTCTCGGGCGTGCCCCGGGGTCGCACCGCTGTCGGGCTGCGCCTGCGCGGCGGCGCACTTGTCCGGGCCTGGGCGAAGGACGCGGACGGACTGCGGGCGCGACTCGAGGAACTCGTTCGTGCCGCAGGTACCCCCTAGGGGTATATTTGCGGGCGTCCCCCCGAGAAAGGAACACACCACCATGCAGACCACGTACCGCGTCGAGGGCATGACCTGCGGGCACTGCGTCGCCGCCGTGGAAGAAGAAGTCGGCGCGCTCGACGGAGTGACCGCCGCGAAGGCCGACCTCGAGACCGGACAGCTCGTCGTCGACAGCGGCAGCGAACCGGATAGGGCTGCGGTCGCCGCCGCCGTCGACGAAGCGGGTTACGCGCTCGCGCCCTGAAGCGGAGCGACCGCGCCTTCCCGGTCGAGCATCGCCGAGCCGAGCAGGTACTCCGGCACACCGAGACCTTCGGCGAGCGTGAGGGCATACGGACGCAGGGTGCGGCAACGCTCGTTGATGCCGCGCCCCACGGCCTTGGCGCGCTCCACCGACAGCTGCCGATGCTCCATGAACCAGGCCTTGTCGCCGTCGATCACGGTGAGCGCGTAGAGGTCGCACAGCTCCGAGAGCAGGCCGCACGCCGTTTCGTCCTTGCAGTCGTCGATCGCCGCGACGAACGCTTCCAGCACCACGCGGTCGATATGCGCTTCGGCGGCGTGCAGCACATGGTCCTGCACGAAGTTGAACGCGTCGAACGCGTTCTCCTCGCGGTTCATGGCCGCTTGGAGGCGTCGCGCCGCCGTCGAGATCAGATACTGCTCGCGGTCCTCGAACATCGTCAGCTGCGTACCGCGGTTGAAGAGGCTGCCGTCCTCCTCGTTGTCCTGCCGGGTGTCGAGGAAGGTCTGGATGATCTGCTGCGCAGCGGTCCGCTTCTTCACGACATCGGAGATCGTCGTCGCGGCGAAGCGCATCCAATCCACCGGGCTCATGCCCTGCACCTCGTCGGCGTAGGAGGTGAGCAGTTCCTTCGCCACGAGCTGGGTGAGCACATGGTTGTCACCCTCGAACGTCGTGAACACGTCCACGTCGGCGCGCAGAGCGGTGAGCCGGTTCTCCGCCATGTAGCCCGCGCCGCCGCACGCTTCCCGGCACTCCTGGATGGCTCGTGACGCGTGCCAGGTGTGGGCCACCTTCAGGCCTGCGGCACGACCCTCGAGTTCGCGCTGCTCCTGGGGATCGAGGTCCTCCAGCGACATGGACTGGAGACGGTTCATGGTGCTGAGCAACTCGTTCTGCGCGAATCCCAGTGCATATGACCGCGCGATGAGCGGGAGCAGACGGCGCTGGTGGACGAGGTAGTCCATGATCGGCACCTCCGCCTCGCGGCCCGGCGCGTCGAACTGCCGGCGCTTCTCCGCGTACTGCGTGGCGATGGTCAGTGCGACCCGCGCCGCGGCGCCCGCGGACCCACCGACCGTGATGCGGCCGCGCACCAGCGTGCCGACCATCGTGAAGAACCGGCGGCTCGGATTGTCGATGTCGGACACGTACGTGCCGTCCGGTTCGACATCCGAGTACTTGTTGAGCAGGTTCTCGCGGGGGATCCGCACCGAGTCGAACATGATCCGGCCGTTGTCGACGCCGGGCAGTCCGCCCTTGTGACCGCAGTCCGAGGTGGTCACCCCGGGCAGGTCGTTGCCGTCCTCGTCGCGGATGGGAACGACGAAGCAGTGCACGCCGTGCGACTCGCCGCCGGTGACCAACTGTGCGAACACCGCCGCGACCTTTGCGTGCTGCGCCGCACCGCCGATGTAGTCCTTCCGGGACGACGGAGTGGGCGAGTGGACGACGAATTCCTGGGTTGCCGGGTCGTACGTGGCGGTGGTCTCCAGCGCCTGGACATCGCTGCCGTGCCCGGTTTCCGTCATCGCGAAGCATCCGAGCAGATCGAGGTCGATGAGCGGCCGGATGTACTCCTTGTGGTGACGCTCGGTCCCGAGGTTCTCGATCGCGCCGCCGAACAGTCCCCACTGCACCCCGGCTTTGACCATCAGCGACAGATCAGACATCGCGAGCATCTCGATCGACGCCACCGCCCCGCCGGGGTCGCCGGTCCCGCCCGACTCGACGGAGAAACCGGACGCCGCGTAGCCGCGCTCCGCGAGGATCTTCATCTGCTTCAGGGTGATCGCGCGGGCCTCCTCGAGGTCCGGCGTGTAATGCGGCGCGAACGCGGGGTCGGCCAGATCGGTGCGGGCGCGGTGGCGGGCGTCGTGCCACGCGCCGTCGAGTGCGGTGCGGAGGTGTTCGGCTGTGGTCGGCATGGCTCGACCATAAGGTGATCCGCCCCGGAAAAGGCAGCCTTTCCCTACCGTCCGGGAGAAGAAACACACCAGGTTTGGCGCACTGCTTTTTTGGCAAATCCGGCGAAACTGGGACACTGGAAGTCGTGACTGCGACTCCCGATGCTGCGCCCGACCGCGACACCCGATCCGCCGCACTCTTCCGACGGGCATCGAAGGTCACTCCCGGGGGTGTGAACTCTCCGGTCCGGGCGTTCGGATCGGTCGGCGGCACGCCCCGCTTCATCGCTTCGGGCTCGGGATGCACGCTCACCGATGTGGACGGAAATACCTACGTCGACCTGGTGTGTTCCTGGGGTCCGATGATTCTGGGGCACGCGCATCCCGCCGTCGTCGACGCGGTCCGCACGGCCGCTACGTCGGGCCTGTCGTTCGGCGCGCCCACGGACGGCGAGGTCGAACTCGCCGAAGAAATCGTCGCTCGAATTGCTCCCGTCGAGCAGGTACGGCTCGTCAACTCCGGCACCGAAGCGACCATGAGCGCGGTACGTCTTGCGCGTGGATTCACCGGACGGTCCAAGATTGTGAAGTTCTCCGGCTGTTATCACGGTCACGTGGACGCGTTGCTCGCGGATGCCGGATCGGGGCTCGCCACGTTCGGGCTGCCCACCTCCCCGGGTGTGACCGGGGCGCAGGCGGGCGACACGCTGGTGGTGCCCTACAACGACCTCGACGCCGTACGCGCGGCGTTCGAGGCGAATCCCGGCGAGATCGCCGCGGTCATCACCGAGGCTGCCGCCGGAAACATGGGCACGGTGCCGCCGGTGCCCGGATTCAACGAGGGACTGAAGGCGCTCACCCGTGAGCACGGCGCGCTGCTGATCATGGACGAGGTCATGACCGGATTCCGTGCGAGTGCCACGGGCTGGTACGGCATCGACGGGGTCGCCGGTGACCTGATGACGTTCGGCAAGGTGATGAGCGGCGGGTTGCCCGCCGCCGCGTTCGGCGGTCGCGCCGACGTGATGGCGCACCTCGCCCCCGCGGGTGCGGTGTACCAGGCCGGCACCCTGTCCGGTAACCCCGTGGCCGTCGCCGCCGGGCTCGCGAGCCTGCGCGCCGCCGACGCCGAGGTCTACGCCGCGCTCGACCGCAATGCCGCGACGCTCGGCCGCCTTCTCGGCGAGTCCCTGAGCGCCGAGGGCGTGCCGCACCGGATCCAGAACGCCGGCACCATGCTCAGCGTCTTCTTCACCGAGGACCCGGTCACGAATTACGACCAGGCCAAGGCTGCCCAGACCTGGCGTTTCCCCGCCTTCTTCCACGCGTTGCTCGACCATGGCGTGTACGCGCCGCCGAGTGCATTCGAGACCTGGTTCGTGTCCGCCGCCCTCGACGACGCCGCGTTCTCGCGGATCGCCGATGCCCTTCCGCACGCGGCCCGCGCAGCCGCCGCCGCGACCGCGCCCTGACCTGCCCCGTAGACGACCTGCCCGTCCTGATCCGTTCGCTCCGCCCATCACCCCGAGGAATACTCACGTGACCGAAGCCGCCCCGTCCGAGACCCGCACCATCGTGCACGTGCTCCGGCACGGTGAGGTGCACAATCCCGACGGCATCCTGTACGGCCGCCTCCCCGGATTCCAGCTGTCGGCGACCGGTGAAGCGCAAGCCCGGGCCGTTGCGGCTTCCCTCGCCGACCACGACATCGCGCACGTCGTCGCCTCGCCGCTCGAGCGTGCACAGCAGACCGCCGCGCCCATCGCGGAGAAGCACGGCCTCACCATCCGCACAGACGAGAACCTGATCGAAGCCGCCAACGACTTCGAGGGCCTCAAGGTGTCGGTGGGCGACGGTGCGCTGGGCCGGCCCCGGCACTGGTGGAAACTCCGCGACCCGTTCACCCCGTCGTGGGGCGAGCCGTACCTGCAGATCGCGCACCGCATGCTCGCCGCGGTCAACGCCGCGCGCGTCGCCGCAGCCGGTCACGAGGCCGTCTGCGTGAGCCACCAGCTCCCGGTGTGGACGCTGCGCCGCTTCCTCGAGGGCGAGCGGCTGTGGCACGACCCGCGCCACCGTCAGTGCAGCCTCGCATCGCTCACCTCGCTCGTCTACGAAGGCGACACCCTGGTCGACCTCGTCTACTCCGAGCCGGCCGGTGCCTCCGACCCGAACGTGCACGGCGCATGAGAAAAGTGTTCGGGGTGGTGTGCGCGGTACTGCTGAGTGCCGGGCTGCTCACCTCGTGTGCGACCGGAGACGATGCCGTCGCGACCGGCGGTACGTTCGACTTCGTGTCGCCCGGTGGGCAGACCCGCATCTTCTACGATCCGCCTTCCGAGCGCGGCACCCTCGGTGAGCTGACCGGTGACGACCTCATGAACGAGGGCGCCACGATTTCCCTCGAGGACTTCGCGGGACAGGTCGTCGTGCTCAACGTCTGGGGCCAGTGGTGTGCACCCTGCCGTAGCGAGGCCGACGATCTCGAAGAGGTCTACGAGCAGACCAAGGATCTGGGAGTCGAGTTCCTGGGCATCAACGTCCGCGACAACCAGCGCGACAAGGCGCAGGACTTCGTCGTGTCGCAGCAGGTCGGCTACCCGTCGATCTACGACCCGTCGATGCGGTCGCTCCTGGCGCTCGGACGCAACTATCCGACGTCGGTCGTGCCCACCACCGTGGTCCTCGACCGCGACCACCGGGTCGCCGCCGTCTTCCTCACCGAACTGCTCGCAAGCGACCTGCAACCGGTCGTGGAACGCGTCGCAGCCGAAGCGGACGAGGGGTAGATCGTGAGCGGGGCAGCGGGCGCGGGAATGCTGATGTCGGGGACTGCGGAGGCGGTGCTTGCCTCCGGAGTCGGCGACACCTTCCAGAACACGGCGCTCTCCGGTCCGCTGCTGCTCGCCGTCGGCGCGTGCATGCTTGCGGGCCTCGTCTCGTTCGCCTCCCCGTGCGTTGTTCCCCTCGTCCCCGGATACCTGTCGTATCTCGCGGGCGTCGTCGGCGCCGAGGCACCGGCCGTCACCGCGGATCAGGCCGGAGCGCGCACCACCAAGGTCCGTGACGACGGCCGTCTGCGCGTCGCCGGTGCGGCCGCGCTGTTCGTCGCGGGATTCACCGTCGTCTTCGTGCTCGCGACGGCGTCGGTCTTCGGGGCGATCTCGGCGCTCGCCGTCAACAGAGAACTGCTCATGCGCATCGGCGGCGTCGTCACGATCGTCATGGGACTGGTGTTCATCGGGCTCATTCCGGCCCTGCAACGCGATACGCGTCCCGAGCCCCGGCGCATCTCGAGCCTGGCCGGTGCTCCGCTGCTGGGCGCGGTCTTCGCACTCGGCTGGACCCCGTGCCTCGGCCCGACGCTGGCCGGCGTCATCTCGCTCGCGGCCGGCACCGAAGGCACCACCGCTGCGCGCGGAGTGACCCTCATCGTGGCCTACTGCCTCGGCCTCGGCCTGCCGTTCATCGTGCTCGCGCTCGGCTCCGCCAAAGCGCTGCGCGGCGTGGGCTGGTTGCGTACGCACGCGCGTACCGTGCAAATCGTCGGCGGCGTCCTGCTCATGGTCGTCGGAATCGCTCTCGTCACCGGGGCATGGGACCTGTTCGTGTCCTGGGTTCGGGACGCCTTCATCTCGGAAGTGATCTTGCCAGTATGACCGCCACAGACACGCCCGCTCCTGCCCCGCAGCGACCGCCGCGGCAGACCCCCGCCGGGAGGGCGTTCGCTCTCGTACGCAACACCTGGCGCGGCCTGACCTCCATGCGCACGGCGCTGGTGCTGTTGTTCCTGCTCGCGCTCGCCGCGATCCCGGGCGCCCTTCTGCCGCAGCGCAGTCTCAATGCGGGCAAGGTCGACGAGTACATCAGTGCCCGTCCGACCCTCGGGCCGCTCATGGACAGGCTCGAACTCTTCGACGTGTTCGGCAGCTTCTGGTTCACCGCGATCTACGTGCTGCTGTTCGTCTCTCTCGTCGGCTGCATTCTGCCGCGCTGCGTCGCGCACTACCGGGCGCTGCGCACCCCGCCGGTACCGGCGCCCCGAAACTTCGCGCGTCTGCCGCACCACGTCGAGACCACCGTGGACGACGCGCCCGACGCGGTGCTCGACCGGGTACGCGGGCAGTTGCGTGGGTGGAAGGTCGAGCGTCGGGAGGGCGGACCTCGCGCTCACGACGGCGAGCTGACCCTCTCGGCGGAGAAGGGCTACCTGCGGGAAGTGGGAAACCTGGTCTTCCACATCTCGCTCGTCGCGTTGCTCGCGGCCGTCGCGATCGGCAAGTTGCTCGGTTACGAGGGGCAGCGAATCGTGGTCGCGAACGGCGAAGAATTCTGCACGACGTCACCCGCGGCGTTCGACTCGTTCATCGCCGGCGTGAACCTCGACGGCACGGGCCTGAACCCGATGTGCCTGCGCGTCAACGATTTCTCGGCCGACTACCTCGACACCGGCCAGGCCGAGATGTTCACGTCGAACATCGAGTACCAGTACGGCGACGACCTCGCGACCGACACCTGGCGCGACGCCCAACTGAAGGTCAACCACCCACTGCGCGTCGGCAGCGACCGCGTGTACCTGCAGGGACACGGTTACGCGCCCACGTTCACCGTCACCTGGCCGAACGGCGAGACCCGCACCGAGACGCTGCAGTGGGCGCCCGAGGACGCGACGACCTTCCTCAGCAGTGGCGCGATGCGATTCGACCCGCCCGGCGACATGTTCACCGAGCAGGACGAGCGCCGGAAGAACCAGATCGCGATCGAGGGTCTGTTCGCCCCGACGGCCTCCTTCCACGGGACGCTGTTGTCGTCGGTGTTTCCCGCGATGCTCGACCCCGCGGTCGCGATCGACGTCTACAAGGGTGAAGCCGGCCTCGACACGGGCAGTCCCCAGTCGTTGTTCTCGCTCAACAAGGAACTGATCAACCAGGGCCGCCTCGTCAAGCAGGACCGCGTGAACCTCATGCCGGGGGAGAGCGTGACGCTGGCGGACGGCACGCAGGTGCGTTTCGACGGTGCCGTCGACTTCGTGAACCTGCAGGTCTCGCACGACCCGGCACAGCAGTGGGTGCTGGTCGCGGCGATCACGATGATGGCGGGTCTGCTGGTCTCCCTCGTCGTGAAACGACGCAGGGTATGGGTTCGGGTGTATCCGGCCGGTACAGTGACAGACGGTAAACGACGAACCGTAGTAGAGGTCGGTGGGCTCGCGCGCACCGATCAGGCCGGGTGGGGCGACGAGTTCGACCATCTGGTCGAGCGACTTCTCGGACAGTCCCCCACGCACGTCGGCACTTCACACGACGACATCGCCTCCGCCCCGGCGGCACAGGAGAAAAAGGCATGACACTCAACGACACCCTCGCGCAGTACAGCGACTGGGCCTTCGAGTCGGCGTTCGCGGTGCTGGTACTGGCACTGATCCTGCTGGTCGCCGAATATGCGACGCACCGCGCCGACGCTGTCGCCGAGCGCGAGCGGGTGCTCGTCGCGTCGGGCAGCAGCGTTCCGGCCGACGGACCGGGCCGGGTCACCGAGACGAACGGCCGGACGCTGTCGCAGCGCCTGGGCAACATGGGGCGCGCGCTGGTCGTGGTCGTCGCCGCTCTCCAGATCGCGTCCATCGTGTTGCGCGGATTCGCCACGGAACGGTTCCCACTCGGCAACATGTACGAGTTCGTGGCGATGGCGTGCACCGCGGCGATCGTCTTCGGCCTGGTGATGCTCCGCAAGCCGTCCTACCGCATCATGTGGGTGTACGTGCTGGTTCCGGTGCTCATCCTCATGTTCCTCGCGGCCACCGTGCTCTACGCAGACGCCGCGCCCGTCGTGCCCGCGCTGCGGTCGTTCTGGCTCCCCATCCACGTCACGATCATCAGTGTCGGCAGCGGCATCTTCCTCGTCTCGGGTGTCGCGAGCCTGCTGTTCCTGCTGCGCATCCGTTACCCCAAGGGCGAAGCGTCGAGCGGGTTCTTCGCTGCGATGGCACAGCGTCTTCCCGATGCCCAGATCCTCGACCGGCTCGCCTACCGCACCACGATCATCGGTTTCCCGTTGTTCGGCGCCGGCATCATTCTCGGCGCGATCTGGGCCGAAGCGGCGTGGGGCCGGTTCTGGGGCTGGGACCCGAAGGAAACCGTCTCGTTCATCACCTGGGTCATCTACGCCGCGTACCTCCACGCACGCGCCACGTCGGGCTGGCGCAACACCCGCGCGGCCTGGATCAACGTCGCGGGCTTCGTCGCGATGCTGTTCAACCTGTTCATCATCAACATGGTCGTCTCGGGCCTGCACTCGTACGCCGGACTGAACTGACCCCTGCTATCGTCGCGCCGTCGCAGGCGAACAGCGGGGGGGAGTAGGCGATGGGGGACGGAACGCAGGGGGACGGAACGCAGCTACCGGGGGCGGGGCAGCCGACTGCACGAGACCTCGACGCGTCGCTACTGGTTCGCCCGGTGGCCTCGCCGCCGCGCCGGGGATGGCGTCGTGCGGTGTTCCACGCGAGCGGTGGCCTGCTGACCATCGGTGACAGCGCACGGGAGCAACGCCGTCGCGACCTCGTCGACAAAGTGCGCACGCCGTCGCACGGGTGCTCCCGGATCGCGCTGCTGAGTCTCAAGGGAGGGGTCGGCAAAACGACCACGACGGTCACTCTCGGGTCGACCTTCGCGGCGCTTCGCGGTGACCGGGTCGTCGCTGTCGACGCGAACCCGGACCGGGGAACCCTCAGCCAGAAGATCGCCGCCGAGACCACCGCAACGGTCCGGACTCTCCTGCGTGACGAGCAGCGGCTCGATACCTACGCGGACGTCCGGGAGTACATGTCGCAGAACTCGCATCGCCTCGAAGTGCTCGCGTCGGACACCGACCCGGCGGTCTCGGAAGCGTTCAGCGGGGAGGACTACGAGCGCACTCTCGCCGTGCTCGAGCGTTTCTACAGCATCGTTCTCACGGATTGCGGAACCGGACTCATGCATTCGGCGATGCGCTCGATCCTGGGAAACGCGGACACGCTGATCGTCATCAGTTCGGGGTCGGTGGACGGCGCGCAGAGCGCATCGGCGACGCTCGACTGGCTCGAGGCGCACGGATACCGGGATCTCGTCTCGCAATCCCTCGCGGTAGTCAATGCGGTACGGCCGCGCTCGGGAAAGGTCGATCTCGACCGGCTCGTGGGACATTTCGCGCAGCGTTGCCGCGCGGTGCACGTCCTGCCGTTCGATCCGCATCTGGAAGAGGGCGCGGAGATCGATCTCGGCCGGTTGCAGGAAGGCACGCGGCGGGCACTGCTGGGCCTGGCCGCGGACGTCGCGGCCGGTTTCGC
Source organism: Rhodococcus sp. DT1 (assembly GCF_049844875.1). Classification (NCBI taxonomy): domain Bacteria; kingdom Bacillati; phylum Actinomycetota; class Actinomycetes; order Mycobacteriales; family Nocardiaceae; genus Rhodococcus; species Rhodococcus sp. DT1. The sequence goes on from NZ_JBNCLW010000002.1 coordinate 600,938, forward strand.
CGAGTCGGGCACGGGTTCCGGCCGCAGCAGAAAGCCGTGAATGCGTGTCTTCGTGACGTCGTTGTTCGTGACGTGGGGTCTATCTCGCAGGATCGTCGGTGCGTCCGGTGTTCCGGCGACCGGGAACCTCACTTCCCGGTATCGCCACTGTCCGGGTCGGGTCGCGCCGTGTCGTCAGGCGGACGGCGTCGTACTTCGCGGTCGACCTTCCAGAGGAACTCGGGGTCGTCGTCGGGACCGACGACCCGGGTGGGCGGCTTTCCGGAATTGGGCCCGTATGCCTTCCACAGCAAAACGGCCAGTGTCACCGCGCCGATGAGGGCCAACAGGTAGAGCACTACGCACCTCCTAGCCGTGGACGGCACCGTCGGGGGGATCCGGTGCCGGCGTCCTACGTTCCCACAGTCTATGCGCCCCGGAGTTGTGCCCGTTGGGACGGGTGTGACCGGTAACGGGTCGGGTCCGGGTGGTGGTGCGTTCACCGCAGGCGCGGGCAGCGGTCGGGTCCGCTGCGGAGCAAGCCCTGCGGAGTTTCAGCGGCGCGTGATCAGCGTGTGGCTTCGGTCGTCAGGGACCGAAGGAGCGTGAGCACTTCGGACTCGCGGAATCGACGGTGGCCGCCTGGTGTCCGGAGTGACCCCAGTCGACCTGCGTGAGCCCACCGGGTGACCGTCTTCGGGTCCACATGGAACAGGGCTGCCACCTGGCCCGGAGTGAGCAGGGATTCTTTGGCGCCGTTGAAAGTGGGTGCACTCATCTTGAAATCCTCCCGGTTGGATTGCCTTGATCGAGGTATTCGATCGTGTTGTCCAGTGACATGGTTGCACCGGAACCCCTGGTTGCTCGAACGGTCAGCCGTTGGTAAAGCGGAAGTAATAGACAAAACGGACGAGCGGCCAAGCCTCAGGGGTCGGTGTCCCGTGCCCGTACCGCGCCGACAGTTACCCTGGAAGGGTGAACGACGAACGCCGGAACGACTCCCCGGAACAAGACTCCTCCTCGGATAGCCGCTCCGAGGGCATTTCACACACAACGCCCGCGAAGGGCGCCGTGCGTGCTTCCGGCAGCACGGGCACCCTCGTTCGCGATGTGGCGCTGTACTCCCTCGCGCGGCTCGGACTCGTCGTCGTGCTCGCGCTGCTGATCATCTACGTGCCGCGTGTCTTCGGTGTCGAGATCCCGCTGCTGGTGGCCGCGCTGTTCGCAGTGCTCATCGCGCTCCCGGTCTCGCTGGTGCTGTTCAAAACGCTCCGCCGTCGCGTCAACGAGGGCATCGCTGCCGTCGACGAGCGCCGCCGGACCGATCGCGCAGATCTGGAGAACCGGCTGCGCGGTGAAGGCCGCCGGTGACCGACGTGGGTGCCGCGGTCGTCGACCGCAGCGAGCCGCGTGACTGGGTCGACAATGCCGTCCGGCTGATCGAAGCGGACGCGCAGCGGAGTGCCGACACCCATCTGCTCCGCTACCCTCTTCCCCCCGAATGGGGCGTGCAGCTGTATCTCAAGGACGAGTCGACGCACATCACCGGCAGTCTCAAGCACCGTCTCGCACGGTCGCTGTTCCTGTACGGCCTGTGCAACGGGTGGATCACCCGGGACACCCCGATCGTCGAGGCGTCGTCCGGGTCCACCGCGGTCAGCGAGGCGTATTTCGCGAAGCTTCTCGGTCTCGCCTTCGTCGCGGTCGTGCCGCGCACGACATCCCCGGCCAAGGTCGCGCTGATCGAGGCGCACGGTGGCCGCTGCCACTACACCGACCGGCCGTCCGAGATGTACAGCGAGGCACGACGTCTCGCCGACGAACTCGGTGGGTGCTTCATGGACCAGTTCACGAACGCCGAGCGTGTGACCGACTGGCGCGGGAACAACAACATCGCCGAAAGCATCTACTCGCAGATGCGGCTCGAGCAGCACCCGGTGCCGGACTGGATCGTGGTCGGCGCCGGCACCGGAGGAACGAGCGCGACGCTGGGTCGCTTCATCCGGTATCGCCGTCACCGGACCCGTCTCGCGGTGGTCGACCCGGAGAACTCGGCGTTCTTCGGCGGCTACGAGAGCGGTTCGGCCGACTACACCACCGGAATGCCGTCCCGTATCGAGGGGATCGGCCGGCCGCGGGTGGAACCGTCGTTCGTCCCGGAGGTCGTGGACCGCATGATCCGGGTTCCGGACGCGGCGTCGATCGCCGCGATGCGGCACGCGAGCGAGGCGCTCGGCCGGCGCGTCGGCGGGTCGACGGGGACCAATCTGTGGGGTGCCTTCGGGCTGGTCGCGGACATGCTCGCCGACGGCCGCCGGGGGAGCGTGGTGACGCTGCTGTGCGACGGCGGCGAGCGGTACAGCGACACGTACTTCTCCGACGACTGGCTCGCGGCCGAGTCGATCGACCTGGCGGAGTCGACGGCTGTGCTCGAGAAGTTCGCAGCCACCGGACTGTGGAGTCCCGGCATACCCGACTGACCCCTGTCGAGGGTCTCTGTTTGTCAACATCTATTGACGTCGCCACAGTTGTCAACCTACATTGACAGCATGACCGAAACCACCGACCTGGCGGCATCTGCCGCGAGCCCCGACCCGGCAGTGGGCCTTCGCGCGGTCCGCGCGCTCCGGCGACTGCTCGAGCGACTCGAGACGGTCCAGGTGGAGAACGCGAGGAATCAGGGCTGGTCCTGGCAGGCCATCGCCGACGAACTCGAAGTGAGCAGACAGGCCGTCCACCAGAAGCACAACCGGAAGCGCAGGTGATCGTCGTGTTCGAAAAGTTCGCAGACAGTGCCCGGTCCGCGGTGGTCGCCGCGCAATCCGAGGCGAAACGACTCGAGGCTCAACGGATTCACCCGTCGCACCTGCTGCTCGGAGTCCTCGTCAGCGCGGACGAGCCTCTGCGCGACCTGCTCGCCGACGCGGATCTCACGGTCGACGGTCTCCGCGACGACTGCGCCGCACAGGCACCCGGCGATGCGCTCGGTGCCGACGACGCTGCCGCACTCGACGCGATCGGCATCGACCTGGGCGCGGTGAAATCGCGGCTCGAGGAGACGTTCGGCGAAGGTGTTCTCGACCGCGATCCTTCTGGAACGGGGGATGCCGGACGCGGGAATCTCTGGGGGCGGTTCGGCCACATCCCATTCGACAAGGGCGCCAAGAAGGTGCTCGAACTGTCTCTCCGAGAGGCGATCGCCCGGCACGAACGGGTCATTCGTGCCGAACACCTCCTGCTCGGTGTGCTCCGGTGCGGCGACCCGTCGGCCACCGCGCTGGTCGAGGCGCACGTACACCGCGACGAACTGCGACGACGCCTCGTCGAGCACCTCGACGAGGCCGCCTGAAACCTCTGCGACTCCGTGGCAGGCGATGTGCCACAGTGACTGCATGATTTCACTTGTACTGCGGTTGATCATCAACGCCATCGGCCTGTGGCTTGCCGCTCAATTGGTGTCCGGCATCAGTGTCACGGAACCCGGAGGCGCGTCCCAGACCGACCTCGGGACGATCATCACGCTGGTCGTGCTCGCGGTGATCTTCACCGCGGTGAACGCACTGGTCAAACCGATCGTGAAGATGCTGTCGCTGCCCTTGGTCATCCTGACCCTCGGGCTGTTCACCCTCGTCGTCAACGCGCTGATGCTCTGGCTGACCGCATGGCTCAGCGGATTCACCGACTACGGACTGACCATCGCCGGATTCTGGTCCGCCTTCTGGGGCGCGATCATCATCTCGCTCGTCAACTTCGTTCTCGGCCTGGCCGTACCCGACCGCGACTGACGGTGCCCGTTCCGGGCGGCAGTTCTGCCGCCCGGAACGACGACTCAGCCGAAGGCCAGTGCCAGACCTGTCGCGGCCGCCCACACCAGCATCGCCAGCCCCGAGTCGCGCAGTGCCGGAACGAGAGCGAGCCCCGAGGCTCCGGACCGGACCGGCGCGTTCGCGCGCACGGCGAACGGGGCCGCGAGCAACCCGGCCGCCGCCCACGGCGTCGCCGCGACGAGCGCCACCGACAACACGAACGGCACCGTGACGAGAACGAGGTGCAGGATTCGGGTCCGGCGGTCGCCCAGACGGACGGCGAGGGTGCGTTTTCCGGTGACGGTATCGGTCGGGATGTCGCGGAGATTGTTCGACACCAGGACGGCGCTCGAGAACGATCCGACGGCCACCGCGCACGCGAGTCCTGCCCAGTCGACGCGGCCCGCCTGCACGAATTGCGTACCCAGCACCGCAACGAGACCGAAGAACACGAACACGGCAACTTCGCCGAGACCGTTGTAGCCGTACGGGGTGCGGCCGCCGGTGTAGAACCACGCGCCCGCGATGCACAGCGCCCCGACGACGATCAGCCACCATGCACTCGTCAGCGCCAGTGCGATGCCGGCTACCGCGCCGATTCCGAAGCAGACGAACGCCGCACGTTTGACCAGCGCGGGGGCGACGAGCCCCGACCCGACGAGTCGCACCGGGCCGACACGGTCGTCGTCCGTCCCGCGCACACCGTCGGAGTAGTCGTTCGCGAAGTTGACGCCGATCACGAATGCGAGTGCCACGACGAGCGCGAGGAGCGCCTTCCACCACACCGCCTCACCGAGCGCTGCGGCCGCCCCCGTGCCTGCAAGGACGGGAGCGATCGCGTTGGGGAGTGTGCGCGGACGTGCGCCTTCGATCCAGTGACCAGCGGTTGCCATGCTTCGATCTTCGCACCTTCGCGACGCCGGTTCTCACGCCCCGTCGCGCGGCTGCGAAGGGCGCTACGAAAACCGGGCGACGAGCGCGCGACGATCGACCTTGCCCGGACCCCGCACGGGCAGCGACTCGACGACGTGCAGTTCCCGCGGCGCCGCGGTGATGTCGAGTGACGCCGCGGTGTGTGCGCGCAGTGAGTCCAGCGTGGGAACCGCGCCGTCCTCGGCCACGACGATCGCGGTGACCCGCTGCCCCCATCGCTCGTCGGGAAGGCCGATCACGGCGACCTCCCGGACCGCGGGGTGCTCGGCCAGCACCGCTTCGACGATCTGCGGAACCACTGTCAGGCCGCCGGTCGAAATGGCTTCGTCGAGCCGGCCCAGGATGCGGAGCACCCCGCCGTCGAGTACTCCGGCGTCGTCGGTGCGGAACCATCCTGCCTCGACGAACGCGGGATGATCGGGGAGCCCGCGGTATCCGGACGCGAGGGTCGCCCCGCCGAGCAGGACCCGTGAATCGTCGCCGACCCGCACCCGCACCCCGTCGAGCGGGACGCCGTCGTACACGCAGCCGCCGCACGTCTCGCTCATCCCGTACGTGCGCACGATCTTCAGCCCGGCATCGAGTGCACGGCGTAGCACCGGCGCGGGAGTGGCCGCCCCGCCGAGCAGGATGCCGTCGAGATCGGCGAGCGCCGCCCGTGCCCCGGAGTGGTCGAGAGCCTTGACCAGCTGGGTCGGAACGAGGGAGGTGTAGCGGCGGGGTCCGGGCATCGCGGCGACCGCGTCGGGGAGGAGGGCGGGATCGAACCCGCGCGAGACGTCGACGACGGTGGGCTCGGTCCCGGACAGGACGCTACGGAGTAGCACCTGCATTCCGGCGATGTGGTGTGCGGGCAGAGCGAGCAGCCACGAACCGGTGCCACCGAGGCGAGCGTGTGTGGCGTCGCCGCTCGCTCGCAGCGCGTCCACGGTGAGTTGAGCGCCCTTCGGCACTCCAGTCGTGCCCGACGTGGCCACCACGAGACCGATCCGCTCGTCGATCGGATCGCCGGGCCGCAGCGCGTCGGTGAGCCGCCGGGTCTCGCGTGCGTCTCCGGCGGGAACCGGCAGCAGTGGGGGAGCACTTCCGTCGAGAAGCCGTTGCAGGGTCGGGACAAGCGTGCGGACGACATCCCCCGAGGGGACGGCGAGCGGGGTCAGCAGGGCGGTCATGCGCGGGAGGCGGTCACAGGTCGTGGTCCGTCCGGTCCCAGTTGCCGGTGCCCAGGTGCCGGTGCACCCGATCGATGTCGCGGTCGGACGGCATCTCGTTCGTGATCTTGGTGATGAGAACGGCGATGTCCGTCTTGTCGATCGGGAGATCCCCGTCGTCGACGAGCCTGCCGGCCACCTGATCGACCTCTTCCTCGGACAGCCGGCGGGACAGCAGCGCGAAAAGCGGCACGTAGTCCTGCTCGGGAACCCCGTCCGGGTAGCCCGCACGGAGCCACTCCACGATGGAGGTGAGGATCGGCGGAAGAATCATCTGGACCTGCTCGGCACGCGGCCGCACAGCACACGGGACCGGACACGATGTGTGAGGACCGGGTTCGAGGTCACTGCACTCCTTCCAGCCGAAACCTGCGATGCGGGAACGCGATGTCGGAAACTCGGTGTCGGAAAACGCGATGTCGGGAAAACGCGATGTCAGAAAACGTGGATACCGAAGGTGCCCGACAAGAAGTCTGCGGTCAGGAGCAGGATTCCGCAGAGCACCGCGATGGCGACGACAGCGAAACACACGACCGCTCCGGCGACGCCGAGGGGCTGCAGTGCGCTCTCGCTCGACGAACGACCCGCGTGCAGGGAGCGGACGCCGAGTGCGAAGAGCGAGGGCAGACCGGCTCCGAGGAACAAGCCGACGAGCACGACCTGCCACAGGGAATCCAAGGTGTGGGTCAGCAGATTCACGGGCGGCCTTCCTGGACGACGGGTTCAGGGGTGGTTGCGGCGGGGACCAGCGACCCGTCCCATTCTGCCGTCACGTTGGAGGCATCGACCGGCTCCTTGCGCGACCGCAGCCACATGAAGAGCGACAGTCCGCACAGGAGGGTGAAGACGAACAGGACGCCTCCCAGGCCCCCGATCATGTGTGCGAGCGCCCAGCACAGTGCACCGACGAGCGCGGCGCTCGGAAGCGTGATCAGCCATGCGACGACCATGCGGCCGGCGACACCCCAGCGCACTTCGGCGCCCTTGGTGCCGAGTCCGGTGCCGAGGATCGAGCCGGTCGCGACGTGCGTGGTGGACAGTGGAAGCCCGAAGTGGCTCGAGGTCAGAATGATTGCCGCAGACGACGACTCCGCGGCAAGTCCCTGGGTCGGCGCGATCTCGACGAGGCCCTTGCCGAGGGTCCGGATGATGCGCCAGCCGCCGAGGTAGGTGCCCAGTGCGATGGCGACCGCGCAGGCGAACTTCACCCAGAACGGCATCTCGGTGTCCGCGGTGATGCTGCCGTGAGCGACGAGGGCCAGGAAGATCACGCCCATCGTCTTCTGGGCGTCGTTGGTGCCGTGCGCCAGCGAGAGGAGCGACGCGGTGCCGATCTGACCCAGCCGGAATCCGCGGTCGCGACGCTCTTCGGAGATGTCGCGGGTCAGGCGGCGCATCGACCACGTGCCGACGGTGGCGACGAGGGCTGCGATGACGGGAGCGAGCAGAGCGGGCAGGAGCACCTTGCCGAGAACGCCGTCCCACACCACGCCGTTGACGCCGATGGAGGCGAGCGCCGCACCCACCAGGCCGCCGAACAGGGCGTGCGAGGAACTGGACGGAAGGCCGAACAGCCACGTCGCGATGTTCCACAGGATGCCGCCGACAAGGCCGGCGAAGACGATCAGCAGAAGGTCCTCACCGCCGACGGTACCGAGGTCGACGACGCCTTTGGCGACGGTGGCCGCGACTTCGACGGAGAGGAACGCACCGATCAGATTGAGGACCGCCGACAGTGCGACGGCCGCCTTCGGCTTCAACGCTCCGGTGGCGATGGACGTGGCCATTGCGTTGCCGGTGTCGTGGAAGCCGTTCGTGAAATCGAATGCGAGGGCAGTGACGACCACTACCAGTAGGACAACGAACTCTGCGGTCACGTCTTCCCATTCTGGGGTAGCGGACAGGGGAAAGTACAGCGACGCTCAGGTGAACGCGGACACCCTGCAAGCCTCCACGTGCAGGGAGCGGCGCCGCCGGTTCCCCGGTGTGGTGAAGATCACTTGCCGGAGGGGTTTGACCGGCCGGTTGAGGGGGTCCGGCTGTCGCGCCGGAGCGGATGATCGTCAGGGATCTGCACGAGCACGATGGGGACTCCGTCCGGATCCGCGACCCACAACTCGTGCAGGCCCCACGGCTCCTGCCGCGCTTCACGCACGATCGGCACCCCGGCGAGGGCGAGTTCGGCCTCGCACTCGTACACGTCGCGGACCTGGAGCCACAGCGCACCCTGGAACGTCTGGTCCGCATCTCCGCGTCCGTGGGCGGCGATCTCGATCAGCGACTGACCGGCGAAGTAGACAGTGCCGGCGGGGTACTCCCGCGCGATCGCGAGACGGAGTTTCCCGCCGTAGAACTCCAGCGCCGCCTCGTAGTCGCGAGGCCGCAGGATCGTGCGACTGCTCAGTATCTCCACGTCGAGGCCTTCCGGTGATGGTGCTTCGTCTTCGCCGATCGGGATCGTGCGCGACCGCCTCCGCCGATCGTACGGCCGGCCCGCCGGGACCAACTGTCGGCCGCGGCCCGGAGTGTGCCCGACGGCACACCTTTCGGCGGTAACGCGGGGGGCGTGTTTGGCGAACCGACAAACGGGACATCATGTCCGGCAGGTGCAGCGCAGTGCCTACACGGCTCGGCAGAGCAAGCCGCACGCCACGACCGTTACCGGGACGACCCCAGGAGAACAGCCATGAAGACCGATTACGACGCCCCCCGCACCACCGACGTCCTCGGTGCCGAAACTGCTCTGGACGAACTTGCGCTGACGCCGACCCAGAAGGCCGACGCGGACGAGGCCGAGATCCTCGAGTCGCTGGATCTGCCCGGAGCCGACCTGTCGGGCGAGGAACTGACCGTCCGCGTCCTGCCCAAGCAGTCCGACGAGTTCACCTGCATGATCTGCTTCCTCGTCCAGCACTACAGCCGGAAGGCTTCCGGCTCCGGCGAGTACTGCCGCGATTGCGCTTGACCGCGTAACGCTCCCCGGCAACGAACGCGAGGCGGGCACTTCCCGAACAGGGAGTGCCCGCCTCGCGTCTTGCTACCTGGTCCGGCCGTCCTTGCGGCTTCCCGCTCGGAACCGCTTTCGCCGAAGGGCGAGCTCAGTCGGCGTCGTTCTCGAGGGTTCCGGCGCGATGCTCGACAGGTGAGTCAGGGCGCACGCCCATCGCCCATCGCGGCGGACGAAGACGCTGGAGGAGCGCTCGTGCTCGCGGAACGGCCGGCCTCGGTACGCCCCGGCAGAGACGCCCCGAGCCACGACGATCGCGCTGTCCCCGAGGACACGGATGATGGGATCCTCAGTGGTCATTGTGTCGTGCGTCAGATCGCCCGAGGCTATGAGCTCCAGGAACCGCTCGCGGCCGTCGATGCTGCCGTCAGGCCCGACGATGATCCAGTCGTCGGTCATGAAGCTGCCGATCGCCTGGCTGTCGTTGTCGACCATCGATTCGTCCCAGCCGCGGACCATCTCGATGAGCTCCGTGTGCTCCCTGGACTCCACTCGGACAGTATCGCCGCTCCGCTGGATGCCCGGCAAGCACTGCGCCGCGCCCGAGTGATCTAGTAGTACCAGGGGTACGGGGACCAGTCCGGGTCCCGCTTCTCGAGGAAGCTGTCCCGGCCTTCGACGGCCTCGTCCGTCATGTACGCCAGGCGGGTGGCCTCCCCCGCGAACAGTTGCTGGCCGACCAGGCCGTCGTCGGAGAGGTTGAACGCGTACTTGAGCATGCGCTGTGCCTGCGGCGACTTGCCATTGATCTTCTCGGCCCATTCCAGCGCGACGTTTTCGAGTTCGTCGTGCGCGACGACCCGGTTCACCGCGCCCATGTGATGCATGTCGTCGGCGGAGTAGGTGTCGCCGAGGAAGAAGATCTCGCGGGCGAACTTCTGTCCCACCATCTTCGCGAGATACGCGCTGCCGTAGCCGCCGTCGAAGCTGCCGACGTCGGCGTCCGTCTGCTTGAAGCGGGCGTGCTCGCGCGATGCCAGGGTCAGGTCGCACGTCACGTGCAGGCTGTGGCCACCGCCCGCGGCCCAGCCGTTGACGAGCGCGATCACGACCTTGGGCATGAACCGGATCAGGCGCTGCACCTCGAGGATGTGGAGCCGGCCCGCGCGGGCCTTGTCCACCGTGTCCGCGGTGTCGCCGCTCGCGTACTGGTATCCGCTGCGCCCACGGATGCGCTGGTCCCCGCCGGAGCAGAACGCCCATCCACCGTCCTTGGGGCTCGGGCCGTTGCCGGTCAGCAGCACGACGCCCACATCCGACGTCATCCGCGCGTGATCGAGTGCGCGGTAGAGCTCGTCGACGGTGTGCGGCCGGAAGGCGTTGCGCACCTCCGGCCTGTCGAACGCGACACGGACCGTGCCCTGCGTGACATGACGGTGGTAGGTGATGTCGGTGAGGTTCTCGAACCCGGGAACCGGGCGCCACAACTGGGAATCGAAGGTCACGTCGTCACCTTAGAGCCCCGGGCCGTCGTACGACGCGACCGTGGGCCGGATAACGTGCATCACATGAGCGAGCAGACCGGCGCAGGTACCGAAGAGGTCGACGGCAACGACGTAGCCGACGACTACGAGCACCACGGAGGTTTCCCCGTCTACGAGCCGGTGAAGGCGGGCCCGAACTACGGCACCTTCATCGACACGTTCCGGCGCCTGCAGGACCTCATGGTCTCGACCCACGCCCCGGACGACGTGATCGACCGGGCGATCGCACAGACCGAAGCGCTCATCGACCTCCTCGAGCCCTACGAGGTTCCCGAGGGGCGGTCACCGGCCGGCTTCAACGTCGAGCTTCCCGGCCGCGGCAGTGCCCTGCTGCTGCCGTGGAAGATCGAGAAGTTCGGCGAGGACGGCGTCCGCGAGCGCGGCATGTTCCGCCGTTTTCACCTCGGAGGAAACGGTGCCGCCCACGGCGGGACGCTGCCGCTGCTGTTCGACGACCTGTTCGGCATGGTCATCCACGCCAACGGACGGCCCATCGCACGCACCGGATATCTCCACGTCAACTACCGCAAGATCACGCCGATCGAGACGGAACTCGTGGTCGACGGATGGGTCGACCGGGTAGAGGGCCGAAAGGCATTCTGCAAGGCCGAGCTGCGCGACCTCGACGGCAATCTCCTCGCCGATTCCGAGGCCCTGATGATCCAGCTTCTGCCCGGCCAGCAGTGATCGATCCGGCCCTGCCGTCCGCCGACGAGCTCCTCGCGAGCGCCGTCGTCGTGTCGCTGCCCATGCGGGTCCGCTTCCGGGGCATCACCCGGCGTGAGGTGCTGCTGGTGCGCGGACCCGTCGGCTGGGGTGAGTTCGGGGCGTTCCCGGAATACGAAGACGACGAGGCCGCGCACTGGCTCCATTCGGCGATCGAATCCGCATGGGTCGGTCATCCTCCGGCGGTCCGGTCCGTGGTCCCGGTCAACGCGACAGTGCCGGCCGTCGATCCGGACCGCGTTCCCGAGGTGCTCGCGCGGTTCCCCGGCGCCGACACGGCGAAGGTGAAAGTCGCCGAACCGGGCCAGGATCTCGCGCAGGATCTTGCTCGGGTCCGGGCGGTCCGTGAACTGGTGCCGCGCGTTCGCGTGGACGCCAACGGTGGCTGGACGGTCGACGAGGCCGTCACCGCGCTGACCGCGCTCACCGTCGATGCGCCGCTCGAATACGCGGAACAGCCCTGCGCGACCGTGCCCGAACTGGTCGCCGTCCGGAAGCGGTTGCCCGACGTGCGTGTCGCGGCGGACGAGAGCATCCGCAGGGCGGAGGACCCGATGCGCGTCGTGCGTGCCGGTGGCGCCGATGTCGCGGTCGTCAAGGTTGCTCCGCTCGGCGGGGTGCGCAGGCTGCTGGCCCTGGCCGACGAACTCGCAGCTCACGGCGTCGAGGTGGTCGTCTCGAGCGCGCTCGATTCCGCTGTCGGAATGAGCGCCGGACTCGCCGCGGCGGGCGCGTTGCCGCAGCTGCCGTTCGCGTGCGGACTCGGTACCGGTGGCTTCTTCACCGCTGACGTCGCGACCGCGCGACGCATGTCCGGCGGCGTGCTTCCGGTCGGAGCGGTGGTCCCGGAAGCCGGGATGCTCGACGCGGTTCGGGCCGCACCGGACCGTGCCCAGTGGTGGTTCGACCGGCTGCGACGGTGCCGCGCCCTGTTGGGCTGAACGCCGAGTATGTACCTGCTACAGAGTCGTATATCGTTCCCCCAGTCCCAACAGTCACAAGTGTCACATTTACGGAGGCAGTGAAAGTGGTTGCAGCTCTGCACGATGCTCTGCTCGGAC
>NZ_JBNCLW010000002.1:613243-749436 GCF_049844875.1 Rhodococcus sp. DT1
TAGTCCCAACAGTCACAAGTGTCACATTTACGGAGGCAGTGAAAGTGGTTGCAGCTCTGCACGATGCTCTGCTCGGACCCGACAAGTTCCCGGCGGTCAAGGCCGACGTCGAAGCTCTGATCGATGCCGAGGTGTCGGACAAGAAGGGTGCATCGGGCCTCGCCCTCAAGGGCGGCTACGCCGCAGTGAAGAAGGTCGGACCGTCGGTCGTGCCCGGCGCGATCGAGAGCCTGCTCCCCGACTTCGTCGAGCGGCTCCAGCCGTTCTGGATCGAGTACGCCGGTGCCGGTTCGTTCGCCGACTTCCTCGTTGCTCGCGGTGACGCGGTCGCCGACGCACTCCTCGGCGTGACCGACGAGAAGATCGCCGGGTCGTCGAAGACCGCCGTCAAGAAGGTCTACGACTCGCTGCGTCCCTCGGCGAAGAAGCACGTCATCGAGGCCCTGCCTCGTCTGGGCGACCTCGTCCAGAAGCACGCGGGCTGATCCGATACTGCGGATCGATCCGACGAACGTCGCGGTGACCACCGGCTCCGGCCGGTCGGCACCGCGACGTTCTGCTTTCGTCGCAGGGTTCTCCCGAGGGAGACCTCAGTAGACGGGCTCGCCGTACTTCCAATAACCCGTGAACGTCACTGCCGACCTGTCCCAGCCGCGCTCGCGCACGAGGTGACGTCGCACCCCGGTCGCGAGATCGGATTCACCGGCGACGAACGCACAACCGCGTGCCGACGGGAGGGTCGCGGCTCGCACCGCTTCGACGGCGAGAACCCCCGGACGCGCCGCTCTGTCGGTGCGGATGAGGGGATGGACCCGCACGTTCGGGCCGGTCGCCAGGTGCTGCGCCGCGAGATCCTCCGGATGGGGAACCTCGGCGAACACGTCCACGGCGGCCGACGGATCGCGGGAGAGGACGGACTCGAGGATGCCGGCTACCGCGGGCAGCGCGCTCTCGTCGGCCACGAGCAACTGCCAGTGCGCGTTGTCGTCGGGTACGTAGCCGATTCCTTCGTCGAGCACACCGAGTTCTTCACCGGCCGAGACGGTGTTCGCCCACGCCGACGCCGGTCCGAGGTCTCCGTGCGACGCGAAGTCGATGTCGATTTCCGCCGTGTCGCCGAACGTTCCGGCGCCGGCCGCGCGGAACCGGCGGAAGGTGTAGTTCCGGAGCACGGGCCGCTCGTCGTCCGGGATCACCTGATATTCGGGCCACCACCGGTCGTCCGTCGCCGAGGGCAGCGTGAATCCGCGCCGGCCGGGGACGGGAAAGAACATCCGGAACCAATGGTCGAAGCCCATCGGACCGATGGTCGACACCGCATCGCCGCCGATGGTGACGCGGACGAACGTCGGGCTGATCCGTGCGGTGGCGAGCACGCGAGCGCGCACGATCTCGCGTGTCGCCGGTTTGACGAACTTCGGCGCCTTGCGCGCTGCCCTGGTGCGTTCGGCCATGACCACCCTTCCGGAGCCGCCCCCTACTGAGCCGACCCTAACCTGCGGGGGCGGTGTCCGGTGACGCAGGGCTCAGCAGGTAGGGCGCTCGAGGGACCGAACCTGCGGCGTCAATCCCCACTCGGTGCGTCCCAGCCTGCTCGCGGGCGCGAGCGCCGCGAAGTCCGGCGCTCCGTCTTCGGCCAGCACGTCGCGCCGAACCGTCACCGCGACCACATCGCCCATGACCACGAACGAGTCGCCCACCTCGATCACCCGGCGCAACGTGCACTCGATCGACGCGGGCGATTGCGCGACGCGGGGAGGGCGCACCCGCTCGCTCGGCTCCGCCCGCAACCCGACTTCCGTGAACTCGTCGACCTCGTGCGGAAAATTCGCCGAGGAGGCGTTGACCTGCTCCATCAGCGGAACCGTCGCGACGTTCACCACGAACTCGCCCGTCTCCTCGATGTTGCGAAGACTGTCCTTGCGGCCCACCGAGGTGAACTGCACGACCGGTGGCGCCGTGCTGGCGACCGTGAAGAAGCTGTAGGGAGCCACGTTGGCGACCCCGTCGCCCGACACGGTCGAGACCCACGCGATGGGACGGGGCACGATCGTGGCGGTGAGCAGCCCGTAGAAACGTCCGGGACTCAGATCGGCGGGATCGAAGACGGTGCGCATCCCCCCATTGTGGTGGTTGCCGGGCGGTGGATCGCTGCCCGGCCGCAACCCGGCGCGGCGCGGGGGAGAACCCGGGCACCTGCCGCCCCGCACTACCCTGGACGTCGTGAACCCGTCCACAGCCCAGGCCACCGCAGTCGTCGACGAACTCGCCCGAGGTGGGGTGCGGGATGTCGTGCTGTGCCCGGGCTCGCGCAATGCCCCGCTCGCGTTCGCGTTGCAGGCGGCAGATGCTGCCGGGCGGCTTCGTCTGCACATGCGCATCGACGAACGGACCGCCGGCTTTCTCGCGATCGGCCTGGCCCTGTCGTCGAAGCGGCCCGTGCCCGTGGTGATGACATCCGGGACAGCGGTGGCGAACCTTGCCCCGGCGGTCCTCGAAGCGAACTATGCGCGCGTGCCGCTCGTCGTTCTGAGCGCCAACCGCCCCTATGAACTGCTCGGATCGGGTGCGAACCAGACCGTCGAGCAACTCGGCCTGTTCGGTACGCAGGTCCGCGCGACCATCAGCCTGGGATTGGCGGAGAGCGCCGACCAGAACAGCGCGTGGCGATCGGCGGTCAGCCGTGTGCTGGCGGCAGCGCGCGGCACCCGGTCGGGGAACGCCGGTCCCGTGCACTTCGACATTCCGCTGCGTGAACCCCTCGTTCCCGCGGCGGACCAGAAGGGATCCGCCCCCGAAGGTCGTCCGGACGGGGCAGCGTGGACCACCACCGCCAACGCGACACTGGACGTACCGGTCGAGATCGACCTCACGCCGGACACGGTCGTCATCTCCGGGCACGGCTCCGCGCTGCGGCCCGAACTCGCGGGCCTGCCCACCGTCGCCGAACCGACCGCGCCGCTGCACGGCGTACCGCTGCACCCGATGGCGCTGCCACATCTGAAGCCGCGGCAGGCAATCATCACGGGCCGGCCGACCCTGCACCGTCCCGTGTCGAACCTGCTGGCAGACCCGGCGGTGGCGGTCTACGCCCTCACCACCGGTCCGCGCTGGCCCGATGTGTCCGGCAACGTTCTCGCGACCGGCACCCGCGCGGTGATCTCCGGACAGCCGGACGAGGCATGGCTCGAGCGGTGCCGGCAGCTTTCCGCGCACACCGACAAAGCCGTGCGTGCGCAGTTGGATTCCCACCCGAAAGCCACCGGACTGCACGTCGCCGCAGTCGTCACCGACGCGATGCGCGACGGAGACCAGTTGCTGCTCGGGGCTTCCAACCCCGTGCGCGACGCGGCGCTGGTCAGTTACCCGAAACCCGGCGTGAGTGTGTTGTCCAACCGGGGCGTCGCCGGTATCGACGGGACGGTCTCGACGGCGGTCGGCGCCGCGCTCGCCTATACCGCCGGCCGCACTGTCGCGCTGCTCGGCGACCTCACGTTCCTGCACGACGCGGCGGGACTGCTCATCGGACCTTCGGAGCCACGCCCGCGCAACCTCACGATCGTCGTCGCGAACGACGACGGCGGCGGCATCTTCGAACTGCTCGAACAGGGCGACCCGCAGTATGCAGGCGTCTTCGAGCGAGTCTTCGGCACGCCGCACGGAATGGACCTCGGGGCGTTGTGCGCCGCGTACCGCGTTCCGCACGAGAGTGTGGACTTGCAGGGCCTGGCGGCCGCCCTCGCCGATACCGCTCCGCCGTCCGGGGGGATCCGGGTCGTCGAGGTGACCACCGACCGGGCGGGACTGCGTGAACTTCATGCGGCGGTGCGGGCTCAGCTGTGACCGGAACCGAACGCGCGCGACGCATCGTCCTCATCGTCGCCATCGCGCTGTCCGCATTGGCGGTCGCCCTCTTTCTCGGTGCTCTGCGCAACGACCGGACCATCGAGAGCGACATGGGCACCGCAACCGCCGAGGTGTTGTCGGCCGGGTCGCTCCGGTCCGCGGTCGCTTTCGTCACGCCCGACGGCGTCACACACAACCCCGAACTCGGCGTGCTGTACCCGACGGGTCTGGCCACCGGCCAGCGCATCGCCGTCGAGTACGCGCGCAGTGATCCCGACCTGGTGAGGGTCACCGGACGCGATGCCCGGGTGGCACTGATCCCCACCGGTTCGGTGATTGTGGTCACGTGGCTGATCGCGGTGCCGGTCCTCGTCTACCTGCGGCGCCGTGAGGCCGCGGACACCGATCCCTCCGTGGCCGAGGACGCGGCACGCGCGATGTCCTGACGACGAGGTCCTCCTCAGGGTTCGCGGGCCCGTCGCCGGGTAACGTTTCGGCCGTGGCAAAAACTCACGGATCGCGCGCGTCCCTCGACAAGGATCCGCGCGAGGTCGCGTCCATGTTCGACGGTGTCGCGGCGCGCTACGACCTGACCAATACCGTTCTGTCGTTCGGCCAGGACCGCGGATGGCGCCGTGCGACGCGTGCCGCGCTGGACCTGAAGCCCGGCGAGCGGGTTCTCGATCTCGCGGCCGGCACCGGCGTCTCGACGGTCGAACTCGGCCGCTCCGGAGCGTGGGTGGTGGCCACCGACTTCTCCACCGGCATGCTGAACGCCGGTGCGTTCCGCCAGGTACCCATGGTCGCGGGCGACGCGATGCGGTTGCCGTTCGCCGACGCCGTCTTCGACGCCGCGACGATTTCCTTCGGCCTGCGCAACGTCGCCGATCCCGATGCCGGCCTCCGCGAGATCGCGCGGGTCGTCAAGCCCGGCGGGCGGTTGGTGGTGTGCGAATTCTCCACTCCCGTGCGGGAACCGCTGCGCACGGTCTACATGGAATACCTGATGCGTGCGCTTCCGCGGGTCGCGCGCGCCGTGAGCAGCAACCCCGACGCGTACGTGTACCTGGCCGAGTCGATCCGGGCATGGCCGACGCAGGAACAACTCGCCGTGCGTATCGGAGAGGCAGGCTGGCGCGACGTGAAGTGGCGGAATCTGACGGGCGGGATCGCGGCGCTGCACAGCGCGGTGCGCTAGGTCGGCACAGCGCGGTGCGCTAGGTCGGCACAGCGCGGTGCGTCAGGCGAACAACGGCCGGCGGTCCCAGCGCATGGACGCACGTCCGCTCGCCCGCCACGCCCGTGCCACGACATCGGTGTCCTCGTCGGTCACCAGATTTCCCATCACGCGCACCGCGACATTCATCATCGCCCGTGACCGCATCGCGACCGGTCCGGTCGTCGGCAGGAACTTCGGCACGGTGAGCAGCCCGGCGAGCCTCCGTGCGGTCGAAAATGCGGCTCCGTAATGCGCGCGCAGCAATGCGGGCCACTCGCCTGTCAGATCGTCCCGGTCGAGGATCTCTGCGAGCAGGCGCCCGCCCTCGAGTCCGTAGTCGATGCCTTCGCCGTTGAGGGGATTGACGCAGGCGGCTGCGTCGCCGACAAGCGCCCAGTTGACGCCGGCCACTCCGGACACCGCACCACCCATGGGAAGTAGCGCCGACGCGACCCTGGTCACGGGGCCCAGTCCCCACTCCGCACGACGCTTGTCCGCGTACAGGTCGATCAACGGCCGCAACGATCCCTGTGCGGGGCGCGCGGCCGTGGCGAGCGTGCCCACGCCGATGTTGACCTCGCCGGTTCCGAGTGGGAACACCCAGCCGTAACCCGGTTGCAGGGTTCCCGCATCGTCACGCAACTCGAGGTGCGAGGTGATCCACGGATCGTCGCTCCGGGTCGATGTCGCATAGGCGCGCGCGGCCACGCCGTACGCGGTGTCGCGGTGCCAGCGGCGCCCGAGGACCTTGCCGAGCGGCGAGCGCACGCCGTCGGCGACGACGAGCCGCCGGCACGACACGGTGCGCGGACCGTCCTCGGTGCGGAGGAGTACGGAGGTCACCCGGTCACCGTCACGCTCGACGTCGACGGCCTTGGCTCCTTCGACCATCCGGGCACCGGAGTCGAGGGCGACCCGGCGGATCCGGTCGTCCAACTCGGTGCGGGGCACGGCGCTTCCCATCGAGGGGAACGAGGAGTCAGGCCACGGCAACTCGAACCGGCCGCCGAACCCTTCGAGGCGCAAGCCGCGGTTGACGGTGTGGGTGCGCAACCAGTCGCCCAGGCCGAGACGGTCCAGTTCCGCGACCGCGCGCGGGGTGAGCCCGTCGCCGCAGGTCTTGTCTCGCGGGAACGTCGCGGCGTCGACCAACAGCACGTCGTGCCCGGCGCGGGCTGCCCATGCCGCAGCCGACGAACCGGCGGGACCGGCACCGACGACGAGAACATCGGTACTGTCGGGAACGCAGGACCGGGATTGCCGCGGCTCTGTCGCGGAGTTTTCGCCCACCACGTGTCCATCCTCTCAGGCACGACTTTCTCGCCTCGACGAGGTGGTGTGGTGGTGGAGCGGCTAGGTTCACTACCGTGAGGCCGAGGCGACAGAAGAGGATGGGTACGTCATCGTGAGCACTGAGGGGGCGGCTCGGACCGCCGGTCCGGCCGACGCGGTATCGAGCACCGTCGTTGCTGGTGTGGAACTCGGCGACCCGGGTCTCGCGACCAGCGTGCGCGACGGACTCGCGAGCGTCGAGGCACTGCTCGTCCAGGAGTTGTCGGACGGTGAAGACTTCCTGACGGAGGCGGCACTGCACCTCGCGAAGGCGGGCGGCAAGCGATTCCGGCCGCTGTTCACGATCCTGACCGCGCAACTCGGCCCCAACCCCGCCGATCCGTCGGTCGTGACGGCAGCGACGGTGGTCGAACTCGTCCACCTCGCGACCCTCTACCACGACGACGTGATGGACGAGGCGACGATGCGGCGGGGCGCTCCGAGCGCGAACGTGCGCTGGAACAACAGCGTCGCCATCCTCGCCGGCGACTACCTGTTCGCCCACGCGTCCCGGCTGGTGTCCACACTCGGCCCGTCCGCGGTGCAGATCATCGCCGAGACGTTCGCCGAACTCGTCACCGGGCAGATGCGCGAAACCATCGGTGCCCGTGAGCAGCAGGACCCGGTCGAGCACTACCTGCGGGTGGTGTGGGAGAAGACCGGTTCGCTGATCGCGGCGAGCGGCCGATTCGGCGGCACCTTCTCCGGGGGCGACGAAGAACACGTCGCACGGCTCGAGAGGCTCGGCGACGCCGTCGGTACCGCCTTCCAGATCGTCGACGACATCATCGACATCGCGTCGGTCACGTCCGAATCGGGCAAGACACCCGGAACCGATCTTCGTGAGGGCGTACACACGTTGCCGGTGCTCTACGCGCTGCGCGAGACCGGACCCGACGCGGACCGGTTGCGGGAGCTGCTCGTCGGCCCGATCGACGACGAGGCACACGTCGAGGAGGCCCTCGAACTTCTCGTCCGGTCGCCCGGCATGGAGGCGGCCAAGCACACCCTCGACACGTATGCGCGGCGGGCGCACGCCGAGCTCGAGGCGCTGCCTCAGGGTCCCGCCAACGAGGCGCTGCGGCACCTCGTCGACTTCACGATCGCCCGGGTGGGCTGACCTCCTCCGACCTGTCCCGGGGGAACCGGGAAGCTCTGCCGTTCGTTGATCGGGCGAATGGACCACCACCGTGCGAACCACAGACGCGGGGTGGGGGAGGAGCGTGACGTGCACGGGTATGCGAACCGTCTCAAGACGGCCGGGTTACTGGTGGGAATGTCGGCGCTGATCGTCTTCGTCGGCGCCTTGTTCCAGAACTCGACGATCCTGGTGATCTCGGTGGTGCTGGCGGTCGGTGTGAACGGGTACGCGTACTTCAACAGCGACAAGCTCGCGTTGCGGTCGATGCACGCGCAGCCGATCACCGAGGTCCAGGCACCGGTGATCTACCGCATCGTGCGTGAGCTGGCGACGGCGGCGCATCAACCGATGCCGCGGTTGTATGTCAGTCCCACCAACGCGCCCAACGCGTTCGCCACCGGCAGGAATCCACGTAATGCCGCGGTGTGCTGCACCAGCGGGATCCTCGACATTCTCGACGAGCGCGAACTACGCGCGGTCCTCGGTCACGAGTTGTCGCACGTCTACAACCGCGACATCCTGATCTCGTCCGTCGCCGGCGCCATGGCCGCAGTCATCTCCGGCCTTGCCAACTTCGCGTTCTTCGCGGGCGCGTTCGGTGGCGGCCGGGAGGGCGGCGCCAATCCGATCGCGCTGTTGCTCGTCTCGTTGCTCGGCCCCATTGCCGCGTCGGTGGTCAGGCTGGCGGTCTCGCGCTCACGTGAGTACCAGGCAGACCAGTCCGGCGCCGAGCTGACGGGCGATCCTCTGGCGCTGGCGTCGGCGCTACGCAAGCTCGAGCGCGGCACCCAGGCCGCACCGTTGCCGCCGGAGCCGCAACTCGCGGCTCAGTCGCACCTGATGATCGCCAATCCGTTCCGGGCCGGCGACAAGATGAGCAGGCTGTTCTCCACCCATCCGCCGATGGAGGAGCGCATCGCGCGGCTGGAGCGCATGGCCGGCCTGCGGTAGGCGACCCCCGCGTAGTTCCGGGGAAGTGCCCGCAGAGGCCTCAGGGCCCGGAAACCGCGGGAGCGACACCGCCCGCGCAGGGAAGCGCGGGACGGGTGTCGGTGTGGCCGCGTCGCTCTAGCGGTAGTTGACGAACTGCAGCGCCACGTCGAGGTCGGCGTTCTTGAGCAGCGCGATGATGGCCTGAAGGTCGTCACGCTTCTTGCTGCTCACACGCAGCTCTTCGCCCTGGATCTGTGCCTTCACGCCCTTGGGGCCTTCGTCACGGATGAGCTTCGTGATCTTCTTCGCATTCTCCTGGCTGATGCCTTGGACGAGAGTGCCGGTGAGCTTGTAGACCTTGCCCGACTGGGTCGGTTCTCCGGTCTCGAGCGACTTGAGGGACAGGTCCCGCCGGATCAGCTTCTCCTTGAACACGTCGAGCGCCGCCTTGACGCGGTCCTCGGTGTCGGCGGTGATCACGATGCTTTCTTCGCCGGACCATTCGATGCTCGCGCCGGTATTGCGGAAGTCGAAGCGGTTCGCGATCTCCTTCGCCGCCTGGTTCAGGGCGTTGTCCACTTCCTGACGGTCGACCTTGCTCACCACATCGAACGACGAATCAGCCACGTCTGTCTCCACTTCGGTCGGTCTGTACGGGGTTGTCATGCCGACGCTATCCGGTCGATCGGCGCCCGTAACCACCCGGTTTGCATTTCGGGGGGGTATGCGTTGTATTCTTCCAACGCATCAGGGACACGGTCCCGAGAGCACCCGGCAGGTTGCCCGAGCGGCCAATGGGAGCGGACTGTAAATCCGTCGGCTTATGCCTACGTAGGTTCGAATCCTACACCTGCCACCACACAGCCCCGGTTCTTCGGAACCGGGGCTGTCGTGTTCTCCGGGGTAGTTTCCCGGGGGGTGCCGCGGCACACGGTCCGGCAGCTGTCGGCAACCCTGTCGGGCCGACCGGAGCGTGCGGTGGCCGGCAGGTCCTGCGCGACGCTCGAGCGTCGCTTTTGGTGCCACTACCTGCTGATTTTGTGCTGACGGCGAGTGTGTGTAATCTTTTGGAGGCCGCAGCGAGCAGAGATGCTCCACGTGGCCGCGCCCCCTTAGCTCAGTCGGCAGAGCGTTTCCATGGTAAGGAAAAGGTCGACGGTTCGATTCCGTCAGGGGGCTCGCTGGATTGTGTGCCTTGATTCCGCGCGGCACATGACACCGAGGCGGTGTAGCTCAGTTGGTAGAGCAAACGACTCATAATCGTTGTGTCGCCGGTTCAAGTCCGGCCATCGCTACCAGAGTTGAATGAACCACCTGATCGATCATGATCAGATTTAACCGAAAGAAGGCATCCCGTGGCCTCCTCTACAGACGTCCGGCCGAAGATCACCTTGGCCTGCGAGGTGTGCAAGCACCGCAACTACATCACCAAGAAGAACCGTCGCAACGACCCCGATCGGCTCGAACTGAAGAAGTTCTGCCCGAACTGCGGTACGCACCAGTCGCACCGCGAGTCGAAGTAGCCTATCTGATCGACGTCGACGCGTAAGGTCTCCGCAATACCGACCGCGCCTGTTGGCGTCCTGGGCGGAATTGCGGAGGTTTTTGCGTATGACAGACGCACTCGTATCCGAAGACTCTGTGGACGTGACCGAACAGGCCGGGATCCAGTTCGATGTCGCCGCGCATGCGAAGTCCATGGTCGGACACCATTACCGTGTGGACGACTTCTACGAAGTCGGCCGCGAGAAGATTCGTGAGTACGCCCGTGCGGTGCTCGACGGACATCCCGCGCACCACGACGAGGACGCAGCCAAAGGCCTCGGATACGACGGCCTGATCGCTCCGCTCACGTTCATCTCGATCGTCGGCATGATCGCGCAGCGCAAGCTGTTCGAGGAAGTCGTCACGGGTTACGACCTGAGTCAGATCATGCAGACCGATCAGCGTCTCGTGTTCCACCGGCCGATCCAGGCAGGCGATCGTCTGTTCTGCGACGTGTACCTGGAGGAATTCCGTCAGGCAGCCGGCAGCGACATCATCACCACGAAGAACCTCATCACGGATCAGTTCGACAATCTCGTGCTGACCTCGTGGACCACATTGGTGGGCCGTACCGGCGGCGAGGTCGACGCCAACATCGCGCACGCGGTCAAGGATGTGATGATGCATGAGCCTTCGTAGCTTCGAAGACGTCGTGGTCGGGGACGAGCTTCCCACCAAGACGGTGACGCTCACACGCGGCAATCTTGTCAACTATGCCGGTGTGTCGGGTGATCCCAACCCGATCCACTGGAGCGACAAGGTCGCCGAACTTGCCGGCTTGCGCGGCGTCGTCGGTCACGGCATGCTCTCCATGGGCATCGGGGCCGGCTATGTCACGGAGTGGCTGGGAGACCCCGGTGCGGTGAAGGAATACAACGTTCGTTTCACCAGCCCGGTATACGTGGAGGCCGATGAGGCCGCCGCAATCGAGTTCAACGGCAAGATCAAGTCGTTGGACCCGGAAAGCAAGACAGCAGTGGTCGCGATCGTGGCGAAGTCGGAAGGTCGTAAGATCTTCGGCCGGGCCACGGCAACGGTTCGCTTGGCCTGACGGCCGGGCGGATTGGGTTTGTCCCGGGGCAATGCAGTACACTAAAGCTTCTGGGATCGTATAGCGCAGCGCGCTGCTCTTCGGTGCTCGTTCAAAGCCGATGGGGTAGCGCGCGTGTCATGTGATCGCAGACGGGTCGATCGACAAGGTGCTCGTTCGAGACACCGATGATCGACCAAAGGGGCGTAGCTCAATTGGCAGAGCAGCGGTCTCCAAAACCGCAGGTTGCAGGTTCAAGTCCTGTCGCCCCTGCCCCCGGACTGCCAGCGACCGAGAGGAACGATGTGAGCGAGGAGCGCGGTAAGCGCCTCAGCGACACCGGAGGGTTCACCCCCCGCGACGCTGGACCGGCAACCGGCGCAACCCCCGACGATTCCTCTGCGGTAGCGAGGCCGAGCGGCAAGCGTGTCGCCCGCTCGTCCGAGGGTGGACGAGTTTCCGTCGCCAAGGATTCCGATCCGGCAGGTTCGCGCCGTGCCAGGTCTGCCGTCGCGACCGGTGACGTCTCCGGGGACAAGAAGCCCGAGAACATCTTCAAGCGCCTGCGTCGCTACTTCCGTGAGGTCATCGCCGAGCTCCGCAAGGTGATCTGGCCGAATCGCAAGCAGCTGACCACCTACACGATCGTCGTGGTGGTGTTCGTGGCTGTGATGACGGCGTTCATCTTCGGCTTGGATCTGGCGTTCGTGCAGGGCGTCAGCTGGTTGTTCGGCTAGCGCTCGCGCGCCTGCAAATTTGATCGACGAGAGGAAAAGTGCCGGTGAGCACCCCCGAGAACGACTCCTACGAGGCTTCGGCCGAAGAGCACGTTTCGGACGAGGTTTTCGTTGACGACGCGGCGACCGCCGAGGCCGTCGATGCCGACGCGACGCCCGAGAACGTCGATGACCTTGCCCCTGCCGGTGAGGATGCCGACGCATCTGCCGAAGGTGGCGAGCCCGAAGCCGAGGTCGAGGTCGATCCCGCCGAGGCT
The DNA here is from genome assembly GCF_049844875.1 of Rhodococcus sp. DT1. Lineage (NCBI taxonomy): Bacteria > Bacillati > Actinomycetota > Actinomycetes > Mycobacteriales > Nocardiaceae > Rhodococcus > Rhodococcus sp. DT1. The sequence continues at coordinate 625,284 of NZ_JBNCLW010000002.1, forward strand.
CTGGAGAAGCAGCTTCGCCTCGAAGCCGGTGACTGGTATGTGATCCACTCGTACGCCGGTTACGAGAACAAGGTGAAGGCCAACCTCGAGACCCGCGTGCAGAACCTGGACCTGGGCGAGTACATCTTCCAGGTCGAGGTGCCCACGGAAGAGGTCACCGAGATCAAGAACGGGCAGCGCAAGCTGGTCAACCGCAAGGTGCTGCCCGGTTACATCCTGGTTCGCATGGAGCTGAACGACGAGTCGTGGGGCGCCGTGCGCAACACGCCCGGCGTGACCGGCTTCGTCGGTGCGACCTCCCGTCCGTCGCCGCTGACGATCAAGGAGGTCGTGAAGTTCCTCCTCCCGCAGCAGGCGAAGAAGAAGCCTGCGGCCGGAACGTCGGCCGCCGGCGAGCAGTCGGCCGCCGCGTCGTCGAAGCCCACCATCGAGGTGGACTTCGAGGTCGGGGAGTCCGTGACCGTGATGGACGGTCCGTTCGCTACGCTGCCCGCGTCCATCAGCGAAGTAAATGCCGAGCAGCAGAAGCTCAAGGTCCTGGTGTCGATCTTCGGTCGTGAGACTCCCGTGGAGTTGTCCTTCACGCAGGTTTCGAAGATCTGACGCACGAAAGCTTGCAGTAGCAATACGCAAGAACCACACCGAGCAAGAAACTTAGGAATAGAGATGCCCCCCAAGAAGAAGAAGATCGCCGGGCTCATCAAGCTCCAGATCCAGGCCGGCGCGGCCAATCCGGCGCCTCCGGTCGGCCCCGCGCTGGGTCAGCACGGCGTCAACATCATGGAGTTCTGCAAGGCGTACAACGCAGCGACCGAGTCGCAGCGCGGCAACGTCGTGCCGGTCGAGATCACGGTCTACGAAGACCGCTCGTTCGACTTCAAGCTGAAGACGCCTCCGGCTGCCAAGCTGCTGCTCAAGGCAGCGGGCGTGCAGAAGGGCTCCGGCGAGCCGCACAAGACCAAGGTCGCCACGGTGACCATGGATCAGGTGCGCGAGATCGCCAAGACCAAGCAGGAAGACCTGAACGCCAACGACGTCGAGGCCGCCGCGAAGATCATCGCCGGCACCGCGCGTTCGATGGGCATCACGGTCGAGGGCTGAGAATCCCTCACCGGTCGGAAGGGACACGTTCCCGTCCGGCTGCAGCACCACCACGTGGGAGGGCCGGCCAGGTCCGCAACCACTCCCGAACCATTCACCGCAGGGTGAGAAGTTAGGAAAGAACATGGCAAAGCGCAGCAAGGCATACCTCGCCGCCGCCGAGAAGATCGATTCCGACAAGCTCTACAGCCCCCTCGCAGCCGCAAAGCTCGCGCAGGAGACAGGCTCGAAGAACAGCGACAGCACGGTCGAGGTCGCAATGCGCCTCGGCGTCGACCCCCGCAAGGCCGATCAGATGGTCCGCGGCACGGTCAACCTGCCCCACGGCACGGGTAAGACCGCTCGCGTCATCGTCTTCGCCGTCGGCGAGAAGGCTGCCGAGGCAGAGGCCGCAGGCGCCGACGTCGTCGGTGCAGAGGACCTGATCGAGCGGATTCAGGGTGGCTGGCTGGACTTCGACGCCGCGATCGCGACGCCGGACCAGATGGCCAAGGTCGGTCGTATCGCGCGTGTCCTCGGCCCGCGTGGCCTCATGCCGAACCCGAAGACCGGCACGGTCACGCCGGACGTCGCGAAGGCTGTCACGGACATCAAGGGCGGCAAGATCAACTTCCGCGTCGACAAGAACGCCAACCTTCACTTCGTGATCGGTAAGGCATCCTTCGGCGACACCAAGCTGGTCGAGAACTACGCGGCTGCCCTCGACGAGGTGCTCCGTGTGAAGCCCTCGAGCGCGAAGGGCCGCTACATCAAGAAGATCACGATCGCTACGACCACCGGACCGGGCATCCCGGTGGATCCGCAGCGCACGCGTAACCTTCTCGAGACTGCAGAGTAGATCGCTCGTTCACGCGAGTACGCACTCCGAACGGCCGGCACAGGATCCCTGTGCCGGCCGTTTTGCGTTCTACCGGCGTGTTCCGCTACAGTAGCTGGGTAGTTCGGCATTGTGCCGATCTCCACCCCGATCATGTTCTACCAAAGACCGTTGGTCACCGAGGTTGCTTGCAGCATCGGTTGAAGGTCCGGATTCATCCGGCGGCCCACGCAGGAGGACGAGGTTAGGGGAGTTGCGAAACGATCGCCTCCGTGCGGTTCTGATCCCTCTCTCACGCCCCGTGTGCCCTGCGCCGGGGCGTTTGTCGTTCCCGGCCCGACGGTTCCCGGTGGGACGTCCCATTCGGGACACCGGGAAAACGACTGTTACTGAGAGGAGGCGAAGTATGGCAAAGCCCGAGAAGGTTTCCGCAGTTGCGGAGATCACCGAGCAGTTCAAGAGCTCGACGGCCGCCGTGATCACGGAATACCGTGGTCTTTCGGTGGGAAGTCTGACTGAGCTGCGTCGCGCTCTCGGAGAGGGTGCTACCTACTCCGTCGCCAAGAACACCCTGGTCAAGCGTGCCGCCGCAGAGGCGGGCGTCGAGGGTCTCGACGATCTGTTCGTCGGTCCGACCGCCATCGCGTTCGTCAAGGGCGAGCCGGTGGACGCAGCGAAGGCTCTCAAGGCCTTCGCTAAGGACAACAAGGCACTCGTCATCAAGGGCGGGTACATGGACGGCGGCATGCTGTCCGTGGACCAGGTCAACCAGATCGCGGACCTCGAGTCCCGCGAGGTGCTGTTGGCCAAGCTCGCCGGCGCGATGAAGGGCAACTTGGCAAAGGCCGCGAGCCTGTTCAATGCTCCCGCTTCGCAGGTGGCTCGCCTTGCGGCCGCCCTGCAGGAGAAGAAGGAAGCCGAAGAGGCAGCCTGACGCTGATCCGCATCACCGCGTATCGCTGAACAAATCCACGCACGCTCCGGCGTGCACCATCCCATCCGGTCGCGGATCAGCGACATGGGACTTACAGGAAGGACCGCCATCATGGCGAAGCTCACCACCGAAGAGCTGCTCGACGCGTTCAAGGAACTGACCCTGCTCGAGCTCTCGGAGTTCGTGAAGGCATTCGAGGAGACCTTCGAGGTCACCGCTGCTGCTCCGGTCGCCGTTGCCGCTGCCGGCGCTCCGGCCGCTGCTGCCGAGGCTGCTGAAGAGCAGGACGAGTTCGACGTCATCCTCGAAGGTGCCGGCGAGAAGAAGATCCAGGTCATCAAGGTCGTTCGCGAGATCGTCTCCGGCCTGGGCCTGAAGGAAGCCAAGGACCTCGTCGAGGGTGCTCCGAAGCCGATCCTGGAGAAGGTTGCCAAGGACGCTGCAGAGGCTGCCAAGGCGAAGCTCGAGGATGCCGGCGCCAAGGTTTCCGTCAAGTAAGACGGTTTCCCTCGCGCGGGCGGGACGGTCTCCGTCCCTCTCGTGCGGCGTTACTCCGAAGACCGCCCCCACGGATGTGTTCCGTGGGGGCGGTCTTTTCGGTATTTCCGGGCTTGCGGGGCCGTCGCCGACCCCGAACGGCACCCTGCGTCCGGACACTTCGGGTGTTGGGACGGCATCGGCGCAGGTCAGGGCATAAGTTCACCTATGTTGGCCCTTGGTGATTCCTTTACTTACTTTGGAGTAGGGTCGCTTGTCACCAGCACCACGTCGATGCGATAGAGTGGCGCAACCCACATCGGGAACGGGATCGAAGAGCGCGGAGGTAATCGTGGGCGTCGAGGTGTCCGTCGAGGGACTGACCAAGTCCTTCGGCTCGCAGCGAATCTGGCAGGACGTGACTCTGACCCTCCCTCCCGGTGAGGTGAGCGTGCTGCTCGGACCTTCCGGTACGGGTAAATCGGTATTCCTGAAGTCGCTGATCGGCCTGCTGCGCCCGGAGCAGGGCTCGATCATCATCGATGGCACCGACATCCTGCAGTGCTCGAGCAAGGAACTCTACGAGATCCGCAAACTGTTCGGCGTGCTGTTCCAGGACGGCGCGCTGTTCGGCTCGATGAACCTGTACGACAACGTTGCCTTCCCCCTGCGGGAGCACACCAAGAAGTCCGAGTCCGACGTTCGCAAGATCGTGATGAGCAAGCTCGAACTGGTCGGTCTGCTCGGCGCGGAAGACAAACTGCCCGGTGAGATCTCCGGCGGTATGCGCAAGCGCGCGGGCCTGGCCCGTGCGCTGGTGCTCGACCCCGAGATCATCCTGGTCGACGAGCCGGACTCCGGCCTCGACCCGGTCCGGACCACATACATCTCGCAGACTCTGATCGACATCAATGCCGAGATCGACGCGACTATCCTCATCGTGTCGCACAACATCAACCTCGCTCGCACGGTGCCCGACAACATCGGCATGCTGTTCCGCCGCCAGTTGGTGATGTTCGGTCCGCGTGAGGTGCTGCTGACCTCGGACGAGCCGGTGGTCAAGCAGTTCCTCAACGGCACGATGATCGGCCCGATCGGCATGTCGGAGGAGAAGGACGAGGCGCAGATGGCTCACGAGCAGGCGCTCGTCGACGCAGGTCACCACGCCGGCGGTGTCGAGGATGTCGAAGGCATCGTGCCGCAGATGAAAGCCACTCCCGGTATGCCGTTCCGTCAGGCCGTCGCGCGCCGGAAGGACCGTGTGCGGCAGATCCTGCACACGCTTCCGTCCGTCGCCCAGAGCGCGATCCTCGAATCGCTCGACGAAGACGACACGCCGATGGCCGCACCGGGACAGCACGGTCAGGCATCGGGATACCACGATGATCTCGATGCGGACACGCAGGTAATTCCCGTGTACTCCCCAGAGCAGCACGGTCAGCCGCAGGGCCAGAAGTAGGAGATTAGATGGGGGCTGGTAGCTCGCTGTTGCGTCCCGCGCACGGCGCACTCACCCAAGCCGGAAATATCGTCGAGCTTTTCGTCGACGTCGTGAGGAACACGTTCCGCCGACCGTTCCAGTTCCGCGAATTCATCGAGCAGGCGTGGTTCATCGCCAGTGTGACGATCCTGCCCACCGCGCTCGTGGCTATCCCGTTCGGCGCGGTCGTCTCGCTCCAGACCGGTTCGCTGATCAAGCAGCTCGGTGCCGAGTCGTTCACCGGCGCGGCCAGTGTGCTTGCGGTGATCCAGCAGGGCAGTCCGATCGTGACAGCTCTGCTGATCGCCGGGGCAGCGGGCTCGGCGGTCACCGCCGACCTCGGATCACGGACCATCCGGGAGGAGATCGACGCGATGGAAGTGCTGGGTATCAACCCGGTGCAACGTCTCGTCGTGCCTCGCGTACTGGCCATGGTGCTCGTGGCGCTGCTGCTCAACGGTCTCGTCTCCGTCGTGGGCATCGCAGGTGGTTACTTCTTCAACGTCGTCCTGCAGGGCGGTACACCCGGTGCGTATCTCGCGTCCTTCTCGGCGCTCGCCCAGCTACCCGATCTGTACGTCGCCGAACTCAAGGCAGCGATCTTCGGTCTCATCGCCGGCGTGGTCGCGTGCTACAAGGGCTTGCACCCAGGCCCCGGGCCGAAGGGCGTGGGGGAGGCAGTGAACCAGACCGTGGTCATCACGTTCCTGTTGCTCTTCTTCGCCAACCTGATCTTGACGATGGTGTATCTGCAGGTTGTACCTGCGAAGGGATCTTGACGCCATGACAATCTCGAAAGGCCGCGGAGATCTCGTCCTTCTCCGGGGTCGCAAAGTGCTGCGCGCTCCGCTGAACGTGCTCGATCGCGCCGGCGAACAGATGTCCTTCTATGCGCGTGCCGTCGCGTGGACACCGCGGACCATCACCCACTACCGCAAGGAAGTGCTCCGGCTGCTCGCCGAGGTCACCTTCGGAAGCGGCGCGCTCGCAGTCATCGGTGGCACGATCGGCGTCATCGCCATGATGTCGGGATTCACCGGCGTCGTGGTGGGGCTTCAGGGCTTCGCGGCGCTCGAGCAGCTCGGCTCCTCGGTGCTCACCGGCTTCCTGTCGGCGTACGTCAACACCCGCGAACTCGCACCGGTGGTTGCGGCGCTTGCGTTGTCTGCCACCGTAGGCTGCGGTTTCACCGCCCAACTGGGCGCGATGCGCATCAGCGAAGAGATCGACGCACTCGAAGTGATGGCCGTGCCGTCCGTCCCGTTCCTCGTGACGTCGCGCATGATCGCCGGTTTCGTGGCGGTCATCCCGCTCTACATCATCGGCCTGCTCGCGGCATACCTTGCGACGCGCGTGATCAGCACTCTGTTCAACGGCCAGTCCAGCGGGTCGTACGACCACTATTTCTACTTGTTCCTGCCACCCGCGGACGTACTCTATTCGTTCGGAAAAGTGCTGGTCTTCGCGTTCGTGCTCATTCTGATCCACTGCTACTACGGCTTCCACGCCAGCGGTGGCCCAGCAGGCGTCGGCGTAGCGGTAGGTCGGGCGGTCCGCACCGCCATCGTCACGATCGCCGTGCTCGACTTCTTCCTGAGCCTCGCGATCTGGGGCACGACGACGACGGTGAGGATTGCCGGATGAGCGAACCCACTTCGGTGCTGCGACGGCGCGTGCTCGGCCTGGTGTTCTTCCTCGTCGTGGGCTTGTTCCTGTATTTCACCGTGGCGGTCTACAACAAGACGTTCACCAAGATCGTGGAAGTCGACGTGCTCACCGACAGCATCGGAAACGCGCTTCCCCAGAACGCCGACGTCAAGGTTCGAGGCGTGAACGTGGGCGAGGTCCGCGGCACGAGTGCGGAAGAAGGCCGGGTCACGGCGCATCTGGCACTGAATCCCGACATGGTGGACAAGATCCCGTCCAACGCCACGGCCCAGTTGCTTCCCAAGACGCTTTTCGGCGAGCGGTACATCTCGCTGATCATCCCGGACGAGCCGGCCGACCCCGTGCAGCCCGGTGACGTGCTGATGCAGGACACCGGCCGACGCACCGCGGAACTGAGCGAAGTGCTCGACGGGCTTCTTCCGCTGCTCCAGGCGATTCCCCCGCAGGATCTCGCGAACACTCTCGGCGCCCTCGCGCAGGGCCTGAGCGGACGCGGCGAAACACTCGGCCGTACGGTCGACCAGCTCGAGCAGGTGTTCCGTGAAGTCAACGTCGAACTGCCGACGCTGCAGGAGGACCTGCGAGGACTCGCCGACTTCTCCCAGACCTACGCGGACGCGGCCCCGGACCTCGTCGACGCACTGGACAACCTGCGGACCACGGGCGGCACGGTGGTCGAGCAGCAGAACCAGATCCGGACACTGCTCGCCAGTGCCACCGGCGCGTCGTCGGTCACCGCGGATTTCGTCGACACGAACGCGAGCTCGATCATCAGCCTGTCGGCCGATTCGAAGGAGGCGCTGCAACTGCTCGCCCGATACTCTCCGTCGTTCCCGTGCACGTTCAAAGGCTTCGCCGATGCGCTGCCCGCGGCGGCCGGAGTGCTCGCTGCGGACGACCCGTTCCCCGGTGTGCGCGCCAATATCCAGTTCACCAATCCCAAGGGGCGGTACCTTCCCAATCAGGACGAACCCCGGCTCCTCGACGACCGTGGTCCGGCCTGCTACCTCGACGTCACCGCGCCCGGACGGAAGTTTCCGCAGTACCCGGGCGGCTCGGTCAACGACGGGTCCTACCAGGTCCCCTCGCGTAATCCCGGGCCCGCGAACATTCCGATGTTCCCGGCACCCGAGGGCTCGGGTGTGCCGGACGCGGTGAGCGAGATCATCGGTACCTCGCCCGACACGACGTCGACGGTGTCCTATACCGGTTCGAACGCGGAGCAGGACACACTCGACGTGATCTACGGCCAGGCCGCCGGTATGGCACCGGAAGACGTACCCACCTGGACCACCCGGCTGGGTGCACCGGCGATGCGAGGGACGGAGGTGAGCATCGGATGAAAAGCCTTGTCGCCCCTTTGACCAAGCTCATCGTCTTCGCCCTCGTCACGATTGTCGCGACAGGTATCCTCGCGGCCACGATCGCCAGTGTCGGCGGTGGCGGCGGTACGAAGTTCCACGCGATCTTCTCCGACGTCACGTCGCTCAACGAGGGTGACGACGTGCGCATCGCAGGCGTGCGGGTCGGGCAGGTGGACAAGATCGCGATCGTCAACGACCGCGAAGCCCGCGTCACCTTCTCGCTCGAACAGCGCGACTGGATCCCCGCCGGTGCGACAGCGACGATCAGGTTCCGCAACCTGGTGGGTCAGCGCTACATCGCGCTCGCCGAGGGCGAGAGCAAACAGGGAATGAAAATGACGGCGGGCGAGACCATCCCGCTCGAACGGACCCGGCCGGCCGTCAACCTCACCACGCTGTTCGACGGGTTCAGACCGCTGTTCCAGACACTCAGCGCCGATGACGTGAACAAGTTGTCGTACCAGATCATCCAGGTCTTCCAAGGGGAGGCCGGTACCGTCAGCGACCTCGTGCGCAGCACCGCGAGCCTCACCAACACCATCGCGGACAAGGACAGGGTGATCGGTGCCGTGATCGACAATCTCAACACCGTCCTGGCGACGGTCGACGAGCGCGATCGGCAACTCGACTCGCTGCTCGTCAACACGCAGGCACTGGTCAGCGGTCTCGCCGCCGACCGCGACACGGTCGGTTCGGCGGTCCAGTCGCTCGCAGGTCTGACCGACGCGGTCTCGGACGTACTCGAACCGACACGCCCGTCGATCTCGCAGTCGATCACTGCCCTCGAACAGGTCTCCTCCACGCTCAACGCGAACCGTGACGATCTCGACAAGGTGCTCGAGACCCTTCCGGTCAAGTTGGAAAAGCTCGGCAGGGTCGCGAGCTACGGTTCGTGGTTCCAGTTCTATCTGTGCGGTATCGACATCGTGGCCGGCCCCGGATCGATTCCCTACCTGAACCTGCCGACGGGTCTCCCCACCGTGAACCAACCCATCTACACGAATGCGGCGCAGCGATGCACGCAGGACGGGATGCAGGAGTTGCAGGGACGATGAGTAAACGCCGCAGTCCGGCCGCAGCCGGTGCCCTGGGCATCGTCGTAATTCTGCTGGCCACAGTGTCCGCCTTCTTTCTCGGTTCGCTGCCGATCATCGGAGCGGGCGTCACCTACGAAGCCGAATTCAGCGAAGCCGCCGGTCTCAAGCCCAGCAACGAAGTACGCATCGCCGGGGTCAAGGTCGGCCAGGTCACCGGTGTCGAACTCGAGGGTGACCGCGTCGTCGTTTCCTTCAAGGTGCAGGACGCGTGGGTCGGCAACGACACGTCCGCCTCGATCCAGATCAAGACGATCCTGGGCCAGAAATATCTCGCCCTGGACCCGCGTGGCACCGAGGTCCTCAACGCCGACACACGCATCCCGATGGAACGCACGGTCGCGCCGTACGACGTGATCGAGGCGTTCTCGTCGGCAGCCACGACTATCGGCGAGATCGATACCGACCAGCTCGCTACCGGTTTCGAGGCACTTTCCGAGGCGTTCTCCGAAACTCCCGACGACTTCCGGGCGTCGCTCGACGGGGTGAGCCGGCTTTCGGAGACCGTCGCCAGCCGCGACCAGGAGCTGAAGAAACTGCTCGGCGCGACGAGCAACGTCTCGAAGGTGCTCGCGGACCGGAACGTCGAATTCAACCGGCTCCTGAGCGACGGCGCCTTGCTCGTCGCCGAACTGAACAACCGTCAGCAGGCGATATCCCAGCTCCTCGACGGAACCAAACGGCTCTCCACCGAGCTGTCCGGTCTGGTGCAGGAGAACGAGGAATCCATCGGCCCGGCATTGCAGCAGCTACGCGGAGTCGTGCAGACCCTGCAGGAGAACAACGACAACCTCGCTCGCGCGGTGGAGTTGTACGAACCGTTCGTTCGCGTCTACTCCAATGTCGTCGGTAACGGTCGCTGGTTCGACCAGGTCATCGTCAACCTCACGCCGCCGGGGCTGCCCGAGATTCCGGGCTACCGCGATCCCGTCCGCCAGCTGGAAGGAGTGAACTGATGGCGCACTCCGAAGACCGTGACACCCGCTCGGGTCGCAACCGCATCGCGATCATCGCCCTCGTGGTGGCGGTGGTGGTCGCGGCCGGTGCAGGCGGCTGGTGGCTGTGGACCCGGGCCGGAACGACGAACATCACGGCCTATTTCGACAACAGTGTCGGTATCTACCAAGGTTCCGGTGTGCGAGTCCTGGGCGTCGAGGTCGGCACGGTGACCTCCGTCGAACCCCAGGGCGACGTGGTGAAAGTCGGTATCCGTGTCGACCGGGGCGTGGACATTCCCGCCGACGCGCAGGCCGTGCAGATCAGCCCCTCGGTGGTGGCCGACCGCTACGTCCAGCTCACCCCCGCCTACTCCGGCGGCGACAAGATGGAGAACGGCGCGGTGATCGAACGTGAGCGCACCGCCACTCCGGTGGAAGTCGATCAGCTCTATGCGAGCATCGACGACTTGTCGCGCGCTCTCGGGCCCGAAGGCGCCAACCGCGACGGGGCTCTGACCGAGTTCGTCGAGGTGGGTGCAGAAAACCTGGCGGGCAACGGTGCCGCACTCGGACAGAGCATCGATCAGCTGTCCTCGGCCGCACGGACCCTCAACGAATCGCGCGGCGATCTGTTCGGCACGATCGAGAACCTGCAGGTCTTCGTCAGCGCACTGGCCGCCAACGACCAGCAGGTCCGCCAATTCAACACCCAGCTCGCGGACCTGTCGGGGTTCCTCGCCGGCGAACGCGAGAATCTCGGACAGGCGGTGAACCAGCTCTCGGTGACGCTCGGGGAGGTCGCGACCTTCGTGCGCGACAACCAGACCGCACTCAAGGACAACGTCGACGCCCTCGTGCCGATCACCACCACGCTCGCGGAGCGCCGGGAGTCGCTGGTGAACTCGCTCACCCTGCTGCCGCTCGCCGTGAGCAACCTCGTCAATTCGTACGACGCGGAAGCCGGCGTTCTGGCGTCGCGTCTCGTCCTGACCGACCTGCAGGACCCTGCCGGTGCGGTGTGCAATCTCATCGACGTGGGCCGGCTCGTTCCGGGCGACCCGCGCTTCGAGCAACTCGGCAGGCAGATGCAACCGCTCATCGACCGGTGCGACGTCATCGCGGGGCAGGTCACCGCGGCCCAGAAAACCCCGGACCTGATCCTCCCGTTCGGAATTCTCAGCGGCGAGAACATTCAGCGTCAGGTCGTTCCGGGCACGGTGCCGGGTGTCGAATCACCCCGGCTCGATCTCGAAGGTCAAGGGGGTACCCGGTGAGCGGCACGGTCAGGTCCGCGCGGGCCACCGTTCTCGGCGCAGGCGCATGTGTGGTCGCGCTCGCGGTGTCGGGCTGTGGCGGACTCTCCGGCGTTCCGCTCCCCGGCGGCGCGGATGTCGGTAGTTCGCCGATCCGGGTTGCGATCCAGTTCGAGGACGTCCTCGACCTCGTCCCCCAATCGACGGTGAAGGTCGACGGCGTCCCCGTGGGCCGCGTGGAGTCGATCGGGGTGGCACCGAACGACGGCTGGACCGCGGACGTGGCGATCGTGCTCGATTCCGCGGTGGATCTGCCGCAGAACTCGTTCGCCTCCGTCGAGCAGACCAGTTTGCTCGGTGAGAAGTTCGTCCAGCTCACCAGGCCCGAGGACGAGCCCCCGGTCGGCAGGCTCTCCGACGGAGACGTCATTCCGCTCGATCGCACCCGCCACGCCACCGAGATCGAACCTGTTCTGGGTGCTCTGTCGCTGTTGCTCAACGGTGGTGGCGTCGGTCAGATCGCACCGGTGGTGAAGGAACTCTCCAGCGCGTTCGACGGCAGGGAAGGCACGACGAGGAGCCTGCTCGAACAGGCCGAAACCCTCATCACCGGACTCGACGAGCAACGCAACGACATCACGCGTGCGCTGGACGGACTCGATGCGCTCACCGTGCGGGTCGCCGAGCAGAACGACAAGATCGCCGCGGTACTCGACGAGCTGCCCGTGGCGACGGAAGTGCTCGAACAACAGCGTCCCGAGCTAACCGAACTGCTCGCCCAACTGGACAGGCTGGGCGTCGCCGGTGTCGGCGTGCTCGAACAGTCGAAGGAAGACCTCATCGCGGATCTGCTGGCACTGCGCCCGACCTTGCAGCAACTCGCCGCGTCGGGAGACGACCTCGTCGAGGCTTTGCCGTTCATTCCCACGGTGCCCTTCCCGGACGGCGTGGAACGGATCGCGCTCGGTGGTTCGGTGAACCTGTTCCTCGCCGTGGATCTGCAGATCGGTGATGCGCTGGCCGCGCTCGGCGTGGGTCAGGGCGAGCCGGAATACCGGCAGCCCAAATTCGGCAACCCGAAGCCGGTCGTCGATCCTTCGAACCCGTACTACAACGGAAACGGTCCTGCAGTCGGCTGGCCGACCGTCTCGCTGGTCCCCGAACTTCCCCTGCCGACGCTGCCCGGGCTGGAACTGCCGGAAGGGGTGTCGCTGCCGGAAGGTATCGACATCCCGGGCCTCGGTGAGGCCGCGGCAGGGACAGGGGGAGCTCCGCCCGGTAACGAAGGGGCAGCACCCGCACCCTCGAACCCGCTGGAGGGATTGTTGAACGGTCTCGGATTCGGGGGTGGACAGTGAGATCACGTCTCGTGCGGTTCCAGTTGGTGGCGTTCGTGGTGATCGCCGTCCTCGGCCTCCTGTACGTCGGTGCCCGTTATGTGCGGCTCGACAACCTGTTGGGTTTCGGGCAGTACACCGTGAGCGCACGGTTCCCCGACTCGGGCGGTGTCTTCGAGAACGCCGAGGTCACCTACCTGGGTGTGCCCGTGGGCCGGGTCGGACCGATGACCCTCACCGCCGACGGCATCGACGTCGAGTTGCGCCTCGACAACGGTGGCCCTTCGATTCCCGCGGCAACCCGTGCCGTGGTGGCGAACCGTTCGGCGATCGGCGAGCAGTACGTGGACCTCCGGCCCACGAGCGCCGACGGCCCGTATCTCGTGGAAGGCTCGGTGGTGGAGTCCACCGCCGAGGATCTGCCGACACCGGTCGAAGATCTGCTCGTCAGCACGAGCGAACTCGTGAACTCGGTGCCTGTCGAACCGTTGCGCACCGTGGTGACCGAACTCGGTGCCGCTCTCGACGGGCGAGGAGGCGACCTGCAGTTGCTGGTCGATTCGCTAGCGGGACTCAGTGAGTCCGGGGTGCAGTACCTCCCGCAGACGCTCGCATTGATTCGTGACAGCCAGACGGTGCTCGACACCCAGTCCGAGCAGTCGTCGTCGATCCGGCAGTTCAGTTCCGACCTGGAACTCGTCACGGCGCAGTTGCGCGACAGCGACCCGGATATCCGGCGGTTGATCGAGACCGGAACCGACGCGAGCGACCAGCTGTCGCAGCTCATCGCCGGTTCCGGACCGGGCCTCACCGCGAATCTCACCAATCTCGCCTCGCTCGGGGAAGCCCTCGCCCCGCAAGCGATCGCCCTGCAGCCGCTGCTTGCGTTCCTGCCCGCGGTCGCGGGCAGTGCGGGTACCGTCGCGCCCGGCGACGGCACGGTCAAGCAGGGGATCATCCTGGAGACGAACAACCCACCGTCGTGCACCATCGGGTACGAAGGAACGCAGGAGATCCTTGCCCGGATGAGAGCCGAGGATCCGAACTTCGACGACACCCAGCAGGACTTCCCGTTCAACACCGAAGCGTCGTGCGAGGTGCCGCAGGGGAGCGTCACCGGTGTGCGCAGCGCCAACCGGATCGTGTTCGCCGATCCGGCGACGATCCAGCCCTGGGACTTCACGCCGAAGAAGGACCCGGACCGTCTGAATCTGAACCCCGTGGCGACGCAGCTGGCGCCGTTGCTCGGAGTCACCCCCAAGTGAGCAGTGAGTAGGTTGTTGGAGTGAGTGCATCAGGAACATCCGTCGTCGGCCCCGACGAGCGGACGTCTTCGGAGAAGGAGCCCCACCGGACCGGCCGCAGTTCGTCGCGCACGTGGGCACTGGCAATCGTGAGCGTGCTGGCCGTGGTCGCACTCGGCGCCGCAGTGTGGTTCGGGTACGGCTGGGGCAGGGCGCTTTTCGTCGATAGGCCGGTCGCCGATGCGCGGGACGCCGCCCTCTCGGGTGCGTACCAGGCGGCGATCAACCTCAACAGCGTCGATGCGGAGAACGTCGATGCGTCGATCGAGAACATGCGGTCGTCCATCACGGGTGAGGCGCTCGAAAACGATCTGGCCGCCACCGAGCAGCAGATCCGCGATCAGGTAGCCCAGACCGGGACGAGCATGTCCGGCGAAGTGTTGTTCGGAACGCTCACCGAGCTGAACACCGACGACGATGTCGCGAAGGCGCTGGTGGTGCTCGCGGTACGCACCACGACGCCGCAGAACTTCGTGACCAACAAGGTGTCGGTCAACGTCTCTCTCCGGGAGGACGGCGGCGTGTGGAAGGCCGAGACGATCGAGCCTCTCGGCTCGGTGCAGATGGAGGCCGGACCCGCCCCGGGTGCGGCACCGCCGGAAGCCGGCGACGGCGCTCCGGCCGAACCCGCTCCGGCCGAACCTGCCCCGGTCGAGCCCGCCCCGGAGGGGACCGAGGGACCGTGAGAGCCGGCGAGCGTTTCCCGCGCACGAGTCTGCTCGAACCGATGAAGGAGTGTGTGTAGTGCCACCGCAGCGACGGAATCCCGGACAGTTCGGACCGCCGCGTCGGCGCCCGAAGATCGCGGGGTCCACTCGTGCGCGGTCGTCCGACGCCTCGAACGACCGCCCCATCGACGAGGGTGCTGCCGCGGAGAACCCTGCCACCGAGAACCCTGCGGCCGAAACACCTGCGGTCGAGACACCGGGGGTGGAGACACCTGCTGCCGAGACACCTGCCGACGACTCGTCTGCGGGAGACGGGCCGGCCCGTGAGGCGCCCGTCGTCGAGAAGTCCGCGTCGGAGTCGCCTGTGGCCGAGCCCTCCGATACCGGCGCGGTGTCGAGGGTCGAACCCGGCGCGCGCGCCGACGCGACACCCGGCGACGCCGCACCCGACGATGCGAAGACCGACGATGCGAAGACCGACGATGCGAAGACGAACGGCGTGACGCCGCCTGCCCGCGTGTCCGGCACCGCGTCAGCGGCGAAACCGGCACGCAGAAACCGGAGCATGCGTTCTGTGCTGGCGATCGGCGTGGTCGCGCTCGTCCTCGCCGCGGTGGCCGTCGTTGCCGCCTTCCGCCCGGGGACGAGCGTGTCGAACGAGGCGTGGGTCGATGCCGCGGCCACCCGCGAGGTCACCGACGCCGCCAAGCACGCGATCGAGGCCATGCACGGGTACAACTACGAGACCATCGACGAGGACTTCGCGGAGATCCGTGGGTTGCTGACCCAGGAGCGCCTCGAGGAGTTCGATGCGACGGCAGAGGTGACCAAGCAGGCGGCGATCCAGACGCGCACTGTGACGGAGGTGAACGTCCTGCACATCGGTACATCTGTGCTCGACGAGACACAGGCCGAGGTCGCCGCCTACATCAACGTCAGCGCGACCGGCGACGGCATCGCGCAGGGGAGTGCGCAGGCGCCCGTGCTGGTGCGGATGGATAAGACCGACGGGCAGTGGCTGGTGTCGGAGATCCGGGACCGGTGACGGCCCGCGGGGTGACGGCCGGGATTCGCACGATCTCGGTCCCGCGCAAGGCTTGACGCGGAGCGCGTGAACGGTCACTCTATCGGTACGCCTGTGCGGTTCGTTCCTTCCAGCCGCTTGCCAGGTTTCTTTGAGGCACCCCTGTGGACATCTGCATTTTCTTGGTGTAGGCTCGTTCTTTGCGCTGGCTGCCTCCTGTCCACTCCTCGTTTGCCGAGTTGGATTTCACCCCGAGGGTGAGATCGTCCCGGTTCTTCGGTGGAGTTCTCGTTCGGGTTGTAACCAGCGAAAACGCCCCACATGAAGAAGCAGGTACAGCGGCGGTCGCACCGGTTGGAGCGTCCCGCGTGAGGTGCTGGAAGGACGCATCTTGGCAGTCTCTAGCCAGACCAAGGCAGTAGCCGGAATCCCCGGAGCCCCGAAGAGGGTGTCGTTCGCGAAAATTCGCGAGCCTCTCGAAGTCCCAGGACTCCTCGATATACAAACAGATTCCTTCGAATGGTTGATCGGATCCGAGCGCTGGCGCGCAAAGGCTGCCGAACGCCTCAACGGCAGTGCCGTCGGCGGTCTCGAAGAGATCCTCCACGAGCTCTCGCCCATCGAGGACTTCTCGGGCTCGATGTCTCTCTCCTTCTCCGATCCGCGCTTCGACGAGGTCAAGGCCTCTGTCGAGGAGTGCAAGGACAAGGACATGACGTACGCCGCTCCGCTGTTCGTCACGGCGGAGTTCATCAACAACAACACCGGCGAAATCAAGAGCCAGACGGTCTTCATGGGTGATTTCCCGATGATGACCGACAAGGGCACGTTCGTCATCAACGGCACTGAGCGCGTCGTCGTGTCGCAGCTCGTACGTTCTCCGGGCGTGTACTTCGACAAGTCCGTCGACAAGAGCACCGAGAAGGACCTGCACAGCGTCAAGGTCATCCCGGGTCGCGGTGCGTGGCTCGAGTTCGACGTCGACAAGCGCGACACCGTCGGTGTCCGCATCGACCGCAAGCGTCGTCAGCCCGTCACGGTGCTGCTCAAGGCGCTCGGCTGGTCCACCGAGCAGATCGTCGAGCGTTTCGGGTTCTCCGAGATCATGATGTCGACGCTCGAGAAGGACAACACGGCCGGCACCGATGAGGCGCTGCTCGATATCTACCGCAAGCTCCGCCCGGGTGAGCCGCCGACCAAGGAGAGCGCGCAGACCCTGCTGGAAAACCTCTTCTTCAAGGACAAGCGCTACGACCTCGCTCGCGTGGGTCGCTACAAGATCAACAAGAAGCTGGGCCTGAACACCGGCCAGCCGATCGAGGCGTCGACCCTCACCGAGGAAGACATCGTCGCCACGATCGAGTACCTCGTGCGTCTGCACGCGGGTGAGAACAAGATGACCGTCCCCGGCGGCGTCGAGGTTCCCGTCGAGGTCGACGACATCGACCACTTCGGTAACCGTCGCCTGCGCACCGTCGGTGAGCTCATCCAGAACCAGATCCGCGTGGGCCTGTCCCGCATGGAGCGTGTGGTTCGCGAGCGGATGACCACTCAGGACGTCGAGGCCATCACCCCGCAGTCCCTGATCAACATCCGTCCCGTCGTGGCCGCGATCAAGGAGTTCTTCGGAACCTCCCAGCTGTCGCAGTTCATGGACCAGAACAACCCGCTGTCGGGCCTGACGCACAAGCGTCGTCTGTCCGCTCTGGGCCCCGGTGGTCTTTCGCGTGAGCGCGCCGGCCTCGAGGTCCGCGACGTCCACCCGTCGCACTACGGCCGCATGTGCCCCATCGAGACCCCTGAGGGCCCGAACATCGGCCTGATCGGTTCGCTCTCGGTGTACGCACGGGTCAACCCGTTCGGTTTCATCGAGACCCCGTACCGCAAGGTCGAGGGTGGCGTCGTCACCGATGAGGTTGCCTACCTGACCGCGGACGAAGAGGACCGTTACCTCATCGCGCAGGCGAACTCGCCGATCGCAGCGGACGGAACATTCGCCGAAGAGCGCGTGCTCGTCCGTAAGAAGGGCGCGGAGATCGAGTACGTCGCCGCCGACACCGTCGAGTACATGGACGTGTCGCCCCGGCAGATGGTCTCGGTCGCCACCGCGATGATTCCGTTCCTCGAGCACGACGATGCCAACCGTGCCCTCATGGGCGCGAACATGCAGCGTCAGGCTGTCCCGCTCGTGCGCAGCGAATCGCCGATCGTCGGTACCGGCATGGAACTCCGTGCCGCCGTCGACGCCGGCGACGTCATCGTCACCGAGAAGGGTGGTGTCGTCGAGGAGGTTTCCGCCGACTTCATCACCGTCATGGCCGACGACGGAACGCGCAAGACGTACCGTCTGCGCAAGTTCGATCGCTCCAACCAGGGCACCTGCTCCAACCAGCGTCCGATCGTGGACGAGGGTCAGCGCGTGGAGTCCGGCCAGGTCCTCGCCGACGGCCCCTGCACCCAGAACGGTGAGATGGCGCTCGGCAAGAACCTGCTCGTGGCGATCATGCCGTGGGAAGGCCACAACTACGAGGACGCGATCATCCTGTCGCAGCGCCTCGTGGAGGAGGACGTGCTCACCTCGATCCACATCGAGGAGCACGAGATCGACGCCCGCGACACCAAGCTCGGTGCCGAGGAGATCACCCGGGACATCCCGAACGTCTCCGACGAGGTCCTCGCGGACCTCGACGAGCGCGGCATCGTCCGCATCGGTGCCGAAGTTCGCGACGGCGACATCCTCGTCGGCAAGGTCACGCCGAAGGGCGAGACCGAGCTGACCCCCGAGGAGCGCCTGCTCCGCGCGATCTTCGGTGAGAAGGCGCGCGAGGTTCGCGACACGTCGCTGAAGGTTCCGCACGGCGAGACCGGCAAGGTCATCGGCGTCCGCGTGTTCTCGCGCGAGGACGACGACGATCTTCCTCCCGGCGTCAACGAGCTCGTCCGCGTGTACGTGGCACAGAAGCGCAAGATCCAGGACGGCGACAAGCTCGCCGGCCGCCACGGCAACAAGGGCGTCATCGGCAAGATCCTTCCGCAGGAAGACATGCCGTTCCTGTCCGACGGCACGCCGGTCGACATCATCCTCAACACGCACGGTGTTCCGCGTCGTATGAACATCGGCCAGATCCTCGAGACGCATCTCGGCTGGATCGGCAAGGCGGGCTGGAACATCCAGATCGCCGATGACGGCAGCCGTCCCGAGTGGGCACAGAACCTCGCCGAGGAGATGGTGTCGGCGGAGCCCGACACCAATATCGCCACCCCGGTGTTCGACGGTGCCCGTGAAGAGGAACTGACCGGTCTGCTCGCGTCGACGCTGCCGAACCGTGACGGTGAAGTCATGGTCGGACCGGACGGCAAGGCAACCTTGTTCGACGGTCGTTCCGGCGAGCCGTTCCCGTACCCCGTGTCGGTCGGCTACATGTACATCATCAAGCTGCACCACTTGGTCGACGACAAGATCCACGCTCGTTCGACCGGTCCGTACTCGATGATCACCCAGCAGCCGCTCGGCGGTAAGGCCCAGTTCGGTGGCCAGCGCTTCGGTGAGATGGAGTGCTGGGCCATGCAGGCCTACGGTGCCGCGTACACGCTCCAGGAACTTCTCACCATCAAGTCCGACGACGTCGTGGGCCGCGTGAAGGTCTACGAGGCGATCGTCAAGGGCGAGAACATCCCGGAGCCGGGTATCCCGGAGTCCTTCAAGGTGCTCCTCAAGGAACTCCAGTCGCTGTGCCTGAACGTCGAGGTGCTCTCCAGCGACGGCGCGGCCATCACGATGGCCGACGGCGACGACGAGGATCTCGAACGGGCTGCCGCCAACCTGGGCATCAACCTTTCCCGCAACGAGTCGGCCACCGTCGACGACCTCGCGAACTAGGAGCCGAGCCGATGCGGTACGCAACCGGACAACCGGACACGTACCGCATCGGGCCCCGGCAGCGATAGCGACAACTAGCAGCAACAAAGCCCGCACAGGGGAAAGGAAGTTACGTGCTCGACGTCAACTTCTTCGATGAACTCCGGATCGGCCTGGCCACCGCCGAGGACATCCGTAACTGGTCGTACGGCGAGGTCAAAAAGCCGGAGACCATCAACTACCGCACGCTCAAGCCCGAGAAGGACGGCCTCTTCTGCGAGAAGATCTTCGGCCCCACCCGGGACTGGGAGTGCTACTGCGGTAAGTACAAGCGCGTCCGCTTCAAGGGCATCATCTGTGAGCGCTGCGGCGTCGAGGTGACTCGCGCCAAGGTGCGTCGTGAGCGGATGGGCCACATCGAACTGGCCGCACCCGTCACCCACATCTGGTACTTCAAGGGTGTGCCGAGCCGTCTCGGTTACCTGCTCGACCTCGCTCCGAAGGATCTCGAAAAGATCATCTACTTCGCTGCGTACGTCATCACCGCGGTCGACGACGACCTGCGTCACAACGAACTCTCGACCCTCGAGGCCGAGATGGAGGTCGAGAAGAAGGCTGTCGCCGATCAGCGCGACGCCGACCTCGAGGCCCGTGCGCAGAAGCTCGAAGCAGACCTGGCCGAGCTCGAAGCCGAGGGTGCCAAGTCCGACGTCCGCCGCAAGGTGAAGGACGGCGGCGAGCGCGAGATGCGTCAGCTGCGCGATCGCTCGCAGCGCGAACTCGATCGCCTGGACGAGATCTGGAGCACCTTCACGAAGCTGAAGCCGAAGGATCTCATCGTCGACGAGATGCTCTACCGCGAGCTGCAGGATCGCTACGGGGAGTACTTCACCGGTGCCATGGGCGCCGAGGCGATCCAGAAGCTCATCGAGAACTTCGACATCAACGCCGAGGCAGAGTCGCTGCGCGAGACCATCCGCAGCGGCAAGGGCCAGAAGAAGCTGCGTGCGCTCAAGCGGCTCAAGGTCGTCGCGGCGTTCCAGCAGTCCGGCAACTCGCCCATGGGCATGGTGCTCGACGCTGTTCCGGTGATCCCGCCGGAGCTCCGCCCGATGGTTCAGCTCGACGGTGGCCGTTTCGCGACGTCCGACCTCAACGATCTGTACCGCCGCGTGATCAACCGCAACAACCGCCTCAAGCGACTGATCGACCTCGGTGCTCCCGAGATCATCGTCAACAACGAGAAGCGGATGCTGCAGGAGTCCGTGGACGCGCTGTTCGACAACGGTCGTCGTGGCCGGCCTGTCACGGGCCCGGGCAACCGTCCGCTCAAGTCGCTGTCCGATCTGCTCAAGGGCAAGCAGGGTCGTTTCCGTCAGAACCTGCTCGGTAAGCGCGTCGACTACTCGGGCCGTTCGGTCATCGTCGTCGGTCCTCAGCTCAAGCTGCACCAGTGTGGTCTGCCGAAGCTGATGGCGCTCGAGCTGTTCAAGCCGTTCGTCATGAAGCGTCTCGTCGACCTCAACCACGCGCAGAACATCAAGTCCGCCAAGCGCATGGTCGAGCGTCAGCGCGCTCAGGTGTGGGATGTCCTCGAAGAGGTCATCAGCGAGCATCCGGTTCTGCTGAACCGTGCTCCCACGCTGCACCGTCTGGGCATCCAGGCGTTCGAGCCGCAGCTCGTCGAGGGCAAGGCCATTCAGCTCCACCCGCTGGTGTGTGAGGCCTTCAACGCCGACTTCGACGGTGACCAGATGGCCGTGCACCTCCCGCTCTCCGCGGAGGCGCAGGCCGAGGCCCGCATCCTGATGCTGTCCTCGAACAACATCCTGTCGCCGGCGTCGGGTCGTCCGCTCGCCATGCCGCGTCTGGACATGGTGACCGGTCTGTACCACCTGACCCGTCTGCGTGAAGACGCTCCCGGTGCGTACCAGCCGGCCGCCGAAGATCAGCCGGAGCAGGGCGTGTACTCGTCCCCGGCCGAGGCTCAGATGGCTGTCGACCGTGGCGTGCTCTCGGTTCAGGCTCCGATCAAGGTGCGGCTCACGCATCAGCGTCCGCCGCGTGAACTCGAGTCCGAGCTGTTCCCCGAGGGCTGGAAGTACGGGCAGGCATGGACGGCGGACACGACCCTCGGTCGTGTGCTGTTCAACGAACTCCTGCCGGTCAACTACGGCTTCGTCAACGACATCATGCCGAAGAAGCGTCAGGCCGCGATCATCAACGATCTCGCCGAGCGCTACCCGATGATCGTCGTCGCACAGACCGTCGACAAGCTCAAGGACGCGGGCTTCTACTGGGCCACTCGTTCGGGTGTCACCATCTCGATGGCGGACGTGCTCGTTCCGCCGGAGAAGAAGGACATCCTCGAGCGTTACGAGGGTCAGGCCGACGCGATCCAGCGGCAGTACGACCGAGGAAAGCTCTCCGAGGACGAGCGTCGCGATTCGCTCGTCAAGCTGTGGCAGGAAGCGACCGAAGAGGTCGGTCAGGCCATGGAGGCGCACTACCCGGACGACAACCCGATCCCCACGATCGTCAAGTCCGGTGCTGCGGGCAACATGACCCAGATCCGCTCGCTGGCGGGTATGAAGGGCCTGGTGACGAACCCGAAGGGCGAGTTCATTCCTCGCCCGATCAAGTCCTCCTTCCGTGAGGGCCTGACCGTCGCCGAGTACTTCATCAACACGCACGGTGCGCGTAAGGGTCTGGCCGATACCGCTCTGCGTACCGCCGACTCGGGTTACCTGACCCGTCGTCTGGTGGACGTGTCGCAGGACGTCATCGTCCGCGAGGTCGACTGTGGCACGCCGCGTGGCATCGAGATGGTCATCGCCGAGCCCGAGCGCGACGCCGAGGGCAACGAGACCGGCAAGCTGGTCCGCGATGCCCACATCGAGACGAGCACGTACGCCCGTACGCTCGCCACCGATGCGGTCGACAAGGACGGCAACGTCGTCGTCGAGCGTGGTTCCGATCTCGGCGACCCCGCCATCGAGGCACTGCTCGAGGCCGGTATCCGCAAGGTGAAGGTCCGCTCGGTCCTGACCTGCGACACCGGCACCGGCGTGTGTGCCACGTGCTACGGCCGTTCGATGGCCACCGGCAAGCTCGTCGACATCGGCGAGGCCGTCGGTATCGTCGCCGCACAGTCGATCGGTGAGCCCGGTACGCAGCTGACCATGCGTACGTTCCACCAGGGTGGCGTCGGTGAGGACATCACCGGCGGTCTGCCCCGCGTCCAGGAACTGTTCGAGGCCCGTGTCCCCAAGGGCAAGGCTCCGATCGCCGACGTGTCCGGCCGTGTCCGCCTCGAGGACGACGATCGTTTCTACAAGATCACGATCATCCCCGACGACGGTGGCGAGGAGGTCGTGTACGACAAGCTGTCCAAGCGTCAGCGTCTGCACGTCATCCGTAAGGCCAACGGCACCGAGGGTGTCCTCGCGGACGGCGACCACGTGGAAGTCGGCCAGCAGCTGCTCGAAGGTGCTGCCGATCCGCACGAGGTGCTGCGCGTGATGGGTCCCCGTCAGGTCCAGGTCCACCTGGTCCACGAGGTCCAGGAGGTGTACCGGAGCCAGGGTGTGTCGATCCACGACAAGCACATCGAGGTCATCGTGCGCCAGATGCTGCGTCGCGTGACGATCATCGACTCGGGTGCGACGGAGTTCCTGCCCGGTTCGCTCGTCGAGCGCAGCGAGTTCGAGGCTGCGAACCGTCGTGTGGTCCAGGAAGGCGGCGAGCCGGCTGCCGGACGTCCGGTCCTCATGGGCATCACGAAGGCCTCGCTGGCCACCGATTCGTGGCTGTCGGCAGCGTCGTTCCAGGAGACCACTCGTGTGCTCACCGACGCGGCGATCAACTGCCGCTCGGACAAGCTCATCGGTCTCAAGGAGAACGTGATCATCGGCAAGCTGATCCCGGCCGGTACAGGCATCAACAAGTACCGGAACATCCAGGTGCAGCCCACCGAGGAAGCACGTGCTGCCGCCTACGCCATCCCGGCGTACGACGACCAGTACTACTCGCCGGACGGCTTCGGCCAGAACACCGGCGCTGCGGTTCCGCTGGACGATTACGGTTACTCCAACGACTACCGCTAGCAGTCGACTGTCCTAGGACAGTGATGCTGCAGTAGAACGACAGAGGTCCCGCCCCTTTCTCTTCGGGGGCGGGACCTCTTCGCTGTCCGGACGTTTATCGCGGGATGTGGAAATCGGTGAGTTCGGCCCGGCCGGGTTCGAGTTCGTCCCAGCGCCCCCGGACCGCCAGGACGGCGACCGACGACGTGGGGAACTTCTCCGTGACCTGCTGCGCCTCGTCGGTGCTGTGGTCGGTGACGAGATTCAGGACCGTCGTGGACAATGTCGGCTCGTGGCCCACGACAAGGAGGGTCCGGACATCCTTCGGCACCGAGTGGATCTCCTCGAGCAGCGTGGCGGGATCTGCGAGGTAGAGGCTGTCGCGGTAGTCGACGGGTGCTTCGATACCCGCTTCGGTGAGGGTCTTGCGGGTTCGGACCGCGGTCGAGCACAGCACCTTGTCGATCGGAGGCACTGTGGCCCTGATCCACCGCCCGGCGAGCCCCGCCTCGCGGCGACCGCGCGGGGACAGCGGACGGTCGTGATCGTCCACGTCGTCCGGGTACGCGGACTTGCCGTGGCGCAGCAAGATCAGAGTGCGGGTCATGGGCTCCACCGTAGAGCGTTCAGAGGCGAACGACCCGGGCGACCGCGCGGGCGCGATCGTCCACTGTGAACCACAGCGTCAGGCCGTGTGGGTCGTCGCCGGCGCGGAGGACCAGGGTCTCGTCGGTTCCGATGGGTCGCAGATGTTCGATCACCGCTCGATACGGTGAGCTCTGCAGATCGGGACGGGACGCGAGCAGTTCTTCCACCCCGTGCCAGTACACGGCGTTGTTGACGTGTCCGAACGGGTCGAAATCGGTGACGCGGAGCGGGAATTCGCGACTGTCGGTGATCTCGCCCTCCGGTGAGGCAGGCAGCCACGCGCGCCACCGGAGCCGGGTGTCGAGCGCATATCGCGACATGTGCTCGAAGAGCCCGTCACTGATGCGGGTCGGGGCACCCGTCGTGGGACCGATGTCGATCCAGAATCCTGCCGTGTCGATGAGGGGTCCGCCCTCGTCGTCGTGCGGGTCGTCCAGACGGACTCGTACGTTGGCCCACCGGGTGGAGAGGGCATCGCACCAGCGGCGCAGCCGGAGATGCTGCGGGAACCGCGCCGGCCGGTGGACGTCGATCACGGTGCGCCGGACGATCCACAGGGGATCGGTGTGCGCGGCGTCGACGGCCTCGAGGTTGTCGATGCCGATGTCCTGGAGGTACCGGGCGACGCCGTCGAGTCGGAGACGCTGCGAGGTGTCGACATCGCCGGTACGCACGGAGCGTTCGGTGCGGAAGGGCGTCGCCTCGGCTGGGAGTGCCGCGAGAGGTCGCGCCCAGGGCGGGTCGTCGGTGGATGTCGCTATGGCCACTGCGTGTGTCCCCCTGTGTCGGATGCCCGATCGGCCGATTCTCGCAGCTACCCGGCTCGTGCGCAGCGCGTCTTGCGAACCGGGTGTGGCGGGGACTACAGTCGTATTAACTGTTACGCACTGTTACATGAACTCGGCGGTCGTGCCGCCCCGCCCTTCCGAGGACCCCGCCATGGCCTATGTGATCACTCAGACGTGCTGCAACGACGCGAGTTGTGTCGCGGTGTGCCCCGTGAACTGCATCCACCCCTCGCCCGACGAGCCGGGGTTCGCGACCGCGGAGATGCTCCACATCGACCCGCAGGTCTGCATCGACTGCGGTGCGTGCGCCGACGCCTGCCCCGTCGAGGCGATCCTCCCGGAGGACAAACTCGACCCCTCACAGGCGCGTTTCGCCGAGATCAATGCCGAGTACTACGTAGATCACCGGACGCCCGACGGCTGGCTTCCCCTCACTCCCACCCATGCCCCGCCCCGCGGACAGGGGACCCTCCGGGTCGCCGTCGTCGGCGCCGGTCCCGCGGCGTGTTACGCCACGCAGGCACTGCTCGAGCGCTCCGACGTCGAAGTGGAGATGTTCGACCGTCTTCCCACGCCTTTCGGACTGGTGCGTGCCGGTGTCGCGCCGGATCACCCGGGAACGAAGAGCGTGACCGACTCCTTCGAATGGTCGTTCCGGCGTGACGCATTCGCGCTCCACCTGAACACGGAGATCGGCCGCGACCTGACGCATGCCGAACTCCTCGACCACCATCACGCCGTCGTCTACGCGGTGGGCGCTTCCGCCGACCGGCGGCTCGGTATCCCGGGCGAGGACCTTCCGGGAAGTCACGCCGCCACCGAGTTCGTCGCCTGGTACAACGGGCACCCCGACTACGCCGACCGCACGTTCGACCTCTCCGGTGACCGCGCCGTGATCGTCGGGAACGGAAACGTCGCGCTCGATGTCGCCCGCATCCTCACGATGGACGTCGACGAACTCGCCCGCACCGATATCGCAGACCACGCGCTGACGGCGTTGCGGAACAGCAACATCCGTGAGGTCGTGCTGCTGGGCCGGCGTGGGCCCGCCCAGGCGGCGTACAGCAACCCGGAGTTCGTCGCCCTCGGTGATCTCCGCGGCGTCGACGTCGTCATCGACGACGCAGACCTCGACCTCGATCCGGTCAGTGCCCGTGCGGTCGAAGAGGATCCGGCGACGGCCCTGAAGGTTCGCCTCGCGCGCGAATACGCGCAGCGACCGCTCCGCCCCGGCCACCGGCGCATCGTGTTCCGCTTCTTCGCCGCGCCGCACGAACTGCTCGGCGACGAGCGTGTCACGGGTGTGCGGGTCGCCCGCACCGAACTCACCGGCACCGACGGTGCGGTTGCTGTTCGCCCGACGGACGACTTCGACGACGTGGCCGCACCTCTGGTGCTCCGGTCGATCGGATACCGGGGTGTCGCGGTACCGGGCATCCCGTTCGACGAGGTGCGCGGCGTCGTGCCCCATTCGGAGGGACGCGTCGACAACGGCGTGTACGTGACCGGGTGGATCAAGCGGGGTCCGAGCGGAGTCATCGGCACCAACAAGGCCTGTGCACGCGAGACCGTGAACGCGTTGCTCGCCGACTTCGACGCGGGCGTCCTGCGGGAGCCGCGGGGTGACCGGCGCGCGCTGCACAAGTTGCTCGCGCGGCGGCGGCCGGAGCGCGTCGACCTCGAGGGGTGGCGCGCGATCGACGCCGCCGAACGCAAGGCGGGCATCGCCCAGGGCCGTCCGCGGGTGAAGATCACCGATCGCGAGGCGCTCGCGGAACTCGGGCGCCGGCGCCGCCGACTGCTGCCGCTGATCGGAGCCGTGCGCCGGTAAATCGGTTGGGCCGGGCGGACGTGGTCGTTAAGATCATCCGGCGTTTCGCAGTCGCCATCGATGCCGACTTCCGATCTGGTGACCGGATCTTCGCGCGACGCTCGTTTCCTACCGCGCGGGTACTCGCCTGCGCCGACCCTGGAGTAACCGCATGACTGCGCCGCCCGACAAATCCCCAGCTCAACCCAGTGACAAGCTCGATGCCGCGGTACTGAAGATCGCCTCGGTCGTCGTGCTCGGCGCCATCATGTCGATTCTCGACGTCACGGTGGTGTCGGTGGCACTGCCGACATTCATGTCGGACTTCCAGGCGTCCTACGCGACCGTCGCGTGGACCATGACGGCCTACACCCTCGCGCTCGCCAGCGTGATCCCGCTCACCGGCTGGGCTGCGGACCGTTTCGGCACCAAGCGGCTGTATCTGACGGCACTCGTCTTGTTCGTCGCCGGTTCCGTGCTGTGCAGTGTCGCGTGGGATGTCACGTCGCTGATCGCGTTCCGCGTCGTCCAGGGCTTCGGCGGCGGCATGCTGATGCCGCTCGGCATGACGATCATGACCCGTGCGGCCGGCCCGCACCGCGTGGGTCGCGTCATGGCGGTGCTCGGTATCCCGATGCTGCTCGGCCCCATCGGCGGTCCGATCCTCGGTGGCTGGCTCATCGACGTCGCGACCTGGCATTGGATCTTCTTGATCAACCTGCCGATCGGGATCGTCGCGCTGATCGTCGCTGTCGTCGTGCTGCCCAAGGACGCACCGAAGGCGTCGGAGGCGTTCGACTTCAAGGGGATGCTGCTGCTTTCGCCCGGGCTCGCGTTGTTCCTGTTCGGCGTCTCGTCGCTCCCGGAGACCGGCACCGTCGCGTCCGCCCGGGTTCTGGTCAGCGGCCTCGCCGGTCTCGCGCTCATCGCGGCGTTCGTCGTGCACGCGTTGCGCACCGACCATCCGCTGATCGACCTGACCCTGTTCCGCAACCGTCAGCTCACCTTCGCCGTCCTGACGATGTCGGTGTTCGCGATCGGGTTCTTCGGTGCCGGTCTGCTGTTCCCGAGCTACTTCCTCCAGGTGCGAGGCGAGAGCACGCTGGCGGCCGGACTCCTGCTCGCGCCACAGGGAATCGGTGCGATGCTCACGATGCCGATCGCCGGACAACTGGTCGACCGTATCGGGCCGGGAAAGATCGTGCTGACCGGCCTGGCTCTCATCGCCGCCGGGATGAGCGTGTTCACCCAGGTCGGCGTGGATACCGGCTACCCGCTGCTCCTCGGTGCCCTGTTCGTGATGGGTATGGGTATGGGCTGCACGATGATGCCCACCATGACCGCCGCGCTGCAGACTCTCACCGACAACAGCATCGCGCGGGGTTCGACGTTGATGAACATCGTCCAGCAGGCCGCCGGATCCATCGGCACCGCGGCGATGTCGGTGATCCTCACCAGCCGCGTGATCGCACCGCAGGGTGCGCCCGAGGGGTCGTCCGGTCAGCCGGATGCCGAGATGCTCGCCCAGCTGCCGCCCGAGATGCAGCAGTCGGTGCTGAGTTCACTCGCCGAGGCGTTCGCGTTCACCTTCCTCATCGCGACGATCATCATGATCTTCGCGCTGATCCCGGCAGCCTTCCTTCCCCGGAAACGTGCCGAGAAGACAGAGGGCGCAGCGGCCCCGGTCGTGATGCACTAGCCGGGCAGCCGGACGCCGTGGCGTAAGGAACAATCCCGTGCGCGGGGGCCGTGACGCAGCTCGCGGCCCCCGTTCGCGTTCCCCGATAGGCTCGGTCGGAGCAGAAACCGCGACCCGAACGGACACGTGCATGAGCTTCGATTCTTCCGACCGGACCTCCGTACCCCGGCGCGCATTGCTCGGCGGAGCCGGAGCGGCAGCGGCCGTCGCTGCGCTCGCAGCGTGCGGCGCGTCGACCGATACGGCGGGGGATCCTCCACAGGCACAGCCCCCGACGACGACGGCGCCGCCCGGGCCCGACGCACAGGTGGTCGCGGCCGTGGCGGATGTACCGGTCGGAGGCGGAGTGCTCATCGAAGGCAAGCGCCTCGTTCTCACGCAGCCCACCGAAGGCGACTTCTGCGCATTCCTCGCCCTGTGCACGCATCAGGGCTGCAACATCACCTCCGTCGAAGGCGACACCATCGTGTGCGCATGCCACGGCAGCAAGTTCGCACTCGACGGCTCGGTTGTGCAGGGCCCCGCCAAGCGTCCCCTCAAGTCGCAACCCGTCGAGGCACGCGGCACCGATCTCGTCGTCGGCTGACCCGGCCCGCCGGACCGGCCGGCGGGATAGTGTCCCACTCGTGGATCCGTCCGGAGAGCAGCGTTGGCGCCCGAAGGCACTGCGGGTCGGTACCGACCCCGACCCGCGATTCACCCTCGCCAACGAGCGCACCTTCCTCGCGTGGATCCGGACGGCGCTGGGCCTGATCGCCGCCGCGGTGGGGCTCGAGGCTTTTGCCGGTGACGTCATCGGCTCCGCCCTTCGCACCGCGTTCTCGTGTGCGCTGCTGGTCTGTTCCGCAATTCTCGTGGTCGTGGCGGTGGCCCGCTGGCTGAGCGTCGAGCGCGCCATGCGCACGCAACGTCCGCTCCCGCTGCCGTGGGCGTCCTTCCTGCTCGCGGGTTTGCTCGCGACGGCGGGCGTCGGGCTCGCCGTCGCGATCGCGGTGTGACCTGCGGATGAGGCACGACGATCCCGGACTCCAGCCCGAACGTACGAGCCTGGCCTGGATGCGCACCGGGGCCGCCCTCGGTGCCGTCGTACTGCTCTTCATGCGGTTCGTTCCGGGGCCGGGTCCGGTCGTCGCAGCCGTGGGACTGCTGTGCCTCGTGCCTTCCGTGGTCGTGTTGCTCTCCGCCCGGATCGGTCACCGTGCCCGCGTGCGCGGATTCGTCGCGGGGGACGTGGGACGTTTCTGGTGGCGCAACATCGCCGTCGCAGCGGCCGTCGTGGTGCTCGCGACAGCGACGGCCGTGCTCATCGCTGTCGACGGACTCGCGTGAGGCGCGCGGATTCGAGCCCGTGGTGCGGACGTAGAAGTTTCCGCGCTCACGCGATCACCAGGACGCCGGCCAGTGCGATCGCTGCAACCCACACCGTCGCTGCGGCGGCCAGCACCAGCGGGCGCCATCCCAGTCCGCGAATGATGTCGCGCCGCACGCCCGTTCCCAGTGCGAACATCGCGATGGTGAGCAGCGCGACCTGAACCCAGTGAGCCACATCGAGTGCCTGCGGCCCGATCAGGCCGGTCGCGCGTACGGCGACGAGCACCAGAAATGCGACGAGAAACGCGGGTACGAGCGGAGGAGTGCGCCCGTCGCGCCGTGCATTCCCGCTGTGCCGCGCCACGGCGCCGACGACAGCGACCACCGGGGCCAGCAACGCGACGCGCGCGAGTTTGACGGTGACCGCGACGGCGAGCGCACCGCCGGCGGCGGCCGCGCCGGCCGCCGTGGCGTCGAGGGCGGTTCCCGCCGCCACCACTTGGGCAACCTCGTGCACCGCTGCGCCCGCCCACATGCCCGCTTCGGTCGAGTCGAGTCCCAGGGCACCGGACATTGCGGGAAGGAGGGGGATCATGGCGGTACCGAACACCACGACGAGTGCGACGGTCGTGACGAGTTCGCGTTTCCGCGCGTCGATCACACCGTCGACCGCAGCGGCTGCGGCGGCGCCGCAGATCGAGAAGCCGCACGCGATGAGCATTCGCTCCGTCCATCCGACGCCGAGCCACTTTCCGAACAGCAGCGCGCCGCCGATGCCTGCCGCGACCACCGCGGCCGCGACTCCCATTGCGCCCCAGCCGAGTCCGGCGACATCCGATATCGACAGTTGCAGTCCGAGTAGCGCGACACCGATTCGGAGGAGGTGCTTCGACGCCAGCGTCAATCCCGGTTCGAGCACTGCCAGGTGTGGCCCAATGTTGGCGACGACGACTCCGAGCACGATCGCGATCAGCAGTGGGCTGGCGCCGGGGAACAGTCCGGCTGCGGCGAGCGCGACTGCTGCGCCCGCTGCTCCCACGAGCAGGCCGGGAACGGCGGGACGCACGCGCCGGAGCAGCGGCTCGGGGCGGAGCGGAGAGAGGACGGCGACCATGTCTCCAGCGTGTCGCGCCCGGCCCCGCGCGACTAGCCGTGGATTCGGTATGTGCTCATATCGAATAGATATGCCCAGCGCGATAGGCATATCGTAACGGCATGACGGACTGGCCCGATCTGGCGGCGCTCGACCTGCTCGTCGGCATCGACGACCACGGCGGTCTGGGCGCAGCAGCGCGGAAGGCAGGGATCGCCCAGCCCAACGCGACCCGCATGCTGAGACGGCTCGAGAAGCAACTCGGCGCGGTGCTCGTCCGCCGGGGCCGCACGGGATCGGTGCTCACTCCGGAAGGCACCGTCGTCGCGCACTGGGCCCGTGAGGTCCTTGCCGACACCGCTCGCATGCTCGACGCCGCGGCGTCGCTGCGTGTCGACCATCCTCCCGAACTCGTGGTCGCGGCATCCATGACGGTGGCCGAACACCTCATCCCACGGTGGCTCGGAGAGTTCCGGGCGATCCGCAGCGACGTGCAGATCCAGTTGCACGTACACAACTCGGTGCAGGTGTGCGACGCCGCTGCCGCCGGGGAGTGCGACGTGGGCTTCGTCGAGGGTCCGTCGGTGCCGCGCGGGCTCTACAGCGTGCCGGTGGCGCGGGACCGGCTCGTGGTGGTCGTGCCGCCGGACCACCCGTGGGCGCGCAGACGCCGACCGCTGACCGTGGCGGAACTGGCGTCCACTCCGCTGGTCGTCCGCGAGGTGGGGTCGGGTACCCGCCGAACCCTCGACCTCGCGCTGGAGGAGTACGCCCGTCCCGCGCCGCTGCTCGAACTCGGGAGCAGTGCAACGGTCCGGACGAGCGTGCTCGGCGGGGCAGGTCCTGCGGTTCTCAGTACGCTCGCGGTGGCCGAGGACCTCGAATCCGGCAAGTTGCGCGCAGTGGACGTGGAGGGACTCGACCTTTCCCGGGTTCTGCGGGCGGTATGGCGCCCGCCGC
Organism: Rhodococcus sp. DT1; assembly: GCF_049844875.1. Lineage (NCBI taxonomy): Bacteria > Bacillati > Actinomycetota > Actinomycetes > Mycobacteriales > Nocardiaceae > Rhodococcus > Rhodococcus sp. DT1. The sequence continues at coordinate 656,996 of NZ_JBNCLW010000002.1, forward strand.
GCGCGCTCGCCGGACCGGCCGGTGAACTCGTCCGGATGATCACCAGGCCGCGTTGACGCGGAACTAGGTGACGGGCGCCCGCGGGCGGGAGTTGCGCAGAGCCCCGATCCCGGCTGCGACGACGAGTGCGATACCGATGGCGGAAAGAGCGTCGACGAACTGGCCGAGCACGAGCACGCCGGCAAGGGCCGCCGCCGCGGGTTCGAGAGCGATCAGGATGGCGAAGACGTTCTTGGACAGGTCACGAAGGGCGCGGATCTCGAGGCTGTACGGGATCACCGACGACAGCAGCGCCACGGCGAAGCCCGCTGCGAGAAACGTGGGTGAGAGCATCTCTGTCCCGGCGGAGACGACGCCGAACGGCAGCACGGCCACGGCGGCGATCGCGGTGGCGCCGGCCAGCCCGGCGGTGCCGGAGAGCGCCGAGCCCGCAAGCCTGGTCGCGACATGTGATCCCGCCACGATGTATCCCGCCCACCCTGCCGCCGCGACGAGCGCCAGTGCGACGCCCAGCGGGTCGAGGCCCGCGGTGAGGCCGTCGCCGTGGCCCGCGCCGAGGCACACGATTCCGCCCAGCGCGAGGAGGACCCACACGCCGTCCCGGGCCCGCCGCGACAGCACGGCCGCCACGGTGAGGGGACCGAGGAACTCGATCGTGACGGTGGTGGCGAGGGGGAGTCGTGTGAGGGCGGCGTAGAAGAACGAGTTCATCAGCGCGAGACTCGCGCCGAGTGCGAGGACTGCCTGCCACTCGATACGCGACCACCGGTGGACCGGTGGGCGCGCGATCGCACACAACACCAGGGCGGCGAAGAGCAGTCGCACGGTCACCGTGCCCGCCGCACCCGCCTGATCGAACAGGGTCGTCGCAAAAGCGGCTCCGAACTGCATCGACAGCACGGCCCCCAGCACCGCCACGACGGGCAGCGCAGTGCCCCCGTGATCCTTGTCGGCCATCCGTCCTCCGCTGTCGTCGTTGTCGATGCGCTCAGTCTCGCCGACCGTACTGCCAGCCGCGCGACAGAAAACAATCACGCCTGCTTGATTCCTGCGCGCGTACGTGTGACCCTTGTCGCATGGTGGAGTTGCACAATCGCGCTGCGGATCTGCAGACCTTGCTCGACGACCTTCGGGCCGAGGGAGACGCCCTCGACGATCTCGTCGCGGACCTGCCCGCAGACCGGTGGGCCGTCGCGACGCCCGCGAAGGGCTGGACGATCGCGCATCAGATCGGCCATCTGCTGTGGACCGATCGTGCTGCGCTCACGGCCATCCGTGATCCCGAGGCGTTTCGCGCCGGGGTCCTCGAAGCGTTCACCGACCCGCTCGGCTTCGTCGACGCCGGAGCCGCGGAACTGGCGCAGTTGCCGGCCGCGGACCTGCTCGCGGACTGGCGCGCGGCACGACACGAGCTCGCGCTCGCCCTCGCCGAGGTTCCGCAGGGTACGAAGATCATCTGGTACGGACCGCCCATGTCCGCAGCGTCCATGGCGACGGCGCGACTGATGGAGACCTGGGCACACGGCGGCGACGTCGCCGACGCTCTCGGAGTAGTGCGGGCACCCACGGCCCGGCTGCGCCACATCGCGCACCTCGGCGTGCGTACCCGCGACTTCGCGTACATCATTCGTGACGCCACGCCACCGGCCGAACCGTTCCGCGTCGCGCTCACAGCACCTGACGGCAGCGAATGGACCTGGGGTCCCGAGGATGCGCAGCAGTCCGTCACCGGACCCGCCCTCGACTTCTGCTCGCTGGCCACACAGCGAGTCCACCGCGACGACACCGCGCTCGTCGCGACCGGTTCCGACGCCGACGAGTGGCTCGGCTTCGCGCAGGCGTTCGCCGGCCCGCCCGGGCCGGGTCGCGCTCCCGGCGAGGCGGTTCCGTGATCTCCGCGCCGGTGCGCGACGGTCACCGCGCCGTGCGTATCGGCAACTGCTCGGGTTTCTACGGTGACCGTGTCTCCGCGATGCGCGAGATGCTCGACGGCGGCGAACTCGACTACCTCACCGGCGACTATCTCGCCGAGCTCACCATGCTCATCCTCGGCCGAGACCGGATGAAGAATCCGGATCTCGGCTACGCGAAGACCTTCGTACGACAGCTCGAGGAATGCATGGGCCTTGCGCTCGACCACGGCGTCCGCATCGTCGCGAACGCCGGCGGTCTCAATCCGGCCGGACTCGCGACCCGGTTGCGTGACATCGCCGAACGGCTCGGCCTGGACGTCACGGTGGCTCACGTCGAGGGCGACGATCTGCTCCCACGGATCGACGAACTGGGCCTCGGCGGCACGCCCGCGCCGTTGACCGCCAACGCATATCTCGGCGCGTGGGGCATCGTGGAGTGCCTTCGTTCGGGCGCCGACATCGTCGTCACCGGACGGGTGACCGACGCGTCCGTCACCGTCGGCCCCGCCGCAGCCCACTTCGGCTGGGGACCGGGCGATTTCGACGCGCTCGCGGGTGCGGTTGCCGCGGGCCACGTCCTCGAATGCGGCACCCAGGCGACCGGCGGCAACTACGCATTCTTCACCGAACTCGGCAACCTCGACCGGCCCGGTTTCCCGATCGCCGAGATCGAAGCCGACGGTTCGTCGACCATCACGAAGCATCCGGGAACCGGTGGCGCGGTCACCGTGGGCACCGTGACGGCGCAACTGCTCTACGAGGTCGGCGGCGCCCGGTACGCCGGTCCCGACGTGACCACCCGCCTCGACACCGCGGTTCTCGAAGACGGCGGGCCCGACCGGGTGCGTATCTCCGGCGTACGCGGAGAGGCGCCGCCGCCCACGCTCAAGGTCTGTCTCAACGCGCTCGCGGGGTTCCGCAACACCGTGGAGTTCGTGCTCACCGGACTCGACATCGAGGCGAAGGCCGCGCTCGTGCGCCGCCAGATCGAGGCGAACCTTCCGGCACGCCCGGCCGAACTCGAATGGACCCTCGCCCGCACCGACCACCCCGACGCAACCACCGAGGAAACCGCGAGCGCGGTGCTCCGGTGCGTCGTCCGCGATCCGGACCCCGACGTTGTCGGCCGCGGATTCACGTCCACAGCAGTAGAATTCGGTCTTGCGAGTTACCCCGGATTCCATGTCACCGCACCGCCGGGAACGGGCAGCGCCTTCGGCGTCTACACGGCAGGTCTGGTCGCCGCCGAGCAGGTGCCACACATCGCGGTACTGCCGGACGGCAGCGGCGTCGACATCTCCCCGAGCGCCACCACCCGGACGCTCGAACCCGTTCCCGAACCGCCACTGCCCGAGCCCCTTCCGCCCGGCCCGACGCGCCGCGCCGCGCTCGGCACCGTTCTGGGCGCGCGCAGCGGAGACAAGGGCGGTGACGCCAACATCGGGGTCTGGGCACGGAGCGACGACGCCTATCGCTGGCTCGTCCACACCCTCACGGTCGACGCGCTCACCTCCCTGCTTCCCGAGACGGCAGCGCACGATGTCACCCGGCACGTGCTGCCGAATCTCCGGGCGGTGAACTTCGTGGTCGAGGGAATCCTCGGGCGCGGCGTCGCCTCCCAGGCCCGATTCGATCCCCAGGCCAAAGGACTCGCCGAATGGCTGCGCTCCCGACACCTGGACATCCCACTCACTCTCCTGGAGGACTCGGCGTGAGCATCTGGACAACCGACGAGCGCACGTCGCTGCGCGCCACCGTGGCCGGTTTCGTGCGCCGCGAGATCCTGCCGAATCTCGACGACTGGGAACGCGACGGCGAACTCCCGCGCGACCTTCACAAGAAGACGGCCGACGTCGGGCTGCTCGGTATCGGTTTCCCGGAATCCGTCGGCGGGTCCGGTGGTGACGGTGCCGACGTGGTGACCGTGTGCGAAGCGTTCCACGAGGCCGGTGCGTCCGGTGGCGCGTTCTCCTCCTTGTTCACGTGCGGAATCGCACTGCCGCACCTGATCGCTGCCGGAGACCCGGAGCAGATCGACCGGTGGGTGCGTCCCACCCTCGCGGGCGAGATGATCGGTTCGCTCGCGATCACCGAACCGGGAGGCGGGTCCGACGTCGGGCACCTCACCACCACCGCAGTGCGCGACGGCGACGATTTCGTAGTCAACGGCGCGAAGACCTACATCACGTCCGGGTGCCGCGCAGACTTCGTCGTCACCGCCGTCCGCACAGGAGGTCCCGGTGCCGGCGGCGTGTCGCTCCTGGTGATCGAGAAGGACACCCCCGGGTTCACCGTCTCCCGCAAACTCGACAAGATGGGCTGGCGCGCCTCCGACACCGCCGAGTTGTCCTTCGTCGACGCCCGGGTTCCGGTGGCCAACCTCGTCGGCGCCGAGAACTCCGGGTTCATGCAGATCGCACAGGCTTTCGTGTCCGAGCGCATCGGCTTGGCAGTGCAGGCGTACGCGAGCGCGCAGCGCTGCCTCGACCTGACCGTCGCGTGGTGCCGTGACCGGGAGACCTTCGGCCGTGCGCTCATCACGCGTCAAGCCGTGCAGCGCACCCTTGCCGAGATGGCCCGCCGGATCGACGTCGCGCGGGTGTACTCGCGGCACGTCGTCGAACGGTCCGTGGCGGGCGACACCGATCTCATCGCCGAGGTGTGTTTCGCCAAGAACACCGCGGTCGAGGCGGGGGAGTGGGTCGCACACCAGGCCGTGCAACTGTTCGGCGGCCTCGGATACATGGCCGAATCGGAGGTCGAGCGCCAGTACCGCGACATGCGCATTCTGGGCATCGGGGGAGGCACCACCGAAATCCTCACCGAACTCGCCGCGAAGCGTCTGGGGTACGGCGCGTGAGCATCCTGAAGTCGACTCTCGACGTGGCGTCGTCGCAGTACGGCGCGGCAGCGGAGGCGATGCGCACCAAGCTCGCCGAACTCGACGCCGAGCACACAAAAGCACTCGGCGGGGGCGGGGAGAAGTACGTGCGCCGCCACCACGAGCGCGGCAAACTGCTGCCGCGTGAGCGCATCGAACTGCTGATCGACCCCGACTCGCCCTTCCTCGAGCTCTCACCGCTCGCTGCCTGGGGCACCGAGTTCCCCGTCGGCGCCAGTACGGTGACCGGCATCGGTGTCGTCCACGGCGTGCAGTGCGTTATCGTGGCGAACGACCCCACCGTCCGCGGCGGTACGAGCAACCCCTGGACGCTGCGGAAAACTCTGCGCGCCAACGATATCGCGCTCCAGAATCGGCTTCCCATGATCAACCTCGTCGAGTCGGGGGGTGCGGACCTGCCGACGCAGAAGGAGGTTTTCATTCCCGGCGGGCGGTTGTTCCGCGACCTCACGCGCCTGTCCGCGGCGGGCATCCCCACGATCGCGCTGGTATTCGGCAACTCCACCGCCGGGGGTGCGTACGTGCCGGGCATGTCCGACCACGTCGTGATGATCAAGGAACGATCCAAGGTCTTCCTCGCCGGACCCCCACTGGTGAAGATGGCCACCGGCGAGGAATCCGACGACGAGACGCTCGGTGGCGCCGAGATGCATGCCCGCGTCAGCGGCCTGGCCGACTACCTGGCGGTCGACGAGGAAGACGCCATCCGACTGGGCCGCGACATCGTCCGGCGGCTCGAGTGGGCGCGGCTCGGACCGGACCCGAAACCTGATGTGAGAGATCCCCGCTACGGGCCGGAGGACCTGATCGGCATCGTTCCCGGCGATCTGCGGATCCCGTTCGATCCCCGTGAGGTGATCGCACGCGTGGTCGACGATTCCGACTTCGACGAGTTCAAGCCGCTCTACGGATCGTCACTCGTGACGGGGTGGGCACAGATACACGGGTATCCCGTGGGCATACTCGCCAACGCGCGGGGCGTGCTGTTCAACGAGGAATCCCAGAAGGCCGCGCAGTTCATCCAGCTCGCAAATCGATCGAACACGCCGTTGTTGTTCCTGCACAACACGACCGGATACATGGTGGGGCGCGAGTACGAGGAACGCGGCATGATCAAGCACGGCTCGATGATGATCAACGCCGTATCGAATTCTCGTGTCCCCCACATCTCTGTTCTCCTCGGTGCCTCGTACGGTGCCGGGCACTACGGGATGTGCGGCCGCGCATTCGATCCGCGTTTCCTGTTCGCCTGGCCCAGTGCGAAATCCGCGGTGATGGGCGGTGCCCAGCTCGCGGGGGTCATCTCGATTGTCGGGCGCGCTGCGGCGCAGGCGCGCGGCCAAGGGGTCGACGAGGCCGCGGACGAGGCGATGCGTGCCGCCGTGGAGAACCAGATCGAGGCCGAGTCCCTGCCGATGTTCCTGTCCGGCAGGCTCTACGACGACGGTGTCATCGACCCGCGTGACACTCGCGACGTGGTCGGATTCTGCCTGTCCGCAGCCGCATCGGGACCGATCGAGGGCGCCGGTGACTTCGGCGTCTTCCGGATGTGAGGACACCGTGACCGACAACCCCGGCGCCACCGTGACGACCGTATTGGTCGCCAACCGCGGAGAGATCGCCCGAAGAGTGTTCGCGACGTGCCGTCGTGCCGGACTCGGCACGGTGGCGGTCTATTCCGACGCGGACGCACACAGCCCCCACGTCCGCGAAGCCGACGTCGCGGTCCGGTTGCCCGGCGCGAGCCCGTCCGACACCTATCTGCGCGGTGACGCGATCGTCGCCGCCGCGCTCGCCGCAGGTGCGGATGCTGTGCATCCCGGGTACGGATTCCTCTCCGAGAACGCCGAGTTCGCGAGGCAGGTGATCGAGGCGGGTCTCATCTGGGTCGGTCCGTCGCCCGACTCGATCGCCCGGATGGGTTTTAAGATCGAGGCGAAGAAGATCATGGCCGCGGCCGGCGTGCCGGTCCTTCCCGAACTCGAGCCCGGCGCGGTCACCACCGACGACCTGCCGGTGCTCGTGAAAGCCTCGTCGGGAGGCGGCGGACGGGGCATGCGTGTCGTGCGTACGCTCGACGAACTGCCCGCCCAACTCGCCGCGGCGAGTCGCGAGGCGGGTGCGGCCTTCGGTGATCCCACAGTGTTCTGCGAACGGTATCTGGAACACGGCCGCCACATCGAAGTGCAAATTCTCGCCGACCGGCACGGCACCGTATGGACGCTCGGCGAACGCGAATGCTCGGTACAGCGACGCCATCAGAAGGTCGTCGAAGAGGCACCGTCGCCACTGGTCGAGGCGACCGAGGGCATGCGCGACGCAGTGTTCGACGCAGCCCGGCGCGCGGCCACGGCGATCGGGTACGAAGGTGCCGGAACCGTCGAATTCCTTGCGTCCGGTCCCGCACAGGGATCCGATAGGGGGGAGTTCTACTTCCTCGAGATGAACACCCGCCTGCAAGTCGAACATCCGGTCACCGAATGCACGACCGGTGTGGATCTGGTGGGGCTGCAGATCGATGTCGCATCCGGTGGGGAACTCGCAGCCGAACCGCCTCTGCCCTCGGGTCATTCGATCGAGGTCCGTCTCTACGCGGAGGACCCCGCCCACGACTGGCAACCCCAGTCCGGCGTGTTGCACCGGTTCGCCGTGCCGGCCGCGACCGAGGAGTTCGCACCGCTGCGATTGCCGGGGATCCGGGTCGATGCGGGCGTGGTCGACGGCTCGGACATCGGAGTGCACTACGACCCGATGCTCGCGAAAGTGATCTCCTGGGCTCCGACGCGGGCTGCCGCGGCACGCATGCTCGCGCGCGCCGTGGCCGATGCGCGGCTGCACGGACCGAGGACCAACCGTGATCTCCTGGTGCGCGTGCTCAGGCACCCCGCATTCCTCGCCGGAGACACCGACACCGCGTTCTTCGATACCCATGATCTGGCGGTGCTCGCTGCGCCGCTGGCCGATGCCGAATCCGAACGGATCGGCGCCCTCGTCGCCGCCCTCGCCGACGCAGCGGCCAATCGCGAATCTGCTACCGTCGCAAGGACGTTGCCCGGGGGATGGCGTAATCTCGCGTCGTCGTTCCAGGTGAAGACGTACGCGGGCGACCGGGACGAGCACGAGATCCGCTACCGGTTCGGTCGCGACGGACTCATGACCGATGCCGTCGACGACGTCCGGGTTCTCGCATACGACCCGCACCGCGTGGTCCTCGACATCGACGGACTCCGTCGCGAGTTCGAGGTCGCGCGGTACGGCGACGTCGTGCACGTCGACTCGTCGCTGGGCCCGGTCTGCCTGCGCGCGATTCCGCGATTCACCGACGCTGCGGCCGTGGTGCCGACCGGATCGTTGCTGGCACCGATGCCCGGCTCGGTGATACGGCTCGGCGCTGCCGTGGGCGACACCGTCACCGCCGGACAGCCGGTGCTGTGGCTCGAAGCCATGAAGATGGAACACACCGTCACTGCCCCCGTCGCGGGAACCCTCACCGTCCTGGAGGTCGACATCGGCACCCAGGTGGCGATGGGATCGGTCCTCGCCGTCGTCACGACCGGCGACGCACCCGCGCGACCCGCCACAGACCCGTCCGAAATATCCACAATTCCAGCCCCGTCCGAACACCCTCGTACCCCCGGAGAGATCTCATGAGCGTCATCGAAACCGAAGAACAGAAGGAACTGCGCGCCTCCGTCGCCGCACTCGCCGAGCGTTACAACTACGTCGACTACGTGCTGCCCAAGTCGCGCCGGCACGAGCCGCTCACCGAACTGTGGAACGAAGCGGCCAAGCTCGGGTTCCTCGGCGTCAACCTTCCCGAGGAATACGGCGGCGGCGGTGCCGGGATCTACGAGTTGGCGCTCGTGCAGGAAGAACTGTCGGCGAAGGGCGCCGGTCTGTTGCTGGTCGTGGTTTCGCCCGCCATCTGCGGCACGATCATCTCCAAGTACGGCACCGACGACCAGAAGCAGGAGTGGCTACCGGGTCTCGCCGACGGCTCGAGGATCATGGCATTCGGTATCACCGAAGCCGACGCCGGATCGAACTCGCACAAGATCACCACCGTCGCGGCGCGCGACGGGGACGACTGGATTCTCTCGGGCAGCAAGGTCTACATCTCGGGCGTCGACCAGGCCGACGCGGTGCTGGTGGTCGCCCGCACCGAGGACGCCAAGACCGGCAAACTGCGGCCCGCACTGTTCATCGTGCCGACCGATACCCCGGGGTTCGTCAAGACCCCGATGGAGATGGACATCATCGAGCCGGACTACCAGTTCAGCCTGTTCTTCGACCAGGTGCGGCTGCCGTCGACGGCACTGGTCGGCGAGCCGGAAGCGGCACTGATGCAGTTGTTCGCGGGCCTGAACCCCGAACGCATCATGGGTGCGGCGATGGCTGTGGGAATGGGCCGCTTCGCGATCGACTCGGCGGTGCGGTACGCGAAGGAACGCACCGTCTGGAAGGCTCCGATCGGTGCGCACCAGGGCATCGCGCATCCGCTGGCGCAGCGCAAGATCGAGATCGAACTCGCCAAACTGATGATGCAGAAGGCCGCCGTGCTCTACGACAACGGTGACGATTTCGGTGCTGCCGAAGCCGCGAACATGGCCAAGTACGCCGCGGCGGAAGCGGCGATCGGCTCGCTCGACCAGGCGATCCAGACGCACGGTGGTGCCGGCCTGACCCGCGAGTACGGACTGTCCGCCATGCTCGGGGCGGCACGCATCGCGCGGATCGCGCCGGTGAGCCGGGAGATGATCCTCAACTTCGTGTCCCAGCATTCGCTCGGGCTGCCGCGGTCGTACTAGGAGGCGAGATGCCGGACCCCGATATCGCCGGGCACGCGTCGGCCCCGGTCGTGCGGTACTCGGTGGCGGAGGGCGCAGCGACGCTCACGCTCGATTCGCCGCACAACCGCAACGCGATCTCGTCCGCGATGGTGCACCAGCTACGCGCCGGCCTCGATGCGGCCGCGAGTCACACCGCCGTGCGGGCGGTGGTTCTCACCCATACGGGTGGAACCTTCTGTGCCGGCGCCGATCTCGGCGAGTCCTCGGGGAGTCCGGACGAGGCGGCCGCGCAGCGGACCCACGACATGGTGGGTCTGCTGCGCGGCATCCTCGAACTGCCCAAGCCGGTGGTCGGTGTGATCGACGGCCATGTCCGTGCCGGCGGAATGGGTCTTGTTGCAGCATGCGACATCGTCGTCGCGGGGTCCCGCGCGACGTTCGCACTCACCGAGGCCCGGCTCGGCCTGGCGGCGTCGATCGTCTCGCTCACCGTTCTGCCGAAAATGACGCCGCGCGCCGCGGGCCGTTACTTCCTCACCGGAGAACGCTTCGGGCCGGAGGACGCGGCGGCACACGGACTCGTCACGCTCGTGTCCGAGGATCCGGCGACGCGGGCAGCAGACGTGATCGCGGATCTGCGGGGGTGCTCCCCGCAGGGCCTCGCGGAGTCGAAGCACTTGCTCACCATGCGGATGCTCGACGATTTCGATCGATACGCCGAGGGACTGGCCGCGCAGTCCGCGCGGTTGTTCGGATCGGCCGAAGCGGTGGAGGGCGTCACCGCCTTTCTGCAGAAACGGCCCCCGTCGTGGTCCCCGGGACGGTGAGGGATGCCGGCCCCTACGCTGGTCGGCATGATGAGTGCGCCGAGCGAGCCCCGTCGACGCGCGGAGCAGCAACGCGGCCGTGCCACCCGCGTCACCATCCTGGATGCCGCTGTGTCCGTGCTGGTCGAGCACGGATACTCGAACGCCACCACCGTCCGTATCCAGGCCGCGGCGGGTGTCTCGCGCGGTCGGCTCCTGCACCATTTCCCCAGTCGCGATTCGCTTCTGGTCGCGTCGGTGCATCACCTTGCGGCGCAGCGCGTCCAGGATCTCGGGCACGACCAGGAGTGGCCCGACGACCCGGTCGCGCGGGTCGCGCTGGCGGTGGACCTGATGTGGCTGCACTTCCGGCAGCCGTATTTCTGGGCCTCGATGGAACTGTGGCTCGCGGCCCGCTCCCACGAAGAACTCCGCCGCGAATTGATACCGCTCGAACGGACTCTCGGCGGGATGATCAAGGCGCAGACCGATCGGTTCTTCGGCAGCGACTTCGTCGGGCTCCCGCGCTACCGCGTGGTGCGCGATCTCGTCTACAGCAGCATGCGGGGGATCGCCCTCGGTTATGCGATCGATCCCCGCGATCCGGACGCGGACCCGAATCTCGTGGTGTGGCGTGAACAGTTCGAGGATCTTCTGCGGCGGTGATCCGTCACCGGGTGTCGACGACATCCTCGAGTACCTGCGACAACACCCGGTTCAGCGACCATCGCAGGACGGAGACGTCCTGAGCGGGAAGAGTTTGCTGATAACCGATCAGGGCGAACATCGCGAGATGCGCGAATCTGTGCGCGTCGTCCCCCGGGCCGAGGATCGCGGCGGTGGACTCGGCCACCACGTCGAATCGCTGCCGGTCCACGAGGGCCTGGATGTCGCGCACGGCGTGATCGCTGTAGGCCCAGCCCCGGATCGCCGATTCGGCGGGATGCGGAAGCTTGCACGCGAAGTCGATGAGCATCTCGAGCCGGCGCCGGGGAGAACCTTCGAGCCGTGCGGTCTCGGCCAGTTGCAGGGTCTGCCTGTCGAGCCAGTTCTGAAGGAACTCTTTCTCGAAATCGGCCCAGCTCGCGAAGTAGTTGTAGAACGACCCGGTGGTGACCTCGAGGTGTGCGCACAGGCGTGCCTGCTTGAGTCCCGCGTGGGCGTGCGTCGCAAGAATGTCGAGGGCGGCGGTGAAATAGTCTTCGCGCCTGACAATCGTCGCCACGTGGGTTCCCCTTTCGTCCGGTGCGTCGTCCCGCTGTTCGGGCAGGCTACGTTCGTACGGTCTCGACGTGATCTCATTCCGTCGGGTCGTGGGACATCGAGGCGGCGTTCCGGGCGCCGAATGCTCTCCGGCCGGCATCCCTGCGGGGCGAGGATCGAGGAGGACGGGTGACGCGCGAACCCAAGCAGGACCGCAGTCGAGCGACGCGTCTGCGCCTGCTCGAATCCACGATAGATTGCCTGGCCGAGTTCGGCTGGGCGGCGACCACCGTCGGCGTCGTCGCGGAACGCGCCGGAGTGTCGCGTGGGGCGACCCAGCACCATTTCCCGACCCGTGAGGATCTCATCACGGCTGCTCTCGATTTCATGTTCGACAGCCGGATGGAACGCGCCCGGAACGAGACGCCCGACGTGCCGCCCGGCAGCGCTCGCACCGAGGCGGTCGTGTCCCGTCTCGTCGAGCAGTACACCGGCAATCTGTTCAACGCGGCGTTGCAGGTCTGGACCGCCGCGGCGGCGGATCCCGCGCTGCGCGAACGCCTTCTCCCGCTCGAGGAGCGTTTCGGCCGGGTCGCGCACAAGGTGGCTGTCGAACAACTCGGCGCGGACGACTCCGATCCGGTGGTGCACCGCATGGTGCAGGCGACTCTGGACCTCGCCCGTGGCCTCGGCCTGGCCGACGTCCTCACCGACGACTCGGTGCGACGCCGCGAGATCGTCAGGCACTGGGCGGCCCAGCTCGACACCGTGCTGGAAGACGCCCGGCGTCGGCGCGCAGCAGGCCCTGCGGCTCGGTAGTGTCTCGGCCATGTCCTTCGAGCGGACCGGTAGCAGAGCGGCGACGGCGGCCCTGGCATTCCTGGCGATGCTCGTCGCGGCCGGATGCGGCTCCGGCGACGATGCCGCAGACCAGGGGCAGACCTCGACGACATCGGCTGTGACCGAGCCGGGCCCGCTTTTCGGGGAGTGCGGGTCGCTGACCGACGACGAGGTGGCGAATGCGTTCGCGCTCGGTCCGTTCTCGTCCGTCACACGCAACTCCGTCGGCTGTGAGTGGGAACTCTTCGTGGGTGGGCCGAGCGTGAGTTTCAGCTGGTACCGGGGAAGCCCGATCGGCAGGGAACGGGCCGGGTCCGATCTGATCGGCCGTCCTGCAACGGATGTCGAGGTCGGGGGCAATCCCGGCTTCCTGGGTTCGTCCCAGTCGCTGGACGGGCAGACGACCCTGTGCGAGATCGGGGTGCAGTTCGGCGGCGACTTCATCCATTGGTCCGTCTCCTACGGGAACTTCCCGCCCGCGGCCGACGCATGTGCCGTCGCTCGCAGCCTTGCGGAGACCAGCGTCGACAGGGCACAGCAGTGATGCGCCGGGTCCCGCTCCGGCCGGCCGGTCGTCGTCTCGGCGCCGGCATGGCAGCACTGGTGGTATGCGCCACGGTGCTCACCGGATGCTCCCGGACCATCGAGGGCCGCGCGGTGCAGGAAGGTGCGGGTGGCGGCGGAAACACCGAGGAATTCACCCGGCTGCTCACCGAGTGCGACGCGGTCGCGGACCCGCAGATCGCCGAGGCGGTCGGAGCCGAAGCGGTGTACCGGGGGTTCTTCGGAGCGATCTGCCGGTGGGAGGGCGACGGGCCCGGCGGCGTCGTGAAGGTCACGTTCAACTGGTTCGAGACGGGCTCGCTCGACCACGAGCGCTCCGCCGCCGAACACCTCGGGTACACGGTGGAGAACACCACGGTGGAGGGACGACGGGCGCTGCAGATGCGCCGGCCCGACGACCCGTCGTCGTGCGGGGTGAGTTCGGGTGCCTCGACGACCGGTATCTTCGGCTGGTGGGTGCAGTACCAGGGCGGTGGGCCGGACCCCTGCGAGGCCGCTGCTACCTTGGCACGGCTCACCTTGAACCTCAGCAGCTGACCGTGGCTGGGGCCGACCAGGGTCGAGCGGGTCCTCGGTTGCCTACCTCACTTTGACCTGATGCTCGCCAGCCGGGTATCGTTGTGGGTCGTGTCCGGCAAGCCCGGACCGGTCTGTGTGCCTATGCGAGGTAGTGCCGTGCGCGTCGTCTGTAGAAGTCTGCAGTTACGAGTTCCCGGCTGCCTGTGTGGGGGTACGCGACACACCCGACCTCGTGTGCACACGAGGGGCGAGTGAGGGGCAGCTAGCTCTCTTGTCCCAACCGATGGATCCCTAATTTCAGAACAGCCAGTGTTGCTCGTGTGAGCAGCTCCAGACAACGAAGAAAGCCGGTTAATGCCAACCATCAATCAGCTGGTCCGTAAGGGCCGCCGCGACAAGACCGTCAAGGTCAAGAGCGCGGCCCTCAAGGGCAGCCCGCAGCGTCGCGGCGTGTGCACTCGCGTGTACACCACCACCCCGAAGAAGCCGAACTCGGCTCTTCGTAAGGTCGCCCGCGTGCGCCTCACCAGCTCTGTCGAGGTCACCGCGTACATCCCGGGTGAAGGCCACAACCTCCAGGAGCACTCGATGGTGCTCGTGCGTGGCGGTCGTGTGAAGGACCTTCCCGGTGTCCGCTACAAGATCATCCGCGGCTCGCTCGACACCCAGGGTGTCAAGAACCGCAAGCAGGCCCGTAGCCGCTACGGAGCGAAGAAGGAGAAGGCCTGATGCCACGTAAGGGTCCCGCTCCCAAGCGTCCACTGATCGCCGACCCGGTTTACGGGTCCCCGCTGGTCACCCAGCTGGTCAACAAGATCCTGATGGACGGCAAGAAGTCCACTGCAGAGCGCATCGTCTACCAGGCGCTCGAGCAGGCACGTGAGAAGACCGGTACCGATCCGGTCGTCACCCTCAAGCGCGCGCTCGACAACGTCAAGCCCGCTCTCGAGGTTCGTAGCCGCCGCGTCGGTGGTGCCACCTACCAGGTGCCGGTCGAGGTTCGCCCCGGCCGTTCCACCACCCTCGCACTTCGGTGGCTGGTCACGTTCGCACGTCAGCGTCGTGAAAAGACCATGGTGGAGCGCCTCGCCAACGAGCTCCTCGATGCGAGCAACGGCCTCGGTGCCGCTGTGAAGCGTCGCGAAGACACGCACAAGATGGCTGAAGCCAACAAGGCGTTCGCGCACTACCGCTGGTGAGTCGAGGCCGGTCGGGAGGCACCGTGATCCGGACCTCCCGATCGGCTGCTCGCACAACTGTGTCGGTCCCGTAAAGGCCGGCTGACAACACAAGAACATGGGTCCGCACAAAAGGACCGACACTAGCTACGAGCGGGGTTACCTGTGGCACAGGAAGTGCTGACCGACCTGAACAAGGTCCGCAACATCGGCATCATGGCGCACATCGATGCCGGCAAGACCACCACGACAGAGCGCATCCTCTTCTACACCGGTGTGAACTACAAGATCGGTGAAACCCACGACGGTGCTTCGACCACCGACTGGATGGAGCAGGAGAAGGAGCGTGGTATCACCATCACCTCCGCCGCCGTCACCTGTTTCTGGAACAACAACCAGATCAACATCATCGATACGCCCGGCCACGTCGACTTCACGGTCGAGGTCGAGCGGTCCCTGCGCGTCCTCGACGGCGCCGTTGCCGTCTTCGACGGCAAGGAAGGCGTCGAGCCCCAGTCCGAGCAGGTCTGGCGCCAGGCTGCCAAGTACGACGTTCCGCGCATCTGCTTCGTCAACAAGATGGACAAGATGGGCGCGGACTTCTTCTTCACCGTGCAGACCATCATCGACCGTCTCGGCGCGAAGCCGCTGGTCCTGCAGCTCCCGATCGGTGCCGAGGATGCCTTCGACGGCGTCGTCGACCTGGTCGAGATGCGTGCGCTGACGTGGCGTGGCGTCACCGAGATCGGCACTCCGCCGACGATCGAGGAGATCCCCGCCGATCTCGTCGAGCTGGCTGCGGAATACCGCGAGAAGCTTCTCGAGACGGTTGCCGAGTCCGACGAAGAGCTCATGGAGAAGTACTTCGGCGGTGAAGAGCTCACGGTCGACGAGATCAAGGGCGCCATCCGCAAGCTCACCGTGGCCTCCGAGCTGTACCCGGTCATCTGTGGCACCGCGTTCAAGAACAAGGGCATCCAGCCCATGCTCGACGCTGTCATCGACTACCTGCCGACTCCGCTGGACATCGGCGAGGTCGAGGGTCACAAGCTGAACGACGAGGAGACCATCCTCACTCGTAAGCCGAGCAAGGACGAGCCGTTCTCGGCTCTCGCGTTCAAGATCGCGGCGCACCCGTTCTTCGGCAAGCTCACCTTCGTGCGCGTCTACTCGGGTCGTATCGATCCGGGTGCCCAGGTGCTCAACGCCACCAAGGGCAAGAAGGAGCGCATCGGCAAGCTCTTCCAGATGCACGCCAACAAGGAGAACCCGGTCGACGAGGCCGTGGCCGGCCACATCTACGCGATGATCGGCCTGAAGGACACCACGACCGGTGACACCCTGTGCGACCAGGCGAACCCGATCGTCCTCGAGTCGATGACGTTCCCGGACCCGGTCATCCAGGTCTCGATCGAGCCGAAGACCAAGTCCGACCAGGAGAAGCTGGGCACCGCGATCCAGAAGCTCGCCGAAGAGGACCCGACCTTCTCGGTCGAGCTCGACGAGGAGACCGGCCAGACCGTCATCGGCGGTATGGGCGAGCTCCACCTCGACATCCTCGTCGACCGCATGCGTCGCGAGTTCAAGGTCGAGGCGAACGTCGGCAAGCCGCAGGTCGCGTACCGCGAGACGATCACCAAGCCGGTCGAGAAGCTCGAGTTCACGCACAAGAAGCAGACCGGTGGCTCGGGCCAGTTCGCGAAGGTCATCATCGCCCTCGCGCCGTTCCGCGGCGAAGACGGCGCGACCTACGAGTTCGAGAACAAGGTCTCCGGCGGTCGTGTGCCCCGCGAGTACATCCCGTCGGTCGACGCGGGTGCGCAGGACGCGATGCAGTACGGCGTGCTCGCCGGCTACCCGCTGGTGAACGTCAAGGTCACGCTCCTCGACGGTGCGTACCACGACGTCGACTCGTCCGAAATGGCGTTCAAGATCGCCGGCTCGCAGGCCCTGAAGGAAGCGGCTCGCAAGGCTGCTCCGGTCATCCTCGAACCGCTCATGGCTGTCGAGGTCACCACCCCCGAGGATTACATGGGTGAAGTGATCGGCGACCTCAACTCCCGCCGTGGCCAGATTCAGGCCATGGAGGAACGCAGTGGTGCCCGTGTCGTGAAGGCGCTGGTTCCGCTCTCGGAGATGTTCGGTTACATCGGTGACCTTCGGTCGAAGACCCAGGGCCGCGCGAACTTCTCCATGGTGTTCGATTCCTACGCAGAGGTTCCGTCGAACGTCTCGAAGGAAATCATCGCCAAGGCGACCGGCGAGTAGCCTTCGGGTTATCCCCTCGGTCACCTGCACGACCAAGTAATACAAACCGCACTGCTGCATACTGCAAGCAACAACAGTCCAGGAGGACATTCCAGTGGCTAAGGCGAAGTTCGAGCGGACCAAGCCGCACGTGAACATCGGCACCATCGGTCACGTCGACCATGGCAAGACCACCACGACGGCCGCCATCACCAAGGTGCTGGCAGACAAATTCCCGGACCTGAACGAGAGCTTCGCGTTCGACCAGATCGACAAGGCTCCCGAGGAGAAGGCTCGTGGCATCACGATCAACATCTCCCACGTGGAGTACCAGACCGAGAAGCGTCACTACGCGCACGTCGACGCCCCGGGTCACGCGGACTACATCAAGAACATGATCACGGGTGCCGCCCAGATGGACGGCGCAATCCTGGTCGTGGCTGCAACCGACGGCCCGATGCCCCAGACGCGTGAGCACGTGCTGCTCGCTCGCCAGGTCGGCGTGCCGTACATCCTCGTCGCGCTGAACAAGGCCGACATGGTCGACGACGAGGAAATCCTCGAGCTCGTCGAGATGGAGGTCCGCGAGCTCCTCGCTTCGCAGGAGTTCGACGAGAACGCTCCCGTCGTCCCGATCTCTGCTCTCAAGGCACTCGAGGGTGACGAGAAGTGGGTTCAGTCGATCGTCGACCTCATGCAGGCCGTCGACGACTCCATCCCGGACCCGGTCCGCGAGACCGACAAGCCGTTCCTCATGCCCGTCGAGGACGTCTTCACGATCACCGGCCGCGGCACGGTCGTCACCGGCCGTATCGAGCGTGGCGTTGTCAACGTCAACGAAGAGGTCGAGATCGTCGGCATCAAGGAGACCTCGACCAAGACCACGGTCACCGGTATCGAGATGTTCCGCAAGCTGCTCGATCAGGGCCAGGCGGGCGACAACGTCGGCCTCCTCGTCCGCGGCATCAAGCGCGAGGACGTCGAGCGTGGCCAGGTCGTCGTCAAGCCCGGCACCACGACTCCCCACACGGAGTTCGAGGGCCAGGCTTACATCCTCAACAAGGAAGAGGGCGGCCGCCACACGCCGTTCTTCAACAACTACCGTCCGCAGTTCTACTTCCGTACCACGGACGTGACGGGCGTTGTTACCCTTCCCGAGGGCACCGAGATGGTCATGCCCGGTGACAACACCGAGATGTCCGTCAAGCTGATCCAGCCGATCGCCATGGACGAGGGCCTTCGCTTCGCTATCCGCGAGGGTGGTCGTACCGTCGGCGCCGGTCGCGTCACGAAGATCATCAAGTGAGCTAGTTCTCACTGACGCCAACGGCGTCCACCCTTCGGGGTGGACGCCGTTCGGCGTTTCAGGACCGGTGGACGATGCGGCCGGCGGGTGCCGTCAGTCGTGTTCGGAATGCGGCGGATCGAGATGCAGCAGCACCTGCGTCGCCACCCTGGCACCGCCGAGTGCGCACGCGGCGCGTTCTGCGGTGTCCTCGGCGTGCGCGGTGAACTCGGCCACGTCGATTCCCGGCTCGGCATGCACGACCACCGACAGCGTGGGCAGGTGCCGTTCCACCACCGCGCGGCCGCGCGCCGACCGCACGCCCGGAAGCCCGGCGAGTTCGCGTGCCACGCCCTCCGCGACCGGGCCCAGTTCCACACCGAGCGTCGCGTCCGTCACCTCGTCGAACAGTTGCACCGTCGAGGTGCGACGGCGCGACAGATTCACCACGAGCAGGACGATGCCGATCGCGGCTCCCACGGCGAACACGGTCCACAGTGCGGGCGTCCACCAGTCCTGATCGGGAACGTCGATGACGCGTGGCCGGTCGAGTTGCGAGAGCCGGTCCCGCGCGAGGGGCACTTCCCACAGCCAGGCGAGCGCGAAGGCGCCGATTCCGAGCAGGGCGAAGCCCGTCACGAGCGCGAAGAAACGGTTGGCCAGCACCGTACGGAGTTTCATCGGCGCGTTCCTCCCACGGCGTTCGCCCGCGTCTCTGCGGGGGTGATCTTCACGATCAGTGGAAGGGGATCGGCGAGCAGCGAGAGATTCGGTTCGACCTCGGCGCGCACGGTCGCGGTGAGTTCGGCGACCGGTACTTCGGGGTCGGCGACTATCCGCACCACCGCGCGCCGGCGATCGACCACAGTCCGCGCGGTGCGTACACCGGGGAGGGCCGACGCCCGGGCACTGCACATGCGGGCGACGTCGGTACGCCGCATCCACACCGTGTCGACGGGACCGGAGACCCGGAGCGGGAGGTGGGTGCGTCGCCGTGGCTTGATCGCCGCGAACAGCAGCGCGGCACCGAGCAGCACGAGCACCGCGGCCACCGGACCGATCCACGGTTCCCAGTGCAGCCTGCCGAACCACTCGAACGCGTTGCGGAGCCACGGCGCTCCGGCGTAGGTGCCGCGCACGATGAGAAGTTCGCGGGCGGCGACGAACGAGAGTCCGAGCGCACCGATCGCGATGAGCGCCGCGGCCGGCGCCGCCGCCGGGGTCGCGAGCGGGGGTAGCGGTTGCACGACCGGTATCCGCGCGCGGGACTCGGTGTGAGCGACGATGTCCGATTCGAGGTACTCGACAGGCACGGACTGCTCGGCCGGTTCGTCCTCGCGTGCCTGGGGGGTCGCGGCGACGAGGACGTTCAGTTCGGTGACGTGCAGACCCGTGTAGTCGTGCAGGTGACGCGCGACGGCGTCGTGCACCCTCCGCGTCAGTGCCGCTGCGTCGTAAGGCCATTCGGCGGCGATGAAGAGATTCACCGCGACCGCCCGTCCGCCGGTGGTCACATCGGCACGAGGAAGTTCCCGGCCCGTGAGCAGACTCAGGTTGCCGGTGTGCCGGACCACGCCGGGAACCTGGAGTGCGGCCGACGCGGCGATGCGTTCGACTGCGCGGTCCTTGATGACGAGGGTGCCGCGGTTCCCGACCGTGTCGATGTCGTCGAGCGTGGAGCCCGGCAGTGGCCCGGTCTCCGTGGGGACGCCATCAGCCACGGCCGCGGCTCCGCAGAATCGCACCGAGGTCGAGCAGACCGTCCCGGTGTGCACCGATTGCGGCACCGAGCGCGCCGAGAAGGACCGCGAACAGCAGTCCGCTGACGCCCCCGAATATCCCGGCAAGAGCGAGGAGGAGACCGGCGATCAGGCCGACCGCGGTGTTGCCGGTGGGAGTGTGGTTCACGGGGACACCTGTTTCTGTTCGAGGTGGACGTCTTCGATCGTCACATGCACCGGAGGGCCGACGACCGCTTCGACGAGCGCTCGCACGGTGTCGGCGAGGGCCGGCAGATCGGCGGGGTATTCCGCGGTGATGTGCACGGCGCACCCCTCGGGTCCTAGCCGGATCCCGGGGATCCGGCGTCCCGGCAGGTAGGTCGCGACCGATCCGAACGGGCCGCTGTTGAGCCCGGCGACGCCTGCGACACCCGTGACGATCTCGGCGACGAGGTCTGCGACCTCGGGGTCGGGATGCGTACGGGGGTCTGCGCCGGGAGACGAGGTCACTGCACTCGAGGCTTGAGCTCGTCGGCTGCTGCCGCCTCGTCGTACAGCACCACGTCGAAGACGGTGATGTTGACTTCCGTGACCTCGAGACCGGTCATGCGTTCGACGGCCGTGATCACGTTGTGCCGGATCGCGATCGCCAGCTCGTGGAGCGCCACGCCGTATTCCGCGACGATGCCGATATCGATCGCTGCCTGTTTCTCGCCGACCTCGACCGCGACGCCCTGCCCGTGGTTGATTCGTGCTCCGGGGATGCGGTCGCGCAAGGCGCCCACCACCCGGGCGGTCCCTGCCCCGACGTCGAACACGCCGCTGACCTCGCGTGTCGCGATGCCTGCGATCTTGGCGACCACCGCGTCGGCGATGATCGTCCGACCTTGGCTGTCGAGGGGACCGGAGAACGAACCGGTACCGAACTGGATGCGGCTGATTCCTGCGCCGCTGTCGCTGGTCATGAGTGCTCCTCGTGCCGTGTGGGTCGTGGGGAACGTGCGGGCCGTGCGTTGTCCATCATTATCCGCCCGGTGAGGGTGATATGCCGGGCAGGACCGCCACCGTGTTGTGCTGCGGGGTATTTCGGTGTTGCCGGGATCGGCGCGCTGTTCAGCCCTGTACGTGCGTTTGGTATGAAGAGTGCACGCACACGGGTGGCAGAGGTCACGCCGCGATGAGGAGGATGTACCAGGTGGCAGTCGAACGGATCGTAATAGCAGGAGCCGGACTCGCGGGTGTGCGAACCGCGGAGGAGTTGCGACGCGCGGGGTACGAGGGCGAGATCGTTCTGCTCGACGACGAGGGCCACCTGCCCTACGACCGGCCCCCGCTGTCGAAGGATGTCATCCGCGGCGAGCGGGAGGACACCACGCTGCGCCCGGCCGAGTTCTTCGACGAGCAGCGCATCGACCTGCGGCTCGGCGCCGCCGCACGCTCGGTCGACACCGACGCCCGCACCGTGACACTCGCCGACGGCACCGAACTCGCCTACGACGAGCTGGTCGTCGCCACGGGTCTGCGAGCACGGCGCATCCCG
Organism: Rhodococcus sp. DT1; assembly: GCF_049844875.1. Lineage (NCBI taxonomy): Bacteria > Bacillati > Actinomycetota > Actinomycetes > Mycobacteriales > Nocardiaceae > Rhodococcus > Rhodococcus sp. DT1. Next base: position 678,504 of record NZ_JBNCLW010000002.1, read on the forward strand.
GGCCTGCCCGATCTCGACGGCGTCCACGTCCTGCGGTCGGTGGACGACAGCCGCGCCTTGCGGGCCGCGATCGTCCCCGGCGTGCGGGCATTGGTCGTCGGCGCCGGATTCATCGGATGCGAGGTCACCGCCAGCCTGCGGGCACTGGGCGTCGACGTCGTCCTGCTCGAGCCGCAGCCGACGCCGCTCGCGTCGGTGCTCGGCACCGAGGTCGGTTCCCTCGTGGCACGACTGCATACCGACGCCGGAGTCGACCTGCGTGCAGGAGTCGGGCTCGCCGAACTGCGCGGCGACGGCCACGTCACCTCTGCCGTGCTCGGGGACGGCACCGAGATCGACGTGGATCTCGTCGTGCTGGGTATCGGATCGGTGCCTGTCACCGAGTGGCTCGAGGGCTCGGGGATCGAACTGGACAACGGGGTCGTGTGCGACGACACGGGCAAGGCGTCCGCGCCGCACGTCTGGGCCGTCGGCGACGTCGCGTCGTGGCAGGTTCCCGGTGGTGCCCGCAAACGTGTCGAGCACTGGACCAGTGCGGGCGAGCAGGCCACCGTGCTCGCGAAGAAGATCGTCACGGGGGAGTCCGGGGGCGCCGGCCAGGTGCCCTACTTCTGGAGCGACCAGTACGACATCAAGATCCAGGGCCTGGGTGCGGTTCGCGCCGACGACACCGTGCACGTGGTGCGCGACGACGGACGGAAGTTCCTCGCGTACTACGAGCGTGAGGGCCGCCTCGTCGGTGTCGTCGGTGGCGGGCTGCCCGCGCAGGTGATGAAGACCCGGATGAAGATCGCCGCCGGCGCGCCCATCGAGGAGTTGCTCGCGGCCGTGTGAGCACTCGAAGCCGTATGCCTGAACACCGCCGCGACCGGGAAGGGCTAGATTCGTAGGGTGATCGTTGCGCTCATCGACTCGGGATTCGGCCTGCTGCCGACTGCTGCGTGGCTGCGCCGGATGCGTCCGGATCTCGACTTGCTGCTGTCGATGGACCCGGAGTGCGCTCCCTGGGGGCCGAAACCGGCCGACTGGGTGTCCGACCGGGTGGTGACCACCGCCCGGCGCGCCGTCGACCGCGGCGCCGACGCGGTGGTGCTGCCGTGCAACACGGCGTCGGTGACCGCGCTGGACGACGTGCGCGCCGCGCTCGGTGACGATGTTCCCGTGATCGGAACCGTGCCCGCGATCAAGCCTGCCGCGGCCGTGTGCACGTCGGTGGCGATCTGGGCGACGGCCGCGACGACCGCGAGTCGTTACCAGGCCGACCTCATCGAGAAGTTCGGGAACGGCAGCGAGGTCGTGGGCGTCGCATGTCACGGACTCGCCGACGCCATCGACCGGGGTGACCGGGAAGGCGCCGACCGGGCGATCGCCGATGCCGCGGCGCGCACTCCGGACGACGTCGAGGGCATCGTCCTCGGCTGCACCCACTACCCCCTGGTGGCGGACTCGATCCTCGCCCGGTTTCCGGAGGGTGTGCGCTTGTTCGACAGCGCCGAAGCGGTCGCCAGGCAGACGCTGCGTCGTATCGCCGACCTCGATGCGGACGAGCCGGGCACCCGCGAGTTCGGCGACCGTTCCGGAGCCTCCGGGCGCGTCGAGGTGTACCTCAGCGGTAAGCGCGGAGCGCTCCCGCCCGGAGCGGAGGCGTTCGCCGCTGGACGGGAACTGCTCGCTGCCGCGACTGCGAGGTAGAAGCATCAGGTTCCGCACTACGTGGGCCGTCCGGACACGTGCGGCGCCGGCGAGACCGTAGGCTCGGGCCGTGACCGACGACCTGTCCGCAAAGGACGTTCGCGCGGCGCTCGACGCCCTCGGCGATCCTGACGCAGCCGCCGGGATGGGACGCTTCTTCAAGACCGGGCCCGGCGAGTACGGCGAGGGCGACGTCTTTCTGGGACTGCGGGTGCCGCAGACCCGTGCCGTGGTCCGGAAGTTCCGCGACCTGCCGATCGAGGAGTCGCGTCTTCTTCTGGACAGCGCTGTCCACGAACACCGTCTCGCCGGCCTGCTGATCCTCGTGGACAGGTATACGCGCGACCCGGTCTCACGTCGCCGGGTGGTCGAGGTATACCTCGACGCTCTCCGCTGCGGACGGGTGAACAACTGGGATCTCGTCGACGCCTCGTCCGATCACATCGTGGGTGAATGGATCCACGCGAATCCGGCCGATGCCGGGTTGCTCACGACGCTGGTCGACGACCCCGACCTGTGGCGGCGACGTGCCGGGCTGCTCGCCACGTTCGCCTTCGTCAAGAGGGGAGAGGCCGGCCCGACGCTCATGATGGCCGAGCGTGTCCTCGACGACCGCCGGGATCTGATCCAGAAGGCGGCAGGCTGGATGCTGCGTGAGGTCGGCAAACGCGTGGATCGGGACGCCCTGCTCGACTTTCTCGAGCGTCACGCGGCCGCGATGGGCCGGACGGCACTGAGTTACGCCACCGAGCATCTCGACGCGGAGGAACGCGCCCGGCTCCGCGGGTTGCGCTGACGAGACGTGAGCGGCACCCGGCGATGCCGGCCACGCCTCGTCGTGCGGCTCAGAACTCGATCTTGAGGTGGTCGGTGACCGGACGTGCCTGGCATCCCAGGATGTAGCCCGCCTCGATGTCCTCCGGGTCGAGGACGTCGCAGTTCTCCATCTCGACCTTGCCTTCGAGGACGGTGCACGCGCACGATCCGCACTCGCCCTCCTGGCAGGAGTAGGGAACGTCGATGCCCTTGGCGAGCATGATGTCGACGAGCGTCTGCTTGCGGGGCCAGGTCAGGTTGTGGACCTCACCGTCGAGTTCGACCTCGACGGTCGCCGCGTCCGCGGCTTCTTCGTCGCTGACCTCGACGGGCGCGTGGTCGGCGAAGGGATCACCGGACAACGAGTTGAACACTTCGGCGTGGACCTGCGTCCGCGCCATGCCGATGCTCGAGAGCGCCTGGTGCACGGTGTCCATGAACGGTCCCGGCCCGCACATGAACGCTTCACGATCGGAGTACGGCGCTGCGAGTGTTGCGAGCTGGTCGGCGCTGGGAAGACCTTGCACGGATTCGAGCCAGTGGACGACGGTCAATCGGGTCGGGTACTTCTCGGCGAGCATCCGCAGTTCCTCGGCGAAGATGACCGATGCTTCGTCACGGTTGGCGTAGATCAGCGCGACCTTGCCCGATCCCTGCGTCAGCGCGGACTTGAGGATCGCGATGACGGGGGTGATACCGCTGCCTGCCCCGAACAGCACGAAGTCGTGGTCGAAGGACTTGGGGGTGAACACCCCGGCGGGCGGCAGAACCTCGAGGGTGTCGCCCACCGCGACGGTGTCGCAGAGCCAGTTCGACCCGTAGCCGTCGGACGTGCGCTTGACGGTGACCTTGGGGGCATCGTCGGTGTGCGGTGAACTCGCGAGGGAGTAGCAGCGCGCCACCGAGCCGGTGCGCTCGCTGGGAATCCGCAGGGTGAGGAACTGGCCCGGCTTGTACGCGAACTTGTCGCGGAGTTCGTCGGGGACGGCGAAGACGATCGACTTCGCGTCGGCGGTTTCCTCGACGACGGCGGAGACGGTGAGTACCACCGATCGCGAGCCGTGGGGCACCTCGACAGTCGTCATGGCGTGTGTCGTCCTCTCGTGCATACCGTGCGGGAGCAGTGGCGCCACCCCGGGTGTTCCCGTTCCGGGATGTTCTGGAACACCCCGAAATCTAGAACCCGTTCTAGTTAAGGGTAGCAGCCTGTTGTAGCCCCAGAAACGGTACCGGGTGCGCCCGAGGGCACCCCCGCCTGTCCCGCACAGTGGGCACTTCTGCCTCGACCGGGTGTCCCGAGGCCTTCCGCTGCCGCGTTGGTCCTGCGCGTCCGTGCACGGCTCTCGATCCGGCCCGATGCGGCCGCACCCGGCGGCGAGTGCGGCCGCATCGGCGGATGATCAGGCGCTGGCCTTCGCGAGAAGCTCTTCGATCCGGTCGTAACAGTCGCGCGTGCCCTCCTCCCATCCGGAGGACGCCATCCCGTCGCGTGCTTCGAGGCTCGGATACACGCTGTGGCCGCTGAGCTTGCTGCGGCCGTTGCCGAGATCCTCGAAGGTCATGAACTCGATGCTCACGATGTCGCGGAATTGATCGAATTCGAAGGTCTGGATGGCGAATTCGTTCTCCCGCACGGTGTGGAACACGCCCGAGAAGGTGTACGAACCGCTGTCGTCGCTGTGGGTGTACCGATACGAGCCACCGCTACGGAAGTCGTAGTGGTCGATGTCCATGGACACCCCGCGCGGCCCCAGCCACTGGGCGACGAGAGCCGGATCCTGATGCGCCCGGAAGATTTCGGAGACGGGATAGTCGAACTCGCGCTCGTAGTCGATGAACGGAACGCCGTCCGGAACGTTGATGTGCAGTGGGTTGCTCATGACGATGCCTCTCGCAGGGAGCGGGATCACCCCGGTGGGGGGTCTGTGGTGTCGGCCGTGTCCCCGGCCAGCACAGAGTCGAGGCTGCGGAACTGCTGTTCCTTGGTCAACCGATACCGGTCGATCCAGGAAGTCAGCGCCTCCAACTGTGCGGGATTCAGGTGAACGGGGCGGCGCTGGGCATCGCGGGTGCGCGTGACGAGCCCGGCTTGCTCGAGTACCTGAATGTGCTTCGAGATCGCCTGGGTGGTGATCGCGAAGGGTTCCGCGAGTTCGTTGACAGTGGCGGGACCCCGGCTGAGCCGGGCGACGATGCGTCGGCGGATCGGATCGGAAAGGGCCATGAAGGCCCGGTCGAGTAGTTCGTCGTCCGCGTCGGCACCGTTCACCTGCCACCATCCTTATTCAACCTTTCGGTTGAATACACCATCCTCCGCAGGGAACAGCCCTGTCAAGACCCTTCCGGGCAGACTCCCGGTGCCGACAAATGGATGTCGCGTTTGCCCGGTGAATCCCGCGACCCCCGGCTACCGTCGTCAAGATGATCTCGGTGGGGAGAAATCGGTCGGGAATACGTGCCGCTGTGGCTGCGACGGCGGCACTCGTACTCGTGGGCGGATGTGCGTCGAGCACGGACGGTGATTCGGAGAACACCGCCGCGCCCGGGGCGGTGTGTGGAGCGACGCCCAACGGCACGCCGTTGACCGGTGGAGCGCCGCCGGAGACCGGGGGTGGCGACATTTCCACCAACCCGGAAATCGCCACCGGCTACCGCAGCGACATGACTGCTGTGAGTACCGAATCGTTCGCGGTCTCCACCGCCAACCCGGTCTCCACCGAGGTGGCGTGCGAGGTCCTCCGCGACGGCGGGACGGCGGCCGATGCGCTCGTCGCGGCACAGATGGTGCTCGGACTCGTCGAACCGCAGTCGTCCGGTATCGGCGGCGGAGCGTTCCTGATGTACTACGACGCCGAATCCGGTGCGGTGCAGGCGTTCGACGGGAGGGAAACCGCCCCGAGTGTGGCCGACGAGAACTATCTTCGCTGGATCAGCGACACCGACCGCACCGAGCCCAAACCCGACGCTCGCGCGAGCGGACGGTCGATCGGCGTACCCGGTGTCCTGCGCATGCTCGAGTCGGTGCATGCCGAGTACGGAGACCGGGAGTGGCGGAGTCTGTTCGCTCCCGCCATCGATCTGGCCGACAGAGGCGTGACCGTCAGCGACCGGATGGCGCAATCCATTGCCGATTCCGCCCAGCAACTCGCGGTCGACGACGAGGCTCGCGCGTACTTCCTCGAGCCGGACGGCAGCCCCAAGGCCGTAGGCTCGACGCTGACCAATCCGGCAATGGCGAAGACCCTCGGCGCAATTGCCACCGACGGCGCCGACGCGTTCTATACCGGTGGCATCGCACAGTCGATCGTCGAGGCGACCGGAAGTACATCCGGTGGGCGAACACCGGGAATGCTCACGCTCGACGACCTCGCCTCGTACGAGGCGAAGGAGCGCACGCCGCTGTGCACGCCCTACCGTGACCACGAGATCTGCGGGATGCCGAACCCGTCGTCCGGCGGCACCGCCGTCGCGGCCACTCTGGGCATCCTGGAGAACTTCGACCTCGCCGCACTGGGACCGTCCGAGGTCGACGCGAACGGGGGAGTGCCGAATGCCGAAGCGGTGCACCTGATTTCCGAGGCCGAGCGTCTCGCGTACGCCGACCGCGACAAGTACGTCGCGGATTCGGACTTCGTTCCGCTGCCCGGGGGATCGCTCGACACCTTGGTCGACCCCGAGTACCTCTCTCAGCGGGCGGCACTGATCGACCCGGGCAAGAGCATGGGCACCGCGCAGCCGGGCGATTTCGGACCGGTACCGCTCGGGGTGCCGCCGCAGAGTCCCGAGCACGGCACCAGCCACATCTCGGTCGCCGACAGTTACGGCAACGTGGCCGCCATGACGACGACCATCGAATCGGCGTTCGGGTCGTTCCACATGGTCGACGGCTTTCTCCTCAACAACCAGCTCACCGACTTCTCGGCGGAACCCACGGGCAAGGACGGGTTGCCGGCCGCCAATCGGGTCGAGCCGGGAAAGCGTCCGCGCAGTTCGATGGCGCCGACGCTGGTGTTCGACAGGACATCCGACGGCCGACGAGGCGACCTGCAGATGGTTGTGGGGTCGCCCGGTGGATCGGTGATCATCCAGTTCGTCGTCAAAACGCTGGTCGGGATGCTGGACTGGGGGCTCGACCCGCAGCAAGCGATCTCGGCCGTGTCGTTCGGCGCGGCAAACACCCCGGCCACCGGCGTCGGGGGTGAACATCCCGCCGTCGACGCGTCCGACGACGGCGCGAAGGACCCGCTCGTGCAACAGCTTCGGGACAAGGGGCACGAGGTCTCCGTCGCGCCGCAGTCGAGCGGGTTGAGCGCGCTGCAGCGCGAAGAGACGGGTTGGATCGGAGGAGCCGATCCTCGGCGCGAGGGGGCGGTGATGGGCGATCCGGCACCGTGACTGCGCTCGTCCACCAGGAGCGAGCCCCGAGAACATGACATCCGTCGTCTCGGACTCGTGAGAGCGGGTATGTCGCTCGGGCCCGGTTGCGTGCACACTTCGACCATGGAACACACAGGTGCCCCGGCACTCGAACTGCGCGACGTCGTCAAGACCTTCCGTGCGCGGGGAGGGGAGGAGGCGCATGCGGTGTCGGGCCTCGACCTCACCGTCCGGCGCGGTGAGGTCATGGCTCTGCTCGGACCCAACGGCGCAGGGAAGACGACGACGCTCGACATGGTTCTCGGGCTGACGACTCCGACCTCGGGATCGGTTGCCGTGTTCGGTGCACCTCCGCGGCAGGCCGTCCGCGAAGGCCGGGTCTCCGCCGTCCTGCAGACCGGCGGACTGCTACGCGATCTCACGGTGCGTGAAACCGTGCGCATCATCGCTTCGACTTTCGACACCCACCGCGACATCGACGACGTTCTCGACAGCGCCGGGCTCTCGGCACTCTCCCGCCGGATGGTGTCGAAGTGCTCGGGCGGAGAACAACAGCGGCTTCGTTTCGCACTCGCCCTGCTCCCGGACCCTGACCTGCTCGTTCTCGACGAACCGACCGCGGGAATGGATGTGGCCGCCCGCCGCGAGTTCTGGGCCACCATGCATGCCGAGGCCGACCGGGGCCGCACGATCGTGTTCGCAACCCACTATCTCGAAGAAGCGGACGCCTTCGCCGGTCGGATCGTCATGATGGCCGGAGGGCGGGTCGTGGCCGACGGGCCCACTGCCGAGATACGGGCTCGGGCCACCGGAAGGCTGGTCTCCGCAGAACTACCACCGGAGTCCCGAGACGACGCGCAGGCGGTCCTCGCGTCGACCCCGGGTGTCGCCGACATCTCCTGGGTCGGACCGAGAATCGAGGTCCGGACAACGGATTCCGATTCGGTGGCCCGCATCCTCCTCGTACGCTTCGATGCCCGCGACCTCGACATCGTCAGTGGTTCGCTCGAAACCGCCTTCCTCGCGCTGACACAGAAAGCAACGGCATGAACACCACTTTCGTCGGGCTGGAATTGCGGAGGACCTTCCGCGACTACGTCAACGTCTTCTTCATCGCGGTGCTGCCCGCGTTCTTCTACCTCATCTTCGGTGCGTCCCAGTCGTTCGCGACCGAGTCGGCCGGCAACGGCAACGTGGCGATGTACATCATGATTTCGATGGCTGCGTACGGCGCGGTGACCGCTACCACCGGCGTGGGCGGCACGGCAGCGGTCGAGCGGATGCAGGGCTGGGGCAGACAGTTGGGGCTGACCCCGCTCACCGACGCCTCGTATGTGGCGATGAAAGCAACGGTGGCCCTCGTGGTCGCGGCCATTCCGATCGGGCTGATCTTCGTCCTCGGAGTCTTCACCGGTGCGTCCGGCGACTCGAGTGCGTGGATCCTCAGCGCGGTGGCCGTGCTCGTCGGTGCCGCAGTGTTTTCCGTCTACGGTTTGGTCTTCGGTCTGGCCTTCCGATCGGAAGCGGCCGTCGGCGCTGCCGGCGGCAGCCTGGTAATCCTCGCGTTCCTCGGCAACATCTTCATTCCGCTGTCGGGCACGCTGCTGACCATCGCCAAGTTCACTCCGCTCTACGGCTATGTGTCGCTGGCGCGCTACCCCGTGACCGAAGGTGTGCTGATCGACCGCAGCGGAAACCCGCTGCCGTCCGAGCCGCTGTGGGTTCCGATCCTGAATCTGTCGGTGTGGGCGGTGGTCTTCGTGGCGCTCGCGACCTGGCTGGTGCAGCGCGGACGTGGCCGGCAGTGACGGAATACGACGGACCCACCCTCGTACACCGCGTGTACGCGTGCCGGAGGACGTGCCACTCGACCGCGCGGTAAGCAGGGAGTGGGTATCGGCTACCGAGGATCGGCCGAGCCGAACAACGAGCCTTGGATCAGGAGTCCCAAAGCGTGGCTCGTCGCGCGATACCGCTCGGGTGACGCGGTGGCTGCGTGAGCGCTCAGTCCCTGAAAAACGGCGAAGATCGCATCGGTGGTTCCGTCCACGTCTGCGTCAGCACTCAAGACGCCATCTCGGTGCGACTGACGGATGATCTCACCTATTACGGTCCGTAGACCTGTGTAGATCATGTCGCTGTCGCGCTCGAGCTGGAGGTGCCCGGCGCTCTCCACGCGGAGGGCGCGATCGAACGCAACGGCATGGGGATTCTCGCGCAACAGTTGCCCCCCTTCGGCGAGCACTGCCAGTAACCGGTTCACGACGCCTTCGGTGCGGTCCGCTGCGGCGGACAGGCGCGGCAGCGATACCTCGGCCATGTCCGTAAAGGCGGCTTTCACGATCTCCGCCTTGTTGGGGAAGTAGTGGTAGAGACTGCCGCTCGTGATACCGGCCAGGCGCGCGATCTCCCGGATTGTTGCTCCCGAGTAACCCACCTCGGCAACGCAACGCATCGCAGCAGCGAGGATCCTCCGACGCGTGTCCCCGCTTCTCGCGCCCACCGGCCGGCCGAGTGGCGATGGCGAGGACGGCATGGCGACTCCCAGCTCGACGACAGATGTAGGAAAGCATCGCACGCGTGCGTGCCCGGTGCGTGCGCGGGCACGCGGCGTCGAAGCCTGCTTCGGCGATCCATGTCCGCGATCACGGGCGACCCTGGCGAGGCCGCCGACGTCGGCTTGATCGACACCGCAGCTGTGGTCCGAGACAGGGGTGGCCGAATGCAACTCGGCCTCAAGAGAATTCATTAGGTCAGCTTCGGAAATCTCATCATTGACAAGATGAAATGTGAGTTGCATCATATAAACCAATCACGTGATTGATTATGCCCGACGCACTTCGGGCGGGGCGTGTGTGCGTTCGTACGGCATCGGATTCTGTCGTCGAACATCCGACGGCCTCGCTCTGTTCTCACCGCTGAATCACGAAGGTTCGTTGCCGTTGCAAAGGAGCAAGGCTTCATGACCACCACACAACCCAGCAAGACCGAAGAGCGCCCGAATCGGCCCGGAGATTGGGTAGAAACGGCGGAAGGCCTCGCCGATATCGAGCCGGGGCGGTACAACATGCACATCCCCACCGACCGCTACGTCTCCCGGGAAATTCAGGAACGCGAACGCGACAACATCTGGATGAAGACCTGGCAGGTCGCGGGGCGAACGTCTGAACTGACCGAAGTCGGTGACTGGAAGGTCTACCAGCTGTTCGACCAGTCCTACATCCTCGTCCGGGGCAAGGACGACCGTATCCGCGGTTTCGTGAATGCCTGCCGGCATCGCGGAAACCCGCTGTGTGCCGGACGGGGAAATTCCAAGCGTTTCCTGTGTCAGTACCACCTGTGGTCGTACGACCTCGACGGAAAACTGCGAGGGATCCTCCACGAGAAGACACTCGGGTCGATCGACAAGGACGAGAACTCCCTTCTCGAGGTCTCGGTCGACACGCGCGCCGGGTTCATCTTCCTCAACCCCGACCCGAATGCCGAGCCGCTCGTCGACTACCTCGGTGCCGAGGTGCTCGAGATGCTCGAGCCCTACCGGCTCGACGAGATGATCACGGTGATGGACGTGCGCGAGTCGCTCGAATGCAACTGGAAAGTTGTGGTCGACGCCTTCTCCGAGGGCTACCACATCTCGGGCATCCACCCACAGTTGTTGCGCGCGATCACGATCGAATCCGAGAAGAGCAGGTACCGGCTCCTGGGCCGGCATTCGGTCGCCTGCTCACCGTTCGAAGTGGCGAACGTCGACAAGTACGGTCCCGAGGAGCAGGTCGAGGGCATTCGTGAACTGCCCGAGACGTTTCCGTCCCTCCTGCGTACCCTGCCGCGATTCGAGGAACTGGTCGACGGGTACCGCGTCGAAGGCGAGCCACTCGCGTTCCCCGACGGAGTCACCGCGCGTACCGTCCTTCAGCAGGCCACACGCGAGGTCCTGACGGAAATGGGTCTGGACGTGAGCGACCTGACCGACGCCCAGATGAGCGACAATCACGGATGGGTGCTGTTTCCCAACTTCTTCATGACGGTTCGTGCCGGTGAAGCCACGATCATTCTCGCGCAGCCCGACCCCGGTGGCGATCCGAACCGCTGTATCTGGCAGATCACCAGCGTCATGTGGCTGCCCGACGAGATGAAGGATGTCCTCCGCGCCGATCTCGTCGATGTGGAAGAACCCGGTGAGTCCAAGTATTTCGAAGCCCTCCAGCAGGATTACGAGCAGATGCCCCGCCAGCAGCGCGGCCTGCGCAACAAGGCCCTCGACCACCTGACCCTGGTGTCGGAGGAAGTGGTTGTCGCCCACTTCCATTCGGTTCTCGACCGGTACCTCGCGGAACGCTCGCAGTACTGACACGCCCACTTTTCGAGCACACGAAGCAACAGCCCAAGGAGATATGCATGCAGCTGCGAGAAATCGCCGACGTCGTGGACGAGTACACCGGGCGATCACGCGCGGTGCTCGAATACGGCATGGTGACGAAGTCGCTTGTCGACCGAGCCAAGCAGCCCGGGTTCACGGCCGACAGCTGGTCACCGCTCGCCGAACTGGTTGCCACCGACGAGTTCGTCCGTGTCGGCAACTTCAAGGAAGTGATGAACTGGAGCGAATACGTCGACTTCCTGACCAACTGGGCGTCCTCCGCGCAGTGGGAGGGTTCTTTCAAGCGCATCACTGAAACACCCGACCTGGTGATCTTGGAACTCGAGGAACGAAGCAGCGTCGGGGAGTTCTCCAATGTTGTCGATTCCGTGTCGATATACGAATTCGACGACAACGGAAAGATCACTCACATCGACGTCTACCTACAGATGGCGTTGCCCGACAACGCAATGCTGGGTAGCTACGAAGACGTCCGGATTTCCGAATAACGCTCTGAACCCTGCCCGACGCAGGTCGGGGCATCGACAGGTTGGGGCATCGACTATTACACACGGACCAGGAGCACTGTGAACACCGAGGAACGGATCGCCCAGCATCGCCGGATGGCGGAGAGCTACAGGAACGCATACCTGCGACAGGGTGTGCAGGACGGTGACGAATACACCGACGAACACGGGCAAGAGGCGTGGAAGTTCGCCGAAGGCGCGATCTACACCTCGCCTTACTTCACAGGCGACGAGGTCATCGTCATGAGCGAAGCCCTGGCCGATACGGGCAAGGCCGCGACGATGGAGGCGAAGGCCTACTCGCTGACTTTCCCCGACTGGAAGCCGACGGACTTCAAGTACTGGCCGGCCGACAACGGCTTCGTCATGAAAACCCGGTGGCACGGCCACACCGTGGACGGATCCGGGATGGGTTTCTACTCCTACAGTTTCGTCGAAACCGACGAGCGAGGTGAGATCACGCGCTGGGAAACACACGTCAACGACGAGTACAGCCCCTTCCTCGAAGTCGCGATCGGGGTCAGCGGCCCGTTCCACGGCAATGCCGCATATCTCGAAGCACTCGAGCGCTGCCTGGAGAAGGCCGGCGTCACGATGTGAGACTCCGCCGGAGGTGGCATCGGCATCGTTCGGTGCCACCCTCGTGTCTCGACTACCCATCCCCTGTAGGAAAGGAAGTCTCCACCATGGAGTCCGTAGCACTGAGCCCCCTGTTCGGCACGGAGTTCAGGGGCGTCGACAGCCTCGCGGACGACGCGGTCGTCGCTCGGGTGACCGAGGCGCTGAAGTGGCGAGGCGTCGTACTCATCCGAGGGTTGCACCTCGACAACGATGCGCAGATTGCTTTCAGCCGCTCCCTGGGTGAACTCGTCAAGCCGTTGCCGAACGAAGAAATCATGACGGTGTCGCTGGATCCCGAGAAGACGGTCGCGGCAGAGTATCTCAAGGGCACCTTCAGTTGGCACATCGACGACACGACCAACAAGGTACCGGCGAAGGCGACCACGCTCACCGCGCGGCAGATCGCGGAGGAGGGCGGCGGCACCGAGTTCGCCAGTACGTACGCAGCGTACGAGAACCTGCCGGAACACGAGAAGAAGCGTTACGAGAAACTGCGTGTGGTGCACAGCTTCGAAGCTGCGCAGCGCACCGTGTACCCCGACCCCACCGATGAGCAGGTCGCCTTGTGGCGCACGCTGCCCAGGAACGAGTCGTCGCTGGTGTGGGAACGACGAGACGGCCGGCGTTCCCTGGTGATCGGCGCGACCGCCGACCACGTCGTGGGGATGGACCCGGACGAGAGCCGGAAGCTCCTCGACGAACTGCTCGCCTGGACGACCCAGGAACGGTTCTCCTACCTGCACGAGTGGGAGGTAGGGGACCTCGTCATGTGGGACAACATCGGGATGCTCCACCGCGCGCAGCGATACGACTCCAAGTCGGAACGTCTCATGCAGCGGACGACGATCGTGGGAGATGAGGCATGGGCGTGAAGACGGCCGTCGTCACAGGGGGCGGGTCCGGGATCGGCCGTGCGGTCGCGGAGCGATTACGTAAGGACGGGCACCAGGTCGCGGTCTTCGACATCGCAACGTCCGGTGGCGAACTCGAATACACCGTCGATGTGTCCGACCGCGCCGGGATCGACGCCGCTCTGGCCGAGGTACGTGAACGGCTCGGGCCCGTCACCATTCTGGTGAACGGCGCGGGCGTCGAGGTGTACAAGCGATTCGCCAACCTCACGTTCGAAGTGTGGCAGCGTGCGATCGAGGTCAACTTGCACGGGGTTTTCCATTGCACGCAGGCAGTCCTGCCCGACATGATCGAGGCGGGCTGGGGCCGGATCGTGAACATTTCCTCGTCGAGCACGCACGCGGGTCAGCCGTTCATGTCCGCGTACGTTGCCGCCAAGAGCGGCGTCAACGGTCTCACCAAATCGCTCGCGTTGGAGTACGGCCCGGACGGGATTACGGTCAACGCCGTGCCGCCGGGGTTCGTCGACACCCCGATGCTGCGACGCGCCGAAGGCAAGGGTCTGCTCGGGGGAACCATCGACGAACACATCCAGCGCACACCGGTCCGGAGGGTCGGTCGCCCGGAGGATATCGCGGCTGCGTGTTCGTTCCTCATCTCGGATGACGCCGGCTACATCACGGGCCAGATCCTCGGAGTGAACGGTGGCAGAAACACCTGAGAAGCATTGTCGGGCAACCGGTGTGGTGTGGGGCGATTGTGAGAGTTGCACCCGCAGGTCACCGGCTCGACGAAGCATGCTGATGCAGTTCCCGGACGACAGCGATTCGGCTCGTCGCTGTCGTCCGGGTGGTCGCGGTCAGGCGGGGTCTCCAGCCGAGGTGAACCTGCGTACCGCACCCGGGTCTGTCCGTGTTCACACTCGTACCCGCCCTTGCCGACGCCGTGCGGTGGGTGCGGAGGGAAAACACGGTTGACAGCGTTCCGTCCTCGCCGCCACGCTGGAACCCGACGCTTCGGAGTGATCCCTCACGCGAAAGGTGCGCCGATGCCCACCGTCGATCTCGCTGCAGGGCCCGTTCACTATGTCGAACACGGTGACGGACCGGCCGTGGTCTTCTTGCACGGCCTGCTCATGAACCACACGGTGTGGGACGAGGTGATCGACCGGTTACCCGCCGGGTTCCGTTATGTGCGACCGGATCTACCGCTCGGTGCGCACCCCGAACCGATGCGTCCCGACGCGGATCTGAGCTTGCGCGGTCTGAACCGGATCGTGGCGGACTTTCTCGACGCGCTCGACCTGAACGACGTCACGCTGGTGCACAGTGATTGGGGCGGGGCTCTGTTCCTCACCGCGTACGGACTGGACGACCGCCTCGGCCGTCTGATCCTGCTGCCGTGCGAGGCCTTCGACAACTTCCCGCCGGGCCTGCCGGGCAAGATGGCGGTCCTTGCCACGCGTATCCCGGGTGGCCTGGCACTCGCGCTGCGGCAACTCAGGGTTTCGTGGCTGCGCAACACGCCGCCGTTGCTCGGCTGGATGGCCCGCACGCCCCTGCCCGACGACCTCGTCCGTACCTGGACCGAACCCGGACTCCGCAGCAAGGACATACGCCGTGATCTGCGCAAGTACGTCGCGACCCGCTTCACCGCAACCGAACTCGTCGCCGATACCGAAGCGCTGCAGCATTTCGCCGGTCCGGCGCTGGTGCTGTGGTCGTCGGCCGGCAAGGTCATGCCGCGCGGCCACGGGCGACGGCTCGCAAATCTGCTGCCGAACGGGACACTCGTCGAGGTCGACGACGCCTATGTGCTGTCGATGCTCGACCGGCCCGAGACGATCGCACAGGCGATGACGACGTTTCTCGTCGCGGAGCGCTCGTAAGTCACACGAGATCGACAGTCACACGAGATCGACAGTCACACGAGATCGACGATCAGCCACCCGCCGTGGTGTTCGAATACCTCGTACCGAAAACCTGTCGTGCGTCCGAGCGCGTCGAGCGACGCGAGATCGAATGTCCGGATGTGCCCGTGACACGCGGTTGCCTCGTCCTCGAACGGCACCGCGACCACCACGCGTGCACGCGCGATGCGCAGCGCTTCGGCGAGAACGGCGGCTCCCGTCTCGTGGTCGACGTGCTCGAGCAGGTGGATCGCCGTGACGGTGTCCGCGCTGTCGTCGGGAACGGGCACTCCGGCCGCGTTGCAGACGAGGGTGTCCACAGCCAGGCCCAAACGGGGTGCGACCGCGTCGAGCAGTCGCATCGTGCCGGGGAGGATGTCGGTGGCGACCACGTCGAAGCCCGCTCCTGCGAGCCGCAACGGCAGGAACCCGAAACACGACCCGAGATCGAGCACGCGGCCTCGTGCCAACGTGGCGGCCTTGTCGTGGATCGGGGCGAACGCTGCTGTGCCGTCGAGCAGTTCGTTCAACGAGTTGCGGTAATAGGTGACCCACGACTCGAGAGCTCCGGGGACCGTCGAGCGGACGAGGCCGACCATCGTCAACTCGAACTCGTTCTGCCCGAACTCGGCGTCCTGGACAGATGCGGTCACGTCGGCGACGAGGCGTTCACTGAGCAGGTCGGGAGTGAGCGCGTGCGTCACGTGCAGTCCGTCGATGGTGCGGCGCAACCTGATCGGGCCGGAGGGCACCCGCTCGACGGTCACGTGGTCGTGTGTCCACCGGCCCGGTGGGCATGGCGCGAGAGAATCCAGCACAGCCATTGTCTGTCAACCTCTTTCGAGTGGGGGAGTGCTCGGGCCGAGTCCTTCGGAGAGTGTGAGCATTCCTGTTCCGAGCAGGTCACGCAGGTCCGAGTCGGCGTCGGTGAGCCACTGCTCGTAGGACGCGACCGCGACGCCCAGCACGAGGTAGGCGACGGTCCTCGGGATGTGGTCGTCGGCGCGGGCACCGGTGTGGCGCGCGACGAACTCGGCGATTGCCGCGCGCCACCCCTGGTACATCACCGACGAGTACCCCTGGAGGGCGGGAGTGCGCAGGATCAGTTCCATGCGGGCGCGATGCCGCTCGTTCTCGGATGCCGGAAAGGTGTTGAAGTCGAGTAGTGCGGCGGTGAGCGCGTCCGCGAGCGAATCGTCCGGCGGGACCTCTGCGAGTCGTCGGCGCATGCGTTCGAGCTGGCCGTCGAAGTCACCCCACGCGACCGCATTCTTCGAGGGGAAGTACCGGAAGAAGGTGCGCCGCGCGATGCCCGCCGCCTCGGCGATGTCGTCGACGCTCGTCTCGTCGAAGCCGCGAGTGCGGAAGAGTTCGATGCCGACCGCCGCCAGCGATTCTCTCGTGGTGGAGGGGCGCCGGCCGGTCCGGGTGGACGGCTCTCGGCGGTCAGGCATATTTCCCTCGATTCATGGATGACATTCTGCACTCGATGCCATTACAGTGGTGAACCGAGTCACAACGCTAGCCCTGTTGTGACGTGGACTCCACATGTGGAGTGAAAATTCGAGGAGGAATCATGTCCGATCGCGACAACGCGGTGATCGAGTCCGAGCTGATCGAGGAGTCCCTCGTGGAAGAGGTCTCGATCGACGGCATGTGCGGCGTCTACTGATCATGTCCGCCCCCGGAGCCACCGCCGTGGCGACCACACAGTTCGACCCGGGCGCCACGTGGCGGCTCCACCCGCAGGTAGCGCTTCGCCCCGAGCCTTTCGGGGCGTTGCTCTACCACTTCGGCACCCGCAAACTGTCGTTCCTGAAGAACACCGTCATCGTCGACGTCGTCCGGTCCCTCGACCACCACGCGTCGGTGCGGGAGGCCTTGCGCGCCCATGGAATCGACGAGAGCGCCGAGCGGCCCTATGTGCGTGCTCTCGGCACGCTGGCCGACTCGCACATGATCGTGCCCGCCTGACGCCCCGACCCAGCAAGGACCCGCTATGACGTCTCTGCTCGAACCCCCCGTCACCACCGCGCCTCCGAAAGTCGGTCGACTCGTCGACCAGTTCGAGAAGGGCCTCGACGCTCCGATCTGCCTGACGTGGGAACTGACCTACGCCTGCAACCTCTCGTGTGTGCACTGCCTGTCCTCGTCGGGCAAGCGCGACCCGCGTGAGCTGTCCACGGAACAGTGCAAGGCCATCATCGACGAACTGCAACGCATGCAGGTGTTCTACGTCAACATCGGTGGCGGTGAGCCCACCGTGCGCTCGGACTTCTGGGAACTCGTCGACTACGCCACCGAGCACCAGGTCGGCGTGAAGTTCTCCACCAACGGCGTGCGCATCGACAAGAAGGTCGCGGCGCGGCTGGCAGCGTCCGACTACGTGGACGTGCAGATCTCCCTCGACGGCGCGACCGCCGAGGTCAACGATGCCGTACGCGGCCCCGGTTCCTTCGCGATGGCTGTGCGCGCGCTCGAGAACCTGTCCGAGGCGGGCTTCCGCGACGCGAAGATCTCCGTCGTGGTCACCCGCCACAACGTCGATCAGCTCGACGACTTCAAGGCGCTCGCCGACCGTTACGACGCGACACTGCGCATCACCCGGCTGCGTCCGTCGGGCCGCGCCGTGGACGTCTGGGACGACCTTCACCCCACCCACGACCAGCAGCGGCAACTCTACGACTGGCTCGTCGCACACGGCGAAGGCGTCCTGACCGGCGACTCGTTCTTCCACCTGTCCGCCTTCGGCGGCGACAGCGGCGGCGGGGCTCTGCCCGGCCTGAACCTCTGTGGTGCGGGCCGTGTCGTGTGCCTGATCGATCCGATCGGTGACGTCTACGCGTGCCCGTTCGCGATCCACGAGAACTTCCACGCCGGGAACATCCTCACCGACGGCGGTTTCGCCGAGGTGTGGAAGAACTCCGACCTGTTCCGGGAACTGCGCGAACCGCAGTCCGCCGGCGCGTGCGCCTCGTGCAACTTCTACGACTCGTGCCGCGGCGGCTGCATGGCGGCGAAGTTCTTCACCGGCCTTCCGATGGACGGACCCGACCCGGAATGTGTTCAGGGATACGGACAGTCGGCCCTCGAGGCCGAACGGACGGTGCCGCAGTCGAGCGTGGACCACTCGCGTACCGGCAAGCGGGCCGAGCGTCGCACCCCGGCAGCACCGGTGCCACTCACGCTGCTCGCCAAGCCGCCTGCCAAATTCTGCGACGAGAACCCTCTCGCAGGCCTGTAGATCTCGAGGAGAGAAGTTCACGATGGCCAAGTTCTCGTGGCTGAAGAATCCCTGGAAGCAGAGCGACTGGTTCGAAACGGTCGCCGTGGCGCAGGAGCGTGCACGCAAGCGGCTGCCGAAGTCGGTGTACGGCGCGCTCGTGGCGGGGTCCGAAGCCGGCATCACCGTCGACGACAATCTCGCGGCGTTCCGCGAGCTCGGTTTCGCCCCGCACGTCGCAGGACTGTCGGAGAAGCGCGACATGGGCACCAGGGTCATGGGACAGGACGTGGCCATGCCCGTCCTCATCTCGCCGACCGGTGTCCAGGCCGTCCACCCGGACGGCGAGGTAGCCGTCGCCCGCGCGGCCGCCGCACGGGGAATCGCGATGGGTCTCAGCTCGTTCGCGAGCAAATCCATCGAGGATGTGGCCGCGGCCAACGACAAGACCTTCTTCCAGATGTACTGGGTCGGCAGCCGCGACGTGCTCGTCCAGCGCATGGAACGCGCCCGCGCGGCCGGTGCCAAGGGTCTCATCATGACCCTGGACTGGTCCTTCTCCAACGGCCGCGACTGGGGGAGTCCCGCTATCCCCGAGCGGATGAGCCTCGACGCGATGGTGAAGTTCGCACCCGAGGGCATCATCCGGCCCAAGTGGCTTCTGGACTGGGCCCGCACCGGCGGCGTCCCGGACCTCACCACCCCGAATCTCACCCCGCCCGGCGGGGACACCCCGACGTTCTTCGGCGCGTACGGCGAGTGGATGAGCACCCCGCTGCCCACCTGGGAAGACGTCGCGTGGCTGCGTGAACAGTGGGGCGACGCCCCGTTCATGCTCAAGGGCGTCATGCGCGTCGACGACGCCAAGCGCGCCGTCGACGCCGGCGTCACGGCGATCTCGGTGTCGAACCACGGCGGCAACAACCTCGACGGCACCCCGGCCCCCATCCGCGCGCTCCCGGCTATCGCGGAGGCGGTCGGCAACGACATCGAGGTACTGCTCGACGGTGGCATCCGGCGCGGCAGCGACGTCGTCAAGGCCGTTGCGCTCGGTGCCGACGCCGTCATGATCGGCCGCGCCTACCTGTGGGGTCTCGCGGCCAACGGCCAGGCGGGTGTCGAGAACGTCCTCGACATCCTCGGCGGCGGAATAGGTTCCGCCCTCTTGGGCCTCGGCCGTGATTCGATCCACGACCTCACACCCGGTGACGTCGTCGTCCCGCCCGGATTCCGTCGCGATCTGGGAGTCGAGTAGCTCCTACCGGTATGAGCTTTGCCCTCACCGATCCGATCACCCTCGCCGGCCGCACTGCGCCGTCGAGGGTGATCTTCGGTCCGCACGAGACCAATCTCGCTGCGGTCCGGCGTTTCTCGGGTCGCCACCGCGCGTACTACGAGCGTCGGGCCCGCGGCGGTGCGGGCATCGTGATCACCGAAGTGGCGTCGGTTCTCGCCGGCGACCGTCCCTACGAACGGGCCCCTCTCGCAGCCGAATCAGGGGAAGGCTGGGCGGATATCGTCTCGGCGTGCCGACCGCACGGCGCACTCGTCCTGGCCGGACTCGGGCACTGCGGACTCCAGGGCTCCAGCGCCTGGACCCGAGCGCCGCTGTGGGCCCCGTCGCGCGTACCCGACCCCGCGACCCGTGAACTCCCGGCAGAGATGACTCCCGGCGACATCGAATCCGTGATCGCCGGATTCCGTGCTGCGGCGGCCGTCGCGGTCGATGCCGACGCCGACGGCGTCGAACTCGATGCCGGACCGACCGCCCTGCTCCGGCAGTTCCTGTCCGCCCTGACGAACCACCGCACCGACCGATTCGGCTCCGACCGGACACGTCTCCTCCGGGAGGTGATCGCCGCCGTGCGCGCCGAACTCGGACCCGGCCGGGTCGTGGCGCTGCGCCTGAGTTGCGACGAGAACGCCCCGTGGGCCGGCCTCACGCCGGACGTCGCCGTCGGCTACGCGCGGGAATTCGCACCCTCGCTCGACTTGCTCACCGTCGTCCGTGGGGGCTTGTTCACGCCGGAAACGTACCGGCCCGACGCGCACACGCCGGCGGACTTCAACCGAGACCTGTGCAACCAGGTCCGCGCGGCCGTCACGGGCACCGTGCCGGTGGTGTTGCAGGGCAGCGTCGTCCACCCTTCGTCCGCGCAGCACGCTCTCGATCGGGGGGTGTGCGATGCGGTGGAGATGACCCGTGCGCAGATCGCCGACCCCGACCTCGTCGACTCGATCCGCGACCACCGCGATCCGCGGCCGTGTGTGCGCTGCAACCAGGCGTGCCTCGTGCGCGACTTCCGCAATCCGGAAGTCGGATGTATCGCCAACCCGGAGGCGGGTCAGGAAGATCGTCCGGCCGCCCCTGCGGCGACCGCTGCGCGTGACGTGCTCGTCGTCGGCGGGGGGCCTGCCGGGCTGGAAGCGGCACGCGGTCTCGCGGGACGTGGCCACCGTGTGACCGTCGCCGAGCGCACCGATCGCGTCGGAGGGATGCTGCACACCGCGGCACGCGGCACGGGTGCTCCCGACTTCGGACTGCTTGCACAGTGGCTCGAGGACCGCTGCCGGGACCTCGGTGTCGTCGTCCGCACCGGCGTCACCGTCACCTCGGGCGACCTCGACGCCGCGATGGGGGCCGGCACCACGGTGGTGCTGGCCACCGGCAGCCGCCCCCGCCCACCCGGATTCCCGGTCCACCGGGGTGGCCGCTACGTCACGGCCGCGTATGCCCTCGACCACCCGGACACGGTCCCCGATGATGTCGTCGTCTGGGATCCGGCAGGCGGCCGGCTCGGTGTCGCGGTCGCGGAGCACCTCGTTGCGCCGGGGCGCGCGGTCCACTACGCCACGCCGGACCCCATACCGGGATCGAGGCTGGCGCCCACCGGCGATCTGGTCGCGGCGAACGTCCGGTTGCAGCGTGCGGGCGTGCGGCGGCACCTCGGCGTCGGGGTGCGCGCGGTCGACTCGTCGGGGGTGCGTCTCGTCCATCGAGTAACGGAATCCGAGGTCACCGTGCGTGCGGCCGCACTCGTGGACTGCTCAGTGGGACTGCCGGATGACAGATCGCGCCGTCCGGGGCTGGATGAGATCGGTGACTGCATCGCTCCTCGGACGGTGCGGGACGCGATCCGGGAGGGGCACCGTCTCGCCTCGGAACTGTAACCTGTTGCATAGACCGATCTGGAAGGATCTCCATGGGCGAGTTCGACGGCAAGGTTGTCTTCATCACCGGTATCGCGCGAGGCCAAGGACGTAACCACGCCCTGAGGTTCGCCCGGGAGGGAGCGTCGATCATCGGTATCGACGTCGCGAAGCCGGTATCGGAGTACATCACCTACGAGCAGGCGACCGAAGACGACTTCCGCGAGACCGTCCGACTCGTCGAGGAGGCCGGGGGCAAGATCGTCGCTCGCATCGCCGACGTCCGCGACAGTGCCGCCCTGCGGGCTGCGGTGGACGAGGGTGTCGCGCAGTTCGGACGGCTCGATGTCGTTGTCGCGAACGCCGGCATCTGCAGTTGGAACCGATTCTGGGAAATGCCCGACGAGCAGTTCGAAGAACTCGTCGACATCAACCTCACGGGCGTGTTCAAGACGTTGAAGGCGGCGGCGCCCGCCATGATCGAAGCCGGGAACGGCGGTTCGATCATCGTCGTCAGTTCCGTCGCCGGACTGAAGGCGATGCCCGGACAGGCACATTACGGCGCTGCCAAGTTCGGTCTCGTCGGCATCACCCAGGCTGCTGCGAAAGAACTGGGCGAGTTCAACATCCGCGTCAATTCGATCCACCCCTACGGCGTGAAGACCCCGATGGGCACCGATCAGGGATCGCTGAAGATGTTCGAGCGCTTCCCGGCCTGGCTGCCCAACTTCGCACCCATCCTCACCGAGAAGCCGATCGCCGATCCCGACGACACGTCCGACGCGGTGCTGTTCCTCGCGAGCGATCGTGCGAAGACGATCACGGGCAGCCAGATGGCGCTCGACCAGGGCAACTCCAAGGTCTAGCCGGTGTCGCGCAACTCGGCCGGTCCCGATCCCCGGGACAGCCTCAGGATCGGTCCGGCCACGTTGCGCAACCGGATCATTTTCCCGGCCCACCTGACGAACTTCGCGGTGGACGGGGAGATCACCGACCAGCACATCGCGTATTACACGGCGCGGGCGCGCGGCGGGGCAGCGATGATCGTCACCGAGGAACACACGGTGCATCGCTCGGATCGGCCGTACGAGAAGCTGATACGGGGCTGGGATCCCGCCGTGCTACCCGGGTACCGCCGCCTCACCGATGCGGTGCACGCGCACGGCACACGAATCCTGGCTCAGCTCAACCACAACGGTGCACAAGGAAGCTCGATGTACACGGGCCGGCCGTTGTGGGCACCGGGACCGGAACCCGACGCGTTGTTCCGGGAAGTGCCCGCGGCGATCGGTGGCGACGAGATCGCCGAACTGATCGCCGGCTACGCGGCGGTCGCGCGGCGGTGTGCCGACGGCGGATTCGACGGTGTCGAGATCCAGTGCTCGCAGGCGTCGATCCTGCGCGCCTTCCTCGCGCCGGGGACCAACCGGCGCACCGACCGCTACGGTGGCGATCCGACCGGTCGTGCCCGGTTGCTCCTCGAGGTCGTGGCCGCGGTCAGGTCCGTGCTGGGGCACGAGTACATCGTGGGGGTGCGTCTGAGCGGCCACGACGGCACCGCCGGCGGGATCGGCATCGACGATGCGGTGCAGGTCGCGCGCATGCTGGGTGCGACGGATGCCGTCGACTACCTCAGCACGTCGGTCGGTGTGGCCACCGAAACGCTCCATCTGGTCGAAGCGCCGATGTCCACGCCGCACGGATATTCCTTGTTCGTGCCCGCGGCGTTCCGTGCGGTTGTGTCGCTACCCGTTGTGGGCGTGGGTCGGTTCACGACTCCCGGCCAGGTCCGCTCTGCGCTCGCAGAGGGAGTGTGCGACCTCGTCGGTGCGGTGCGGGCACAGATCGCCGACCCGGACTTCGCTGGGAAAACTCTCGGTGGACGCGACGCGGAGGTGCGGCCGTGTATCGGTTGCAACCAGGAATGCATCGGGCGGGTCGGTCTGGGCCGGTGGATCGGGTGCACGGTGAACCCGCGCGCGGGCCGCGAATCCACGCCCCTGCCTGCGCCGCGGATGCTGGGCCGCCGGGTGCTCGTGGTCGGTGGTGGACCGGCCGGACTACAGGCTGCCGCTACGTCCGCTCGTCGCGGGCACTCCGTGATCCTGTGTGAGCGAGAGCCGTGGACGGGTGGGCAGATTCGCGCCGCGGCGACCGCACCGCACCGCGGCGAACTGGCAGGGATGGTGACGAGCCTCGAGGCGGAATGCGCTCGGGCCGGCGTCGAGATCAGGACCGGATTCGAGGTCGACGCCGACTTCGTCCGCGCCTACCGGCCCGACGCCGTGATCGTGGCGACAGGTGCCCGGCCTCAGCGGCCCGTCTGGGCCGGAGACTCCGCGAAGGTCGTGGACGTCCGCGACGTGCTCGAGGGTCGCGCCGATCCGGAGGGGAGGGTGCTCGTGGTCGACGATCTGGGTTTTCATCAGGCGACGTCGGTGGCCGAACTTCTCGCCGGACGTGGCTGCACCGTGACGGTGTGCACCGGCGGCATGATCGTCGGACAGGATCTCGGCCTCACCCTCGATATGGACGGATGGACGCGTCGCGCCCATGCTGCGGGGATCACGCAGATCACCGACGTGATGGTCACGGGAGTCGTGGACGCCGACGACGCGACGGTCGTGTCGCTCGTCGATCACCGGACCGGCACGGCCCGGCCCTTCGTGGCCGACGCCGTGGTGGTCGTCACCCATCAGGAACCCGTGGACGAACTCTGGAAACAACTGTGCGACAGCAGCGTTCCCGTGTACCGCGTCGGCGACGCGGTGACCCCGCGCCGTGCGCACAACGCGATCCTCGAGGGGGACGCCGCAGCGATCGCGGTGTGACACCGCGTCCGAGTGTGCGGTGCCTACGAACCGAGTTCGCGCCGCATCGCAACGCGTGGACGGTAGTCGAGTCCCAGCTCCGTTTCGTGTGCGCGAATCCGGCGCAGCCCCGGGGTGAGTTCTCCGTCGCCGAGAATGCGGAAGCCGAGACGTTCGTAATAGGGCGCGTTCCAGGGAACGTCGCGGTAGGTCGTGAGCGTCACGGCGTTGTACCCGTGATCGCGAGCCCACCCGGCGGCGTGGGCGAGCAGGTCGCGACCGACGCCGCGCCGAGCGTGACCGGGATGCACCGAGACCTGCTCGATGTGGAGCGCGTCGTCGACCGGTTCGGCGATCAGGTACGCCACCGGCGCACCGCCTTCGTCGAACGCCACCCAGTTCCGGCCCGCGGCGAGATAACGGTGCAATTCCGCGACCGTCGGCGGGGCGTCGTCCGCGACGAAGGTCATGCCCAGTTCAGCGAACTGTTCGCCCGCCGCCCGTTCGATGTCCTGGAGCAACGGTAGTTCTGCCTCCGCCGCGAGCCGGATGCGAGGCAATCCCTTGGCGAAGTACAGCGAAGACTCCGAGTCGGCCCAGACGCCGAACCGCTCGCGCATCGGGGCGTACCCGGCTGCGGTGTACATCGCGATGGCTTCCGGTTGCGCAGTGCCGGTTTCGAGCACCATCCGGCGACGTCCCGCGTCCGCTGCGGTTCGCTCCAGCGCGTCGAGCAGGCGCCGCGCGATTCCGCGTCGCCGCGAATCCGCACGCACGTACATCCTCTTGATCTCCGCGTCGCCGTCGCGCAGACCGGGATGCCCCGCGTCGTACGCGCGCCAGCCTCCGATGCCCAGCGGCGCAGTTCCGGAATGTGCGAGCAGGAACAGCCCGCGTGGGGGTGCGAACTGTTCCGGATGAAGTTCGGTGTGGTCGGGCCCGCCGTAGCGACGCACGTACTCGAGCTGAACCTCGTCGATGAGGGCCTGCACGTCCGGGTCGTCCAAGGGACGAGGTTCGATCTGCACCAGACGAGAGTACGTGCCGGCCGTGGCGCGACCGGCGCCGATCCTCCCGCCTGTCCCTCGTGCCCACGATCCTCCGACGGGACTCGCCCGGCGGTCAACCGGACAAACACACTCGGCGGTGTTGCTGGGCATTTGCGGGAGATGTTTATCGAATCGTTGCATGGGCACCCACTGGTGATGCACAAGAACATATTCATCCCGGCCCTGACCGATCAGCAGCGTGACAAGCTCGACACTCTTTCGAACGCCGACGAACTCCGGTTCCACGGCCTTCTGGATTACGAGTCACTGGTCGAGCCCGAGACCTATGTGTTCCGAGACCTGCTCGACCGGGCACGCCGCGAACTCGACGAGTTCGACGGCAGCGTGGACGGGATCGTCGCGCACTGGGATTTCCCGACGAGCGTGCTCGCTCCGATTCTCGCCGCCGAACGGGGCCTGCCCGCGCCGACACTCCGCAGTATTCTCCAGTGCGAGCACAAGGCGTGGAGCCGAATCGAGCAGCGGAAGAGCATTCCCGAATGTGTCCCGGGCTTCGCGGTTTTCGATCCTTTCGACGACAACGCGCTCGATTCGATCGACCTTTCCTTCCCGTTCTGGGTCAAGCCGATCAAGTCCCACTCGTCGCAACTCGGATTCGAGATCAACAGCGCCGAGGAGTTCGCCGCTGCACTCGAGCAGATCCGTGCCGAGATCGGCCGGGTCGGGGACGCGTTCGACGAAGTGCTGTCCCTGGTGGAACTGCCGCCCGAACTCGAAGGAGTCGGCGGCAACATGTGCCTCGCCGAAGACATCATCACGGGTATCCAGGTCGCGCCCGAAGGCACGATGTTCAACGGCGAGTACCGCATTCACGGCTTCTTCGACATGCGTAAGGATGCGGCAGGGCACAGCTTCGACAGGCTCGACTACCCGGCACAGTCGGTCCCCGAGGATGTGCAGCAAAGCATGATCGATCTGACGGAGCGGTACCTGCGTCACGTCGGTTTCGACAACGGTTGCTTCAACACGGAGTTCATGTGGGACGAGAAGACGGGAAAGCTGTCGCTCATCGAGGTCAACACCCGCATCTCGCAGTCGCACAGTGACCTTTTCGTCAAGGTCGACGGAACGTCGAACCACGAGGTGGCGATCGATATCGCGCTCGGCGTGGAACCGCGCATCGAACCGCGCAAGGGCAAGTTCCGCCACGCGGCTCAGTGCCACGTCGGTTACTACTCCGACGGTATCGTGCGCAGCGTCCCCAGCGCCGACGATCTCGCCCGAGTCTGCGAGGAGATCCCGGATACGGTGGTGGACATCAAGGTTCGGGTAGGCGACCGGCTGTCCGAACTGCCCAACCAGGACGGCTACCGGACGGTCCTCGCGACCCTGTACATCGGTGCCGACGACGTGGGCGGGCTCGAGAAGTACTTCGATCGTGCGACCGAGTTGCTGCCGTTCGGGATCGACGAAATCTCCGACTAGGGCCTTCCTGCCTGCGACTTGTTCAACCGATCGACAGGAAGGTACTCGTGCAGACAGTGACATCCTTTCCCCACAGTGTTCGCGTCATCGAGAACACCTTCATCACGATGCCCGACGGCTGTCGGCTGTCGGCTCGCATCTGGCTTCCGGACGGAGCCGAGAGCAACCCGGTTCCCGCTGTGCTGGAATATATTCCGTATCGGCACCGGGATACCACCCGAGCGCGAGACGAGCTCAACCACCCGTACATCGCCGGCCACGGATACGCCTGTATCCGGGTGGACCTGCGCGGCAGCGGCAACTCCGACGGGGTACTCGAGGACGAGTACCTCCCTACCGAGCAGGACGATGCGTGCGCCGTGATCGAGTGGGCCGCGCAGCAACCCTGGTGCGACGGCAACGTCGGCATGATGGGTATCTCGTGGGGCGGCTTCAACAGCCTCCATGTTGCCGCGAAGCGGCCACCGGCACTCAAAGCGATCATCAGCGCGTCCGCCACCGACGATCTGTACGTCGACAACATGCACTACATGGGTGGATGCCTGCTGTCGGACAACCTGTCCGAAGCCACCGTGATGTTCGCCTTCAACAGCATGGCGCCGGACCCGGCGATCGTCGGCGACCGGTGGCGCGAGAT
The DNA here is from genome assembly GCF_049844875.1 of Rhodococcus sp. DT1. Taxonomy (NCBI): domain Bacteria; kingdom Bacillati; phylum Actinomycetota; class Actinomycetes; order Mycobacteriales; family Nocardiaceae; genus Rhodococcus; species Rhodococcus sp. DT1. The sequence goes on from NZ_JBNCLW010000002.1 coordinate 705,973, forward strand.
GTGGCACGAACGATTGCAGGGCAGCGGACTGTGGGTCGAGAAGTGGCTCGAGCATCAACATCGGGACGACTACTGGAAGCGTGCCTCCGTCAACGAGAACTACGCGGACGTGCAATGTCCCGTGTTCGCGGTGGGCGGCTGGGCCGACGGTTACACCAACGCGATCTTCCGGCTGATGGAGAACCTCGACGTCCCTCGTAAGGGACTCATCGGACCGTGGGGTCACAAGTACCCGCACCAGGGAGTGCCCGGTCCGGAGATCGGGTTCCTGCAGGAGGTCGTCCGGTGGTGGGACTACTGGCTCAAGGGGATCGACAACGGCATCATGGACGAACCCATGCTCCGCATGTGGAAGCAGGGCAGCGTCCCGCCGCACCCGCGCTACCCCGAGCGGCCGGGTACATGGATCTCCGAGCCGTCGTGGCCCGCGCCGGGCATCGAGAGCCGCGAGTACTCGCTCACGCGCTTCGGACTGGACCAGGACGCCGATCCGGACGCCGTGGAGCGCCGGGACCTGGCGGTGTGCTCACCGCTGAGCCTGGGGATGGCGGGTGGCAAGTGGGCCTCGTACGCGGCCACTCCCGACCTGCCCTCCGATCAGCGGGAAGAGGACGGCGGCGCACTCGTTTTCGAAACCGAAGCCCTCGACGAACCGCTCGACGTGGTCGGCCTGCCGAAGCTCGATCTCGAGATCAGTGCCGACAAGCCGGTGGCGATGGTCGCGGCCAGGCTCAGCGATGTCGCTCCGGACGGCCAGGCGACGCGAGTGACCTACGGTCTGCTGAACCTCACGCATCGTGACGGCAGCGCGGACCCGCAGCCGCTCGAGCCGGGTCGCAAGTATCGGGTGCGCGTCAAGCTCAACGGGATGGCGCAGGAGTTCCCGGCAGGCCATCGCATCCGCTTGTCGTTGTCCACCTCGTACTTTCCGCTGGTGTGGCCGGCGCCCGAACTCGCGACCCTCACGGTGACCACCGGCGAAAGCCGTCTGAGCCTGCCCGTGCGTCCGCGACGCGACGCCGAGGACTCGGCGCTGCCCGCGTTCGGTGAGCCCGAAGGTGCGGAATCCTCCGCCGTCACACGGGTCGAGCCGGGCGAACACCACTGGCGCACCTCGCGCGATCTCGAAACCGGCGTGACCACACTCGAGATCAAGGACGACCAGGGAGAACTCTTCGTCGAAGACACCGGTACCACGATGCGGAGCGCAACGACCGAGTGGTTCAGCTTCCAGGGGAACGACGTGGAGTCGGCGCGCGGCGAGACCCAGACCGTGCGCTATCTCGGTCGAGGGGACTGGCAGACGGAGGTGCGGACCCGGACGGTGCTGACATCGACACCGGACGAGTTCGTGATCACAGCACAGTTGGATGCGTACGAGTCCGACGAGATCCACGGCAAGCGGCGCGTCTACTCCGAGAACTGGAATCGGGAAATACCTCGCTTGCTGGTGTGACACCACGCGCTCGCGGTGCGGGCTGTCCGACGCACTAGCATCGGACCGGTGATACGGGATCTTGCCGGCGCCTATTGGACCCACGTCGAACCGGAGCGGTGGACCGTCGCGGTACCGGTGGGATCGCTCGAACAACACGGCCCGCATCTGCCCCTCGATACCGATACCCGGATCGCCACGGCCGTTGCCGAGGCACTTCCCGACGTCCTCGTGGCTCCGCCGCTCGCGTACGGCGCGAGCGGCGAGCACGAGGACTTTCCGGGAACGGTGTCCATCGGAGCAGAGGCGCTGCGCACCGTGTTCGTGGAGTACGGGCGCTCTATCTGCCGCTGGGCTTCCCGGGTGCTGTTCGTCAACGGGCACGGCGGAAACGCATATGCCCTGGCCGAAGCCGTGTCGCTGCTGCGCTACGAGGGGCGCGACGTGGCCTGGCTCCCGTGCGCGGTGCCGGGCGCCGACGCCCACGCGGGGGTGACCGAAACGAGTCTGATGTTGCACCTGTTCCCGAACGCGGTGGATATGGCGAGCGCGGTTGCCGGGAACACAGATCCGATCTCCACTTTGATGCCACAACTGCGTGAAGCCGGTATGGTTTCGGTGTCGGCGAACGGGGTTCTCGGCGATCCCACCACCGCAACTGCAGCGCAGGGGGCCCGCTTGTTCGCACACCTGACGGAACGTGCAGCATCGCAGGTCGCTCGGTGGGAACCGGGCACGGAGGGGGGACTTCGGTGAGTCAGGCGACAACACCCGAACTGGCGCAGACTCCCGGTGGACGGCTACCCGACGGATTCGGGGTGCGCATCGATCCGCGGGTCCGGCGGTTCGCCGGCGGGCGCGTACTCATCGGAGGCTCGCCCACCCGGATGCTCAAACTGGCGCCCGCCGCCGCGGCGATGATCGACGGCGATCACCTCGAGGTCGTCGACTCCCGAACCGCGGTGGTCGCCCGGCGGCTGCTCGACTCCGGTGTCGGTAATCCGCGTCCCACGCGACTGCCCTCCACCGCGGACGTCACGGTGGTCGTTCCCGTCCGGAACAATGCGGCGGGAGTGCGGCGGTTGCTGCAAGCGCTTCCCGGCCTCGAGGTCATCGTGGTCGACGACGGCTCCGACATGCCGATCGACTGGCCGGACAACCCGCGGGTCCGCGTGGTCCGATTCGAGGCATCGCGCGGACCCTCCGCAGCACGAAACATCGGATTGCGGGAAGCACAAACAGAATTCGTGGCATTCCTCGACTCCGATGTCGTTCCGCGCATCGGGTGGCTCGAGGCGTCGCTCGGCCATTTCAGCGATCCGGCCGTGGCGCTCGTCGCGCCCCGCATCGTGGCTCTCGATCCCGACAACGGAGCGCTGGCACGCTACGAGCACGCCCGCTCGTCGTTGGACCTCGGCCGCCGGGAAGCCCCCGTTGTGGCAGGTAGCCCGGTGTCCTACGTCCCCAGCGCCGCCATGGTGGTCCGCCGCGAGGCACTTGCCGGGTGCGGGGGTTTCGACGAGTCGATGCACGTCGCGGAGGATGTCGACGTGTGCCGCCGCCTCCGGAGCGAGGGATGGCGACTCCGGTACGAACCGGTTGCGCGGGTTGCCCACGATCATCGTGTGAGTTTCCCGGAATGGTTCTCCCGCAAGGTCTTCTACGGAACCGGGGCGGCGCCGCTGGAAGCGAGACACCCCGGTACCGTGCCCCCGATGGCGATGTCCGTCTGGACCCTTCTCGCGTGCTCGGCCGTCGCCACGATGACCCGGTTCGGCGTCGTCGTCGCGGTACTGACCCAATTCGTCACGCTCGTGCGGTTGCGCCGCATGTTCGCCGAACTCGACCGGCCGACGCGCATCGCAGCGGTGCTGACCGGTCAGAGCTTCGCGGGCGGTATGTGGCAGGTCGCGTCCGCCGTCTGCCGGCACTACTGGCCGCTCACATTCGTTGCGGCGGTGCTGTCGTCGAAAGTGCGGCGCGCGGTGGTGGCTTTCGCTGTGGCAGAAGGCATGTGGGACTGGTATTCGCACCGCGAGGGCGGTGGCCTCGACCCGGTGCGGTACGTCTTCTTCAAGCGCCTCGACGACCTCGCCTACGGCGCCGGGCTCTGGAAAGGGGTCGTCGACGCCCGCGATCCCGCGGCGCTGATGCCCGATATCCGGTCCTGACGTGATTCCGGCGCGCGCCGACATCGTGGTGGTCGGGGGTGGGAGCGCCGGATGCACACTTGCCGCCACCCTCGCCGGACGCCCGGGCCGCACCGTCGTGCTGCTCGAGAGCGGTCCCGGCTACGCGAGCACCGGTACCGCGCCACCGGAACTCCTGGACGCCTCGAGGCTTCCCGTCGGGCCTGAAAGTCGTTGGACTGCGCAATATCCGGTGCTCCTGGCCGGGAGGCCCGGCACGATTGCCCGGGGCCGGGTACTCGGAGGATCCGGCGCGGTCAACGGCGGCTACTTCGTCCGCGGGCGCCCGGGGGATTTCGACGCCTGGCCCCCGTCGTGGTCGTTCGACCACGTGCTGCCGTACTTCCGGCTCATCGAGCACGACTCGGACTTCGGCGACGAGTGGCACGGCGCCGCCGGACCGGTACCGGTGTCGCGAACCCCGTGGTCCCGTCTGCACGCCGTGGCGCGCGCGTTCCACGATGCCGCTGTGGCGGCGGGCCATCTTCCGGTGGAGGACCTCAACGCGCCCGGTCCGGTCGGGGTGGGACGCGTTCCCCTCAACATCGCGAACGGGGTACGCATGGGACCGGCACTCTCGTCGTTGATGCCCGCGCTCGCCTCCCCGAATCTGACCGTGTGCTCCGGTACGCGGGCGCGCAGGGTGGTGATGTCCGGTGCCGAGGCGGTAGGGGTGGAGGTGGACGGCGGTGACGGCGTCGCGTTCATCGAGGCGGGAAGTGTCGTGCTGTGCGCGGGTGCGGTCGAGAGTCCCCGCCTTCTCCTGCTCTCCGGCATCGGGCCCGCGGACGAACTCGCCACGCTCGGCGTCGCGCCCGTCGTCGACCTTCCCGGGGTCGGTACGGGGTTTACCGACCATCCGGAAGTTGCCGTTCCGTACCGGTACCGCAGCGATCTGCCTCTCGGTACGGCTGTACTCGAAACTGTCCTGCACACAGACGAACTCGAACTGCGTCCCTACACGGCTCCGTTCGCCGACTCCGTACCGGGCAGTGGCGCTGCCGTACCTGTGCTGGGGGTCGTCCTCACCCGGCCGCGCAGTCGCGGGCGCCTGATCTTCGACGCACGCGACCCGTACGCCGCTCCTCTCCTGGACTACGGATACCTGGACGACCCTCGCGATCGTGCAGCGCTCCGGCACGGGGTCGCAACGGCGGTCCACCTGCTCGCGGCGATGGACGGGGTCGTGGACCCGCACAGTGTTCCGACGGGCGCAGCGGACGTGGACGACGAGTGGCTCGCGGCGCATCTCGGTACGTCCCAGCACTTGTCGGGCTCGTGCAGGATGGGTTCGGACGATTCGGCGGTCGTCGACGACCGGTGCCGGGTGCACGGCGCCGAGCGTCTCTTCGTCGCCGACACCTCCGTGTTCCCGCAGGTGCCCAGCCGGGGCCCGCATGCCACGGTCGTGATGCTGGCGAGGCGTGTCGCGGACGCCCTCTGAATCCGGCACGCGTCCGCCAGGGTGCCCCCGAGTGCGATGACACCGACCCGCTGTGATCTGCACTACAGTGGCCCCCGGCGGAACGCGAGGAGGACAGCGGTAGATGATCGACCGTGCGGGAGCGAAAGCCCTTTCGTGGATGGCGCTGCATCCTGGGGACGACGCAGAAGCGCACGCCCGTCGACTGTCGGAAGTCCATACGGCTGTGGTGGGATCGGCGTCGAGCAGAGAGCGGTCTGCTGCGCTTGCGTCCCCCGCGGCGGTACGCCCCGTAGTGCGCGACTCGTGGCTCCGTAGCCTCGGCAGGGCGATCGATCCCGACGTCATCGAGCAACCCCTGTTGCTGACCGGCAAGGATCTCGAGGACTACCGCGCGGGACACCCGATGGCGATGATCCGTCCGGTCGTGCGCAAGCTTCTCGTGGAAGATGCGGCCGACAGCGGACTGCTGATCGCGATCAGCGACGAGCGGGGACGACTGCTGTGGATCGAGGGAGACCACGACGCCCGCGACCGGGCGCTGGCGATGAACTTCGCCGAGGGCGCGGATTGGAGTGAGGAGCACGTCGGGACCAACGCTCCCGGCACGGCTCTCACACTCGATCGGTGCGTGCAGATCTTCGGTGCCGAGCACTACAACCGTGCCGTGCACGAGTGGAGTTGCTCGGCGGCCCCCGTCCACGACCCCATCAGCGGCCGCATCCTCGGAGCACTCGACATCACCGGCGGACCGCGCGTCGCGGCGCCGGAGGTTTTACAACTGGTGCGGGCGACGGCTGCCGCTGCCGAAGCCGAACTGCGCCTGTCCATGCTCGAGGGTGCGAGTGCCCAGTCTTCTGCCGCCTGCATGCTCGAAACGTTCGGCCCGGGACGTGCGACGCTCGTTCGCGGACGCGACCGGCTCGCGCTGTCGCAACGGCATGCCGAGATTCTGCTCATTCTCAGCGAGCATCCGGAAGGGGTCGGCGCTCGGAGGCTTGCGGTCCTGCTCGACGAGAACGAACTCGATGCCGTGACGGTGCGCGCCGAGATATCCCGTCTGCGTAGGGTACTCGGGCCGGACACGATCGCGTCCCGGCCGTATCGAGTGCAGAGCGCGCTGCGCACCGATGTTGCGAACGTACGTGCGGCGCTGGATCGCGGGGACCTCGACACCGCGGTGCGCCTCTACACCGGCAGGGTGCTTCCCGGCTCGGGCGCGCCGGGAGTGATCGACGTGGGCGACGAGTTGGATGCCGGAATCCGGGGTGCGCTCCTGCGCCGGGGTGCGGCGCCGCTGCTCGCCCGCTGGACGGCATCGATTCACGGCCGCGAAGACCTGCCCGCGTGGAGTGCGTATCTCGGATGCCTGGACCCGGACTCCACCGTGTTCGCACAGGTTGAGGCGAAGATCCGGATACTCGACCGGAACTTCGCAACCTAGTTGCAACCCCGGCGTTTGTAGTGTCCGGGGTCACACCCTCGACGGGTGATCACCCCGACGCGCAGGAGAACACGATGCCCGAGTACGCCCGCCCCGGTTCGCCCGATGCCCTGATGTCCTTCCGGTCCCGTTACGACAACTGGATCGGCGGTCGATGGGTGGCTCCCGTTTCGGGCGAGTACTTCGAGGACATCACTCCCGTGACCGGACAACCGTTCACCGAGGTCGCGCGTTCGACCGACAAGGACATCGAACTCGCTCTCGACGCCGCGCACGCCGCCGCCCCGGCGTGGGGCAAGACGTCACCGGCGGAACGGGCGCTGATCCTGAACCGGATCGCCGACCGGATCGAAGAGAACCTCGAGGCCGTCGCGGTCGCCGAAACGTGGGACAACGGCAAGCCCATCCGGGAAACTCTCAACGCGGACATCCCGCTGGCGATCGACCACTTCCGGTACTTCGCGGGCGCGATCCGCGCGCAGGAAGGCTCGATCTCCGAGATAGACGCCGATACCGTGGCCTACCACTTCCAGGAGCCTCTCGGCGTCGTGGGCCAGATCATCCCGTGGAACTTCCCGATCCTGATGGCGGTGTGGAAGCTTGCCCCGGCGCTCGCAGCCGGAAATGCCGTGGTGCTCAAGCCCGCCGAGCAGACGCCCGCGTCGATTCTGTATCTCGTCGAGCTGATCGGGGACCTGCTTCCCGACGGTGTGGTCAACATCGTCAACGGTTTCGGAACCGAGGCCGGCAAGCCGCTCGCCTCGAGTCCGCGCATCCGCAAGATCGCCTTCACCGGTGAGACCACGACCGGGCGGCTCATCATGCAGTACGCCTCGCAGAACCTCATCCCTGTCACCCTCGAACTCGGCGGCAAGAGCCCCAACATCTTCTTCTCCGACGTGATGTCCGCTCCCGACGACTTCCAGGACAAGGCACTCGAGGGATTCACCATGTTCGCCCTCAACCAGGGCGAGGTGTGCACCTGCCCGTCCCGCGCACTCATCCAGCAGGACATCTTCGACGACTTCCTGTCCCTCGCTGCGGTGCGTACCAAGGCCGTACGGCAGGGAAACCCGCTCGACACCGACACGATGATCGGTGCGCAGGCATCCAACGACCAACTCGAGAAGATCTTGTCCTACATCGAGATCGGGAAGGGCGAGGGCGCCAAGATCGTCACCGGCGGTGAACGCGCCGACCTCGGCGGTGACCTGTCGGGCGGCTACTACGTGCAGCCGACGATCTTCGAGGGCCACAACAAGATGCGGATCTTCCAGGAGGAGATCTTCGGGCCCGTCGTGTCGGTGACGTCGTTCCGGGACTTCGACGATGCGATCGCCACCGCCAACGACACGCTGTACGGTCTCGGCGCCGGTGTGTGGTCGCGCGACGGTGGAGTCGCATATCGCGCCGGCCGCGCGATCCAGGCCGGCCGGGTGTGGACCAACACGTACCACCAGTACCCCGCCCACGCGGCGTTCGGCGGCTACAAGCAGTCGGGCATCGGCCGCGAGAACCACCACATGATGCTCGACCACTACCAGCAGACGAAGAACCTGCTCGTCTCCTACGCTCCGAAGGCCCAGGGATTCTTCTGATCGCTCTCGGCGCCCGCACCTTTCGTACAGGGAAGTGCGGGCGCCGACCGGTTTCTGTGAAAGAGAGGGTATGCGGTGTCAGTCCCAGCCCGGGTGACGGCCACGGTCGCGGCCGCGGATCTTCTGCGCCGCTTGGCCGACCGCAACGGATCGCTGATGATCCACCAGTCGGGAGGATGTTGCGACGGGTCGTCGCCGATGTGCTTTCCGGAAGGCGAATTTCTGGTGGGTGATCGGGATGTGCTCCTCGGCGTGCTCGACCTCCGTCTCGGCGTGGGTCGCACGCTTCCCGATCCGCCCTCCGGGGCCCGCTCTGTTCCCGTGTGGATCTCGGGGTCGCAGTTCGAGGTCTGGAAGCACACCTGTCTGGTGCTCGATGTGGTTCCGGGAAGGGGAGCGGGCTTCGGTCTCGAAACGCCCGAGGGTGTCCGATTCCTTGCTCGGGGAAGAATATTCAGCGAGCCGGAGAACGCCGCGCTTGCGACGTCGCCGGTTGTGCTCGGGGAGGAGTGGGCGAGCGGCGTCCGGCCGGGCGCCTCGCCGGTGCCACTCGTGGTGGCCGACGCCGAGGCCGGATGCGCCGTGCCTCAGTGGCCGGACCGTGACGACGAGACCGGTGGCGGCCCGGATACTGTCGCCGGAGAGGTCGGTCCACCCGCGAGTGCCTGATAACTCACGTTCCACAGCCATTCGACGGGACCCCGCTCGAATCGGGCCAGCCACAGGCGCGCGACGATCATGAGCGTCGCGCAGACGGCGGCGAACAGCGCCACGGTGGCCGGCACGATCGTGTCGCCGTCCAGGCGAGCGGCCATGCCGAATCCCCAGCCGTAGCACACTGTCGAACACAGGATGTTCTGCAATATGTAGCAGCTCAATGCCATTCGCCCCACAGGGCTGAGAGCGGTGCCGACTGCGCCGGGTGCACGGCCGTCGGCATAGCGGTGTGCGACGGCTGCGAGGAGTGCGAAAGCCACGATCGGGGCTGTGCCGTAGCGGCCCAGGACGAGACCCGCGTCGGACCCGGACAGGCCCAGCGCGAAGTCGATCGGGAGCGCGACACCGAATCCGACGATCATGAGAATGCGGCGGAGGCGGGCCTGATCCGGATCGAGGATGCCGCGCAGGTGCAGCCGCGCGCCGATGAGGAAGAGAGCTATCGACAGCGGCAGGATGAAGATCGTTTCCAGCCGGAACAGCGCGATGTTCTCGGCACGGAAGACCACCAGATCCCAGAACGAGCCGTCCGCATAAGGATTGGGGGACAGCGTCCGGTTGCCCGGATTCGCAGGCAGCGCAGCGAGTGCGGCTACCACGACGGCGAGCATCGCGGCGTGCAGAGCGAGTGCGCAGGCTATCCAGATCCGCTGGGAGCGGATGCCGGTAGCCAGGACGAACGCGACGACGAGTCCGGTGACGGCGTATCCGGTGAGCACGTCGAACTCGGTGAACAGGAAGTAGTGCAGTATCCCGTCGATCATGAGAAGTCCTGCCCGCCAAGGGTATTTACCCGGCCACGGAAGTCCCCGTCCGGTCGCCGAACGCTGCTGGATGGCGAGTCCGATGCCGAACATGATCGTGAGGAGCCCGAGGAACTTTCCCTGCGTCACCTGTTGCAGCACGTCTTGGACGAAAGACCAGCTTCCGGTCGCTCGTCCGGTGCCGTTGATATAGCCGACCAATCCTTCCACGTTGGTGAAGATCCAGATGTTGGTACCGAGGGTGCCGAGAATCGCGACCCCTCGTAGTACGTCGAGTGCGGCGTATCGAGGTGTGGTGCTCACGGTGATCCCTTCCGGGGGACGCAGAGCGTAAGTAGCACGGTCGTGCTTACAAAAAGTGATGCTAGCACGACCGTGTTAGCATGGTCCAGTGCCGAAACTGATCGATCACGATGCGAGACAGCAGGAAATAGCGGAGGCGGTCTGGCGGCTGATCCTGCGCGAAGGGGTCGGCGCTGTCTCGATACGGGAGGTCGCGGCCGAGGCGGGCCTGTCTACGGGTTCTGTGCGGCACGTCTTCGGCAGCAAGTCGGAACTGCTCGGCTATTCGATGCGCCTGGTTCACGACCGCGCCGCAGAGCGCGTGTCCGCCCACCTCGGCATTGCCGATGTCAAGGAACGCGCGCGGGCCGTGCTCGGTGAACTCCTTCCGCTCGACGAGGTCCGACGTTGCGAAATGCTGGTCAATCTCGCGCTGATCGCGGAATCTCCCGGACATGACGAACTGCGGCAGATCGCGATCGGTGCGCAGCGCGCACTGCGGGAAGGGTGTGAGCTCGTACTGGCAGGTCTGGCCGCGGAGGGGCTCGTCGCGCCGGACCGTGATCTCGGGTTGGAAGCCGAGCGTCTGCACGCCGTCGTCGACGGTCTTGCAATGCACCTGCTCGTCGGTGCCGGTGACACCCCGAGGTCCGCCCAGACGGTGCTCGCCGCGCATATCGATTCGCTGGCCTGACGGCCCCTTGCCGCCCCGGTGCCGAATTCCCACCGGTGCCCACGCGCCCACGCGCGTCCCCGGTACGCCAGAATCGGACCGGGATCCGTCCGGATTCCGCGGTACGCGGGGGCATCGGTCCCCGCATGTTCGGCGCCCATCGGGCGGTGAGGAGTGGACGATGGCCTTCGCGGGCAACGTGGATGAGCTGGCCCTGCTGCAGACGGTGCGCCTGAAGAACCAGGTCACCGCGGAAGTGGTTGCCGCGCACCTGGGAGTGACGGTGGCGGCCGGCCAGGCCGCAGTAGATGCCCTCGTCCGGCAGGGCAAGGCCCGATCGGCCGGTGACGGCATCGAGCTCACCGACGAGGGGGTTCACGAGCTGACCGGCCAACTCGAGGCGGAACGCGTATCGATCGACGAGGATTCGATCGCGGACCTGCACGATCAATTCCTGCCGCTGGACGACGAACTCGCGGAGCTACTCGCGGAGCCGGAGGCGGACGGGTTCATCGACGCACTGCTCGATTTCGACCGTCGTGCGCAGGCGCTGTTCGACGACGTGTCCGCGTTCGTTCCCCGTCTGTCGCGATACCAGGATCTCTTCGCAGAAGCTCTGGAGAAGGTCAAGGGGGGCGCGCTCGCATGGGCCACCGCGGGCAACATCGATTCCTACTCCGCGGTGTGGGGCGAGATGCGGGAGGAACTCAGGGGCGCCGCGGGTCGCTGACCTGGTACTCGTTGTGAGGGTGTGACCGCAGTCATCATTTCCCCCTTTTCGGGGGTGGTCGTGAGTGACCGGGGTCACTACCGTTTCCTTCGTATCAACTGCCACGAAGGAGACCACGATGTCCGGCACCAACGTCGATCCTCTGCCGAGCTACTCCCAGGGCGCCTGGAACGTTCCACTTCTCGGCGACACCGTCGGCGACAACCTCGACCGCACCGCCGCGCGTTTCGGTGACCGTGAGGCGCTCGTCGACCGCGCCGCGGGGAAACGTTGGAACTACACCGAATTCGTAGCGGATGTCGACGCAGTCGCTGTCGGCATGCTCCGGTCGGGCATCGCGAAGGGTGACCGGGTGGGGATCTGGGCCCCGAACTGCTGGGAATGGGTTCTCGTCCAGTATGCAACCGCGAAGATCGGCGCGATTCTCGTCAATATCAATCCCGCGTACCGCTCGCACGAATTGCAGTACGTCCTCGAGCAGGCGGGCGTCCGGATGCTGGTGTCCGCGTCCGCATTCAAAACATCCGACTATGCGCAGATGATCGCGACCGTACGGGCGAACTGCCCCGACCTCGAGGATGTCGTTCTGCTCGGCTCCCCGCGGTGGGACGAGCTCGTCGAGGTGGGACGGGCCGCACTCGCCGACGACCGTCGGGTGCTCACCGAGGCGCAGTCTCAGCTCTCTCCCGACGATCCCATCAACATCCAGTACACCTCGGGGACCACCGGGTTCCCCAAAGGCGCCACGCTCAGTCACCACAATGTGCTCAACAACGGGTTCTTCGTCGGCGAACTCTGCCACTACACGGAATTGGATCGGGTATGTATCCCCGTTCCGCTGTACCACTGTTTCGGTATGACGATGGGCAATCTCGCGTGCACCAGCCACGGCGCGACCATGGTGCTGCCGTCTCCGGCCTTCGATCCCGCGGCCACACTCACCGCAGTGGCGGAGGAGCGATGCACCTCGCTCTACGGCGTGCCGACGATGTTCATCGCCGCGCTGGCGGAACCCGATTTCGCACGGTACGACCTGGCGAGCCTGCGCACCGGAATCATGGCGGGCTCGCCGTGCCCGGTCGAGGTGATGAAACAGGTCATCGATCGGATGGGGATGAACGAGGTGTCGATCTGCTACGGCATGACCGAAACTTCGCCGGTGTCGACGCAGACCCGCAGCGACGACAGCATCGAGCGGCGGGTGGCCACGGTCGGTCGGGTGGGTCCTCACCTCGAGGTGAAGATCGTCGATCCCGGTACAGGTCTGACGGTCCCGCGCGGCGTGCCGGGCGAACTGTGCACCCGCGGATACTCGGTGATGCTGGGGTACTGGGACCAGCCGGAGAAGACGGCCGAGGCGATCGACGTGGCCCGGTGGATGCACACCGGGGACATCGGAGTCATGGACGAGGACGGCTACGTATCCATCACGGGCCGTATCAAGGACATGGTGATCCGCGGGGGAGAGAACATCTACCCCCGCGAGATCGAAGAGTTCCTCTACACCCACCCGGACATTCTCGACGCTCAGGTGGTGGGGGTACCCGACGTGAAATACGGGGAAGAACTCATGGCCTGGGTCCGGATGCGCGAAGGCTCGGAGCGCCCCCTCGACGCGGCGAGCCTCAAAGCGTTCTGCGAGGGAAAGCTCGCCCATTACAAGATCCCGCGTTATGTGCACGTGGTCGACGAGTTCCCGATGACGGTCACCGGCAAAGTGCGAAAGGTCGAGATGCGCGAACAGGCACGGGCGATCATCGAGGCCACCGTGACCGAGCACAACTGACGGCCGTTCGGCACGGATGCGGCAAGTAATTCGGCCGCACCCGCGCCGAACCGGTCACTTTCGTCGGTTTCAAGGCAGACACTGAGTGGGTAAAGAGTCGTCGACGATGCGCAGCCACCGGGCGGCGCCGCAGCAGAGGGGCTCACCATGGGACAAATTATCGGCACGATCATTTTCGGTGCGGTCATCGGAATCCTGGCCAGATTGGTGATCCCGGGCAAGCAGGCCATGGGCATGATCATCACGATCGTCATCGGCATCATCGGCGCGCTGATCGGCTACTGGCTGTGGGGCCTGATCTCCTCCGAGGGCAACGAGAACACCAGCGGCATCGACTGGATCCGATGGATCATCAGCATCATCGTGGCCGTGGTCCTCACCCTGATCTACACCGGCGCTACCCGCGAGCGGAGTCGGTAACCCGTTCGAGGTGCCCCGCCCGGCCACACCGGGCGGGGCCAGACGTGTCTCCGCCTCGGCCCCGAAAGTGAGTTGCCGTGCAGCCGCAGTGGATTCCCCACGACGCCGCCGTTGCGCGAGCGAACATCACGGAGTTCGCGCGGTTCGCCGAACGGCGTCACGGACTGAGCCTGCCCGATTACGGGTCGCTGTGGCGATGGTCGGTCGACGCCCCGGGAGACTTCTGGAAAGCGGTGTGGGACCGGTTCGAGGTGGTGTCGCACACCGACCCCGGACCGGCTCTCGCCGACACGGCCATGCCCGGAGCCGTGTGGTTTCCCGGTGCGCGGCTGAACCTCGTCGAGCACGTCTTCCGTGATCGGCCGCCGCAGGGGCCAGCCGTCGTCCACCTCGACGAGGCCGGGCACCGCAGCGAGATGACGTGGTCGGAACTCCGTAGCCGGACAGCCGCGTTCGCCGCCACGCTCCGGGAGCACGGAGTCGGACCGGGGGACCGGGTCGTCGGCTACCTTCCCAACATCCCGGAGGCCGTCGTCGCACTGCTCGCGACCGCGAGTATCGGGGCTGTCTGGGCCGCGTGCGGGCAGGACTATGCCGCTCCGGCTGCGCTCGACCGGCTGGGTCGACTCGAGCCGAAAGTCCTCGTCACAGCGACCGGATACGCCTACGCGGGCACGTGGCACGACCGGACGAACGAAATGACATGGCTGCGCGACCGACTACCCGGTCTCGGCCTGACAGTCGTCGTCCCCAGCGCGCCGGCCCGAGAGATCTCCCCACCCACCGCGACGTCCCCGTCGGTGCTGAACTGGGAAGAGGCGGCCCTGAGGCAGGACGCAACCCTCGACACCGTCGCGGTTCCCTTCGACCACCCGTTGTGGGTGGTGTTCTCCTCGGGTACGACAGGACCACCCAAGGGCATCGTCCACGGTCACGGCGGGGTCCTGCTCGAGCATCTCAAAGCACTGTCACTCCACCTCGACCTCGGTCCGCACGACCGCTACTTCTGGTACACGAGTCCGAGCTGGATGATGTGGAACTTCCTCGTCTCCGGACTTCTCGTGGGCGCGACCATCGTCTGTTACGACGGTGCGCCGTCGCATCCCGAGATCGACCGCCTCTGGCGGACCGCTGCCGACGAACACGTCACGGTTCTCGGGACCAGTCCCGCCTACATCGCGGCCTGCGCCGAGGCGGGGGTGGTGCCCCGCGTCGACCACGATCTGTCCGCCCTGCGCGCCGTGGGCGTCACGGGCTCGACGCTGTCCGCGTCGGGGTCGCTGTGGCTGTCGGAGAACGTCGGCTCCGATGTGCAGGTCATGTCGATCTCGGGTGGCACCGACGTGGTGTCGGCGTTCGTCGGAGCCGCGCCGACAGTGCCCGTGTGGCCGGGCGAAATCTCTGCGCCGTGCCTCGGCGTCGCCGTGGACGCGTACGACGAGCACGGCCGCTCCGTGCGCGGCCGTGTCGGAGAACTGGTGGTGACCGCTCCCATGCCGTCGATGCCCGTCCGGTTCTGGGATGACCCGGACGGCAGCCGGTACCGCGAGTCGTACTTCTCGGTCTACCCGGGCGTCTGGCGTCACGGTGACTGGATCACCGTCACCGACCGGGGCACGTTCCTCATGCACGGACGCTCCGACTCCACCCTGAACCGTCAGGGAGTCCGGATGGGCAGCGCCGACATCTATCAGGTCGTGGAGAGTCTGCCCGAAGTCACCGAATCGCTGGTCCTGGGAATCGAACAGCCCGACGGCTCGTACCGGATGCCGCTGTTCGTCGTGCTTGCAGACGGCACGGAACTCGACGACCGCGTGGCGGAACGGATCCGTTCGGCGATTCGCGCGCAACTGTCCCCGCGGCACGTGCCCGACGAGATCGTCGCCGCGCCGGGGGTCCCGCACACCCGCACCGGGAAGAAACTCGAGGTGCCGCTCAAACGAATTCTGCAGGGAGCCGACCCGTCAACTGCCGTGGATCGCGCCGCAATCGACGCACCGGAACTGATCGACTGGTACCACGACCAGCGGTGATGCACACCACTTATAAGCGTGACCTAACTGGACTCTGCAGGTCCGGAATGGTCGGATTGCCGGTATGGACATCGCCATCAAGATTTTTCTCATCCTGCACTTCATCGGTCTCGCCAGCATCATCGGCTCTTGGCTCACGGTGCTCAAGCAGCCGCGCGTCGTCGTCGGCATGCTGCACGGCGCGATCCTTCAGGTGGTGACCGGTATCGCGCTCGTGGGTCTCCGCGAAGCTCAGGACGTCGTCGAGGTGAACCACATGAAGATCGGCATCAAGCTGCTGATCGCCCTGGTCATTCTCGTCGTCGCGATCATCGGCCTGAAGAAGGAGAAGAAGAACCCGGGTTCGACCGCAGTTCTGGCGCACACGGCCGGCATCCTCGCCATCGTGAACGTGATCATCGCCGTGTCCTGGTGACCTTCGACGGCTCGTTCCCTCGGTGAGCCGGGGCCTGTGTCGGAACCCTGTAGATTGTTCCGGGTGTGTACGACATGGGCTCCGGTACCGACCGGTAAGTAAGCTGCTTCGGGCGCCTCGGCCCGTCAGGCGGGGGTCCGCTACTGCGTCCGGTCCTGCGGAATGTCTCACCGCCCGGCCACGCCGTAACGATCTCCCCCTGATGCGCAGATACCCCTAGAGGTTGCGTGCATGTTCGTGTCGGGAGCGCGGGCAACTGCCCGGTGCTGAGAGGAAGGTTGGGGGATTTGGACTCGCTCGGGAAAGGCGGATCGCAGGCGCAGAACGCGGGGGGCGCGGTACCGCCCGGAGCGTTCCCGCTCTCGCCTGCGCAGTTGGGCATGTGGTTCGCCCAGCACGTCGACCCGACAGTGCCCGCCAACATCGCTCAATACGTCGAGCTCGAGGGTGACCTCGACGTCGATCTCCTCCGCGAATCCAGTGCCCGCGCTGCGCTCGAAATGGGATCCGGGTTCCTCCGGTTCATCGAGGTCGGGGCACAGCCCTACCAACTCGTCGATCCCTCGCTCGAAGCGCCGCTCGGTTTCGTCGATCTGAGCGGTGTCGACGACCCCCGCCAGGCCGCGCTCGACTGGATGCGCGACGACCGCAGCCGTCCCGTCGATGTACTGCGCGACCGTCTCATCGCCGCAACCGTGCTCCGGATCGGCGAACACCGCTACTTCTGGTACAACCGCGTGCACCATCTGGCACTCGACGGTTTCGCCGCCGCCACGTTCATGAACCGCATCGCCGAGTTGTACACCGCGGCGGTCGAGGGCGTCGAGCCGTCTCCGAATCGCGCGTCGGACCTGCACAAGGTCTACGACGTCGAGATGGAGTACCGCGGTTCGAAGCGTTTCCTCGACGACCGCGAATACTGGGCCCGGCAGATCGACGGAATCGAGGAACCCACCAGCCTCTCCGGCCGCACCGCCGCGCCCGCGCCGGTCAGCCGCATCGACACCGCCGCACTGTCCGAGGACACCGAACGGCGGGTCGGCGAACTCGCGGCCCGAGAAGGCGGCAGCCTTGCCACCGCGGTGGTCGCTGCCTTCGCCGCATATCTCGCGCAGATGACCGGGCAGACCGACGTGGTGCTGAGCCTGCCCGTAGCGGCGCGCACCACCGCGGTCCTGCGTCGTTCGGGCAGCATGGTTTCCAACGTCGTACCGCTGCGCTTGAGCGTCACCGACGACACGACCGTCCACGACCTCATCGCCGCCTCGGCGGCGGCCGTCTCGGGTGCGCTGCGCCACCAGCGTTACCGGCACGAGGACATCGTCCGCGACCGCGACGCGGGTTCGGTGGGGCAGTCCACGTTCTTCGGGCCGTGGGTCAACATCATGTTGTTCGACAACGAGGTCCGGCTCGGCGACATGGTCGGCGGAATCAACATTCTGTCGACCGGACTCATCGAGGACCTCGGTGTCAACGTCTACCGCAGCGGTGGCGCCCACACGCACATCGACTTCGAGTCCAATCCCAATCTCTACGGTCCCGAGCAGTCCCGGGCCGACCACACCCGCTTCATGGAGTTCTTCGATCGGTTCGTCGGATCGGATCCGGAACGGCCCGTGTGGGACATCCCCCTTGCGGGACGCGCCGAACTCGACGATGCGCTCATCGAGTGGAACCGCACCGACCGTCCGGTCCGACAGCGCGATCTGCTCGCGCAGTTCCGTGAACAGGCTGCCGAAACCCCTGACGCCACAGCGCTGATCTTCGAAGGCGAGTCGCTGACCTACGGTGAATTGTCTTCCCGCGTCAACACTCTCGCGCGCGCACTGATCGACCTCGGCGTCGGCCCCGAATCGCTCGTCGGGCTGTGCATCCGGCGCTCACTCGATCTCGTCGTCGGCATGTACGCAATCGTCGAGGCGGGTGGAGCCTGGGTGCCCATCGACCCCGACCATCCGGCCGACCGGACGGCGTACATCCTGGACACGGCCAAGCCCGCGGCAGTGCTGACCACGGCGCGCGACGGCGTGGAACTGCCGGACGGCGTCACCGCGGTCGAGATCGACACCTTCGACTACTCGCGCGGTGACGCGCGCCCGATCTCCGACGCGGAGCGGCATGGCCCGATCCTGCCCGACACCACGGCGTACGTCATCTTCACCTCCGGTTCCACCGGCCGGCCCAAGGGTGTGGCCGTGAGCCACGTCGCCATCGACAACCAGATCCAGTGGATGAACGACCACTACGGCCTGTCGTCCCAGGATGTATATCTGCAGAAGACCGCGACGACGTTCGACGTGTCGCTGTGGGGCTTCTTCATGCCGCTGCGTGTCGGCGCGACCCTCGTGATCGCGACGCCCGACGGGCACCGCGACCCGGTCTACGTGGCGAACAAGATCGCCGAGCACCGCGTGACGATCACCGACTTCGTCCCGTCGATGCTCACCGTCTTCGTGGCCAACGCCGCCGACGGGAGCTGCGACTCCCTACGACACGTCTTCGCCATCGGTGAGGCACTGCCGTCCGAGACGGCAGCCGAGTTCGCCCGGCTGTGTTCGGCGAGCCTGCACAACCTGTACGGACCCACCGAGGCGGCGGTGTCCATCACCTACCACCGCGCGGGCCCCGGCGACGTCCACAGTGTCCCGATCGGTGTTCCGCAGTGGAACAGTCGCGCGTACGTCCTCGACCGGCGTCTGCGTCCGGTTCCGGTCGGGCGGCCCGGCGAGCTCTACCTCGCGGGTGTTCAGCTCGCACGTGGCTACCTCGATCGTCCTGACCTGACCTCGGACCGCTTCCTTGCCGACCCGTTCGGCGGGCCGGGCGAGCGGATGTACCGCACGGGCGACCTCGTGCGCTGGGAAGCCGCGAGCGACGGCGCCGGAATCCTCGAGTACATCGGCCGAACCGACTTCCAGATCAAGTTCCGCGGTCAGCGCATCGAACTCGGTGAAATCGAGGCGGTGCTGCTCGCTCACCCCGCCGTCTCGCAGGCCGTTGTTCTCGTTGTCTCGACGCCGACCGGTGACCAGCTCGTGGGTTACCTGGTGGCCGCACCGGCGCAGACGATCGACATCTCCGATCTCGCAGACCATGCGGGTCGCTCGTTGCCGTCGTACATGGTGCCCGCATCGCTCATGGTGCTCGACGCGCTCCCGCTCAACACCAGCGGAAAGCTCGACCGGAAAGCCTTGCCCGAACCCGTATTCAGCAGCACCCGCACCTTCCGCGAGCCGTGCAGCCCGGCCGAGCGCGTGGTGGCAGCGGCCTTCGGCGAGGTGCTCGGCGCCGAACGCGTGGGTCTCGACGACGACTTCTTCGAACTCGGCGGCAACTCGCTCGTCGCGACGCAGGTCGTCTCGCGCATCGGCGCGGCGCTCGACACCCAGGTTCCCGTCCGCGCGCTGTTCGAGGCATCGACCGTCGTGGGACTCGCCACGCGCATCGCGAAGCAGGTCGGTTCCGGAGCCCGGGCACCGCTCGTCGCTCGGCCTCGACCCGATGTGCTGCCGCTTTCCACTGCGCAGCAACGGATCTGGTTCCTCAATCGCTTCGACGTCACTACCGCGGCATACAACCTGCCCTTCACCGTGCGGATGACAGGTGCGGTGGATCCTCGCGTCGTGTCCGACGCGTTCTCGGACGTGGTGGCCCGTCACGAGAGTTTGCGCACCGTCTACCCCGAAGTCGACGGCGACCCCCACCAGGTGATCCTGCCCGTCGAACAAGCCGTCTCCCCGCTCGAACCGGTCGATGTGGACGAGGACGGCTTGCGGGCAGCGGTCGTCGAACTCGCCGGACGCGGTTTCGACGTCGCGATCGACGTCCCGTTCCGCGTCGCGCTGTTCCGCCTCGCTCCCGACACCTATGTGCTCGCGATGGTGCTGCACCACATCGCAGCCGACGGATCCTCGTTCGGACCGTTCGCGCAGGACGTCGTCTCTGCCTACACGGCGCGCGCCGAGGGGCACGAACCCCGCTGGTCGCCCTTGCCGATCCAGTACGCCGACTACGCCCTGTGGCAACGGCAGGCTCTCGGAAGCGAGTCCGATCCTGATTCGGCAGCTGCGCAACAAATCTCGTTTTGGGTGCGTGAACTCGACGGTCTCCCCGATCAGCTCGACCTGCCGTCGGACCGGATGCGTCCGGCGGTCGCAACCTACCGGGGTGGCAAGCACCGTTTCGAGATCGGCGCCGAGACGCACCGTGGACTCGCCGAGCTTGCTCGCGGGCACAGTGCCTCGCTGTTCATGGTCGTCCACGCCGCCTACTCGGTTCTCCTGTCGCGCCTGAGCGGATCGAACGACATCGCCGTCGGCACCGCCGTCGCCGGACGCGGCGAAAAGGAACTCGACGACCTCATCGGCATGTTCGTGAACACGCTGGTGCTGCGTACACGTGTCGATCCCGGACTCTCCTTCGGTGAATTCCTCGATGTGGTCCGTGAAAACGACCTGACCGCATTCTCGAACGCGGACGTGCCGTTCGAGCGGCTCGTCGAGGTACTCAACCCGGCTCGATCCACAGCGCGACACCCCCTCTTCCAGGCAGCGCTGTCGCTCGAGCCCGGTACGGCACGTGAGGTGTCCTTCGCCGGAGTCCACGCCGTGGGCACCGAACTGGAGATGCCGATCTCGAAGTTCGACATCCAGTTGTGGCTGACCGAGAAGACCGGCAGCGACGGTGAACCTGCCGGCCTCGGTGCAACCTTCGAGTACGCGACGGACCTCTTCGACGCCGGTACGGTCGCCGTCTTCGCAGAACGTTTCGTGCGGATCCTCGACGGCATCGTCGCCGACACATCGGCATGCGTGGGCGACTTGTCCATACTCTCTCCCGGCGAAGCCGAATTGCTGCTCACCACTACGGGTCCCGATGCGGCCGAACCGGCCACACTCGTGGACCTGCTCACCGCGGGCGTCGCCGCGCATCCCGACCGGATCGCCGTCCGTGACGGTGACACCGTCCTGACCTACCGAGATCTCGACGCATGGTCGAGCTGGATTGCGCGATACCTCATCGAGCGCGGCGCAGGACCCGACGGCATTGTCGCGCTTGCCTTCCCGCGGTCGTGGGAGATGGTGCTCGGTGTGTGGTCCGTTGCGAAGACGGGTGCTGCCTACGTTCCGGTCGATCCGGAATACCCGGTCGAGCGAGTCACCCACATGCTCGAGGACTCCTCGGCTCTGCTGGGCCTGACGACGGAAGAACACGCCGCAGGTCTGTCTTCCGCCGTCGAGTGGGTGTGCTTCGACGACCCGGCATTCGTCGCCGCGTGCCTGACACACTCGGCCGCTCCGGTCACCGACGACGAGCGGTGTGCTCCGCTCCGCCTCGATCACCTCGCGTACGTCATCTACACCTCCGGGTCCACCGGACGACCGAAGGGTGTCGCGGTCACCCACCGCGGCCTCGCAGGCCTCGTCCACGACTCCGTCGACCTCTACGAGGTGACCGAAGAGTCGCGGATTCTGCAGATCTGTTCGCCGAGTTTCGACCCCTCCGTTCTCGACTTCGCGATGGCCGGTTTCACCGGTGCCGAACTGGTGATCACCCCGCCGACGATCTACGGCGGATCCGAACTGCGCGCACTGATCCAGCAGACCGGTGTCACCCACGCGATCATCACGCCTGCGGTGCTGGGATCTGTGGATCCTGCGGGTGTCGACTCGCTCCGGACCCTCAACGTCGGTGGCGACGCCTCCACGACCGAACTCGTGGCCCGGTGGGCGCCCGGCCGTCGTTTCTTCAACGCCTACGGACCGACCGAGACCACGATCGTGTCGACCCGCGCTCTGCTCGATGCGTCGGGGCCGATCACCATCGGCGGCCCGGTCGCCGGCGTGCATGCGCTCGTGCTCGACAGCCGTCTTCGTCCGGTCCCAGCCGGAGTGTCGGGCGAGTTGTATCTCGCCGGTGACATGCTCGCTCGGGGCTACCACCGACGTGCTGCGCTCACCTCGGATCGGTTCGTCGCGAACCCCTTCGGAGCGCCGGGTACCCGCATGTACCGGACCGGTGACGTGGTGCGCTGGGACGATCAGCGCCGCCTCGTGTTCGCCGGCCGATCCGACTTTCAGGTCAAGGTCCGCGGATTCCGGATCGAACTGGGCGAGATCGACGCTGCGTTGCAGACGCATTCGCTCGTCGACTTCGCAACCACCGTGGGCCACGACATGCCTTCGGGACAGACCGCACTCGTGTCGTACGTGCACGGCGCTCCGGGTATCGACCCGTCGGCGTTGTCCGACCACGTGGCCCGGTCGTTGCCGTCGTACATGGTGCCCTCGCAGATCGTCGTGCTCGACGAGATCCCGCTGACGCCCGTCGGAAAGCTCGACCGCCGAGCACTGCCGGAGCCCGAACTAGGGATCAGCTACCGCGAATTCCGCGCGCCGACGACGCCCATCGAGGGAACCGTCGCTGCCGTCTTCGCCGAGGTGCTCGGCGTGCAACGTGTCGGACTCGACGACGACTTCTTCGAACTGGGCGGAAACTCGCTCCTCGCCACCCAGGTGGTGTCCCGGCTGGGTGTGGCACTCGACGCACAGGTTCCCGTGCGTGCGCTGTTCGAATCGAGCACCGTCGCCGCCCTGGCAGTTCGCGTCGAGCAGGAGGCCGGGCGCGGTGCCCGAGCGGCACTGGCGAAAATGCCGCGGCCCGAGCGTGTTCCGCTGTCCTTGGCGCAACAGCGCATGTGGTTCCTCAACCGCTTCGATTCCCGCTCGGCGACGTACAACCTCCCGATGGCGTTGCGGCTGACCGGAGCCCTCGACGTAGCGGCACTTCAGGTGTCGATCATGGATGTGATCGACCGTCACGAGTCGCTGCGCACCGTCTTCCCCGATTCGCCGGAGGGACCCCACCAGGTCGTACGGGCGGCCGCGGAAGTCGTGCCCAATCTGACCCCGCTCCGGATCGACCGGGACGGGTTGGCCGGTGCGATGCGCCGACTCGCGTCCACCGGGTTCGACGTCACCTCCGAGGTGCCGATCCACGCCGAACTCTACGAACTCGACCGCAACGAGCACATTCTCGCGCTCGTGGTCCACCACATTGCCGCAGACGGATGGTCCACCGGACCGATGGCACGCGACATCATGGTCGCGTACGCCGCACGCACCGAGTGGGAAGAGCCCTCGTGGGCACCGCTTCCCGTTCAGTACGCCGACTACACCCTGTGGCAGCGGGAAGTCCTCGGTTCCGAGGACGATGCGCAGTCGCTGATCTCCGGTCAGCTCGACTACTGGCGTCGCGCGCTCGCCGACGTTCCCGACCAGTTGGATCTTCCGGCTGATCGTCCCCGCCCGGCGACGCAGTCGTTCGCCGGCGCGACCGTGGATTTCTCGATCGATCCGAGCTTGCATCGAGACCTCGTGGCGTTCGCTCGCACGCGCAACGCTTCCCTGTTCATGGTCGTGCACGCGGCCTTGAGCATATTGCTGGCACGATTGTCCGGTCAGCGCGAGATCACGATCGGTACGCCGGTGGCCGGACGTGGCGAGCAGTCGCTCGACGACCTTATCGGTATGTTCGTCAACACTCTGGTGCTCCGCACCGACGTCGATCCGGACGCGCAGTTCACCGACCATCTCGCACGGGCACGCGAAGCAGCACTGGGTGCCTTCGGGCACGCGGATGTCCCCTTCGAGCGTCTGGTCGAGGTTCTCAACCCCACTCGGTCCACGGCTCGGCACCCGCTGTTCCAGGTCATGCTCTCGTTCGAGAATCTAGGTGCAGCGCACGTCGAACTTCGCGGTCTGACCCTCGACCTGCTCGAGATCAACACCGCGGTCGCCAAGTTCGATCTGCAATTGACGTTGTCGGAGGGCTTCGCGGAGGACGGTTCGCCGGACGGTCTCCGTGCGGAGTTCACCTATGCGACCGAGCTCTTCGATGCTTCGACGGTCGAGGGCTTTGCGGAGCGGTTCGTGCGGATCCTCGAGGCGGTGGTGGCTGATCCGGCGCGGCGGGTGGGCGATATCGATCTGCTGGGCGCCGATGAGCGGGTGAGGGTGCTCGAGCGGTGGAACGATACGTCGCATCCGGTGCCGGAGTCGACGTTGCTGGATCGGTTCGATGCGCAGGTCGCTGCGTCGCCGGACGCGGTGGCGGTGGTGTTCGAGGGCGAGTCGTTGACATACGGCGAGTTCGATGCGCGGGTCAATCAGCTTGCGCGGTATCTGATCTCGCGGGGCGTGGGTCCGGAGACGACGGTCGGGTTGGCGGTGCGCCGGTCGTTGGATCTGTTGGTGGGGATGTATGCGATCGTCCGTGCGGGCGGCGCCTATGTGCCGCTCGATCCGGATCAGCCTGCCGAGCGTAATGCTTACATTGTGGAGTCGGCGGCGCCGGTGTTGGTGGTGTCGACGACGCGGGACGGGTTCGAGCTTCCCGAGTCCGAGTCCGAGTTCGGGTCCGGGTCGGTGCCGGTGGTGTCGATCGACACGCTGGATCTTTCGGGCGTTGCGGCTGGTCCGGTGTCGGATGCGGAGCGGACCGCGCCGCTGCGGGCGGACAACACGGCGTATGTGATTTTCACGTCGGGGTCGACGGGGCGGCCGAAGGGTGTGGCGGTGTCGCATTGTTCGGTGGTCAATCAGGTGTCGTGGTTGACAGCCGAGTACGGGTTGTCGCCGGAAGATGTGGTGTTGCAGAAGACGCCGTTCACGTTCGATGTGTCGGTGTGGGAGTTGTTCGGCGGGTTGGCGGCGGGTGCGCGTGTGGTGATCGCGAGCCCTGATGGGCATCGGGATCCGGCGTATCTTGCTGGCGTGATCGGTCGGGAGCGGATTACTGCGACGTCGTTTGTGCCGTCGATGCTTGCGGTGTTCGCTGCTGTCGCCACGCGTGAGGAGTGCGCGTCGCTGCGGCTCGTCCTCGTCGCCGGCGAAGCCTTCCCTGCGCCACTGGCCGATCAATGCGCTGCCCTCGGGCTACCGCAGCTCCATAACCTCTACGGCCCGACCGAGGCGACGGTGCATGTCACGGCGGGGCCGGCCGAGGCGGGTAGTGCGGGTGCGGTTCCGATCGGGACACCTGTGTGGAATACGCAGGTGTTTGTGCTCGACAGCCGACTCGCGCCGGTGCCGGTGGGTGTGGCGGGTGAGTTGTATTTGTCGGGTGCGCAGATCGCGAGGGGGTATTTCGGGCGTGCAGCATTGTCGGCGGAGCGGTTTGTGGCGTCGCCGTTCGGTGTGGGTGAGCGTCTTTATCGCACGGGTGATCTGGTGCGGTGGTCGGCTGATGGTGAGTTGGTGTACATCGGTCGTTCCGATTTTCAGGTGAAGTTGCGGGGGTTGCGGATCGAGCTCGGTGAGATCGAGGCGGCGTTGGTGTCGCACGAGTCGATCGCTCAGGCTGCGGTGGTGGTGTCGGTCTCGGATCTCGGGGATCAGCTGGTGGGGTATGTGGTGCCTGTTGTGGGGGCCGCGGTGGATCGTGACGAGTTGGCGGGGTTTGTCTCGGGGTTGTTGCCCGGATATATGGTGCCGTCGGTTTTGATGGTGCTCGATGAGTTTCCGCTCAACAGCAGTGGGAAGCTCGATCGTAAGGCGTTGCCTTCCCCTGTCTTCGAGGCTCGGGAGTTCCGGGCGCCGCAGACCGCCGTCGAACAGGTTGTGGCGTCGACGTTTGCGGACGTGTTGGGTCTCGAGCGGGTCGGTCTCGACGACAACTTCTTCGAGCTCGGCGGTAACTCGTTGGTTGCGACCCAGGTGGTGGCGCGTCTGGGTGCGGCGCTCGATACTCGGGTGCCGGTGCGGGTGTTGTTCGAGGCGTCGACTGTCGGGGAGCTGGCGGTGCGGGTGGAGCAGGTGTCCGGTGGGGGTGCCGGGGTTCCGTTGGTTGCTCGGGTTCGGCCGGAGGAGATTCCGTTGTCGTTGGCGCAGCAGCGGATGTGGTTCCTCAACCAGTTGGATCCGGGGTCCGCGGCGAACAACATTCCGGGGGCGATCAGGTTGTCGGGATCGTTGGATGTCGATGCGTTGCAGGCGGCGGTGTCGGATGTGGTCGCGCGACACGAGTCGTTGCGGACGGTGTATCCGGAGATCGACGGAGTCGGTTTCCAGAAGGTTCTGCCTGTCTCGGGGACCGTCGTCGAGGTGCTTGGGGAGACCGTCGCGGCCGACGAGGTCCCGGCACGTGTCACGGAGATCGCGACTGCCGGTTTCGATGTCACGCAGCAGGTTCCGATCCGAGTGCGGCTGCTGCGAATCACGCCGGAAGAGCATGTGCTGGTGGTGGTGGTTCATCACATCTCCGCTGACGGGTTCTCGATGGGGCCGTTGACCCGGGACGTGGCGACGGCGTACGCGGCGCGGGCCGTGGGCGCGGTCCCGGAGTGGTCGGCGTTGGAAGTCCAGTACGCGGATTACACGCTGTGGCAGCGAGAGATCCTCGGCGACGAGTCCGATCCGGAGTCGCTGCTCGCGCGGGAAACCGAGTTCTGGCGCACTGCTTTGGCGGATCTTCCTGAAGAGTCGACGGTGCCGGCGGATCGGCCCCGCCCGGCGGTCTCGAGTTACCGGGGTGCCTCGCACAGTTTCACGATCGATCGGCGCGTCCGTGCGGGTATCACCGATCTCGCCCGTCTCAGTGGCGCAACGGAATTCATGGTGGTGCATGCTGCTCTTGCGGTGATGCTGTCCCGGTTGAGCGCCCAGTCCGATATTGCGATCGGCACGCCGATCGCGGGTCGTGGTGAGGCTGCGCTCGACGATCTGGTGGGTATGTTCGTCAACACGCTCGTATTGCGGACGTCGGTTGATGGTGGGGTGTCGTTCGGGGAGTTCCTCGATGAGGTCCGCCGGGTGGATCTCGATGCGTTCGCCCATGCCGATGTGCCGTTCGAGCGATTGGTGGAGGTGCTCGATCCTGCGCGTTCGCAGGCGCGTCATCCGCTGTTCCAGGTGATGCTGACTTTCCAGAATATGGCGGACGCGGAGCTCGAGCTGCCCGGTCTGAGTGTCTCGGGTGTCGACTTCGATGCGCAGATCGCCAAGTTCGATCTGCAGGTGACCGTCACCGATCTGGCCGGTGCGGATGAGCAGTCCCAGGGCTTCGGTATCGAGTTCACGTATGCGACCGAGCTCTTCGATGCTTCGACGGTGGAGGGGTTCGCGGAGCGGTTCGTGCGGATCCTCGAGGCGGTGGTGGCTGATCCGTCGTGTCGGGTGGGGGATATCGATTTGCTGGGCGCCGATGAGCGCAGTGCGGTGCTCGAGCGGTGGAACGATACGTCGCATCCGGTGCCGGAGTCGACGTTGCTGGATCGCTTCGATGCGCAGGTCGCTGCGTCGCCGGATGCGATTGCTGTGGTGTTCGAGGGCGGGTCGTTGACATACGGCGAGTTCGATGCGCGGGTCAATCGGCTTGCGCGGTATCTGATCTCGCGGGGTGTGGGTCCGGAGACGATGGTCGGGTTGGCGGTGCGCCGGTCGTTGGATCTGCTGGTGGGGATGTATGCGATCGTGCGGGCGGGCGGCGCCTATGTGCCGATCGATCCGGATCAGCCTGCCGAGCGTAATGGTTTCATTGTGGAGTCGGCGGCGCCGGTGTTGGTGGTGTCGACGACGCGGGACGGGTTCGAGCTTCCCGAGTCCGAGTTCGGGTCCGGGTCGGTTCCGGTGGTGTCGATCGACACGCTGGATCTTTCGGGCGTTGCGGCCGGTCCGGTGTCCGATGAGGAGCGGATTGCGCCGGTGCGGCCGTCGAATACGGCGTATGTGATTTTCACGTCGGGGTCGACGGGGCGGCCGAAGGGTGTGGCGGTGTCGCATGGTTCGGTGGTCAATCAGGTGTCGTGGTTGGTAGCCGAGTACGGGCTGTCGCCGGATGATGTGGTGTTGCAGAAGACTCCGTTCACGTTCGATGTGTCGGTGTGGGAGTTGTTCGGCGGGTTGGCAGCGGGTGCGCGTGTGGTGATCGCGAGCCCCGACGGGCATCGGGATCCGGCGTATCTTGCTCGCGTGATCCATCGGGAGCGGATCACTGCGACGTCGTTCGTGCCGTCGATGCTTGCTGTGTTTGCTGCTGTCGCCACGCGCGAGGAGTGTGCGTCGTTGCGTGTGGTTCTTGTTGCGGGTGAAGCGTTCCCTGCGGCTTTGGTCGATCAATGTGCTGTTCTGGGGTTGCCGCGGTTGCACAACTTGTACGGTCCGACCGAGGCGACGGTGCATGTCACGGCGGGGCCGGCGGAGGCGGGTAGTGCGGGTGCGGTTCCGATCGGGACACCTGTGTGGAACACCCGGACCTATGTTTTGGACCAGCGGCTGGTGCCGGTACCCCTCGGAGTTGTCGGTGAGCTGTATCTGTCGGGTGCGCAGATCGCGAGGGGGTATTTCGGGCGTGCAGCATTGTCGGCGGAGCGGTTTGTGGCGTCGCCGTTCGGTGCGGGGGAGCGGTTGTATCGCACGGGTGATCTGGTGCGGTGGAACGCCGATGGTGAACTGGAGTACATCGGTCGTACCGATTTTCAGGTGAAGTTGCGGGGGTTGCGGATCGAGCTCGGTGAGATCGAGGCGGCGTTGGTGTCGCACGAGTCGATCAGCCAGGCTGCGGTGGTGGTGTCGGCCTCTGATCTCGGGGATCAGCTGGTGGGTTATGTGGTTCCTGTTGCGGGCGAGACTGTGGATCGTGACGAGTTGGCGGGGTTCGTCTCGGGGTTGTTGCCCGCGTATATGGTGCCGTCGGTCTTGATGGTGCTCGATGAGCTTCCGCTCAACAGCAGTGGGAAGCTCGATCGTAAGGCGTTGCCTTCCCCTGTCTTCGAGGCTCGGAAGTTCCGGGCGCCGCAGACACCCGTCGAACAGGTTGTGGCGTCGGTGTTTTCCGAGGTGCTCGGGGTCGAGCGGGTCGGTCTCGATGATGATTTCTTCGCTTTGGGTGGTAATTCGCTGATCGCGACCCAGTTGGTGGCGCGTCTGGGTGCGACGCTCGGTACTCGGGTGCCGGTGCGGGTGTTGTTCGAGGCGTCGACTGTCGGGGAACTGGCGGTGCGGGTGGAGCAGGTGTCCGGTGGGGGTGCCGGGGTTCCGTTGGTTGCGCGGGTGCGTCCGGCACAGATTCCGTTGTCGTTGGCGCAGCAGCGGATGTGGTTCCTCAACCGGTTCGATCCGGATTCCACCGCATACAACATTCCGCTCGCCCTGCGGATGACCGGTGCACTGGACATCAGAGCGCTGCGCGACGCGGTCGCGGATCTGGTCTGCCGGCACGAATCACTGCGCACCGTCTACCCGGAGACGGAGTCCGGTCCGGTTCAGCGCATCCTTTCGGCGACGCAGGCGTCGGTGGACCTGACCCCGGAAGACGTCACGGCGACAGACCTCGAGACCCGGATGCGCGAGATCGTCTCGGCCGGATTCGACGTGACGACGAACGTGCCCGTGCGTATGCATCTGCTGCGCGTGACCGACGAGGACCATGTGCTGGTGACGGTCGTGCACCACATCAGTGGCGACGGGTCCTCGATGGTGCCGCTGGTGCGTGACGTGATGACGGCGTATTCCGCGCGCACCGCCGGCACCGAGCCGGCATGGGCGCCATTGGAAGTGCAGTACGCGGACTACGCGCTGTGGCAGCGCGAGGTGCTCGGCTCCGAAGACGACCCGGACTCGACCGCCGCGAAGCAGCTCGCCTATTGGCGTGAGTCCCTGGCCGACCTGCCCGACCAGCTGGATCTCCCGCTCGATCGACCGCGGCCGGCACAGCAGAACTTCCGCGGCGACCGTGTGGAGTTCCGCATCGGTGCCGACCTGCACGGTGAGCTACGCGACCTCGCTCGGGCGCAGAATGCCACGGTGTTCATGGCCGTGCATGCCGCGTTCGCGGCGCTGCTCGCCCGGCTGTCGGGTTCCGGTGACATCGCGGTCGGCACACCCATCGCGGGCCGTGACCAGCAGGCAACGGACGACCTTATCGGCATGTTCGTCAACACGCTCGTGCTGCGGCTGCAGGTGGACGGCGGCAACTCCTTCGGTGATCTGCTCGTCGCTGCCCGTGAAACGGATCTGCAGGCCTTCGCGCATGCTGATATACCGTTCGAACGACTGGTCGAGGTCCTCAATCCGGCGCGCTCGACCGCACGGCACCCGCTTTTCCAGGTCGGATTCTCGTTCCAGAACCAGCGCCGCTCGGAACTCGAGTTGCCCGGTCTCGACGTGACGCCGATCGACCTCGAAGGTGGTGTCGCACAGTTCGACATGCATCTGATCGTTACCGACCGTTACCGCGAGGACGGAGCGCCGGACGGGATCGACGCCATCCTCACCTACGCGACGGATCTGTTCGAGCGGGAGACCGTGGAAGCGGTCGCAGACAGGCTCGTGCAGCTACTCGGTGCGTTCGTCCAGGATCCCGCTGCGCCGGTCGGCGACCACCTTTTGCTTCTCCCGCCCGAGCGCCACGTTCTCACCGAACGGAACGAGACCACCCACGACACCGGCGTATCCGCCACCCTCGTCGACCTGTTCGACGAGCAGGTCGCCACCCGGCGTGATGCCGTGGCACTCGACTACGAGGGCCGGCAGTGGACGTACGGTGAGTTCGACTCGTCGGTGAACCGGCTCGCCCGTCATCTGATCTCGCTCGGTGTGGGACCCGAAGATCGTGTCGCACTTGCAGTTCGGCGCTCGCCTGAATTGCTGGTCGGGATGTATGCGATCGCCAAGACCGGCGCTGCGTATGTGCCCGTCGACCCCGCGCAGCCTGCCGAGAGGAACGCGTACATCCTCGACACCGCTGCACCCGCAGCGATCGTCACGACGAGTACGGACCCGGTCGGACACGGGCAGGTTCGGGTGGTCGAACTCGACCGCGTCGACCTCTCCGATGTCGCGGACACGCAGGTCACCGACATCGAGCGGACCGCGCCGCTGCGCCCGGACCACACGGCCTACGTGATCTTCACCTCGGGTTCGACGGGCAGGCCGAAGGGTGTTGCCGTTCCGCACGCCGCGATCGTGAACCAGTTGCTGTGGAAGCGCAGCTTCTTCGGACTCGGCCCGGACGATGCCGTACTCCTCAAGACTGTCGCCACCTTCGACCTGTCGGTGTGGGAGTTCTGGTCGGCGCTCACGGCCGGTGCGCGTCTGGTCGTGGCAACTGCGGACGGTCATCAGGACCCCGACTACCTGCTCGGACTGCTCCGTGACCGCAACGTCACCACGTTGCACACGGTTCCGTCCATGCTGTCGATGCTCATGACCGTGGCGGCGGGCCCGCTTTCCCCGTCGCTGCGTCGCGTCCTCGCGATCGGCGAGGCCCTGCCGGCTCCGGTGGCACAGCAATTCCGCCAGGCGAATTCGGCGGCGCTGTACAACCTGTACGGTCCGACCGAAGCTGCCGTCTCGGTCACCGTGCACGAGGTCGACGATGCCGACACGGTCATCGTCCCGATCGGTGTGCCCGAGTGGAACACCGCCGTCCACGTTCTCGACGGGCGGCTGCGTCCGGTCGCCCCGGGTGTGGCAGGCGAGTTGTACCTCGCGGGCGCCCAACTGGCGCGTGGCTACCACGACCGCCCGGATCTGACGGCCGACAGATTCGTCGCGGATCCGTTCGGCGGCGGACGCATGTACCGCACCGGCGACATCGTGCGATGGAACCGGGACGGCCGACTCGAGTACCTCGACCGCGCCGACTTCCAGGTGAAGATTCGCGGATACCGGATCGAACTCGGCGAGATCGAGGTCGCTCTGCGCGACCTCACGGACGTGCGCGACGTCGCTGTCGCGGTGCGCTCCGACGCCCGGACCGGCGACCGGCTGATCGCCTACGTCGTTCCGGTCGGCGACGGGGACTTCGACGAGAACGTGGTCCGTTCCGCACTTGCCGAACGGCTTCCGTCGTACATGGTGCCGTCGGCGTTCGTGGAACTCGATGCGCTGCCGCTCAGCACCAACGGCAAACTCGACCGGGCGGCACTGCCCGATCCGGCCGTCGAGGCAGGCGAGTTCCGCGCACCGACCAACCCGGTCGAGGAAGTCGTCGCGGATGCAGTAGCCGAGTTGCTCGGTGTGGAGCGGGCTGGTCTCGACGACGACTTCTTCGCCCTCGGCGGCAATTCCCTGCTCGCGACACAACTCGCGGCACGTCTCGGCGCGGCGCTCGACACGAAGGTGGCCGTGCGCAAGGTGTTCGAGGCACCCACGGTGGGGGCCCTTGCCGCCCATATCCAGCCTTCCGTCGGAGCGGGGGCTCGCGCCCCCCTCGTCGCCGGACCGCGACCCGAACGTATTCCGTTGTCGTTGGCGCAGCAGCGGATGTGGACCCTGAACCGGGTCGATCCCGACTCCGGTGTCTACAACATCCCGGTTGCGGTGCGCTTGACCGGTGAACTCGACACCGAGGCCCTCCAGAACGCGGTCTTCGACCTGTTTGCGAGGCACGAGGTACTCCGGACCGTCTACCCGGACACCGAGGACGGCCCCGTGCAGGTCGTCCTGCCGGTTGCTCAGGTCGTTCCGGCTCTGACCCCGATCGATGTGACGCCCGGCGAACTCGTCGACCGTCTCACCGAGATCCTCGGCGCCGGATTCGATGTCACCGGTTCGCTGCCTCCGGTGCGGATGGCGGTGTTCCGGATCTCGGCGAGCGAACATGTGCTGGCCGTGGTGGCGCACCACATCGCCTCGGACGGTTACTCGATGCGACCGCTCGTCCGCGACGTGATGCTCGGCTACACCGCCCGTGCGCAGGGACAGGCCCCGGGCTGGGAGCCACTCGAGGTCCAGTACGCGGACTACACGCTCTGGCAGCAGTCCGTCCTCGGTTCCGAGGACGATCCGGACAGCGAACTGTCACGTCAACTCGATTACTGGGCAAGTGAACTCGCGGGCGCACCCGAAGTGCTCGAGCTCCCCACCGACCGTCCGCGACCGGCCCGGCAGTCCACCGCGGGTGCATCGATCACCTTCGACGTCGGTGAGGAACTCGCCGTCCGTATCGAGAAGGTCG
The DNA here is from genome assembly GCF_049844875.1 of Rhodococcus sp. DT1. Classification (NCBI taxonomy): domain Bacteria; kingdom Bacillati; phylum Actinomycetota; class Actinomycetes; order Mycobacteriales; family Nocardiaceae; genus Rhodococcus; species Rhodococcus sp. DT1. The sequence continues at coordinate 738,841 of NZ_JBNCLW010000002.1, forward strand.
CACGGGAACACCACGCCACCGTATTCATGGCGATGCACGCCGCCTTTGCGGTGCTGCTCTCCAGGCTGTCCGGCAGCGACGACATCACCGTCGGCACTCCGACGGCGGGTCGTGGTGAAGAAGCACTCGACGGTCTCGTCGGCATGTTCGTCAACACCCTGGTGCTCCGTACCCGCGTCACCGGTTCGTCGACGTTTTCGGACCTGCTGGAACAGGCCAGGGAAAAGGATCTCGCCGCGTTCGGCAACGCGGACGTGCCGTTCGAACGGGTCGTGGAACGTCTCGGCGTACGTCGGAGCAGTTCCTACACACCGCTGTTCCAGGCGATGCTGACGTTCCAGAACATCGAAACAGGGACGTTCGAACTGCCGGGTCTGGCAGTGACTCCGCTCGAGACGGGCGTAGACCAAGCGAAATTCGATCTGCAGTGCACCATCGTCGAACAGTTCTCGCCGGGTGGTGCGCTTCAGGATCTCGCGGTGACCTTCACCTACGCCACGGCGTTGTTCGACGCGGCAACGGTGGAAACGCTCGGTCGGCGCTTCGTCCGGATCCTCGATGCCGTCGCCACCGACCCTCGCACGGTGCTGCGGTCGATCGACATCCGTTCGGACGAGGAACGTGCGCGTGCCGCACGGCCGCGGAAGGCGCGAACGGTGGCGGATCTTCCCGCGCTCGTGACGGCAGCAGCCACGGTCGCACCCGAGACGGTGGCCTTCGCACACGGTGAACGCGAAGTCACATTCGGTGAGTTCGCGGGACGCCTGGACACGATGACGACGACCACAGGCGGTGCGCTGACCGCGGAAGCGCTCGTATCGGTGGTGCTCAACGGGTTGGTGCCGGGAATGCTGCCCGAACTGGGGGCGGACGGCCTCGCACAACTCGTGCGGGAGGTGATCGCCTTGGCGGAGGGAGTGATCTCCGCGGATTAGTTCTGCGTCGGTCCGTTCGGGATAATCGAGGATCGGATGTCGTTCGACGCTCGGACAGTACCGTCGGGGGTCGCGTGAGCGATACAGCGAGCGCAGGTTATTTCAGGAGGATGGGGTAGATGACGAGTGACGTGGCGGGCAATCCGGCGTTGGCAATCGGCGATCTGCCTCGGGTGCTCGCCGCCGTGGCGGACGTCGAGCCCGACCGTGTAGCCCTCGTCGACGGCGAGACCCGGCTTACCTACGGCAGCCTGCACCAGGAGATATCCACCCTCGACGCGGCGATGGGTGGCGCGCTCGGGTTCGACGCTCTCCTCCCCGTCGTGCTGTCGACCGTCGCTCCCGGACTGCTCGGCGGCGCAGGACTTCCCGCGGTCGTCGAGTCGCTTCTCTCCGACGCCCTGGTGGTGCTCGGAAACGACGCGGTCGCGCCGGCGGTAGCCGACCCGAACACCCTCGCCGCAAAGTTCGATGCGCAGGTGGCGGCGACACCGGACGCGACGGCGCTCCGATTCGAGAACGACACCCTGACCTATCGCGAGTTCGATGCGCGCGCGAATCGCCTCGCGCGGCACCTGATCGACCTCGGTGTGGGGCCCGACGTCCGCGTCGGTCTGGCCGTCCGGCGCTCGTTCGAGTTGCTCGTCGGCATGTACGCGATCGTCAAGGCCGGTGGCGCATACGTGCCTCTCGATCCCGATCACCCGGCCGATCGGCTCGCCTACGTCCTCGAGATCGCCGAACCCGCAGTCGTCGTCACGACCGCACGAGACGACGTGGACCTGCCCGAGACGGTTCCGACGGTGGCAGTCGACACGATCGACCTGTCGGGCGTCTCCGACGAACCCGTCCGGCCCGAGGAGCGGACGGGCGCGCTGACCGCCGACCACCTGGCGTACGTCATCTTCACCTCCGGATCCACTGGTCGGCCCAAGGGCGTGGCGGTCGAACACCGCGCGATCGTCGCGAACATCGCCTGGCGTCAGGCCGAGTACGGAATGCGCGCCGACGACGTGGTCGTGCAGAAGACCCCGTTCACGTTCGACGTGTCGGTGTGGGAGTTCTTCTGGCCGCTACAGGTGGGAGCGTGCCTGACGATCGCAGCGCCCGACGGCCATCGCGATCCGGGGTACCTCGCCCGCACCATGATCGACCACGGCGTGACGATCGCTCACTTCGTACCGTCGATGCTCGCGGTGTACCTCGAGGAGCCTGCCGCTGCATCGGTGACTTCTCTGCGCTACGTCTTCGCGTCCGGTGAGGCGCTGCCTCCGCAGACGGTGGCGCGGTTCCATCAACTGTCCTCGGCGAGCCTGCACAATCTGTACGGGCCCACCGAAGCCGCGGTCGACGTCACCTATTACGCCACCGCGCCCGGCGACACCGTCGTCCCTATCGGCGCGGCGGTTGCCGACACCGGTCTCTACGTTCTCGACGAGGGTCTGCGTCCGGTTCCGGACGGATCCGAGGGCGAGTTGTACCTCGCCGGGGTCCAGTTGGCGCGTGGCTACCTGCAACGCCCCGATCTGACCTCCGACCGGTTCGTCGCAGACCCGTTCGGAGACGCCGGCGACCGCATGTACCGGACCGGCGACCTCGTGAAGACGAACGCCGACGGGCAACTCGAGTACATCGGCCGCACCGACTTCCAGGTCAAGCTCCGCGGACTACGCATCGAACTCGGAGAGATCGAATCGGCGCTACTCGACCACCCGACGGTGCGTCAAGCCGTGGTGGTGGTGCACCACGAACCCACCCTCGGCGACCACCTCGTCGCCTACCTCGTCACCGACGGCCGCGAGATCGACCGCACCGAACTCGCGGAGGCGGTGCGGCGGCGTCTTCCCGGTTACATGGTGCCCTCGCTGTTCGTCGCACTCGACGCCTTCCCGCTGGGCGCGAGCGGAAAACTCGACCGAAAGTCGTTGCCGAAACCCGACTTCAGCTCACTCCAGCGGGAGTACCGCGCGCCGTCCACCCCGACCGAACACACTGTGATTGCTGCCTTCGAGCAGGTTCTCGGCGTCGAAGGACTCGGCGTGGACGACGACTTCTTCGACCTCGGCGGCAACTCGCTCAGTGCGACACGCGTGGTGGCACGACTCGGTGCCGACCACAACGTCCGCATCGACGTCCGCGAGTTCTTCGATGCGCCGACCGCCGCCGAACTCGCGGTGCTCGTCGACGCCGCATCGGCTTCCGGGGGCGACACGCGTGCGCCGTTGGTCGCCCAGGTCCGTCCGGATCGGGTGCCGTTGTCGCTGGCGCAGCAGCGGATGTGGTTCCTCAACCGGCTCGATCCCGACTCTGCGGTGAACAACATCGCGTTGGCGATACGGCTCGTGGGGCGGGTCGAGGTCGAGGCTCTGTCGTCCGCGGTCTCCGACGTGATCGCCCGGCACGAGTCGCTCCGGACCATCTACCCGGACCACGAGGGTGTCGGCAGTCAGCAGGTGCTGCCGGTCTCGGAATTCGTCGTCGACGTGACGCCCGAACCGATCTCCCCGAACGACGTGGTCGCCCGCGTCACCGACATCGTCTCCGAAGGATTCGACGTCACCCGTCAGGTGCCGTTCCGGGTGCGGGTGCTGCGTGTCTCCGACCAGGAGTACGTGCTGGTGGTGGTGGTCCACCACATCTCCGCCGACGGGTTCTCCGCCGGCCCCCTGACACGGGACGTCATGTCCGCCTATGTGTCCCGGGCCTCGGGTAGTGCTCCGCAGTGGGAACCCCTCGAGGTGCAGTACGCCGATTACGCACTCTGGCAGCGCGAGGTGCTCGGCAGCGAAGACGACCCGTCGTCGCTCATGGCACAACAACTCGACTATTGGCGCCGGACGCTGGCGGAGCTTCCCGACGAGCTGGAGCTTCCACGGGATCGCCCGCGCCCCGCGGTGGCGAGCAACCGAGGAGCGTCGCACCGGCTCGACGTGGGTCCCGACCTGCGTCGTCGTATCGCAGAGCTCGCGCGCCGGCAGGGCTCGACCGAGTTCATGCTGGTACACGCCGCGTTGGCAGTGCTGCTCGGCCGCTTGTCGGGTACCGAGGACATCGTCGTCGGATCACCTGTCGCCGGTCGCGGGGACGCCGCGCTGGACGATGCGATCGGCATGTTCGTCAACACCCTGGTCCTCAGGACTCCGATCGACACCTCCCGGTCGTTCGACGAGGTGCTCGGCAGCGTGCGCGACGTGGACCTGGAGGCGTTCGCGCATGCGGATGTGCCGTTCGAGCGGTTGGTCGAGGTGCTCGATCCTGCCCGTTCGCAGGCGCGTCATCCGCTCTTCCAGGTGATGCTGACCTTCCAGAACATGCCCGTCACATCCCTCGAGCTCCCCGGCCTGTCGGTCGAGTCACTGGAATTCGACACGGCGATCGCGAAGTTCGATCTGCAGGTGACCGTCACCGATCTGGCCGGGTCGGGTGAGCAGTCGAAGGGTTTCGGTATCGAGTTCACGTATGCCACCGATCTGTTCGATGCCGCAACAGTCGAGGGCTTCGCGGAGCGGTTCGTGCGGATCCTCGAGGCGGTGGTGGCTGATCCGTCGTGTCGGGTGGGGGATATCGATCTGCTGGGCGCCGATGAGCGGGTGACGGTGCTCGAGCGGTGGAACGATACGTCGCATCCGGTGCCGGAGTCGACGTTGCTGGATCGGTTCGATGCGCAGGTCCTTTCGAATCCCGACGCGATTGCGGTGGTGTTCGAGGGCGAGTCGTTGACGTATGCGCAGTTCGATGCGCGGGTCAATCATCTTGCGCGGTATCTGATCTCGCGGGGTGTGGGTCCGGAGACGATGGTCGGGTTGGCGGTGCGCCGGTCGTTGGATCTGCTGGTGGGGATGTATGCGATTGTGCGGGCCGGTGGCGCGTATGTGCCGATCGATCCCGACCATCCGGCCGATCGGATTCGGCATGTGCTCGATATTGCTGATCCGGTGTGTCTGGTGACGACGGCCCGTGATGGGTTCGAGGTGCCGTCCGGGGTGGATGTCGAGGCGATAGAGATCGATCGGCTGGATCTGGAAGGGTTCTCTGCCGAGCGGATCGGTGACGACGAGCGGCGCAGTGTCCTGCGTCCGGACAACACGGCGTATGTGATTTTCACGTCGGGTTCGACGGGCCGGCCGAAGGGTGTGGCGGTCTCGCACGGGGCGATCGTCAATCGTCTCGAGTGGATGCAGCACGAATACTCGCTCACCGGAGCGGATGTGGTGTTGCAGAAGACGCCGTTTACGTTCGATGTGTCGGTGTGGGAGTTTTTCTGGCCGTTGGGTGTGGGTGCGCGGTTGGTGGTTGCTGCTCCGGACGGTCATCGGGATCCGGTGTATCTGGCGACGGTGATGGCGGAGCGCAGTGTGTCGGTGGCGCATTTTGTGCCGTCGATGTTGGCGGTGTTCGTGGCGGAGGCGTCGGTGGGGGCGGCGTCGTCGTTGCGGTTGGTGTTCGCTTCGGGTGAGGCGTTGCCCGCGTCGGTGGCGGGCCGGTTGATGTCGGTGCTGCCGGGGGTGCGGTTGCACAATTTGTATGGTCCGACCGAGGCCGCGGTGGACGTGACGTTCCACGAGGTCGTCGACGCCGATACCGTGTCGGTTTCGATCGGTGCGCCGGTGTGGAATACGCAGGTGTTTGTGCTCGACAGCCGACTCGCGCCGGTGCCGGTGGGTGTGGCGGGTGAGTTGTATCTGTCGGGTGTGCAGTTGGCTCGTGGGTATGTGGGTCGGCCGGATTTGTCGGCGGAGCGGTTTGTGGCGTCGCCGTTCGGTGTGGGTGAGCGTCTTTATCGCACGGGTGATGTGGTGCGGTGGAACGCCGATGGGGAGTTGGAGTACATCGGTCGTTCCGATTTTCAGGTGAAGTTGCGGGGGTTGCGGATCGAGCTCGGTGAGATCGAGGCGGCGTTGGTGTCGCACGATTCGGTCGCTCAGGCTGCGGTGGTGGTGTCGGCCTCGGATCTCGGGGATCAGTTGGTGGGCTTTGTGGTGCCTGTTGTGGGGGCCACGGTGGATCGCGGCGAGTTGGTGCGGTTTGTTTCGGGGTTGTTGCCGGGGTATATGGTGCCGTCGTTGTTTGTGGTGCTCGATGCGTTTCCGCTCAACAGCAGTGGCAAGCTCGATCGTAAGGCGTTGCCTTCGCCCACTTTCGAGACTCGTGAGTTCCGGGCGCCGCAGACTGCTGTCGAGCAGACTGTGGCGTCGGTGTTCGCCGAGGTGCTCGGTGTCGAGCGTGTCGGTGCGGACGATGATTTCTTTGCGCTGGGTGGTAACTCGTTGATCGCGATGCAGGCGGTCGCGCGCCTGAGTGCCGCACTCGATACGCAGGTGCCGGTGCGGGTGTTGTTCGAAGCCTCGACCGTCGAAGCGCTTGCGGGTCTGCTCGAGTCGTCGTCGTTTGCGGGTCGCGTGCCTCTTGTGGCCGGCACTCGTCCGGCGCAGATTCCGTTGTCGTTGGCGCAGCAGCGGATGTGGTTCCTCAACCGGTTGGATCCGGGGTCGGCGGTCAACAACATTCCGGTGGCGATCAGGTTGTCGGGATCGTTGGATGTCGACGCGTTGCAGGCCGCGGTGTCGGATGTGGTGGCACGGCACGACTCGTTGCGGACGGTGTATCCGGAGGTCGACGGGGTCGGTTTCCAGAAGGTGCTCGGTGCCGGCGACGCGGTCGTGGAGGTGCGCGCTCTGGACGTGGCTGCCGAGGATGTTGCGGGGCGGGTCGCCGAGGTTGTGGGTGCCGGTTTCGATGTGACGCAGCAGGTTCCGATCCGGGTGCAGTTGTTGCGTGTCGCGCCGGAAGAGCACATTCTGGTTGTGGTGGTTCATCACATCTCCGGCGATGGGTTCTCTATGGCGCCCCTGACTCGTGATGTGGTCACCGCGTACGCAGCGCGGGCCGCGGGCCGGGAGCCGGGGTGGTCGGCGCTCGAGGTGCAGTACGCGGATTACACGTTGTGGCAGCGTGAGGTTCTCGGCGACGAGTCCGATCCGGAGTCGCTGCTTGCGCGGCAAACCGAGTTCTGGCGCAGTGCTTTGGCGGATCTGCCGGAGGAGTCGACGTTGCCGGGGGATCGGCCTCGTCCGGTGGTGTCGAGTTACCGGGGTGCGTCGCACGGTTTCACGATCGATGGTCGTATTCGTGCGGGTATCACCGAGGTGGCACGCCGCAGTGGTGCAACGGAATTCATGGTCGTCCATGCTGCGTTGGCCGTGTTGCTGTCACGGTTGGGCGCGAGTTCCGATGTTGCGATCGGGACGCCCGTCGCGGGTCGTGGTGAGGCTGCGCTCGATGATCTGGTGGGTATGTTCGTCAACACGCTCGTATTGCGGACGTCGGTTGATGGTGGGGTCCCGTTCGGGGAGTTCCTCGATACCGTTCGGGGGACAGATCTCGATGCGTTCGCGCATGCGGATGTGCCGTTCGAGCGGTTGGTGGAGGTGCTCGATCCTGCGCGTTCGCAGGCGCGTCATCCGTTGTTCCAGGTGATGCTGACTTTCCAGAATTTGGCGGCTGCGGAGCTCGAGCTGCCCGGTCTGAGTGTCTCGGGTGTCGACTTCGATGCGCAGATCGCGAAGTTCGATCTGCAGGTGACGTTGTCGGACGGGTTCGCGGAGGATGGTTCGCCGGACGGCTTCCATGCGGAGTTCACCTATGCCACCGATTTGTTCGATGCTTCGACGGTCGAGGGGTTCGCGGAGCGGTTCGTGCGGATTCTCGAGGCAGTGGTGTCTGATCCGTCGGGTCCGGTAGGGGATATCGATCTGCTGGGCGCTGATGAGCGTGTTGCGGTGCTCGAGCGGTGGAACGATACGTCGCATCCGGTGGCGGAGGCGACGTTGCTGGATCGCTTCGACGCGCAGGTTGCTGCGTCGCCGGATGCGGTCGCGGTGGTGTTCGAAGACGAGTCGTTGACGTATGTGCAGTTCGATGCGCGGGTCAATCAGCTTGCGCGGTATCTGATTTCGCGGGGTGTGGGTCCGGAAACAACCGTCGGGTTGGAGGTGCGCCGGTCGTTGGATCTGTTGGTCGGGATGTATGCGATCGTGCGGGCCGGTGGCGCGTATGTGCCGATCGATCCGGATCAGCCTGCCGAGCGCAACGCCTACATCGTGGAGATGGCGTCGCCGGTGTTGGTGGTGTCGACGTCGCGGGACGGGTTCGACGTTCCGGTGTCGGTGCCGGTGGTGTCGATCGACACTCTCGATCTTGCCGAGGTGTCGGCCGCGCCGGTCTCGGACGAGGAGCGGATTTCGCCGCTGCGACCCTCGAATACCGCATACGTGATTTTCACGTCGGGTTCGACGGGCCGGCCGAAGGGTGTGGCGGTCTCGCACGGGGCGGTCGTCAATCGTCTGGAGTGGATGCAGCACGAATACTCGCTCACCGGAGCGGATGTGGTGTTGCAGAAGACGCCGTTCACGTTCGATGTGTCGGTGTGGGAGTTTTTCTGGCCGTTGGGTGTGGGTGCGCGGTTGGCGGTTGCTGCTCCGGACGGTCATCGGGATCCGGCGTATCTGGCGAAGGTGATGGCCGAGCGTGGTGTGTCGGTGGCGCATTTTGTGCCGTCGATGTTGGCGGTGTTCGTAACCGAGGCCGGGGTCTCGGATCTGTCGGGTCTGCGGTTGGTGTTCGCATCGGGTGAGGCGTTGTCGCCGCCGTTGGCGGCGCGGGCGCGGGCGGTACTTCCGGATGCTGCTGTGCACAATTTGTACGGTCCGACCGAGGCTGCGGTGGATGTGACGTTCCACGAGGTGTCCGATGCCGATGTGGTGTCGGTGCCGATCGGTGTGCCGGTGTGGAATACGCAGGTGTTTGTGCTCGACGGTCGACTGGCGCCGGTGCCGGTGGGTGTGGCGGGTGAGTTGTATCTGTCGGGTGTGCAGTTGGCTCGTGGGTATGTGGGGCGGCCGGATTTGTCGGCGGAGCGTTTTGTGGCGTCGCCGTTCGGTGTGGGTGAGCGGTTGTATCGCACGGGTGATCTGGTGCGGTGGTCTGCTGATGGGGAGTTGGAGTACATCGGTCGTACCGATTTTCAGGTGAAGTTGCGGGGGTTGCGGATCGAGCTCGGTGAGATCGAATCTGCTCTTCTGGGCTTGGATGGTGTCGGTCAGGCCGTGGTGCTGGTGCGTGCGGATGCGCATGCGGGTGAGCAGTTGGTGGCGTATGTGGTGCCGGCTGCGGGTGCGTCGGTGGATTCTGTGGTGTTGTCGCGTCGGTTGGGTGCGGTGTTGCCGGCTTATATGGTGCCGTCGGCGATGGTGGTGCTCGATGAGTTGCCGGTGGGTTCGTCGGGCAAGTTGGACCGTAAGGCGTTGCCTTCCCCTGTCTTCGAAGCTCGGGAGTTCCGGGCCCCGCAGACACCCGTCGAACAGGTTGTGGCGTCGGTGTTTTCCGAGGTATTGGGCGTCGAGCGGGTCGGTCTCGATGATGATTTCTTCGCTTTGGGTGGTAACTCGCTGATTGCGACCCAGGTGGTCGCGCGCCTGGGTGCGGCACTCGATACTCGGGTGCCGGTGCGGGTGCTGTTCGAGGCGTCCACCGTCGGGGAACTGGCGGTGCGGGTGGAGCAGGTGTCCGGTGGGGGTGCCGGGGTTCCGTTGGTTGCGGGGGTGCGTCCGGCACAGATTCCGTTGTCGTTGGCGCAGCAGCGGATGTGGTTCCTCAACCGGTTGGATCCGGGGTCGGCGGCGAACAACATTCCGGCGGTAATCAGGTTGTCGGGATCGTTGGATGTCGATGCGTTGCAGGCCGCGGTGTCGGATGTGGTGGCGCGGCACGAGTCGTTGCGGACGGTGTATCCGGAGATCGACGGAGTCGGTTTCCAGAAGGTTCTGCCTGTCTCGGGGACCGTCGTCGAGGTACGTCCGGAAACTGTCGCGGCCGACGAGGTCCCGGCACGTGTCACGGAGATCGCGACTGCCGGTTTCGATGTCACGCAGCAGGTTCCGATCCGAGTGCGGCTGCTGCGAATCACGCCGGAAGAGCATGTGCTGGTTGTGGTAGTTCATCACATTTCCGGTGACGGGTTCTCGATGGGGCCGTTGACCCGGGACGTGGCAACGGCGTACGCAGCGCGGGCCGCGGGCGCGGTCCCGGAGTGGTCGGCGTTGGAAGTCCAGTACGCGGATTACACGCTGTGGCAGCGAGAGGTCCTCGGCGACGAGTCCGATCCGGAGTCGCTGCTCGCGCGGGAAACCGAGTTTTGGCGCACTGCTTTGGCGGATCTGCCGGAGGAGTCGACGTTGCCGGGGGATCGGCCTCGTCCGGTGGTGTCGAGTTACCGGGGCGCCTCGCATGGGTTCACGATCGATGGTCGTGTTCGTGCGGGTATCACCGAGGTGGCACGACGCAGTGGTGCAACGGAATTCATGGTGGTGCATGCTGCTCTTGCGGTGCTGTTGTCGCGGTTGGGCGCGAGTTCCGATGTTGCGATCGGGACGCCCGTCGCGGGTCGTGGTGAGGCTGCGCTCGATGATCTGGTGGGTATGTTCGTCAATACGTTGGTGTTGCGGACGTCGGTTGATGGTGGGGTGTCGTTCGGGGAGTTCCTCGATGAGGTCCGCCGGGTGGATCTCGATGCGTTCGCCCATGCCGATGTGCCGTTCGAGCGGTTGGTGGAGGTGCTCGATCCTGCGCGTTCGCAGGCGCGTCATCCGTTGTTCCAGGTGAT
>NZ_JBNCLW010000003.1:0-127383 GCF_049844875.1 Rhodococcus sp. DT1
ATCATTCGCATACGGCAACACCACCCGCGACTGCGCCCCCAGCACCGACGTGTACCACACCCCCAACAACCCCAACAACACCGGAACATTGCGCTCGAGCGGCACCGACCGGAAATGCTCATCGATCACCCGAAACCCCGCCAGCAACTCCCCGAACCGCTCCCGCCCGACCGCACACATCACCGCCAACCCGATCGCCGAATCCACCGAATACCGGCCCCCCACCCACTCCCAGAACCCGAACATGTTCACCGGATCGATCCCGAACTCCGCCACCCGCTCCGCATGCGTCGACACCGCCACGAAATGCGCCGCCACCGCCTCCTCACCCAGCGCCGCCACCACCCACCGCCGCGCCGCCGTCGCATTACACAACGTCTCGAGCGTGGAGAACGTCTTCGACGCCACCACGAACAACGTCGACGCCGGATCCAGCCCCGCCAGCACCCCGGTCAGATCCGCCGGATCCACATTCGACACGAACCGCACCTGCGGACCGTCGTGATAGTGCCGCAACGCCCGCGTCACCATCACCGGCCCCAGATCCGACCCCCCGATCCCGATGTTGACCACCGTGGTGATCTTCTCCCCGGTCGCCCCCCGCCACCGGCCGTAACGCACCCGATCGGTGAACTCCCCCATCGCGTCGAGCACCTCGTGGACATCGGCGACGACCTCACGCCCGTCGACAACCAACCGCGCCGACCGCGGCAACCGCAACGCGGTGTGCAGCACCGCCCGGTCCTCGGTGACATTGACGTGCTCGCCGGTGAACATCGCCTCGCGGGCCGCCTCGAGCCCGACCGCCCGGGCCAGATCGAGCAGCAACTCGATGGTGCGGGCGGTGACCCGGTGTTTGCTGTAGTCGACCACCAGATCCCCGGCGGCAGCGGTCATCGCGTCGGCGCGGCCGGGATCGGCGGCAAACATCTCCCGCAGATGCATCCCCTCGACCTCCGCGCGATGATCGACCAACTTCTGCCACGGGGTGGATCGGGTCACGTCGCTCATGCGATCGACAGTAGTGTCCACCTCCCCGAACCGCCGGGTTTGCACCCTCCGCGGCGCGGGACGCGCATGATGGGATTCATGGACACATCAGAACTGATCCGGTCCGTGCCCACCGACCTCTTTCTCGGTGGCGAGTGGGTGCCTGCCGGAAATCGAGCGACCTTTCCCGTCCACAACCCCGCCACGGGTGACGTTCTGGCCGAGGTGGCCGACGCCACTCCCGACGACGCCATGCGCGCCCTGGATGCTGCGGTGACCGCAGGCCGCGACTGGGCCGCGACGCCTCCGCGTGAGCGAGCAGAACTTCTTCGCGCGGTGTGGGCGAAGATCAGCGAACGCGCCGACGACGTCGCGCTGCTCATGACCCTCGAAATGGGTAAAGCATTGCCCGAGAGCAGGTCCGAAGTCGCGTACGGCACCGAGTTCCTGCGATGGTTCTCCGAGGAAGCAGTGCGGATCGCCGGCCGCTACACCCCCGCCCCGGCGGGCAACGGCCGCATTCTCGTCACGAAGCAACCGGTCGGCCCGTGCCTTGCGATCACGCCGTGGAACTTCCCTCTCGCGATGGGTACCCGCAAGATCGCCCCCGCGCTGGCCGCGGGGTGCACGATGCTCGTCAAGCCTGCGTCGGAGACGCCGCTGACCCTGCTGATGCTTGCCCAGTTCTTCGCCGAAGCCGGTCTGCCCGCAGGCGTGTTGTCGGTGCTGCCGACGTCCCACGCCGGGGATGTGACCGGCCCCCTGCTCGAGGATCCGCGGCTGCGCAAACTCACCTTCACCGGATCGACGGCGGTAGGACGGTCGCTCGCGCAGACCGCCGGCCGGTCGCTCCTGCGCACCTCCCTGGAACTCGGCGGAAACGCACCGTTCGTCGTGTTCGACGACGCCGACCTCGACGAAGCGGTCGAGGGTGCGGTTGCGGCCAAACTGCGGAACGGCGGTGAGGCGTGCACGGCCGCGAACAGGTTCCACGTCGCGAACTCCGTCCGGGAGGAATTCGTCACCAAGCTCACCGAACGCATGGCGTCGTACAAGCAAGGGCCGGGGACCGATCCCGACACGACCCTCGGGCCGCTGATCAACGAGAACCAGAAGAAGACGGTGATCGAACTGGTCGAAGACGCGGTTGCGGGAGGCGCGACGGTGCGACTCGGCGGGGAGACCCCGGAGGGCCCGGGCTGGTTCTATCCGGCCACGGTGCTCGACGACGTGCCGCGTACTGCTCGCATCCTGCGGGAAGAGGTCTTCGGGCCGGTCGCCGCCGTCACCGGTTTCGACACGGAGGACGAGGCCGTCGCCGCAGCCAACGACACCGAGTACGGGCTGGCGGCGTACATCTTCACGCACGATCTGGATCGGGCGCTCCGGGTGTCGGATGCACTGGAATCGGGCATCGTCGGCGTCAACCGGGGAGTGGTGTCGGATGTCGCCGCACCGTTCGGCGGGATCAAGGCGTCCGGCATCGGCCGCGAAGGCGGGACCGAAGGTATCGAGGAATACCTCGAGACGAAATACATCGCGCTCCGGTAACGGGAGGGAGCCCCGGCCGCTACGCCCACGGGCCGGCAGTGTTCAGGCCGGCGCAGTGTTCAGGCCGGCACTGCCCGTGGGCTAGTGGCCGAGGCGACCGCGGCCGAGGCGCAGCAGCAGCATCGCGAGGGTGTGGCCTTCCTGGCCCAGTTCGCTGAAACGCTCGAGCACCTTCATCTCGCGGCTGTGCACGAGCCTCGTGCCGCCGGACGCCATCCGGGTCCGGCCGATGATGCGCGAGACCTCGGTGCGGCGCTTGACGGCCGCGAGGATCTCGGCGTCGAGGCGATCGATCTCCTTGCGGAGTTCGTCGATCTCGGCCTCGGTGGTGGGCACTGCGTCGGCGGTTTCGCCGGAAAGAGCAGCGTCGGTGTTGGCGTTCAATGTCATCTCCTCGCGTCAGCGCTGGCCGTCCGACCGGTGAAGGGCGCATGACATAACGTCCAGTTTGCCACCGTGTCAATCCGCGGCCAAGTCGGGGATTCGCTGTCGTACGCGTCCGGTAGTTTGGTAGAACGATGAACACTCCCGTTGCTCCCGCCCACACGACCCCCGATTCGGACGCTCTCCTCGAGGGACTCAATCCACAACAGCGGGAAGCGGTCACGCACGAAGGTGGGCCGCTGCTCATCGTGGCGGGTGCGGGCTCGGGCAAGACGGCAGTGCTCACGCGGCGGATCGCCTACCTGCTGGGCGAGCGAGGCGTCGCACCCGGTCAGGTGCTCGCCATCACGTTCACCAACAAAGCAGCCGCAGAGATGCGCGAGCGCGTAGCCGCTCTGGTCGGGCCACGTGCCCTGTCGATGTGGGTGTCGACCTTCCACTCGAGCTGCGTCCGGATTCTGCGGGCCCAGGCGAGCCTCCTGCCCGGCATGAACTCCAACTTCACGATCTACGACGCCGACGATTCGCGCCGGCTGCTGACGATGATCGCGAAAGACCTCGAACTAGACATCAAGAAGTACTCTCCGCGGCTGCTCTCCACCCAGATCTCGAATCTGAAGAACGAGCTGATCGGCCCGGAAGAGGCGGCGGCCGCCGTCGGTGCCGACGCCAGCGATCTGGAACGGATCGTCGCGCGGGTGTACGCGCTGTATCAGCAGCGCCTCCGTGCCGCGAACGCTTTCGACTTCGACGACCTGATCGGCGAGACCGTCGCGTTGCTGCAGGCTCACCCGGACATCGCCGAGTACTACCGCCGGCGCTTCCGGCACGTGCTGGTCGACGAGTACCAGGACACGAACCACGCCCAGTACGTGCTGGTCCGCACCCTGGTGGGCGACCCCGACGACGACTCCACCGTCGAGCCGAGCGAACTGTGCGTGGTCGGCGACGCCGACCAGTCGATCTACGCCTTCCGCGGCGCGACCATCCGCAACATCGAGGAGTTCGAGCGCGACTATCCCCAGGCGCGCACGATCCTGCTCGAGCAGAACTACCGGTCCACCCAGAACATCTTGTCCGCGGCGAACGCGGTGATCTCCCGCAACACCGGTCGTCGCGAGAAGCGGTTGTGGACCGATTCCGGGGAGGGCGATCTCGTGGTCGGGTACGTGGCCGACAACGAGCACGACGAGGCGCGGTTCGTCGCGGCGGAGATCGACCGTCTCGTCGACGAGGGCATCAAGTTCTCCGATATCGCGGTGTTCTACCGCACCAACAACGCGTCCAGGGCCTTCGAGGACGTGTTCATCCGTCACGGCGTGCCGTACAAGGTCGTCGGCGGGGTCCGGTTCTACGAGCGCAAGGAAGTGCGCGACATCGTCGCGTACCTCAAGGTCCTCGAGAACCCCGAGGACACCGTGAGCCTGCGCCGGATCCTCAACACGCCTCGACGCGGCATCGGCGACCGGGCCGAGGCCTGCGTGGCGGTGCATGCCGAGCGTCTCGGCATCGGGTTCGGTCAGGCGCTGCGGGATGCGGCCGAGGGCAAAGTTGCCCTGCTGAACACTCGTGCGCAGAAGGCGATCGCCGGATTCGTGGGGATTCTCGACGAACTGCGGGCGATGCTGGTGGTCTCCGACGCCGACGGCAACGACACGGTCGACATCGGCGACGTGGTCGAGGCGATTCTCGAACGCACCGGGTACAGCGCCGAACTCGCCGCCAGCGACGATCCGCAGGACGGCGCCCGGCTCGACAACCTCAACGAACTCGTCAGTGTCGCACGGGAATTCAGCGCCGACGTGCGCAATGCCGCGGGTATCGAAGATGTGGGACGTGAAGACGGCGACCCGGATCCCGGTTCGCTGGCGGCGTTCCTGGAGAAGGTCTCACTCGTCGCCGACGCCGACCAGATCCCCGAAAACCAGGACGGTGTCGTCACGTTGATGACGCTGCACACCGCCAAGGGACTCGAGTTCCCCGTCGTGTTCGTGACGGGCTGGGAAGACGGGCAGTTCCCGCACATGCGTGCGCTCGGTGATCCTGCCGAGTTGTCCGAAGAGCGGCGTCTGGCTTACGTCGGCATCACGCGAGCGCGCCGTCGTCTGTACGTCAGCCGCGCAGTGCTGCGCTCGTCGTGGGGACAACCCGTCACGAATCCGGAATCTCGTTTCCTGCAGGAGATTCCGCAGCACCTCGTCGAATGGAAGCGGACAGATCCGGGGCCGGGGCGCGGACATGCCATCGGCTCGGGCACGGGATCGCGGTTCGGTGCGAGGGAGGAGCGTTCGTCCTCGCCGAGTTTCGGGGCGCCGCGCGGGCGAAACAATCACCTCGTGCTCGCCGTCGGCGACCGCGTCAGCCACGACAAGTACGGGCTGGGCACGGTTCTGGAGACGAAGGGCAGTGGGCCTACCGCGACGGTCGTCATCGACTTCGGAAGTGCCGGTAAGGTCCGGCTGATGCTGGTCGGCGGCGTGCCGATGATCAAGCTCTAGGCGCCCGCACCGCGGTTGCCCGCGCGGGCTGTCGCGAGGCGACCGGTATCGCGGCGGAAGGGCGCGCGATGTGGGAGTTCGTCAGACGCGGTTGCTGCCGGGGGCGATGCCCCGGGTGGCGAGCCACGGCACCGGGTCGATCTTGTCGACGCCGTTGAGGTGCACCTCGAAGTGGAGGTGCGGACCGGTGGAGAATCCGCGGTTACCCATGGTGGCGATCTGGTCGCCGGCCAGGACCTGCTGTCCCACGCTGACCATGGACTGATCGATGTGCCCGTACACGGTGACCGTGCCGTCGGCATGGAGCAACCGGATCCACATACCGAAACCCGACGCGGGACCGGAATCGATGACTTCACCGTCGGCGACCGCGAGGATCGGGGTGCCGATCGGGCCGGCGATGTCGATGCCGGCATGGAGAGTGCCCCAGCGAGCACCGAAGTTCGAGGTGAACGCGCCCGCAGCGGGAAGGACGAACAGGGGCCGTCGGGCCGCTGCCTCGCGTGCCGCTCGCTCCTCGCTGAAGCGTTCGCCCTTGGCGAGGAGGTTGGAGAACTGCGACAGGTCGTTGGGGTCGGCGATGTTGAGCACCTGGGGCGCCTGCGAGGGTGCCGCACCGGTGCTGTCGGAAGTGAACTGCGCTGCCTGCGGCACCGCGGTGGCCGTGATGACCGAGGAGTCGCTGGTGTCTGCGGCGAGTGCGACCTGGCTGTGGTCGGCGTTCTGGCCGGGGCCACCGTTGGTCGCTGCCTGACCCGCTGCGACGACTGCGCCGGCGGCGACGGCGAACACCGCGGCACGGCCCTTGAGCGCGGTCGGGGGAGTGGGCACCCGGTGCGCTCCGCTGCGGCGAACAGGAGAGACGGTGTCGGAAGATTCGGCGGAATCCGAGGTGGGAGCGTCGACGTAGTAGGTCGGCTCGGAGGCGAGGCCCGTCGTGCGGAAATCTATGGTCGCTGTGGTCCAAGCGTTCCAGTCGTCCGGTGCCGTTTCGGGCCGGCGGGCGTGGCTTTCGGCAATCGGGCTGCCTGGGCGCATCGCCATCCTCCGTTTCGTGACCTCATCGTTACTTGACCAGAGCGACGGTAACGAAACGATCGCAAGCAGGGCAACCTATAACGCAAACCAAAGCGCTTATGTGAGCGGCATCACAGTTATGTGCTGGGAAAAGCGGGGAATGGGCCGAATGTCACGCAATGAAACATCCAATGACTTTTGCATTGCGAAACAGTCTCGGAGCAATCGGGCCCGACTGCCGGGTGGCCTCGGGGGAGCCGGTCGCGGCCCCGTGAGCGGCGCCTGTCATCCTGGGGATGGTGGTCCTCTTGGTTGCGGCGTTCTCACATTCCGGGAGGAAACCCGTGAGCTAACCCTCGGCGTCCAGGATCCGTGACATGCGCCACATGACCGGAGCGCGGACGTTTCGCAGGGCGTCCATGTAACTAGAGTCCGAACCGGCCCGCTCAATACCCCCGAGCGGGCGTGAACGCAGACGAGACGGTGAGCAGATGGATCTCTTCGAATACCAGGCGAAGGAACTTTTCGCCAAGCATGACGTGCCGACGTCGGCTGGACGTGTTACAGACACGGTCGCCGGAGCCCGCGAGATCGCCGAGGAAATCGGCAAGCCCGTGATGGTCAAGGCACAGGTCAAGGTCGGCGGCCGTGGCAAGGCCGGCGGCGTGAAGTACTCCGCCGACGTCGACGCCGCCGTGGCCAACGCCGAGGCCATCCTGGGCCTCGACATCAAGGGCCACGTCGTGAAGAAGCTGCTGGTCGCAGAGGCGAGTGACATCGCCGAGGAGTACTACATCTCCTTCCTGCTGGACCGCACCAACCGCACCTACCTGGCGATGTGCTCCGTGGAGGGTGGCGTCGAGATCGAGGTCACCGCCGAGGAGAACCCGGACGCCCTCGCGAAGATCCCGGTGGACGCAGTCAAGGGCGTCGACCTGGCCTTCGCCCGCGAGATCGCCGAGGCCGGCAAGCTGCCCGCAGAGGTGCTCGATGCCGCCGCCAACACCATCCAGAAGCTGTGGGAGGTGTTCATCAAGGAGGACGCGCTCCTCGTCGAGGTGAACCCCCTCGTCCGCACCCCGGACGACCAGATTCTGGCTCTCGACGGCAAGGTGACGCTGGACGAGAACGCCGCGTTCCGTCAGCCCGGCCACGAGGCATTCGAGGATCGGGACGCCACCGATCCGCTCGAGCTCAAGGCCAAGGAGAACGACCTCAACTACGTCAAGCTCGACGGCGAGGTCGGCATCATCGGTAACGGCGCAGGACTCGTGATGTCCACTCTCGACGTCGTCGCCTACGCAGGTGAGAAGCACGGCGGAGTCAAGCCCGCCAACTTCCTCGATATCGGTGGCGGCGCTTCGGCTGCCGTCATGGCCGCCGGCCTGGACGTGATCCTCAACGACGAGCAGGTCAAGAGCGTGTTCGTCAACGTCTTCGGTGGCATCACCGCATGTGACGCCGTGGCAAACGGCATCGTCGGCGCGCTCGAGACGCTGGGCGACGAGGCCAACAAGCCGCTGGTCGTCCGCCTCGACGGCAACAACGTCGAGGAGGGTCGCCGCATCCTCTCCGAGGCCAACCACCCGCTGGTCACGGTCGTCGCCACCATGGACGAGGCTGCCGACAAGGCTGCCGAGCTCGCCTTCGCAGCGAAGTAAAGGGACACACAGAACAATGGCAATCTTCCTTACCAAGGATTCCAAGGTCATCGTCCAGGGCATCACCGGCGGCGAGGGCACCAAGCACACCGCCCTCATGCTCAAGGCCGGCACCCAGGTTGTCGGCGGCGTCAACGCCCGCAAGGCCGGCACCACGGTCTCGCACACCGACAAGGACGGCAACGCTGTCGAACTGCCGGTCTACGGCACCGTCGCCGAGGCCATGAAGGAGACCGGCGCGGACGTCTCCATCGCGTTCGTTCCGCCGGCCTTCGCGAAGGACGCCATCGTCGAGGCCATCGACGCCGAGATCCCGCTGCTGGTCGTCATCACCGAGGGCATCCCGGTGCAGGACTCCGCGTACGCGTGGGCCTACAACGTCGACAAGGGCGAGAAGACCCGGATCATCGGCCCCAACTGCCCCGGCATCATCACCCCCGGCGAGGCGCTGGTCGGCATCACCCCGGCGAATATCGCCGGCAAGGGCCCGGTCGGTCTCGTGTCGAAGTCGGGCACCCTGACCTACCAGATGATGTTCGAACTCCGTGAGTACGGTTTCTCGACCGCCATCGGCATCGGCGGCGACCCGGTCATCGGCACCACCCACATCGATGCGATCGCTGCGTTCGAGAAGGATCCCGAGACCAAGGTCATCGTGATGATCGGCGAGATCGGCGGCGACGCCGAGGAGCGCGCAGCCGATTACATCAAGGCCAATGTGACCAAGCCGGTCGTCGGCTACGTCGCGGGCTTCACCGCACCCGAGGGCAAGACCATGGGCCACGCCGGCGCCATCGTCTCCGGTTCCTCGGGCACCGCCCAGGCCAAGAAGGACGCCCTCGAGGCTGCCGGCGTCAAGGTCGGCAAGACGCCGTCCGAGACCGCCGCTCTCGCGCGCGAAATCCTGCAGTCGCTGTAATTTCGCACCGTTCGACCTCTGCCCGTGTGTGTTCCCGACGGAACACACACGGGCAGTGCATTTTCGGGGGCAGTGTGTTTTCGGTGCCTATTCGTCGATCCACTGGTGTCCCACCGGCGTCAGGTCACCCGAACCGGACGTGACCGACGCGACCGTCGCCGTGAGAACGGCCGGGTCGGATGTCGCGACGGTCAGCACCGCACGCTCGCCGTACGCGACGCCGAGCACGCTGACTCCGCGCTGCCTCAGCTCGGCTTCCACGCGACCCGCGTCGGCATGGTCGACCCCGAGTTCGAACAACTCCCGGCGGACCCGCGTGACCACGCGCGCCGAGTCGAGCGCGGTCGTGACCGCTCCCGAGTACGCGCGCACGAGTCCGCCCGCACCCAGCTTGATGCCGCCGAACCACCGCGTCACCACCACGGCGACGTTCACGAGATCGCGGTGATGCAGGACCTGCAACATCGGGATGCCCGCGGTTCCGCCCGGTTCGCCGTCGTCGCTCGACCGCTCGGCCCGCGTCGCATGCTCGTCGCCGACGACGAAGGCCCAGCAGTGGTGGCGTGCATCGGGATACAGTCGCCGCTGTTCCTCGACGAAGGCCAGCGCCGACTCCGGCGATTCGACACGCCGGAGCGCGGCGAGAAACCGCGAACGTTTGACCTCGGTTTCCACGACGACATCCGGGCCCGGGGCAAAAGTGTGCGGCATGGCCCCATTCTCGCGGGTCGTGCCTAGGCTGGTACGCAGGAGACGGACGACAGCCGAACCGACAGCAGGAGGACCGATGAATTTCCCCGCAGGGCAATCCACCCCGAGCAAGGTGGTGCCGCTGCTGCTGCCACTTGTGGTCGCCGCGCTCGGTGTCGTGAACTTTCTACTCGGTCTCGCGCCGTATGTGAGCATCACGTTCGGTTCCCGCGTCGCACTGTCGTCGTTCGATTTCGGATTCGCCGTCGTGCCCCTCGCTTTCCTGTTGCTCGGTGGCGTCAGCGCAGCGCTCTCGTTGCTGCCCGGCCAGGACCTGCGGGCAGTGGCAGTGGTCGCGTCGGGAGTCGGCTTCGTGACCTCGCTCTTCCAGTTGTTCCATCTGCCGGAAGACACGGGAATCGCCTGGGGCGGAGTCACGATCCTCGTCTTCGGCTTCGTGCAGGCCGCGCTCGCCGTCGTCACTCTGCTGTTCGGACTGGGCATTCTGGTGCCCGGACGCTCGGCACGGCAGAGCGGTGGCGCACAAGGCTATCCGCAGGGTTCGCCGCAGCAGGGTTCGGCGCAGCAGGGTGTCGGACAGTTCGGTGCCCAGCAGTACCCGGGACAGCAGTTCGGTGCCCAGCAGTACGGCGGGCAGCAGTACACAGGCCAGCAGCAGTACGGCGGCCAGTACGGCGGCCAGCAGCAGTACGGCGGGCAGGCCGCCGGAGCTCAGCAGTATCCCGGTCAGCAGTTCGGTGCTCAGCAGTTCCCGGGTCAGCAGTTCGATGCCCAGCAGTACGGGGGCCAGCAGTACGGCGGTCAGTACGGGGGCCAGCAGTACGGTGGGGCGCAGCAGTACCCGGGCCAGCCCGCCTCCGGCCGGCAGTCCGAGCAGTCCGGTAGCCAGCACTCCGGTAGCCAGCAGTACCCCGGTGGGTCGTCTTCCTCCGCGTCGCCGTCGCCGGAGTCGCAGTACCCCGCCGGACAGCAGCCGGGCGACCAGCCTTTTGCGGGCGCACAGCAGCACGGTGGGCAGTTCGGCCAGCAGCACTCGGGCGAACACGGGGGCACCGACCAGGAACGCACACAGCGCTTCACTCCCGCTCAGTACGGCGGGCCCGACCAGGCCACCCAGTCGCATTCCGGGGTGAACACCGGCGGCGAGTACGACCGGTCCGAGTCGGAGCACACGGACGCGCAGCAGTCGCCGGGCCGCCCGGAGCAGGAGGATGCGTCGTCGGCGCCCGAGTCCGATGCCGAGCGCGCCGTCGTGAACCGCGCCGAAGACAACGAGGGTTCCGCTCCCGGCGAGCCCGCCCCCACCCAGGCGTTCCGCTCACCGGGTGACCAACGGTGATCGGCGCGCCTGACACCCTCCGCGACACGTCGGTGACACCCTCGACTCGATGACTTCCACGCTCGGCCGGTCGACCCGGCACACTCCACCCGAGGACGGCCACCTCGATCCGGAGCGGTTCCGAATCCTGGTCGGTACCGCGGCACGTCTTCCCGCGGTGACGCTCGCGGTGGTCGCCACGATCGTGGTGACCACCATGGTGCTCGCGAACAGCGACCTGGCGGGGATCTACGCCGCCATCGCGGGTACCTGGCTCGCGCTGCACCAGGTGACCCTCACGATCGACGGCACCTCGCTCGGTGTGCTTCCCCTGTTGCCCACAGCGGTCCTGGTGTGGTTGTCGGCGCGAGGGGCCGCCTCGGCGGCAGACGCCGTCATGGACTACACCGGGTACCAACTCGAAGGCCCCGACGCCGCACGCATCACCGCGGCAACACTGGCCGGCCCGCTGACCGTCACGGTCGTCGCGCTCGTCGTGATGCAGGACGCGGCGGGTGTTCTTCCTGTCGCGTCGCCGAACCCCGCTGCGGCTCTGGCGTGGGTGACGGGCCTGTACCTGCTCGCCGCGTTGCTCGGAATCGGCTCACGTCTGTGGCGGCCGCTGGTCCTCCGGTACGCGGTGCCGGAATGGCTCGTGCTGTCGGTCCGCCCCGCGGCGAGGGCGGTGCTCGGCATGTTCGCGGTCGGCGGCGTCCTCGTCGTCGCGGGACTGCTGTGGTCGTGGACCACACTGGGCGACCTGCTGGCACGCGGTGAAACCTGGACGGGCGTCCTCGGTCTCACCGTCCTGTCGATCCTGTACCTGCCGAATCTGGTGATCGGTGCGTCCGCGGTGCTGGCCGGGAGCACCGCACAGTTCGGGCAGGTGCGGTTGAGCTTGTTCGAGGCGTCGGGGGGCGATCTGCCTGCTCTCCCGATCCTCGCGGCGATCCCGGCGGGACCGGCGCACGCACTGTGGCCGGTACTGCTTGCTGTGCCGGCCACAGTCGGTGCTCTGCTCGGCCGGTTTGCCGCGCAGCGCACGCTCCAGGCGCAGGCCGACGGGGCGCCGGTGGGAAGCCTCGACGCTGCTCGGACGGTTCTGGCCGCGGCAGGGTTCGCCGGGCTGGTCACCGCAGGCATCACCTGGGCGGCAGGTGGCCCACTGGGAATCTTCGGGGTCGTCGGGGCCAGATGGTGGCTCGCCGGCGTGCTCCTGTTCGCGTGGGCAGGACTGCTCGGGCTCATAGTCGCCCAGTTGCTCATGTGGCGCGAGGGTCGCCTGGCCGCCGCAGTCCTGCGCGAGGACTACCACGAGCAGACAGACGACGAGCAGTTGGACGATGACCCGATCGACGACGAGCTGAGGGAGGATGACGAGGCAGCGGAGCGCAGCGACGCGGCCGAGGATTCCGATCACGACGCGGACCCGGACTCCGACTCCCGCACCGACGAGACGTCGGAGGGCGTGTCTGCGGAGGACGAGTCCGGGGAGGACGAAAGCCGAGAAGCCGTGGCGGACGCCGAGTCGGAGGCGGAGTCGGACACGGAGGGCAAGGGCAAGGGCAAGAAGGGCGCCGACTAGGCTTTGACACGGCCGGTTCGTCGGCCGACCCCCTCGAGTTCCAGGAGTAGTGCCCTGACTGCCTCGCGTGACCAGTTGCCGCCCACCGCACCGGCGCGGCTCGTCGTACTCGCGTCCGGGACGGGAAGCCTGTTGGCATCACTGCTCGAGCAGGCGCGTGACGACGACTACCCCGCACGCATCGTCGCTGTCGGTATCGACCGCGAGTGCCCGGCCGAAGAGCACTCGGCGGCAGCCGGTATCCCCGTGTTCCGGGTGTCCCTGCGCGAGCATCCGGACAGGGCTGCCTGGGATCGCGCACTCACCGAGGCCGTCGCCGAATTCGAGCCCGATCTCGTGGTCACCGCCGGATTCATGAAGATCCTGGGACCGGCGTTCCTCGACCGTTTCGGTGGACGCATCATCAATACCCACCCGGCATTGCTGCCGTCGTTCCCCGGCGCACACGCAGTGCCCGATGCGCTCGCGTACGGCGTGAAGGTCACCGGTTCGACGGTGCACCTCGTCGACGGCGGAGTCGACACCGGCCCGGTGCTCGCGCAGGAGGCGGTGCCCGTCCTCGAGGACGACGACGTGGCGAGCCTGCACGAACGAATCAAAGTTGTGGAGCGACGGCTGTTGGCAGAGGTGGTCGCCGCCGTCGCGACCCGTGGAGTTGTTTCCGATGGACGAAAGGCCGTGATCCCCGGTGACCGAACGTAAGACTGTGCGCCGCGCGCTGGTCAGCGTGTACGACAAGAGCGGACTCGTCGAACTGGCGACAGGACTCCACGACGCGGGGGTCGAGCTGGTCTCGACCGGCTCCACCGCGGCGACGATCGCCGGAGCGGGCCTGCCCGTGACGAAGGTGGAGGAACTCACCGGCTTCCCGGAGTGCCTCGAGGGTCGCGTGAAGACGCTGCACCCGCGTGTCCACGCCGGCATCCTCGCGGACACCCGCAAGCAGGACCACCTCGACCAGATCGCCGATCTGGGCATCGAGGCATTCGAACTGGTCGTGGTCAACCTCTACCCGTTCACGGAGACGGTTGCCTCCGGCGCCGGCCCCGACGAGTGCGTCGAGCAGATCGACATCGGCGGACCGTCCATGGTGCGCGCCGCTGCGAAGAACCACCCGTCGGTGGCTGTGGTCGTGGATCCCGCCGCATACGGCGATGTCCTCGAATCCGTTGCGGCCGGTGGTTTCACCCTCGAGCAGCGCAAGCGCCTTGCCGCGCAAGCGTTCCAGCACACCGCGGCCTACGACGTCGCGGTGGCGACCTGGATGAACAGTGGCTACGCGGCTCCGGACGACGATGCGAAGTTCCCCGCCTGGACCGGCGCCACGTGGACCCGTGCGAATGTGCTGCGCTACGGCGAGAACCCGCACCAGGCGGCTGCCCTCTACGTGGACGGGTCGGGCGAGCCGGGACTCGCTCAGGCCGAGCAGTTCCACGGCAAGGAAATGTCCTACAACAACTATCAGGACGCCGACGCCGCATGGCGCGCCGCGCACGATCATCGCGAGCCGTGCGTCGCGATCATCAAGCACGCCAACCCCTGTGGGATCGCGATCGCCGATGACATCGCGACCGCTCACCGCAATGCCCACGAATGCGACCCGGTGTCGGCATTCGGTGGTGTGATCGCCGCGAACCGTGAGGTGAGCGTGAAGATGGCCGAGCAGGTCGCCGAGATCTTCACCGAGGTCGTCATCGCGCCGTCGTATGCGGACGGTGCGGTAGAGGTGCTCTCCCGCAAGAAGAACATCCGCATCCTGCGGGCCGACTCGCCGTCGTCCTCGCAGATCGAGATGCGCCAGATTTCCGGCGGGCTCCTGCTTCAGGAACGCGACGCGCTCGATGCCGAGGGCGATGCACCGGCCAACTGGCAGCTCGCGTGCGGCGAGGCCGCCGACGAAGCCACCCTGCGCGATCTCGAGTTCGCGTGGCGGACGGTGCGCGCCGTCAAGTCCAATGCGATTCTCCTGGTCTCGGGTGGCGCGACCGTCGGAGTCGGCATGGGGCAGGTCAACCGCGTCGATTCGTCACGTCTGGCTGTGGCACGCGCGGGCGACCGGGTCGTCGGTTCCGTCGCCGCCTCGGACGCGTTCTTCCCGTTCGCGGACGGCCTCCAAGTGCTCACCGAGGCCGGAGTGAAGGCCGTCGTTCAGCCCGGCGGATCGGTGCGCGACAACGAGGTCATCGAGGCAGCGCGTGAAGCCGGGATCACCCTGTACCTGACGGGTGCCCGCCACTTCGCCCACTGACAGATACCGGACGGCGCCGTCCACGGCGCACGTGCCTGCAGGTCAGGCAGCGTGCGAGTGGGCGGCGTCGTCGTGTGCGGACTCGGTTCCGCGCGATCCGCGGCCCTCGGAGATGACGAGGCGCGCGGCACCCCGGTCGAGCAGTTCACGGATCAGATCTGCTGCGGCGGCGCCGCTTTCGGTGCCACCGACGCGGCTGAGATCGATCGTGATGGCGTGGCCGGTCAGGTCGCCGGGCAGGTCCGACGGGACGGATCCGCCGGGTTCGATGCGAAGTTTCATGATGTTGTTTCTCCTGTCGGGGAATGAAGCTGTGGGGATAAGAAAGGGCACCCGGGGCGATGTGCCCGGGTGCCCGAGAAGGGAGTCGTCGTGTGACTTCTATTCTCGGGGTGGCCTTGCGGCGAAGTGGGAATGAAGGTGCGCAAAAGGTACGGAACAGCCGATGACGTGCATGTGCTTGAATCGCATCGAACCGTACCTTTCTCGGGCGTACCAGCGGGTTAACGGGAAACCATACACCAATAACGTGAAAGCGACATTTGTTATTTCGCGGACCCGGTCACAGACTCTTCAGCCACGCCTCGAAACCGGACGTGAACTCCTCCGAGAAGGGCAGGTCGGCGATGTAGTCGGCGCCCGTGGACTGCTGGTCCCCGATGTCCTTGAGGACGTGGTTGGTGCGGGTCATGCGCAGCGATGTCAGGCGGGTGTGGACGAGCGCGTCGTCGAGAGCGTCCACGTCCTCGATACGCACCTGGATGTCCTTGGTCGATGCGCTCGAGAGCACCGGCAGGTCGCCGTCGACCTGGGCGGCGAGCATCCGAGGATCGAGCGCGTCCTCCTCCGCGAGAGCCTTGGCGTTCGCGGGAACGAGCCCGGCGTTGCGGAGGGGTTCGGGCAGGTGGTCGCTGAGGGTACCGTCGGCCCGCAGCGATTCGACCGCTCCGGTCAGCGCCAGCCGGAGTTCGTCGGCAATCTGCACGGGGAGCTTCTGGGCGACGACCACCGCGTCGAGCTGGGCGTCGATCTGGGCGGTCAGCAGGTCGAGCAGGCGTACCGCGAGGGGTTCGACCAGACCGATACCCCTGATCCGCGGGTTGTCCTGCGCCAGCGCCAGGGCGATCAGCGCACCTTCGCTGTGTCCGACGACGTAGAGACGGTTCGCGTCGACACCGCGCCGGCCTGCGAGGAAATCGAGACCTGCGGACGCGGCGTCGATGAACGTGGAGAACCCGAGATCGGCGACGTCCTCGACGTCGTACGGTCCGAGGCCGGTCACGCCGCTGCCGAGCTTGTCGTAGCGCAGGCTGGCGAAGCCGTGCCGTTCGAGGACGTCGGCGAGGTGGCGCAGCGTGCCGATCGGCCCCGGAAGCAGGGCGCTGTCACCGTTGCGGTCGGTAGGACCGCTGCCGGCGAGCAGAAGCACTCCGGGCACCACACCCCTCCTCATCGACACGGGTACCCGGACGCTGCCGTGCAGGGTCACGTCGCCGCTGGAAAAGGTGATCTCGGTGTCCGACATACACCGTGTCTATCAGAAGAGCCCCCGACGTTCCGTATTCAGGCACCTCATGGGTGCGTACCTGCGGAGTGCCGCCGAACGGAGGTCTCGCCCCGGCTGCGTCAGGGTGCGTCGTCGTCGACGTCCGGCCCCCTGCTGTCACCGTCCTCGGCATCGGCCGCCGTGCCGTCGATACGGCCGGATGCTGTGTCGTTGTCCGCGGACTCCGGGGCGGGCAGTTCCTCCGCGTAGGGCGCGCGCGGTGGAGCGATCTCCGCGAGACGCTCGTTGACGGCATGCGCGAGCAGGTCGTGCTGCAGAACCGACAACGGCACCATTCCGTCGAGGTATGCCTCGATCTCGACCTTGCCGGCATCCCCGCCGAGCGCGAAGTAGCGCAACCACAACTCGTCGAGAGTCAGCCCGGTCGCGGCGAGCGCCTCGAGGAACCGGCGATGGGCCTCGCCGGACGGAAACAGACGCATCACCTGCTCACCCCGCTTCGTCACCGGCCGCCTCGACGAGCGTCTCTGCCAGGGTTGCCAGGGTGGTTCCCGACAGGCTGGACTGCTCGATCAGCCACCGCATGGCCTGATCGGGGTCCAGTTGTTCGCGCAGCATCACGATGCCCTTGGCCGTGGCGATCAGATCCCGGGTGTGCAGCGCGCGCTTGAGGTTGTCGCTGAGCCGTTCGGCACTGCGGAAGGTGTGCACGTTGGCGACCAGAATGGCGGCCTGGGCCGCGAACCGCCGCAGCAGGCCGACCTCGGTCTCGTCGTAGGCCCCGGCGCGGTCGGAATACACCTTGATCGCCCCCCACGACCGGTCCGCGGTGACCAGCGGCGCGCTGAGCACCGACCGGATACCGGTCGAGTCCACCCGTGCCGACCACAGCGGCCACCGGGGATCGGCGCCGACATCGTGCGACGCGCACGATCACCCCGTCGTGCCATGCGGTGAGACACGGTCCCTGGCCGAGTTCGTATTGCAACGCGTCGGCGCGTTCGACCATCCGATCGGTCGCGGCGGAGGTGACCTCGTCCCCGTTGATACCGCGGACACTGACCCCGGATCCGATCGATCCGGGCAGGGTGTCCACGGCCAGGGAGGTGATCAATTGCAGTGCTGTGGCGACGGTCTGTTCGGACAGCAGCACTCCGGACATCCGGGCGTACACAGCCGTCAGCTCGTCCGGTGTCGAGTCCGGAAACGCATCCACGCGGCCCCCTTTCGTCTGTGGGATTACCCATCATCGCGGAGACGAACCGAGGTGTCAGGCCTGCCCCGGTGGCGATGCCTTTTCGCCAGCCTAGACCGCGGCCACCGCGGGCGAATCGGCCTTCCGGCGACGCACAGCGGGCACGTTTCTCGACGATCCACCGGATCCGGCGGCCCAGGTCGTCCGGGAAGAAGAGGTTCCTCGGCTTGCAGGTGCCGAAACCGCCGCACGGTCGTACCTTGGATGAGGTGACGTCTCCCACACCGCGCCCGTCCACCCTCGGAGAGCTGCGCGCCTCCGGCCACGTACATCGTCCCGTCAAGGACGAGATGAGGCAGAACCTCGTCGCCGCGCTGCGCGACGGCACCGATCCCTGGCCCGGCATCGTCGGATTCGACGAGACCGTGGTCCCCCAACTCGAGCGGGCACTGCTCGCCGGTCACGATGTCGTCCTTCTCGGCGAACGAGGCCAGGGCAAGACGCGCCTGCTGCGTACCCTCGCGTTGCTGCTCGACGAGTGGACCCCTGTGATCGCGGGATCCGAACTCGGTGAGCACCCCTACGAACCCATTACGCCCGTCTCGCTCCGCCGCGCGGCCGAACTCGGCGACGATCTGCCGGTCGCGTGGCGACACCGCAGCGAGCGCTACGCCGAGAAGCTGGCAACTCCCGATACCTCCGTCGCCGACCTCGTCGGGGACGTGGACCCGGTGAAGGTGGCGGAAGGACGCAGCCTCGGTGATCCCGAGACGATCCACTTCGGGCTGGTCCCACGCGCCCACCGCGGAATCGTCGCGATCAACGAGCTTCCCGATCTCGCCGAGCGCATCCAGGTGTCGTTGCTCAACGTCATGGAGGAGCGCGACATCCAGGTGCGTGGCTACACACTCCGGCTCCCGCTCGACGTGCTGCTCGTCGCGAGCGCGAACCCGGAGGACTACACCAACCGCGGCCGGATCATCACTCCGCTCAAGGACCGGTTCGGTGCCGAGATCCGCACCCATTACCCCATGGAACTCGACGACGAGGTCGCGGTGATCGAGCAGGAAGCCGACCTGCAGGCCCGCGTTCCCGACTTCCTCGTCGAGATTCTCGCGCGCTTCACGCGGTTGCTGCGCGAGTCGACGTCGGTCGACCAGCGCTCCGGTGTCTCCGCGCGCTTCGCCGTGGCCGGCGCCGAAACCGTCGCGGCCGCTGCCGTGCACCGCGGCGCGGTGCTCGGTGAGGACGACCCCGTGGCGCGGCCCGTCGACCTGGCCACTGTCGTCGAGGTACTGCGCGGGAAGGTGGAGTTCGAATCAGGGGAGGAAGGACGGGAATTCGAGATCCTCGACCACCTGCTGCGTCGTGCGACCGCGGACACGGCGCGCACGCGGCTGGCCGGGATCGATCTCGCCCCACTCGTCGCCGCGGTCGAGCAGGGTGAGCCGGTGATCACCGGCGAGCGCGTCACTGCGAAATCGTTGCTCGACGCGCTGCCCGAACTGCCGGTCCTCGACACGGTCGCCGAACGACTCGGCGCTTCCGACAGCGGCTCTCGCGCCGCCGCAATCGAACTCGCACTCGAGGGCCTGTATCTGGCGCGGCGCATCGCAAAGGACGCCGGCCCGCGCGGCGCGGCGGTGTACTCCTGATGGACCGTTCCGCGAGGTACGGCCCGTACCACGGGGGCGACCCGCTCGCGCCACCCGTGGATCTGCGCGACGCGCTCTCCGCGATCGGCGACGACGTCCTCGGCGGGGCGTCGCCGCAACGCGCCCTGCGCGAACTGCTGCGGCGCGGCAGCAGCAGCATGCGCGGACTCGACAAGCTTGCCGCGCAGGCCAACCGGCGCAAGAGGGAACTGCTCGACCGCACCGATCTCGACGGCACTCTGAGAGAGGTGCGCGAACTCCTCGACCGGGCGGTGCTCGAGGAACGGAAGGAACTCGCGCGCGCCCTCGACGACGACGCCCGGTTCGCCGAGATGCGGATCGAGGAACTGCCGGCGTCGACAGCGCAGGCCGTTCAGGAACTCGCCGACTACGACTGGCGCAGCGACAAGGCGCGGCAGGACTACGAGAAGATCCGGGATCTGCTGGGCCGGGAAATGCTCGACCAGCGGTTCGCCGGAATGAAGCAGGCACTGGAAGGTGCCACCGAGGAAGACCGGCAGCGCATTTCCGAGATGCTCGAGGACCTCAACAACCTCCTCGACAAGCATGCGCGCGGGGAGGACACCCCCGAGGATTTCGAACAGTTCATGGCCGAGCACGGCGAGTTCTTTCCCGACGATCCCCAGAACGTGGAGGAACTGCTCGATTCGCTCGCGCAGCGGGCAGCCGCCGCGCAGCGGCTACGGAACTCGCTGACGCCGGAACAGCGGGAGGAACTCGACGCACTCGCGCAGCAGGCGTTCGGGTCGCCGTCGTTGACGAATCAGCTCGACCGGCTCGACGGACATCTCCGTGCCGCGCGGCCCGGTGAGGACTGGGCGGGATCCGAACGTACGCGTGGCGACGAGGGGATGGGACTCGGTGAGGCGACCTCGGCGCTCCAGGAGATCGCGGAACTCGACCGGCTCGCGGAGCAGTTGTCCCAGCAGTACGCCGGGGCTTCTCTCGACGACATCGATCTCGACGAACTCGAGCGCCACCTCGGTCCGCAGGCCGTGGCCGACGCTCGCACACTCGCCGATCTCGAGAAGGAACTGCAGAAAGAGGGATTCTTCGACCGCGGCGCGGACGGCAAGTGGCGGCTCTCGCCCAAGGCGATGCGTCAGCTCGGGCAGACCGCGCTGCGGGACGTGATGAACCGGATATCGTCCCGCACGGGTCAGCGTGAATCGCGCCGCGCCGGGGCGATGGGGGAGCCCACCGGTGCGACGAAGGCCTGGGAGTTCGGCGACACCGAGCCGTGGGACGTCGTGCGCACCCTCACCAACGCGACGCTGCGCAGCCCCGGCGTGCCGGTCCGGATGTCGGTGAGCGACGTCGAGGTGGTCGATACCGAGCAGCGGGCACAGGCGGCGGTCGCATTGCTCGTGGACACGTCGTTCTCGATGGTTATGGACGGACGCTGGGTGCCGATGAAGCGCACCGCTCTGGCACTGAACCACCTGGTGTCCACACGGTTCCGGGGCGACGCGCTGCAGTTGATCGCGTTCGGGCGGCATGCGCGCGTGGTCACCGCACCGGAACTGGCGGGCCTCGACGGTGTGTACGAGCAGGGGACCAATCTTCATCACGCGCTGATGCTCGCGGGCCGGCACCTGCGTCGTCATCCGAACGCGCAGCCCGTCGTGCTGGTCGTGACCGACGGCGAGCCCACCGCCCACCTCGAACCCGAGGGGTACGCGGCGTTCGATTATCCGCCGAGCGCCAGGACTCTGGGCCTGACCGTGCGCGAACTCGACCATCTCGGCAAGATCGGCGCCCAGGTGACGATCTTCCGGCTCGGCGACGATCCCGGGCTGGCCCGGATCGTCGACCGGATGGCCCGCCGGGTGGGGGGACGGGTCGTGGCACCCGACCTCGACGGCCTCGGCGCCGCGGTGGTGGGCGACTACGTGCGGATGCGCCGCCGCTGACGTGGCCGGCGGGTCAGGTTCGCAGGGCCCGCCACGTCGAGGTGGCCGCGGCGGACAGCAGTGCTGCGGTCACCCAGAAGACCGACGCCACCCCTGCGATTCCGGCTATCCCGCCGGCGGCGACGGGGACGAGCACTTGGCCGAGGCGGTTGCCGGTGAGCCGGACCGCCAGCGCGGAGGCTCGGTCGGAGGGGGCGACCAGTTCGACGACCCAGGTCATCGTGAGTGGTTGACCGACTCCCCAGAACGCGCCGCAGACCGCGAGCATCGCGGCGATGAGCCACGGGTTCGGCAGGAACGGTATGAGCGCGACCGGCACGACGGTGCCCGCAGTGGCGGAGATGAGCAACCGGCGCCGGCCGACGTGCCGCAACGCCCACGGCAACAGCGCGCGGGACAGGATCGACGTGAGCGTCCTCGCGGTGAGCAGCGCCGACACGAGCAGCACCCCGAACCCGAACTGCTCCCCGAGCAGCGGCAGGTACACCACCACGAGGTCGACGGCGGCGAGGACGATCAGACTCGACAGCATCGCCGGTTTCATGCCGAGAGTGGAGAGCATCGAGAGCACCGACTGGGGTGCACCGTCGTCGGCGGTGCGCCCCGAACCGGGCGGCTCCCGCAGGCCGAGCACGAACGGCAATGCCACCGCGCAGATCGCCGTCATCACCAGTAGCGCGCCCGTGGTCTCCACATAGCCGTCGTCCGCGCTGTGGCCGGCGGCGATGATTCCCGCGACCGGCACACCCACGGCCTGGCCGACGGAGACTCCGAGTGTGATGCCGGCGAATCCTCGGTCGAGCCGGTCGGGCGGCGACAGGATCGAGACGAATGCCTGGCCGGACACCGTGACGAGCAACTGCCCCAAGCCGAGGACGATGTTGCCCGCGCCGAGCACCAGCAGACCCGAACTCGCCGCGATGAGCCCGACACCGAGCGTGGACACCACGATCCCGACCCGCAGAATCATCGTGGCGTGACCGCGGTCGACGGCACGACCCATCCGGACCGCCGCGATCAACGGCACGATCGCGTAGAGGGCGGTGACCAGGCCGATCGTCGTCGCGTCGCCGCCGAGCGCGAGGATGCGGTACGAGACGAGCACACGAACCGACTGGAAGGCCGCGTGCAACAGCGCGGTCGCGGTGCACAGGTACAGCAGCCAATGGCGAGGTACGCCGATCCGGGAAGCGTGGGACATCGGTCAGATGCCTGCCGCCGCGGGAGACGGGGTGAGCGACATCGCCATGCCGCTACGGTATGCGGCCCGGCACCGCGCCTCGTATACGGCTCGGGCCGGCTGAGGCCGGCGTGCGGAAGGTGTTCGGGAAGTGTGCATCACGTCGTCGGGATACGTGGTCAGTGCGGCTCACCCGCCGTGACGACTCGCTCTCCGAGCGGCGACTCCAGCGGAACCTCGAGCGTCCCGAACACGGCGATCATGATGCACATGCGGTCCTGAGCCTCGGGCAGGGTGCCGCCGAGCACCGTGACACCCACTGCGTCGGTGGTCTCCGTGATCGTGGCGTGCACGCCGTAGCATTCCGGCGTTCCCGTCTCGAAGTGCAGGGCGATGCGGTCGTCTCCGGCACGTGACCATCCCTGGACCTGCACCGGATGCGGGTCGACGATGTCGGGTCGCGCGGTGAACTCCGTCGCCCCTTGCGGCACAGCAATTTCCGGCAGTGGTTCAATGTCATGGCTGCCGGATCCGCAGGCGACGGCGAGAACGCTACAAGCGAGCAGGACGATCAGACGCATGCGGTCACCCTAAGCCCGCACCCGTGGCGGGTCCTCGCCGCGACCGACTCCCCGGAGGACCATGAGGCTGCCAGTCCTGTTCGACCCGCCGGCGCAGGCCATGCCCACGCCCGAGATCCGGGTGGACGCGCAGACCACGCCCCGGCAGTTCACGGTGCGGACGATCTTCGCCGCCCGGAAATGGACCGTCCCGGCCGCGGTCCTCGTCTCGGTGCATCAGATCTGCGAGACCCTCGTGCCCGTCGTGATGGGGCAGGCCATCGACCGCGCCGTTGCCACCCGCGACGCCGGCGCTCTGGTCGCGTGGCTGCTCGTGCTCGCGGCAGTGTTCGTGGTCCTGTCGTTCTCCGCCCGCTTCGGCGGCAGGATCGGGCAGGCCGGAATGCTCGCGGTCCAGCACCGCCTGCGGACCCGGGTCACCGATCGCATCCTCGATGTCCGCGGTGTGGGCGGGCCGCCGCAGGCGCCCGGCGTGACGCTCAACATCGCGACGTCCGACGTCGAGCAACTCGCCCGCGGGATCGCCGTCGCGGTGTATCCCGTGGGTCACCTCGCCGCGGTCCTCTTCGGTGGGGTCGTCCTGCTCAGCACCTCCTGGATGCTGGGCGTCGCGATCCTGACCGGGGCACCGCTGATCCTCTGGTTGCTCGACAAGGGTTCCGGTCCGCTGCGCCGGCGCAGCCTCGAAGAACAGAAGGTCGCGGGTACGGCAGCGGGGACGGCCACCGACCTGGTCTCCGGTATCCGCGTGGTCAAAGGAATCGGAGCCGACGGCGAGGCGTCCCGCCGCTACCTGTCGGCCAGCAGGCGCGCGCTCGACGGTGTGCTGCGCTCGGCACGGGCCGAAGGGGCCTATGTCGCGACCATGGAACTCGTCTCCGGGATGCTCGTCGCCGGGGTCGCGATCGCGGCCGGTGCGATGGCTGTCACCGGTTCGCTGACCGTCGGCCAGCTCATCACCGTCGTCGGTGTCACCCAGGTGATCATGGGTCCACTCGCGGCGCTCGGCACCAGCATGGGCGCCGCGTGGGCATCGGCGGTCGCATCGGCCGAGCGTGTGCTCGGCATCCTCCAGGCTCCGGCCGCCGTCGTTGTGGGTGATCGCGACACCGACGGCCGCGCCACCGTCGAATTCGACTGCCTCACCGCCGGACACGTGCGCGCCCTGACCGCCACGGTCCCGGAAGGAGCATTCGTGGTGGTCCGGGCCGATGCCGACGCCACCGCGGACCTCGTCGCCGTGCTGTCGCGAGTGCACCTCCCCGAACAGGGCCGGGTGCTGGTCGGGGGTGTGGACCTGGCCGAACTCGGAGCAGGCGCCGCGCGGCGCAGCCTGCGTGTCGTGCCCCACGCGTCGCACCTGTTCGAAGGCACAATCCTCGAGAACATCGCCGCGGGGATCCCGCCGGACGCGGCCGATGCCGATGCACGCGTGACCCGGGCGGTGTTCGCCGCGGCGTGTGACGACGTCGCGCGGGTGCTGCCCGCGGGTCTCGACACTCCGGTCGGGGAGGCCGGCAGGCTGCTCTCCGGCGGGCAGCGACAGCGGGTCGCCCTGGCACGGGCGCTCGCGTCCCCGGTCGACGTGCTGGTGCTCGTCGATCCGACGACTGCCGTCGACTCCGTCACCGAGGCGACGATCGCCGAACGCCTGCCGGAAGCGCGGCGCGGTCACACCACGATCGTGTTCACCCGATCACCGGCGTTCACCGCCGTCGCCGACGAGATCCTGAGCCTGCCGGCCCGGTCCGCGATGCCGTCGGTTCCGAAGCAGGAGCAGCCATGACCGCAACCACCTCCCGCGCCGGCGAACGTTTCCGCACGTCCGACGCCCGTGGCACGGTACGCATCGCCCGCGCGTCGTTCGCCGGGAAAGGCCGCGAGACCTGTGCTGTCCTCGTGGTTCTGGTCCTCGGGGCGGCGGCCGGGCTCGTCACCCCGTGGGCGATGGGACGTTCGGTCGACGTGGTGCTCGAGGGCGGCGACCTCGGCGACATCGCGTGGCTCGCAGCCGCCATGGTCGCGGGGACCGTCGCCGCCGCGGCTCTCGGCGGATTCGGACTCGTCCTGACCTCCCGGTTGTTCGAAACCGGGCTGGCCCGGTTGCGGGAACGCATGCTCACCGCTGCGATGCGCTTGCCGCTCTCACGCATCGAGTCGGCGGGCAGCGGCGACCTGGTCTCGCGTGCCACGGACGACGTCTCCCAGGTCGGCTCGGCCATCCGTACCGCCGCACCTGCCATCTCGGGTGCGCTGTTCACCGTGGTGCTGACAATGTTCGGCCTCGCCGCACTCGACTGGCGGTTCCTCCTCGTTCTGATCGTCGTGCTGCCCGTCCACTACATCGGTGCCCGGATGTACACGCGCGACGCGCCACCGGTGTACCGGGAGTCGCGGGTGGCCATGGGGGAGCGTGCGCACCACGTGCTCGGCGGCATCCGTGGGCTGGCGACCGTGCACGCGTTCGACCTCGGGCCTCGTCTCGCGGGACCGATCGACGAGCACTCGTGGTGGGTCGCGCGCTGGGAGTTGCGCGCGCGGATCGTGGTCAACCGCCTGTTCGGCCGCATCAATCTTGCCGAGTTCCTCGGGATGGCGTCCATCCTGCTGGTTGGTTTCGTGCTCGTCGACCGGGATGCTGTGACCGTCGGCGTCACCACCACCGCGATGTTGTTCTTCCTGCGGCTGTTCGGTCCCATGGGGCAGTTGCTCCTCGTCATGGACGACCTGCAGAGCGGCCTCGCGTCGCTCTCGCGCATCGCGGGGCTCATCGAGGAGTGCGAAGCGTACGAGAAGACCGGCACCACGGGACAGGAGCTGCCGCAGCCTACGGGCCGCGAAGTCGTCGCCCGCGGAGTGCGATTCGGCTACGAGTCCGGACCGGAAATACTGCACGGCGTCGACCTGACCATCGCCGACGGCGAGCACGTCGCTCTCGTCGGCGCATCCGGAGCAGGAAAGACGACGTTCGCGTCGGTCGTTGCCGGGGTGCATCCCCCGACTGCCGGGAGCGTCACCTTCGGCGGTGTCCCGATCGACCGGCTCGGTGACGACCGGCGCACCCGCGAGATCGCTCTCCTGACGCAGGAGGTCCACGTGTTCTCCGGCTCGGTGCGTGACGACCTGCGGATGGCTGCGCCGGAGGCATCGGACGAGCGACTCTCCGCGGTGCTCGAACGGATCGGCGCGGCGGGCTGGGTGTCGCGGCTTCCGGACGCCCTCGATACCGAAGTCGGGTCGGGCGGGCACGTCCTCACCCCTATGCAGGAACAACAGCTCGCACTCGCGCGAGTGATCCTGCTCGATCCGGCCCTCGTCATTCTCGACGAGGCCACGGCCGACGCCGGATCGGCGGGAGCCGACGAACTGGAGCGGTCGGCGGAGGAAGCGCTGCGGGGGCGTTCGGCGCTGATCGTCGCGCACCGGCTCAGCCACGCCGCCACAGCGGACCGGATCGTGATCATGGACGACGGACGCATCGTCGAGGAGGGCAGCCACGACGAGTTGGTGCGCCGCGGCGGTCGGTACGCCCGGTTGTGGGAGGCGTGGTCGCGCGGGCGTTCCTGACGGCCGCTACTCAGGTCAGCAGGCTCGCGACGATGCCGATCGCGGGTATCGAGGCGAGGGTGGTGACGAGCGCCGCGTCGCGCGAGAGGACCATTCCGCGCCCGTACGCGCTCGCGTAGACGAAGACGTTCTGGGCGGTGGGGAGGGCCGCGACCACGACGACGGCGAACAGCGCGTGCCCGTCGAGTCCGAGCAGGTAGCGGCCCATCGCGTACGCGAGCAGCGGTTGCACGACGATCTTGAGCACCGACGCCAGTGCGACGTCCCGTCGCGGGCTCGTACCCTTCTCGAGCACTCGCACGCCCTGCAGCGACAGTCCGAACGCGAGCAGCGCGCCGGGCACCGAGGCTCCCCCGAGCAGGTGGAACGGTTGCAGGATCGCCGCGGGCACCGTCCAGCCGCTGACCGCGACGGCGAGTCCGGCGGCACCCGCGAGAACGATGGGGTTCTTGAACGGGGCCGTGAGTGTGTCGAGTCTGGACGCTCCGGCACGCATCGTCGACAGATCCAGCATCGTCAGGGCGATAGGGGAGAGCACCACGATCTGGAAGAGCAGCAGGGGCGCGACGAACGAGGCGTCGCCGAGAACGAACACCGCGATGGGGATTCCGAGGTTCGCGGAATTGACGTACCCGGCGCAGAGTGCGCCGATGGTGAGTTCGGGTACGGAACGTTTCAGCCACAGGGCTGCGATGACGAAGTACGCGATGGCGACGACGAACGCGGTGGCCGCGGCGACGTACAGGTTCGGGGAGAAGATGACCGCCAGGTCGGACGTGGCGAGCGCGTCGAACAGGAGGGCGGGAGTGGCCACGAAGAATACGAGCCGGCTGAGTACGGTCTGCGCTTCGGCGCCCAGCGTTCCCCGGCGTCCCAGCACGAATCCGATCGCGATGATGACGAAGATGACGGTGAACCCCGCGACCACGCCCGACACCGATTCACCCACTCGTACGAAGCTCTCCACCGGGCGCGTCACGCCCGGCGAAAAAGGTTACCACCGGTAACGGTTCGGTCCGGTTCTGCTGCCGCAACTCCGGGGCAGGGGGCGCGAGCACGTGAAGCCGCCGACGGCGGGCGTGAGCCCGCCGTCGGCGGGGTGTCCCCGACAGCCTGCCCCCAGTGGGGCAGCGGACGGGGTGAATGCCCCCGGTCGTCATGCGCGGGAAGGCTCGGTGTCGGTGGGGACTGGTGAGCCGTCGCGCTATAGGGGGCACTCCGCTGAAACGATCCTCTGTCCTCCCCGGCAGTGCGATTCGTTCCAGCGAACAAAAACCTATCCGGGAATCGGGCCAGGTGCCAACAGGAGTTCCCGAAATTTGGGCGAAATGCAGGCGGTTCACCCGTGTGGCGATGATAATGCCCAGTTTGCCCGATTCACCGCTCGGACGTGGGGTCGGCGCCGAGCACCGTCCGCGCATACGACGACCGCCCCTCCCGTGACTACGGAAGGGGCGGTCGTCGGAATCTGCGGCGTGCGCCTACTTGCTGCTGATGTAGGGGAGGAGAGCCATCTCGCGCGCGTTCTTCACCGCGATGGCCACCTGGCGCTGCTGCTGCGGGGTCAGGCCGGTCACGCGACGGCTGCGGATCTTGCCGCGGTCGGAGATGAACGTGCGGAGCAGGTTCACATCCTTGTAGTCGACGTAATCGATCTTTGCCGCGAAGAGGGGATTCTTCTTGGGCTTGCGTCCCTCTACGGCACGCGACTTCTTGGACGGTCCTCGCTTGACTGCCATATCTCGCTCCTCACCAGCTCGACTTTGTGGACGCCGGGTATTTCCCCGCGGTGGGCGACTTCACGTACGCCCTCGTGAGAGCCCGAACTTCCGCAGGTGGCCGCGCGGGCGGCCGTCCGCAGCGTCTCGATTGAGCAATCTTACCGGACGCGACGAGCAGGGCAGACCGCAGTACGATTCCGGCCGCACGGCACGCCCCTCAGTCAATTCTCAGCGGTCCGGTCCACACTGAGAACCATGCGCATCTTGGTGGTCGACGACGACCGGGCAGTGCGGGAATCGCTGCGCCGCTCTCTCAGCTTCAACGGATACACCGTCGACCTCGCGTCGGACGGACAGGAGGCGCTCGAACACGTCGTGGCGTCACGGCCCGACGCCATGGTGCTGGACGTGATGATGCCGCGCGTCGACGGCCTGGAGGTGTGCAGGCGGCTGCGCAGCACCGGCGACGACCTGCCGATCCTCGTCCTCACCGCCCGCGATTCCGTCTCCGAACGGGTGGCGGGACTCGACGCCGGAGCAGACGACTACCTTCCCAAGCCGTTCGCACTCGAGGAACTGCTCGCCCGCCTGCGGGCACTGCTCCGCCGCGCCACCCCGGACCCCGACGCGTCCGCCGAAGAAACGATGCGGTTCGAGGACCTCACACTCAACGCTGCGACCCGCGAGGTCACCCGGGGCGACCGCCGGATCAGTCTCACCCGCACGGAGTTCGCCCTGATGGAAATGCTGATGGCGAACCCGCGACGAGTGTTGTCGCGCAGCCGGATTCTCGAGGAGGTGTGGGGATACGACTTCCCCACCTCGGGTAACGCCCTCGAGGTCTACGTCGGATACCTGCGCCGGAAAACGGAGGCCGGGGGTGAACCCCGCCTGATCCACACCGTGCGCGGTGTCGGGTACGTGTTGCGCGAGACCGCACCGTGAAGTCGAAGATGCGGCCGCCGATGCTGCTGACGCGGTCGGTGCCCCTGCGCACCCGCGTCACACTGCTCGCGGCCGGCGCTGTCGCCCTCGCCGTGGCGGTCACCTCCATCGCCGCATATGCCGTCGTCGCCCGCGCGCTGTATTCCGACGTCGATCAGCAGCTACGTGCCCGCGCCGAGGCGCTGGTCGAGTCGAGCACGCTCATCACCTACGACCCGCGATACATCGGTGGCGCCCAGCTC
Organism: Rhodococcus sp. DT1; assembly: GCF_049844875.1. Taxonomy (NCBI): domain Bacteria; kingdom Bacillati; phylum Actinomycetota; class Actinomycetes; order Mycobacteriales; family Nocardiaceae; genus Rhodococcus; species Rhodococcus sp. DT1. The sequence goes on from NZ_JBNCLW010000003.1 coordinate 29,410, forward strand.
TACAGTTCCGACATCAGCGTCGCGTTGATCTACAGCGACCTGAGCCGGTACGTCCCGCCCGGATCGTCGGTACCGATCGGCGAACCGGAGCTGGCCGTGGCGGAGGGCGAGCGCGAGTCGTCGTTACGGACGGTCGACCAGCAACGCGTCCTCGCCCAGCGCATGCCCGGCGGCAGCACGGTGGTCATCGCACAACGGCTGCGGCCCACCGTGGAAGTGCTGAACCGGATGGCGAGCGTGCTCTTCGTCGTCGGTGGATGTGGCGTCGTGCTGGCCGCGGCCGTGGGAGCGACCGTGGGCCGGACGGGCCTGAGACCGGTCGCGCGGCTGACGGCCGCCGCCGAGCGGGTCGCGCGCACCGACGACCTGAGGCCGATCCGGGTGAGCGGACACGACGAGCTGGCGAGGCTCACCGAGAGTTTCAACATGATGTTGCGGGCGCTCGCCGAGTCGCGCGAACGACAGAGCAGGCTGGTCGCGGATGCGGGGCACGAGCTGAAAACGCCGCTGACCTCGCTACGTACCAACATGGAACTGCTCATCGCGGCCAGTAGACCCGGTGCGCCGAGTCTGCCCCCCGAGGACATGGCGGAGCTTCGCGAAGACGTCGTCGGGCAGATCGAAGAACTGTCCACGCTGGTCGGCGACCTGGTGGATCTTGCGCGCGAGGACGCGCCGGAGGCGGTGTTCGAGGCCGTGGACATCGCGGAAGTGGTCGATCGGAGTCTCGAGCGAGCACGACGACGGCGGACCGACGTGGTCTTCACCGCGGTCACCGAGCCGTGGTACGTGTTCAGCGACCACGCCGCACTCACCCGAGCGATGGTCAACGTCCTCGACAACGCGGCGAAATGGAGTCCCGCCGGAGCAGAGGTGTTCGTGCGGATGCGGCAGATCGGCCCCGGCCTGATGGAAATCACTGTGGACGACGCCGGCCCAGGCATCCCGGAAGAAGAACGCGAACTGGTTTTCGAGCGTTTCTACCGCGCGACGAGCGCTCGCTCGATGCCGGGCTCCGGCCTCGGCCTGGCCATCGTCCGGCAGATCGTCATGAAGCACGGCGGCACCATCGCCGTCGACCGTTCGGAGCGAGGTGGGGCGCTGATCCGCATCGTGCTGCCGGGAACCCCCGATCTCGGCGACGACACCGGCACCGACCGGGCGTAGCGGACCGGGGCCGGAGCGGACTGACAGGGATTTAGGAGCCGAATATTAAGCCGGTTCTCAGATGAGCAGTCCATCCTGGGAAGCGGACGCCGAAGCGCCACCGCGCTTCGGGCGACCGGACGCTCGTCCTGGTGCTCGAATCGGATGAAGGCGATGACCATGAACGATGACCCCACCCGCGGCGCAGGTTCGCCGCAACCGCACCCCTATGGGCAAGGGCAGCCCACCGGTCCGTACGGGCCGGCGCAACCGACGGGCGCTACCGGCCCGGGCCAGTCGCCGGGGCCGTACGGCCCGGGTCAGCCCACCGGCCCGTATCCACAGGGGCCGTACCCACAGCAGACCCGGGGCACGGGGCGTATGCCCGGCCGTTCGGCGCTGGCGGTCGGCGCGATCGCACTCGCGATCGTCAGTGGCGGCATCGGTGGGGCAGTAGGCGCGTGGGCGGTCAAGGATTCCGGTGGCGGTACCGCGGTGGTCAACTCGCTCGATACGCCCGCGGAGGAGAACGTCACGGTCGTCGAGGCACCGGAGGGCAGCGTCCAGGCGGTCGCCCAGAAAGTGGTGCCGAGTGTGGTGCGGATCGAGGTGATGGGTCGCAACAGCAGCGGTGAAGGCTCGGGCGTCGTTCTCTCCTCGGATGGGTTGATCCTCACGAACAACCACGTCGTCGAGGGTGCGGGCGGCGGAGGACAGCTCACGGTGTACTTCTCCGACGGCACCTCGGCTCCCGCGACGATCGAAGGGGCCGATGCCGTCTCCGATATCGCCGTGATCCGGACCGAGGGCCGCAACGATCTCACCCCGATCGAACTGGGCAACTCCGACAACATCCAGGTGGGACAGGAAGTCGTCGCCGTCGGTTCACCGCTCGGGCTGGAGAGCACGGTCACCGCGGGCATCGTCTCCGCACTCGAACGGCCGGTGTCCACCAGTGGGCAGACGGGTAACCAGAGTTCGGTCATCGACGCGATCCAGACCGACGCCGCGATCAACCCGGGGAACTCGGGCGGCGCGCTCGTCGACATGGAGGGGCGTCTCGTCGGGATCAACACCGCGATCGCCACGGCCGGGTCGCAGTCCGGATCGATCGGGCTGGGCTTCGCCATCCCCGTCAACCAGGCTCGTCGTATCGCCGATCAGCTGATCGATACCGGTACGGCTCAGCACGCCGTCATCGGCGTCCAGGTGCCGTCCCAGAACCAGGACAACGGCGCGCGTGTCGCCGAAGTGGTCGCGGGCGGGCCTGCCGAGCGCGCGGGAATTCCCGCCGGCTCCCTCATCGTCAAGGTCGACGATCGGGTCATCACCGACGGTGATGCGCTGATCGCGGCGATCCGTTCGCATGCTCCTGGCGAGACGGTGAAGATCACCTACCAGGATGCGAACGGGAACCAGAACACCGTCGATGTCGAAACGACGTCGGGGTAGAGCGGCGAGGAGCCGAAAAATGGACATAGCTCACAATTCCGCGCATGCAGCGCGTCCGCCGCAGCCGCGAACTACCGTGGGTGTCATGGAACTCGAAGACCTGAGAATCGGCCGCGCCCTGGTCGTCATCGTCGACGACCGGGTCTCCCACGGGGACAGCCCCGACGCGGCCGGTCCGCTCGTCACCGAGCTGCTGGTGGAAGCCGGATACGCGGTGGACGGTGTGGTTACGGTCGCGGCAGACGAGGTCGAGATCCGCAATGCACTCAATACCGCCGTGATCGGCGGTGTCGATCTGGTGATCTCGGTGGGCGGCACCGGTGTCATGCCCCGCGATGTGACTCCCGACGCCACGGCCGACGTGCTCGATCACGAGATCCGCGGCATCACCGAGGCGCTACGTGCGTCCGGTCTGGCGTCCGGCAATGTGCATGCCGGATTGTCGCGCGGGCTCGTGGGGGTGTCCGGCTCGACGCTGGTCGCCAACCTGCCGTCGTCGCGCGCCGCGATCAGGGACGGCATGGCGACGTTGCTGCCGCTGGCGGCACATGTGATTCAGGAATTCTCGCGAGTGGAGGAGTAGGACCATTTCGAACGACGAGTCGTGCGGGACCCCCGCCGACAACGCAGCCGATCGGCCTGCGTCACCGTCCCCGAGCCGCGCCCGGATCGACCGGGCGCGGCTCGCGCGCATCTTCGGCGACGTGCTTCCCGAGACCACCCGTGACGAACGGGGCGGAGGGGAGGAGAGGCGAGAAGGTGGGCGCGATTCCGACGAATGGCTGCGTCAGCAAGTGCCTCCACACCACGGACATGTGTGATCTACCTCACGTTGGTGAGGCTCACCTTACTCTGAGATGAACCCGTTATAGGCGGCAACGAAACGTTCCCGAAACATTCCGTTCGGTTCGCGTCCTCGTTCACCACCAGGCAGATCCTGTGCCCCCCGACACAATCCCGAGAGGTTTCTACGTCGCCTGCCCGGGGAATCCCCACTCTCACCTGCTGAAACGCATTCTCACCCGGACTCGTCTGTCCGGCAGGCACGAGAACGCCGTCACATTCGCCCGTTGTGGGCGCGAGTACAGACAGCCTCGTGGAGCGACGGGCTCACAGCCCCGAATGTCCGGCTCGCGTGAATCTCTAGCCGTTGCCCCGCGAAAGGTCACGGTCTAATCTCCCTCTCAGGTTCGATCAGGTCGCGGAGAGGTCTCACACACCGGCTCTTCGATCTCGAATCGGTAACGCAAAACCGTGTGGACGATTGACGCACCGAACGCACCGGCGGGCACTCCGGCGGTGCGTTCGCTGTGGAGAACGCCTTCGCGGGCGACGAGGGCGACCAGCAGTGCCGGACGCGGGTGCGCCACCCGGCACTCAGAGAACGGATGAGGCATTCATGAAGATTCAGACGCGACGCGGTTTCAGAGCCGCCCGCAACGCCACGGTGGCGGCGGCCGCCGTGGCCGGTCTGGTTCTCGGATCGACCGGCGCCGCGAGCGCAGAGGTCAACGACCAGAACCGGATCGTCTCCGACGGCAACGAAGTCATCGTCACTCAGGAGGACACCTTCATTCAGGGTGTGCCCCCGATCGGTGGCAGCCCCCTGAGCCGTGAGTGGTTCCACAACGGGCGTGGTCTCGCGAACATCGTCGGCCCCGACGCTGCCGATTTCGAGGGCACGACCTTCCAGTTCGGCTACCAGGTCGCATGGTCGGCGTCGGTAGACGGTGCGATCGGGTTCAACTGGGCGAGCCCTGACCCGACTCTGACGCTGAAGTCTACTGAAACCACCACGGTCGAGCCGGTCTACGAGGTCGATGGCGAAGGCGCCCCGAAGCTCGACGCGGATGGCCAGCCGATTCAAGCAACAGATCCGGAGGGCAACAAGCTCTTCAAGGAGACCGTCACTGACACCGATACCGTGACCGCCAAGGTGAGCAGCATTCTTCCTCAGCTGTCGGCTGGCGTCGAATTGTCGCAGGCGCCCGGCATCGCAGAAGTTGTGGTCGCCGAAGGCGAGTTCGACGGCGACTTCAAGGAAGTTCAGATCGCCAACGTTCACGGTGCCGCCACGGGCGTCATCGGCCCGGTTTCGGTTCGTCCGTTCGTGCGCGCCATCACCGCGAACGGCGACAACGTCACGACCTACGGCCAGGTCTGGACCCTCTGAGTCCTGCACTGCCCATCCCACCAGTAGTACCCACCACCAAAAACGGAGTAATCATGGGAATCAAGTCGCGTGGCTTCAAGGCCGCCCGTAACGCCACTGTGGCCGGTGCCGCCGTTCTCGGTCTGGTCCTCGGTGCCTCCGGTGCCGCTTCGGCCGAGGTCAACGATCAGAACCGCATCGTCTCCGACGGCCTCGAGGTCGTCGTGACGCAGGAAGACACCTTCATCCAGGGCGTTCCGGCCCTCGGCGGAAGCCCGTTCAACCGCGAGTTCTTCCACAACGGCCGCGGCACCGCCAACATCCTCGGTGAGGGTGCAGCCGACGCGGAGGGCACCACCTTCCAGTTCGGTTACCAGTTCGCATGGGCCGGCAGCATCGACGGCGCCATCGGCGTCACCTACTCCACTCCCGGCCTCGAGCTCGGCCTCGATCCGACCACTGTGGTCGACGCTACGGTCACCGACATCCTCCCGCAGGCATACGCCGAGCTCGAGCTGACCCCGGCTCCGGGCATCGAGGAGCTCGTCGTCGCCGAGGGCGAGTTCGACGGTGACTTCAAGACCGTTCAGTTTGCCAACGTCCACGGCACCGCTTCCGGCGTCCTCGGCGCTGTCCAGGTGCGTCCGTTCGTCCGCGCGATCACCGCGAACGGCGACAACGTCACCACCTACGGTCAGGTCTGGACCGTCTAAGTAGACGTCCGGCAGCTGCCGAACCGCACCACAGGCTGGGCCCACTCGGAAATCCGAGTGGGCCCAGCCTTTTTCGTGCGGAAGGTCTACGACAGATCCGGCGTGGACCGGGTGTGCCCGCCGCCCTGGCCCGGCGTGCCGGCCTGCGCTTCGAGGATGTCGCGGATCTGGATGAGCAAATCTTCGGCACTCGCCTCTTTGTCCGCCTCCTCGGTGACGAACTTCTTCTTCGCCGCGTTGGCGGGAAGGATGAGCACGAAGTACACGACCGCGGCGATGATGATGAAGTTGATCGCGGCCGTGATCACCGCACCCACGTTGATGAACGTGGCCGGATTGTCGGCGAGGATCTGGAAGCCCCAACCCAATTCGTTGTCGCCGCCCAGCGCGGCGATCAGCGGCTCGATGACGTATGTCGTGAAGGCGGTGACGATCGCGGTGAACGCTGTTCCGACCACCACCGCGACGGCGAGGTCGAGGACGTTACCCCGGAGGAGGAAGTCCTTGAAGCCTTTAAGCATGGTGCTCTCCTTCGTGCAAGGGTTCCGGCGACGAGCGCGGGCACGTGCGGTGGATCACATCCACAGGCTGACGATAAACCGGCCGGGCGTTCGGTATGGCCGTCTCAGGCAGTTCGGTGCCGACCGCACTCGGGTGCGCCGACAGTCCGGGACCGGCCCGCGGGCTCAGTGCAGCGTCACCGTCAAGGCACTGACCAGCGACGCGGCGGCGACGGCCGTGGCCTGATCCGGTTCGAGCGCAACCAGAATCACGCGCTCGTTCCGGTCGCCCGCCGAGTCGGCGCGCTGGGCCAGCACGACGATCGCACCCCTCGCGAGGACGTGCGCGTCGGGCACGGCGGCGTCCGTCGCACCCGCGACGGTCACGACGTCGACGAGGTCGCCTTCGCGGAGAAGTTCGCCCACCCCGGCGTCCGCGAGGCGGATCGGGACCACACGCGCGTCCTGGACGCCGGTGGCCGCCGACGCGAGGCGTGGCCCCACCAGACGGGCGTCGACGAGGGTTTCCCCGGCGGGCACGGGGCCGGCGAGCGTGTGGCCCACGGCATTCGCGAGGTCGGTGAGTGAACCTGCGGCGAGACCGGAGGCGTCGCGTTCGGAGAGGGTGAGGTCGTCGGCGGTGAGTGCTCGCCCCGGGCTCAGGTCCCGTGCGGCGACGAGGACGGGCACGCGTTCGGTATCCGGATCACCGCGCAGCGCAAGGACTGTCGCGAGAACGGCGAGAACTCCTGCGCCCACCTTCCGGGCGGTACCCGCACGTGCCCAGCCCGGCCGGAATCGTTCGGCAATCCGGTCGGGAAGGGTCGGCTGGAGCGAGGAAGGGCCGGACGGACGGCCGCGCCCGGGTGGAGTGAACCGGGGCGGAAACGACAACGGACCGACGGGCATGTGCCGACGCTATGCGTTCGGATCTGCCCGCCGGTCTCGCGAAGAGGTGTGCCCGGCGTCCTGGGGATGTGCAGGGCGCCTGGGGAGAACCCCGATCAGCTCGCTGCGGCGGCCGGGGTCGAGGACGTGCTCGCCGACGACGTGCTCGTCGAGGAAGAGCTCGACGAGGAGGCAGCCGGGGCCGACTCGGAGGTGCTCGACTTCGAGTCGCTCTTCGCGCTCTCGCTTGCAGTGCTGCCGCTGCGGGAGTCGGTGCGGTAGAAGCCGCTGCCCTTGAACACGATCCCGACCGAGTTGAACAGCTTGCGCAGCTTGCCGCTGCACTCCGGGCACTCGGTCAGGGAAGCGTCGCTGAACGACTGCACAATGTCGAACTTGTTGTCGCACGCCGTGCAGGCATATGAGTAGGTGGGCACCGCTTGATCCTCCGCCAGTTCGTCGTACCGCGGTATTCGTCAGACCGCAGCTTTGGCACTCTATCGCCGACAGTGCCAACAACGCTAGCGGGTGTGTTGTTCCGCACGGTTGCCCGCACCGAGGCGTACCAGCCCTTTCTCCGGGGTGAGTGCCCAGCCCATGCGGATGTCGTGAGGATCCTCGGGCAACTCTGTGACGAGTTCGTCGTCGCGTACGACGGCGACGATCCTCGCATCAGGCGAGGCCAGGTGGAGAGTCCGGTCGTAGAAGCCCGCGCCCCGGCCCAGTCGCACGCCCCGGACGTCGACAGCGAGTGCGGGTACGAGCACCGTGTGCGCGTCGCCGACCGTCTCCGGCGGAAGCACGTCGCCGGCGGGTTCCCGTAGCCCGAAACTCGCTGCGACCAGCGAAGACTCGCCGCGATACTCCGCCCACGAGAGCGCCGACCCCTCACGGGTCACCGGCACGAGGACGGTGACACCGGCGGCGACCAGCGCGTCGAGAAGCGCTGTCGAACCGGGCTCCGAACCCACGGGAACGTACGCGCAGACCGTCGAGCCTGCGGGGGCCAGGGATGCGGCCGTGCGCGCGAGTGCTTCGTCTTCGACGTGGCGAAGATCGCTTTCTACGCGGTGTCGCGCGGAGATAATCCGGGTACGCCAGAGTGCTTTGGAAGTGCGGGCCATGCGGGTCGCCTTAAGATCACGGGGCCACCGATCGGTTGGCCGAAGTTAGGGTGGGAGTCTATGACGAACAAAACGGACGGCGCGGCGTGGCGCTTCAAGACCGCGGTTGTCCCGGCGGCGGGCATGGGTACGCGGTTCCTCCCCGCAACGAAGACGGTCCCCAAGGAGCTACTCCCTGTGGTCGACACCCCGGGCATCGAGCTCGTGGCGGGCGAAGCGGCCGAATCCGGCGCGGAGCGCCTGCTGATCGTGACCGCGCCCGGTAAGGACGGTGTCGTCGCGCATTTCGTCGAAGACCTCGTTCTCGAGTCGAAGCTCGAAGAAAAGGGCAAGTACGAACTGCTCGCGAAGGTGCGCAAGGCGCAGGGCCTGCTCGAAGTCGAGTCGGTGATCCAGGAGAAGCCGCTCGGTCTGGGCCACGCGGTGGCGTGCGCGGAAGCAGCGCTCGACGACGACGAAGAAGCCATCGCCGTGCTGCTGCCCGACGATCTCGTGCTGCCCGTCGGTGTCCTCGAGATCATGCAGCGTGTGCGTGCCAAGCGCGGCGGTTCGGTGCTGTGCGCGATCGACGTGCCGAAGGAGCAGGTGAGCGCGTACGGCGTCTTCGACGTCGAGATCGTTCCCGATGCCGTCAACCCCGACGTGCTCAAGGTCCTCGGCATGGTCGAGAAGCCGGATGTCGCAGACGCCCCCTCCACCTTCGCCGCTGCCGGCCGTTATCTGCTCGACCGGGCGATCTTCGACGCACTGCGTCGCATCGAGCCCGGCGCAGGCGGAGAACTCCAGCTCACGGACGCCATTGCCCTGCTGATCGCCGAGGGTCACCCCGTCCATGTGGTCGTGCATCGCGGCACCCGACACGACCTCGGAAATCCCGGCGGGTACCTTCGCGCTGCGGTTGACTCTGCGTTGAACACGGACGAGTACGGTCCCTCGCTCCGCGAGTGGCTGATCGAGCGCCTGGAACAGTGACAGGCGGCACCTGGCTGGAGGTCGAGAAGCGGTATGCGGTCGGTTGAGGATCAACAGGCCAGGGTGACGGCGGCAGCAGTCGCACCCCGGCCGGTCCGAGTGGCCATTTCGGAAGCGCAGGGTTTGCTGTGCGCAGAAGAAGTGGTCACAGAGCGGCCGCTACCCGGCTTCGACCAGGCCGCGATCGACGGTTACGCCGTGCGGAGTGTCGATGTGCGGCTCGCGGAGGGCCGGTCCCCGGAGTCGGGAGACGACGACGGACCCGACGACGTGGTGTTGCCCGTCGTCGGCGAAGTTCGCGCAGGGTCGCGGCAGCCCATCCGGTTGCAGCCCCGCCAGGCCGTCCGCGTGGACACCGGTGCTCCGCTGCCGACACTGGCCGACGCGGTCCTGCCGCTCGACTACACCGACCAGGGGACCGCCCGCATCAAGGTGCTCAAAACGGTGCGCTCGGGCGACTACGTCCGCCGCACCGGCGACGACGTGCAGCCCGGTGACGTCGCGGTGCGCGCCGGCACGATCATCGGTGCCGCGCAGGTGGGATTGCTCGCCGCGGTCGGCCGCGACAAAGTGCTCGTCCATCCCCGGCCCCGGCTCTCGGTGATCTCCGTCGGCGGAGAACTCGTCGACGTCGAGCGCACCCCCGGCCCCGGGCAGGTATACGACGTGAACTCGTATGCGCTGGCGGCCGCGGCACGCGACGCCGGGGCGGACGTGAACCGGGTCGGCATCGCGAGTACCGACCCCAAGCGACTCCGCGAAGTGGTCGAAGGTCAGCTGATCCGTGCCGAGATCGTGGTGATCGCCGGAGCGGTGGGCGGCGGTGCCCTCGAAGACGTCAGGGAGGCCCTGTCCGATCTCGGTGACCTCGAAGTGGAACGGGTTGCGATGCACCCCGGGTCGGTCCAGGGCTTCGGCAGACTCGGCCGCGACGAGGTCCCGACGTTCCTGTTGCCGGCGAACCCCGTCAGTGCGCTCGTCGTCTTCGAGGTGATGGTGCGGCCGCTCATTCGTATCGCGCTCGGACGGCGACAGCCGATGCGCCGCATCGTGGCGGCACGCACCGTCGCCCCCATCACCTCCATCCCCGGCCGGAAGGGGTACCTCCGCGGGCAACTGCTGCGCGACGAGGCGACCGGGGAGTATCTCGTTCAGGCACTCGGGGGTGCTGCGGGCGCGTCGTCGCATCTCCTCGCGACGCTCGCCGAGGCGAACTGCCTGGTGATCGTGGAACCCGAAACCTCCGAGGTGCGCGCCGGCGACCGGGTGGACGTGGCGTTCCTCGGGCAGCGCGGTTGATGTCGCGACATCCCGGGTGGCCGGCCCGGCTGGGGCCGTTGCGGGTGGCGGGCGGTCTCGTCACCGTGCGCTCGCTCAAACTGCGCGATGCGGCAGCGTGGAGTCGGTTGAGGATGCGAGACCGCGAGCACCTCGAACCGTGGGAGCCCACCGGAGAGTCCCCGTGGGACATGCGGCACCACATCTCGGTGTGGCCCGGCCTGTACCGGAGTCTGCGAGCCGAAGCGCACCGGGGACACATGATCCCGATGGCCATCGAACTCGACGGGCGCTTCTGCGGACAGATCACGGTCGGCAACATCGTGCGCGGGGCGCTGCGCTCTGCGTGGATCGGCTACTGGGTGGAGAAGGACGTCAACGGTCTCGGTGTCGCCACCGCGGCCGTTGCGCTGGGGCTGGATCACTGCTTCGGACCCGTGGGTCTGCACAGGGTCGAGGCGACCGTCCGTCCGGAGAACCTTGCCAGTCGCGCCGTACTCCAGAACGTCGGATTTCGCGAAGAAGGCCTGCTCCAGCGGTATCTCGACGTGCACGGCCGATTCCGTGACCACATGCTGGTTGCGATGACCGTCGAAGAGGTTCCCGGTTCGGTGTCCGACCGCCTGGTTCGGGGTGGCCGCGCGACGTGGTCTTGAAACCTCCGACCGGTGTAACAAATGTAACTCCGAACCTGAGTGATAATCCTCAGGCTTCCGGTGATTTCTGTGACTAGAGTGAACAATGTGTCCTGTGGGAGTGCGTGACTCGAGTGGCAGCAGTAGTCGCCTGAGTCGGCGTTTCTCTACGGGTAATCGTGTACATGCCGCTAGCCTGAGTTAGGTCGGTGGCGCCGACGGACTAGCAGGTGACGACTGGGAGGAGGGCCGCCGGATGCCGAATTCACTCCTGTGGATAGGGCTTGTTGCCGTGTGGTTGTTCGTTCTGGTGCCCATGCTGGTCACCAAGCGTCCACGGATCCGGCAGACGACCGACGCCGCGCTTGCGACACGGGTTCTGCATCGCGGTGACGACGAGCCGATCGCCCCCCGTGGGCCGGCTGCCGGGCATCGCAGCGACCCGAACTGGCGTCCGAGTCGTGATCACGCGCACGGACACCCAGCGGAGGACCGCATGGACACAGACCTCGAGGACAGGCCCGGAACAGACACCGACGAAGACTTCTCTTCGGACGACGATTTCGCACGTACCCGCCGTCCCGGACGGGCGCCCGCACGCGACTTCGTGCCGCAGCGCCGCGGCCGGGGCGGATTCGACCCGCACGCCGATGCCGTGGCCAGTGCGCAACGCTACGACGCGCGTCAGCGCACGGTCCTTGCCTTGCTGATCGCCGCGATCCTCAGCGCAGCGCTGGCGCTCACCGTGTCGTCGGTGATGTGGTGGATCTGCGGCGCTGGGACCGCGGCGCTCGTCGGCTACCTCTTCTACCTCCGCCGCCAAGTACAGCTCGAGCAGGAGATCCGCCGTCGCCGGCTGGCGCGTCTGCACCGGTCACGGCTCGGCGTCGAGTCGCGCACCGACGAAGAACTCCGGCTGGTCCCCGAGCGTCTGCGCCGGCGGGGGGCCGTGGTCCTCGAAATCGACGACGAAGACCCGGATTTCGACCACCTCGGCTACTACGTGGACGACTCGGGTCACATCGACCCGGGCTACGAGGAGCCCCGTTACGCCGAGCACGGTTATGACGAGCACGGTTACGACGAACGTCCCCGCGACTACTTCGTCCCGCGTGCAGCGGGGCAGTAACCCGAACGCACAGAAGGCCCGCACCGCGTCGGTGCGGGCCTTCTGCTGTGTGCCTGTTGCGCAAGAAAAGACGCCCTACCTGTGCCGATGGCGCGATTTCGTTTTGGGTGGGGAGGTTTGCTAAGGTTTCCGAGTCGGTTCCGTCAGGAACCTACGGGGCTGTGGCGCAGTTGGTAGCGCGCTTCGTTCGCATCGAAGAGGTCAGGGGTTCGATTCCCCTCAGCTCCACCATCTGGTCGAAGTTCCAACCCTGCTCCCGTGATCGGTGGGCAGGGTTTTTTCGTATCCCCGTGCCCCGGTCCGCAGGGGACTCGTCGCGTACTCGCTCGGATCGATCAGCGGCGCACCCGATAGCGCACGTGGAGCACCCCGTTGCCCCGGATCACCACGTCAGGATCTTCCAGAAGGCGCTGCGCGTCGACCGACCCGAAGTAGCGCTTGCCGGTCCCGAACACGACGGGGACGACGTCCATGCGCACCTCGTCGACCAGGCCCGCGGCAAACACCTGGCCACCGACCTCGCCGGCGGCAACCTCGACCACGCGGTCACCCGCAAGTTCCTGCGCCTCGGCCACAGCGGCCTCGATGCCCTCGACGAAGCGAAACGGCGCCGCGGGGTCCCAACCCTCGGGCGCCGCCCGATGGGTCACGAAGACCACGTGGTCGACACCGCTCGGAGGCACCCCGTCCCAGCCGTCCGTCATGTCGAAGACGTGCCGGCCGACGATCTCCTCTGCTCGGGTCCCCGAATCTAGTGTGTCGCGAGCCGCCTTCTCGTACGAATTCACTCCGGCTCGTCCGAACACCCGGCGAATCGCAACACCCGACCGCTGGCGTGGTGGTGCCCCAACGTTCAGACTGGATCCATGGACCAGAGGATGAGTGATGACGAGCTTCGCCGCGCCATCCGCGTGCTGCGTGAACGCGCAGACCTCGCGCGCAGCGAAGGTCGCACCGACGACTGCACGACTATCGAACGGACCATCCAGCAGTACCAGGAGGAAATGGCACAGCGCCTCTGATCATCGACTCGGCACCGAATGCCGCCATGGCCGTTAGGGTGTCGCCATGGCGATCAAGGACCTGCGCGGCACCAAGTTTCTGGTAACCGGCGCAGCGAGCGGAATCGGGCGCGCCCTGGCACTCCACGCCGCCGGTGAGGGAGCCGAACTCGTCCTCACCGACGTGGCCGCGGACGGCCTCGAAGCAGTGGTCCGGCAGGTCAGGGACGACGGAGGCGTCGTACTTCATTCGGCTGCGCTCGACATCGCGGATTACGACGCGGTGGCCGCTTTCGCGGACGACGTCCACTCGCGGTGCGGAGCGCTCGACATCGTCGCCAACGTGGCGGGGGTGTCCGTGTGGGGGACCGTCGACCGGCTCGAGCACAAGCACTGGAAATTGATGGTGGACGTCAATCTCATGGGTCCCATCCACGTGATCGAGAGCTTCGTGCCGCCGATGATGGAAGCCGGACGGGGCGGGCATCTCGTCAACGTCTCCTCCGCCGCCGGACTGCTCGCGCTGCCGTGGCATTCCGCGTACAGCGCGAGCAAATTCGGGCTGCGCGGGGTGTCGGAGGTGCTGCGGTTCGACCTCAAGCGCAACGGGATCGGGGTGTCTCTCGTGGTCCCGGGCGCGGTGCGCACACCTCTGGTCGACAGCGTCCAGATCGTGGGTGTCGATCGCGACCGTCCCGAGGTCCGGAAGATCACGCAACGCTTCGTCAAGCACGCGGCCTCGCCCGAGAAGGTGGCCGCGTGCATCGTCACCGGTATCAAGAAGAACCGGTTCCTCGTCTACACCTCGTTCGACACGCGATTCGGATACTGGTGGGCCCGTAAGTTCGCGGCCCCCTACAACCTGGTCATGCAGGCGGCCAACGACTACTTCCGGCGGGTCGTCACCCCTCGCGCCGCAGCTCGGCGCGCAGATGGTGGGTGAGGGGAGTGTCGGCGTGTGCCATCCAGAGGTCGTACCGCAGCGTGTCTCCGTCGAGTACGAACCTCCGCCTGAGCTCTCGGACGGGTTTCGCATCCGGTGACCGCTCGAACACCACCGGTGTGAAGTCGAGCACCCCGTGTGACAGCTGAGAACGCTGGATTTCGACGAAGCCTGTGGGCTGCGAGACGAGAAACTCGATGTCGCCGCCCGACCGCCGGAGGTAGCCGTTTTCGGTGTGCAGCGGACGTCCGTCGTCGCGATGTTTCGTGCGGCTGACATACATCAGAAAAGGCTTGCCGGGCAACGGATTCAGCTCGATCGTCTCCACGTAGGCGAAGTCGTCGACGGTGGGGTAGTGGCCTTCCCCCGCACCGGTCCACCGACCGGCGAACGGTGCCAGTTCACCCAGCGGATCGGGGGAGTCTGGGGACGCGGACTCTGACACGGGCTGGCCTCCTGCTTGCGACGACACGTTCGTGTGATCCTCTCACCGGCCGAGCCGAACCCGCCCGCACTCGCTAGATTCGGAGCATGAATGCTCCGTGGGGTGTCGATTCCGAAGTCGGTGCGCTCCGGGCGGTGATGTTGCACCGGCCCGGCGCGGAACTCGAGCGGCTCACACCTCGGAACAACGACCAGTTGTTGTTCGATGCCCTGCCGTGGGTGGCACGTGCGCAGGAAGAACACGACGCATTCGCCGAACTGTTGCGTAGTCGCGGTGTCGAGGTCCTGCTGCTGGCCGACCTCCTCACCGAGACCCTCGAGGTGAGCGGGGCCGCGCGGGTCCAAAGTATTTCCAGTGCCGTCGACCCGCGTCGTCTCGGGCACCCACTGGCGGAAGAACTCGCGGGGCATCTACGAGGGGTGCCGGCCCCGGACCTCGCCCGGATACTCATCGCCGGCATGACGTTCGACGAGCTTCCCGCCGAAGGCATGGACGTCGCGCCGTCGCTGGTGCGGATGATGCATCACGGCGCCGACTTCGCGATCGAGCCGCTGCCCAACCTGCTCTTCACGCGCGATTCCTCGTTCTGGATCGGCCCGCGCGTCGCAATCCCGTCGCTCGCGCTGCCCGCGAGGCGCCGGGAAACGAATCTCACCGATCTCATCTACGCGTTCCATCCGAAATTCCTCGGTGTGCGCCGCGCCTACGAATCGCACACCGCTCCGGTCGAGGGTGGGGACGTGCTGTTACCGGCACCCGGTGTCATCGCCGTGGGCGTGGGGGAACGCACCAGCCCTGCGGGGGCGGAAGCTCTCGCGCGCAGTGCCTTCGAAGACGGACTTGCGCACACTGTGCTCGCGGTGCCGATCGCGCAGCAGCGCGCGTCGATGCACCTCGACACCGTGTGCACGATGGTCGATGTCGACGCGGTGGTCATGTATCCGGCGATTCGGGAATCTCTGCAGGCATTCACGATTCGCAGCACAGGCGACGGTGGAGTCCGGATATCGGGCGCCCGGCCGTTCCTCGAGGCTGCGGCCGACGCGATGGGGATCGAGAAGATCCGGGTGATCGACACCGGTCTGGACGCCGTGGTGGCCGAGCGCGAGCAGTGGGACGACGGGAACAACACCCTCGCCGTGGCGCCGGGAGTGGTCGTCGCCTACGAACGCAATGTCGAGACGAACACCCGGCTCGAGGATTCCGGCATCGAAGTGCTGCGGATCGCCGGGTCGGAGCTGGGATCCGGCCGCGGCGGCCCGCGATGCATGTCGTGCCCGCTGTCGCGAGCACCCGTGTAGCTCCCGGGCCGGCCGTCGGCCGTCTCGTCAGATGATGTCGCGTACCCGGTCCACCGGGCGGGCCAGAACGGTGCCCTTGTCGGTGACCACCAGCGGCCGCTCGATGAGGATCGGATTCTCCACCATCGCCGTGAGCAGGTCGTCCTCGCTCGCGCCGGCGAGGCCGAGTTCCTTGTACAGCGTTTCCTTGGACCGGATCGCTTCGCTGGGCTTCAGTCCGGCGTCGGCGAGCAGCGTCGTCAGTTCCTCGCGTGAGGGCGGAGTGTCCAGGTACTTCACCACAGTGGGTTCGATGCCCGATTCCTGCAACAGCTTCAAGGTGTTCCGGGACGTGCTGCACCGGGGATTGTGATAGATCGTCGCGTGGGTTGCCATGGCTCGATTCTGCACTGTCGCCCGTCCCCGGGAGCTGCCGGTTTGGGCGCCGTCGCCGCGGCGCTCTACGATTCCGCGGTCACTCCCGTCCACACGGGATCATCGGAAAGGCGTGCGGGACACATGCTCAAAGGCTTCAAGGACTTTCTGCTGCGCGGAAACGTCATCGAACTCGCCGTCGCGGTGGTGGTGGGCGCCGCGTTCACCGCGATCGTGACCGCATTCACCTCGAACATCATCAACCCGCTCATCGCAGCGGTCGGTGGCGACAACGAGATGGGTTTCGGGTTCCGGGTCATCGCGTCGAACGACGCCACCTTCATCGACATCGGTGCGGTGATCGCGGCGGGGATCAACTTCTTCATCATCGCCGCGGTCGTGTACTTCGTCCTGATTCTTCCGGTCAACCTTGCCAAGGCCCGCTTCGCGCCGGACAAGGAACCCGAGGACGAACCCCTGAGCGAGACGGATCTGCTGATCCAGATCCGCGACCTGCTCGAGACGGGCACGTACAGGCAGGGTGGTGACGATTCGCTCGAGCAGGACGGCAACACGTCGCCGAGGGGCGCTACGAGGGTGAACGCCGGTTAGCTTTCCGTTGTGGCCGTGACGGCAGGGAAGCGCTGCTAACCTGCCAAGATGCTCGATATCGTCATCGACCACGACTCGGCGGTCCCGCCCTTCGAGCAACTGCGCCGACAGATCGTCGAGCTCGTTCACCGCGGCGACCTCATCTCCGGCACGAAATTGCCCACCGTTCGCGGCTTCGCAGAGACCCTCGGGATCGCGCCCAATACGGTGGCGAAGACCTACCGTGAACTCGAGCAATCCGGCGTACTGGAGACGAAGGGCCGGGGCGGCACATTCGTCGCGGCGAACGGCGACCCCACGCGTATCGGAGCCCAGCGCGCGACGAGTGAATACGTGGCCACCGTCCGTGCGCTCGGGGTGTCCGACGAAGAAGTCCTGGCGCTGGTACACGCAGCGCTCCGCGCCGGCTGACGTTTCTTTCGTGATGTCGGGTTGGTAAACCCCGGCAGAAGTGCCTGGTCAGCGTGTTTCGAGTGTTGCGGTACCGAACAGTTCTTCGAAAGAGGCCTCGTAACCCGGCGGACATTGCAAGGTTTGACGAATGAGTCTGCGTCACGACCGGCGCGTGTCCGAAGAATCCCCGGACCCGGGCGTCGGTACTTCCTCTGCCGAGGTCCGAGATCGGCCGCGAACCGACCGCGTCATATTCGGAGTCGCCGCCGGCCTGGTAGTGGCCATTGTGCTGTGGGGGTTGCTGGACACCGAGAGCTTCGACACGATCACCGGCAACACCCTCGACTGGATCGTCGTCGAGCTGGGCTGGCTGTTCGTGCTCGCGGCGAGCGGGTTCGTGTTCTTCGTCCTGTGGCTCGCGCTCAGCAAGTACGGCCGGATTCCCCTCGGCAAAGACGGGGAGACGCCCGAGTTCCGCACCGTCAGCTGGATCGCCATGATGTTCAGTGCGGGCATGGGCATCGGCTTGATGTTCTTCGGCGTCGGTGAGCCACTGAGCCACTACATCGACGAGCCACCGGGCACCGTCGGTGGCACCGGCACCGCAATGGCGACCTCGATGTTCCACTGGGGCCTGCACCCGTGGGCGATCTATGCGGTGGTCGGGCTGGCCATCGCATACGGAACGTTCCGGAGAGGTCGCAAGCAGCTGATCAGTGCTGCGTTCATTCCTCTTCTGGGTCATCGCGCGGAAGGTCCGCTCGGGAAATTCATCGACATCCTCGCCCTGTACGCGACCCTTTTCGGTACCGCGGCGTCGCTCGGTCTCGGCGCGTTGCAGATCGGGTCGGGGTTCGAGGTCACCGGCTGGCTCGAGACGGCCGGCGTTGCCCTGCTCGTCGGGATCGTCGCGATCCTGACCCTGGCCTTCATCGCCTCGGCGGTATCCGGAGTCGCCAAGGGCATCCAGTGGTTGTCGAACATCAACATGGTCCTCGCGGTCGTCCTCGCGCTGTTCGTCTTCGTGTTCGGGCCGACCGTGTTCATCCTCAATCTGATCCCGACGACCCTCGGGGCGTATGCGGCAGACTTCGCCCAGATGTCGGCCCGGACCGCCGCATCCAACGGTCCGGCCGGGGAGTGGCTGTCGAGCTGGACGATCTTCTATTGGGCGTGGTGGGTGTCGTGGGCGCCCTTCGTCGGGATGTTCCTCGCCCGCATCAGCCGCGGCCGGACCATCCGCGAATTCGTGGTCGGCGTGATGCTCGTCCCGAGCGTCGTGAGTCTGCTGTGGTTCGCGGTCTTCGGAGGCGCGGCGATCAGTCAGCAGGAGGACGGACTCGACGTCGCGGGAGCGGAGAACGTGGAAGGACAGTTGTTCGGCATGCTCGGCAACCTTCCGCTGGTAGGTGTCTCCACCGTCGTCGTCATGGTGCTCGTGTCCATCTTCTTCGTCTCCGGCGCGGACGCGGCATCGATGGTGATGGGCAGTCTCACCCAACGCGGCACCTTGCGGCCGAGTCCCTGGATAGTCGCCTTCTGGGGTGCACTCACCGGTGGCGTCGCGGCGCTGCTGCTGTGGACCGGAGGCGCCGATGCTCTCAACGCGCTCCAGACGATGACCATCATCGCGGCGGTGCCGTTCGTGGTGGTCATGATCGGTCTGTGCGTGTGCCTGTATCGCGACCTGTCCACCGATCCGCTCATCGTGGGTGAACGGGCGCGACGGCACACGTTGCGCCAGATCGACTGACTGCTCCGCCCCGAACTACGACTGCCGTCCCGCGCACCGGACGGCAGTAACGAGTTGCAAGATCATCCGCGCGCCTGCACGGGCATGTCCGCGACCCGCAGTACCGTGACCGCTGCCCGCCTTTGCTCTTCGAGAGGAGTGCGCGTGACCGAGAACGACCGTTTCGATGAGGTCCTGGACCGGGACTGGAACCGGTTCGGTGAGAACCTGGCCGACCGCATAGTTGCTCTGGCCGGCACCGGGTCCATCGGAATCAGCATGGACACCGCGCACGGACCGGCGACCTACGCGCGGATCCAGCCGATGCCCGACGGTCGTGTGCAGGTCGCTGTCGCCGGTGCCGATACCGTCACTCGTTCGGTGGCACACGCCGACGAACTCGCTCGTCACGTCGTGTCCGTGCTGCGAGGCCACCGCAACGTGGTGCATCCGATCTTCCTGCACACCGACGACGCGCTCGCCGACGGCGCCCTGCGCGACCGGGTGAAGGACACGCTGTCCCGTCGTCTGGGCCGCCCGGCGCCGGTGGACGCCGACGGTGACTTCGTGCTCGTCCTCGACTCGCACGCCGTGTTCGTCGTCGTCGACCGTCCCGCGCACCGCGTCCAGTTGTGGGCGCCGCTGCTGCACGGTATCGCCGAACGGTCCGGTGCGGCCGACGCCCTCGTCGATCTCAACCGGGACTGGCCTCACATCAAGGTGGTGCTGGTGGAGGATCGGCTGGTCGCGACGGTCGACATGCTCGGCGATCCGTTCGTTCCCCGCCACTTGAACGACCTTCTCGAAATGCTGAAGGTCTTCCTCGGCACCGTGGATGCGCGGTTCGCGCGCCGATTCGACGGGATGCGTTACATCGGCGAGGTCGACTCGGACCTCATGGATCCCGACCTCATGGACCCCGATGTCATCGATCCCGACATCGAAGAGACGGTCCTGGACGAACCACCGTCATGATCCCGGTCAGCGCCAGCTGGGCAACCACAGCTGCGAGTTCCATTGCTCGATCGAGATGGGCACGGCCGTGAGGATGGGCCACAACCACACGAAGTTCGCGACCACCAACCCGAGGTAGAGGCACACCGCCAGCAGGCCGAGGGTGCGCCGTTTCGGTGAGGCGTGCCGGCCCCCGAGGATGTCGCCGAGGGTGAGAGCCACCGCCATCGCGAGGAAGGGCGCCATCGGGACCGCGTAGAAGTAGTACATCTGACGGTCGAGCGAGGCGAACCACGGCAGCAGACCGGCGCCGTACCCGGTGAGGACGGCTGCCCAGCGCCAGTCGCGGCGGATGAACATCTGCCACAGTCCCCAGCCGAGAACGGGCAGCGACACCCACCACAACGCCGGGGTACCGATCAGCATCACCGCTTTGACGCACTGCTCGGCACCGCAGCCGGAGACGTTCTCACCGTCGGCGAAGTAGTACAGCATCGGACGCAGGCCCATCGGCCACGTCCACGGCTTCGACTCCCACGGATGCTGGTTGCCCGCCGAATTCGTCAGGCCGGAGTGGAACTGGAGAACGTTGGCGCTGTAGTACCACAGCGACCGCACCGCGTCGGGTACGAACCAGAACGCGCTGTCGTGGCCGATCTGGTTGCCGACCGCGTGCCGGTCGACGCCGGTTTCGCTCGCGAACCACGACCAGTAGGTCGACAGGTACACGAGCAGGGGCACCACCACCAGCGCGTACAGCGCGGGCGGGATGTCGCGCAGCGCCGTCCCGATCCAGGGACGGCGCACCCCGTAGGAACGGCGTGCGGCAAGGTCGAACGCCACGGACATCAGCCCGAAGAACGCGATGAAGTACAGGCCGGACCACTTGGTGCCGATCGCGAGCCCCAGCATCACGCCGGCCCCGAACCGCCACCACCGCACACCGAACCGAGGTCCCCACGCGCTGTCGCCGATCCGGCCCTCCGCCTGCACGCGCCTGATGCGGGCCCGGATGTCGTCGCGATCGACGATCAGGCAACCGAACGCGGCGACGACGAACACCGCCTGGAAGATGTCGAGCATTCCCAGTCGTGACGACACGAACGTGACGCCGTCGACGACCAGGAGCAGCCCCGCGACACCGCCGAGCATCGTCGAGCGGGTCATGCGGCGCACGATGCGCACCACCAGCAGGACGAGCACCACACCGGCCACCGCCGACGAGAAACGCCAGCCCCACCCGTTGTAGCCGAACAGTGCCTCGCCCACCGCGATCAGCTGTTTTCCGACCGGGGGATGCACCACCAGGCCGTAACCGGGGTTGTCTTCGATCCACCCGCCGGTGAGCACCTGCCACCCCTGCGGCGCGTAATGCTTCTCGTCGAAGACGGGTGTCTTCGCGTCGGTCGGGTAGTGGAGCATGGTGAACCGGGTGATCGCCGCGAGCGCGGTGACGAACGCCGTGACTATCCATCCGCGTGCCCGGTCGGTGGGTCCGGGGTCGGGTGGCGGGACGAGCGGCCCGGGGCTGAGGAGGCGACGGTCCGGGGCCGGGGAAGGGCGGTGGTCCGTCACGGTCACGTCCCGATCGTAGGCTGAACCCCATGCAGGCAGTAAATCCGGCGAAGGCCGAGAGCTCCGGACAGGGACGACTCGTGCTGGCAGCCACACCGATGGGCCAGATCGGGGACGCATCGAAACGACTCTGCGACGCCCTCGGTACCGCCGACGTCATCGCGGCCGAGGACACACGCCGCACCCGTTCCCTTGCCGCCGCGCTCGGTGTCACCATCACGGGCCGGGTGGTCAGTTTCTACGACCAGGTCGAGGTGTCGCGACTGCCGGGCCTGGTCGCGGATGTGGAAGCCGGTCTGACGGTGCTTCTGGTCACCGATGCCGGCATGCCGTCGGTCAGCGACCCCGGATACCGGCTCGTGGCGGCCTGCGTCGAAGCAGGCCTGCCGGTGACGTGCCTGCCGGGCCCGTCCGCAGTGACGACAGCGCTCGCACTGTCGGGGTTGCCGGTCGAGCGGTTCTGCTTCGACGGCTTCCCGCCGCGTAAACCAGGACAACGCCGTGCCTGGCTGGCCTCGCTCGCGACCGAGGCCCGTGCCGTGGTCTTCTTCGAGGCGCCGCACCGGCTTGCCGCATGTCTGGCCGACGCGGTCGAGGTGCTGGGCGGGGAACGGCGCGCGGCGGTCTGCCGTGAGCTGACCAAGACGTACGAGGAAGTCCGGCGGGGGACCTTGGCGGAACTGGCCGACTGGGCCGTCGAAGGTGCGCGCGGTGAGATCACGGTCGTGCTCGAAGGCGCCGCGGCCGTGCACACCGACCCCGAGGACCTCGTCGACGAGGTGGAACGCCTCGTCGCGGACGGAATGCGACTGAAGGAAGCCTGCGCCGAAGTGGCGGGGACCAGGGTGTCGAAGCGGGAACTGTACGACGCCGTGCTCGACGCGCGACGCACCTGAGACGAGGCAACCCCGGCGGGTGGGCCTAGACTTTCCCGGTCGAATCGAGGACCAGGGGAGTAGATGAACGCGCTGAACGACTTTTTCGTCAAGACAGCGGAGGTGGTCTGGGGTCCGTTCCTGCTGATTCCGCTTCTGTTGGGCACCGGTCTGGTGCTGACCATCCGCCTGCGCGGTGTGCAGTTCCGGAAGCTGTGGCCCGCGTTGCGGCTGGGACTGATCACCCGGCACGATCCCGGTGCCACGGAAGGCGACATCTCGCAGTACCAGGCCTTGACCACCGCCCTGGCGGCCACGGTCGGCGTCGGCAACATCGCCGGTGTGGCCACCGCGATCTACTTCGGCGGGCCGGGCGCCCTGTTCTGGATGTGGATCACCGGCCTTGTCGGTATGGCCAGCAAGTACTCCGAAGCGTTCCTCGGCGTGAAGTACCGCCGCGTGGACGCCAGGGGTGAACAGAACGGCGGACCGCAGCACTACCTCGCGCGAGCGATTCCGAACCGATTCGGCCTGATCCTCAGTCTGATGTTCGCGGTGTTCGCGGTCCTGGCGAGCTTCGGAATCGGCAACATGACGCAGGCGAACACCGTCGCCACCCAGCTCGACGACACGTTCGGCGTACCCACGTGGACCAGTGGTGTCGTGATGGCGGTGCTCGCGGGTGCGGTGCTGCTCGGCGGCATCAAGTCGATCGGCAAGGTGACCGCCGGTTTCGTGCCGGCGATGATCGTTCTGTACGTCGGCGCCGGCATCCTCGTGCTGGCGATCAACATCGGCGAGCTTCCGTCGGCGTTCGCTCTCGTCTTCTCCGACGCGTTCACCGGCACCGCCGCCACCGGCGGGTTCATCGGCTCGGTGTTCATGGTCGCTCTGCGCTACGGCGTCGCCCGCGGCATCTTCTCGAACGAGTCGGGGATGGGCAGTGCGGCGATCGCGGCCGCCGCAGCCCAGACCACGCATCCCGTGCGCCAGGGTCTCGTGTCCATGACGCAGACCTTCATCGACACGATCGTCGTCGTCACCTTCACCGGCATGGTCATCATCACGACCGGCGCGTGGACCACCGGAGAGCGCGGCTCGACCATGACGTCCACGGCGTTCGAAACCGGCCTCGGCGGGGAGTGGGGCGGCTGGATCGTCGCCGTCTCGGTGGTGTTCTTCGCGTTCTCGACGATTCTCGGTTGGTCGTACTACGGGGAGCGGTGCCTCGAACGTCTCGTGGGTTCGCGGGGCGTGCTGCCGTACCGCGCCGTCTTCGTGGTGGTGGTGTTCATCGGCGCGACCACCGAACTCGAGGTGGTGTGGAACTTCTCCGACGTGATGAACGGGCTCATGGCCCTGCCGAACCTGATCGGACTGCTGGTCCTGTCCGGGATGATCGCGCGGGAGACGAAGGCCTACCTCGACCGCGATCCGTATCTGCTCGGAGAGAACCGAACACTCGAGAAGCCGGACAGCGCGTAACCGGCGTGTCCTCGGGGGGTTTCCTCCGCGCGGACCGGGACTACCCCTCATCAGCCCCTATCAGCGCGGAGGCCCCACCCCACCCGGCAAGGGAGCGACCCCTTGCGTGGCATCCACTTTGCCCGCCTCCCGGCGGGTCGTACAAAGGCCCAACCGCGCGGAACGGGTATCATCCCAGCTCAGCTGCGGTGAGGAATTATTCCGCAGCGGACAGATGGGACCCGATCCGCGAGGAAACGGGAGGTGAAAGGGCGCGGAAAAGATGTCGGAGACCAGCCGAAAACCTGGCGCAGCCCAGCGGCAGTTCTTCGCCGACCAACTCCGCATGCTGTTCGCCGCTGCCGGCCGTCCCGCACTGAAGAAGGTCGTGTCGGAAGCTGCTGCGGTGGCCAGAGCGATGGGCACCGACCGCGTCGTGTCCGTTCAGCGCGTGAGCGACTGGCGGAGCGGGAACCGGTTACCCGCCAGTTTCGAATCGGTCCACCCGGTACTGGTCGTCCTCATCCGCGCGGCTCGCGACCTCAACTCCGAGCCACCCGTCACCGGGTTGTACTCACTGAAACAGTGGGAGTCCTGGTGGACCAACGCCCGGGGACAGTCCGGCGCACCCCGCGCCGAGAAAACGCCGCCGTCGGTGCCGCAGGGCATGCGCCCCTACAAAGGGCTCGCGTCGTATCAGGAGAAGGACGCCCGGCTGTTCTTCGGCCGCACCCAGAGCGTGCGGGCACTCGCCGACGTCGTGACCGCGGCGCACGGTCAGGGCCCGGTCATCGTCACCGGCGCGTCGGGCGTCGGCAAGTCCTCGCTCGTGCGTGCGGGCGTGATCCCGCAGATCTGCGGAGGATCGGACTGCCGATCACTGGTCCTGACCCCGGGCACCCACCCCGTCGCACGGCTGACGGAACTGCTCCCGGGACTCGCCGAGGTCGAGGACCGCACCGACCCCGCCGCCGTGCAAGCGGCGTTGCGCGCCGAACTCGCGCGGATGTCGGCGTCCACGCTGCTCATCGTCGTCGACCAGATCGAAGAGCTGTTCACCCAGTGCACCGACCCTGCCGAGCGCACCGAGTTCCTGCGACTGCTCGAGATCGCCGCGACCGGACACGTCGGTGACGCCCCGGCCATCGTCGTCGCGACGATGCGGTCGGATTTCTACGACAAGGCCGTCACCTGCCCTGTTCTTGCCCGCGCACTCGAACGTCGCACCAAGACCGTGCAGCCTCTCGAACGCTCCGACCTGGTCGAAGTCATCACCGTGCCCGCACGGATGGTGGGCGTGCGACTCGAGGCGGGCCTCGTCGACCTGATCCTGCACGATCTCGGGGGTCTGGCGGACGGCGAGATCAGCGGCAAGGAACTGCCGTTGCTCTCGCACCTGCTCGACACCCTGTGGGACAAACGCTCCGGCGGGGCCCTGACGGTCGCGGCGTATCGCGCGACGGGCGGTGTACGCGGTTCCATCGCCGCGAGTGCGGAACGTGCGTGGGAGAAACTCGACGAAGCCGATCGTGCGCTGGCCCGGGCCATGCTCGTGCACCTCGTGTACGTGACGGCGACGGGCACCGACGTCAAGATCGCCCGCCCGCTGCCCGAACTACTTGCGGTCGCGGGTGGCAACCGCGACGCCGCGGCGCGCGTCGTCGACCATTTCGTGTCTGCTCGCGTGCTGGTCGCGGATGCCGGAAGCGTCGAACTCATCCACGACGCGGTGATCGACGCGTGGCCGCGCCTGAAATCCTGGATCCAGGACGACCGGGCCGATGCCGCGCTGCGGCAGAGGATCGAAGCCGACGCGGTGACCTGGATCGAGAGCGGTCGCAACAAGGGGCTTCTCTATCAGCGCGGGCGTATGGACGTCGTGGCCGAACAGAATCCCAGTCTCGGCGACCCGGGGTCTGCGCCGCGCACGGACGACGTGGTCGCACTCAGTCCGAACGCCGTGGAGTTCCTCGATGCGTCGAGGAGACAGATCGCCTGGCTGGGTAGAAGGCGACGCGCCATCATCGCGGTTCTGGCACTCGCGGCGCTGGTCGCGCTGGTGATGAGCGGGGTCGCCTGGGTGGCGAAGGGGCGCGCGGAGGCAGAACGCAGCACCGCGCAGTTCCAGCAGATCATCGCGTTGTCCGACTCCATGCGTGACGAGGACCCGACCACGTCGTCACACCTCGCGCTGGCGGCCGCTCACCTGCGGCCCGACAGCGACGTGGCGTATTCGCGGCTCATCGCGACCCAGGGGGTTCCCCTCGCCAACACCCTCAGGGGGCATACCGGGCCGGTGTACAGCACCGCCGTCTCCCCGGACGGTTCGGTGCTCGCCTCGGCGAGCGACGACGGTACCGTCCGTCTCTGGTCGCTCGGGGAGGACTCCGGGCCGGCGGTGATCGGCGATCCGCTCCAGCTGTCCTCGAAGTACATGGCGTCGGTGTCCTTCAGTCCGGACGGCCGATACCTCGCCGCGGGCGGCGGCGACGGTGCGGTGTGGATCTTCGATATCTCCGATCACGCCGCACCGAGGCCGGTGCTGGACCAGGAGACCTTCGCCTCGGGCGCCGTCCACAACGTGAGGTACGGACCGTCGGGCCGTGTGCTCGCCGTGCCCTACGACGACGGTACGGTCGCGCTCCTCGACACGTCCGATCCGACGTCGGGGCGTTTTCCGGTGGCGTCGGTCCGCGGCCACGAGGGCGCGGTGCGGACCGTCGCCTTCCGGCCGGACGGGGCCGTGATGGCCACATCCAGCGACGATCGCACCGTGCGGCTCTGGGACGTCACCGACCGGGCAGCACCGGTTCCCCTGGGCGAGCCGCTGCGGGGATTCGAGGACGTCGCGCACTCGGTCGGGTTCAGCGGCGACGGCAGGACCCTCGCGGCCAGCAGCGACGACGGCGTGTTGCGCCTGTTCGACACCAGCGATCCGAGGGCCCCGTATCCCGTCGGGGTTCCTGTGCGCGCCCACACCGGCGGTGTCTGGAGTATCGCGTTCCTTCCGGACGGCCGGACGCTGGCCAGTGCGTCCTGGGACGGCACCGCGAAACTCTGGGACATCGACCCCGAGGAGCGGTACCTCGACGAAATCAGTCCCGCGCTGACCGGTCACGGCGGCGGTGTCGCCACCCTCGCGATCACTCCGGACGGAGACACGGTGATCACCGGAGGTCAGGACGCCAATCTGCGTGTCTGGACGATGCCGCACACACGGATCTCCGTCGTCGATGCGGCATTGACCAAGCCATCCGTCAGCCGCGCCGGGGATCTCGTCGCCACCGGCAGCTACGGCCCGACGGTGTCGTTGTGGCGAGTCGACGATGCCGGAGACTGGGACCGCGCGGGAGGCGTGACCCTGCCCCGCCCGCTCGGCGGTGCCTACGTGTGCGCGTTGTCGCCCTCCGGCACCGTTCTCGCGACGGCACCCACCTCCGGCGGGAGCGTCCAACTCTGGGATGTCCGCGATCCCGCCGACCCGCGACCGTTTGCCGATCCTGTTCCGCTGGGCACCCGGTTCACCTCGTCTCTCGCGTTCTCACCGGACGGCGCGACTCTGGTGACCGGTGCCGACGACTTCTCGGTGCAGTTGTGGGACATCGCCGACCCCGCAGCGCCGGTGCCGTGGGGAGATCCGCTCACCGGTCCCGAGAATCTGGTCCGTACCGCCGTGATCAGCCCGGACGGCCGGAGCCTCGTCGTAGCGA
Organism: Rhodococcus sp. DT1; assembly: GCF_049844875.1. Classification (NCBI taxonomy): domain Bacteria; kingdom Bacillati; phylum Actinomycetota; class Actinomycetes; order Mycobacteriales; family Nocardiaceae; genus Rhodococcus; species Rhodococcus sp. DT1. Next base: position 56,758 of record NZ_JBNCLW010000003.1, read on the forward strand.
GCGCGGACAGCAGCATCTACGCGTGGGATATCGCCGACCCGCGGGCTCCCATCCCCACCACGGTGTCCGGCGGGCACGATGCCGGAGTCAACGCCGCGGCATTCGGGCGTGAAGGGGACGTGCTGGTCACCGGCAGCGACGATCACGGAGTTCTGATGTGGGATCGGGACGTCGCCGGAAACTTCACCGCGCGACCCCAAGCGCTTCGCGGCCACACCGGCACCGTGTACTCGGTATCGATCACCCGTGACGGCACCAAAGCGATCAGCGGCAGCGACGACGGGACGATCCGGTTGTGGGACGTGTCCGACGCGGAGGGCATGCGGGAGGTCGGTGGCCCGATCACCGACACCGGGGTCGGACGCTGGCAGGTGGTGTTCCGGCCCAACGGAACGGTTGTGGCAGCGGGCGGCGACGGGGTGCTCCGGATGTGGAATCTCGACGCGGCCGCTGTCGCGCAGCGGGTCTGCCGCTCTACGTCCGGACGGGTCAGCGACATCCTGCCGCGGTTCGATCTGCCCGCACCCGCTCGCGAGGTGTGCTGAGCGCGAGGATGCTCGCCGCCTTGTCGAGGCATTCCTGCCATTCGGCGTCGGGGTCCGAATCGATCGTGATCCCGCCGCCGACGCCGAGCACGCAGGTTCCCGCGCCGAATTCCACGGTCCGGATCGCGACGTTCAATTCGGTGCCGGCGAGCGGACTCGACATGCCGACGGTGCCGCAGTAGACGCCGCGGGAGTGCGGTTCCCACTGCCGGAGCAGGTCACGAGCGCGGATCTTGGGACATCCGGTGACCGACGCCGGCGGGAACGCCGCCTCGAGAAGATCCGCGGTGGTGACGCCGGGCCGCGACCGGGCCGCCACCGTCGAGACCAGGTGCCACACCCCGGGCGCCGGCCGGACCGCGAGTAGTTCTTCGACGGTGACACTGCCGGTCTCCGCGACCCGGCCCAGGTCGTTGCGAACCAGGTCGACGATCATGATGTTCTCCGCCACGTCCTTGACCGATGCCCGCAGCAGTGCCGGGTCGGCGGACAGCGGGAGCGTGCCCTTGATGGGGCTCGAGCGCAGGGCGTCGCCGTGACGGGAGACGAACAGTTCGGGCGAGAGCGACGCGACGGCGCCCCATGGTCCTTGCAGGTATGCGGCACGCGCGGGTGCGGTCCGCGCGACTGCGGCGGTGAAGAACGCCAACGGGTCTCCGGTCCACGTACCGGTGAAGCGCGTGCAGACGCACGCCTGGTACACCTCGCCGGCGCGGATCGCGTCGAGGCACTGCTCCACACCGCGTCGGTGCGTCTCGCGGTGCGGCGGCGACCAATCGATGTGCCAGAACCTCTCCCGGACCCGGGGTTCCACGACGGCGGCAGCCAGGTCGGACGGGCACGGAGCAGCACCGAGGGTCTCGTACCACCAGCACCCGTCGGCATCGAGCCTGAGCACGGTGTCGGTCCAGCCACCCGCCGCGGCGGGCAGCCCGGAGTGTTCCGGCGACGGACCGGACGCAGACCCGTCCGGGTAGGCGAGATAACCGATCCAGCCGCCGCCGACGGCCGGGCCCCCGGGCGTACGCGCCTCCCGGATATCCGGGCACGCGAAGGCGTCGGACGGGTCGACCGCGCCGGTGGCCAGGGACGGTGCGATCAGGGCGGCCGAGCCGAACCAGTCGCCCGTCACCGCCGCGGGAGGCGGCACCCCGAGGTTCCGCGCGCGTTCCGCGAGGGAGGCGAGAACCTGAGCGGGAGTGCCACCGCGCCCGAGCCGTTCCATCCGCATGGCTCGAGCTTGTCAGATCGCCCCGGCAGCCCCCGGGTGAGCCCCGAGATGCGCGAGCTTGTCGGGGTTGCGTACCACGTACACGCCCGTGATCAGGTCGTTGTCGATCTCGAACTGGAGGACGAGATCGAGTTTTTCACCTGAGTACACGAGCAGTCCCGGCATGCTGCCGACCGGGACGGCCTCGATTCTCATGTCCGGCAGCGGGTGCCGCACGAGCCCGCCGAACAGCCGCGCCACTCGGGCCGCGCCGATCACCGGAACCCTGGCTGCGGTGGCCTTGCCTCCTCCGTCCGCGATGTACACGACGTCGGGTGCCAGCAGTTGCAACAGGGTGTCGACGTTGCCGGTGGTGGCGGCGGCCAGGAATTCGACGACCACCCGGTTCGCCTCCTCGCCCGCGGGGGTGAACCGACGGCGGCGCGCACGGACGTGTTCGCGCGCTCGGTGGGCAATCTGCCGCACGGTGTCCTCGCGGCGGTCGACGGTCTCGGCGATCCGGGCGTGGTCGAATCCGAACACCTCACGCATCACGAACACTGCACGTTCGAGCGGACTCAACGTTTCCAGGACCAGCAGCATCGCCAGCGACACCGACTCGGCGAGTTCGATCGCCCCGGAGGCATCCGGCCCCGTGAGCACAGGCTCGGGAAGCCACGGGCCCACGTATTCCTCGCGGCGACGCCGCGCCGAGCGCAGACTGTTGAGCGCCTGACGGGTCACGATCTGCGCCGCGTATGCACGCGGGTTGTCGACCGCGGCCCGATCGGTGCCGGCCCAGCGCATGAAACTGTCCTGGAGGACGTCTTCACTGTCGGCGACGCTCCCGGTGATCTCGTACGCGATCGAGAACAACAGCCCCCGGTGTTCGGTGAAGACGTCCTCGGCCGTCACTGCGCACTCCTCGCGGGTCGAATGAGGCCGCCGCCCTGACCTTCCGCCGATCGGAGGTCGCGGCCCCGAGCCTGTCGTCGCATCGACAGGATCGTCCCACGCAATATCGATTCCTTCACCGGTGCGACGACCCGGCCACGCAGCGAGAACGCGGAGGGGCTGTCGTCACGTGCGGTGAACTGCACCGCGCCGCGGCCGCGTCCGAGCGAGAGACATTGGGCGACGAACCTCAGCGACAGCGTCGAGGGTGAACGGCCTTGCAGGATCTCCCAAACGGTGTCGGCACCGTGCGCGCCGAGCGGCATCGCGGCCTGGCAGCTCATCCGGATATGGTCCCGGCCCGCGACGGTCACTGCGTCGCCGACACCCACCACGGCGGTGCCGTCCGCCGACTGCAGGCCGGCGTCGACGCGCAGCCTGCCGGAGGCGTCCACCGGCAGCCCGCTGCGACGGGCGAGGTCGGGAACCGAGAATCCGCCGGCCCAGACGACGAGCGCAGCGGGGATCGCGGTGCCGTCGTCGAGGAGTACCGCGTCCTCGGTCAGGCGCGTCGCATGCACGCGCGGCCGCACGTCGATACCGAAGCTGTCCAATGTGCGGTTCACGTACTGCCGGGTGCCGTCCGGAAAGCCCGCGCCCGGGTCACCGACGAGGCTGTAGTCGGCCCCGGGATGTTCGGACGCGAGTTCGGCGGCGACTTCGATGCCGGTGAAGCCCCCACCCACGACCACAACCGGCGCGTGGGCGGGAAGTTCGGCGAGCGCGGTGTGCAGCGCTGTCGCAGATTCGAGGTCGGAGACGGAGAACGCTCTTTCCATCCCGGGCACGGCGCTCGTTGCCGGGCCGCTTCCGACGGCGTACACGACGGCGTCGCACCGCAGTGCCGTGCCGTCGGTGAGCGTTACCGCGTCGGGCTCGATCCGTTCCGCCGTAGCCACTCGCAGCGAGGCGCGTGGATGCAGCAGGTCGGCGAGGTTGTGGGTGGCAGACCCCGAACCGGCGGCCACCTGGTGCAGTCGGGTTCGTTCGACGAACACCGCCCGCGGATTCACCACGGTCACCGCGACTTCGGGGTGGCGTGCCAGCCGATTTGCTGCTGTGACGCCCGCGTACCCCGCGCCGACCACCACCACGTCGAATTGCGTTGTCATCTCGATCGCCCTTCACTCGGTTCGGATGTGTCACCGATGGGACACCGGTGGAGCGCGGTGTGTGACATCCGACGGGTCACCGCCCGATGCGGTGCTGCCAGGCCTCGAGAGACGCGGACTCGGCCGCGTCGCGCCCCGCGTGGAAACCGTCGGCGTCGATCCCGCGGCTTCGGGACGCCCGGGTAGTGGGGAAGAGACGCCGGAACTCGGTGTCCACCGCTTCCGAGCGGCGCGCCAGGATCGGCGCGAGGGAGGTCACCGGAACGTGCGCGTCGGCGGCGGCACCCGCCGTGGCCCGAGCGTCGGCCTCGCGCAGCCTCTCGCCGACCCGCTTCGCGTAGCCGGTGAGGAACGCGCGGCGGAACGCCGTTGCCGACCCGCCGCGCCGGCCGGCGGTTCCGGCGGCACCGAGAGCGCGGGTCGCCTGTACGAGGAGTGAGGTGAAGAGAAGTTCGACCTGTGCAAGATCTGCCACGGTGCCGACGACGGTCGCGATCTGCACGCGGGTGAACCACACGGTGCGGACCCGATTGGCGTCGCCGATCGCGGTGAGCAGCAGCACCTTCTCTTTGATGTACGGGCCGTCGAGGTGGAGACGCCGGCCGCGCACGGGATCGGTGAGACGAGTGGTACCGGTGAGCAGTGCGGAGCCGAGCGCGTACCGCGTCACGAGTTCCTGCGCTTTCGCAGTGAGCGCCTCGGCCTCGTCGGGGAAGTCGGTGGATTCCGCTTTCGACAGCAGACCGCGGATGCGGTCGAGCACGCGTGGATCGGGTGCGGCCTCTGTGGTGTCGCCGGGAGTGCGCAGGGGTGGCCACTGCGAGGGTGGGGCATCGAGCCGGGTGAACGCCGGTAGGTACTTCCAGGTGAAGGCCAGCCCGTCGACCTGGTAGCGGGAGATCTCGGGACATGCGTATCGCAGGCCCGTCCAGAGGTCGGGCGAGAGCGCGGCGAGCCGGGCGGGCACCGGGTGCCGTTCGGCGATGGCCTGCACTTGCCGTACCCAGTCGTCGGGAGCGCGTTCGGCGGCCCGGTTACGGCGCGCATCGAAGAGCACGGTGAGCGCGGCGAGCGGGATGTCGGTGTCGTCGCCCGACCTCGCGGTCAGGTGCAGTATGTCGGCGGGTTGCCAGCCGCGCTCGTAGACATCCCCGAGTTCGGCGAGGAGCACCTCGGCGTGCAGCTCGTCTGTTCGAATGTATGTTCTATCGCTCCGCATGAGCGGAGTGTGGCGCACCCCACCGACAGAACCGGTGGGGCGTCGCGAACCTGCTGGTGAGGGCTCAGTCCTCGTCGACGTAGCGCGGGAACACCGGGGACGGTGCGGGGAGCGCGGTGCCCGGCACGAGCCGCGTGGCGATGTCCGCGAACTGCCGGGCGCCGGGGTCCTGGCCGAGCAGATCGAGGATCTTGGCACCGGAATCGGGCATCACCGGCTGAACGAGGATCCCGACGATACGCACGACCTCGAGCGTGACGTAGAGAACCGTCGCCATGCGCTCGGGATCGGTCTTGCGGAGCACCCACGGCTGCTGCGCGGAGAAGTAGCGGTTGGTTTCGCCGAGCACTCGCCAGATCGCCTCGAGGCCGAGGTGCAGTGCCTGCACGTCGAACTCGGCGCGCACCTCGTCGAGCAGTGCGTCGGCCTGCGCGAGCATCGCCTCGTCTTCCGCGGTGAAAGCACCCGGAGTCGGAGCCTGACCGTCGAGGTTCTTGGCGACCATGGTGAGCGAGCGCTGCGCGAGGTTACCGAGGTCGTTGGCGAGGTCGGCGTTGATGCGGCTCGCGATGGCGTCGTGGCTGTAGCTGCCGTCCTGCCCGTACGAGATCTCACGCAGCAGGAAGAAGCGCAACTGGTCGAGACCGAAGCGCTCGACCATCTCGAGGGGATCGACGACGTTGCCCACCGACTTGGACATCTTCTCGCCCTTGTTGAACAGGAACCCGTGCACGAACACCCGCTTGGGCAGTTCGAGGCCCGCGGACATCAGGAATGCGGGCCAGTAGACGGTGTGGAACCGCGTGATGTCCTTGCCGATGATGTGCAGGTCGGCGGGCCAGTAGCGCCGGTAGGACTCGGATTCGGTGTCGGGGAACCCGGCACCGGTGAGGTAGTTGGTGAGGGCATCGACCCACACGTACATCACGTGCTCGGGATTGCCGGGGACGGGAACGCCCCAGTCGAACGTGGTGCGCGAGATCGACAGATCCTTGAGCCCGCCGGCGACGAAGCTGACGATCTCGTTGCGCCGGGTCGCGGGGGCGATGAACTCGGGCTGTTCCTCGTACAGCTTCTGCAGCCGGTCCTGATACGCCGACAAGCGGAAGAAGTACGTGGACTCCTCGGTCCATTCGACGGGCGTGCCGGTATCGGTGGAGATGCGCGACCCGTCTTCGAGCAACGTCGTCTCGGCGTCGGTGTAGAAGGCCTCGTCGCGGACGGAGTACCAGCCCGCATAGGTGTCGAGATAGATGTCGCCCGCATCGACCATCCGCTGCCAGATCGCCGCGCTCGCCTCGAGGTGGTCCTGGTCCGTCGTACGGATGAACCTGTCGTACGAGATCTTCAGGGCCTTGTCCATCGCCTCGAAGACGTCGGAGTTGCGCGACGCGAGGTCGGTGACGGAGATTCCTTCTTTCGCCGCCGTCTGCTGCATCTTCAGGCCGTGCTCGTCGGTACCGGTGAGGAAGCGGACGTCGAAGCCGTCGAGACGCTTGAACCGGGCGATCGCATCCGTGGAGATGTACTCGTAGGCGTGCCCGATGTGCGGGACGCCGTTCGGATACGCGATCGCGGTGGTGACATAGAACGGCGGGCGGGAGGAATCAGGCGCAGTCATGGTGGCGCTAGTTTATAGGGCGTGAGCAAAGCCCGTCCCGCCCCCGAACCCCCGCAGCCGCTCGCGCCTCTCGTGGACGCCCACACGCATCTCGATGCGTGCGGAGCGCACGACGCCGCGACCACCGCCGCCATCCTGGATCGGGCCGCCGCGGTGGGAGTCGGGCGGGTGGTCACCGTCGCCGACGATCTCGAGGCCGCGAAGTTCGCGGTCGAGGCCGCCCATTGGGACGAGCGCGTGTTCGCCGCGGTGGCGATCCATCCGACCCGTGCCAACAGCCTCGACGACGCGATGCGCGCCGACATCGAGACGCTCGCCGCCGATCCGCGGTGTGTCGCGGTGGGGGAGACGGGCCTGGATCTGTACTGGCCGGGCAAGCTCGACGGCTGCGCCGAACCCGCGGAACAGGAAGACGCGTTCCGCTGGCACATCGATCTTGCGAAGCGCCTGGGCAAGCCGTTGATGATCCACAACCGTGAGGCCGACGCGGACCTGCTGCGTGTGCTCCACGCCGAGGGCGCACCGGAGACGGTGATCTTCCACTGCTTCTCCTCGGACGCGGACATGGCACGCAAGTGCGTCGACGCCGGGTACGTGCTCAGTTTCTCGGGCACCGTGAGTTTCAAGAACGCGAAGGCCCTGCGGGAGGCCGCACCGCTCGTGCCCGGCGACCTCGTGCTGGTCGAGACCGATGCGCCGTTCCTGACACCGCACCCCTTCCGTGGTGCGCCCAACGAGTCGTACTGCCTGCCGTACACGGTGCGGGCGCTCGCGGAGGTGCGGGGCGAGAGCGCCGAAGAACTCGCACACGCGACCACAGCGAACGCCGAACGGGTATACCGACTTTCGTGAACGACACTCACGTGGGCAGCCGCCGCGTGAGACCGTAGGGTTCATGCGCGCCTTCGTCCACACCTCCCACCCCTCTCGGGTGATCTTCGGGGCGGGGAGCGCAGCGGGTGTCGCAGACGAGGTTCGGCGACTCGGCGGCACGCGGGTGCTGCTGCTCGGAGGCGCCCATGTGGATGCGCAGGCCACCCTCGTGGAAGAGATTCTCGGTCCGCTGATGGTTGCGCGCTTCGACGGGGCGGAGATGCATACGCCCGTCCTGGTCACCGAGCGCGTGATCGTGAGCATGGCCGAGCACTATGTCGATGCGATCGTCGCGGTGGGCGGTGGCTCGACCACCGGTCTCTCGAAAGCGCTTGCGCTTCGTAGCGGGCTGGACCAGGTCATTCTGCCGACCACCTATGCCGGTTCGGAGGTGACGCCCGTACTGGGCGAGACGTCCGAGGGTGTGAAGGTCACGCGTTCGTCTCGGGAGATTCTGCCGGAGACGGTGATCTACGACGTCGACTTCACCGCAACTATGCCGATTCCCCTGGCCGTGACCAGCGCGATCAACGCTCTGGCACACGCGGTGGAGGCACTGTATTCCGAGCATGCGAACCCTGTCGTCGACGCTCTCGCGGTCGAGTCGATCTCGGCGATCGGTCGCGGTCTGCCCGCGCTGGGGGCCGATCTCGCGGACCGCGAGGGCCGGTCGGATCTGTTGCTCGCCGCGTGGCTGGCCGGAACCTGCCTCGCCTCCGTGGGCATGGGCTTGCATCACAAGATCTGTCACGTCCTCGGCGGATCGTTCGGTCTGCCGCACGCCGCGGTGCACACCGTGATGCTGCCGCACGTCATGGCGTACAACGCGGTGTCGGTCCAGCGCGTGATGGAACGGATCGCCGACGCGCTGGTCACTCCGACGGCACCCGCTGGGGTGTACGACCTGATCGCCGCGGCAGGCGGCCCGACGACCTTGGCCGAACTCGGTATGGCCGAAGCGGACCTCGACGAGGCTGCGCGACTGGCGACGGAGAAGCCCTATCCCAACCCGCGTGAGGTGACCCGTGTGGGTGTGCGGCGTCTGCTGGGAGAGGCCTTCGCGGGCACCAGACCGGAGTGAGGCTTTTCCTTGTAGTTGAACCTACAACCATCTTTTGTTAGCTTGGTTGTCGCGTCAACTATTTGTCGCGTCAAGCGCTGGGGCCGTCGGCTCCGCCCATCGAAAGGCCCCCTGTGAACAGCACGCTCGCTCGCGACATCGGAATCCTGGTCGCCCGTCTCGGCATCGGCATCATCTTCTTGGTCCACGGCCTCCAGAAGCTCAACGTCTGGGGATACGAGGGCACCAAGGCCGGCTTCGAGGGTATGGGTGCGCCGATCCCTGCCGTCACCGCGTTCGTGGCCACGTGGGTGGAGGTGCTCGGCGGGCTCGCGCTGATCCTCGGCGTCCTCGTCCCGGTGTTCGGGGTCCTGCTGTTCCTCGTCATGGCCGGTGCCTTCTTCATCGCGCACGTCGACAACGGCGTGTACGCCGCGGACGGTGGATTCGAACTCGTCACCGCACTCGGGCTCGGGGCGCTGCTGCTCGCCGTCGTCGGGGCGGGTGCATTCAGCGTGGACCGCTTCCTCGCGCCGAAGATTCCGCTGCTCCGCGCCGCGTAACCGCGAGGGCGACGAGAGGCTGCGGGTGCACCACCCGCAGCCTCTTTTGCTGTCCGATTCCCGCAGATTCGGCGGGCTTTGCCGTCGAATGTTCCGTGAAATGCATCGGCATATCGGAAAGCTGTAAGACGCGTCACATGCCTCCCATATCGGACATTCACACCATTGTCGGCACATCGTTTATATGCGGCTTCCAATCACGAAATGTAACCTCGGGAATTTCGTAGTAAACGCAGGTAGAGGGCATCGGGTTGCCATAACAATATCGGTTCGTTACCGTGCTGTAATCACCGTCGTCTTCTGACTGGAATTGTTGTGTCACCTCTCAATAAGATCAACTCTACGAAATCCCCGGTGTTATTCGCCGTGATCGCCGCACTGCTTGTGACGCTTGTGGCAGGTGGGATAACAGCGGTCGTCAAGCATAAAGACTTGACGCTCGACATCGACGGAGAGACCAGGGCCTTCGGGACCATGAGCTCCACCGTCGGCGACATTCTCGAGGACGCCGGTTACGCCGTCGGCGAGCACGATGTCGTCGCGCCCGCTGTCGATGCGAAGGTCTCCGACGGCGACACGCTCGTGCTGCGTCGGGCCCGGGAGATCCAGCTGACCGTGGACGGGGAGAGCCGCTCGGTGTGGACGACGGCACTCACTGTCGACGAGGCGCTCGACCAGTTCCGGCTGGGCGACGACGTCTACGTGTCGGCATCGCGTTCGCATCGTCTGCCCCTCGAAGGTTCTGATCTCGAGGTCGTGAGCCCCAAGAATGTGCGGTTGGCCGACAACGGCGCTCCCGCCGCAGAGGTCCGGGTCGCCGCGCCCACCGTCGGCGATCTCCTCGAGAGCCAGAACCTGTCCCTCGAGCAGGCCGACTCGGTCAATCACCCGCTCGACGCCCCGCTTGCCGAAGGCATGGAAGTGGTGGTGACCCGCGACCGCGTCGAGTCCCGCACCGAGCGCATGCCCATCGGTCAGCCCGAAAACAGGGTCGACGATCCCGGCATGTTCGAAGGTGAGATCGCCCACGACAACCCCGGTACGCCGGGCGAGCGTGAGATCACCTTCGACGTGCACACCGTCAACGGCGTGGAGGTCGGACGCACCGAAACCGCATCGAACGTCCTGACCGAGCCCGCACCCGCCGTGGTGCGCGTGGGCACGAAGCCGAAGCCCGCGCCTCCGGCTCCGCCCGCCGCTCCCGCATCGGGACGCGGTTCGACCTGGGATTCGCTCGCACAGTGCGAGGCCACGGGCAACTGGGCTGCCAACACCGGTAACGGGTTCTACGGCGGTCTCCAGTTCACCCAGCAGACCTGGGCGGCATTCGGCGGAACCCAGTACGCTCCCCGCGCCGACCTTGCGACTCGTGAGCAGCAGATCGCGGTCGCCGAGAAGGTTCAGGCCGGTCAGGGCTGGGGTGCATGGCCTTCGTGCACCAGCAAGCTCGGCCTGCGGTGAGGCCTTCCGATGACCTCGCGGTGCGCATGACGCGCCTACAGGTGCGCTAGGTTCGCCTCGTGCCAGCAGATTCTTCAGACGCCACCCCGGCTTCTCCCCGCGGCCTCGCCGCCTTGCTCGGACCCGCAGAGGTCCGCACGCTCGCGGAGGAGTTCGGGGTGCGTCCGACAAAGCAACTCGGACAGAACTTCGTCCATGACGCCAACACGGTGCGACGCATCGTGAACGTCGCGGGTGTCGACCGCGACGATGTGGTGCTCGAGGTCGGGCCGGGCCTGGGTTCTCTCACCCTCGCTCTGCTCGACGTCGTCGATCGGGTGGTGGCCGTCGAACTCGATCCGAGGCTCGCCGAGCGCCTCCCGGGCACGGTCGCGGAGCGTGCGCCCGAACTGGTGGACCGGCTCGACGTCGTGCACATGGACGCGATGAAGGTGCTGCCCCGAGATCTGCCGGCGGCGCCGACCGCGTTGGTGGCGAACCTGCCGTACAACGTCGCAGTGCCCGTTCTTCTACACCTGTTCTCCGAGTTCCCTTCCATCCGTACGGCATTGGTGATGGTGCAGTCCGAAGTGGCTGATCGCCTCGCGGCCGAGCCGGGAGGCCGGATCTACGGGGTGCCGAGTGTGAAGGCGCGGTTCTTCGGAGACGTCCGGAGAGCGGGCGCCGTGGGGCGTGCGGTCTTCTGGCCGGTGCCGAAGGTCGAATCCGGACTGGTTCGCGTCGATCGGTACGCCGAGCCGCCGTGGCCGACCGACACCGCGCATCGGAAGAAGGTGTTTTCTGTGGTCGATGCTGCATTTGCGCAGCGCCGCAAGACATTACGTGCTGCACTGAGCACGTGGGCGGGCTCTCCCGCGGAAGCGGAGCGTCGCCTGGTCACGGCGGGAATCGACCCGTCCACCCGGGGGGAGAAGCTCGACGCCGCCGCGTTCGTGCGACTCGCGTCCGTGGAATAAATATGTGATCCAGCTCACTGATGCTGGTGGGGCGCCGCCCGTATGTGATCTACTGATCTCGGTCGTTGGATATTGTGTTTGTGGTTAGCCCCTCGCACATTTCTGGTTGCGAGCGGATGCGATTAGCCACCACGGAATCGTCTCAATCGTGTAGTGACAGGCCCGGGAGGCACACAGTCTCCCGACGAGACAGGACAGTGTTTACGCGTCCTGCCTGCTTTAAGGAATACAGAATGACTGAAGGTACCGTGAAGTGGTTCAACGGCGAAAAGGGCTTCGGCTTCATTGCCCCGGCCGACGGCTCCGCTGACGTCTTCGTGCACTTCTCCGAGATCCAGGGCGGCGGCTTCCGCACCCTCGAGGAGAACCAGCGCGTGAGCTTCGAGATCGGCCAGGGCCAGAAGGGCCCGCAGGCCACCGGCGTCACCGTTATCGGCTGACACCAACTTTCTCCGGCTGGGCCGGCACCCGTTCTCGGGTGCCGGCCCAGCTGTATTTCCGGATCACCTGTGTTTCTGGATCAGTTGTATTTCTGTGGGCGCCAACCTGTTTCACCCCGCTCGGGATGTGCGGTGCGATGTGACCCCACCCACCATGCATAGCGGGTGGCCCCGATCTGTGATCTAATGGAATCTGGTCGTTAGGTAGTGTGTTTGCGGTTAGCCCCTCGCACATTTTCTGGTTGCGAGCGGATGCGAAACCCCACGGAATCGTTTCAATCGTGTAGTGACAGACCCGGGAGGCACACAGTCTCCCGACGAGACAGGACAGTGTTTACGCGTCCTGCCTGCTTTAAGGAATACAGCATGACTGAAGGTACCGTGAAGTGGTTCAACGGCGAAAAGGGCTTCGGCTTCATTGCTCCGGCCGATGGCTCCGCTGACGTCTTCGTGCACTTCTCCGAGATCCAGGGCGGCGGCTTCCGCAGCCTCGAGGAGAACCAGCGCGTGAGCTTCGAGATCGGCCAGGGCCAGAAGGGCCCGCAGGCCACCGGCGTCACCGTTATCGGCTGACACCAACTTTCTCCGGCTGGGCCGGCACCCGTTCTCGGGTGCCGGCCCAGCTGTATTTCCGGATCACCTGTGTTTCTGGATCAGTTGTATTTCTGTGGGCGCCAACCTGTTTCACCCCGCTCGGGATGTGCGGTGCGATGTGACCCCACCCACCATGCATAGCGGGTAGCCCCGATCTGTGATCTAATGGAATCTGGTCGTTAGGTAGTGTGTTTGCGGTTAGCCCCTCGCACATTTTCTGGTTGCGAGCGGATGCGAAACCCCACGGAATCGTTTCAATCGTGTAGTGACAGACCCGGGAGGCACACAGTCTCCCGACGAGACAGGACAGTGTTTACGCGTCCTGCCTGCTTTAAGGAATGCAGCATGACTGAAGGTACCGTGAAGTGGTTCAACGGCGAAAAGGGCTTCGGCTTCATTGCTCCGGCCGATGGCTCCGCTGACGTCTTCGTGCACTTCTCCGAGATCCAGGGCGGCGGCTTCCGCAGCCTCGAGGAGAACCAGCGCGTGAGCTTCGAGATCGGCCAGGGCCAGAAGGGCCCGCAGGCCACCGGCGTCACCGTTATCGGCTGACACCAACTTTCTCCGGCTGGGCCGGCACCCGTTCTCGGGTGCCGGCCCAGCCGTTTTTGTCATGGGCCCAACGGGTTTCGGCTCGTATCGGCGCACGCGCGTAGATACCGCTCGGCGAGCGCGGCGTGATGCCGGGCGACCCGGCCGCACGCCTCCCGCAGTTCCGGCGGGTCGAGCACGGTGAAGTCCAGATCGAATGCCGCGAGCCACTCCGCGATCGAGTCCAGCGAGCTTCCGTCGAAACCGACGGCGCAGTGATCGTCGTCCACGGGTTCGACGGTGCCCCAGCGCTCGTCGATCATCGGTGCGACCGTTCCGAACGACGCGTGGATGAGCACTCGTGCTGTGACGGACGAGGTGCCGCTGACGATCCCTCGGGAGACGAATCCCGTTGCGCCACCGGGTGGTAGATCCCGAGGCGTGAAACGGGGACCGGTGGGAGTTTTCGGTTCCATCCGATCCACGCGGAACGAACGCCACCCGTCCCGCGAGAGATCCCATCCGACGAGATACCACCGCAGTCCCGAGCGCACCACACGGTGAGGTTCGACCTCGCGCCGCGACGAGATTCCGTCATGCGTGCGGTAGTCGAATCGCAGTCTCTCGTGGGTGTGGCACACCGACGCCACGGTCGACAGCAGTCCCGCGTCCACCGCCGACTCGGCAGGGCCGTGGTCGACCACGTCGACCTGCAGAGCCTCGAGGCGATACCGCAGACGCGACGGCATGACCTGGCGCAGTTTCACGAGCGCCCGGATTTCGGCGTCGCCGATCCCGGTGACCGCATGTGACGCGCCCGACCGCAACGCGAGCGCGACAGCGACGACCTCGTCGTCGTCGAGCAGCAGTGGCGGCATCTCGGCACCCGCTCCCAGCCGGTAACCGCCTCCGACCCCCACCGTCGCATCCACCGGGTAGCCGAGTTCCCGCAGTTTCTCGACGTCCCGCCGGACGGTTCGTGTGGTGATGCGGAGTCGATCGGCGAGTTCGGCGCCGGACCACTCCCGTCGCATCTGCAGGAGCGACAGCAATCGCAGCAACCGGGCCGAGGTTTCGCGCATGGCTCGACGATCCCACGTATTGCGGACCGAAGCTGTCCTCGTTGAAGAAACGGATCCGTGCTCCTTCGATAGGGTGCAACGGTGAGTGAGTCCCGGGTGGCAGGTGGCGAGTCGTCGATCAGAGCGGTGGAGACGGCACTTTCGCGCACCGATCTGCCGGCACTGACCGCGGTGCTCGGTGAACTGACCACCGGGCAGGTCGTGGAGATTCTGGAACGACTCGACCCGACGCAGCGCGCGATCGTGTACCGGCTGCTCTCCAAGGATCGCGCCATGACGGTTTTCGAGGGCCTGGACCCCGCGCTGCAGGGCAGCCTCGTCGGTGCGCTCCAGGACGACGACGTCGCGGCACTGTTCGCCGAACTCGAGCCCGACGACCGGGTGGGCCTGCTCGACGAACTGCCCGCGACAGTGGCGGGAAAGCTGCTCCAGGGTCTGCCGCCCGACCAGCGCGATCTCACCGCCGAGATCCTCGGTTACCCGCGCGGATCCATCGGGCGGCGGATGAGCCCGGAGTACATCGTCACCCATCCCGATCTCACCGTCGCCGAGACGCTGGACAAACTCGAACAGCGGATGGACGACGCGGAGACCATCTACACCCTGCCCGTGACCGACCGGGCGCGGGTCCTGGTCGGAGTGGTGAGCTTGCGCGACCTTCTCAAGGCGCCGCGCGACGCCGTGATCGCCGATATCGCGGGCCGGCCGGACTGGGCCTATGCCACCGAGGACAGCGAACAGGCTGCGCGGCGCTGCGCCGACCTCAAGCGGCTCGCGCTGCCCGTGGTCGACAGCGAGACCCGGCTCGTCGGAATCTTCACGTTCGACGACGCGCTGCGGATCCTCGAAGACTCCGACAGCGAAGACCAGGCGCGCATCAGCGGTACCGAACCGCTGCGCCAGCCGTATCTGGCCACTCCGGTGTTCAACATCGTGCGCTCCCGGGTGGTGTGGCTCCTCGTCCTGGCGATCGGTGCGTCGCTGACCGTGCAGGTTCTGGAGGTCTTCGAGGCCACGCTGGGCCAGATGGTCGCGCTGGCGTTGTTCATCCCCCTCCTCATCGGCACGGGCGGCAACACCGGGAACCAGGCGGCAACCACCGTGACGCGGGCGCTCGCCCTCAACGACGTGACTCCGCGCGATCTGGGGAAGGTATTCGTTCGCGAACTGTGTGTGGGCTTGTCGCTCGGTTTGCTGCTCGGGACGGTGGGCTTCGTCCTGGTCACCGTGCTCTACGAGCCGTCGCTGGGTCTGGTGATCGGGCTGACCCTGCTCAGTATCTGCACCATGGCCGCGTCGGTGGGCGGTGTGATGCCCATGCTGGCGCGCGCGGTCCGTGCCGATCCCGCGGTGTTCTCCAACCCGTTCATCACGACGTTCGTCGACGCCACGGGCCTGCTCGTGTACTTCATGATCGCGAAAGTGGTCCTCGGCATCTGAGGGTCGGGGTGTGGTGCCGCACGCGTGGTCAGGGGCCGCGCGGTGGCGCGGGTAAGCTGTGTACTCGTGCTTTCCGTCGTTCCCGCTCCCGTCACCGTGCGGGCCCCGTCCAAGGTCAACCTGCATTTGGCGGTGGGCGATCTGCGCCCGGACGGCTACCACGATCTGCACACCGTCTTCCAGGCACTGTCGCTGTACGACGAGGTCTCGGTGGTGGGTTCGGACCGGCTCAGCGTGCACGTCTCGGGCGCCGACGCCGGGGCGGTGCCCACCGACTCGACCAACCTTGCGTGGCGCGCCGCAGAGCTGATCGCCGAACGCGCCGGGCGCGCGCCCGAGGTGGCGATCACCATCGCCAAAGGCATTCCGGTCGCCGGCGGGATGGCGGGCGGCAGCGCAGACGCGGCTGCGACCCTCGTCGCACTCGACGCCCTGTGGGGGCTCGGCGCGTCACGGGACGATCTCGACGGGCTCGCCGCGCAGCTCGGCAGCGACGTGCCCTTCTGCCTGCACGGCGGCACCGCACTCGGCACCGGGCGCGGCGAACAGCTCGTGCCGGTGCTCACGCGGGGAACATTCCACTGGGTCCTGGCGCTCGCCAAGGGCGGCCTGTCCACGCCGGTGGTCTTCCGCGAGCTCGACAGCCTGCGCGCGGGCGGCGATCCGGCGCGCGTCGGGGACTCCGACGACGTACTGTCGGCGCTCGCGTCCGGCGACCCGCACGAACTCGCACCGTTGCTCGGCAACGACCTGCAGGCCGCAGCATTGTCGCTCGACCCCAAACTCCGTCGCACCCTGCGGGCCGGAGTCGACGCAGGTGCTCTTGCCGGCCTGGTGTCCGGCTCGGGTCCCACGTGCGCGTTCCTCGTCGCCGACCATCACGCCGCGGTCACCGTGAGCGCCGAACTGGCGGGGGCGGGCGTGTGCCGCACGGTGCGCCTCGCAACCGGCCCGGTGCCGGGCGCCCGCGTCGTGCTCGACACCGATACCGCACATCACTGAACTGAACACTCCGGAAGGCAATGCTCCACGTGGCGAATCTGATCAATCTCGAACAGGTCTCGAAGTCCTTCGGCGTCAAGCCGCTGCTCGAATCGGTGTCTCTCGGCGTGCAGGAGGGCGAGCGCATCGGCGTGGTCGGTCTCAACGGAGGCGGAAAGACCACCATGCTCGAGGTCCTCGCCGGCGTGGAGGCGCCCGACTCCGGGCGCGTCAGCCGGGTGGGCGGCCTCCGCATGGCCGTGGTGACGCAGCGCGGTGTGCTGCCCCCCGGATCGACGGTCGCGGAAGTGGTTCTCGGACCGCTCGGCGTCGCAGACCACGAGTGGGCCGGCAACTCGCGGATCCGGTCGGTGCTGACCGGGATCGGCATCGACAAGCTCGGCCTGGACGCCGTCGTGGACGGGCTGTCGGGTGGCGAGCGCCGCCGGGTCGCGCTCGCGGCCGCGCTCGTTCAGGATCTCGATCTGCTCGTGCTCGACGAGCCCACCAACCACCTCGACGTCGAGGGTGTCCAGTGGCTCGCCGAGCATCTGATCTCCCGGCGGAGTGCCCTCGTCGTCGTCACCCACGATCGCTGGTTCCTCGACACCGTCGCCACCCGGACCTGGGAGGTGGTGGGCGGCAAGGTCGAAACCTACGAGGGTGGCTACAACGACTGGATCTTCGCGCGGGCCGAGCGGTCGCGCCAGGCCGACGCCATGGAGGAACGGCGCCAGAACCTCGCACGCAAGGAACTGGCGTGGTTGCGTCGCGGGGCACCGGCCCGTACGTCGAAGCCGCGCTACCGCATCGAGTCGGCGGAGGCGCTGATCGCGAACGTGCCGCCGCCGCGCGACTCGGTGGCGCTGGCCTCGTTCGCCAAGCGTCGGCTGGGCCGCGTCGTCATCGAACTCGAGAACGCGACCCTGACGACCCCGGACGGCCGCGAACTCGTGCACGACCTGACGTGGCGGCTCGGACCGGGGGAGCGGATCGGTCTGGTCGGCGTCAACGGGTCGGGCAAGACGACCCTGCTGCGCACCCTCGCCGGGGAACTCGAACCGTCGTCGGGCCGGCGTATCCAGGGGCAGACGGTCGAAATCGGCTGGCTGCGGCAGGAACTCGACGACCTTCCCACCGACATGCGGGTACTCGACGCGGTCAAGGATGTGGCCGAGCGGATCATGCTGGGCGACAAGGAGGTCTCGGCCGGCCAGCTCGCGGAGCGTCTGGGCTTCACACCGGCACGGCAGCGCACACCGGTGGGCGACCTGTCCGGAGGTGAGCGACGCCGACTGCAGCTCACGCGGGTACTCATGGCCGAGCCCAACGTTCTCCTGCTCGACGAGCCCACCAACGATCTCGACATCGATACGCTGCAGCAGCTCGAGGACCTGCTCGACGGCTGGGCCGGCACGCTCGTCGTCATCAGCCACGACCGGTTCCTGATCGAGCGCATCTGTGATTCGACGTGGGCGCTCTTCGGTGACGGAAAGCTGACCAACCTTCCCGGCGGCATCGAGGAATATCTCCGCCGGCGCGCGGCCATGGGCGACGAGGGCGTGGTGTCCGTGGCGTCGACAGTCTCCAAGCCGGGTGACACCGGGGGGGCGACGCCGGCGAAGCGCGACGGGGCAGCCGAGCGGGCGGCTCGCAAGGAACTCTCACGCCTCGAACGGGCGATCGCCAAGCTCGACGAGCGCGAGGCGAAGCTGCACGTCCGGCTGGCCGAGGCCGCTACCGATCCCGACAAACTGCAGAAGCTCGATGCGGAGCTGCGTGAGGTGGTCGCGGAGAAGGAAGCCGCCGAGGAGCAGTGGATGGAGCTCGCCGAAGACGTGGGCTGACCTCCCCCGGCACCGGGTGCGGTCGAGGTCTTGACCTCGAGCCGACTCGAGGTCGGACGATGGGTGTCGTCGAATGACAGCACCCTTCAGGAGGATTCATGACTGCGCCCGAAACTTCTCGATCGTCTTCTGTGTCCGCCGCTGTGCGCGTTCCGGGCAGGCTCGTCGTCGTGGTGGCGACCGTGCTGCTTGCGCTCGTGGTCAATCTCGTCGTGTGGCTCGTCGGACTCGCCGCCGGAGGTTCGTTCGAGCACACCGACGCCGGCACCGTGGCTTCTGCGGCGCCCGGTGGTGTCGTGCTCATGACCGCGGGCCCGCTCGCGGTCGGACTTGCCCTCGCGGCACTGCTGAGTCTGTGGTGGAGCGGGTTCCTGCGGATCGCGCAGGTTGTGGGGGCACTGCTGCCCCTCGCCACGATCCAGGGGACCATCGTGGCCGATTTCGATACCGCGAGCACTGTCGCACTGGTGACGATGCACGTGGTCGTCGCGGCGGCAGCGGTGGCGGGACTCGAGGTCCTGCGGCACCGGGGCGATGCGGGACATCGCCGGACCCTGCGTTGACAGCGAGATGCCGACGGCCGAAGTGCTCGGCCGTCGGCATCCCGGTTCACATGCGCCGGGGTTACAAGCCCAGCAGCTTGCTGATGATCTCGTTCATGATCTCGGTTGTGCCGCCGCCGATTCCGAGTACGCGAGCGTCGCGGAAGTGACGTTCGACCTCGCTCTCGCGCATCAGACCGATGCCGCCTGCGAGCTGAACCGCCTCCATTACGGCGGTGTCGCACACCTTCACGGCGTTGTTCTTCGCCATGGACGTTTCGAGCAGCATGCCCTCACCGTTGGCCCAGCGTTCCGCGACCGAGCGGCAGAATGTCTGTGCCGCAGTGATCTCGGTTGCGAGTTCTGCGAGGCGATGCCGCACGACCTGCCGCTTCGACAGTGGCCGTCCCATGGTCTCGCGGGACTTGACCCAGTCGACGGTGAGATCGAAGCAACGCTGCGCGGTGGCGACGGCCTGGAAGGCCAGCGACAGCCGCTCGCCCTGGAACTGCTGGGCGATCTGGCCGAAGGCGGAGTTCTCCGCACCGATGAGGTTCGAGACGGGGACACGCACGTCGTCGTAGAACAGTTCGGCGGTGTCCGAGCACAGCCAGCCCATCTTGTCGAGCTTGCGCGAGACCGTGAAACCCGGTGTGTCGGTGGGAACCACGATCAACGAGATACCGCCGGCGCCCGCGTCGCCGGTGCGGACCGCGGTGGTGACGAAGTCCGCGCGGGTGCCCGAGGTGATGTACAGCTTGGCGCCGTTGATGACGTACTCGTCGCCGTCGCGGCGGGCGGTGGTGCGGATGTTCGCGACATCGGAGCCACCGCTGGGCTCGGTGATGGCGAGCGACCCGATCATCCTGCCTTCGAGCGCGGGCCGCGCGTACCGGTCGATGAGGTCGGTGTTGCCGGAGGCGATGATGTGCGGGGTCGCGATGCCGTGACTGAACAGTGCGGAGATCAGGCCCGACGATCCGCCCGAGAGGATGATCTGCTCGAGGATCGTGAGCATGTCGAGGGCGTTGCCCCCGGAACCGCCGTGCTCTTCGGCGACGGAGGCCCCGAGCAGTCCGGCGTCCGCGGCCTTGCGATGGAGTTCGCGCGGGATGGAACCCTCACGCTCCCACGTGTCGAGGTGGGGGAGGATCTCCTTGCGGGTGAAGTCGGCGGCGAGTTGCCGCAGTGCCTTCTGCTCGTCGGTGTCCCAGCGCAGCGCTTCGGTGGTGGTCATCGTCATTCGCCCTTCCAGACGGGTTCACGCTTCTGCATGAAGGCCATGACGCCTTCGAGGGTGTCGGCGCTGGTGGTGAGCCGTGCGAGAGCCTTTTCGGTCAGTTCCCACGAATGGTCTTCCGCGGAGACATGGCCGTCGACGATGCCGCGCGCGACAGTCTTGCTCGCCTGTACGGCCAGCGGTGCCCCCGCAGCGATCTGTGCGGCGAGATCCAACGCGGTGGCCAGCACGTCGGCTTGCGGCACGACCCGGTTGACGAGGCCCCAGCGCAGCGCGTCGGCGGCCGGCATCGGCTTCCCGGTGAGGACGAGTTCCATCGCGATCGCCCGCGGGATCGCCTGTCCGATGCGGAACACTCCGCCCGCGCCGGCGATGAGCCCGCGGTGCACCTCGGGAAGACCGAATTCGGCTGTGTCGGAGGCGACCACGAGATCGCTCGCGAGGGCGAGTTCGGTGCCGCCGCCGAGTGCGGTGCCGTTGACAGCGGCGATGACCGGCTTCGCGATGTGGTGCTTGACGACACCGGCGAATCCCCAGTGTGCGGTCTCGGGCGGGGTGACCCCGTCGGGCCCGGCGGTGCCGAGTGCCTTGAGGTCGGCGCCGCCGCAGAACACGGCGTCACCCGCACCGGTCAGCACGACGGCGCGCACGGTGCGGTCGTCGTCGGCCCGCTCCCATGCTTCTCCGAGTGCCCGGTGCACGTCGGCGTTGATGCTGTTCGCGGCCTTGGGGCGGTTGATGGTGACGATCAGCGTGTGGTCGCGCTGCTCGACGAGAACGATCGGTTCGGTCACTGCGGGTGCTCCTCGGAGGAAGGGGTGTCGATGCGGGCCACGGTGAGTTGCCCGCCCTGGTCGGTGACGTGGACGACGGTGCCGATGAGGTCCGCGCCTGCCGAAAGAAGCCGCGCCCCTTCTGCGTCGGTGTGTCCCGATACCCGCCGGCCGTCGGTCGTGGTGCCGACGAGGAATCCGACGGACGGCGTGCCGTCGCGGCCGTATTCCGCGGTGGCGGTCACGATCTCGACCTCACCGGAGTAGTCCTGTGCGGCGTCGGGTGCGGACGGCGGTATCTGCACGTGCTCCGGATTTCCGACGTAGCCGTCGGTGTGTGGCGCGCATCCGAGCACCACGACGTGCTGGTACGTCAGGTAGCCGCCGTTGCCGTGCACGAGGGCGAGTTCGCCGTCTCGGCGGAGCCGCTGCGCGACCGCGACCACCGAGTGCAGCGTGTAGCTGTTGAGCGGTCCGCCGAAGAACGAGTGGCCACCGGTCACCGACGGCACCGTGTCGCGCGGGAGACCCAGGTGCTCGACGAGCAGTTTGGGCACCACGGGGAAGCAGCTGTACGCGTCGACGATGTCGAAGTCGCCGGGCCGAAGGTCGGTGGCCTCGAGGGTGCGGCGCAGGGAATCCGCGAGCGCGGCGGAGCGGCCGAGTTCTGCCCGGGCGAGGACGTCCGGGGTCTCCGTGGCTCCGGCGCCACCCCACACATAGAGCAGATGGTCGTCGGCGACGCCGAGTTCCCGGGCCGTCGCGAGCGACGTGACGACCACGGCGGCTGCCTGGTCGACGAACGGCATCGCGTTGCACAGCAGCGGGTACGGGTCGGTGACCATGCGGTTGCCGGGTCCGGCGGTGCGGATGTCGTCGGCGGTTCGCAGGGTCGGGTTCCACGCAGCCGGGTTGTTGCCGGCGATCTCCGAGAACGCCGCGTACAGCTCGGCGGACCAGTCGATCGACTGCTCGCGCGTGTGTCCCAATTCGTGGCTGAGCCGGTTCTCGAAGAGCGGATAGACCCGGGTGGGAGCGATCATTCCGGCCCGCTGCATGGCGGGGCTGCCGAGGTCGTCGGGATCGAACGCGGGTGGGCCGCCGGGAGCGGTCGTCCAGCCGAGCGATGCCGGATCCGTGCCCTGCTTGAAGGCGTTGGTCACCGAGGCCTGGGCTTCGCCGCCGACGAGCAGCGCGACGCCGCTCGTGCCGTGCGCGATGTCGTGCGCGATGCGGTCGAGCAGTGCGGCCGGCCAGTGCCCGCCGATGGGGGTCGTCGACGTGTGGACGGCTCGCGCGCCGAGTCGCTCGCCGAGAAGGCCGGGCAGATCGTCGTAGGACCAGCTTGCCGTCTTGATGGCCCGGATGGTGTCGATGCGCGAGACGAGAGCGTCGCGATCGACACCGGTGTCGGTCAACGCGGACGCGGTGGCCTCATGAATGAGGTCGAGCGGTTCGCGTGGGTCGGCGGGCGAACCGGCGCGGCCGGAGCGCAGGTCGCCGACGCCGATCACGACGGGAACCCGGGTGGGGTCTGTCATGGCGTTCCTTCGAGTACTTCGTCGGGGAGGGACGTCCACAGCCTAATACGGACTGTTTCAGTCTGTAAATGTGGACCAGGTCTGGCACACTCGGGTGGTGACAGATGTAGCAGCCCCGCGCCGGCGCGGACGCCCCCGCGACGCCGACCTCGAGGACCGGGTGTTCGACGCGGTACTCGAGGTGTACTCGGAGACCAGCTGGCGCGGCTTCACCCTCGACGCCGTGGGCAGGCGTGCACGAGTGGGCAGAGCCGCGCTGTACCGCCGCTGGGAGAGCAAGGACGATTTGCTCGTCCAGGCGCTCGAGGCACGCAGCCCCCTCCCGGTGCCCATCGACACCGGGGATCTCCGCTCGGATCTCGTCGAGCTCGCCCGCCAGCTGTTGCAGGGGTATCGCACCACGCCCGGGTTGGTCAGTCTTCGCGTCGCGCTCGACGCCCGGGTCAATCCCGAGTTGCTCGCGCGCCTGACCCACACCCTCAACAAGAGCCGTCTGCTCGCGGCGCGCACCATCGTGCACCGGGCCGTCGAGCGCGGCGACCTGCCGGCGGACACGTCGGCGACGCTGCTTCTCGAATTGGTGACCGGTGCCGTCCTGAGTCACGCGCTGTTCGCCCTGACGACACCCGAGCCGGCGGAGGACGACGCGTACGCCGAGCTGGTCGTCGAGACCACCGTTCGCGGACTCCGTCCTCCGCCGTGATCCGGGCCGGCGCTGTGACCGAACCGCAATCGAGCCGGTCTCCGAGTCTCCGAATTGCACGCCCGCCGAAACAATTCCGGACTAACCTTGGAGCGGTACCTGCAGGTACATGGTGACGGGAGGCCCGTGATGGATCTGGCGGCGGTGGCGGCGATCGAGCGCTTGAAATACCGCTACCTGCGAGCGCTGGATACCAAATCGTGGACCGAACTGTCCGCCACCCTGATGCCCGACGCCACCGCGGTGTACGGCGAGCATCTCAGTTTCGAGTCGCGTGACGCCTTTCTGGGGTTCCTCGAGAACACGCTCGGCACCCGCATGGTCACCGAACATCACTGCAGTCATCCCGAGATCGAAATCGGACCCGACGGGACCACCGCAACGGGCGTGTGGCTTCTGGCCGACACCATCATGGTGCCCGAAGACGGAATGATGATGCGGGGGTCGGCGCACTACTTCGATCGCTACATCCTGGGCGACGACGGGAACTGGCGCATCTGCCACACCGGCTACGAACGTAACTGGGAGACGGTGACTTTCTTGTCCGACCTCCCGAACTTCCGGCTGACCACCAACCGGTGGGCGATGCTGACAAATCAGCCCCGCGCCTCGTGAGCGGTCTGGGAAGTGTTCCCAATCGTCCAAGACGAGTGAGCCGCCGGCGCGAAGACTGGGGTCATGACGAACACATCGGAAAAGGGAGATCATCCGGAGATGCCGACCAACCCTGACGACGACTTTCCCGCCGCCGGCGCTCTCCCGTACCTCACCGTCTCCCGAGCGCGTGACGCAATCGACTGGTACACCGGTGTTTTCGGCGCCTCGCTCGTCGGCGACCCGGTGGTGATGGAGGACGGGCGGATCGGTCACGCCGAACTGAGCCTTCCGACGGGGATGGTGTACCTCGCCGAGGAGTTTCCCGAGATGGGACTGACCGCGCCCCAGTCCGGCGCCACCTCGGTGAGCTTGATGCTTCCGGTCGGCGACGCGGACGCCGTTCTCGCCCGCGCCCGCACCGCCGGAGGGTCGGTGGAACGCTGGATCAACGAAAGCCACGGTCATCGCAACGCGACCCTGCTCGACCCGTTCGGTCACCGGTGGATGCTGGTGGGTCCGCTCACCGGCGACGCGGCGACGGGAGAGGACTGACCTCGTCGCCCCGTGACTCGGGCCGTTATCCGACCTCGGGCCGTTACGCTTCCCGGGTGGCCGAGATCCCGCACCTCGAGAAGTACCCCGACGTACGCGCCTGGGTCAGGGCGATCCCGGTGTTCGCCACGCAGCCACCGCCGGAGCGTCCGGTGAACCCGCGACCCCAGGATCTGTTTCTGCAGTGGCTGACGGACGCCGTGGACGCCGGCATCGCAGAGCCGCATGCGACGACGCTGTCGACCGTCGACGAGGACGGGGTGCCCGATGCCCGGACCCTGCTTCTCAAGGATGTCACCGCGGACGGCTGGTGGTTCTCGGGCGACGACCGGTCCCCGAAGGGACGCCACCTGGGCGCGACGGCCGCTGCTGCACTGACGTTCTACTGGCGTGAGCACGGCCGTCAGATCAGGGTGCGGGGGCCGGTGCGTTCCGGCGGCTCCGAAGTGTGTGGCCGCGACTTCGTCGAACGGTCGCCGCTGGCCCGCGCGGTCGCGTCGACCGGCCTGCAGAGCGAGGTTCTCGACGACCCGCGTGACTACGACCGTGTGGTGGGTGAGCGGCTCGAGGCGCTGGACGCCGATCCGGCGTGGGTGTCGCCCCACTGGAGAGCGTGGTGTCTCGAGGCCACCACCGTCGAGTTCTGGCAGGCCGACCCGGGCCGCCGGCACCGGCGGCTGCGCTACCGCCGGGAGGGTGCGACGTGGACGCACGAACAGCTGTTTCCGTAGGGCGGGAACCGGCCCGGGCATAACGCGATACGGGCGGACGACCGGTAGGCTCCGGCCCGTGAACGACTCCTTCATCCGCACACGCGTCGCCAATGGTGTCGGCGAGGTGCAGCTCGACCGGGCGGTTGCACTCAACGCGCTCGACCGGTCGATGATCCGCGACATGTACGCCCCGCTGGAGGCATGGCGCGACGATCCAGAGATCACGGCCGTCCTGGTCACCAGCCTGTCCGAGCGCGCGTTCTGTGCAGGGGGTGACATCAAGCCGGTGCGGGAGGCGGCGGTGCAGGGCGACGCCGACACCGTCCGCGGCTACTTCTCGGACGAATACCGGCTCGACCGGCTCGTCGCGACCTACCCCAAGCCCTACCTGGCGCTGCTCGACGGCGTGACGATGGGTGGGGGACTGGGGATCTCGGTGCACGGAGCAATGCGCATCGCGACCGAGAAGTCGACCTTCGCCATGCCGGAGACGGCGATCGGTTTCATTCCCGACGTCGGTTCGAGTCACTTCCTTCCCCGGCTGCGCGGAACCACGGCGCGTTGCGACGCCGTCGGCATGTACCTGGGCACCACCGGCGCGCGGATCGACGCGGGGGACGCACTCGCGGTCGGACTCGCGACGCACTATGTGCCGAGCGCACGCATCGGCGAACTGGCCGACCGGATCAGGGCGGGGCACTGGCAGGATGCGCTCGACGAGTACGTCGAACCGGCCCCCGAATCGGATCTGGCGCGGCGTTTCACCGACATCGAGGCGGTCTTCGGTGACGGGACCGTGCTGGACATGCTGGCCCGTCTCTCCGACGACCCCGATATCGACACCGCCTGGGCGGAGAAGACACGCGACGCGCTGACGGCGCTGTCGCCGACGAGCGTCTGGGTCACCGCGGAACTGTTACGGCGAGGTGCCGAAAGCACCTTGGAGGAGTGCTTCACCCGTGAACTCGGGGTCGCGGTGCGGATCGCCCTCACACCCGACTTCGCCGAGGGAGTTCGCTCCGTGCTCGTCGACAAGGATCGCAATCCGCAGTGGTCGCCTGCCACGCTCGGGGACGTCGATCAGGCGTCGATCGTAGCGTTGCTGGACAACTGACCGGCGTTCCGGCAGCGCGCGTCGTGCCGCGCCGCCGGGGATCCGGTCAGCGTGCGTGACGTTGCGGAGTCTGCAGGTCCACCACGATGGTCTGACCACCGAGGGTCACGTGGAGTTCGGGCTTCTCGAGCCCGCCGGCGACCAGGTACTCGCCGAGCAGGGTGAGCAGTTCGTCGTTGTCCGAGATCGGGTCGCCCTGACCACCCGAGGTTCCCAGTTCGTTCTGGGCGAGCCGGGCTGCGATCCGGACCGAGGCCACACCCATCGAGTTCCGCCGGGACGGAGTCGGCGCGGTGACGGAGGACGTCGCGGTGGTGGTGCGGGCACCGTCGGTTGCGGTTCCCGCACCGTTGACCGTGCCGTTCGTGCTGGTGCTGCTCACCAGGGTCGTCCCTTCGTCGAAGATGCCGGCGTCCACCCCGCCGGCCGGGTCGCGGTCGATCGCGCGCTCGCTCTCGGTGTTCGCTCCGGACACACCCGGAGCGGACTTCCCGGCCGAGTCCGGCCGGACCGTGCCGGTGAGCGGAGTGCTGCTGGGCAGAGGGGTGCTCGGCAACGGATAGACGAAGGTTCCCGACCGTTTCGGTCCTCCGGACCGTGCGGTTGCGTCCCCCGGCCTACCGGACGGCAGTCCGTCCCCAGCCGAGGCCGGTGCGTCGTCGCTCATCGTTGCTCCTGATTCCACCCGATACGTCGGATCGACGGAAGGGAAAGTATCAGTAAAGTCCGCAGGTTGCACCCACCGGGTGCGTCCGCCGGGATTCCGTCAGTCGGTCGCGGCGACGAGCGGTTCGAGCGTGAGGTCCGGGTGTTCCTTCTCGATGTACTGCAGACGCCACTTGTCGCTCACGAGTGCGAGCAGCACACCGTCGGACCGCGTGAACACCTCGACCCCGCGCTGACGGTTGAGCTCGTCTTCCGATGCGGTGTCGGTCCGTCGCGCGAGCGCGTATCCCAGCGGCTCGATCTTCGGGTCCACGTTGTATTCGGCCTTCATCCGCGCCGCGACGACCTCGAACTGCATCGGACCGACTGCCGCCATGACCGGCGAGGCGTCACCGCGGATGTCGTTGCGCAGAATCTGCACGACACCTTCGGAGTCGAGTTGATCGACCGCCTTGCGGAACTGCTTGTACTTCGACGCACTCTCGGCGCGCAGGATCGCGAAGTGCTCGGGGGCGAACGACGGAATCGGCGGGAACTCCACCTTCTTGTCCACGTACAACGTGTGGCCCGGTGCGAGTGCGGTCGCGTTGACCAGACCCACCACGTCCCCGGGGTAGGCGTTCTCCACCGTGGTGCGTTCACGCCCGAAGACGGTGAGCGCGTACTTCGTGGCGAACGGCTTCCCGGTCTGGGCGTGCGTGACCACCATGCCGCGTTCGAAGACACCGGAGACGATCCGCATGAAGGCGAGCCGGTCGCGGTGTGCGGTGTCCATACCGGCCTGAACCTTGAACACCACCGCGCTGAACGGATCGTCGACGTTGCGCGGGTTGCCCTCGATGTCGATCCGGGCGCGCGGCGGCGGTGCCAGCGACACCAGCGTGTCGAGAATCTGCCGGACACCGAAGTTGAGCATGGCCGACGCGAAGATCACCGGGGACGTCTGTCCGGCGAGGAACATCTCCTGGTCGTGGTCCTGACCGCTTGCCGAGAGAAGTTCGGACTCCTCGGCGGCTTCGGTCCAGATATCGCCCTCGCGGTCGGACGCCTGGTCCACCGACAGGTGCTCTTCGGGTGCGATCTTCGCGCCACCCGCGGTGCGGGTGAACTTGATGTACTCGGTTGCGGTGCCGTCCTCGCCGCGACGCAGCAGGCCGCGGAAATCACCGGCGATACCGACCGGCCAGAACAGGGGAGTGGGGGTCAGGCCGATGCGCTCGTCGATCTCGTCGAGCAGTTCGAGCGGTGCGCGACCGGGCCGGTCCCACTTGTTGATGACGGTGATCACGGGGATGCCGCGGTGACGGCACACCTGGAACAATTTGAGGGTCTGCGGCTCGAGGCCCTTCGCGGCGTCGATGAGCATCACGGCCGCGTCGACAGCCGTGAGCACGCGATAGGTGTCCTCCGAGAAATCGGAGTGACCGGGCGTATCGACGAGGTTGATGACGTTGACCGTCTCGCTTCCGTCGTCGCCGCGAGCCGACTCGGAGGAGGTGTAGTTGAACTGCAGTGCCGTCGAGCTGACGGAGATGCCGCGCGCCTTCTCCATCTCCATCCAGTCGGAGACGGTCGATTTGCGGCCCGCCTTTCCGTGCACGGCGCCCGCCTCGGAGATCACCTTCGCGTGCAGAGCGAGGGCCTCGGTGAGCGTGGACTTACCGGCGTCGGGGTGGGAGATGACGGCGAACGTACGGCGGCGCTGGGCCTCGGCCCGTACTTCCTTACCGGATCCGGGCTTCGGGACTCCGGTGGATTCGCTGACGGCCGAAGCGTGCGGGGTGCTCAACGCGGAAACCTCTCGAAGCGGGACTGGTGCGGCTGTCGCCGGCAACTCGTCCATGTTACTCGGCAACTCGTAAGGTCGTTTCGGGCGGATTCGACTGCGCCCGTCCGACGGTTCTGTATCAGTGCACGCGGTTCTGGGCGCCTTCGAGCCCCAGTCGCAGCACGAGTTCCACGGCGTCGGCGCCTTCTTCACACCACACCGGGAGCTCTTTGCGTTCCGTGGTGGAGAACGGCTTGAGCACGTAGTCGGCGGGGTCCTGCCGGCCGGGAGGGCGCCCGATGCCCATCCGGACACGCACGTAGTCCTTGGTGCCCAGTGCCGAGGACGTCGACCGGAGGCCGTTGTGCCCGTTCTCACCGCCGCCCTGCTTGAGACGGATCGTCTCGAAGTCCAGATCGAGTTCGTCGTGGATCACCACGATGTTCGACGGGTCGACCGAGAAGAACTTGGCGAGGCTCGCGACCGGGCCCCCGGAGAGGTTCATGTACGTGCGGGGCTTGGCGATGATCACCTGACGACCGTCGAGCCGTGCCTGCACGATGTCGGAATTGCTGCGCTTGTGGGCACCGAACTTGCCACCGACCCGGCCTGCCAGCACGTCGGCCACCATGAAACCGATGTTGTGCCGGGTGTTTTCGTACTTCGGCCCGGGATTTCCCAGCCCTACGACGAGCGCGGTGTCCTCGCTCACGTGCAGTTCCTTCCGTGCATCTACAACCACGTGCGGCGCGCCACCCCGGAGGATGACGCGCCGCACGAGTGACTTCACAGGGAGCCGGTGAAGACTCAGGCCTCTTCTTCTGCCGCCTCTTCGGCGGCGGGAGCCTCGTCGGCACCCTCTTCGCCCTCGAGCTCATCGGCGGACGGAGCCTCGACGATGTTCACGATCAGCAGATCGGCATCGTCCTGCAGGCTCGAGCCCGACGGCAGCTCGATGCCGCCGGCGAGGATCTGGGTACCGGCCTCGACGCCCTCGATGGAGACCTTGATCTCCTCGGGGAGCTTCATCGCGTCGGCTTCGATCTTGATGGTGCTGACCTCGTTGACGACCAGGGTGCCGCTGGCGGGCTCGCCCTCGAGCACGACGGGCACCTCGACGGTGACCTTCTCGCCGCGCTTCACGACGAGGAGGTCGGCGTGCTCGATGTAGCGGCGGATCGGGTGGACGACGACGGACTTCGTCAGCGCGAGCTGCTCGGTGCCGTCGATGTCCAGGGTCAGGATGGCGTTGGTGCCGTGGGCACGCAGGACGGCGGCGAACTCACGCGAGGGGAGCGCGAGGTGCTGCGGGTCGGTGTTGTGGCCGTACAGCACGGCGGGGACCTGACCGTCGCGGCGGGCACGGCGCGCGGCGCCCTTGCCGAACTCGGTGCGGACGCTGGCTACGAGATTGTTCTCGTCGGACATGATGTAACGGCTCCTACGCTGATGGCACTTCGTGGTCGGGTGTTCTCGGCAAGTGGGCCGGCACGCGCGACAGGAGCAGGTGCTCATCAAAGCCGCGGCCGCGTCGATCACGGTGATCCGACAGATGCGGTCCACCCTCGCCGAGACAACTCGATCCACTCTACCGGATCGGCACCTCGGACGCGAACCCGCGCAGGTGGAGACCGTTTAGCGCGCCGCGAGGTCGCGGACGGCCGACAGGAACCGGTCCACGTCTGCCGGAGAGACGAAGTAGTGCGGGGAGGCCCGCACGACTGCCTCGAGACGGCGGGCCGACATGTCGAGCAGCGTCGAACTGCGGTGGCTCACCGTCACCGTCACCGACCGTTGCGCCAGAGCGTCCCGCACCGCGTCCGGTTCCCAGCCGTCCATCGTGAACGAGACGATTCCGCTGCGCCGGTCACCGAGATCTCGCACGGTCGCGCCGGGGATTCGATCGAGACCGTCGCGCAGGTGCTGGGCGCGATAACCGAGCGCGTCGACCACCTCGTCGACCCCGAGACCGAGCAGATAATCGACGGCCGCGCCCAGCCCCAGTCGTGCGGCGACGTCGGCTTCCCACATCTCGAACCGGGTGGCGTCCGGCGCGTAGTCGAAGCGATCCGGCGCCGTCCACACCGCACTGTGCAGATCGATCATCGCGGGTTCGAGTTGGGTGACCAGGCGCGGCCGGACATAGAGGAAGCCCGTGCCGCGAGGCCCCCGTAGCCACTTGCGGCCGGTTCCGGAGAGCGCGTCGACGTCGAGTTCGGGAATGTCGACCCGCAACTGGCCGACGGATTGGCACGCGTCGAGCAGTACGAGTGCGCCCACCGCGTGGGCGGCATCGGCCACCTCCCGCACGGGATTGACCAGCCCTCCGTTGGTGGGAGCGTGTACGACGGACACCAGCCGGACACGCTCGTCGAGCATCCCGGTCAGCGCATCGAGGTCGATGCGTCCGGACGGATCGGACGGAACCACCTCCACGTGAGCCCCGGTCGTTCGTGCACGCTGCAGTGCCGCAACCGCATTCGCGGCGTATTCGGCCCGGGAGAGGAGGATTCTGTCGCCGGGCCGCAACGGCACCGCGTAGAAGAACGATGTCCACGCACGCGACGCGCTGTCCGACAGTGCGATGGATTCCGCCGGCGCGCCGAGCAGACGGCCGAGCGAGGTCTTCACCGCGTCGAGATCGCCGCGCCGCTCGTTCGCCGCGACGTATCCGCCCACCTCGGCTTCCCGCCGCAGGTGCGACACCACAGTGTCGACCACCGGGGTGGGCGGAAGCGACGAACCGGCGCTGTCGAGGAACACGCGTTCGAAGCATCCGGGTGTGTCCCGGCGCGCCTGCTCGAGATCCAGCATCGGCACATCCCCTCCCGCACGTCGGCGTGGTCGTCTCGGACAGTATCCCGCCGCACCGGAATCCCACCGGGTTGCCTGCCGCGCGGAGGCGATCTCCCCGCGTTGCGTGCCCACGCGCGTTAGTCTCGTTCGCAGACCTTGTCAGGCAGCCGTGGGGGGTGAATCGAGTGGTGATGTCGATCAATTTTCCGGTATCGCACGCTCGGGCGGGACTCGGGACACGCGGAGCTGCCGAAAAGCACGTCCGGGACGTGAGCTTCCGTGCCGGTCCACCACGCCTGATCGGCGTCGAACTCGAGTGGCTCACGGCGCGTGCCGACATCACGTCCGCGCGCCCGCAACTGTCCTCCCTCGTCGATGCGCTCGGCTCACATGCGCCCCGGACGGTCCTGCCGCCGTCGTCGGAGAGACCGCTGCCGTCGGGCAGTGTGGTGAGCCTCGAGCCCGGTGGTCAGGTGGAACTGTCGAGTGCGCCCTGCACCTCCGCGCGTCAGGTATGCGATCGGCTCAGCGCCGACGCGAGGATGCTCCGCGCGCTGCTCGCGCGTCGTTCGGTGACGATGCTCGACGGCGCCTCCGACGCGATCCGGCCCCCTCAGCGGCTGCTCCACACTCCCCGGTACGGGGCGATGGAAATGCGCTACGACCGGATCGGGCCTATGGGCCGGCTCATGATGAACAACACCGCCGCTGTGCAGGTCAGTGTCGATGCCGGCGAGAACGACGACGAGATCGACCGCCGCTGGAAGCTGCTGCATGCCATGGGCCCGGCGATGATCGCCGCCTTCGCGTGC
This sequence comes from Rhodococcus sp. DT1, assembly GCF_049844875.1. Classification (NCBI taxonomy): domain Bacteria; kingdom Bacillati; phylum Actinomycetota; class Actinomycetes; order Mycobacteriales; family Nocardiaceae; genus Rhodococcus; species Rhodococcus sp. DT1. Next base: position 89,064 of record NZ_JBNCLW010000003.1, read on the forward strand.
TCGCCGAGCATGCGGGGCGCTCCGGACGGTGAGTGGGTGTCGCAACGGATGCGTGCGTGGCTGGCACTCGACCCCGAACTCACCGATGTGCCCGACCCGGCCGGCTATCCGGCGTGGGTGATCGATGCGCCGTTGACGTGCGTGCGTTCCGGCGAACCGGAGTGGCATGCTCCACCGGGCGCAACGTTCGCCGACTGGCTCGACGGGAGTCTCGACGCCGAGATCGGCCGCCGCCCCACCGTCGGCGATCTCGATTACCACATGACGACGCTGTTCCCTCCGGTGCGGCCACGCGGACACCTCGAGGTGCGATACATCGATGCCCAGCCCGGTGACCTGTGGCAGGTACCGGTGGCCGCCATCGAGGCGCTGCTCAGTACACCGGCGGTGACGCAGGAAGCCACTGCGGTCGCAGCTCCTGTTCGGGAGATGTGGAGCGAGGCGGCACGAGTCGGGCTCGGGGCGGTCGAATTGCGCGCCGCCGCAGCAGGATTGCTCTCGCTCGCCGCGGAATCCTCGCGCGACATGCGTTTCACCAGCGCTCTCGACGCCGCCGCTGCCCGATGTCTGCGGGGACGTGCGCCGGAGGTGACCGGGCGGTGACGGCCGCGCGTACCCGGCTCCGTCAGCACCTGGAGCGTGCGCGCGCTCGGACGAGATCGCTGACCGATCTCCCCGACTCCGAGCTCACCGCGCAGCACTCGCCGTTGATGAGCCCGCTGGTCTGGGATCTCGTGCACATCGCCAACCAGGAAGAGCAGTGGCTCGTGCGGAAGGTCGGGGGCCGGCCGCCGCTACGAAGCGGCATCGACGACCTGTACGACGCGTTCCTGCATCCCCGCGCGACACGGCCCGAGTTGCCGCTGCTCGGCCCGGACGAGGCGCGTCGTTACGTCGACGAGGTCCGTGCCGCCAGCTGGGATGCCCTGGACCAGGGGAGTTTCGATTCCGAACTCACGCGTGACGGGTTCGTTTTCGCCATGGTCGCGCAGCACGAGCAGCAACACGGCGAGACGATGCTCGCCACGCATCAGTTACGCGAGGGGCCACCGCTGCTCGACGCCCCGGAGGCGCCTCGGCGGGGAACGCCGCCGGAGCAGAGCCGGGTGCTCGTGCCCGCCGGCGAGGTCGAGATCGGGACGTCGAGCGATCCGTGGGCGCTGGACAACGAACAGCCCGCGCAGCGCGTCCACGTGCCCGCGTTCTCGATCGACACCGTGCCGGTGTCGAACCGGCGTTACCTCGAATTCGTCGAGGACGGCGGGTACCGGCGACCCGAATTCTGGTCCGAGCCGGGATGGAGACACCGCTGTGACGCCGAGCTCGAGGCGCCCCGGTTCTGGACCCACGATCCTGCGGGCCGGCGTGCACGGCGGTCGTTCGGACGGATCGTGGAACTGCACCCGGACGAACCGGTGGTGCACGTGTGCTTCTACGAAGCCGAGGCGTTCGGCCGCTGGGCGGGTGGCCGCCTGCCGACCGAGTTCGAGTGGGAGAAGGCAGCGCGGTGGGATCCCGCCACGGGTCGCAGCCGCGCGTACCCGTGGGGCGACGAGGAGCCCGGCCCCCAGCATGCGAACCTCGGACAGTGTCACCTCGGCCCGGCCGTGGTGGGGGCATATCCGGCGGGGGCGTCACCGCTCGGCGTCCACCAGCTCATCGGGGACGTGTGGGAGTGGACCTCCTCACCGTTCGAGCCGTACCCGGGCTTCCGGGCGTTCCCGTACCGGGAGTACTCGGAAGTGTTCTTCGGGAACGACTATCGGGTACTGCGCGGCGGTTCGTTCGGAACGGACTCGGTCGCGTGCCGGGGAACCTTCCGCAACTGGGATCTTCCGGTCCGCCGCCAGATCTTCGCGGGTTTCCGCCTCGCATACGACCCGGCCGGTGCCGGGGAGCCGGATGTGTAGGCACCTGGGCTATCTCGGACCGGCCACGGGAGCTGCCGAGCTGGTCCATCGCGGCCCGCACTCCTTGATTCGCCAGTCGTTCGCGCCCCGCGACATGCGTGGGGGCGGCACCATCAACGCCGACGGTTTCGGAGTGGGCTGGTGGCGTGACGACGGAACTTTCGGCCGGTACCGGTCGGCCTCACCGATCTGGTCGGATCCCTTTGTGGGAGAGGGGCTGTCGGGAATACGCGGCGGAGCCCTGATGGTCGCGCTGCGATCGGCCACCGAAGGTATGCCGGTGGAACGTTCCGCGGCGGCGCCGTTCGGTGAAGCGCGCTGGGGGTTCAGCCTCAACGGGGTGGTCCGAGGATGGCCCGGATCCCTCGCCTCTCTCGCGTCCACGCTGCCCGTCGAAGACTTGCTGCAACTCGACGCGCCGACCGACTCCGCGGCCCTGTGGATGTTGTTGCGCCACCGGCTTCGGTCGGGGACACCCGATGTCGCTCTGATGTCCCTGGTGCGCGACATCATCGGTGCCGCTCCCGAATCCCGGCTGAACCTGTTGTTGTGCAACGGGTCCGAGATGTGGGCGACGGCGTGGTACCACTCGTTGTGGACCCTTGTGGACGAAGACGTCGCCATCGTCGCCTCGGAACCGTACGACGACGACCTGCGCTGGCAGCCGGTGCCCGACCGGCATCTCGTCCATGCGATACCCGGAAAACTTATCGTCTCCCCGCTGGAGGTCAAGGCTCCATGACAGTCGACGTCTATCTCGAACCCGAACAATTCGACGAGAAGCTCCGCGCCGATGCCTACCGAGGGTTGACGTCGACCCCGAAATATCTCTCGCCCACGTGGCTGTACGACGCGCGCGGCAGCACACTCTTCGAAGAGATCACGCGGCTGCCCGAGTACTACCCGACCCGCACCGAATTCGGTTTGCTGCGGCAATTCGCGGGGGAGATCGCCGACTCGGCGCGGCCGGAGATGCTCGTCGAACTGGGGTCGGGCTCTTCGGAGAAGACCCGTGTGCTGCTCGATGCGCTCGAACCGTACCTCCACACCTACGTACCGCAGGACGTCTCCGAGCCGGCTCTGCGCACCGCGGTGGCACAGCTGTCGGTGGAGTACCCACGGCTGTCGGTACACGGCGTGGTGGGTGACTTCACCGAATCGCTCGAGCATCTTCCCTCGGGAGGACGCCGGATGGTGGCTTTCCTCGGGGGCACGATCGGCAACCTGGTGCCCGAGGAACGGGCCGCGTTCCTCTCCGGACTCGCGTCGATCCTCGACCGCGACGAGTGGCTTCTGCTCGGAGCGGGGCTCGTGGTGGATCCCGAGGTGCTCATCCCGGCCTACGACGATGCTGCCGGAGTCACCGCGGAGTTCGACCGGAACGTACTGCGAGTGCTCAACAACCGTCTGGGCGCCGATTTCGACCCGGATCGCTTCGTCCATCGTGCCGTGTGGGACCCGGACAACGAATGGATCGAGATGCGGCTCGAGGCGACGGAGCCGATGACGGTGTCGGTGCCGGGACTCGATCTCGAGGTGTCGCTGGACAAGGGCGAGCAGATCCGCACCGAGATCTCCGCGAAGTTCCGGCTGGACGGGCTCGGAGCGGAACTCGACCGCGCCGGCTTCGTGGTGCACCGCGAATGGATCGACCGCGACGGCCGGTTCGTCGTGCTGGGCGCCGCCCGCCGCTGATCGGTTGGACAGCCACGCGCGGCGAGAGGGATTGTGGTGGGTATGCCCTCGGAGTCCCGTCCCGTGCTGACCACCCCCGTGCTGTTGCTCATGGCGGTGGCGACGGGGTTGTGCGTAGGCGGCAACTACTTCAACCAGCCTCTGCTCGAGTCGATTGCGACCGCGCTGGGCACGTCGCACTCGGCGGCGGCCGCGACGGTCACCGTCGCGCAGGTCGCCTACGCACTGGGGCTGATCTTCCTGGTACCGCTCGGGGACGTGTTTCCCCAGCGGCGGCTCGCCGTGACGCTCATGCTCGCGGCCGCAGCCGGCCAGGGGATCAGCGGTTTCGCACCCGGCATCGGTGTGCTCATGGTGGGGACCGCCATGGCGGGGCTGTTCTCCGTCGCCGCGCAGGTGCTCGTGCCGTTCGCGGCCACCCTCGCGACCCCCGAGAAACGCGGCGCTGCGGTGGGCACCGTGATGAGCGGCCTGCTGGTGGGCATCCTGCTCGCGCGGAGTGTCGCAGGGATGCTCGCCGAAGTCGGCGGCTGGTCCACCGTGTACCGCATCGGCGCAGTCCTCACCGCGGTCGTCGCGCTCGCTCTGTGGCGCGTCCTGCCGGCGACGACGCCGACGGCACGCCAGGGCTACGGTGCGACACTGCGGTCGCTCGGCACGCTGGTGTTCGAGCACCCACGGCTGCGCACCCGTGCCCTGATGGGTGGGCTCAGCTTCGCGTCCATCAGCGCGATGTTCTCGACGATGGCGTTCCTGTTGTCCGGTCCGGAGCACGGGCTCGGAGAACTCGAGATCGGTCTCGTCGGACTTGCCGGGGTGGTCGGCGCTGTCGCAGCCTCCGTGGTCGGGCGGCTCGTCGACCGGGGCCTCGGCGCTCTGACGACCGCGGCCGGGATCGCGGTGCTCGTCATGTCGTGGGCGGCACTTGCGGCGGGTGCGGTGTCGCTGGTGTGGTTCGTGGTCGGAATGGTCACGATCGACCTTGCCGTGAGCATGGTGCACATCACCAACCAGAACATCGTCTACGCGCTCGATCCCGATGCGCGCTCGCGGCTCAACTCGGTGTACATGACGACGTACTTCGTCGGCGCGGCGTCGGGATCGGCGCTGGGGGCCGCAGCCTGGTCGTTCGGCGGGTGGACGGCGGTGTTCCTGCTCGGTGTCGGCCTGTCGCTGTGTACCGCCGCGGTGTGGATAGTCGACATGCGGGTCGCCGGGAACGGAAACCGGACCGGAGCCGATTCCGCGGTCACGACTCCCGGTCGAGGGGCAGCAACCGGAGTTCGCGGGCGCGCCCGATAGCTTCGGTGCGCGAGTGTGCCCCGAGCTTGCGGTAGGCGGTGCGCAGCTGGGTCTTGACCGTATTGGCGGAGACGAACAACTCCCTGGCGATCTCGGCGTGCGTCGAGCCGCGCGCGAGGAGGACCAGGACGTCGGTTTCGCGCGGCGACAATTCCGCGCGCGGCACCGTTTCCGCAAACACCGCGTCGACCGGCCCTCCGGGTACCGCGATGCCGCTCAGCTCCTCCAACCGGGCCACGGTGCGCGCCGGCACCGTGGTGAACGCGCGCCGGTTCCGGAGAGTCGGTGCAAGAGTGCAGGCGCGCTGCCAGTCGCGCACGGCGCCCGCATGATCCTCCAGGTGGAGGTGGCACGCCGCTGCGATGAGCAGTGCTTCGAGATGTGCGCGAGGAAAACCGCATTCCGGCCACGGCACGTGGCGGAGTTTCGTCAGCGCTGCATCGGGATGGCCGGTCAGAAGTTCCGCCCGCGCGCACGGGACGATCAGCACGGGGTGGCCCGCGGAGTCCTCTCCGGCGCGCGCGAGGGCGAGGTTGCCGTTACCCAGAGCCAGTTGCAGATCCACTTCCGCCGCGCCGAGGAGCACCCGGGAGAATGAGCCGGACCTGTGGCGGTCGCGATGCGACGTGATCAGCTGGTGCACACCGGTCAGTCCGTCGTACGGATTGCCCCCGGCGAGAGAGTGGTACGCCCGGCAGTACGCGACGAAAGCCCACAGTTCTTCGGACTCACCGGGGGTCCCGAGCACATCGAGCGCGTGGGTCGCGGCCTCCAGATCGAGCGAGTCGAGATGGAGCAATACCGTCGCTGCCCGGCCGCCCATGCGGACTACCGGCCCCCAGTGCCCCTCGGTGGGTTCGGCGCGCTGCTCGATATCGAGCCATTCGCGAGCACGCGGGTTATCGCCCGTCACTGCCCAGTTCAGTGCCGAACTGCCCGCCGCGTTCTGGACCGCAAAGGTGATTCCCGACGCGTGCGCGCCCCGGTAGGCGCGGCGGAATGCGGTGGTCGACCGGTCCAGCATTCCCGCGAGCTGAAGCGTGATGGCCCACTGCAGGCGAAGTACGGGAAGGTGCGCTGCGATCGAGTCGGGCTGATGCTCGAGGATGGACTCGACCAGCGGCTCGAGGTTCAGTGTCCGCGTTGCTGCATCGTCGACCCGGCCCCCCACCCGTAGCGCCAGCGTCTGCACCGTCCCGACGAACAACGCATGGGGAGCGTCCTTCGTCCTGCCGAGTTCACGGAGATCGGCAGGGTCGGACGGTAGCGCCGTGTGCAAGATGGCGTGCTCGTCGAGCATCTGACTGAACAGCGCTCGTCCCGCGAGGATCGACGGGTATTCGTCGAGTGTCTTCACCGGAAGGCGGCGCAGGATTCTCACGAGTGAACCGAAGTGCTTGTCCACCATGGTGACCCATGACGAGAAGACGATCTCCTTCGCCATCTCCCAATCCTCGGCTTCGACGGCGTAGACAGCGGCATCGACCGGATTCTCGTCGCCTCGATGCCGCCTGGCCAACTCCACCAGCAGTGCGTCGACGTGTCCCGGTCGTGAAGCGCGAGAAATCTCGAGGACCGCGGAGCGGACCGCCTCGGTCCACCGCCAGACACCGCTGGGCCGGGACGCGACGAGCAGCCCCCGCATCGTCATGAGGTTCAGCACCGTCGTGGGATCCGGATGCCGGGTGAGTTCGACGGCGGTCGTCGCGTCGGTGCTGCGCGCTGCCGCGATCGTCAGCGCGAAAGCGCGTGACTCGTCGTCCAATTCGGAGAGACGCGCCGCGGCGTAGCGCTTCACCATGTGGGCAAGACGCGGGTCCGGTGAGCCGTCGGGGTCGACCAGTCGCCCGGGTGCGGAGCGGACGAGGGTGACGGACGCGGCGAGATGTGCGGGGACGCCGCCCAACGCGCGGTTGAGGGCATGGCACTCGGCGTCGGTCCGCGGCACACCCGCCGTGTGGAACAACGTCGCCGTCTCGGCCGGCGTGAACGCCATCTGCTCGGTGGGAATGTAGGTGCAGTCGATCCCCTGCTCGGTGGCGCCGGAGAGGTCGGTGTCCGTGGTCCCCGGCGAACACACGATGACGTCGAGGGAGGGACACCGGTTCAGCAGTTCGTAGACGCAGGGCAGCGTGGTCGCGGGATCGAAGACGCCGGCAAGGACCAGGAGAGCCGGCCCCTCACACGACCGGAACGCGTGCACGACCTTGGTGAACGGGTCGGCTCCCGGCTCGTCCGGACCGGAGGCGTGCGGGAACGCATCGTCGCCGTGTGCCCGCAGAGTCTCGAGGACAGCCGTCCATGTCGCGTGGTGCCCAGGGTTCGCGTGGTCGGGAGGGACCCACACCACCGTCCGGCCCTCGGCGCCGCCACCGTGCAGCCAGGATGCGACGAGGGTGCGCTTGCCGAAACCGGGAGGCGCATCGAGCACCGTCAGAGGTGAACCGCGGTCCAGTGCGGCGAACAACCGGGGTCGTGCGAGAGCACAGGTGAGACCACGCCACTGTGGTACGCCGACGCGACCGGCGGCGGGGATACTCACGCAAGCTCCTTCGACGATTGCCCAGCTGGATGCCGAGGCTGCGAACGAGACCCCCGACAGGCCTGATCGGTAAAAGACTACCTGGTCGGATGTGGTGAAGACCCGGTGAATCGTGACGATCAGCCGGATGCCGGGAGGGCGCGCAGCGATTCGAGGAGTTCGGTGCGGAAAAACGAGAGGAAGCCGTCGGGGTCGGGTCCGGCATTCATGAACACGAGATGGTCGTAGCCGGCGTCGGCGTGAGTGCGTGCGAGGTCGAGGTAGGCCTCGGGCTCACTGCCGCATACGAAGTTCTCGAGCATGTCTTCGCGACGCACCGTCTCGGTCGCCGCGGCGAAGTTGACCGGATTGGGAAGTTCGCTCATCACCTTCCATCCTGTGACACCCCACCGGTTGGTGCGCAGCGCCGCATCTGCGGCGTCGTCCGCATTCGGTGCCCACGCCACCGACATCTCCGCGTAGCGTGGCCCGGTTCCGCCGGCGCTCCGATACGTCTCGACCAGCTCGGACGACGGTTCGGTCGTGAAGAGCCCGTCCCCGTACTCGGCGGCCAGGCGTGCAGCGTCGGGTCCGCCCGCGGCGACGACGATGTCGGGCAACACCTCCGGGAGGTCGAAGACGCGTGCCTCGTCGAGCTGGAGGTACTCACCGTCGTAGCTGTGATAGCCGCCGGACCACAGCAGCCGGATGATCTCCAGCGACTCCCGGAACATCACCTGACGATGCCGGATGGACGGGTACTCCAGGCCCACGACATGCTCGTTGAGACGTTCACCCGAACCCACGCCGAGACTGAACCGGCCGTCGGACAACAGGGAGACCGTCGCGGCGGCCTGCGCGATGATCGCCGGGTGGTACCGGATGGTCGGGCACGTCACGCCGGTGGCGAGCCCGACGGTGTCGGTGCGTGCTGCGATCGCGCCGAGCACCGACCAGGCGAACGGCGAATGCCCCTGCACGTCGAGCCACGGATGGTAGTGGTCGCTGATCTCGACGAAATCGAAGCCCGCGGCTTCCGCGGCGACTGCTTGCCGTACCAGTTCGGCGGGACCGAAGGCTTCGGCGGCGAGTTTGTACCCGAACTTCATGCGCACTCCTCGTAGGAACGGATCGGAGGACTCACCGAGTACCCGAGCGGCAGGCCGGGAAACGGTGTGAGACAACCAGCGCGCGGGCACGTCTCCCATGCCCCGTCTCGTGCAGGTCGCCGTTGCGGGGCGCCGGTAGGAGATGTCGTGGGATGATCCGCGGACCATTCGTGCGGGGTTCGGGGGCCGGTGTGCAGGGTGAGGTGCATCGTCGGAGAGCGACGACGGCGGTTGCCGTCACCGTCGCGTCCGTGCTGTGTTTCGTGCTCGCGGCGTGCGCGACCGTGGTTGCCGGCACCTCTCCGGTGCCACCTCCCCGCGAGCCGGATCGCATCGAACCCAACACCTACAGCCAGCCGGTCTCCGCCGCGGACAAGGTGGCGCTCGAACTCGCCGAGCGCCTCCGTCGCCTGGACCCGTGTGCGCTGATGCCCGAAGCGGTTGTCGGGAAATACGGCGAACTACGCAGGTTCGGGCCGGAGAAAGGTTTCGATACGTGCACCGCCGTCGTGCGCCGGCCGGGGGACCGGCAACGCGATCTGTCGATCACCCTGGATCTGTCAGCGCCGCCCCGTGGTGAGGAGGATCGGGCCGTCCGATTCGGCGGCGCCGAGATCGAGCGTCTTCGAGTTGTCGGTGACTCCACCGCCGAGTGCACCCGGTGGTTCGCGCTCGACCTGCCCGTCACCGCCTTCGTCGACGGTGATCCGCCGGTGCGGACCGCGGCGGTGCACGTGGTCGAGCACTTCCGGCCCGGTGTCGTTCCGGAGACCGGCACCGCGTGCGAGGCGGCCGACGAGACACACGATGTTGCCGTCGACGGACTCCGGGCACTCCCGGCCCGCCCCACGAGAGGTCCGGGAAGGATCCGTCTCGCCGCTGCCGACCCGTGCGAGGTCGTCGGATTGTTCGCACCAGAGAATCTCATCCAGTGGTCGGTGGACGCCGACCCGTACCGCTGCGACTACTCGGTGCTGTTGCCCGGCGGTGGTGCCCAGACCTGGAGCGTGCGGTTCGGGCTCGAACCCGAGGGGGCACCGGTTGCGGGCCCGGACCGCGAGGGGACATCCGTGGCGGGCCGCAGCATCGTCCTCCGGCGCGACGGCGACCTGTGCACGGCAGCCACACCGGTGGAGGACGTCGTCGACACCAACCGGGTGGCCGCGCGCACGGGTGGGCGCACCGTACCGACGGTCGCCGTGTCGAGTGCGGGCACCGACTGCAGTCGTCTGGCGCCGCTGGTGGCGGAACTCGCCGACCTCGCGCTGACGTGACCGGTCACGTGCGGGTCGTGAGCAGGAACGTGAGATAGACGCCGTAGGTCGCGATGAACAGCGCACCCTCGGCGCGCGACAGCCGCCGGCCCGTGAGAAACGCAGGGATGCACAGAAATGCGACCGCAGCCATCAGCGGCAGGTCGACTCGGACGATCTCGTCGGGCACTGTCACACCCCCAGGGGTCGCCAGCACGGTCGCGCCCAGGATGAACACGATGTTGTAGACGCTGGAACCGAGAAGGTTGCCGATCGCGATGTCGCGCTCATTGCGAATCGTGGACACGATCGTGGTCACCAGTTCCGGTGCGGATGTACCGATCGCGACGACGGTCAACCCGATCACCGTGTCCGAGACGCCGAGGGCCTGCGCGGACGCGACCGCGGCGTCGACGAGGATGTCCGCACCGAGTACGACGATGGCGATCCCGCCGAGCAGCATCGCCACCTCGGTGAGGGTCGCGCCGAGCCGCCAGGGGACGGGGTCGGGGGAGAACTCGTCGGCGTATTCCAGACGGACGGCGGCGGCTTCGGCTCGGCCGGCGCGGATCACGAGAACGGTATACAGCACCCCGAACGCGATGAGACCGGCACCTTCGAGCGGTGAGATCAGGCCGTCCGCGGACGTCGCCCACAACAGGAGCGCGGCCGCGGTGATGGCAGGAAGGTCGATGCGGAGGGTCTGTGTGCCCAGGTGGATCGTGCGGACGAGCGCACTGAGTCCCAAGATCAGCAGCAGGTTGACGATGTTGGTGCCGACGATGGTGCCGAGCGCGAGACCCGCGTTTCCCGTTGCGGCGGATTCGATTCCCACCGCGAGTTCGGGTGCGCTCGTGCCGAGGGCCACGACAGTCACCCCGATCACGATCGGAGTGATGCCGAGCCGGGCTGCGAGTCGCGAACCACCGCGCACCAGCACCTCGGCCCCGACCACGAGAACGACCAGGCCGGTGACGAGACCGAGGACAGAATTCATCGGTCGAAGGGTAACGCGCAGACGGGCGGATGGCTTCCTGTCTGCACTCGGGTTACTTCGACGTCGCGCTCAGGCGAGCCTTCTCCAGCGCGGCGAGAGTGCGGAGGACGGTGGCTTTCTGCTTCTCGAGATCACTGCGACGTGCTCGGGCGGCGAGACCGCTCTGCTCGGCGACGCGCGCGAGTTGCGCGTCGATCGACGTGAGCTGGTCGAGCAACGCGAGAGCGCGAGTCTGAATCTCGTCGATATCGACCGCACCGCTTTTCACCGGTGCCGGGGCCTTCGCCGACGACGACGAGGGACGGGCGCTGCCGGCGGTGGAAGAGGACGACGAGGAAGCGGAGGCGCGCTTGGTGGCGGGCTTGCCCTCGGCGACGACGGCGGCCGCACGTGGGCGCAGCGCCTTCCTGACAAGCTCGGGATCGGGCTGGTGTTCGAGCCGGATCTCGTTGAGTACGCGACGGGAATCGCGGGCACCGACGCGATGCTCGTATTCCTCGTCGTCATCCGACTGGAGCGTTCCTCCGATAGGACGCAGACCGTACATGCCCATGAAACGACGGGCTTCCTCGATCACCGCTTCGTGGTGTCGGCAAGTCGCGCATCGGGGTTCGTTGCGGTATTCCTCGACCGAATCGGTGCCGCCACACCAGACGCACGCCCCGGGAGACCACCGTCGCGAGTTTCGGATTGTCGCGTTTTCGGTGGGGGCCTCGAGAGTCTGCGCGTCGATCACGAGGAGCAACTTTAGGTCAGGGCCCCACCGGTGCGGCACCCCGGTCCGGCGTGACCTGCGACGGAGCCGACCGGAAGTGACGAAGATCATCACGCTCCAGGTTTAGGGGCAAACCATTGCGGCACACTGCAATTCCATACCGGGTGGTCTGCAGGTCACGAAGCGGTCGCCGAGGTCAGCCACTCCACCAACGGCCGGAACGCGCGCCAGGAGTTGCGGACCTCGTCGAGGGTGCGCGTGCTGTCGATCCACGGAGGAGAGACGTCGCTGCGACCGGCGTTCAGTGACCGGTGCCGCAGCAGGTCGAGACGCGGATGGTCGGGGTCGACACCGCGCGGTCGCGTCGTCAACGTCGAACCACCGATCTCGTACCCGCCGCGCCGCAGTCGCCGGAGAATCTTGCCGAGTTCGGTTCCACGTCGTTCGTCGTCGACGGCTGCGCGGTACGCCGCGACCTGTGCGGGCGTCCCCGAATAGAACCCACCGGCAACCGTCAGGCCCGCCGCGTCGATCTGGACGTAGTAGCCGACACTCGGACCGGTCGCGACGAAGCCACCCTGATGGGTCTTGTACGGGGTCTTGTCGTTGCTGAACCGGACGTCCCGGTACGGCCGGAACACCTTGCCCGTCCCGAATTCCTGCTCGAGATCGGCGAGCAGAGCAAGCATCGGGCCGCGCACGCAGTCGTCGTAGACGGCCTTGTGCGCGGCCCAGAACGGTTTGCTGTTGTCGGCCTCGAGATCCTCGTAGAAGTCGAGAGCCGCGGTCGGGAAACCGGTGAACATCGAGGAGCGCCTTTCGGTCCGTGCGGCCCGGGAGTCACCACCTCGTGGTGCAGTTTCTAGGCGACGCCGTTGAACAGCGAAGTCACCGAACCGTTCTCGAACACCTCGCGGATGGTCTGTGCCAGCAGCGGCGCGATCGTCAGCACGGTCAGCGAGTCGAACTGCTTCTCCGGCGGGATGGGCAGCGTGTTGGTGACGATGACTTCCTTGGCACCGCACGCCGCGAGGCGCTCGGCGGCCGGGTCGGAGAGCACACCGTGGGTCGCGGCGATGATGACGTCGCCGGCACCGGCCTCCTTGAGGACGCGAACCGCTCCGGCGATGGTGCCACCGGTGTCGATCATGTCGTCGATCAGGATGCAGGTACGACCCTCCACGTCACCGACCACACGGTTCGACTTGACCTGGTTCGGGACGAGCGGGTCGCGGGTCTTGTGAATGAACGCGAGCGGTGCGCCGCCGAGCGTGTCGGCCCACTTCTCGGCGACCCGGACGCGACCGGAGTCGGGGGAGACGACCGCGATGTTGTCGACGCCGTACTTGCCGCGGATGTACTCCGCCAGCTGGCCCTGCGCATGCATGTGATCGACGGGGCCGTCGAAGAAGCCCTGGATCTGGTCGGTGTGCAGGTCGACGGTGATGATGCGGTCCGCACCCGCGGTCTTGAGCAGATCCGCGATCAGGCGAGCCGAGATGGGCTCACGTCCGCGGTGCTTCTTGTCCTGCCGCGCATACGGGTAGAAGGGCAGGATCGCGGTGATGCGCTTGGCGGAACCGCGCTTGAGGGCGTCGATCATGATGAGCTGTTCCATGACCCACTGATTGAGCGGGAACGGGTGGCTCTGGAGCACGAACGCGTCCGAGCCTCGCACCGACTCGTCGAACCGGACGAAGATCTCGCCGTTGGCGAAGTCACGTGCCGTCTGCGGGGTGAGAGGTACACCCAGTTCCTTGGCGACCTGCTCGGCCAACTCGGGATGCGCCCGGCCGGCGAAGAGCATCAAGTTCTTCTGGTTGTCGATCCAATTGGTCACTGGTCCTGGCCGTCCTTTTGCCGATCGTGGTCGTGCTGCTGCTGTGCTCTCGATGCTGCCTCGGCAGCGGCGGTTCCGGCGCGGTTTCGCTGGACCCACCCGTCAATATTGCGCTGTGGCGCGCCCGACACCGCCAGCGCCCCCGGTGGGACGTCGCGGCGGAGCACCGTTCCGGCACCGGTGTAGGCACCGTCACCCACCGTCACCGGGGCCACGAACATGGTGTCCGAGCCGGTCCGTACATGGGATCCGACCACGGTGCGGTACTTCTCGACGCCGTCGTAGTTGACGAACACACTCGACGCGCCGATGTTGGAGTGCTCGCCGATCTCCGCATCCCCGACGTACGTCAGGTGCGGCACCTTGGAATGGGAACCGATCTGGGCGTTCTTCGTCTCGACGAATGCGCCGAGCTTGCCGTTCGCGCCCAGTTCGGTGCCCGGACGCAGGTAGGTGAACGGTCCCACGGTCGCCCCGGCGCCGATCACCGAGCCGGTCCCGTGCGTACGGATGACAGACGCGCCGGCACCGACCTGCACGTCGGTCAGTGTCGTGTCCGGTCCGATGACCGCGTCCTCGGCGACCACGGTGCGGCCGTGCAGCTGGACACCGGGATGGAGGGTGACATCCGTGCCGAGTACGACGTCGATGTCGACCCAGGTGGACGCCGGATCGACGACGGTCACGCCGTCGCGCATCCACTGCGTGAGCACCCGGCGGTTCAGCTCGGCGGTCAGCGCTGCGAGCTGGACCCGGTCGTTCACTCCGGCGACCTGGACCGAGTCCTCGGTGTGCAGTCCGCGGACCGCGAGACCCTCGCGGTGTGCGATCTCGACGACATCGGTGAGGTACAGCTCGCCCTGGGCGTTGTCGGTGTCGAGACTGCCGAGCGCCGACCGCAGACGGGCCGCGTCGAACGCGTACACGCCGGTGTTCACCTCGACGATTGCCCGCTGGCGGAGGGTGGCGTCTTTCTCTTCGACGATCGCCGCGACGTCACCGTCGGTGGTCCGCACGATGCGTCCGTAGCCGGTGGGGTCGGGCACCGTAGTCGTGAGGACCGTGACCGCGGCGGAATCCGGTTCCGTGTGCGTCTCGAGCAACTCGCGCAGCGTCTCGGGCGAGAGCAGAGGTACGTCGGCGGCGGTGACCAGCACTGTCCCGGCGAAGTCGGAGGGCAGTTCGGCGAGTCCGCATGCGACGGCATGGCCGGTTCCGCGCTGCTCTTCCTGCACCGCGATGCGCACCTCGTGACCCGTGTCCTCGGCGAACTCGGCCACCGCGGCGCCGACCCGGTCGCGTTCGTGCCCGATCACGGTGACGAGGTGTCCGGGCTCCAGTGCGCTCGCCGCCCGAAGGGAATGAGCGAGCATCGAGCGCCCGCCGAGACTGTGCAGAACCTTCGGGGTCTTCGACCGCATCCGGGTTCCTGCTCCGGCTGCCAGGACAATGATCGCGGTCTGCACCTGCATGTAGCTCCCTCGACAAGGTCTGCATACGCACGGAATTGCCGCGTGCGCACGGGAGCGCGACGGCTCCCCGAAAACGGTCCCCGCTCCGCCGCCAGGACTCGAACCTGAACTATCTGAACCAAAATCAGAGGTGCTGCCGATTACACCACGGCGGACTGCCACACCCCCGGCGCGCGGCGCACTCCGGGCATGCGTCCCTGATCCTCGCACGGGAGGCGCGCGGCGTCGAACGTGGGGGGTGATCTGCTCGTTGTCGATAGTCTGGGCGGCGACCGACCCCGAGTGATGCCCCGACGTGGTGCGTCGGAAAGGACGAACCGTGTCACGATCGTCGCAGGACCGTACGGAGCAGGCCAGTCGGAAAAGCACCGAGCGCGCGCCCCGGATCCGGATGACCGGAACGCAGCGGCGCGAGCAACTCATCGAGATCGGACGCGCGTTGTTCGCCGAGCGTGGTTACGACGGCGCGTCGATCGAAGAGATCGCGCAGCGGGCCCAGGTATCCAAGCCTGTCGTGTACGAGCACTTCGGAGGTAAGGAAGGGCTCTACGCGGTGGTGGTGGACCGCGAGATGACGGTGCTGATGTCGATGGTGACCGAGAGCCTGACCCGGAACCGCTCACGAGTGCGGGTCGAGCGTGCTGCCCTCGCGCTCCTCACCTATATCGAGGAGCGCACCGACGGGTTCCGCATCCTCGTGCGTGACTCGCCGGTCGCCGCGGAGGAAGGCACCTACTCGAGTCTCCTCAACGAGGCGATGCGCCAGGTCGGCCAGTTGCTCGCCGGCGACTTCTCCCGGAGAGGACTCAATCCGGAACTCGCGCCTCTGTACGCGCAGGCCCTGGTAGGGATGGTCGCCACGACGGCGACCTGGTGGCTGGACGAACGGACGCCGTCGAAGGAAGTTGTCGCAGCGCACCTCGTCAACCTGTGTTGGAACGGGCTGACCCGGCTCGAAGCAGACCCGGCGCTCGGAAACAAGCATCTCGGCACGTAGTCGTTCTGTTTCGAGGCGGTGCAACGCATCGGGAACAGGATAATCGGTGTTACGGTGGTCTTCACAGGAGTGCACGACCGACGCCCAGTGGCGAACGAAGAATCGGGGTCTCTGTGGGACGGCAGGTCCGCGCTGAAGTGACGCGCGAGGCGGTACTACGAGGAGCCGCCGAGGTATTCGTGCGGGAAGGCTACGCCAACGCGAGCCTGAACGAGATCATCGAAGAGGCGGGTGTCACCAAAGGCGCCCTGTACTTCCACTTCGGTTCCAAGGAAGAACTCGCTCGCGGCGTGATCGACGCCGGGTACGCCCGGATGGCCGCGGAAACTGCCGTGAAGACCGACCGGCGCGCGCCGGCGCTGGAAGCAGCCATCGAACTGTCGGTGCTGAACGTCGACCTCGCCGAAACCGATCCGGTGGTCCGCGCGATGTTCCGCCTGCTCGTCGAAATCGGCGACTACCGCGGTGCGGAAGAACGCCCCTTCGACGTCTGGCTCGAAGAGTTGAAGGAACTCACCAGGCGCGCAGGCGACGAAGGCGACCTGGCCGAACACGTCGACACCGACGCGTTCGCGTTGCTGCTGATGGAAGCCGGTATCGGTGCGCGCACCGTGGGAGCGGCGATGAGCGGCACCAAGCATCTGACCGAGCGGATCGAGGCGATGTGGAGCCTGCTGCTGCCGTCGGTGGTTCCGCCGAGCAAACTCGAGTACTTCCGCCAGTTCGCGGCCCGCAGACTCCGGTTGCAGTCCTGAACGCGATGGCCGCAGTGCGCCCTCCGCTCCGGCCGGCCCGGATGGTCGTTGCATTCCCTCCGTCGTGCTGACAGCATCGCCGCCGTGACGTTCGGACCGTTCGATGCGCGCCAGGCGCCGAGAGAACTGGCACGTCTGCTCGACGAGCTCGGCCCGGACACTGCCGTCACGATCGGGCTGGTGCCCGCATTACTGACCATCGCGCAGGTCGCCGACGTCCTCGGATGCTCGCGGCGCTACGCCGCCCGTTTGGTGGACACCGGCGCGCTACCCGCGGAATTCCACGGCCTGCATCGCCGGGTGCCCCGGACCGAGGTCCTCGCGCTCGGCGAACGCCACACCAGGATCCGCACCGAGGTGCTCGACAACCTCGCCGATCTCACCCGCCGCGAAGGCATGTACGAGAAGTTCTGACGCCCGACGAAGGGAGAGCGGTGCCGATCCGAGTCGTCCTCGACGCGACGGTCCTGGCGAACGCGCGGGTCCGGGATGTCGCACTCGCTTTCGCGGAAGACGGTTTGTACCAGCCGTATTGGAGCGACGGCATCATCGCGGAGGCCGATCACCGGCTGCCGGAACACCTCGCCCGACCTACCCGCGACTATCTGTTCGCCGAACTCGACCGCGCGTTCCCGGACGCGCGGGTGACCTGGCCCACCCCGGTCCTGCGTGAAGTGCCGTACGTGATCGACCCGAGAGAAACGCACGTCACCTCCGTGGCGCTGCTCTGTCATGCGGACGCCGTGGTCACTGCCGACGCTGTGACCGCGCGGGCACTCGAACGATCCGGCGTCGAAGCGTGGACCCGCGACGCGTTCGTCACATTCGCGCTCGACGCCGACCCCGCGCGGGCACAGCGGTCGCTGCTGCGGATGGTGCGCCGGCGGTGGCTCGAGCCGGGAACCGAGGCGAATCCGAGCGACGCGGATCTGCTGGTGCGGCTCGCAGTGTGGGCACGTTCGGCGCTGGGCGACAACAGTGCCGATCTGCTCCGCGGCTACGCGGCAGCGACGTGAGCGTGCCGAGGGTGATCCCTGTTGCCCGCTCGGTCCTGACGCAGATCCCGCGCGAGGCATAGACTCGATAAGGTTCTCGTCTCAAACTCAGGAGCGCTTTCCTTGTCTGCTGTGCCCCCGGTCGCCACCCCCTTGTCCGGATTGGCGCGGATCGCGCTGTCGGACTCCCAGTTCCAGAGGATCGGTGAACTGGTCGGCACTGCCGAGCAGTCGCTGGTCGCGCCGTCCGCGGTTCGCCCCTTCGTTGCCGCAGCCCTCGCGGAGAAGACCCCGGTACTCGTGGTCACCGCGACCGGCCGCGAGGCCGACGACCTGACGGCCGAACTCGCTCAGATGGTCGGGGACAGCGTCGCGCAGTTCCCGTCCTGGGAGACCCTGCCGCACGAGCGTCTGTCGCCGAGCGCCGACACGGTGGGCCGGCGACTCGAGGTGCTGCGTCGGCTCGCGCGCCCGGACGATCGGGATCTCGGCCCGGAGCTGCGGATCGTCGTCGCCACCGTGCGTTCCCTGGTGCAGCCCATGGCGCCCGGACTCGGAGAAATCGAGCCCATCACGCTGCGTCTCGGTTCCGAGCACGACTTCGACGAGCTCGTCGCGCGGCTCGCCGAACTCGCGTACACACGCGTCGACATGGTGGGCAAGCGCGGAGAATTCGCGGTGCGCGGTGGCATCCTCGATGTGTTCCCGCCCACAGCGGACCATCCCGTGCGCATCGAATTCTGGGGCGACGAGGTCACGGAACTGCGGCCGTTCTCGGTTGCCGACCAGCGTTCCATCCCCGAACTGGAGATCACGACCCTCATCGCACCGCCGTGCCGGGAGCTTCTGCTCACCGACGCGGTCAAGGAGCGCGCCGCGAAACTCGCCGCGGAAAACCCGGCCGACGCCGCGCTCGCCGAGATGTTCGAGAAGATGGCCGGCGGAATCCCGGTCGAGGGCATGGAAGCGCTGCTGCCCGTGCTGCAGCCGGGAGAACTCCAGCTGCTCACCGACGTCGTCCCGCGCGGCACCCACGTCCTGCTGTGCGATCCGGAGAAGGTGCGCACCCGCGCAACCGACCTGGTGCGCACCGGCCAGGAATTCCTCGAGGCGTCGTGGACCGCTGCGTCGATCGGCGGGGCCGCGCCGCTGGACACGTCGAACATCAACGGGGTCGACGGGAACACACTCGACCTCGCGGCGTCGGCATACAGGTCCCTGCGACAGGTGCGCGAAGCTGCGCAGGCCCAGGGCACACCGTGGTGGTCGCTGAGCCAGCTCGAGTCGGGTGCGGATACCGAGACCGTCCTCGCGGTGCAGTCGGCACCCGAGATCCGCGGTTCCGAGGAACTGCTGTCGATGCTGTTCGCGAACCTGCGCGCCCACGTCACCACCGGCGGACGTGCCGCGATCGTGGTGGCCGGCACCGGCACGGGTCAACGCGTGCTCGAGCGGCTGAAGGAGAACGAGGTCCCCGCGGCCGAACTCGAACCCGGCGCGGAACCGGTGCGGGGACAGGTCGGCGTCCTCCGCGGTGCGCTGCACGAGGGTCTCGTCCTCACCGGCAACGGCGACAACGTGGTGCCGGGACTGGTCCTCGTGACCGAGGCCGACCTCACCGGCAACCGGGTGGTGACGGAGGCGCGTAAGACGCCGGTCAAGCGCCGCAACCAGGTCGATCCTCTGGCGCTGACCGCGGGCGACTACGTGGTTCACGACCAGCACGGCATCGGCCGGTTCGTCGAGATGGTCGAACGCACCATCGGCGGAGCCCGTCGCGAGTACCTGGTGATCGAGTACGCGCCGAGCAAGCGTGGCCAGCCGGGCGACCGCCTTTTCGTGCCGATGGAATCGCTCGATCAGCTCTCGCGCTATGTGGGCGGGGAACTCCCGTCGATCAGCAAGCTCGGTGGCTCGGACTGGGCGAACACGAAACGTAAGGCGCGCAAGGCTGTCCGTGAGATCGCGGGTGAGCTGGTGCGGTTGTACGCGGCACGGCAGGCCTCGCCCGGCCACGCCTTCGGCCCGGACACTCCCTGGCAGAAGGAGATGGAGGACGCGTTCCCCTTCACCGAGACCCAGGATCAGCTCACGGTGATCTCCGAGGTCAAAAGCGACATGGAGAAGCCCGTACCGATGGACCGGGTGGTCATCGGCGACGTGGGGTACGGCAAGACCGAAATAGCGGTCCGGGCTGCGTTCAAGGCCGTCCAGGACGGCAAGCAGGTCGCGGTGCTCGTGCCGACGACCCTGCTTGCCCAGCAGCATCTGCAGACCTTCACCGAACGGATGGCGGCCTTCCCGGTCGTGGTGAAGGGGCTGAGCCGGTTCACCGACGCCGCCGAATCCCGCGAGACCCTCGCGGGCATGGAGGACGGCACCGTCGACATCGTCGTCGGCACACATCGCTTGCTGCAGACGGGTATCCGCTGGAAGGACCTCGGCCTCGTCGTGGTCGACGAGGAACAGCGGTTCGGCGTCGAGCACAAGGAGCACATCAAGGCGCTGCGCACCCACGTCGACGTCCTGACCATGTCCGCCACGCCGATTCCGCGCACGCTCGAGATGAGCATGGCCGGCATCCGCGAGATGTCGACGATCCTCACTCCGCCGGAGGAACGGCACCCGATTCTGACCTACGTGGGTGGCTACAACGACAAGCAGGTGGCCGCTGCGATCCGGCGCGAACTGCTGCGCGACGGCCAGGTGTTCTACGTCCACAACCGTGTCAGCTCGATCGACAAGGCCGCCAAGAAGATCCGCGATCTCGTCCCCGAGGCGCGCGTGGCGGTCGCGCACGGGCAGATGAACGAGGACACTCTGGAAAAGACCGTGCAGGGCTTCTGGGAACGTGACTTCGACGTACTCGTGTGCACGACGATCGTCGAGACGGGCCTGGACATCCCGAACGCCAACACACTCATCGTCGAGCGAGCGGATTCGCTCGGGCTGTCGCAGCTGCACCAGTTGCGCGGTCGTGTCGGGCGGTCGCGCGAACGTGGGTACGCGTATTTCCTCTATCCGCAGGAGAAGCCGCTCACGGAGACTGCGTACGACCGGCTCGCGACGATCTCCCAGAACTCCGATCTCGGTGCGGGCATGGCCGTGGCGATGAAGGACCTCGAAATCCGCGGCGCGGGCAATGTGCTCGGCGCCGAACAATCGGGTCATGTCGCGGGGGTCGGATTCGATCTCTACGTGCGGCTGGTGGGTGAGGCTGTCGAGGCATTCCGCGCTGCTGCCGACGGCCGCCCGATCTCGACGGACGAAGCGCCCAAGGAGGTACGCATCGACCTGCCCGTCGACGCGCACATCCCGTCCGATTACGTCACCTCCGACCGGCTCCGTCTCGAGGCATACCGGAAACTCGCTGCCGCGAACGACGACAACGCCATCGACACGGTCATCGACGAACTCGTCGATCGGTACGGCCCGATGCCGGAGGAGGTCCGGAGGCTCGTGTCGGTCGCGAAGCTGCGCCTGCTGTGCCGGGAGTACGGCCTCGACGAGGTCACCGTGGTCGGCTCGCAACTCAAGATCGGTTCGCTCGAATTGCCGGACTCGAAGCAGATGCGGCTCAAGCGGCTGTACCCGTCCGCGCAGTACCGGCCGACGAGCGGCACCGTGCAGTTGCCGATCCCGCGCACGGGCGGTATCGGTTCGGATCGTGTCCGCGACGTCGAACTGCTCCAGTTCATCGCGGACTTCCTCCTCGCGATGGACGGAAAGCCCCAGGGCTCGGTGGACATCAGCGCCCCGGTATCGGTGGGCGTGTGAGTACGGAGATGACCGGGCCGGGTGACATGCTGCGCGAAGCAGCGGAGGTGATGGACCGGCTGTGGGCGTTCGGGGGATGGGAGGTCACCCAGACCCACGAGTCGCTGCGCCGGTATCTCGTCGAAGAGACCTACGAGGTGCTCGACGCGATCGAGTCCGGTGACCCGGATTCCCTACGGGAGGAACTCGGCGACCTGCTGCTGCAGGTGCTCTTCCATTCACGGATCGCCGAGGAGTCCGGAGCTTTCACAGTCGACGACGTCGCCGCGACGCTCGTTGCCAAGCTCGCGGCGCGCAGCCCTCACTTGTCCAACGGCCATACCGGGCCGCTGGATGTCGCGGAGCAGGAAGCCGCGTGGGAGGTCGCGAAGAGAGCTGAGAAGGCCCGCGAGTCGTGCCTCGACGGGATCGCCATGGCACAGCCGAGCCTGGCGCTGGTCGACAAGGTGCTCGAACGCGCGCGACGCGCCGGATTCCCCGACGAGCTGATACCCGACGAGCTGAGAACGGTCCGGATCGACGATTCGGGTGACACCGAGGCGGCGTTGCGAGGCGTCGTGCTGCGGTTCGCCGATGCGATCCGGACGGCTGAGCGGTCGGCGGGAGCCGGGCCGCACGACGCCGAAACATGGAAGCGTCACTGGAGAGGTTGACCGGCGTCCCGGCGAGTTCTCAACGGTCCCGGCGTAACTCGTCCGTCCCGCGGGGCGGCAACGTCCACCGGTCGCCGAGTTCCGGGTAGCGCGAGCGCAATTCGGCCAGCTCCCGCGGCGCCGTCACCAGTATGTGGTCGGGTGCCGCAGACACCATCAGATCGGGCGCCACGATGGGTACGTCGGTGCCGGGCATCCGGCGGCCGTGGTGGCCCGGTGTGCCGTCGGCGACAGCGGAGACGAGGGTCCTGCTCACGTGGGCGCGCGCGAACAAGGTGACGGTCGAAGCCGTTGCTCCATAGGCTGTTACGGTTCGATGCCGGAGGGCCATCTGCCGGAGCCAGGTGTGGAGTGCGGCAGCGTCACGGTCGGCGGCGGCTTGGAGCACTCGAACCGTACGAACGGTGGTGATGCCCTCCTCGCGTTCGGCGGCGAGTCGCCGGCGGACGAACGGTTCCGGGTACAGGGTGCCCTCGCAGACCGCTGCCGCGAGTATCACGTCCGCGGTGGGTCCGATCGGCCACGCGTTCCAGAGAAGCAGTCCTGCATCCTCGAGGGCGCGACGCAGTGTCGTCACCGTGTAGTACACGAAACGTCCGTACTGCAGGGCATCCCAGCGCCGTTGGGCGATGACCGCGGACAGCGAACGGAATTCCAGGAGAAGTGTGCCGTCGGGAGTCAGCGCAGCCGCCCGCTCCCGGAGTGCGCGGCGCTGATCGAGTTCTCGCTCGAGGGCGAAGGAGTCCACCACGACCGACGCGGGCTCACCGTGTCGGGGAGATCGAAAACCGAAGGGCTGCAAGCGTGGAAGCCATCGCTCGCCTTTCGGTGATCCGAATTCGGAGATGGTCCCCCCGGAGAGCAGGCCCGCCTTGCGGATGATCCGGACAGCGTGGTCGACGTTGCGGTATTCGGGTCCGACCTCAGTGCGGTGTGTGTCCGGACCGGCGTCACAGCCCAGTTGGGCAAGCCCGCACGCGCGGCAGAGCAGCATCGCCAGGCGGCTGCGCACTTCGTCGGAGCGAACGGGAGTCTCCCGAACGGGGAATCGGCCGGGCAGTGGCACGCGGCCGAGGTCGAGGGCGGGATCGAGATCCGGATGACCGCATGCGCGGCACCCCGTCACCGCGCGAGTCCGGCCCAGCGGGGGTCGGCGCCCGACGGCACCGGGGCATGCCTGCTCCGGGCGGGCGCCGGGGGTTCTTCCATGGGACTTCGTCCTCCTCGTTTTGCGTCAGCGCCGACCTGCATAACGTATGTGGCGATGAATTAATGACCGGAAGATTGAAAACCTAGCTAAAACATACCATAGGTTTGTTTATGGCTATCGTTTGAAAGGTGTGGGTGTTGCCTTTAGTCTCGAAGCAATTCCCATTACGCGTGCGGGTCGGGCAAGCGCGGAGTGGGTGCCTACGTAAGTGGCTTGGAGGGGGATTGCCCGATGGCGTTCTGCATTGTCGAGCGTGAAGAAACTTTGGTAGCAGGCTTGCCGGTGCGGAGTCCGCGCCGCGCGTTGGGAAAACTGAGAGACCCACACCTCGAGCGCGCCTGGTCCGCAGTGTTGAAGCAGGACGCCGGCGGGCCCCTGGCGTCGACCTATACCGATCACGCGGAAGACATCGGTTCGTACTACACCCAAACGGTGGGGTACTGCTGCCGGACACTCGAGGAGGTCCGGCCCGGGCATGTCGTGTCCAGGCTCCCGTCCGGTCTGTATGCGAAGTTCTCCGCGGTGGGGAGTCACTTTCCCGACGTGTTCAGTGAACTGTGGCGGCAGATCTGGAGGGCTGAGGGGCGCGGCGACATCGTGCGAGCGTTCACAGGCGATTTCGAGTGCTACCCACACGCCTATCGCATCGAGCTGTACATATCGATCGAGGATTCCACATCGGTTGCGCAGCAATGACCTTCACCATCGTCAAGGTGCCCGGATACGCGGTCGGTGGTCTGGTGGTGCCCGGGATCGAGCCGGGGTCCGGTCGTCCCGGCGACGATCTGCTGGCCTTCACCCTGGAGCGGCTCCGCGAACGAGGTCTACGCGACGTCACCGTCGTCTACGTCTCCCACCCGGAGGTCGGATGGACGGTGGTGGCCGGATATCGCTGCGACGACATCGGCAGTCTTGCGGTGGGTGACTCGCTGATCCGCGTGACCGACAAGTACGCCGCACGCTTCACGCCGGACGGGTCGAGCACGGATCCGTGGGAAGACGTGTGGACCCAGGTGGATATCGCCGAAAAGGAGGGCGACATCGCACGGGCATTCCGCGAGGAGGTCGCATATCTTCCCGCGGCCGGCGAAATGGAACTGTATATCTCCCTGGAATGAAGGGCCTTCGCCCGCTTGTCGATACGGCACTGTGAGCTCATGCGTGAGTGCGATCGAAGGGAGAAGGCGTGGTCCGCTCGTCCTCGACTCTCGAAAGCCTGGTCACCCGGGTGGCGGCACTTCTCATGCCGGCCGACGTGGCCACGCACCGCGAAGTGTTCGACCGGGTTCTCGAGCTCCTCGCCGACCACTTCGAGGTCGACGCCTGCTACCTCAGGTACAACGATCACGACCTCGCGGCCACCGTGCTCGTCGCCGAATGGCCCCCGCAAGCGCACAGCCCCGGTCCGGACTCTTCCGCGGTCCTGCATTTCCGCGATGCGGGTCCGATCATGGCCGACTCCGAAAACTCGAAGGATCCCCGGGTGTTGGCGGCGCCGGGACAATCGATTGCCGCGGTGCCACTGCTCTGGGGAGACATCACCACCGGAACCCTTGGTCTGGTGAAGGAGCGGGACCGCGCCTGGACCGAAGACGAGATGGAGTCGCTTCGCCTCATCGCGGCCTTGTTCGCGCAGGTGCAAGCACGTGTTCGGGCCGAGGGAGAACTACGCTACGCCGCATATCACGACTCGTTGACGGGTCTGGCCAGTCGACGGGCGTTGCTCGAATACCTCGACGAACGGCTGCGACCCGGGAACCCGGGACCGGTGGCGGTGCTGTTTCTGGACCTCGACCGCCTCAAAGCGCTCAACGATTTCCTCGGGCATCGTGCCGCCGACACATACCTGTGCAGGATCGGAGAGCGGCTGATGCAGGTCAACCGCCCGGTCGACGTGGTGGCCCGGCTCGGTGGCGACGAGTTCGTCGTCGTCCTGGCAGGTCCGGCCACACCGGCCGACGCGTGGGAGCGAGCAGCGCAGATCCAGCGGGTGGTGGGCGAATCCGTTTCGCTCGACGGCCAATTGGTGGGACGAGGAGTCAGTCTCGGCATCGCGCTCGGTGAGCCGGGGGAGATCTCCTCGGTGGCGCTGCTCGGTCGCGCCGACCAGGCGATGATGGCGGTGAAGGTGCAGGGCGGCAACAGCGTCGGCTTCTTCACGGAGGACATGAACCACGAAGGCGAGCGACGGACCCGCATCGAACTCGATCTGCGGGCCTCGATCGACGACGACCATTTGATCCTCGAGTATCAACCGGAGGTGGATCTGCGGTCGGGAGCGATCCTCGGGGTGGAGGCACTTGTGCGCTGGAACCATCCGGTTCTCGGCACGCTTGCGCCCGCCGAATTCATCGACGTCGCCGAATCGACCAATCTTGCAGCAGAACTGGGCAGGTGGGTGATGGAGACAGCGTGTGCCCAGCTCGCGTCGTGGAAGAAGAAGATCCCCGGTCTCCATCTGGTGATGGGCATCAACGTCTCACCGGTCCAGCTGGTGACCGTGGGGTTCGACGAGTCGGTCGCGTCGATGCTGCGGCGTCACGGACTGAGGGGTGCCGAGGTCTGTCTCGAAATCACCGAGAACGTCGTGGTCGGCGACCTGCGGCGAACCAGGGCGACCCTCTCGCGGCTCGAACGGCTGGGAGTCCGGATCGCGATCGACGACTTCGGCACCGGATACAGCTCGCTCGGTCACCTCAAGTCGCTGCCGGTGGACACGCTCAAGATCGACAAGGGCTTCGTCCAGAATCTTCATCGCAGCGAAGGTGACCGGGTCATCGTCAATTCCATCGCCGGGCTCGCGACGTCGTTCGGTCTGGACCTCGTGGCCGAAGGTATCGAGGCGGAGGGGGCGGTGCCCTATCTCCTCGAGCTGGGATGCAGACGGGGACAAGGCTTTCTGCTCAGCGCTCCGAAGCCGTCCGAGGTGGTGGAGGGCATGGTGAGGGTCGGGTACATCGACCTGCCCTGGGCGACGGGGCGGGGGAGCGGTGGGTTCCAGGCCCGGTGACCTGGAAACAAATGGTTTGTTGTTGCGCGTTGTTCCGACGGGCACCGCCGGGGCCGAGGCGACTACGGCCGAAGTGGCCCACCGAAGGAAAGCGCGTCACAGGAAGCCGGCACGGGACCGGATCGAGACGAGCAGACCCGTCCGGGAACGGGTGCTGTATCGGCAGACCCGCGGAGCGCGGTTCACGATGTACACGTTCCGGAGCATGGTGCCGGGCGCGGAACAGCGACTGCACGATGTTCTCGAACTCGATGCGGGAGCCGGCGTGCTGTTCAAGGCGCACGACGATCCGCGCATCACGCAGTGACCTCTCCCGGGAGGAGTCCGTCCGCGCCGACCTCCGGTACGTGGAGAACTGGAGTTTCACCATGGATCTGTCGATCCTCCGTCGTACCGTCGGCGCAGTCCTGCGCAGGGACGGCGCCTACTGACGGCGCCGATCGCGCGCCGTCCGATCCGACGTGTGGAGGATGGAGGTGTGTACCAAGCCCCGCGCCGACGTCGTTCCCCCTGGCCGTTCGCTCTCTTCGGCATATTCGGGGTAGTCGTCCTCCTTGCCGTGGGTATCAGCCTCACCGTGCCGCAGGAGCCCCGGATCGCCGTCCCGGACGGAGTGCCTCCCGCGCGTGGTACCGAAGTTCCGCCCATCGACTTCGCAGGTCCCGGGCGCACCGCGGGACTGCTGAGAGAGTGGGCGCAACCGCAGGCCGACGCGCTCGACATCCCGGTGGTGGCGCTCGAAGCGTACGGACACGCCGCAGCGGTGCTGGCCGCGACGCGGCCCGAGTGCGGCCTGGCCTGGACGACCCTCGCCGGGATCGGCAGCGTCGAGAGCCGGCACGGGCGGCACGGCGGCGCAACCCTCGCCCCCGACGGCACCGCGACACCCGAGATCCGCGGTGTGCCGCTCGACGGAAGCCCCGGCCTCGCCGAAATCCGCGACACCGACGGCGGCAGGCTCGACGGCGACCCCCTGCTGGACCGGGCCATGGGCCCGATGCAGTTCATCCCCGAGACATGGGAGCGGTGGGGTGTGGACGCCAACGGGGACGGCGTGGCGGACCCGGACAACATCGACGACGCCGCGCTCAGCGCCGGACGCTACCTGTGCGAGCGCGGCGGCGACCTCGACAGTGCGGAAGGGTGGACGCGAGCTCTGATGGCCTACAACCTGTCGGGGGAGTACATGACGCTCGTACGCGACCGCGCGGCTGCGTACGGTGTGGGCGTACGTCCGTAGCAGACCGTCGAGCACGGTCCAGGCGGGTCGCGGCCGCGTCCCAGACGCGCGCCTGTGCCTCACACCCTGGTCGCGCCGGTTAGGCTGTCCCCAGCGTGCAGACACCGCAGCGTGAAGTCCATCGAAGGAGAATCAGCCAGTGGCCATCATTGAGCAGGTAGGAGCCCGCGAAATCCTCGACTCCCGGGGCAACCCGACGGTCGAGGTCGAGGTGCTGCTCGAGGACGGAAGTTTCGCCCGCGCTGCGGTACCCTCCGGGGCCTCCACAGGTGAGCACGAAGCCGTCGAACTGCGTGACGGTGGCGACCGTTACGGAGGCAAGGGTGTCGAGAAGGCCGTCGAATCGGTCCTCGAAGAGATCGCTCCGGCGATCATCGGACTCGACGCAACCGAACAGCGCACCGTCGACCAGGCGCTTCTCGATGCCGACGGCACGCCCGACAAGGGTCGTCTCGGCGCCAACGCACTTCTCGGAGCGTCGCTCGCCGTTGCCAAGGCCGGTGCCGAATCTGCGGGCCTCGAGCTGTTCCGTTACCTCGGCGGCCCGAACGCGCACATCCTGCCCGTGCCGATGATGAACATCCTCAACGGTGGCGCACACGCCGACACCGGAGTCGACGTCCAGGAGTTCATGGTCGCTCCGATCGGCGCGCCCACGTTCAAGGAATCGCTGCGCTGGGGTGCGGAGGTGTACCACTCGCTCAAGTCCGTGCTCAAGAGCAGGGGGCTGGCCACCGGGCTCGGCGACGAGGGCGGTTTCGCGCCGGACGTCGCAGGCACCAAGGAAGCGCTCGACCTGATCAGCGAGGCCGTCGCGAAGACCGGTCTCAAGCTCGGCACCGATGTCGCTCTGGCACTGGACGTCGCCGCCACCGAGTTCTACACCGAGGGCACCGGCTACGCGTTCGAGGGCAAGAACCGCACCGCCGACGAGATGGCTGATTTCTACGCCGAACTGCTCGCCGCGTACCCGCTCGTCTCCGTCGAGGATCCGCTCAGCGAGGACGACTGGGACGGCTGGGTCGCGCTCACCGACAAGCTCGGCGGCAAGCTGCAGCTCGTCGGCGACGACCTCTTCGTCACCAACCCCGAGCGGCTCGAAGAAGGCATCGTCAAGGGTGCCGCCAACGCGCTGCTCGTGAAGGTGAACCAGATCGGCACTCTCACCGAGACTCTCGATGCCGTGGATCTCGCGCACCGCAACGGGTACAAGACGATGATGAGCCACCGTTCCGGCGAGACCGAGGACACCACCATCGCCGACCTCGCAGTTGCGGTCGGCAGCGGCCAGATCAAGACCGGTGCACCGGCACGGTCCGAGCGCGTGGCGAAGTACAACCAGCTGCTGCGCATCGAGGAGTCCCTCGGGGACGCTGCCCGTTACGCGGGCGAAGTCGCCTTCCCGCGGTTCAACCTCGAGGGCTGAAATCCGGTATGAACCAGCGCGGTAGATCCCGGCCCGGCGCCCGTCGAGCCCGCACCGAAGGTGCGGCAAGTGCGCGGCGGCCCAGCCGGGCACGCCCCACGGGATCTACCGCTCCGGTCGACAGCGGTACCGAGAGCGCCGGAGCCCGTCCGGCCGGACGCGAGGACCCCGTCCATTCGTC
The DNA here is from genome assembly GCF_049844875.1 of Rhodococcus sp. DT1. Classification (NCBI taxonomy): domain Bacteria; kingdom Bacillati; phylum Actinomycetota; class Actinomycetes; order Mycobacteriales; family Nocardiaceae; genus Rhodococcus; species Rhodococcus sp. DT1. The sequence goes on from NZ_JBNCLW010000003.1 coordinate 118,122, forward strand.
GCCCGGCCGCGGGCGTTCCGGAGCCTCCGGTCGCGCCCGGCCCACCCGGGTCGGTGCGACCGACGCCGCGCGCCGGGACCACCGGGAACGCACCTTTCTCGGTCTGTCCACGGGGCGCGCGGCCATCCTCGCGCTGGTCGTGTGTGCGCTCGCATTGACGCTCGCGGTGCCGTTGCGCACGTACGTGAGCCAGCGCTCCGAAGCCGAGCAGCTCGCTCGCGAACGGGAGCAGCTCGAGACGGAGATCGCCGCGCTCGAAGAGATGAAGGCGCACATCGAAGACCCGGCGTGGATCCGGGCGCAGGCACGTGAGCGGTTGCGCTTCGTGATGCCCGGCGACATTCCGTACATGGTGCAGTTGCCCGGCGACGTGCCGCCCGAACTCGAAGAAGAAGAACCGGAGTCGCCGACCACCGGAGCCTGGTACAGCGACCTGTGGCGTTCGGTGGCCGAACCGCCTCCCGAACCCGAAACCGAACCACTGCCGCAGCCGATGCCTGTGGCACCCCCAGAACCAGGAGATATCCCCGGGTGACCGATTCAGTGACGCAGGAAGACCTCGACGCCGTCGCAGCACAGCTCGGGCGCGAACCCCGCGGCGTCCTGGCCATCGCCTACCGTTGCCCCGACGGCGTGCCCGGCGTGGTCAAAACCGCGCCGAAGCTGCCGGACGGCACACCGTTCCCGACGCTGTACTACCTGACCGATCCCCGCCTCACCGCGGAAGCGAGCCGGCAGGAGTCCGCAGGTGTGATGCGGGAAATGACCGAACGGCTCGGCACCGATCCCGAACTCGCGTCCTCGTACCGGCGTGCCCACGAGTCGTACCTCGCCGAACGTAACGCCATCGAGTCGCTGGGTACCGATTTCACCGGCGGAGGCATGCCCGACCGGGTCAAGTGCCTGCACGTTCTGATCGCACATTCGCTCGCGAAGGGCCCGGGTCTCAACCGGCTCGGCGACGAATCCGTCGCCCTCGCCGCAGACGCCGGATTGCGCGGCACCGCTGTTCCTGCCGACTGGCCCACCTACGCCGAACTCCGTGGGGAAGCGCAGTGAGCGTGTCTCGCGTAGCGGGCATCGACTGCGGGACCAACTCCATTCGCCTGCTCGTCGCGGACATCGCCGACGACGGCACCCTCACCGATGTCACCCGGCTGATGCGCGTCGTCCGGTTGGGGCAGGGCGTCGATGCGACGGGCCGTCTCGCTCCCGAGGCGATCGAGCGAACCCGTGTGGCGCTCACCGAGTACGCCGGCATCATTCGCGACACCGGTGCGACCGGGGTGCGGATGGTCGCGACATCGGCGACACGCGACGCGCAGAATCGGGAAGACTTCTTCTCCATGACCCGCGAGGTGCTCGGAGCCGTGATTCCCGGCGCCGAAGCCGAAGTCATCACCGGTGACGAAGAGGCGCGTTTGTCCTTCGCCGGTGCCGTCGGTGAACTCGATGCCGCCAGGGGACCTTTCGTCGTCGTCGATCTGGGTGGCGGCTCCACCGAGGTGGTGCTGGGCGACGAGAACGGTGTTCACGCAGCGTATTCCACCGACATCGGGTGCGTGCGCCTCACGGAGAGGTGTCTGCACGACGATCCGCCCACCGCCGAGCAGGTCTCGGAGGCGCGGGAGATCGCCGCGGAAAAGATCGCAGAGGCGCTCGCGCACGTTCCGGTCGAGCGCGCCCGTACCTGGGTCGGAGTCGCGGGCACCATGACCACTCTTGCCGCGCTCGGCAACGACCTCGACACCTACGATCCCGACCGGGTGCATCTGTCGACCGTCGGGTTCGACCGCCTCCGGCAGGTGTGCGACGGCCTGCTCGCCGCGACCCGCGAGAAACGTGCTGCTCTCGGGCCGATGCACCCCGGCCGGGTGGACGTCATCGGCGGCGGCGCAATCGTCACCACCGTCCTCGCCGACGAACTCCGACGCCGCGCCGGCATCACCGAACTCGTTGTGAGCGAGCACGACATCCTGGACGGGATCGCCCAGTCCGTCACGCGCTAGGGTGTTCCGGACGCCCCTATAGCCCAATTGGCAGAGGCAGCGGACTTAAAATCCGCCAAGTGTGGGTTCGAGTCCCACTGGGGGCACTTCCGACGACGTCGGCAGGATCGACGCAGTTGCCCTCGCCACGCAGCCGCGTTCAGGGCCGGCCTTCTCCCGTGTGTCGCGCGCCGCGTTGATGGGCGCCGTGCGACGTCGTGTCGGTAGATGATGTCGTTCCGCTGGGTGTCGTTCCGCTGGTGGGTGTCCTGGTGGTAGGTGCGGTGCCGGTAGCGGGTGCGGTGTCGGTGGCAGGTGTGGTGCGGGCGGTATTCGCATCCGAGACGAGCGTGCTGTTCTGTTCCGCGATGCGGTCCCGGTCCTTTTGTGCTTTCGCTGCTTCTTTGCGGGCGTCCTTCGCCTCGCGGCGGGCAGTTCTGGTACGCCGGGACGATCGCCGCGCCCCGGACATGAGCAGAGCCAGCCCGAGCAGGCCGACAGCGCCCACGACGATGCCGTAGAGGAACAGTGTCCCGGTGGAGCCGGTGACCTCGTAGCCGAAGACGGAGAACCCGTCGGTGATCGTGTGTTCCTCGCCGCCGTTGGTCAATACGCCGACAACCCCGACGACGACGGCGGCGAGCAGGAGAACGAGTCCGAGGAGAATGAGCATGGTGGCCTCCAGGCCTACGGTGTGGTGCTCGGTGAACATGCAGGTACCCGCTCTTCAACGATGCCACGTGGTCGTGCTCGCGTCCTCGGTTCGACGATGATGACGGCAATTCGGGCACGGTGACGCTCCGCTCGTCGCGATCCCGTTGTGGCTCGTCCGCTCATGCCCGGACGCCCGCCGGGTCGGTCCCGAGCCGCCCGGGACCCGAGCGTGTCCGGCTGCAATTCGTTCGGACGGGCAGGAAAAGACCATCGATGCCGTGCGATTACCCGTGTCCGATTCCTCCCAGTACGCTACGGCGGTGTTCTCGATGTCGGTACCCCTGCCGCGTGCAGGGTCGTCCCGTCTCGCTCGGATCGGAAACGCACGCGGACATCGGACCGGTGTGCGGTGCGAAGTGGAAAGAACAGGACCTAAGCGAGCATGAGAGATCCTTCGTTACCCGAACCCAAGAGCGAACAGATCCGTTCCCGGATGACTGTCCAGGGCTGGTTCCAGGTTGCGTTCGCAGCCCTGGCGGTGTTCCTTCTGGTGGGCACGGTTATCGGTACCTACTTCATCGACCGGACCGCCCGGATCACCGACCAGTTGGTCGTGGACATCCAGCCGGCACAGGTCGAGGCGTACCGGTTCCAGTCTGCTCTGCTCAACCAGGAGACCGGAGCGCGTGGTTATGCCCTCACCGGAGACCCGGGCTTTCTCGAGCCGTACCTCACCGGGCTCGAGGCCGAGCAGAACTCCGTGGAGCGGCTGCGCACCCTGATGGCCGGTCACGACGATGCGCTCGCCAACCTCGACACCATCACCTCGAATGCGGCGGCATGGCGTGCCGAGTACGCAGAGCCGCTCGTGGATGCACCGCCGAGCGGGACCGAGCAAACCGATATCGCGGAGATCGAACGCGGACGTGCCGCCTTCGACGTGCTGCGCTCCCAATTCGAGGACCAGAACACGATCCTCGTCCAGGCTCAGGCGGACGGTTACGAGGGGCTCGTGCAAGCCCGCACCGTCCGCAATTCTGTCCTCGTGGCGATGGTGGTCGGTTTCCTGTTCACCGGCGCACTCATGGTCGTGCTCGTGCACAACCTGGTCGCCACGCCACTTCTCCGGCTCCGGGCGGCGACGCGGCGGGTTGCCGGTGACGGGAACTTCGATCAGCACATCTACCCGCAGGGCCCGAAGGACATCCGGGACCTTGCGACGGACGTGGAGGCGATGCGCGGGCACATCGCCCAGGCATTGACCGATGCACGCCGGCAGCAGGACAAGCTAGCTCGTCAGACCGCCGATCTCGATGCCCAGGCCGACGAGCTTCGACGCTCCAACACCGAACTGGAGCAGTTCGCCTACGTTGCGTCGCACGACCTGCAGGAACCGCTGCGCAAGGTTGCCTCCTTCTGCCAGTTGCTCGAGAAGCGCTACGGAGACAAACTCGACGACCGGGGTGCCCAGTACATCGCCTTCGCGGTCGACGGGGCGAAACGTATGCAGGTCCTCATCAACGACCTGCTGGCGTTCTCCCGCGTGGGCCGGGTCAACGACGCGCGTCTGCGCGTGGACCTGGACAAGACCTTGGACAAGGCGCAGTCCAATCTCGCGATCATGATCGACGAGGCACAGGCCCGCATCGAGCGGCCCGAGAAGATGCCCGAGCTGACCGGTGACCCCACCCTGCTGACGATGCTCTGGCAGAACCTGCTGGCCAATGCGATCAAGTTCCGGCATCCCGACCGGACTCCCGTCGTCCGGATCACGTGCGAGAGGGTGGACGCGGAGGACGACGCGGCCGGCTGGGAGTTCTCCGTCAGCGACAACGGCATCGGTATCCCCGCCGAATTCGCGGAAAAAGTCTTCGTCATCTTCCAGCGCTTGCATGCCCGGGACGTCTACACCGGGACCGGTATCGGTCTGGCCGTATGCCGAAAGATCGTCGACTACCACGGGGGCAACATCTGGATCGACACCACGTGGACGGAGGGAGCCCGCGTGTGCTTCACACTCGTCGGCGCGAAAACCCAGACCGAGCTGGGACCATCGGGAGCCGTTCACCCCGCGGGCCTGCCCGGCGCGGCGCGCTCCTAGCGCAGTTCCGGCGCCGCCGGGGGACATGGCGGTGCTGTCGATCCCGCAGGTTTCCGTGCAGTGAGGGCGGGGTACCGGAGAGAGAGGTTTGACATCTGCCCGGGCGGGTGGCGGACCCAGGCGGCGTGAGTTCAGAGCAGTAGCTCACGCCGCCGTCGGGGCTCAGCGGTCCTTGCCGACGGAATGATTCTCGACGACGGTGCGGGCCAGATCGGCAACCTTGAGATTGACTTGCTGCGACGTGCGCCGCAGAAGGTCGAACGCCTCGTCGGCTGTGAGGTCCTGGGCCGCCATCACGAGGCCGACTGCTTTGCCGATCTCCCGGTTGCTCACCAAACCGCTACGCAGCGAGTCGATGTCTTCGCCGCGCCCGATTGCGGTGGCAGTGACCGAGGCGAACGCCGCCAGCATGCTGGCATGGTCGGCCGCGGCCGCGGAAGTGAACGCGCCGGCAGTATCCGAGAACAGATTCAGTGCTCCGACCTTGCGTTCGTCGATCAGCAACCGGAAACCCATTGCTCCGCGCACGGGCGTGGACTCGACCACCGCCCGGGCGAGTGCGGGCCACGACGAGCCGTTCCGCAGATCTGCCTCGATCTGCGGAACCTCTTCCTCGATCGCGTCCAGGCAGGGTCCCTCACCGAGGTGCCGCTCGTGGGAATCGATGGCCGCAGCGACATCGTCGCTGGCGGCGACGAGGACGAACTCTCCGTTGCGGCGCAGCATCACGCTCGCGTGGTCACAGCCGGGCACGAGCAGGGTTGCGGCCACGCAGATCGCCGAGTACACCTCGGAAGCGTCGGCGCCGCCGTACAGGATCTCGGCCAGGGCAGTGAACACAGTTGCGGGATCGGCGTTGTTCGACGCCGGGGTGACGGTCGAGGATCCGTTCCCGTCGTGGTCCGTCATGCGGTGACCACCGGGCGACCGGAATCTCGGTGCATGCACTCGGAAGCACTCGAGATCTCTACCGGCTCAGACGAACACGGGTGTCGGCCGACCGTGCTCGGCGGGCACCACCGGTGACGCGACGCACAGCGATCCGAAGCCCCGATTCCCCCTGGACCGCGGGGAGGGGAGACCGGCCGAGCATTCGACGCGGGAACAACTCTCATTGAAGGGTTTCTCCTGAAACAGACCCGATCCCGCCGGTTCGAAAACTCGCACTCGACACCGCGGACACGATTGACGATCAAGGGCTTCTCTTTAACCCCGGGGAATCGTACCCGAGCGGAAGGGGCGCCGATCTTTCCGTGCCGGGCCCTCGAGGGGGCTTTCGCCTGCCGTGACGCCGAATCCGATTGCGTTGTGCCGGATGATCTTCATCGCCGCAGGAGGGAATAGGTGGAGGGCACTCTGGGCATAGATAAGAGGGAAAGACGTCGGCCGTCCATGGATGGCACGACCGTCGCCTCGATCGACGAGGCGGCGTATGGGTGAAAGGACTTCACATGTGGGCTCTGCTCAGTAAGCCGGTCCGTCGATGGGTGCTGCTCTCGCTGGCAGTTCCGCTGGTCGCCGGGGGTTTGTCTCTCGTTGCCGGTGTTCTGCAGCGCCGAAAAGGGCACCCGACGAAGACGTCGAAATCGTTGTTGGCGGTGTCGAACTTCCTCCGCAGGCGGCGCAACCGCGGGTCGAGTGATCACGGCCGTTCGAACACGGGCAAGTGACGCCGGAATCTCATATCCCCAGCCGGCCGCCTCCGTCACCCTGCGGGGAAATCTGGGCCGGCAATACGTATTCGAGCCGAAGGTCGTCAGGATTGAGGACGAACGGCCTTACCGATAGGGACCTTCGGCGAAGGTGAACGGGTAATACGGCGCGCGCTCCGGGATCGTTCGACCCCGGCCGGGGTCCGGATCGGCCGACGAGCCACCCGGCCGGGGGCCGGGACCGTCCCGGAGCGCCGCGCCTCACCGAACCTGCGGATCGCTGCCGCCGAATGCGGTATTCCACGTCACCGTCGCACCCACCGTGGTGGAATCGACAGATTCCGGACGGCGGGGTTGCCATACGCCACCCGGTGCGGTTCGATCCGAGGGACTCGGTGGGGGGACACATGAAGATCGTGGATGCGGTCGCGCGGGCGTCGATGTCGGTGCTGCTCGCGGCGACGGCCGGTGCCGGCATGGTGGTTCTCCCGGGAGTGGCCCACGCGCAGGCCGGAGACCGGACCGAGGTTCCGTACCTGTCCACAGCGCCGCTCGCCGAGAAGGTTGCGGGGTCGGTCGTGTCCATCGCCGTGCCGCTACCGCCGGAGGTGGGGCCGCACCCACCGGAGTGCGACCGACTGTCGTATCTGCGGTGGCGGTCGGTCGACGGCCCCGTCGAGTCCGGGGATGCCGATCGCATCTTCGTCGCACAGCCCGGAATCTTCGAGGGCGCAGGGGCATTCGAGAGTGTGGCTCGCAATACGGTGGTGGCGGCCTCAGAGCGCGGCCTGCACGTCGAGTTCTGGGCCCTCGACCGGCGCTCCAACTGTCTCGAGGACCACGTCGGGATGCGCGCCGCGCTCGAGACGGGCGATCTGGATACGGCCACCGACTACTACTTCCGCGACGCCGAGATCGACGGCGCACGCTTCGAAGGACATGCGACAGGGTCGGATGTCGCGTGGCTCGCACATGTGGGTCTCGAGCAGACCCTGCGCGACCAGTACGACCTTCTGCGACACGAGTTTCCGGACCAGAAGGTCCGCAAGGAGAAGGTGCTCTGCGGTGGGCACTCGATGGGCGGTTTCATCACCGGCTACTTCGCGGAATGGGATTTCGACGCCGACCCTGCCACCACCGACGACGCCGGCTACAACCAGTGCTCGGGCTATTTCGCGCTCGATACCGTTATTCGTGCGGGCGCGCCGTTCCCGAGTTCCGGGCAGCAACCCGACGTACCCGAAGCATTGGCCGCACCGCTCGAGATCTTCCTCGGAGCGGCCTCCACGGCGAGTCCGGTCCTGCAACTTCCCGCGGTCATCAACCCCGAAACCACGAATACCCTTGCGCTGGCAGGGCTTGCGGCACGGTTGGACCCCGACGGGGTCAACGACATCGTGTCGCGGATGCCCGACAACGCGAACGTGAACTGGACGCTGCGTACGTTGCTGGCGAAGGATCCGGAGATGTTCGCGACGGGTGTACCCGATGTGCGGACGCTCAACGCCACCAATGAAGCGGTGCTCGGCGCCCTCCTGGACGACAACTCACAGCCGCTGGGGTTCTTGCAGGCGAGTGTCGGGTTCATGACCGGAGGGCCCGTGCAGGACAAGGTGTTCCCGGTGCCGTCCACTCCGGAGATACTCGAATCGGGATCCTTCGGGGACGCCCCGAAGGCGTCGCCGGCGGTATACGGCGACCCCGAGGTGATCTACCGGTGGCTCGATTACGACGAGGTGGGTACCGAAGCGTCGTTGCCGGAGGAAAGCCGGTATACCTCTCGGGCCGGTGAGGTGACATCGATAAACGAGTTGGCGCGCAACCTGTCCGAGCCGCCGTTGGATTTCACCGAGTGGTACTTCCCGATGCGCTTACCGTCGGATCTCGCGCAGAGTACGGCCCCGTCGTTTGCGGCGCATCATCTGTACCGCGACGGGGTGACGAGGAACCCGGTCCTCACGTTGCGCGGGAGCGGTGGAATCACGCTCCCGGCGTCGAACCATCCGAACGCTGTGGCGATCACCCTTCCCGGGTACAACCACATCGACGTTCTCACCGCGGCAGCCGATCAGAACGACGGGCACGGCGAACCGGTGTCGCGAGCTCTCGTGGAGTTCGCGACACCGTAGGCCGTCAGGGGCGACCGGAGAAAATCGAGCTGTAATCGTAGGGACCGACCTGCGCGGCGGGCGCGACAGGCTCGGCCTGCTCGGGCTCGTTCGGGTTGACCGGCTGCAGGAACAAGGGATTGTTGGCTTCGGTGTAGCTACTCATGGTGGTCCTTTCGGGTTCGGCGCGGACAACTCCGGCCGAAGGGGAGCGACGAGGTGCAAACAGCGAGGTCGCGCGGTGTATGCGCGGGTACTCGGGTGCAGATCGAAGAAGATCATCGAGGCCCGTCCGAAGAAGATAGCTCGGAGGCTGCGAGCCGTGCGATTCCTCCACCCTACACCCCTGGGTCGCGCTCCCGCTGTGCGACACGGCGGGAGCGGAGCGGCGCGAGCGGCCGGAGAAGGAGGTTTAGGGCCGGGGCTCCGCCGGGAAGTACTCGGGCATGGCTAATTACAGAGTGATCGATCCCAAGGGCGACATAGTCGAGACCAAGGAAATCGCCAGTGCCGATGACGCGCATGCGTGGTTCGTCGACAAGCGTGCCGACAACAGCGAACTCGGCTGGCGGATGGAGGCCCAGAACGACGAAGACGGAACCTGGCACTTCTTCGACGACACCGAAGGCGCGTCCTGAGGTTGTCCCACTCGAAACGGGCCGGGGGCCGCGCACCGTGCGCGGCCCCCCGCCCGGGGGTTGTCAGGGGTGTGAGGCCGGTTTGTCAGACCTCGTGACGTCCGCGTCGGGGGCGGTGGAC
>NZ_JBNCLW010000003.1:127393-657100 GCF_049844875.1 Rhodococcus sp. DT1
GCTTCCCCGACCCCTCGGCCGCGCCTTGTGGGTTCCCCCCGCCACCGGGGCGGGGCCCCGCGCCCGCGGCGCCCCCCCCGGCCCGGATGTTGTCAGGGATGTCAGTCCTGTTTGAACGACCTCTTGACGTCCTCTGCGGCGTCGGTGACCTTGTCGCCGGCCTGCTTCATGCCGCCCTTGGTCTGCTGCCCCTTGCCTTCGGCTTCGAGGTCACGATCATTGGTGGCCTTGCCGCCGTGCTCCTTGGCCTTGCCGGCCAGTTCTTCTGCCTTGTGCTTCGCCTTGTCGATGAAATCGGCCATAGTTCGGTCCTCCTTGTTTGACGGACGGTTCTCTGTCCGGGTACCCGGGCGGCACGCAGCGAAACCACGAACCCGCAACCGGCGCCGAATGCTGCCGACCGTGTAACACTGCCTGGGTAGACCCATGAGGAGGAGAAATGTCCGACCCGAACAGCGGCGACCCCATCGGCGATGCCCCCGATGCCGATCCCGAACTGACGCGCAACCGATCCGGTGGGGGCGCAGCGGCGGTGTGGCGCGTGGTCACGGTGCTGGTGATCATCGCGCTGATCATCGCGCTGATCATGGTCTTCCTCTAGCGATCGCCCGAGCGGAGAGCGGTCACCTAGAGCCAGTCACGGCGTTTGAACAGCACGTACAGCACGGTCGCGGAGAAGAAAACGATGACAGCGACCGCGAGGACACCCATTTCCTCTCCCGAGCCGGGAAACGGCACGTTCATCCCGAACCAGCCGGTCACAGCCGTCGGCACGGCGATGATTGCGGCCCAGCCGGTCAGCTTCTTCATGACGGTGTTGAGACGGGCATCCTGCAGCGACAGATTCGTCTCGAAGACGGTCGTCACCATGTCACGCAGCGATTCGGTCCATTCCGTGGCACGGAGAACGTGGTCGTAGAGGTCGGTGTACCAACTGTCCAGCCCGGGCGCGATACCGTGCTCGGTGCGAAAGTGCATCACCGCGTTGACCACCTCGCGCATCGGCAGCACGACCCTGCGCAGCTGAACCAATTCCTTGCGGAGCCTGTAGACAGCCCGCTGGATCTGCTTCGGCTGGGCCTCGTCGGCGAACAAGCCGTCCTCGATCTCCTCGATCGCGTCGTCGAGGTCACGGATGGTGTCGAATTGCCCGTCGACGACTACGTCGAGCAGGCCGTGCAGCAACGCAGCGGTGCCGAGTTTCAGCAGGTCGGGGTTTGCGTCCCAGCGGGTCACCACATCGTCCATGTCGAACGGGCCGCGGCTACGAACGGTGACCAGACACCCGGGCAGAAGGAATGCCGAGATCCGCGTCGTGCTCAGGCGGGATTCGTACGCCTCGACCGCGGGATCAGGGCCGGTCGCGAGGTGCGTCGCGTAGACGGTGAGGAAAGTGTGCGTCGTGTAGCGCGTAGCTTTGGTGCGTTCGCCGCGCGCGAGCGCATCTTCCACCGCATGCGGGTCGAAGCTCAGCTCCTCCGCCAGCGCGAACAGCCTCTCCGGTTTCGGATCGAGAAGATCCACCCACACGAGACAGTCGGGGTCCTGCAGGTGGTCCGAGATGTCGGCGAACGGGAAGTTTTCACCCTCGACTTTTCCGCTCCGCCACACCCGTGTGCGGACCTGCCCGTCGTGGATGGTGGTCATTCTCGCAGTCTGCCCGACTCGCTCCCGGTGTGTGCGGGGTCGAGCGCGTGTTCTCGAACCCGTTCGTCGCGGGAGATGGCAGGGCGCGTGTCCCTGCGTGCAGCCGTTCCGGCCGTCACATTCGGGTGCCGACACCTCCGGCGTCGGCCAGTCGGAGCATTTCGGCGAGGAATGCCTCGTCGACGATGGGCCACCCTCCGGGCAGCGTGCCGGTGCGCACCCTGTCCTGCAACGACTGGAGCACCGCGACCACGTGCGGGCCACCGTCGATGAGATGCCGCACCAATCCGCGCTCCCCGCACAGCGCGACGAGCGGCGCAACGGTTCGCTCCGCTTCCTCGTACCGCCCGGCGGCGTGGAGGCATGCCACGACGAGCCGGGTGTAACTCATGTGAGTCCGCGGGCGACGGCCTGCGGTCCGGCGTTGCCACCACCGCGCCCACTCCACGGATTCGGCCACGGCGGCCGGCTCGCCGGTGCGGTAGAGCAGACGGATCGCGGTAGCGTCCTCGTATTGCGCGGTGACCTCTTCCGGTCCCACCGCGAGGGGCGTATCGGGATCCGGCATCGTTCGGTGCGGCGGTACCTCGGGGTCGAAACCCAAACGCAGACGTTCGTTCTCGATTCGTGCTCGCAGGCGCGGAAGTTCGTGTGTCGACGCCGCCCGAAGTCCTTCGTCGAGCAGTTCGAGGGCGGCATCCCTGTCTCCGCGCAGTAACTTCAGCCGAGCTGCGGTGGCAAAGCGAGCCATCATGAAATCGGCTATGCCACCCTCGATTCCGAGTAATTTGCTCTCGTCGAGCAAGGCTTCCGCCTCAGTGATTCGTCCCTGCTCGTACATCATCTCGCCGAGCATCGCAGCCGACAGCCGACCCGCGTGGCTGTGGATTCCGCTGCTGTTCCGAGCCGCGCGCAATGCCCTGCGGAAGTACTCCTCGGCGCCCGCAACGTCGAGTTGTTCGTTCGCGGCCATGCCGCACAGGCACATCCCGTAGATCGACGCGAACTGCCCGCGTGCGCGCTCGTGGTAAGGCCGGGCCCACTCCTGACGGCGCCGCGCACTGTCGAATTCGAAACACAGGAGGTCCGCGTAGGACGCGAAGACGGACGCGGAGCCTACCGCCCAGGGACGGGCATCCTGGGGTTCGGCGAGGACCGGTTCCACCAACTCTGCGATCCCCCGGACCTGATCGGCGTTCATCAGGAGCGCCGCTTCGGCCACGCGGGTCTCGACGAGGAGCGCATCGAGTTCGGACGAGGGGAGAGTGCTTCGGGCGCATGCGGCCGGAATGGCGGCAAGCGCCCCCCGTGCCTCCGAGAACCGCTGCAGCGCAGCGTCGGCCCAGCTTCGACTCAACAGCAGACGGGGGTCGTCGGCGACCGCCCGAGGTGGCAGCTTGTCGATCTGGGCCAGGAGAGTGCCCATATGCCCCTGCTCCATCAGGGACATGCCGTCCGTGGCCACCAGATCCACCGCGAATGCCGTGTCACCGGCGGCGAGCGCGTGGTCGACGGACTCGCGGATCAGGTGGTGCCGCGCGCACCACTGCGCGGCGGCGCGGTGCAGTGCGGGGATGCGCTCGGGATGGTCGCGTTCGAGGCGTCGGCGCAGGAACTCGCGGAACAGGTGATGGAAGCGGAACCAGACGCGTTCGTCGTCCACCGGACGAAGGAACAAGTCGCGTTGTTCCGCGTCCTCGAGCATCGCCTGGCTGTGCGGCTCGCCGGACAGTGCTGTGGCGAGTCCGGCACAGATGGAGTGCGTGACCGAAATCGCCGTGAGGAACTCGTACATCTCCGGCTCGAGCGTGGAAAGTACGTTCTCGGCGAGGTATTCACCGATCGCGTGGTGGCGACCGCTCAGATTCTCGATCATGGCCGACGGATCGTCGCTGTCCCGCAACGACAACGACGCGAGCTGCAGGGCAGCGGCCCAGCCTTCGGTGGTGTTGTTCAATCGCTGTACGTCGTCGGGAGACAGATGCAGGCCCCCGACGTCGCGAAGAAACGCCTCGGACTCCTGGTCGTCGAAACGCAATGCGGCCGAGTCGACTTCCAGCAGCTCGTCGCGCACGCGCATGCGGCTGAGCGGTAATCCGGCCCGGCTGCGGCTGGTGACGACGACGTGCAGGTTCGGCGGCCCTTGCTCGATCAGAAGTTCGAGAGCCGCAACGGTTTCCTGTGAGGTGACACGATGCCAGTCGTCGACCACGAGGGTCGTCGGCTCACCGGTCCGGAAGATCTCGTCGATGAGCGTACTCAGGACGTAACGGGTCGCCTCGTCACCGTGCGCCTGCAGAATCTGCGCGAGGTCGCGGGCGAGCGCGGGGTGGAGTTGCTTGACGGCTTCGATCAGGTGCGCGAGAAACCAGGTGACGTCGTTGTCGTCGCTGTCCACGGTGAGCCACGCGACGGGAACACCTTCGGCTGTGAGCACGTCCCGCCATTGCGCCGCGAGAGTCGACTTCCCGAAACCGGTCGGGCCGTGGATGGCAGTGAGCCGCCGACTCTGCCCGGAGCGGAGCAGGCGAAGCAAGCGGGTTCGGTGGACGAGCGGCCGGGCAGGCAGCGGAGGACGGAAACGGGTGGCGGGGGCAGTCGACCGCGGCGTGACGGCAGCGGTAGGCGGGTGGCCCGTCTCCGGAGGTGCGTCCGCCCGCGCGTCCGTGAGATCCGCAGGCGGCGACGAGGGCAGCGCCATGTCGTCGACCTTCAGACCGTGACGCCACTCGATTGCACGGAGAAGCTCACCGAACTCCGCGGCGGACGCCGGACGATCCTCGGGGTCGGGCGCCATTCCGCTCTCGAGGGCGACGCACAGATCATCCGGGATACCGGAGCCCCGAAGGTCCGGGACGGGCTCGGACGTCATCCGCACGAACTGGGCGACGACCCGCTCACCCTCCTTGCGTTCGAAGGCCGCGTGACCTGTGATCGCGCAGAACAAGGTGGCGGCGAGCCCGTACAGATCCGACGCCGGTGTCGGCTGCCCGCCGCGCAGGACCTCGGGGGCGGTGAACGCGGGCGATCCGGTGATCATCCCGGGTGTCGTGCGGAAGCCGCCCCCCACGTGCGCGATGCCGAAGTCGGTGAGCTGGGGCTCGCCGTATTCGGTGATGAGGATGTTGCCGGGCTTGACGTCCCGGTGCAGGACGTCTGCACGGTGGGCGGTCTCGAGTGCCCCGGCGACTTTCACGCCGATCCGTATCGCCTCCGGCCACGGCAACGGGCCGTGCTTGCGGATCCGCGTGTCGAGCGAGTCGTGCGGGTGGTAGTGCATCACCAGGTACGGCTGGTTCGAGTCCGTGGTCCCGGCCTGCAGCACGTTGACGATGTTCGGGTGGCCCGAGAGCCGGCCCATCGCGCGCTGTTCCCGCAGGAATCGTTCGAGGTTGTCGGGATCGAGGGTCGTGCGGAGCACCTTCACCGCGACCGTCCGGTCCAGCGACTCCTGTCGGCAGCGGAAGACGATTCCGAAACCGCCGCGGCCGATTTCTTCGGCGTCGGTGAATCCCGCATCGGCCAGCGAACGCACGATTTCGGCAGTGTCCACCGTCGGCGCCGGGGCGCGCTGGGTGGAGATCAACTCGTAATCGGGCATCGTTTCGATCACCTCGCGGGGCCGTTTCTTCAGCGTAGTCCCGAAATGTGCACTCCCGACGCGGATCGTTCGCACGCCCTCGTTTACCGTGATCCGACCGGACCCTGGCAACGATGCCAACGGACCGGTCCAACAACACTGCTATCAGAAGTGGGACATCAATGAAGAAGACTGTCGCGGCGCTGTTCGGCGCAGGCGTGGTCCTGCTCGCGTCGGCGTGCGGATCCTCGGACGGAACCGCATCGGCCGACGAGACCACCACCACGACCACCACAACCACCACGAGCGCCTCGTCGGCGCAGGGTGGTGCAGGTGTGCAGCTCGGCAACAGCTACGACGAGAACTGCGACGCTCTCGTTCCGTACCTCGACGAGCTCGAGGAATGGGGACAGGATCGTGCCCAGGCAGCGCAGGCCGTCGCGGATGCGCAGCAGCAGCTCCCGCAGTGGCAGGAGCTCGACGTAGAGCAGCAGGCAGACACGCTCCGCGCCATCGAGAACGCCGGCAAGGGCGAGTGCTGACAGACCCGCTGTTCGACAGGTTGCGGCGCTTCCCGGATGTGGAAGCGCCCAATCTGTTCGCTGTCGATGCCGCGGACCGGCTGATCCTCGACGAAGCCGGCCCGGCCCTCGAGGCGGCTCCCGACGGCACCGTCGTCGTGATCGACGACCAGTACGGTGCCCTGACCCTCGGCGCGGCGGTCCGCTACGAGATATCCGGCCTGCGCGTCCATCAGGATTCGATCGTGGCCGAGCGCGCCCTGGCCGCCAACGCTTCCCGTGAGAACCTCGCGGACCGGTACGCGTCACACGGTCTGGACGAACAACTCCTCCGCGGCGCCCGCGTCGTGCTCCTGCGCCTGCCGCGTTCGCTCGGTGCGCTCACCGAGACAGCCGAAGCGATCGCCCGGCACGCCGACCCGGAAGTCGTCGTCTTCGCCGGTGGCCGGGACAAGCACATCACCGTCGCCATGAACGACGTGCTCGCACGATCTTTCGCCGAGGTCCGGGCGTCACGGGGGAGGCAGAAGTCGCGCGTGGTCACCGCGCGCGGGCCGATCCCGGGCCCGAGCACCTATCCGGTACGGGAAACCCTCCCCGAACTCGCCCTGGTCGTCGTCGCGCACGGCGCCGCGTTCGCCGGCCCGCGACTGGATATCGGCACCCGCTTCCTCCTCGACTTCCTGCCGCGAACGGCACCGGACGCATCCGTCGCCGTGGACCTCGGATGCGGCACCGGCATCCTGGCGACCGTGCTCGCGCGGCAGCACCCGGACATGCGGGTGATCGCCACCGATCAGTCGGCCGCCGCGGTGGACTCGGCCGCGGCGACCGCATCCGCGAACGGCGTCGCCGACCGCGTCGATGCGCTGCGCGACGACGTCGCAGGCTCGCTGCCCGACGCCTCCGTCGACCTCGTGGTGTGCAACCCGCCCTTCCACATCGGTGCGGCCGTCCACACCGGCGCCGCGGAGAAGATGTTCGCCGCGGCGGGTCGCATCCTGCGTCCGGGAGGAGAGATGTGGACGGTGTACAACTCGCACCTGCGCTACCGCCCCATCCTGAAACGGGTGGTCGGCGCCACGAGCGTCGAGGGCCGCAACCCCAAGTTCACCGTGACTCGATCGGTGCGCACCCGGTAGAGTCCGATTCGTCCGGGGTCTGCTCTGCGGCGACCGTCACAGCGGTCGGAGGGAGGGAACTTCTGCCCCGGCTTACGCGTTGAGCGGACAGAAGCGACCACCAGAAGGGAAGTGCACGGTGCGCACCACCAGTAACCCGGTGTTCCGTAACCTGCCCAAGCAAGAGGGCGGCGGATACGCCAGTTTCGGCTCTGCGTCGGCAGGCGCCGCGCAGGTCACCCAGCAATTCGGCCAGCCGCAGTATTCTCCTACGGACCCGTGGGCGCGGCCCACGACCGAGCGGTCGATGACCATCGACGACGTCGTCACGAAGACCGGTATCACGCTCGGCGTGCTCACCGTCTCTGCGCTGATCTCCTACGTCCTCGTCACCATGAACACCGGCCTGGCCGCACCGTTCGTCATCGGCGGCGGTCTCCTCGGTCTCGTCCTGGTGCTCGTAGCCACCTTCGGCCGCAAGATGGACAATCCGGCGATCGTGCTCGCGTACGCCGTGGCGGAGGGCTTCTTCCTCGGCGCGCTGTCGTTCATGTTCACCGACATCACGTTCGGTGGCGCCGGTGGCTCGACACTCATCGCTCAGGCCGTCCTCGGCACGTTCGGTGTCTTCTTCGGCATGCTCGTCGTGTACCGCACGGGCGCGATCCGGGTCACGCCGCGTCTGACCAGGATGATCGTCGGCGCTCTCGTCGGTGTCCTGATCCTCGCGCTGGGCAACATCATCGCGGGCTTCTTCATCGACGGCGGCCTCGGGCTGCGTGACGGTGGCCCGCTGGCCATCATCTTCAGCCTCGTGTGCATCGGCATCGCGGCGTTCAGCTTCCTGCTGGACTTCGACTCCGCCGATCAGCTGATCCGCGCTCAGGCTCCGGAGAAGGCCGCGTGGGGCGTCGCCCTCGGCCTCACCGTGACCCTGGTGTGGCTCTACGTCGAGATCCTGCGTCTGCTGAGCTACTTCCAGAACGACTAGCAACAACCACGAACGAAGGCCCCGGGCGATGCGCCCGGGGCCTTCGTTCGTATCGGGCATCCCCGCGACCGTCCCCGCAGCGCCGGAGGCGGCCGTGGGATCATGGGGACATGCGCATTGCGGATTCGGTCGTCGACCTCATCGGAAACACCCCACTCGTCAAACTCAACTCCGTGGTGAAACCGGGGTCCGGCCTGGTGGCAGCGAAAGTCGAATATCTCAACCCCGGCGGTAGCTCCAAGGACCGCATCGCGGTGAAGATGATCGACGCTGCCGAAGCCTCGGGCGAACTGAAGCCGGGCGGCACCATCGTCGAGCCCACCTCCGGTAACACCGGCATCGGCCTTGCCCTCGTCGCCCAGCAGCGCGGATACAAATGCGTGTTCGTGTGCCCCGACAAGGTAGGCGAGGAGAAGCGCAACGTGCTCCGCGCGTACGGCGCAGAAGTGGTCGTGTGCCCGACCGCTGTGCCGCCGGAGCATCCCGACAGCTACTACAACGTCTCCGACCGGCTCGCCGCCGAACTGCCGGGAGGCTGGAAGCCCAACCAGTACTCCAACCCCGCCGGCCCGGAAAGCCACTACGAGAGCACCGGCCCCGAGATCTGGGCCGACACCGACGGCAAGATCACGCACTTCGTCGCGGGCGTCGGTACCGGTGGCACCATCTCCGGTGCGGGCCGCTACCTCAAAGAGGTCTCGGACGGCAAGGTCAAGGTCGTCGGCGTCGACCCCGAGGGCTCGGTGTACTCGGGCGGAACCGGTCGCCCCTACCTCGTCGAGGGCGTGGGCGAAGACTTCTGGCCCAGCGCGTACGACGCGTCCATCCCCGACGAGATCATCGCCGTCTCCGACGCGGACTCGTTCGAGATGACTCGCCGGCTCGCCCGGGAAGAGGGTCTGCTCGTCGGTGGCTCGTGCGGCATGGCCATGGTCGCCGCGCTGCAGGTCGCCGAGCGGGAAGGCCCCGACGCGGTGGTGGTCGTGCTGCTGCCCGACGGCGGTCGCGGTTACCTGGCGAAGATCTTCAACGACAAGTGGATGGCCAGCTACGGCTTCCTGCGCGCGCCGCTCGACGGCAAGCCCGACGCCTCCACCGTCGCCGACGTGCTGCGGGGCAAGTCCGGTGACCTGCCCGATCTCGTGCACACCCATCCCTCCGAGACGGTCCGCGACGCGATCGAGATCCTCCGCGAGTACGGCGTGTCCCAGATGCCCGTCGTCGGCGCGGAGCCGCCCGTCACCGCCGGTGAGGTCGCCGGGTCCGTCAGCGAGCGGGAATTGCTCAGCGCCGTCTTCGAAGGTCGTGCGAACCTCGCCGACCCGGTCGCGAAGCACATGAGTGCGCCGCTGCCCAACATCGGCGTCGGCGAGTCCGTTGCCGACGCGACGAAGGCGTTCGGCGACACCGATGCGCTCATGGTCATCGACGACGGCAAGCCCGTCGGCGTCATCACGCGGCACGACCTCCTCGGATTCATCTCCCAAGGCCGATAGGAAACAGATACTCCATGACCGATCAGAATCAGCACGGTTTCGCCACCCGCGCCATCCATGCGGGCTTCGAACCCGACCCGCAGACCGGTGCCGTCAACGTCCCCATCTACGCGTCGTCGACCTTCGCGCAGGACGGCGTCGGCGAGATGCGGAACGGTTTCGAGTACGCGCGCACCGGTAACCCCACCCGCCGTCCCCTCGAAGCCAATCTGGCGGCGCTCGAAAGCGGCACGTACGGGCGGGCTTTCGGCTCGGGTATGGCCGCCACCGACTGCCTCCTGCGGTCGGTGCTGCGCCCCGGCGACCACCTCGTGATCCCGAACGACGCCTACGGTGGCACGTTCCGGCTCATCGACAAGGTGTTCACGCAGTGGGGCATCGAGTACACGCCGGTCTCCGTCAACGACGCGGACGGCGTCCGGGCCGCACTCCGTCCCGAGACGAAGCTGGTGTGGCTCGAGACCCCGACCAACCCGTTGCTCAACATCGGTGACATCGAGGCTCTCGCCGGTGTCGCACACGAGGGCGGCGCCAAGCTCGTCGTGGACAACACCTTCGCCTCGCCGTACCTGCAGCAGCCGCTCACGCTCGGTGCCGACGTCGTGCTCCACTCGACAACCAAGTACATCGGCGGTCACTCCGATGTGGTCGGCGGCGCCCTGGTCACGAACGACGAGGAACTCGACACCGCGTTCGCGTTCCTGCAGAACGGTGCGGGCGCGGTGCCCGGTCCGTTCGACGCGTTCCTGACCCTGCGGGGCATCAAGACCCTTGCCGTCCGCATGGAGCGGCACTGCGACAACGCCGAGAAGATCGTCGAACTGCTGTCGGGTCACAAGGCCGTCACCAAGGTGCTCTACCCCGGTCTAGACGACCATCCGGGTCACGAGTACGCGGCCGCTCAGATGCGCCGTTTCGGCGGCATGATCTCCGTACGACTCGCCGGCGGCCGACAGGCGGCCCTGGACTTCTGCAAGCGCACCGAGATCTTCACGCTCGCCGAGTCGCTCGGCGGGGTGGAATCGCTCATCGAGCACCCGGGTGCGATGACGCATGCGTCGACCGCCGGTTCCGCGCTCGAGGTGCCGGACGATCTCGTCCGTCTCTCGGTCGGTATCGAAGACGCCGCCGACCTGCTGGCCGACGTCGAGCAGGCTCTCGGCTGATCCTGCTTCTCCCGGCATCACCACGACGAAAGGCGCCCTTCGGGGCGCCTTTCGCCGTCGATACCGACGTGGCGCCGACCAGGTGGCCGACCCCGTACGATCACGAACGTGACGGACAGTGCAGCCCCCGAAGACGCCCTGATGCACGCCGCTCTCGAGGTACTGAGGATGAACGGTCCCCTCGCTACCGAAGAGCTGGCCGAGCACCTCGAGGATGCGGGTCTGGGCCAGGCCGACGCCCTGGTTCAGGACCTCGAGGAGCTACCCCCGCATCCCCTCGTCCTGTCTCTGCCCGACGGCCGGTTCGCGGCTCTCGATGCGTTGTTCGAAGGACGTGTCTTCACTCATCGGCTCTCGGCCGACGAGATCACCCGTGACCTCATCGCTGTCGACGACGTCGAACCGTTGCTGCTGCTCGTCTCCGAGGACGACGACTTCGAACTCGTCGCGGTGGACGAGCAACGCGACCGCCTCGCCGAGCGCGGCGTGACCTACGACGATCCGCTGCCGCCGGAAGTCCTGCTGTTTCCGCGCGGGACGTTCGCGGGCCGGTCCCCGGGTGATCTCGTGGCGCTCACCGCCGGTGGTGGCAGGCTCTCGCTGGTGCCGGTTGTCGCCGATCCCACTCCCGTGCCCGCTCTGCTCGCCGTCCTCGGACGCCGGAGCGCCGACGGCGCCGCCGCGAGTCTCGACGACGAGCTTCTCCAGGTGCTGGCCGACACCCCGTCGGCGTTCACCGAACCGGCCCCGCCGTTGACCGAGGCGATCGAAGCGGCCGGTCTGGAGCGGTCGGGTGACCTCGTTGCTCCCGAAGGGTTCGATTTCGAGGGGTACATCAGCAGGACGATGTTCGACGAGTACGCCGACCAGCTCGGTATCCCCGTCGACGCGGTCCCGGGTGTCGCTCTGTTCGCATCGCTCGTCGACGCGATCGACTCCGGTGACGATGCCGATCTCGAAGAACGTTTCGCAGAGGGCAAATCCGGTTTGTTCGCGGTCCTGGCAGACCCCGAGATCGCCGAGACCGTACTGGACGAGTTGATCGGCGAGGAGTTCGCTTCCGCGTCCATCGAACAAGCCGCGTTGTGGCTGCTCGATCATGCGCCCCGCCGATCGGCCGCTGCCGCGTACTGGTTCGCCGCGCGTGCGGCCGAGGCCGATGGCCGGATCACGGACGCCGAGCGACTGTACGAGAAGTCCGCCGACGAGGGCGGCGAGTTCGACCTCGCGTTGTTCGATCTGGCTCGCTATGCGTCGGATCGGGGGGACGCGGTACGCGGCCTGTCGCTGCTCTCCCGGATTCCGGGAGGGGACGAGCATCCGCTCTACGACGTGCTCCAGCACTTTCAGCCTGTCGAGCGACCCGGCCTGGGGCGCAACGACCGGTGCTGGTGCGGGTCGGGCCGGAAGTACAAGGTGTGCCATCTCGGCAAGGCGGATCATCCGCTCTCGGAGCGGGCGGAATGGCTGTACGTCAAGGCGACCATGCACGCGCTCGATCCGTCGTGGGCCGACGAACGGGTCGCGCTGGCGGAGGCGCGCGCCGGATACGGAGACGACGACGCGGTCGCCGATGCCGTCCACGACCCGTTGGTCGACGACGTACTCCTCCACGAGGCGGGAGCTTTCGCGGACTTCGTCGAGCGCCGGGGTGTGCTTCTTCCCGAGGACGAGGCGGAGCTGGCGCGGCGATGGACCGGTGTCGCGCGGTCGGTGTTCGAGGTGCTCGACGTCCGTCCAGGCGAGGGCATGACCTTGCGAGATGCCCGGAGCGACACGGTAACCGAGGTCCACGTGCCGACGATCACGGGCGAACTCCCGGCCGGGACGCTGCTGTGCGCGCGGGTCCTTCCTGCCGGCGAGTTGCACGTGATGCCGGGCGGCGCGGAGGTGGTCACGGAAGAGCAGCGCGAGGTGCTGCTCGAGATGCTCGGCGACGATCCGGTGGACGCGGTGGACCTCGTCGAGTCCCTCACCGGGGCCGATGCGGCCGACTTTTTCGCCTCCGTGGACGAGTAACTTTCAGCCCTCCCGTCCCAGTGATCTCACCAGCCCCAAAACTGAAACCTGTTCTCGAATATATGTGATATGAAGTAGCAGTATTCGTACCGGTGACGGGCGTCACAAGTACGGTGAGGGTGTTCGGTCATCGGGATGTGGGGGTTGTGGATGTCAGTCGACCCGTCTGCGGTCATCGTGGCGGTGGCCACGGCAGCAAGCGCACTCGTGCAGGGAGCCGACATACCAGCGGAAGTAAAGGACCAGGCCACACAGGTAATCGAGTCTTTCGAAGCTGCGGCTCCGGCAACGGATACAGGTGTTCAGGACTTGGTGGCCGCGCTGCCCGAGCCGATGCAGGAGAGTGCGCAACAGGCCGTCGCAGACGCAACGCAGTCGGTCGCGGAGGCCATCGAGCCGCACCTTCCCGCCGAGGCGGCAGCCGCACTGGAACCCGCGCCGCCACTCGTACCGGCACCGCCTGCCGCTCGGCCGACGCCGTTCGGAGTGACACCGTCCCTTCCGCTTCCGCCTCCGCCTCTCGCGCCGAATCCCGGTCCGGGCACGGGATCCGCGGCTCCCGGAGGTGGCGGCGGGGTCACCCTCCCGTCGATGCCGGCGACCCTCCCCGGCACGACGCTCGCCCCGATCGGCGCGATCGCGGTATTCGCTCCGTGGCTGAAGAAAGCAGGTGCGCTCTGTGACGGTGTCACCGCACCGGTGCTGGCCGCGCTCTACTCGGCGGAGAACGGATTCCGGTACGGGTCCACCGCACCCGTCTCACCGGTGGGCGCCAAGGGGCCCGGGCAGTTCATGCCCGGAACCTGGGATCAATACGGCAAAGATGTCGACGGCGACGGCAGAGCCGACATTCTCGGCATCGCCGACCCCGTGATGGCCTCGGGCAACCTGCTCTGCGACAACTACAAGCTCATCGACGACTGGAAGCGGCGCGGACTCGTCCAGGGCGACACCCTCGACCTGACGCTCGCCGCCTACAACGCGGGAGTCGGCGCCGTGCGCCGATCCGGGGGTATGCCGTCCGGGCATCCCGACTACGAAAATCAGACCAAGCCCTACGTCGCGAAGATCCGCGCGTCGGAACCGGTCTTCGCGCGCATGCTCTCGCCGTTCCTGGGGCTGGGGATCGGTGGCTCGACCGACACCGGCAATCGCATCGTCGACCTCGCGTTCAAGTTCCTCGGCCTTCCGTACGTCTGGGGCGGCGGCAACATCCACGGCCCGTCGGGCGGCGGGTTCGACTGCTCGGGACTGACGTCGCACGCGGTGTTCGCGGCGACCGGAATGACGCTCCCGCGTACATCCGAGACGCAGTGGCGCGTCGGCACCGAGATTCCGCTCCAACTCGCGCAGCCGGGCGACCTGCTGTTCGGAAACTGGCAGGCAGGCGGTCCGGGACACGTGGCGATCTACATCGGTGGAGGACAGATGGTGCACGCACCCACCACCGGAGACGTCGTCCGCGTCGGCGCGGTCTTCCCGGATATGAAGGCACGCCGCATCATCTGAGAGTCGGCAGTTCGCCGGAAACGACAAGGACCAGGCCGGAAAATCCGGCCTGGTCCTTTTTGTGCGACTCAGGGATCAGCCCTGGTACGGCTCCGCGCTGACGAGCGTCACCTTCATGGTGTTGCCGTTGGGCAGCGTGTACTCGCGGGTCTCGCCGACCTTGGCCGAGATCAGCGCGCCACCGATGGGCGAACCGGGGGAGTAGGTCTCGAGGTCGCCGTTGCGGGCGCCTTCTTCGCGCGTCGCGATCAGGAACGTTTCCGTGTCGGTCTCGTCCCCGTCGTAGTAGACGGTGACGACCGAACCGGGGAGTGCGACACCGGACTGAGTCGGTGCCACTCCCACCTTGGCGGCGCTGAGCAACTCCTGGAGCTGACGGATGCGGGCTTCCTGCTGGCCTTGCTCTTCGCGCGCCGCGTGGTAGCCGCCGTTCTCCTTGAGGTCACCCTCTTCGCGACGCTCGTTGATCTCGGCCGCGATGACGGGACGATTGGCGATGAGCTGGTCAAGTTCGGCCTTGAGTCGGTCGTACGACTCCTGGGTCAGCCAGGTCACCTGGGTCTCGGTCATCTCGATCACTTCCTTCGGGTTGGAGCCCCCGGCTCCGTGGACAAGTCGTGCACGTGCAACGACTACGAGCACGACCCTCGCAATCCCCCCGGTATGCAGGTGAGCAGGGCCGCACTGTGCTTCTATGCAGCAATACACGGCCCCAATGGGTGGAACCGTGTATCCCGATATTCTAGCACCATCGCGGTGAGGTGCCGGGAAAACCGCTGCTGAGAGCGATGAAACTCAGGGCGCGCGCAGGTAGTCCGGGGCGTCCGTGCTGCAGCCGTACTCGTCGGCCATTCCGGGGCGTTGTGTGGTGGTGATCCGCGACGTGAGGACGACGGTGGGGGAATCGGATGCGGGGATCAGAACCTCGCGCCGGCCCGTCTCGCTGCCGTCTTTCGACCGCGCGCGGATGACGCACACCGCGTCCTGCGTGGGATCGTCGCGGGTGACCTTGAGTTGCACGTCGATGGCGTGATCGTCGACGACATCGAACGCCACGATCTCCGACTCGATCGGCGCCGAGTTGTTCTGGAACAACACGAACGCGAGCAGCAGGCCCGCGACGAGACCCGCCGCGGTGAAGCCCCAGCGTCTGCCCCGCATCGACCCCTTCTTCGAGGGGTAGCGATCGGAGGGGTAACGGTCGGTCGTGGTGGTGTTGCTCATCACTTTGCCTTCGAGCCCGTGCAGGCGGGCGGGCGGTGCCGCGGGGTCACGGCTGACGGAGGGATTATCAGGTGGAACTATAGGGGAAGGACCCGAACGGCCCGCGAGGCGGTCGCCGGTGCGGTCACGACCATGCACAAGACGTGAGGTGGAGGAAAACACGTGAGCGGACTACGGCTCATGGCCGTGCATGCCCATCCCGATGACGAGTCGAGCAAGGGTGCGGCCACGATGGCGCGTTATGCGGCAGAGGGTCACGATGTTCTCGTCGTCACGCTCACTGGCGGCGAACGCGGTGACATCCTCAATCCGGCGATGGACGTCGCGGGCGTCCGCGACCGGATGAGCGAAGTGCGACGCGAGGAGATGGCCGAAGCCGCCCGCATCCTGGGCGTTCAGCAACTCTGGCTCGGCTTCGTCGACTCCGGGCTGCCCGAGGGAGACCCCAAGCCCCCGGTGCCCGAAGGCAGCTTCGCGGCGATCCCGCTCGACGAACCGGTACGCAGGCTCGTCAAGGTCATCCGCGAGTTCCGGCCCCACGTGATGACCACCTACGACGAGAACGGCGGCTACCCGCACCCGGACCACATCCGGTGCCACGAGGTGTCGGTCGCCGCGTTCGACGCCGCAGCGGACCCCGAGTTCCATCCCGAACTCGGTGAGCCGTGGGAAGTGGCCAAGCTCTACTACTCGCACGGCTTCATCCGCAAGCGGATCGAGCTCTTCCGCGACGAGTACGTGCGTCGCGGCGAGAAGTTCCCGATGGACGAATGGCTCAGCCGGTGGAAGACCGAGCAGGGCGACCTCATGGCCCGGGTGACAACCCAGATAACCTGTGGTGACTACTTCCCGCAGCGTGACGATGCGCTGCGGGCACACGCCACGCAGATCGATCCCAATGGCTCCTTCTTCGCGGTGCCGTTGGACATCCAGCAGAAGGTCTGGCCGACGGAGGAGTTCGAGTTGGCCAAGACCCGCGTGGTCACGCAGATTCCCGAGACGGATCTGTTCGCGGGCATCGAGGACGGACGGGTGAAATGACGGTAGACACGCTGGCGGTCGCGGTCCTGGCACAGGACCCGACCGGTCCCGAGTTCGGCAAGGCGTCGCCTTTCGGTCTCGCGCTGGTCGTGGTGCTGCTGATCGCGACGGCCCTGCTGATCTGGAACATGAACAAGCGTCTCGGCAAGCTGCCCGAGACCTTCGAGCCGGAGAATCCCGAGCCCGACCAGCTGGTGGACGACGGCACCCTGCCGGGCGTCGTGCAGGCCGGCGATGCGGCATCTCCGTCCACCACGACGGGAGCCACCGCCGTCGAGCTCGGAAAGACGGAGTCGCCGGCGGATCCGGAGCGCACGCCTCCCACCGCGTCGAACTGACGTCGTCGCCCGCGCTTCGACGTAACGTGGGGGAATGGCGAATCTCCTTGCGGATTCACTGAGTCCCTACCTGCGGCAGCACGCCGGTAACCCGGTCGACTGGCACGAGTGGGGCGAGGCAGCACTCGCGGAGGCGCGTGAGCGCGACGTGCCGATACTCCTGTCCATCGGCTACGCCGCGTGCCACTGGTGTCACGTCATGGCGCACGAGTCCTTCGAGGACGAGGCGACCGCTGCGGTCATGAACGAGCACTTCGTGTGCGTCAAGGTCGACCGGGAGGAACGTCCCGACCTCGACGCGATCTACATGAACGCGACCGTCGCGACCACCGGGCAGGGCGGATGGCCGATGACGTGCTTTCTCACTCCCGACGGTGCGCCGTTCTATTGCGGCACCTACTACCCGAGCACGCCGCGCGGGGGGATGCCGTCCTTCCAGCAGCTGCTCCACGCGATCACCGACACGTGGCACCAGCGACGCGACGACGTCGGAAAGGCCGCGGCCGCGATCGTCGGGGAGTTGCAGCGCAGCAGCGGTGGACTGCCACCCGGCGCGGGCAGAGTCGACGCCGCACTGCTCGACGCCGCCGTGTCGGCGGTCGCGCGTGACGAGGACCGCGAACACGGCGGATTCGGGGGAGCGCCGAAGTTTCCGCCGTCGAATCTGCTCGAAGGTCTCCTGCGGGGGTACGAGCGCACGCGCCGCACCCACACGCTCGATCTCGTCTCCCGTACCGCGGAGGCGATGGCGCGCGGCGGTATCTACGACCAGCTCGGGGGCGGATTCGCGCGCTATAGCGTCGACGCCGGCTGGGTGGTGCCGCACTTCGAGAAGATGCTCTACGACAACGCGCTGCTGCTGCGGTTCTACGCCCATCTCGCCCGGGTTACCGGTGCGGTGCTCTTCCGGCGGGTAGCGGAGGAGACCGCCACCTTTCTCCTGCGCGACCTGCTGACCGCCGAAGGCGGCTTCGCCTCGGCGCTCGACGCCGACACCGACGGCATCGAAGGCCTCACCTACGCGTGGGCACCCGCGCAGCTCGCCGAGGTGCTCGGGCCGGACGACGGCGCCTGGGCGGCGCACGTCTTCTCCGTGACTCGGGAGGGAACCTTCGAAGCCGGCACCTCCGTGCTGCAGTTGCGCGACGATCCCGACGACGCGGAGCGGTTCGCGCGGGTGCGCGAACGGCTGTTCCTGTCGAGGCAGACCAGGCCGCAACCAGCCCGCGACGACAAGGTCGTCACCGTCTGGAACGGTTTCGCCGTCACCGCGCTCGCCGAGGCGGGAGTGGCCTTCGGCGTCACCGAGTGGATCGAGGCCGCCGCGACGTGCGCCCGGACGCTGCTGGACCGGCACCTGGTGGACGGCCGTCTGCGACGGGCATCGCTCGGTGGGGTGGTGGGTGAGCCTGCCGGGGTGCTCGAGGATTACGGAGCATTCGTCACCGCGCTCGTCGCGCTGCACCAGGCAACCGGCGATGCGAGCTGGCTCGCTCCCGCCCGCGGGCTCGCCGATACTGCTCTGGCCGCCTTCGCCGACCAGGAGAAATCGGGTAGCTGGTTCGACACCGCACACGACGCCACGACACTCGTCGCGCGGCCGCGAGATCCGATGGACGGCGCGACTCCGGCGGGCGCGTCGCTGATCGCCGAGGCGTTGCTGTCGATGTCGGCACTCGAGGACGGTGACGGCCGGTACGCCACCGCTGCCCATGCGTCCCTGGCCGCCGCGTCGATACTGCTCGAGCGTGCCCCCCGGTCGGCGGGCCATTGGCTGACCGTGGCGGAGGCGGCCGTTCGAGGGCCTCTCCAGATCGCCGTCGCCGGCGGCGGCGACCTCCTGCAGGCCGCACGGCACGCCGCACCCGGTGGCGCGATCGTCGTGGGCGGTGATCCGGGCTCGTCACCGCTGCTCGTGGACAGGCCGCTCGTCGACGGCGTAGCCACCGCCTACGTGTGCCGGGGGTTCGTGTGCGACCGTCCGGTGACGTCGGTGCCCGATCTCCTGGACGTACTCGCGGCCTCGTGAACGACGCGCGACGCGCTCGTCATGCCCAGGTGGACTCGGCTCGGGAGCCGAGGAAGTCGCCTTCGCTGGTCACGGGTGCCTCGAGCATGCCCGCGCACGCGTCGACGAGGAAGTAGGCGAAGCCGGTCCAGTTCGGCTCGAGGGATTCGCGCTCGAGACGTTCTTCGTACTCGGCGCACGCGTCGATCACCATGTGCCCGAGAAGCCACGACCGGCCGGTGATGACCGACGCGGGAAGATCCGACACGGTCGCGCGCGCCCGGCCGATGAGGTGGACGATGTCCGGGTCCGCCGTCGTGTTCGCGGCCACGGTCGCGACCATGGAGGGCACCGTGCGCAGTTGCCGGAGAAATCGCGCTCGCCAACTCGGGGAGGGAAGCGAAGCCAGCTGGTCCGTCAACGGAACGATGAGGCAGCTCAACAGGTCTCGTAGTCCCGGCTCCGGACCGAGCAACTCGACGAGTTCCCGCCGCCGACGTCGCGCGTCCTCCGAATACCGCATCATCGTCGCGCGCACGAGAGCGTCGCGACTGCCGAAGTGGTAGCTGACGGCGGAATGGTTCGCGTTGCCGGCGTGCTCGGCGATGCGCCGGTTCGACACCGCGTCCACTCCGAACGTGGCGAAGAGTTCCTCGGCCGAATCGAGGAGCGCCTGTCGTGCCTGGTCGCCGTATGTGCCCACGGTCGTTGCCGCCGCCTTTCTGTGTCGGGTCACCAGTGTGCCCACTGCCGATGGGACGAAGGTCACCAACGTTCGGCTTGTCGAGTTTAAGACATGCCGCGTAACTTTTTAAGTCGGGCAGCGTATTTCTGGAGCACACCGGGAGCCGCGTCAGCCCGGACACCCGAGGAGATACGAATTGACCGACACACTCGCGCCCGAGAAGAGCGGCCCGCCCGGAGGTGACGCCGACGAGGCCGACCTCGCACGTGCTCGCAAGGAACACATCGGCCGCTACGTCGCGATGATCCTGCTGCCGTTCGTGATGGTCTCGATGATGATCACGGGCTACCTGGCCGCGATGCACTCGCCTGCCCCCAACAACATGCCGATCGCCGTGGCCGGGCCGGCCCAGCAAGCGGAGCAGTTCGCTCGCGCCCTCGAGGACGCCGACCCCGACGCTGTGGACGTCCGTGTCGTCTCCGGCGCCGACGCCGCTCGCGATCTCGTTCTGGCCCGCGAGGTGTCGGGCGCGGTGGCACTCGCCGAGAACGGCACCGCGACGGTGTACACGGCCGGTGCCGCCGGTGCCTCGCAGTCCTCCATGGTCAGCGGCCTGCTCGCACCGCCGGTGCTGGGACAGGGCCTCGATCTCGTGGTGGAGGATCTCGCCCCGCTGCCTGCGCACGACACCGCCGGACTGGCGGCGATGTTCATGGCCACCGCACTCATGCTCGCGGGCTACATGCCGTTGAGCGTCATGCTGTCGAACTCTCCGGAACTCCTGCGGATCCGACGTGTGGTCCCGTTGCTGGCGGGATGGTCCGCCCTCATCGCCTTCCTCGTGTGGCTCGTGGCCGGCCCGGTCCTCGGCGCGGTCGAGGGCAACACCGCCGCAGTCCTGGGCATCTCGTGGCTGTCCGTCTTCGCGGTCGGTGCGGTGCAGTTGTTCCTCACCCGCATCCTCGGACCGATGGCCGTCATCGCCGGCATGTTGTTCCTGATGGTCCTCGGCGTTCCGGCATCCAACATGGGCATGTCGGTGCATGCGCTGCCGGGGCTGTACGCGACGCTGCACGGTTTCCTGCCGACCGCGGCCACCGGTGAAGCGCTGCGTTCGGTCCTGTACTTCGGAGGTGACGGCCTCGGCGGTCACTTGCTGGTTCTCGCCGTCGGAGCCCTACTCGCGCTCGTCGCGACCGTGGGCGTCGACGCGCTGAAGCGTCGTCGCAACCCTGACGCGGGCGACCCCGAGATCACGCTGCCGTCGCTGACCGCCGGACCGCGTCCGGCCAGCAACCGCGTCCGCTATGTGACGCTGGCGTTCTTCCCGCTGGGCATGGTCGTGATGATGCTCTCGTTCATGCTGGGTGCGATGTACCAGCCGGCTCCGCGCGACATGCCCGTCACGGTGGTGGCCGCGACCACCGAGCAGGCCGAGCAGGTGGTTGCGGGTCTGGAAGAGAACATGACCGGCCTGTTCGCCCTGGAGGCATCCGACTCGGTGGACGCGGCACGCGCCGCCGTCCAGGACCGGACGGCCGTCGCCGCCTACGTCCTCCCGTCCGCGACGTCGCCCACCGCGACCCTCGTCACCAACGAAGCCGCGGGTGTGAGTCAGCAGCAGGTCGTGACGACGGTCTTCGGTCAGGTGGCCGCCGGTTCCCAGATGCCGCTCACCGTCGAAAACCTCGCGCCGCTGCCGGGTGCCGACTCCATGGGGACGGTGACGCTCTACGTCGCGATGGGCTGGATCATGTCCGGGTTCATGCTCGTCGTGGTGGCGAGCAGCGCGCAGCCCGCCGCGATGCGCCTGCGTCGGCTTCTGCCCATCGCCGCCGGGTGGTCGGTGTTCATGTCGACTGTCATCTGGGTCATTGCCGACCCGATCGTGGGAGCCGTCGACGGCCACTTCTGGCAGCTGTTCGCCACGGGTATCGTCGCGATCTTCTCGACGGCGCTGTTCACCGCGGTTCCGGCTCGACTGTTCGGGCTGCTGGCGGTGCTCCCGGCGGTAGCCATCCTCATGTTCCTGGGTGTCCCCGCGTCCAACGGTGCGCTGTCGGTGTACATGACGCCGGAGATCTTCACGACGCTGCACGCGGTGCTGCCGATGCCGGCCGCCGTGGAGTCCGTCCGGTCGATTCTCTACTTCGGCGGCGACACGGTCGGGGGCCACCTCGTCACCTTCGCGATCTGGGGCGCGGTCTCGCTCGTGTGCGTCGTCGTGATCGACGCCGTGCGGGCGCGGTCGGCCGCACGGAAGCAGGCCGTCGACGCCTGACCCCGGTTGTCCCACCCCGGCCGGCGATGCGCACCCGCGCGTCGCCGGTCAGGTGTGTGCGGGCGTGAGCATCACCGACGCCGAGTCGATGTCCTCCTTATCGAACGCCTCGAGTACGGCACGGGTGAGCGAGCGACGTACGCCCCACTGCTTGCCGGCACGCACCCGCACCGTCAGCCGCAGCGTCACGACACCGGCGCTCACAGAGTTGACCCCGAGCAATTCGGGCTTGTCGAGCACGTCGGCCACGATGTCGTCGCCCTCGACCCGGTCGAGCACCGCACGCAGCGCCACCTGACAGGCCCGGTGCACGTTGGCCGTCGGCGCGATCGGGATGTCGACCACGGCGACCGCGTGTCCCTGGCTCATGTTGCCGACCCTGAGGATTTCGCCGTTGCGGCAGAACCACAGGGTGCCGTCGATGTCGCGGATCGTGGTCACACGCAGACCCACCGATTCCACCGTGCCCACGGCGTCGCCCACGTCCACCACGTCGCCCACGCCGTACTGGTCCTCGAGAAGCATGAACATTCCGGAGATGAAGTCGCGGACCAGGTTCTGTGCACCGAAACCGAGCGCAACGCCCGCGATGCCGGCGGAGGCGATGAACGGTGCGACGTTGAAGCCGAGACTGTCGAGCGTCTGCAACACCGCCCAGACCAGCACGATGATCGACACACCCGATTTGAAGACCGAGCCGATGGTCTGCGCGCGCTGCGTCCGGCGTTCGCGCGCGTGCGGGTCGCCGACGGCCTTGCCTGCGCGTTGCTGCAGCGGCTTGAGGATCGAGAGCCGTGGCCCCTTCGAGGGGTCGCGAGGCTTGGTCATCCGGTCGATCAGGCGGTGCAACACGAAGCGGAGCACGATCGCCGCGACGATGTAGCTTGCGATCGCCAACGGGCGTTCGATGAGCCACTCGCGGTTGGTCTCGGTCAGTTCGAAGGCCAGGCTCCAGCCGGGCAGGTTCGGCATAGACATTGTTCGCGAGTGTACAAATCTGTGACTTGTGGGGCGCCTGCTGTGAGATGTGACACGTGAGCCCAGCGGGAGCGCTCAGCCGAACACGACGAGCCACACCGCGACGGCATGACAGAGCGCGGCGAGCACCGTCGCGGCATGGAAGAACTCGTGATACCCGAACGTCGAGGGCCAGGGATCCGGCCATTTCGTCGCATAGAGAACGGCTCCCGCGCTGTAGAGCAGACCGCCTGCCAGCAGGAGCAGCATCGGCACCAGTCCCGCCTCGGCGACCAGGTCGCCCGCGACCGGCACGATCGCCCAGCCGAGCAGCAGGTAGAGGGGAACGCCTACCCATCGGGGCGCGGTGGGCCAGAGCATCTTCAGTGCCACGCCCGCGAGCGCTCCCGCCCACACCACGACGAGGAGGGTCCGGCCGGTCTCGGCGGGCAACGCCAGCACGGCGAACGGCGTGTAACTCCCGGCGATGAAGACGAAGATCATCGAGTGGTCGGCTCGCTTCATCCACATGCGCGCGCGGGGATCGGCCCAATGGACCCGGTGATAGAGCGCGCTCACGCCGAAGACGCCGCAGACCGTCGCGCTGTAGATCGCGGTCGGCCACACCGCGTCCGGCCGATCGGCGAGGAAGACCGACGCGAGGACGAGGGTGATCCCTGCGACCACGGCGATCGTGAAAGCCCACAGGTGAATCCATCCCCGCATACGGGGTTTGACCGGCAATTCTTCGATGCCGAAAGCCGTCATGAGGACGCCCCACCTTCTCGACTCGCAGGTAACCTACGGTGCCGTAGGTCGAGTTCGAGGTCACGATACCGCCTGTGGAAGCGTCGCGACCGGCAGTGTGACCACCGCCGCGACCCGTCATTCGGGTGGGCGTAATGTGACCCACGTGGTGATGACGGGGTGAGCGCTCGAGGCGTGTTGTACCGACTCTACGAGCGCCGGTTGCTCAGGCAACTGGAGGGCGCACAGCGCCCGTGTCATGTCGCGGTGATGTGCGACGGGAACCGCCGGTGGGCACGGGAGAACGGGTTCACCGATGTCAGCCACGGTCATCGCGAGGGCGCGAAGAAGATCGCCGAACTACTCGGCTGGTGTGACGCGGCCGGGATCGACACGGCGACGATCTACCTGCTCTCGACCGAGAACCTGCGCCGCGACCCGGAAGAGCTCGACGTCCTTCTGGAAATCATCGCCGACGTCGTCGAAGAGATCTCGGCGCCGGGCCAGAACTGGAGCGTGAAGATCGTCGGCGCGCCCGATCTGCTGCCGGAGGACCACGCGAAGAGGCTTCGCGACGCGGCCGCCGGTACCGCCGGGCGTACCGGGACGCATGTCAACGTGGCCGTCGGATACGGCGGCCGGCAGGAGATCGTGGACGCAGTGCAGTCTCTGCTGCGCACGAAGAATGCAGAGGGTCTCACCGGCACCGACCTCATCGAATCGGTGACCGTCGAAGCTGTCGACGACCACCTCTACACCTCCGGGCAACCCGATCCCGATCTCGTCATCCGCACCTCGGGGGAGCAGCGCCTCTCGGGCTTCCTGCTGTGGCAGAGCGCCTATTCCGAGATCTGGTTCACCGAGGCGTACTGGCCGGAGTTCCGGCGCGTCGATTTCCTTCGCGCACTGCGCGACTACGCGGCCCGGCACAGGCGTTTCGGCATCTGAGTCCGCGGCCCGCGGCCGTCACAGCTTGCGCAGTCGCAGCCTGTTGATCGAGTGGTCGGAATCCTTGCGCAGCACCAGTGTCGCGCGGGGACGGGTCGGCAGAATGTTCTCCACCAGGTTCGGCAGATTGATCGAGTGCCAGATCTCTTTCGCGGCGCTGATCGCATCGCGATCGGAGAAGTTCGCGTAGTGGTGGAAGTGCGCCTGGGGATCGGCGAACGACGTCTTCCGGAGCGCGAGAAACCGCTCTACGTACCACTGTTCGATGTCTTCGAGGCGGGCGTCGACATAGATCGAGAAGTCGAAGAGGTCGGAGACCATCAGCCGGGGCCCGGTCTGGAGCACGTTGAGGCCCTCGATGATGAGGATGTCGGGCTGCCGGACGATGTGGTACTGGCCGGGAATGATGTCGTACGAGATGTGTGAGTAGATCGGCGCCGTGACTTCCTCGGCACCGGATTTGACCTCGGTGACGAACCGAAGGAGTTTGCGCCGGTCGTAGCTCTCGGGAAAGCCCTTGCGGTGCATGATGTTGCGCCGCATCAGTTCTTTCGACGAATACAGGAATCCGTCGGTGGTCACCAGGTCCACCCGCGGATGGTGTTCCCAGCGCGCGAGCAGCGCCTGCAGCACGCGCGCGGTGGTGGACTTGCCCACCGCGACCGATCCCGCAACACCGATCACGAAGGGCACCTGCTGGTCCGGGTGCTTCTCTCCGAGGAAGGTGGCGGTCGCGGCGAACAGCCGCTGACGCGCGGCCACCTGCAAATGGATCAGGCGGGCGAGGGGAAGATACACCTCCGCGACCTCGGCGAGGTCGATCTGCTCGCCGAGTCCCCGGAGCCCGATCAATTCGTCCTCGGTGAGGACGAGCGGCGTCGACTTCCGCAGTGTGCGCCACTGCTTCCGATCGAACTCG
The DNA here is from genome assembly GCF_049844875.1 of Rhodococcus sp. DT1. NCBI lineage: Bacteria > Bacillati > Actinomycetota > Actinomycetes > Mycobacteriales > Nocardiaceae > Rhodococcus > Rhodococcus sp. DT1. The sequence continues at coordinate 152,592 of NZ_JBNCLW010000003.1, forward strand.
ATGTAGGGGCTGGGTTCGCTCAGGCGAGCCATCGGCACCGTCCCTCGACGACGGGTGACTCGTCGGTACCTCCCACGGAGCAGGAGCGGCGATGCATGTCCATGGAACGAATTGTGCTCGCAGACACAGCGCGATGCCTCGTCGGGGTCCCGTCGTGCGCCCCGGACCGCCTCCGGAGGACGAGTGGGGGACTAGGGTTGCACGTTATGCGAACGGACGACGTCGTTACCGAATACCTGCTGCTGGGGCTGTCTTTCGACCGCCTCGAGGAGGGATTCGTCGATGCGTATACCGGGAATCCGGAACTGCGCCGGCGGATCGAGAACGCCCCCCGGCCCGATCCCCGTGACCTATCCCACACGGCACGTCGTCTGCGCGAGGAACTTCCGTCGGCATCGTTGCCGGAGGAGCGCACCCGATTTCTCGAGGTGCACCTGCGCGCGATGGAGTGTTCCGCCCGCAAGTTCGCAGGTGAGGACATCGGATTCGTCGACGAAGTCGACGCGTACTTCGACGTGCGGATCGCCCCCGGCAACGAGGACGACTATCGCGACGCGCACCGGCGCCTCGACGCCCTTCTCCCCGGCCCGGGGCCGCTGGCCGAACGTCTCCAGGCACACCGCGCATCCGAGGTGGTGCCCGCCGATCGCCTCGCAGAGTGTGTGGAGGCTTTCTCCGGTGCGCTGCGCGAGAAGGTGCGCGCGGTGTATCCCCTGCCCGACACCGAACGAGTCGAGTACGAGGTCGTCGGCGACAAGCCGTGGTCCGGATTCAACTACTACCTCGGCGACTACCGGTCGCGGGTGGCGATCAACTCCGACCTCGAGCAACATATGCCGCACCTGCCGCACCTGATCGCCCACGAGTCGTACCCGGGGCACCACACCGAGCACTGCCGCAAGGAGGCCGGACTCGTCGCGGCCGGCCAGGCCGAGCAGACGCTGTTCCTCGTCAACACCCCTCAGTGCCTGATGGCAGAAGGTCTCGCCGACCTCGCGCTCGACGCGATCGTCGGACCGGGCTGGGGCAAGTGGGCGCAGGACATCTACGCCGATCTCGGCCTTCGGTTCGACGGCGAACTCGCGGAACAACTGCACGACGCGTCGGCGGGCCTGCTGTCGGTGCGGCAGGACGCGGCGCTTCTCCTGCACGACCGTGGCCGCGACGTCGACGAGGTCGCCGGGTTCCTCGAGCGCTGGTCGCTGTCGAGCCCGCAACGTGCCCGGCAGGCGCTGCGATTCCTGTCGTCTCCGTTGTGGCGTGCCTACATCAGTACGTATGTCGAGGGATACCGCCTGCTGGGCGGGTGGCTCGACCGGGCTCCTGCCGGAGCGGACCGTGCCGAGCGGTTCCGCCGGCTTCTCGACGAACCTCTCGTGCCCAGCAGCCTGCGGTGACCTGCGTCTCGACCGGGGTCCGCCGTCCGGCGGGGTCGACGGGGTTCGTAGACTGGAATACGTATCCTGCCGCCCTTCGCTTGGAGAATTCTCGATGACCGCTGTGCCCGGCAACGACATGAACACCGCCGCACTCGCCGACCTCGATCCCGAGGTCGCCGAGGCCATGGCAGGGGAGTTGTCGCGCCAGCGCGACACCCTCGAGATGATCGCGTCGGAGAACTTCGTGCCGCGCGCCGTACTGCAGGCTCAGGGCAGCGTCCTGACCAACAAGTACGCCGAGGGCTACCCCGGCCGGCGCTATTACGGTGGCTGCGAGAACGTCGACATCATCGAAGACCTCGCCCGCAACCGCGCCAAGGAACTCTTCGGTGCGGAATTCGCCAACGTGCAGCCCCACTCGGGCGCCCAGGCCAACGCCGCGGTGCTCATGGCCCTGATGACCCCCGGAGAGAAGCTGCTCGGGCTCGACCTCGCGCACGGCGGTCACCTCACGCACGGCATGAAGCTGAACTTCTCCGGCAAGCTGTACGACGTCGCGTCCTACGGGGTCAGCAAGGAAGACCACCGCATCGACATGGACGAGGTGCGCGACATCGCCCTGCGCGAAAAGCCGAAGGTCATCGTCGCCGGCTGGTCCGCCTACCCCCGCCACGAAGACTTCGCCGCGTTCCGCGCGATCGCCGACGAAGTCGGTGCCTACCTGTGGGTGGACATGGCGCACTTCGCGGGACTGGTCGCCGCAGGCCTGCACCCGTCGCCCGTGCCCTACGCGGACGTCGTCTCCACGACCGTGCACAAGACGCTCGGCGGTCCGCGCTCGGGCCTGATCCTCGCAAAGAAGGAGTGGGCCAAGAAGCTCAACTCCGCGGTGTTCCCCGGCCAGCAGGGCGGACCGCTCATGCACGCCATCGCCGCGAAGGCCGTCTCCTTGAAGATCGCCGCGAGCGACGAGTTCAAGGACCGCCAGCAGCGCACCCTGTCCGGCGCGCGGATCCTGGCCGACCGCCTGTCGCAGCCCGACGTCGCCGACAAGGGCATCTCCGTGCTCACCGGAGGCACCGACGTGCACCTGGTGCTCGTGGACCTGCGGAACTCGCAGCTCGACGGCCAGCAGGGTGAGGACCTCCTCCACGAGGTCGGCATCACCGTCAACCGGAACGCCGTGCCGTTCGACCCGCGGCCCCCGATGGTCACGTCCGGCCTGCGCATCGGAACCCCCGCGCTCGCGACCCGGGGCTTCGGCGACGCGCAGTTCACCGAGGTTGCCGACATCATCGCGCAGACGCTCGTCGGCGACGCGGACAAGGACGCGTTGCGGGCTCGCGTGAGCAAGCTCGCGCAGGATCTGCCGCTGTACGAGGGACTCGAAGACTGGAAGCTCGTCTGACCGGTTCCGCGTTAACGTAATTTTCATCGACACGCCCCCTCCGCTACCCGGCGGAGGGGGCGTGTCGGGTTTAGCGTCGGGGGTGTAGTCGGCGCAGGTGCCGGGTACGCGGGAGGTCCCTGATCGTGTGGCTGACACAGTCCGAGCGAGGGGGCCGGCACCAGGCTCTCGTGGTCGTGACGACACCAGGGACTACCGGCCCACCGAACGACGTCTGCCGCGGTGCCGTGCAGACCGAGGAGCCTCACGTGAACGCAACACGCTCCGTCTCCCCCCGCTCCGAACGCCCGAGTGCGTCCCCAGCGACGAAACCCCTCGTTCGTACCTACGTGCTGGACACATCGGTGTTGCTTTCCGATCCCTGGGCGGTCACCCGGTTCGCCGAGCACGAAGTGGTGCTTCCACTCGTCGTGATCGGCGAACTCGAGGGGAAACGTCACCATCACGAACTGGGATGGTTCGCCCGCGAATCGCTCCGGCTGCTCGACGACCTGCGACAGCGATACGGCCGGCTCGACCAGCCGATTCCCATCGGGGAGTCCGGCGGAACCCTGCACGTCGAGCTCAACCACACCGATCAGGCGGTCCTGCCCGCGGGCTTCCGCACCGACACCAACGATTCGCGGATCCTGGCGTGCGCGCTCAATCTGGCGGGTGACGGCCGGGAGGTGACGCTGGTCAGCAAGGACATCCCGCTCCGCGTCAAGGCCGGTGCCGTGGGGCTGACGGCCGACGAGTACCGCGCGCAGGACGTCGTCCCGTCGGGGTGGACCGGCATGACCGAACTCGACGTGGATCGGACGGTGATCGACGAGTTGTTCGCCGAGGGCGTCGTCGATCTCGATGAGGCTCGGGACGTGCCGTGCCACACGGGAATTCGTCTTCTGGGAGGTTCGTCGAGTGCGCTGGGCAGGGTGACGGCGGACAAGCGGGTCCAGTTGGTGCGCGGCGACCGGGAGGCATTCGGGTTGCACGGGCGTTCCGCGGAACAGCGGGTCGCGCTGGACCTGCTGCTGGACGAGTCCATCGGCATCGTCTCGCTCGGCGGCAAGGCGGGCACCGGGAAGTCCGCGCTCGCGCTGACCGCAGGCCTCGACGCGGTGCTCGAGCGTCGCTCGCACCGCAAGGTGGTGGTGTTCCGGCCGCTGTACGCCGTGGGCGGCCAGGAGTTGGGGTACCTGCCGGGATCGGAAGCGGAGAAGATGAACCCGTGGGGTCAGGCGGTGTTCGACACGCTCGAAGGTCTCGCGAGCCCCGCGGTGATGGACGAGGTCATCAGCCGCGGCATGCTGGAAGTGCTTCCCCTGACGCACATCCGCGGCAGGTCGCTGCACGACTCGTTCGTGATCGTGGACGAGGCCCAGTCCCTCGAACGCAACGTTCTGCTGACGGTGCTGTCGCGGCTGGGGGCGGGATCACGCGTCGTGCTTACCCACGACGTCGGCCAGCGCGACAACCTCCGTGTGGGACGGCACGACGGTGTCGCCGCGGTCATCGAAAAGCTCAAGGGTCACCCGCTGTTCGCGCACGTGACCCTGACGCGCAGCGAGCGGTCGCCGATTGCGGCACTCGTGACCGACATGCTCGAGGAGTTCGCGCCGGGAGTGTGAAGACGGCGTGCGGTGGCCCTGCGGCGCACCGCACAGGTGACCGGCCCGATGCCCCGTTTCCTCCTGCCGAGGGAACGGGGCATCCGGCTATCGGGTCTCGTCGGTGTCCGTCAGCGGTCCCAATTCGGCTTCGAGGACTTCTTGGACCACGCGCATCGCGGCCAATCCCGCGGGAGCGCCGCAGTACGCGCTGCAGTGGATGACCGATTCGACGATCTCGTTGCGGGACAGACCGTTGCGCAGGGCGCCGCGAACGTGCCCGCGCAACTCGTTCTCCGCGCGCAGGGCGATGAGCATGCCGAGGTTGAGCAGGCTGCGGCTACGTCGATCCAGACCGGGCCGCGACCACACCGCGCCCCACGCGTGTTCTGTGACGAACTCCTGCATCTCCTCCGAGTCGGTGCCGCGAGCGCGGTCGAAGGCCCGCTCGACGAAGTCGTCTCCCATCACTTCGCGCCGGATCTCGAGTCCCGCTGTGAAACCCGGGGTGTACTCGGCGTCGGTCATGGCACTGCTCCTTGTCGGCCTGTCACCGACCGGTTCGATGACCGCAGAATTCTATGCCGCGACCGCCCGGCGACCGGTCGCAGCACGGACGAGCCCGCGGAGTGCTCCCAGCGCCATGTTGCCGGGGGAGAAGTGGTCGTCCCACACGGCGATCCGTCCGTCGCGCAGATGGAAGGTGCCGCACACCCAGAAACCGATCTCGACCGGCCCCAATCGGAAGATGTCGGTCCGTTCGGTGAGGACGACGTCCCCGTCCGTCGCGATGTGGTGGGTCACGACCTCGAACCCGACCCACGGACGTGCCATTCCGTGGAGCATTCCGCGTACCCGGCTGCGGCCGCGCACGGTCGGGAGGGATGTGTTGTGCCATGCGATGTCGTCGGTGAGCAGATCCGTCGCGGTGTCGAGTTCCCCCGACGCCAGCGCGTCGAGGAAACTCTGGACCGTGACGATGGAGCTACCCGAAGTCGGGATGGTGGTGCTGTCCTCGCTCATGCGTCTCCTTTGCGGAATGTGCCCAGGCCGTTGGTGTCCCAGTACTCGAATGTGACGTCGTCCGGTGTGAACACAGCTTTCGACATCGTGCCGTCGGGAGCGTTCTCGTTGCTGAGCGGGAAAGTGAACACGTCGCCGTCCCAGTGCGTCAACGGGTACGTCCGGTCGTCGGGGCCGATCACCAATGCCAGCTCACCGTCGTTTTCCTCGATCCGTGCCGGGCCGAAGTACTCGTTGTCGTAGACGCCGGTGTAGTCGGCGAGCGGCTTGGGCGGCTCCGGATCGGCCGGTGGCGACTGACCGACGAGTGACCCGACCGGATCCGCGAAGGACGACAGCGCGTCGGTATACAGGCCGGACCAGTCCTCGCGGACCTCCCCGAACTGCACCAGGTCGGCGAACTCCGCCGCGAGAATCTCCGGCACCCCGATGGGGGCGGCGTTCGTCAGGACGACGATCGCGACGTCGGCGGACGGAATCGCGGTGAACACGGTCGCGGCACCGGATGCGAATGCTCCCGAATGGCTCAGCGTCACCCGACCGGAGGAGCTCGTGCCGACATCGAATCCGTAACCGTAGGATCCCGTCCGGCTGTCCGGGGTCTCGGGTGGCGACGACGTCGACTGGGGTGTGAACGCTGCTTGCAGCGCCGCGGGCGATGCGATGCGTCCACCCTCGTACTCGCCGTTCGCGAGAAGCATGGTCAGCCACTTCGCGACGTCCTCGACCGACGAGCTGATTCCGCCGGCGGGGGACTGCTCGTCGGGCACCCGCACGTCGCGGGCCACATATTCCCCGTCGACGAGGATGTGCCCGGTGGCGCGATTCTCCCGCGCCGCGAAGTCTGCGAACCGGGAACTCGTCGACGTCATGCCGAGGGGTTCGTAGAGAACTTGCTCCGACAGGTCGGCCCAGCCCTCCCCGGAGGCCACCGCGACGGATTCGGCAGCGGCGGTGAGTCCGAAGTTGGTGTAGTCGTAGGTGATTCGATACGGCGCCAGCGGCAGATAGCGGAGACGTTCGATCACGTCGGCGCGGTCGTAGCCGATGTCTTCGAGGTCGTCACCCGCGTGCTCGGGAAGGCCGGAGCGGTGCGAATACAGGTCCCCGACGGTGACATGGGAACCGACGTACGGGTCGGCGAGGGTGAATGTCGGGAGGTGCTCGACAACCGGAGTGTCCCAGGCGACCACGCCTTCGGCGACCTGGTGCGCCACGACGGTCGAACCGATCGGTTTGGACATCGAGGCGAGTTGGAAGACGGTCTCCGCGTCCACCCGTTCGTCGGACCCGGCTCGGCGTACTCCGAAACCCTCTGCGAAGACGGTCTCGCCGCCGTGCACGACCGCGACGGCCATACCCGGGATGCCGGAACTGTCCATGAGCCCTCGGGCCAGATCTCCGAGCTGGGAGACCGCGTCGTCGATCTGTCCGTCCGGGATGTCGACGCCGGCGACCTGGGGTGGTGACAGGTTGCGGGTGGGATCTGCCGTCGCCGAGGCTTGCGCGCCGGGTGACGGCGATTCGCTGCTCTCGGTGTTGTCGGTGCTCGTGGATGCGCAGCCGGCGGCGACGAGCACCACGACGGTGACAGCCATGGTCGAACGATGACGGCGTGAAACTCGCATGTCGGCCTCTTTCGCTGCCGCGAATCCTATCGGCAGGCGAGACGCAGTGAGTCCTGATCCGGGTTCGCGTGGCGAAACAGCAGAAATGCCAATTTCGTCGTCGGGATCGGGCACCCTGGAACTCGGTGTGAGTCCGAACTTCCGGCAGTGCCGAGTATCGGGGCTGCGAGCCTTCGAGGAGCGACGCCATGAGAATTCCACGACGAAGTGCGTCCATCGCTGCGGCAGTTGCTGCCGTCGGACTGGTAGCCGTCGGTTGCGGGGACGACAACTCCGCATCGGACGTGGTCGGGAGCGCGACCAGTGCCGTCGGATCCGCAGCCGAAAGCGTCGGGTCGCAGGCGCAGAGCGCGGTCGAGTCGATCACCGCCGGCGAGGATGCCGAGAGCACCGGTTCCGGCGAACCGTCCGAACCGGCCGCCGACCAGTCGAGCGCCGTGCCCGGACCGAACGGCGAGGAGGTCGAACTCAGCGGACCGATCCTCGCGAAGTACATGGAGGTCGGAGGCGCGGAGAGTCCGCTCGGCAATGCGACCGGTAACCAGGAGGAGGTCGGTGACGGCTACGTCGCCGAGTTCGACGGCGGCATCATCGCCTGGAGCCCGGACACCGATGCCCACATCGTGTGGGGCGAGATCCGTGTCGCGTGGGAGGCAGACGGCGGCGCGGGCGGCGTACTCGGCTTCCCCATCAGCGACGAGGAAGTCGTTCCCGGAGGGTTCCGCAGCAATTTCCAGTTCGGCTACATCACCTACATCGACGGTGCCACCGAAGTCGTCCAGGAATGACGCGCGCCCGCGCCGGCGGGGTCAGTTCTCGCGTTCGACGCGCGCCATCGCGAGGACGTCGAGGCGGCGGTCGAGTTCTTCCTCGCTGAGGCTCTCACCGATCAGGCCGCGGTCCACCACGGCTTGGCGGATGGTTTTGCCTTCCTTCAGTGCCTCCTTCGCCACGGCCGCGGCCTCCTCGTACCCGATCGCGGAGTTGAGCGGCGTCACGATCGACGGTGACGACTCGGCGAGGGTGCGCAGACGCTCGACGTTGGCGGTGAGTCCTTCGATGCAGCGGTCGGCAAACAACCGGGAGACGTTGGCGAGCAGGCGGATCGACTCGAGCAGGTTGCGGGCCATCACCGGGATGTAGACGTTGAGTTCGAACGCGCCACCCGCACCGCCCCACGCGATTGCGGCATCGTTGCCGACCACCTGCGCGGCCACCTGCGTAACCGCTTCCGGGAGAACCGGATTGACCTTCCCCGGCATGATGGAACTGCCCGGCTGCAGATCGGGAAGGCGGATTTCTCCCAGACCGGTCAGCGGGCCGGACCCCATCCAGCGCACATCGTTCGCGATCTTGGTGAGTGACACCGCGACCGTGCGAAGCGCGCCCGACGCCTCCACGAGTCCGTCGCGTGCCGCCTGCGCCTCGAAACTGTCGAGTGCGGGCCGGAGCGCCTCGACGCCCGTGGCCTTCACGAGTTCCGCGACCACACGTACACCGAAGTCCTCGGGTGCGTTGAGGCCGGTGCCCACCGCGGTACCGCCGATGGGCAGTTCACCGAGCCGCGGCAACGTCGCTCCGAGTCGCTCGATTCCCGCTTCGATCTGGCGGGCGTAGCCGCCGAATTCCTGCCCGAGTGTCACGGGCACGGCATCCATCAGGTGCGTGCGACCGGACTTGACGACGGTGTGCCACTCCTCGGATTTCGCGGCCAGTGCAGCGCGGAGGTGTTCGAGTGCGGGAATCAGATCCTTCACGACCGCTTCGGTCGCCGCGACATGCGTCGCAGTGGGAAAGGTGTCGTTCGAGGACTGCGACATGTTGACGTCGTCGTTGGCGTGCACGTCCACCCCGGCCCGGTTCGCCAGGGACGCGATGACCTCGTTGGTGTTCATGTTCGAACTGGTGCCGGACCCCGTCTGGAACACGTCGATCGGGAACTGGTCGTCGTGCTTGCCCGCGGCGATCTCGTTCGCAGCGGCGATGATCGCGTCGGCCTTCGCGGGATCGAGCAACCCCAGATCCTTGTTGACCTGGGCGCACGCGCCCTTGAGCAGGCCCAGTGCATGGATCTGCGCCGGTTCGAGTGCGCGACCCGAAATCGGGAAGTTCTCGACGGCACGCTGAGTCTGGGCCCGCCACAGGGCATCCACCGGAACCCGGACTTCACCCATCGTGTCGTGCTCGATGCGGAACTGCTGGGAAGACTGTTCGGATGTGTCGGTCATGAATCCACCGTATGCCCGGCACAGTCGCGATGCGGGGCGGCACGACGACACACTCCGTCGAACCGCCCCGCACCACAGAACAGATCAGGGCATCGGAGGCGCAGCGCCCTCGACTCCGTGGAAGTCGATGGACGAGAACTCACCGAGCTTCTCGAGACGGTGGTACGCCTCGACCATCCGGACCGTGCCGGACTTGCTTCGCATGACGATGGACTGCGTGGTCGCGCCGCCACCGTAGTAGCGCACGCCCTTGAGCAGGTCGCCGTCGGTCACGCCGGTCGCGCAGAAGAAGATGTTCTCGCCCGTGACGAGTTCGCGGGTCGTGAGGACCCGGTCGAGATCGTGGCCGGCATCGAGGGCCTTCTGGCGCTCGTCGTCGTCGGTCGGAGCGAGCTGCCCGTGCAGTTCGCCGCCCATGCAGCGGAGCGCCGCCGCGGCGATGATGCCCTCGGGGGTACCGCCGATCCCGAGCAGCATGTCGACGCCGGAGTCCGGCCGTGCCGTCGCGATCGCGCCGGCGACGTCGCCGTCGGAGATGAGCCGGATACGCGCGCCGGTTTCCCGGGTCTGACGAATGATCTCGGCGTGCCGCGGGCGGTCGAGGATGATGACGGTGGTGTCGGAGACCGCGCGGTTCTTCGCCTTCGCGACCCGGCGGATGTTCTCCGCGACGCCGGCGGACAGATCGATCACATCGGCAGCCTCGGGGCCCACGGCGATCTTGTTCATGTAGAACACCGCGGACGGATCGAACATCGAGCCGCGCTCGGCGACCGCGAGTACCGCGATCGAGCCCGGCGCGCCCTTCGCCATCAGCGTGGTGCCGTCGATCGGGTCGACCGCGACATCACAATCCGGGCCGTCGCCGTTGCCGACCTCTTCGCCGTTGTAGAGCATGGGCGCTTCGTCCTTCTCGCCCTCGCCGATCACGACGACGCCCTGCATGGACACCGAACTCACCATGTGGCGCATCGCGTCGACGGCGGCTCCGTCGCCGCCTTCCTTGTCGCCGCGTCCCACCCAGCGACCCGCAGCCATCGCCGCTGCTTCTGTCACACGCACCAACTCGAGTGCGAGGTTGCGGTCCGGAGCTTCGCGACGAGATGGGGTGCTGGCCGTCATGGGCTACTGCCTCCTGAAGATTTTCGGTCGACGCGGGGCGCCGGCACGTGGGCGGCCGCCGTTCGGCGCCCGCACGATCCGATACGTGTATCGCGTCCTGATTGTCTCACCACCGCCGGTCGCGCAGGCTGCCGGACCCGGGCGGCGTCGGCACGCCCGGCATCGGGCTGTCAGACTGGATGCGTGGCATCCGACAAACCCCGCATCCTGAACGACTCCCGCGACATGGCCTGGTCGCTGATTCCGTTGGTCGCGCTGTGTCTTCTCATCGCTGCGATCGCCAGCCAGTGCTCGTTCAGTCCGGGTGGGCCGACCGCCGGTCCGGTGCCGTCGTTCGACGTCGATGCAGGTCTGCAGTACGACGCGCAGGAACTCGGCTTCCCGATCCGTCAGCCGGAGGTCCCGGACGACTGGCAGGCCAACTCGGGTAGCCGCAGCATCATCTCCGGCGCCGAAGGCGGCGACTCGAGCACCGTCGGGTACATCACGCCGGCAGGCCGGTACGTCAGGTTCACCCAGTCGAACGCGGGCCAGACCGAACTCGTGTCGTTCGTCGCCGGAGGCTCGCGCGCCGTCACCGACCTCCGCGAGGTCGACGGACGCGAATGGGTCGTCTACGGCGGCGAAGGCGTCGAACCGTTGTGGGTGTCCGACTTCGGAGATGTCCGCATCCTGATCGGCGGATCAGGCGACGAGGCCGAGTTGACTGCCCTGGCCACCGCCGCGGGTCAGGCCGAGCCGATCGTGCCCTGAGCGGGCCTACTCCTCGTCGTACTCGTCGGCGTCCTCGTCCGAGTCGAGGCCGTCCGCGTGGGCGAGCGCGCTCTCGACACGTTCACGGGCACCGGCAAGATGCTCCTCGCAGCGCTTGGCGAGCGCTTCGCCGCGCTCCCACAGCTGAAGGGATTCGTCGAGATCGAGTCCGCCCTGCTCGAGCATCTTCACGACGCCGACCAGTTCGTCTCGCGCCCGCTCGTAGCCGAATTCCCGCACGTCGGCGTTGGCGTCGTCCACAGTTCTTGCCTCAGTTCTCGTATTCGTCATTTTTCGTGTCCCATGACCGCAGCCCGGGCGGCGCCGTCGGCCACCCGCACCCGGAGCTGGGTGCCGATGGGCATCTCGTCCAGCGAACGCACCACCTCGGGGGTTCCGCCGGGCACGACCCGCTGCACGACGGCGTACCCGCGTGCCAGGGTCGCAGCCGGTCCCAGCGTGCTCAAGCGGGCGCGCATGTGTTCGAGCGTCGACGACGCCATCGCGATCGTCCGCCCGATGTCGCGCCGCCCGGCCTCCCGCAGCCTGTCGATCTCCTCGTGCCGGCGATCGAGGGCGCGGAACGGGTCGGCCAGCACCGGTCTGTCACGCAGTTGCGCGATCACGTGTTCTTCCCGCCGCACCCAGCTGCGCAGCGCCGACGCCGAGCGGGCCCGCAGTTCGTCGACCAGCATTTGCTCCGCGACGGCATCGGGGACCACACGCTTGGCCGCGTCGGTGGGTGTCGCGGCTCGCAGATCGGCGACGTGATCGGACAGCGGGCTGTCGGGCTCGTGTCCGATGGCACTGACCACGGGGGTCGTGCAGGCCACGATGGCCCGGCACAGCGCCTCGTCGGAGAAGGGCAGCAGATCTTCCACGCTGCCTCCGCCGCGGGCGAGGATGATCACGTCGACGGCAGGGTCCGCGTCCAGCGCCTCGAGCGCGTCCAGGATCTGCGGTACAGCGGTCGGGCCTTGCACGGTGGTGTGCCGTACGTCGATCTGTACCGCGGGCCAGCGTCGCTGAGCCACCGACACCACGTCGCGTTCGGCGGCGCTGGCCCTGCCCGTGATCAGACCGATGCGCCGGGGGAGGAACGGCAGCGGCCGTTTGAGCCGCGGATCGAACAGTCCCTCGGCTGCCAGCAGACTCCGCAGCCGTTCGATGCGGGCGAGCAGTTCACCGATTCCGACGGCGCGGATCTCCGTGACCCGAAGCGACAGGGTGCCGCGGCCCGCCCAGTAGGTGAGCTTGCCGAACATGATGACGCGGCTGCCCTCGGTGACCGGCACCGGTGAGTCCTGCAGCAACTGAGGGGAGCACGTCACCGGCAACGACATGTCGACGGAGGCATCGCGCAGGGTCAGGAACGCTGTCCGGGTGCCCGGGCGCGCATTGATCTGGGTGACCTGGCCTTCGACCCAGATGGTGCCGAGCCGATCGATCCACCCGGCGACCTTCTGCGAGACGGTGCGGACCGGCCACGGATTCTCCGGAGAATTGGGCCGCGCCGCGGATTGCGCCGCCGTCACTTGTCACGCACGGTCGTGACCCGGTTCGACAGCATCGTCATGAACGGGGCGCGCGCCGCGTGTGCGGTCTCGTAGTCGAGCAGAGCGGTGAGATCCTCGGCCGAGAGGGTACGAAGACGCGCGCGCAACTGCGCGAGCGTCAGCGAGTCGTAGTCGAGATACTCGACGATCTCGGGAACGTCGGCGGTCTTGGTGGCGGCGGTCTTCGTGGCGGTGGATTTCGCAGCGGCAGACTTGCCGGCGGCCTTCTTCGCCGCACGCTTCTTCGGCGCCGGTGCCGCCGTCTCGGACGCGGGCTTCTCGGCGGCGGAGGGGGCTGGTTCGTCGTCGGCAACCGGTGGCGGTGTCGAATACAGGGCGAAGCGGCCGGGGGTGGCCGACCCCTCACCGTTCGTGCCGGTACCTGCGCCGGTGCCGGTGTGCGTGTCCGATGGAGCGGACTCGTCGAACACCGCCCACTCCGGGTTCTCCTCGGGGCGTGCGCCGAGAGATTCGAAAAGATGATCGCCCTTGATCGCCAGCGACGTCAGCACCTGCTGAAACCGCATCGTCGTCTGAAGGATCTGGCTCACCGTCGTCATCGGAAGCGAGACAGCGGTACTCGGGAGTTTGAGGGTCTCTTCGTAGGCGGTGACGGCCATGCCGGCGGCCACCCGTGCCATGAACGGTGGACGGATCATCCCTCAAGCCTGCCCGATGAACCGCATGATTGGTAGCCGAGCCGGGCCCGGGGATCACCCGGCCCGTACTCTGGTGGTATGTCTGCGTCTGTTCCACTCGAAGTCGGGATCACTCGATCGGCCCATAGCGCGGCCTCGGGCAAACGAGTGCTCCTCGCCGAACCGCGCGGTTACTGCGCCGGTGTCGACAGGGCTGTCGAAACGGTCGAGAAGGCCCTCGACAAGTACGGAGCACCCCTGTACGTCCGCAAGGAAATCGTGCACAACCGGCACGTCGTCGAGACTCTCGCTGATCGTGGTGTGGTCTTCGTCGACGAAACCGACGAGGTTCCGCCGGGATCGGTGCTGGTGTTCTCGGCACACGGTGTGTCACCGGCAGTGCACCAGTCCGCCGCAGAACGTGAACTCCGCACCATCGACGCGACCTGCCCCTTGGTGACCAAGGTCCACCAGGAAGCCAAGCGGTTCGCGCGCGACGACTACGACATCCTGCTCATCGGCCACGAGGGCCACGAAGAGGTCGAAGGCACCGCCGGCGAGGCCCCCGAGCATGTTCAGCTCGTCGACGGACCCGACGCCGTGGATTCTGTGACGATCCGTGACCCGGAGAAGGTCATCTGGCTCTCCCAGACCACGCTCAGCGTGGACGAGACGATGCAGACCGTGCAGCGACTCCGGGAGAAGTTCCCTCAGCTGCAGGATCCGCCGAGCGACGACATCTGCTACGCCACCCAGAACCGGCAGGTCGCGGTGAAGGCCATGGCCCCCGAGTGCGACCTCGTCATCGTCGTCGGGTCACGCAACTCCTCGAACTCGGTGCGTCTCGTCGAAGTGGCGCTCAATGCCGGTGCGCGTGCGGCCTACCTGGTCGACTACGCCCGCGAAGTCGACCCGGCATGGCTCGAGGGCGTCGAGACGGTGGGCATCACCTCGGGTGCGTCGGTGCCCGAGATTCTGGTGCAGGGCGTCGTCGATCTGCTCGACGAGCACGGTTTCCACGACGTGCGGTCGGTGACCACGGCCAACGAGACGTTGGTGTTCGCCCTGCCGCGCGAGCTGCGCGCGGCGCGCCACTGACCGTCGGCCGGTCCGCGTAGCGGTCCGCCCGGATCAGTCTTCGTAGCGGTCGCGGTACCGCACCTGCGGCGGCTCGTACGCCGGCGCGGGATGCGGTGCGACGGCCGGACGCGGCTCCCTGCGGACCGGCTCGGCTGCCGGCGGACGGCGGCGCGGGGCGCGCTCGTCGGCCGGCGGCACGAAATCTGTGCGAGGCGGACGCGGCCGCCGCGGCGTGCGTGTGACGGGCGGCGCGGGGTCGACGGCGCGCGCACCGTCGCCGACCGGGGCCGGGCGGCGTCTGGGCGCGGGTTCGGCCCGGCTGTCGGTGACGTCGCGTACCGATGCGGTCGGCGGCGGTGCCTTGCGCACGGGCGCGGCGCCCGCCGCAGCCGACGGCTTGGCGGACCTGGGAGTCGTACGCGGAGCGCTGCGTGTCCGTCTCGGTTCGCTGTCGCGATCTGCCGTCCGGCGACCTGCGGCACGTGTCCTCGATGCCGAACGTGCGCGCTGCCGCGGGGCACGCGAACGTGCTCCTCCCGCGCTCTGCTGAGCGGCGTAGATGCGGAAACCGCCGATCAGGAGCGCGACGACCGTGGCGAGAAGCATGGCCGGGAACCTGTTCACCAGCGGGTACGCGACGTTGAGCAGGAGGTCTTTGAGGCCCGACGAGCTTCCCGTCGAAATGATCTCCTGGCCCAGCGGGACCGCCACCATGAGAAGCAGCGGCGGTTGTGCCATGGCGGTGAACAGCCCACGATGGCGCACCGCGACGACTGCCGCGATGCATCCGAGCACGTAGAAGGCGGTGAACGCGGAAGTGAGTTCGTTGCCACGCGCGGCGTCGATCAGAATCCCGACGGCGGTGGACCCCGCCGCGATGGCGAGCGCACCCCACCACGGCACGCCCGGCACCGTCGAAATCAACGACCGCGTGTCGAGCGGCACCGCCGAGCGGGCACGTTGGGTTGCAGACACGAGCTAAACACTAGCGCGGCGGCGTCAGCTTGCTTCGTCGACAGGACCGTCGGATTCCGTTCTGCCCTGCTGCGTGCTCCGGCGCGGCCAGGCGTCGACCCGTCGTATCTCGGGTACGTCGCCGTCGAAGATCTCCAAGTCGTGGAGCTTGCGGGCTGTGACTCCCACTCTCGTCTCCATCGACGACACCGTGACATTGAAGGTCTCGACTGCCTTGCCCAGCTGTGACCCGAGGCGGTCGAGATGGGAACCGACCGCACCGAGACGCTGATACAACTCGCGGCCCAGCCGGTGGATCGTCGCGGCGTCGCGGGACAGCGCCTCCTGCCTCCAGGTATGCGCGATGGTGCGCAACAGCGCCACGAGCGTCGTGGGGGTCGAGAGGATGACATTGCGCGCGAAGGCGTACTCGAGCAGATCGGGATCGGCGCCCAGCGCGGCATCGAGAAACGGATCGCCCGGGACGAACAGCACGACGAACTCGGGGCTGGGGTCGAACGACTCCCAGTAGGCCTTGGCGGACAACTGGTCGACGTGGGTGCGCAACTGCCGCGCGTGGCGGGTCAGGTGCTTGGTGCGCTCGGCGGGATCATCGGCTTCGGCGGCATCGAGGTAGGCGGCGAACGGCACCTTCGCATCGACCACGATCTGTTTGCCGCCCGCCAGGTAGACGACGAGGTCGGGGCGCACACCGTCCTTGCCGACCTGCGTGTCGAAATCGCAGTGGCGGACCATCCCGGCGAGTTCGACGACGCGCTCGAGCTGGATCTCACCCCAGCGTCCGCGAACCTGCGGTGCCCGGAGCGCGGTGACGAGCTGTTGCGTCCGGGTGGAGAGCAGCTGCGACACCCGGTGCATCCCTTCGACCTGCTCGGAGAGCCCGGCATACGCGTGCACGCGGCTCCGCTCGACCTGCTCGACCTGCCGGGCCAGGGCGCCCACCGCGTCGTGCAGCGGATCCACCAGACGCGACACCTGCTCGCCGATCGCACCGGACTGGCGCCGTGCGGCGTCCTCGCTCACCGCGGCCAGCGACTGCCTCAGCTGTGCTTCGTTCCCGCGCAACGCGGCGAGCTCGGACTCGGCCCGCGCCGCACGTTCACCGTCGCGCGAAGCGCGGGCGAGCCACCCGAGAACGGCGCCCAGAACGAGGGCCACGAGCAGTCCGAGTGCCGTGAGTGCGGTCATGTGGCGCATGATGCCGCATCCGTCCGACACCCGCCCGGAACCCGGCGGTGTCGGAACGCTGCTCTACCGTCGGTGTCCATGCGCATCCTGCACACCTCCGACTGGCACATCGGGCGCACCTTCCACGGTGTCGACCTTCTCGCCGACCAGCGTCGTGCCCTCGACGCGATCGCAGGCCTCGTCGCCGCGCAGGACATCGATGTGGTCGTCGTGCCCGGCGACGTCTACGACCGTTCGATCCCGAGTTCCGACGCGGTCGCGGTGTGCAATGCGGGCTTCGAGGCCATCCGCGCGGCCGGTGCGGTCATCGTCGCCACCTCGGGCAACCACGATTCGCCGGTGCGGCTCGGAGCCGGAGCAGCGTTCGCCGCGCACGGCGGTCTGCACCTGATCACCCGGGTGTCGCAGATCGAGCACCCCGTCGTCCTGGAGGACCGGCACGGGCCGGTCGCGTTCTACGGCCTTCCGTATCTCGAGCCCGAGATCACCCGCGCCGAACTCGGTGTGCCCACAGCGCGTTCGCACCAGGAGATCCTGGATGCCGCGATGCGCCGCGTGCGGGAGGACGTCGCGCAGCGTGGAGGGCGCACCGTGGTGCTCGCGCACGCGTTCGTGGTCGGTGCCGAGCCGACCGGGTCCGAACGATCGATCTCCGTCGGCGGTGTCGAGACGGTTTCGGCCGCGTCGTTCGCCGGCGCCGACTACGTGGCACTCGGGCATCTGCATTCGCCGCAGACCGTCGCGGAGCACGTGCGGTACTCCGGATCTCCGCTGCCCTATTCCTTCGGTGAACGCACCCACCGCAAAGCGGTGTGGATCGCCGACCTCGACGAGACCGGTCTCCGGTCCGTCGAACGCATCGAACTGCCGGTGGTCCGGCCGCTGACCAAGTTGACAGGCACGCTCGACACGCTGCTCGGCGATCCCGCCTACGCCGAAGCGACCGAGCACTACGTCTCGGCCACACTCACCGACCCGGTCCGTCCCCTCGACGCGATGCGCAAGCTGCAGGAACGTTTTCCGCACGCCGTACACGTCGAGTGGCAGCGTCCCGCGTCCTTCTCCGAAGGCACCTACCGAGACAAGGTGCGCGGTCGCAGCGACGTGCAGATCGCCGAGGCGTTCCTCGGCGACGTGCGCTCCGCACCGTCGGCTCGTGAGCTCGGGTGGATCGGCCAGGCGTTGCGCGACGCCGACCGCAAACAGGGCGTCGGCGACGCACTGCCCGGCGCCGACCGCGCTCGGACGGATGTGCCCGCGTGAGGCTCCACACGCTCGAGGTCACGGCGTTCGGCCCGTTCGCCGGCACCGTCGAGATCGACTTCGACGAACTCGGCTCCGACGGCTTGTTTCTGCTCCACGGACAGACGGGCGCGGGCAAGACATCGATCCTCGACGCCGTGGCCTTCGCCTTGTACGGCACCGTTCCCGGGGCCCGCGCCGACGGCCGGCGCCTCCTCTCCGACCACGCTCCGGCCGGTGTCGCACCGCGGGTGCGGCTCGAAGCCACCATCTCGGGTCGGCGGATCGTCCTCGAACGCAGTCCCGAATACGAACGTCCCAAGATGCGGGGCACCGGCACTGTCAAGCAGCAGGCCAAGGCGACATTGACCTGGCTCGACGGGCAGGGCGAGAACCTGTCCCGGATCCCCGACATCGGTGACGCCGTCAAGGGCTTGCTGGGGATGAGCGCCGAACAGTTTTTCCAGGTGGTGCTTCTGCCGCAGGGTGAGTTCGCGAAGTTCCTGCGCGCGGGCAGCGACGAGCGCGGCAAGCTGCTCGAGCGACTGTTCGACACGACGCGCTTCGGGGATGTCGAGCAATGGTTCCGCGACCGCCGTGGCGCGGGCGGCAAACTCCTTGCCGAACAACAGAAAACGGTCGATCTTCTGGCCGCGAAGGTAGCCGCCGCCGCGGGTATCGAGGCGGGAGCCGACGCGGACCCGGTCGAGTGGGCACACCGGCTGTCCGCCGAAGCCGCCGACACTCGCGATGCCGCCGCCGCGGTCCTCGAACGCGCCCGCGAAGTCGACGCGGAGAACCGCCGCGCGCTCGACACCGCCCTCGCGCTGGAACAGAATCTGCACCGCCGCACCGGCGCCCTCACAGTGCTTGCCACCCTTACGGCCTCCGAACCCGATTGGCAGCGATTGCGCAGCGAGCGCGACGCCGCGCGACGCGCGGTTCCGGTCTCGGTCGTCGATCTCGATGCGGCGCGGGCCGTCGCGGACGCGGAGGCTGCTGCCAGGGCCGCGCGCGCAGCCCGCGCTCCGCTCGAGGAACACGATGAAGGCCGGGCACTGCTGGCAGAGGTCGGTGACGTTCCCGCAGACACCGACCGCGCCGTGATCCGGCCCCGGTGCGAACAATGGTCGGCGGAGGTTGCGCGGCTCGACGATCTGCTCGAGCAGCATCGGCATGTGGCAACGATCGAGGCGGACCTGGGCCGAGTGGCCCAGCGCCGCCGCGCCCTCGGCGACGACCACACGACACGGGTCGCCGAGCGCGCTGCACTGCCCGACCGGCTCGCTGCCGCGGTCGCCGCGGTGAGCGAGTCGGAGCAGGCCGCCGCGTCCCTCCCGGGACTTGTCGCCGCCCGCGACCGCGGCGCGGATTCTCTCGGTGCCGCAGTCGAACTCGCCGCGCTCGGCACCGACCTCGAACGAGCACAGCAACGGGTGCTGACGTTGCACTCGGCATTCAACGACGCCCGCGACAGGCATCTCGACATCCGGCGTCGCCGTATCGAGGGGATGGCCGCCGAACTGGCGGCCCGGCTCACCGCCGGCGAGCCGTGCGAAGTCTGCGGTGCCACAGAGCATCCCGCTCCCGCCGTCCCGGCGCCGGACACGGTCACGAAGAACGACGAGGCCGCCGCACAGGCTGCGGAACAGCGCGCGGAGCGAGCGCTCGCCGACGCGCGGACCGCGGCAACCGAGATCTCCGGGGCCGTTGCGGTGCTGCGTCAGCGTTGCGGCGACGTTCCGGTCGAGGATCTCACCGTCCGTCACGCCGACGCGGTTTACGCACACGACGCGGCGAAAGCGCTCGCCGAACATCTGGTGCGGCGTCGCGCCGCGGTCGACGAACTGCACCGTCTCGCCACCGACCTCGACGAACGAATCCGCCGCGTCGAGGCCGAACTCGCAGACCTGGACCGCCGCACCGCGGTGCTCTCCGCCGAGGCCGCGGAGGTCCGCAACCGCATCACCGCTGCGGTCGGTGATGCCGACTCCCTCGCGCCGCGGCGTCGCCGGGCGGCTGAGCTCGCCGCCGCCGCGACCGCGCTGCTCGATGCGCGCTCGACGGCCTCCCATGCCAGGAAGGTCGCCGAGCAGCGGTCCGCGGCGGCGCTCGCCGCCGCGACCGAGGCCGGTTTCGCCGACCTCGACGCCGCACGTGCGGCACTCCGGCCGGGGGAGCGGATCGACGAGATCGATCGTGTGCTCCGAGCGGCCGACAACGAACGGGCGGTCGCGCAGGCCACGCTCGCCGAGCCTGCGATAGCCGTTCTCACCGGAGACGAGACGGCCGATGTGCCCGGGGCGCGGGCAGCGGTCGCCGCGGGCGCTGCCGCGCTCGACCGGGCGCACGCTGCCGCCACCGAGGCGGCCCGCCGGTACCTCGACATCGACGCCTACACGGCGCGTCTCGAGCAGGCGTACGCGAAA
The DNA here is from genome assembly GCF_049844875.1 of Rhodococcus sp. DT1. Classification (NCBI taxonomy): domain Bacteria; kingdom Bacillati; phylum Actinomycetota; class Actinomycetes; order Mycobacteriales; family Nocardiaceae; genus Rhodococcus; species Rhodococcus sp. DT1. The sequence goes on from NZ_JBNCLW010000003.1 coordinate 172,830, forward strand.
CTCGTCCCTCTCCGCGACGAGCAGGCCGAACTCGCCGACCTCGCGGACGTCGTGGCCGGTGGCGGCTCCAATGCCAAGAAGATGTCGCTGCGCTCGTATGTGCTCGCGGCGCGTCTCGAGGAGGTGGCGGAGGCCGCGTCGGAGAGACTGCGCAGGATGTCGGGCGGCCGGTACGAGTTCGTGCACTCCGACGCGGCCGACACCCGTGGTCGACGTGGTGGCCTGGGGCTCGACATCCACGACGAATACACCGGCGTGGTCAGGTCGACGAAAACCCTGTCCGGCGGCGAGTCGTTTCAGGCGTCGCTGGCGCTGGCGCTCGGGCTCGCGGACGTCGTCGCAGCGGAAGCCGGCGGAGTGGTTCTCGACACGATGTTCATCGACGAAGGGTTCGGCACCCTCGACGCGGACTCTCTGGATGCGGTGATGGGGGTGCTCGACGAATTGCGCGCCGGCGGCCGGGTCGTCGGGGTGGTGAGCCACGTCGACGAGATGCGGCAGCGGATCCCGAGCCGGCTGCACGTCATCCGCGGCCGGTCGGGATCCACTGTTCAGGTCGCGAGCTGACCCGCAGGAGCGTCCGTCACTTCTGATCCGGCTCGGGCTCCGGTCCGGTGGAGGCGTTCGGATCGGGCGCCGAGGCGTCGCCGGGAGCGGGCAGGGCTTTCGTCGCGTCGTCCGGATCGACTTCGGCCGAGCGACTGTCGATCTGCTCGCCGATGTAGCGGATCACGACGGCGGCGACCGCAGCCACCGGCACCGCCAGGAACGCACCGACGATGCCGAACAGCGACGATCCGGCAGTGACCGCGAGCAGCACCACGGCCGCGTGCAGATTCATGCTCCGCGACTGGAGAACGGGCTGCAGGACGTTCCCCTCGATCTGCTGCACCGCAATGATGAGTGCCAGCACGATGAGAGCCGTGGTGAAGCCGTTGGCGACGAGCGCGACCAGCACGGCCAGGGCACCGGCAACGAAGGCACCTACGATCGGGACGAATCCACCGATGAACGTGAGGATCGCCAGCACCGGCGCGAGCGGTACACCGAGGATCACCAGGCCGATGCCGATGAACACCGCGTCGATGAGGCTCACTACTGCCTGAGTGCGAATGAACCCGCCGAGCGTGATCCACATCCGGGTCAGGACCTCTTCGAGGTGCCGCCCGGCAGTCCTGCCGCTGACCCGATGAAGCCAGGGGAGGAAACGCGGTCCGTCCTTGATGAAGAAGAACGACAGCACCAGGACGAGTGCGAACGTGATGAGCAGCGACCCGGCGGTGGTGACCCCGGAGAACACGCCCCCGGCGATGGAGGCAGCACTGCCCTGGACACGTTCGACCACCGCGTCCACGGCGTTGTCGAGTTGCTCGTCCTGCAGGTTGATGGGCGGGCCCTTCACCCAGTCCTGGACCGTGTTGATGCCTTCGGTGGCCTTGTTGGCCAGATCGGGCACCTGGTTGACCACCGACGGCACGATGCCGGCGATGATGCCGCCCACGATCGCGAAGAACAGCACGAGCGTGATCGACGCGGCCGGTGCGGGTGGGAGCCCGCGTTTGGTCATCGCCCGGGTCGGCGGCCACAGAATCGTCGAGACCACGATCGCGAGGGCGACCGGCAGCACGATCACCCACATTTTCTGGATGATCCAGCCGAGCACGAGGGCACCCGCAGCGATCACGACAAGGATCGCGGACCACTTCGCGAGCCACATTCCGCCGGCACCGATGAGGGTGGCCCGATCAGGAGTCTTCGACGATGTCGAGGCGGGGTTCGTACCCCATGGGCTGGATTTCGATTCGGTCAACGCTGGTCCTTCCGACATGTCTGTGCGAGTCGACGTGCCCGACGTCCGTAAATCTACGGTCACCACGCCCGGAATCCGAGCATGAGCGGGTTGTCGGATTTGCCCGACCGAGAGTCCCCGTTCGTGGCACTCTCGAAACGTGACGAATGGAACGGGCATGTCCCGGAGAACTCGGGCATCGATCATGCTGGTCGCGGTGGCTGTCGCCGGTGCTCTCGCCGCGTGCAGCTCGGACGACGCGCCGACGGCGGACGGGGCGCGGACCTCGGCGAGCGACGCCGCGACGAATGTGCAGGAACAAGCCGGCGGGGTCCTGTCCTCGGTTCAGCAGGCAGCCTCCGATGCCGCCGACAAAGCCGGAGAAGCGTTCGACGATGCCAAGATGAGTGCGTTCGTAGCGGCGTTCCGTGCCGGCTACCCGCAGTTGTCCGCCGACCGGGAAACCTCGTCGATCGAGTCGATCGTCAGCGAGACGTGCCCGTTGATCGAGGACGGCACCAGCGATCAGGAAGTCAACGAGAAGGTCGGCGAACTCGCCGCCGACGGGACGTCCGTGCCCGACGACGAGCAGGCCGCGCGGATCGCGCAGTTGGTGCGGGTAGCGTGCGGATGAGGCGACCGCGCGGAGTCTGCGTAGAATATTGAACCCGTGAGCCTTACCCTCGGAATCGTCGGTCTTCCCAACGTCGGCAAGTCGACGCTTTTCAACGCGCTGACCAAGAACGATGTGCTGGCTGCGAACTATCCGTTCGCCACCATCGAGCCCAATGTCGGCGTGGTCGAACTGCCCGATCCGCGGCTGAATCGCCTCGCAGAGATCTTCGGTTCGCAGCGCATCCTGCCTGCCACCGTGTCGTTCGTCGACATCGCCGGCATCGTCAAGGGAGCGTCCGAGGGCGCAGGCCTGGGCAACAAGTTCCTCGCCAACATTCGCGAAGCGGATGCGATCTGCCAGGTTGTGCGCGTGTTCGCCGATGACGACGTGATCCACGTCGACGGTCGCGTCGACCCGCTCGCCGACATCGAGATCATCGAGACCGAGCTGATCCTCGCCGACATCCAGACCCTCGAGAAGGCGCTGCCGCGTCTCGAGAAGGAAGCGAAGAAGAACAAGGACCTCAAGCCGCAGTACGAGGAGGCCGTCAAGGCGCAGGCCGTCCTCAACGAGGGCGCGACCCTGTTCTCGAAGAAGGACACCCTCGACTACGCGCTGCTGCGCGAGCTCAACCTCATGACCACCAAGCCGTTCCTCTACGTCTTCAACGCCGACGAGACGGTGCTGACCGACGACGCGAAGAAGCAGGAACTGCGTGAGGCCGTCGCTCCCGCAGACTGCGTGTTCCTCGACGCCAAGGTCGAGTCCGAGTTGATCGAACTCGAGCCGGAAGAAGCTCAGGAACTGCTCGACTCGATCGGTCAGGACGAGCCCGGCCTCGCCTCCCTCGCGCGGGTCGGCTTCCACACCCTCGGCCTCCAGACCTACCTCACGGCGGGTCCGAAGGAGGCGCGTGCGTGGACCATCCACCAGGGCGACACTGCACCGCAGGCCGCCGGCGTCATCCACTCCGACTTCGAGCGTGGCTTCATCAAGGCCGAGATCGTCTCGTTCGACGACCTCGACGCCGCCGGTTCGATGGCTGAGGCCAAGGCCCGGGGCAAGGTCCGGATGGAAGGCAAGGACTACGTCATGGCCGACGGCGATGTCGTGGAGTTCCGCTTCAACGTGTAGCGGCTGTTACCGCGCGGGCGTGATCTCGCTTTCGACGACCCACTTGTGGTTTGTCATCTCCATGCCATCGGCTTCGAGATCGACCATGTAGACGGTTTCGTCGGTGGAACTGTCGATCGTCGCCCGGGCGCCGTTCATTCCTCCCATGTGCTCGGCCTGCAGTCCCACTTCGGTCCCATCGGCGAGCGGCGCCGGGCCGGGGTTGTCGAGTTCTTCGTGGACGACCCATCGGTGGTCGACCACAGGCTCGCCGCCGGTTGTCGGGGTGTAGCTCACGGAGTAGGTCGTGGTGTCGAACGCTCCGGAGATGGTGGCTTGCGCGCCGTTCATGCCGGGCATGTGATCCGCGGTCAGTAGCACCGTCGTGCCGACCGGGTACCTCGGGTCGATCGCCGTTCGTATACCCGGCGGTGGTGCGCCGCCGTCCGCCGCGTGGTCGTGACCGGTCGCACCGCCGTCATGTTCTCCGTGGTGCTCGTGCATATCGCTGATGTTCGTGCCCGACCCTGCCACGTTGTCGGAACCGACGACCCTGGCAAGTCCGAGGACCGCACCGACAGCCACCACCAGTCCGGCCCCGAAGAGCGCGAGCTTGATTGGGGTCTTCATCAGAGCCTCCTCGGTGTGTAGCCGGCTTCTCGACAGCGGCGAGGACCTTCTCGTCGTCGATCGGGCTGTCCGCGTTCACAACGAGCCTGCCGGTTCGGGCGAGGACCTCGATGCCTGCGACACCGGCGATCTCGCCGATCTTCTCACGCACGGACGTTTCGCGGTGCCCGCACGCCATATCGGTCGCCTGGTCTCGCTGACGGTCATCGTCGTCCCTCTGCCTATACCCGCCGGGGGTATGTGGCGCAATCCAACGTATACCCCCTACCGGTATCGCTGCAAGGGTGCACATCGGCTCGCTCGGGCGCGACGACCGTCCGCGCCCGACGCAGAAACAGATGACTTCCACGAAGTCGGTCCGCAGCCGAAGGGGGGTCGCCGGCTCGACGCGGTGCGCTTCAGCCGGTCGGTCGAATCGGGACGCGACCTTCTAGCGAGGCGCTTCGCTCAGCGTGCGGCGCGTAACGAATCGGCGTGGGGCGCCCGTCAGCGGATCGGTGAATTCGACTTCCCGCGCGAGTAATTGGAGAGGCTGCGAATAGTCGTCCGGTGCCTCGGGCAATAGTTCGGGATACCAGCGATCGCCCAGGATCCCGATCCCGAGCGCCGCGAGGTGCACTCGCAACTGATGCATCCGTCCGGTGCGTGGACGCAGAATCGTATGCAGCACAGCGCGTCCGGAGACGCCCACCCCGGATCCGAGCACGTCGATCAGCGTCTCGGCGTTGGGTTCACAGGCGTCGTAGACCACGCACCGAAGCTCCCCGCGCAGGACGGAGATGTGGTTGCGGTAGAGCAGAGGAAGCGTGTGTTCGCCGAGCGCCGGTGCGTCGGCGTCCCACCACGTCGGCTGGGTCGACACCGCCTCGTAGACCTTTGTGACCTGACGCTTCTCGAACATGGATTGGTACGCACCGCGAGTGTCGGGCCGGGCAGAGAACATCACCACGCCGGCCGTCGCGCGGTCGAGACGATGGATCGGAGTCAGGTTCGGGTTGTCGAGACGGAGCCGCAGGCGGACGAGTGCTGACTCGCGCAGGTACCGACCGCCCGGGGTGGTCGGAAGAAAGTGCGGCTTGTCGATCACGACGAGGTTGTCGTCGGTGTGCAGGATCTCCTCGTGAAAGGGAATCGGCTCCTCGGCCGGCAGGTCGCGGTAGTACCAGACGAAAGGATGCACACCCAGCGCGGTGTGACGGCCGATCGGGTGGCCGTCGCGGCCCACGATCTCGCCCGCATCGAACCGCCGGTACAGCTCGTCGGGGTCCAGATGGCCGAATCTCGTCACCGTGTACTCGGCGATCGTCTCCCACGGCCCTGAAATCGGTACTTGCAGCCGCGTCGGTCCCACGCCGTCTCTGACGGGGAGCGGTGAGGGCATCGGCACCTGGTAATGATCCCACCGTCGGTCGGGCTCACCGCGATGCGGGTCGAGACCCGCCGTCAGGGATTGGGGCGGGTGGTCTCGTCGCCCGCTTCCCGTTCCCCGGTCTCGGCGAATGTGCGGAGGACCGTGGTGAAGAGGTCCGGATCTTCGACGTTCCACGGATGGTGCATCCCCGGCGCTACCCACGTCTGCAGTTGAGGGAGCGCTTTCCCCAGGGCGGGGAAGGCGTCACGCACGGAGCGCTGTTCCTTCTCGCCAGCGACAGCCAACATCGGTCCGGAGTACGCGAAAGGCTCTGAAGGAACCTCGCTTTCTGCGACCTCACGGAATATGCGCCGGTTGGTGTCCGGCGCAACACGGACGGCAGAGTCGACGTACAGGTCCCTCCCATCGGCCGGAACCCCGAACGCCGCAGCCTGTGCTCGCCAGTACCAACGTTTGCGCCACAACGGGATCTGAGGCGGGATGAGGAAGCGTTCGAGCGACGTCAGCCCGGTGAACGCAACGCCTGTGATCATGCAACTGCGAACGAGCTGGGGGTGACGATGCACGAGATGAACGGCGACGAACCCACCGAGTGACAGGCCGACGACGTGCGCGGTTCCGCCGATTGCGTGTTTGCGGATGATCTCGGCGATGTCGTCGGCGGCAGCGCGCATCCCCGGCCACCGCAGCCCGTAGCGCTCGCCGAGCGCCGGTAGATCCGGGGTCAGCAGATGACGCTCGGGGAGGCGTTCGATCTGCGGGCCCCACATCCAGCCCCCGGCATTGTTGCCGTGGAGTAGGACGATCGTTTCGCCCGTTCGGGGGCCGTGTTCCAGACCCCAGTGGCCGGAGCCCGTCATCGGACGAGATCCGTCCCGATGCAGCGCAGTCCCAGAGTCGAACAAGAGGTACGCGACTTCGTCGAAACGTCGGCGCAGGGGAGAAGTCTCGGGCGCGGCTTCACGGGCGCCACTGTATTGGTCGCACAACGGACATGTCGAGTATTGATTCGGAGCACTTCTGTTCGCACGGCGGTCCGTCGTGGTTGAGTGGGCACATGGCTTCACTCCAGGCGACCGTGCTGAAGAGGGCGGCCCGCAAGATCGCCGGTAGCCACGGGCACGAAGTGATGCGACCGGTCGGAGACGGCACCGAGACACAATTTCCGCTGGCCTACGTCCGGACCGGCCCACGCGGGAAAGTTCCCGTGCTCATGGTGCCCGGCGGACCGGGACTTGCTTCCGTCCTGCCCTATCGCAGTTTGCGCCGTCGAGCAGAGCATGCGGGACTCGACGTCCTGATGATGGAGCATCGCGGTGTCGGGTTGTCGCGCCGCGATGTGCACGGCAACGAGCTGCCGAGCGAAGCGGTCACGGTCGACCACGTGGTCGAGGATCTCGCCGCGGTCCTCGATGATGCGGGGGTCGAGCGTGTGATCGTCTACGGCTCGTCCTACGGCACGTACCTTGCACAGGGCTTCGGGGTCCGGTATCCGGATCGGGTGGTGGGAATGGTCCTCGATTCGCCGATGCTGTCCGTTGCGGATGACATCGAGGGTGCACGCTCGTACCGGCGCGGACTGTTTCTCGAAGCGACCGATCCGGATCTGGCGCCGGTAGTCGAAGCCTTGCGTACCGCGCTCGCGCGTGGGGTGCCGGAGCCGGAGATCAACGTGGTCGTGCAGATCGCATACGAGTACGGAGGTCCGGACCTTCTCCGGGAGTTACTCGTCCAGCGGAGCAACGGACGGTTACGGCGCATCTGGAATCGGATGGCAAACGCCGGCTCGGCCGAGATAGACGGGGGAGGAGCACCGTTCTTCTTCGAACCCGATCTTGTTTCGCGGATTGCTTTCCGCGAGCTCGGATATGGGCTACCGCCCGACGGTGAACTGCTCGACCAGCAGGAGATTTTCGCGGCTGCCGCGGCGCGGCATCCGGAGTTCGTAGGGGAACCCTTCGACTTTCCCGCGCAGATCCCGGCATTCTCGTGGCCGACCGCGGTGATCTCCGGAGGCCGCGACCTGCGGACACCACCTCCGATCGCAGAAAAGATCGTAGATCTGGTACCCCGCGCGGTGCTGGTGTCGATACCGATCCTGGGTCACAGTGCCATGGATTCACACCAGCTCGCGGCTGTGTATGTGACAAAGATGCTGGCGGACAACAGGTCCGAGTCTCCGGCGACGATGGAGCATCATATCGCCGGGATGCCCCGGCGTGGGGCGGCGAATCTGATGCGGCGAGCGATCATCGGCGCGGTCGTCGTCGGTCGGTGGACGGCCACGGTCGCGTCCCGGCTTCCGTTTCGCGCTGGATCCTAGCGGCGTCGGGAGGCTTCGGAGAGATCGCCGGTGGCGGCGGACGAACCTCGGGCTCACGGTGTCCGTTCGCTCCCGTTGCGGCACGGCCCCGGGTCGGCCGTTCAGGGACCTTCCGGGACCGTGCGCTCGGCCGGGCTCAGGTGTTGCCGAACAACTCTTTCAGACTGTCCGCGATCCGCACGGGGCAGTCGTCACGCAGTGCGAAGTCCACGTCGGTACCGGCGAGTTCGACGGTGATCCGGGTGATCGGCGCGTTGTCTTCTTCGATGCTCAGGTGATGGGTGATGCGCGTGAGAACACCTGCCGCCAGGGTCTCGTGCTCGGTGACCGTGTTCTTCAGGTCCACGCGCACGTACTTGCCGATGTGGGAAAGGTTGAGATCTTGGTGCGGTATTTCGTTCTTCGCCATGATGAGAAATCTACTTGACCCACCGGCGCCGTTTGTCGGTTACTACCGACCACTACCGGTTCCGGAGATGTGAGAACGAATACGTGGCACAGCGCTACCGGGTCCAGTATTGGAGCATCGGTTCCTCGCCGAGCAGCGACGAGCCCTCGGTGATGACAAGGGCGTCGGGTGAGATGCGGTACTGCACACCGTCGTTGGTCGCGGTGAAACCGTTCCCCGACGCCACGGGATCGTCGATCTCCAGGGCAGCTCCGTCGCTGAGTCGGACCCCTTTGTAGTACAAGCGTCCCACTCCGGTCTCGCAGACCACAACAAGCGACTCGGTGGTCTGTCCGGCGAAGACGGCGGCGTTGGTGTGATTGCAGCGTGCCTGCGGCACGCCGACGAAACCTTGGCCGTCCGTGTTGTCGAGCGGGGGACTCGACGGTGCGGGTCCCGCGGCCGGAGGCGCCGCGGGCGGGGGTGCCGTGCCGGGGGCGGGATTGCCCGTCGCAACGAGTTCGAGGCCGTCGATCCGCAGTGCGACATCTCCCGGAAGCACGACCACGTAGCTGTCGCCCTCCACGTTGTCGTTGGCCAGCAGGCAGGTGAAGTCCCCCGTCAAGCACGACAGGCGCTCCCAGTAACCGCCGTAGGACCGGGTGGGACGTACTGCGTATTCGCCCGGTGCGATGTCCACTCCGACTTTCAAGATCCCGTCGGTCGGCAGTGTCTGTGGCTCCGCAGTCGCAGACTCGGTTGCTGCCGGCGGTGGCGCGGACGTGGTGGGCGAGTCGGCGGTGACGGTGACCGTGCGTGCCGGCGAACCGGCAGCCGCCGTGTCCTCGGCCTCGGAGGCCGAGTTGCGAACGAGCACGACGGCGAGGCCGGCGAGAGTCGCGATGAGTGCAACGACGATCACTCCGCCCACAACCCATGGCCACTTCGGCCGCCGGGGTGGCTGTTCGAACGGGGGCGGTCCGTACCCGTACCCATACCCATCGGGGGGAGGTTGCGTCGACATCCGTATTCCTTCGGTCGGGCGGGTGCTGTCCTTTCCGGGATATCGGTGTCCGGGTGGGGCTGTTACGGCCGCGCACGACGCAGTTCGGTTCCGGTCGGGCTACGGTCCCGGCGGCCACTGTGCCCGCGTCGTGACATGTGTGTGCAGCCGAAGGGCCGCGGGGGAGGGATGGCGTGTGCCCGTCGCCAGTCCGATCGGGCGGTCGGCGATGCCGCTGACCTGCACGGTCGCGACACCGGGCTGTGGGATCTCCGCTCGCGGCAGGAGCGCAATGCCGAGGCCTTGTGCGACCAGTGCGCGGATCGTGTCGAACTCGCTGATCTCGAACGCGATGTAGGGATCGAATCCGGCTGCACGGCAGTAATTGTCGAGTTCGGTGCGGACGTGGTATGTGGGTGGGCCGGCGATGAAGTGTTCGTCGGCGAGTTCACCGAGGTCGACGCGGTCTCGCTCCGCGAGCGGGTGGGTGTCGGCGACATGCAGCAACAACGGTTGACTGCCGAGGACGGTGACGACGAGATCCTCCGGTGGCGGGATCATCACAGCCAGATCGAGCCGGCCGTCTCGGACCATCGCCGCCAGTGCTTCACCGTGTGCCTGAACGAGGTGGAGGCGAATGCGCGGGGCGTCGCGATGAAATTCGGCGAGGAGCGACGGGACGCTGACCGGGCCGAGTGTCAGGGGGAAGCCGAACCGGACGATCCCACTGTCGGGATCGGCGTGGCTGCGGACGGTGTTGATCGCGTCGTCGAGTTCCCGGATCGTCTCCCGGGTGCGCGCGTGCAGTTCACGCCCGGCCGTTGTCAGCGCCACCCCGCGTCCTATCTGCTGGAACAGCGATACGCCCATCGTGTGTTCCAAGGCTTTGATGCGGCGACTGACCGACGACTGCGGGACGCCCAGCCTGTCCGCGGCGTGCGTGATGTGCCCCTCTCTCGCTGCCGCGTCGAACGCAGCGAGCAATGGCACTACCGAGGCCGTCTCGTCCGAGAGAAATCGATCCATATCCGGATCATATTCCAGCGACGATGTCATTGGACGGAATGGTCACCTGGCGCGCACTCTGGAAGGACCTCGATACGGAAGCAGGTGTGCAGACGTGCAGGAGATTCGCGCCACCGGTGGGCCGACACAACCGGAGATCTACGACGCCGTACTGATCGGCGGCGGCATCATGTCCGCGACGCTGGGGGCGTTGCTCACCCGGCTCCAGCCCGACTGGTCGATCCTCGTTCTCGAACGCCTCGACGACACGGCGTCCGAAAGCAGCGCCGCGTGGAACAATGCCGGAACAGGCCACGCGGGATTCTGCGAACTCAACTACATGCCCGATCCCGGCGATCCGTCGCGCGCCGCAGAAATCGGGCGGCAGTTCCGGATCTCTCGTCAGTTCTGGGGGTCACTCGTCGAATCCGGTGATCTCGCAGCGTCGTTCACGAATGCGACGCCCCACATGAACGTGGTGTTCGGGGAGCAGGACGTGCGCTATCTGCGACAGCGATACGAAACACTGCGCCGGTCGCCGCTGTTCTCGGACATGGAGTACACCGAGGATCCCGACATCATCGCGCGATGGGCACCGCTGCTGATGGACGGTCGAACCGGGTCCGGAGTTGTCGCGGCCACCCGCGACGAGCGCGGCACCGACGTCGACTTCGGCGCCCTGACACAGGGTTTGCTCCAAGGAATGCGCGAGTCCGGCGCGGAAGTTCGGACCGGCCACGAGGTGACGCGGCTACGCCGCGATAGAGACGGACGATGGACCGTGTCGGGGCGAGGCAACACCGGGGACCACCGATTCACGGTGCGGTCCCGGTTCGTCTTCGTCGGGGCAGGAGGGTACGCACTCAAACTCCTCCAGAAGGCACGCATCCCGGAGGTTCGCGGTTACGCGGTCTTCCCGATAGGAGCGCAGTTCCTCCGCACCGACAACCCCGATCTGGTGGCCCGTCACGACGCGAAGGTCTACAGCCAGGCGGACTCGGGCGCCCCGCCGATGTCGGTGCCGCACCTCGACAAGCGGGTGGTCGATGGCCACGGCGCGTTGATGTTCGGCCCGTACGCCACCTTCAGCACGCGTCTGCTCAAACACGGGCGGCTTACCGACCTGCTCACGACGATTCGACTGCACAACATCTGTTCGCTTCTCGCGGTGGGCCTCCAGAACGTGTCGCTGGTTCGCTACCTCGTCGGACAGCTTCTGGCGACACCGGAACGGAAGTTCGGCCAGTTGCAACGGTTTCATCCGGCAGCGTCGCCCGGCGAGTGGTACTCGATCGACGCGGGTCAGCGCGCACAACTGATCAAGCCGGATCGGCGCAAGGTGGGAGTGCTGACGTTCGGAACCGAGATCGTCACCGGCGCGGACGGTTCCATCGCGGGTCTGCTGGGGGCGTCACCCGGCGCGTCCGTCGCGCCTGCCGCCATGGTCGACGTGCTCACGGCGTGTTTCCCGGACCGGGCTCGCCACTGGGAGGCGACGCTGCAGCAGCTGATGCCGGGACTCGCGCTGCCCGGGAGCGCCGGCGACGAACCGTCGGAGAGCCGAGTATGAACGGACGGCGGTCGGGAGGGCGCGCGCCGGACGCGTACGTGTTGTCCGCCTGTTCAGCCGGCGGCAGCGAGAGCTTGCTGTTCCAGGGCCGGCCGGGGCGCGAGGATGGCGGAGTCCAGCAGCGTCTCGGCCTGTTCGTCCGGGATGGACAGCGCCAGGCAGAGCTCGGTGAGCACGCCGTTGCGGGCAGACCGGAGCATCTTCTTCTCACCCAATGAGAGGCCACACCGGTGCTCACGGCGAGTCAGGTCCCGGACGACGCCTGCGGTGACGAGGAGGTCGCCGAGCCTCAGCTTGTCCTGGTGGTCTTTGAACCTGCGCGACCAGCCGTTGTCTTCGGGGGGTGTGGGTGCGTGGAGAACCTCGAAGAGATCTTTGAGTTCCGTCGTGTCGTAGATTTCCCGGAGCCCGAGTTCCTCCGCCTTGGCGACGGGTACGTCGATCGTGAGATCGGACCGGTGGATGGCGAGCCGGAGATAGGACAGCCGAGTGGTCTTGATCGTCCGGTCGAAGATCTCGGTGACGGTTGCTGGGCCGTGGTGGGGATGGACAACGATTTGACCGGTCGAGAACTGCATGGGGACTGCTTTCTTGTGCACGCGGGTGTCGGAATCGACCGTCCGGTGGGCGTTATCGCGGCACCGAGACGATTGTCGTGCCATCTGCGGGGGAACGCAGTGACGCAGACACGGGGCGCCGCACCCATACGGATGGACGTGCCGGAGCCCGCGAGCCGACTCTTCTATTGTCCCACTTGTCCGACGTGTCGTGGCGGGTGAGATCTCTCACGCGGTGTGTGTCACGGCCGCATCCCCGCCAGAAATATCGAAACGAGTTGCGGCACAAGGCCGGGCGTCGCCCGGCGAATCGCGTCGGGCTGGGGGCGGGTGATCATACCGATCGCGAGGACGAGTTCGAGTGCGCCGAGATCCGGGCGGACGAGTCCTTCGGATCGCGCGGCGGCGAGCAGATTCTCGACCCCGGCGAGCGTTCGCGCCTGTGAATCCCGGACGGGCCCGGAGATCTCGTCTGCGACGAAATCGGCCAGTGCCGCGGCGAGGGCACCCAGATCCAAATCCACGAGCCGGTGGACGAAGTCGACCCATGCGGTGTCCGGAGCGCTGCCGATCAGATCGAGTGCCTCGTCGGCGGCGTCCTGGATCTCGCCGAGGATGGACAGCGAGACCTCGTCGGCCAGGGCGGCCCGCGAGTCGAAGTTGCGGTACAGAGTGGCGATCCCCACTCCCGCGGCCTCCGCGATGTGCTCGAGTGCGACGTCGCTTCCTTCTGCCGCGAACAGGCGCCGTGCTTCCCGGATTATCGCCTGGCGACGCTTGGCGGCATCGGAACGCATGAGTTCTCTTTCGTCGGGTGCCGGTGATGGCTGCACGAGGGACGGGTCGTGTTCCATTTGACACCAGATCTCCAACCGGAGGGTTATCTTCCGCTATAATCGGAGGAATGTCATCCGGTTATAGCCGGGTTCGTTGTGAAAGAAGAGTCGATGTCCCACCTGACCGCCGATACGCCCGCTCGTGACGCGGACCCGTCCACCGTCGTGAACAAGCGCACACCTCACTCGGCGTTCATGCTGCTGGGTATGACCGCCGGCCTCGGCGTGATCCTTGTTCTCCTGCTGATGGTCTTCATCATGCCGTCGCTGAAGAGCGGGGCGCACGACCTGAGCGTGGGCCTGGCCGGGACGTCGGGGGTCGTCGACGACTTCGAGCAGGCCCTCGTGACCGCCGCTCCCGACGCCTACACACCCCAGCGGTACGACTCGGAACAGGATCTGCGCGACGCCATCCTCGACCGAGAGATCGTCGGAGGGTTCGTCGTCGAAGAGTCGGGTGTGCACGCGCTGGTTGCCAGTGCCGGTTCGGCCACGATCTCCGGCACACTCGCCGGTACGGCCAACGCTGTCGGCCAGGTGACGGCCTCGCCGGTCACGGTGGAGGACGTGGTCCCGCTGCCTGCGTCGGACCCCACCGGTGTCGGAATCGGCGGACTGGCCTTCCCTCTCGTGTTCGGCGGCATCGTCCCGGTCGTCGCGTTCCGCAAAATTCTCCCGCGCAGCAACGGCTGGTATCTGGCGGGGCTGTTCACCTTCGCCGCCGTCGGTGGGACCATCGTCGCCGCCGTTCTCACCTACGCGTTCGGCAGCGTGGACACGGGATTCTGGGCAGTGGCAGGTTCTATCGCCATGGGGATTGCGGCACTGGCGTTCCCGCTGGCCGGGCTCCAGAAACTGTTCGGGGCCAAAGGTTTCACCATCGGTGCGATGGCGATGATGTTCCTCGGAAATCCCCTCGCCGGAATCTCCACGACCTCTGCATGGCTCCCGAGCGGGCTCGGCACGTTCGGCCAGATCCTTCCCCCCGGCGCAGCCGGGACCCTCGTGCGCTCCGCGGCCTACTTCCAGGGAACGGGCGGGCTCGTGGCGGCGTGCACTCTCGCGGCATGGATCGTCGTCGGACTTGCGCTGTACGTGATCGGCATGCGTCGCACCCGGGTGGACGCTCCTGTGGCCGCCTCCGCCGTTCCGGCAGCCTGAGGACCGAAAAACGTTTGTCCCCGCTCGGCCTCCGCGCGTACCGTCCCTTCGGTTAGCCGTGCAAACGATTGAGGAGACACCGCATGGACGCGATCACCGAGCGGGACATCAGAGCCTCGTTCGTCAACTGCTCCAAAGGGGAGGCCAAGCGGCTGCCGGCGCCCCGCGACCTCGCCGACCGGCCCTGGGAGGATCTGGATTTCCTGGGATGGACCGACCCCGCGTATCCAGGCCGCGGATACATCGTCGTACCCCGCGAGACCGGTCTCGTCGGGATCGCGATGCGATTCGAACCGAACGGTTCCGGTAAGTCGCAGATGTGCACGGTGTGCCTGACCACCCACACGCGAGGCGGGATCGCCTTGATGAGTGCCGGGAAGGTCGGTGACGCGGGTCGCGCAGGCAACACCCTCGGCACCTACATGTGCATCGACCTGGCATGTTCGCTGTATGCGCGGGGCAAGAAGAAGCCCGCACTCGGAAGCCGGTACCGCGAGGATCTCGGCCCCGAAGAAAAGATCGCGCGCGTTCGCGAGAATCTCCACGCCTTCGTGGACAGGCTTTTTCACTGACGGTGGCGTGCAGCCTCGCCGACAGCCGTGTTCCGGGACGCCGCCGCATTGTTTGGCATGATCGGTGGGGTCCCGGACGGTGCGGGTTTCCACGGTAACGACGAGTAGGAGCCACGGGTGTCGCAAGCAAAAACGGATACGGCCCCTACTCCGCGTCGCGGCGCCGGACCACGGATGGTCGGGGCTATCGCCGACGCGGTCGCCCGGGGTTACTCCGCGCTGGCCCTGACGCCGGTTCCCGGCGCATTCGTGGTCCGGGCCGTGTTCGAGCGCGACGCGAAGCGGCTCACGGCGAAACTCGACGAGGGAGCCCCCGAGACGCAGTTCGTCGGCGGTCTCCGGTATCGGGACGGGGACGTGGACGCCTGCCTTGATGTCTACAGTCCCACCGGGGCAACCTCGGCGCTCCCGACGATCGTGTGGGTGCACGGCGGAGCCTGGATCGCCGGTAGCCGCGCCGACTACGCCGGCTACTACCGGCGCCTGGCGGACGCCGGGTTCACCGTCGTCTCCGTCGGCTATTCACTCGCGCCGCGACACCGTTATCCCGCTGCGGTCGAACAGCTGGCGGACGCGCAACGCTACCTGCTCGACCACGCCGAAGAACTCCACATCGACACCGAGCGCATCGTTCTGGCGGGAGATTCGGCCGGCGCTCAGCTGACGGCCCAGCTCGCCCTGGCTGTGACGGACCCGTCCTATGCCGCCAGGCTCGGTATCAGTCCCCACTTCGCGTCCGGCCAGGTCAGGGGGGTGGTTCTCAATTGCGGAATCTACAACGTGGCTGCCCTGGGCGGCGGCAGTGACCTGATCCGCTGTGGCGTCGAGCAAGCGATGTGGGCCTACCTCGGGGAACGAAAGTTCGCGGAGTCGGAGGCCGCGCGGCAGATGTCGACTCTCGATCTCGTCACCGCGAACTTCCCACCCACCTACATCACCGGCGGCAATGGCGACCCGCTCACCGCGACGCAGTCCCGGCCGTTCGCGGAGAGGCTGACCGGCCTCGGCGTCGAGGTGGATTCGCTGTTCTACCCGGACGGCCACGAGCCGGAATTGGAACACGAGTACCAGTTCGACCTCTCCACCCCCGACGCTCGGGACGCGCTCGCGCGCACGATCGCCTTCGCCCGGAAGGTGACCGCCTGAGCGGTCACCGCCCGAACGGCGCAGCGCTCACCGTGCAGCGAGGTCGCTCACCACACGTTCTGCGAGCGGCCGCGACGAGGCCGGGTTCTGGCCCGTGTACAACGTGCGGTCGACCACCAGGTGCGGCTGCCATGCGTCTCCCGAGGAGAACAGGGCGCCGGCTTCCTGAAGCCGGTCCTGCAGAAGCCACGGTGCCTTGCCGGCCAGTCCGGCCTGTACTTCCTCGATGTTGGTGAACCCGGTCAGCTTGTAGCCCTCGAACAACCAGCGGCCACCGGAGGCGAACGCGGGCAAGAGTGCGGCGGGGGCGTGGCACACCATCGCGACGACCTTCCCCGATTCCGTGAAGTGACGTACGAGTTCACCGAACCGCTCGTCGACGGCGAGGTCCTGCATGGGTCCGTGACCGCCGGGGACGAACAGCAGGTCGTAGTCGGCGGCGTCGACGTCCTCGAGGACTGCGGCGCCGGCCAGCGTCGGCTGAAGCTCCTCCAATGCCTTTTTCAGCTCCGCGGCGCGGTCCTCGCCGCCCGCCGCATCGGGCTCGAGACTGGCCTGGTCGACGACCGGCGTACGTCCGCCCGGCGTGGCGACCGTGATGTCGTAACCTGCCTGGTCGAACACGTTGTACGGCTCGACCAGCTCTTCGGCCCAGAACCCTGTGGGATGCTGCGTGCCGTCGCTCAGCGTCCAGTGGTCGGCCGCGGAGACCGCGAAAAGCAACTTGGTCATGATGGTCCTCTCCGGTTGATTCCTCGTCCTGCCGCGTACCCATTCGGGGTGCGGTGGACACGAGGTACTGCACGAACGGAAATCGCCGGGCCCGGAGACTCCGGACCCGGCGACTCGCTCGGGTGTGCGCCCTGGTGCGGGCTAGCTGAGCACCTCTTGGGCGATGGCCGCGAGGCGCGTCTGGGCGGCGGATACGACGCCGTGACGATTCTTGTGTGCTTCCTCGTACGCAACGATTGCGCGGATGTCGGACGCTTCGGTGAGTTCCTTCACCGCTGCGACGGCGCTGCTGACGTTGAGCTTGTCGTAATCCTCGATCGGCAACTCGTCCGCGGCGAGGACACCCGATGCGGTGCGCACCCGGTGCAGGGCTTCCGCCGTGCCGTCCGCACCCTCGCGTCGGCTGACCCGTTCCGCAGTCTCGAGAGCCGAATCGCGGCTGGCTCCGAGGGTCTTGGCCGCGACGTCACCGGCATGTGCGCCGCGTGTCAGGATCGACTCGATCCGCGGGCGGGTCGAGCGGGCTGCGTCGATGGCACGGTCGAGGCCGCGGGTGGACCAGTTGACCGGGGTATTCACCAAGCGCACGGCCGCGCCGGCTGCCGCCTGGAGCGGTGTGCGCCGCAAGGCTGCGGGCCCACCGAGTGCCTCTTCGGCGATCACGGTGGTCAGCCACTCGACAGTCGCGCTGTGAGCCTTGATGAGCTTGTTCGCGAGCGACACGATCGACGAGTTGCCGTCCGCCGTCGCCAGCGCCTTGACGTAGCGGGCGCGGTCGAGCAGCTGGTGTTCGAGAGCGAGGTCACCGAGCAGTGCCTCGTCGAACGGCTGCGCCTGTTCGGTCAGTGTCTTGACGGCGGTGGTCGCGCGGCCGAGGACCGGGCCGATCACGTCGGGCAGCCCGCCGAGCTCGCGGATGGCTTCCTCGATCGCAACGGCGCGGACGCGGCAGTTCTGAGCGTTCTCGGTCAGCTCCCGCCGCACCGCTTCGGTACGGGCCTGTGCGACACGGGTCTCTGCCACCTGGGTTTCGGCGTGGGTGAGCTGGTGCAAGGTGCGGAGCTGGGTGAGCAGCGCCGCGGTGTTGGTCTGGGTCATCGTGTGTTGCTCCTTCGCACTTGGGGTCGATGGGCTCCAGCGATGTCACTTGTAACGGCTACCCGACGAGATGGATCCCGAACATCGCGTGACGCAGGACACAATCGAGTATTCTTGACCCAGCAGAAATTTCCTTTCACGGTCCGGTCTCCCGGGCCAGGGGCGTGCGCGCGTTGTTTAGGGGTGCGACGTCCGGGGCATAGCTCCCAGCACGTCGGTGAGCCAGAGAATCTACGAGATCGAGCCGCAAGGCCTCTCCGGGTTCTGCTCGGCACTCGAGTGAGACGAAAGTTGGAGACAGCGAATGACGACCGTAGTACCCCCTAACCCATTGGCAGGCCCGAAAAGTCCCAATAGTCCGGGTTCTTGGGCGCAGCCGAGTGTCGCCGGTACGCGTCGCAGCGCGTCGGACCTGTCGGAGACCGCGTTCGTCGAGCACTCCTGGGCCGGCCCCGCACTGTTCGCGTGCCTGGTACTGCTGGGGGGTATCGCCGGAGGTGTCCTCATGGGATCCCTCGGTGCGGGCATGGCATTCGCCGCCATGATCGGCGGTCTCGCAGCAATCCTCGTCGCCTGCCTCTGACCCGCGTCGTCGTCGCCGCACGACGGGGAGGTCCCGGTTCACGGGCCCCGGACATGCACGACACTTTCGTTCGGAATTTCCGCTGCGGTCCGGCGTGCGCACGTGCAGTATCTGTTCATGTCGGCGCCGTGGGACGAGGACGGCGGCTTCGCGTGGGAGCGCCGCGAAGCCGGTCACAGCTGGGAAGAGATCGGTAGCGAGCTGGGATGCCCGCCGCATGTCGCCGAGGAACTCGGCGAGAGATACCGGGCGGAGATCGATCGCCTGACGATGCGCGACCAGATTCCGCTGTTCGACCTTCCCGAGTGACCTCTTCCACACTGCACCCCGTCCTGCGAGCCAGGTCCCGCCTCGGGTCTCGTATGTGCGCTCAGGCGGTCCTCGCGTTCGACCTGCACAATCGTTGCGGTGTCCGTCGCGTGTGGTAAGCCGTAGCGACGACCGAGTCGACCACGAGGGGGCCCACGCGTGCTCACGCTGCACCGTGCCGAACGCACCGACATCCTTGCCGACGCGCTCGGCGAGTTGCTGACGGCGCCGCTCGACGACCCGTTCGCACGCGACATCGTCGCCGTGCCCGCTCGCGGCATCGAACGCTGGCTCACACAGCGTCTGTCCACGGTGCTGGGCACAACACACGGCGACGGCGTCGCCGCCAACATCGATTTCCCGTCCCCGTCCCGGTTGGTCGCGGAGGTGCTCGCCGCCGCGTCGGACACCACCGCCGAAGACGACCCCTGGCTCCACTCCCGAGTGTTGTGGACCGTGCTCGACGTCATCGACGACTCCGTCGGAGAGCCGTGGTGCGCCGCGCTGGCCCGGCACCTCGGCCACGGCGCCGACGACCATCGGGCGGGGCGCCGGTATGCGACCGCCGCACATCTCGCCGACCTCCTGCGCAGTTACGGACTGCAACGTCCGGACATGATCGCCGAGTGGGCGGCCGGACGGGACACCGACGGAACGGGCGCCCCGCTCGCCGACCACCTCCGCTGGCAGGCCGAACTGTGGCGTCGCGTGCGCGACCGCATCGGCACCGACAGTCCGTCCCAGCAACTCGGCACCCTGTGCGCGCGGTTGCGTGCCGAACCGGAGATCGTCGGCCTGCCCGGCCGCGTGTCGCTGTTCGGCCCCACCCGTCTCGACGCGGTGCAACTCGCGGTGGTCTCGGCGCTCGGTGCCCACCGCGACGTGCACCTGTGGGTTCCGCACCCGAGTCCTGCCATGTGGACTGCGCTCGCGGACGGAAAGACCCCGCTGTGTCGCGCCGAGGACGACAGCGCGCTCCGTGTCCGTCACCCGCTGCTCGCAGCGCTCGGACGTGACGTGCGCGAGTTCGAAAGGCGGTTGTCGGGCCTCGAGGCCACCGAGATCACCCACGCGGCCCCCGAGCCGCCCGCCACGTTGCTCGGCCGAGTGCAGTCGGACATCCGGGCGGACCGCGCCCCGGAGCCGGGCTCCGCGCAGGCGGACGGCACCGTCGTGATCCACGCATGTCACGGACCGACCCGCCAGGTCGAGGTCCTTCGTGAATGTCTGCTGCACCTGTTCCAGGACGATCCCACCCTCGAGCCGCGCGATGTGGTCGTGATGTGCCCGGACGTCGAGACCTATGCCCCTCTCGTGCACGCCGCGTTCGGGCGGGGAGTGGGCGAGCACGCGGGGCACACGCTGCGGGTGCGACTCGCCGATCGTGGGCTGCGCCAGACCAATCCGGTCCTGTCGGTGCTCGACACCCTCCTCGGCCTCGCCGACGCCCGCGTCACGGCCAGCGAAGTGCTCGATCTCGCGGCCGCGGCCCCGGTTCGGCGCCGGTTCGGGTTCGACGACGACGATCTCGAACGGCTCCAGGAATGGGCTGCCGAGACCGGAGCACGCTGGGGACTCGGCACGTGGCAACGCCGCCCGTTCGGTCTTGCCGACTTCCCGCAGAACACCTTCGGGACAGCCCTCGACCGGATTCTCCTCGGCGTCGCCGCCGACGAGTCCGGCGGTGAATGGCTCTCCCTCGCACTGCCCCTCGACGACGTCGACAGCAACGACATCGATCTGGCCGGCAGGTTCGCCGAGTACATCGACAGGCTCACGGTGTCGCTGCTGGGGATCCGCGGTCCGCACCCGGCCGAGAAGTGGTCGGCCGCGCTCATGCAGGCGCTCGATCTGCTCACCGATGCCGCGCCCGCCGACGCATGGCAGCTCGCGCAGGCCCACCGTGAGATCGGTGCCGCTGTCGAGCACGCGGGCGGCGCGGAACTGCGGCTGGCCGATGTGCGCGCCATGCTCGCGAGCCGCCTCGCAGGACGCCCGACCCGAGCCAATTTCCGCACGGGTGAACTCACGGTGTGCACGATGGTGCCGATGCGGTCGGTACCTCATCGCGTGGTGGTGCTGCTCGGGCTCGACGACGACGTCTTCCCCCGCAATGCGCACATCGACGGCGACGATGTGCTTGCGCAGAATCCCTGTGTCGGAGAACGGGATTCCCGCAGCGAGGACCGTCAGCTGCTTCTCGATGCCATGATGTCCGCGACCGAGCGGGTTCTCTTGTTCTACACCGGCGCGGACGCGGTCACCGGTGCCGCACGGCCACCGGCTATTCCGCTCACGGAGATTCGCGACGTGATCACGACGATGGCCGGCACGACCGCCGACGACGAGGCGATCGTGCGCCGTCATCCGTTGCAGCCCTTCGATCCCCGCAACTTCCGGGCCGACGCCCCGTTCGGTTTCGATGCTGCCGAACTCGCGGGAGCCCGAGCAACACAACGGCATTCGCGCGATCCTGTAGCGCCGTCCGGTTTGGCGGTGGAGACGCTCGCTCCTCCGGTGCTCACGGACGTCGACCTCGACGACCTCGTCGCGTTCCTGGTTCACCCGAGCCAGGGCTTTCTGCGGCAACGCCTCGGCGTACGAATCCCCGAGCTGGACGAAGGCATCGTGGATGCTCTCGATGTCGAACTCGACCCGCTGGCAAAGTGGAACCTCGGCGACCGCATGCTCGAAGCGCGGCTGGCGGGAATGTCGGCCGCGGATTTCCGGGCAGCGGAGTGGCGCCGCGGCACGCTGCCACCGTATGCGCTCGGCGAGAAGGTGCTCGACGATGTGACGTACGAGGTCGAAGGCCTCGTCGCGGCATGTGCGCCGGTCCATGCCGGACGCGCACAGACCGTCGACGTCGTCTTCGATCTCGGGGACGGGCGCAGATTCACCGGCACAGTGGGCGGTGTGCACGGCACGGTCGTCGCCCGGAGTACGTACTCCAAGCTCGGTCCCAAACATCGACTCACCGCGTGGGTGCAGTTGCTTGCCGTTGCGGCGTCCGGCCGGCCGGGGCAGTGGAAGGCCGTCACCACCGGGCGAAGCCGCTCGCGGCTGCCGGCGTGGCGGTCCACCTTGCTCGCCCCCGCCGACGCCGCGGAACAACTGAGGCGCCTCGTAGACCTGCGCGACCGGGGACTGCGGACACCGTTGCCGATGGTGACCGGAGCGTCTTCCGAATACGCCGAGCGGCGGCACCGGGGCGACTCGGTCGAGATGGCGATCACCGCGGCGAGCCGGGCTTTCGGCGGTGCATTCGGCGACGGGCAGGATCGGCACGTGAGCTACCTGCACGGATCGGGAGTGACGCTCGGTGCTCTCACGGACCCGAAGCCTCTCGACGACGAACGTTCCTGGTTCGACGATCCCAGTCGTTTCGGTGTCCTCGCGCGCCGGTTGTGGGAGCCGTTGCTCGCGTCGGAGAATCAGGCCAGGCCGTGACGGAAGGAAATCTCGTGTCCGTATCGTCGTCGGCGACATCGAGCGTGTCCACCGCGAGTTTCGATCTGCTCGCCCCCCTGCCCGAGGGCACCACCGTCCTCGAAGCCAGTGCCGGTACGGGCAAGACCTACGCCATCGTCGGACTCGCGACGCGTTTCGTGGCCGAGGGTGTGGTCGACCTGTCCCAGCTTCTGCTGGTGACCTTCAGCCGTGCCGCAACCCAGGAACTGCGCGAACGTACCCGTAACCGGTTTGCGGAGGTGGCGACTGCTCTCGCGGACCCGGACACGGCCCGGGGGAGCGCAGATCCGCTGATCCGCTACCTCGCCGCCGACGACGTCCACGACCGCCGCGCGCGACTGCGTCAGGCGTTGTCGGATTTCGACGCGGGCACCATCTCCACCACGCACGGATTCTGTCAGAGGATGCTCGGTGAACTGGGTATCGCCGGCGAACGCGAGCCGGACGTCACGGTGGTCGAGAACGTCGACGACCTCACCGCCGAGGTGGTCACCGATCTGTACCTGCGCCGCTACGGGCGGAGCGAGGCACCGATCCGTTTTGCGGAGGCGAAGACCGCAGCACGCGCCGCGATCTTCGATCCCCAATCCGAACTGGCTCCCGAGGGCGCCGACGGCACTCCCGCGGGCGAGCGGGTGGACTTCGCGCGCGAGGTGCGGAGCGAGGTCGAGCACCGTAAACGGCGTATGGGGTTGCGTGACTTCGACGACCAACTCGCTCTCCTGCACCGCGTTCTGCTCGACCCCGACCACGGCGAGGACGCGTGTCGCCGTGTGCGCGACCGGTTCGGTGTCGTGTTGATCGACGAGTTCCAGGACACCGACCCCAAGCAATGGGAGATCCTGCGGCGGGCGTTCCACGGGCACTGTCGGCTCGTGCTCGTCGGCGACCCCAAGCAGGCGATCTATGCCTTCCGCGGCGCGGAAGTACTGAGTTACCTCGACGCAGTGTCCTCGTCGGACGCGCATTGCGAGCTGACCACCAACTGGCGCAGCGACGCCGACCTGGTGGCAGCGTGCGAGTACGTGTACGGCGGTGCCGCGCTGGGAGATCCGCGAATCGTCGCGAACCGCGTCGATGCCGCACAACCCAGATCCCGGATGACCGGTCTCGCCCCGATACGGCTGAGGCATCTGCCGCGTGCCGGCGCGGGCCCCCTCAACGACTGGGGATTCCCCAGGAACCTGGACGGGCTCCGGGCGCGTGTCGCCCAGGATGTCGCGGCAGATATCGTCAAGATCCTCGACAACGACGACGTCACAGTCGATCTCGGCCGTGGTCCGGAGCGTGTCGAGCCGGCTCACATCGCGGTGTTGCTGCGCAAGCACAAGCAGGTGTCCCTCGTCCACGACGCACTCGTGGCCGCCGGCGTGCCGTGCGTACTGGCCGGGGGGACGAGTGTGTTCTCCACCTCGGCGGCCAGGGAGTGGTTGTGGGTGCTCTACGCGCTGGAGCAGCCGCACCGGGCCGATCGCGTCCGGCTCGCGGCACTGACCCCGCTGCTCGGGCGCACCGTGTCCGACGTCGACGAACGCGGCGACGAACTGGTCGCCGAAATCGGCGGCTTGTTGCGCGAGTTGTCCGCGGTGTACATCCGATCGGGTTTCTCCGCGGTATTCGAACGCATCGGAGCGTACGGTGCGCTCGAGGCGCGACTGCTCGAGGAGCCGTCGGGCGAACGCCGGCTCACCGACCTACGGCACGTCGCACAGTTGCTCGAACATGCGGCGGCCGGTCAATCACTCGGTCTCGCGGCACTGACGCGGTGGCTCGAAGACAGGATCAACGACCCCGACGGCGGGTCGGCCGACCGCATCCGGCGTCTCGACAGCGACGCCGCGGCCGTGCAGATCCTGACCGTGCACGGCAGCAAGGGCCTGGAGTTCCCGGTCGTCTACGTTCCGTACGGCTGGGACGCCGCGAAGAATCCCGAGCCCGACAGACTCCTGCTCCACGAGAACGGACGTCGCATCCTCGACGTGGGCGGCAAAGGCAGTCCCGGCTACGCGGAACGCAAGCGCACGCACGACGAGGAAGAGGCCGGTGAAGAACTGCGACTGCTGTATGTCGCGGTCACCCGGGCGAAATGTCAGCTCACGCTCTCCTGGGCGCCGTCGACTCCCACGTCGCGCTCACCGCTGCACCGGTTGCTGTTCGCCCGCGAACCGGGCTCACCGGAGTTGGCCGCGGAGGGTCGAGTGCCCCACGACGAAGCGGTGGCGGAGGAGTTCCACAGGTGGGCTGCCCCGGCGGGCGGACTGATCGCCGTCGAACCCGTGGGACAGTTCCCGATTCCCCACCTCACCTGGTCGGCGCCCCGGGAAGAATACGGCCGCCTGGCCGCGGCGAAGTTCGACCGGGTGATCGACGAAACATGGCGTCGTACATCCTATTCGGCGCTCACCGCCGCGGCGCACGACGAGCCGGGCGTGGGCAGCGAGGTGGAACAACCGGAGAAGGACGACGAGCCGGAAGAGGCTCCGCTCGTCGCCGCGGACACGGCCACCGGGGCAACGGCCGCGGGTATTCCGTCCCCGATGAACCATCTCCCCGGCGGCACGGTGTTCGGCACCCTCGTGCACGCGGTGCTCGAAGTCGTCGATACCTCGGCTGCCGACCTGGAAGCCGAACTTCGTGCCTGCTGCCGGGAGGTCGTCGCGCAACGGTTGTCGCAGATCGACGCCGACGAACTGGCCGGCGCGTTGCTCCCGGTGCTGCGCACCCCGCTCGGCCCGCTCGGCCGGACCCTCGCCGACTTCCGTCCCGCCGACAGGCTCGCGGAACTGGATTTCGAATTGCCGTTGACCGGCGGTGACACCCCGGCGCCGATCACGGTCACGCTCGAGGGCGTGGCGAGCCTGATGCGCCGGCACCTCGCCCCCGGTGATCCGATGCTGCCGTATGCCGATGCGGTGCGACACCTCGAGCCGGTGCCGCTGCGGGGCTACCTCACCGGCAGTATCGACGCGGTATTGCGCACCCCCGAATCCCGTTTCGTCATCGTGGATTACAAGACCAACCGTCTCGCGCGGGTCGACGAACTGACCACCGCGCACTACACCCGTGAGGCGATGGCCGCCGAGATGATCCGTGCGCACTACCCGATGCAAGCCTTGCTGTACGCGGTGGCACTGCATCGATACCTGCGCTGGCGTCTGCCGGGATACGACCCCGAGGTGCATCTCGGCGGGGTGCAGTACCTGTTCGTCCGGGGGATGGCCGGACCGGAAAGCCCACCCGGCAGCGGTGTCTTCGACTGGCAGCCTCCGGCCGCCCTCGTCACCGATCTGTCGGACCTGCTCGCCGGAAAGGCCGTGTCGTGACAGATGCGCGAATAGCCCAGCGCGGCAAAGGCGCCCTCCGGACGTTCAACGAGGCGGGCGCCCTCGCTGCCGCGGACGTGCACGTCGCCGTGCGTCTCGCCACCCTCGGCGGGGAAACGGACACAGACGTGCATCTCGCTACCGCACTCGCGGTCCGCGCGGTGCGTGCCGGTTCCGTATGCCTCGACCTGACCCGCCTGCGTGATGTCACCGTGGAGGAGGACGAAAACGGGAACCCCCTGGTCGCTCCCGAAGACCTCCCGTGGCCGCGAGACGAGGACGTCCTCGCCGCCCTGCGCCGCAGCCCGCTCGTCGTGGGCGGCGGCCCGGGCGCACTGCGTCCACTGCGTCTAGTCGAGACCGCCAACGGGCCGCTGCTGTACCTCGACCGCTACTTCCGGCAGGAGCAAACGATCCGGCGGGTCCTGGCCGAGCGTGAAGGCCGCTTCCCCGAGGTCGACGAGGAGCAACTCCGTTCCGCTCTCACGAACCTGTTCCGGGACCAGGCGGACCCGTCGCTTCCCGCTCCTGCCCCCGACCGGCAGCGTATCGCCGCCGCGCTCGCGGCCACCCATCTGACGACGGTGATCGCGGGTGGCCCGGGCACAGGCAAGACCCACACGGTCGCACGCATCCTCGCGTTGCTCACCACACTCCACGGGCGCGACCTGCGAATCGGCCTCGCCGCTCCCACCGGAAAGGCCGCGGCCCGCCTGCAGGAATCGGTGCGCGAGCAGGAAACCGAGCTGAAACTTCCTCCGGACCTCACGGCGATGACCCTGCACCGGATGCTCGGATGGCAACGCGGCCGCACCCGCTTCCGCTATCACGGCGGCAACCACCTGCCGTACGACGTGATCGTGGTCGACGAGACGTCGATGGTGTCGCTGACGATGATGTGCCGCCTGCTCGAAGCCGTACGTCCCGACACGCGGCTGGTGCTGGTGGGCGATCCCGATCAGCTCGCGTCCGTCGATGCCGGTGCGGTGCTCGCCGACCTGGTCGGCCGACCCATCACCGGCACCCTCAACCCGGTGTTCGAGCGTGCGGTCCCGCACGACCTCGCCGTCCCGCGCGATCTTGCCGCCCCCGGAGATCTGGCGGAGCGCGGGCTGAGCGTCAGGGAACACGCACGGTTGCGCGGCGGTGTGGTGCGTCTGAGCCGGGGACGACGCTTCGGCGGCGCAATCGCAGAGTTGGCGACAGCGGTCCGGCAGGGCGACGGCGACAAGGTCATGCAGATCCTCGGGAGCGGCAGCCCCGAGGTGTCGTTCGTGAGCCCGTCGGATCTCACCGCACTCCGGGCCGATGTGGTCCGGTCGGCCGAGGAGGTGACGGCGGCAGCAGAGCGCGGCGACGTCGCCGCAGCACTCGAGCGGTTCGAGAGCCATCGGTTGCTGTGTCCGCACCGCGACGGCCCGGCGGGCGTGAAACGGTGGGCGCGCCAGGCCACCGAATGGATCGGGGCCGCCACCGGACGCTATCTCGATCCGGAACGCTGGTATCCCGGACAGCCGTTGCTCGTCACGGCGAACGACCACGACATGCGCATCTACAACGGTGACACCGGCGTGGTCGTCCGGCGCGGAGACGAACTCGTCGCGGCTTTCGCGCGAGGGGAGGAGCCCTATCTGCTGCACCCCAGCCAGTTGTCCGCCGTGAACACGGTCTATGCGATGACGATTCACCGCAGCCAGGGCAGTCAGTACGGCACGGTGTCGGTGGTGTTGCCCGAAGCGAAGTCCGCGCTCCTCACCCGGGAACTGCTCTATACCGCGATCACCCGGGCTCGCGTCCACGTCCGGGTCATCGGTACCGAGGAATCGGTACGCGCCGGCGTGGCACGGCAGGTGCTGCGAGCGAGCGGTCTACGTCGGGAAATCCCGGCGTAGTCGTCCCGCCCGGCTCCGGCGGTGCCATGCTCGTACAGGTGGACGGGGACACCGGAGCGGACACGGGCTGACGTGATGGAGTGGGCGGCGGCGGACGGTTACACGATCGGGCGGCTTCTGGTCACCCGCGGGCTCGCCGCGCTGTACCTGGTCGCATTCCTTGCCGCACTTCTGCAGTTCCGGGCGCTGATCGGTACGCGAGGACTGCTTCCGGTGCCCGACTACCTGGCCGCACGCAGTTTCAGGAGTTCGCCGAGTCTGTTCCATTTCCGGTACTCCGACCGTCTTTTCGCGACCCTCGCCACGGTCGGCGCGATCCTGGCGGCGCTCACGCTCGTCGGGTTCACCGAGCGGATGCCGTTGGTCGTGTGCATGGGCGTCTGGTTCGTGATGTGGGCGTTCTATCTGTCCATCGTCAACGTCGGCCAGGCGTGGTATTCGTTCGGCTGGGAGTCGCTGCTGCTCGAGGCGGGTGTGCTGGCGATCTTTCTCGGCAACGCCGACGTCGCACCGCCGTTTCTCGTGCTGATCCTCATGCGCTGGGTGCTGTTCCGGGTGGAGTTCGGGGCCGGGCTGATCAAGATGCGCGGCGATCCGTGCTGGCGCGATCTGACCTGCCTGTACTACCACCACGAGACACAGCCGATGCCCGGACCGCTGAGCCGCTGGTTCCATCTGCTGCCCCGGCCCGTGCACAAGGTCGAGGTGGCCGGAAATCACGTCACGCAACTGGTGGTTCCGTTCGCGCTGTTCCTCCCGCAGCCTGTGGCCGGAATCGCGGCCGCGGTGATGATCCTGACCCAGTTGTGGCTGGTGGCCAGCGGCAACTTCGCCTGGCTCAACTGGATCACCATCGTCCTGGCGTTCTCCGTACTGCCGGACGAGTTCTACGCCCGGTTCATCCCCGTGGAAACGGATTACCGGCCGACCCCGCTCCCGTTCACGGTGGCGGTGGTGGCCCTGACGGTGGTGACGGTGGTGCTCAGTTACCGCCCGGCCCGGAACCTCGCGTCGAAGCGGCAAGCGATGAACGCGTCGTTCAATCAATGGCATTTCGTCAACGCCTACGGGGCCTTCGGGAGTATCACCCGGACCCGCCGTGAGGTGATCGTGGAGGGGACGGCGGACCGGGTGGACACGCCCGCTACCGAATGGCGGGAGTACGAGTTCAAGGGAAAACCGGGGGATGTGCGGCGGCGGCCCCGCCAATACGCTCCGTACCACCTCCGCCTCGACTGGCTGATGTGGTTCGCCGCGATCTCGCGGGACTACGCCGCCGTCTGGTTTCCCCGCTTCGTGCGCAAGCTACTCGAAAACGATCGGGATACTCTGAAGCTGCTGCGGCACAACCCGTTCCCTGATCAACCGCCGGTTCGTGTCCGGGCGCGGCTGTTCCGGTACCGCTACGCCACTCGAACGGAGCGCAGGGCGACCGGAGCGTGGTGGGTGCGCGAGCCCGTCGCAGACTTCATGATGCCGATGGCGTTGTCGGACATGCAGATGCCGTGACGGGACGGGATACGGTCCGCGCGCCGCGTGCCAGGAGACGACTGCGCTAGGAGGCGACCGCGTCCACGGCTTTCTTCAGTGCCGAGGGCTGCGCGGGTGATGTGGGCGCCTTCTCCTTGCATTCGAGAAGTTCCGCCCCGATCTCCTGCAACGTCTTACGGCCGAGGCTCTCGCGTACCTGCGGGAACCACTCGTCCTCTTCTTCCTCGATGTGGTGCTCGACGTTCTCGATCAGCACGGTGGTCTTGGCATCGAAACGTTCGTCGTCGGGCGACATCGCAGCGAGTTCGGAGATGAGCACATCGGCGACGTGGTGTTCTTCGTACGACTCGAGGACGTCGTCCCCGAGGTCGGGGACGAGGTCACGAACCCGCGGATACAGCACCTCGTTCTCGATGTAGGTGTGGACCGTCAACGCTGTGATGATCTTGTCGACGATCGCGGATTTGGTCTTGACCGCGTTGTCGCCGGCGCTACGGAAATCGCGGAACAACTTCCGGATCTCCTTGTGGTCGTTCTTCAGGATGACGAGCGCATCGGTGGACATGGACACCTCGTAGGATCGGGCCCGCCGGTGGGTCGGCAGTGGCGCAGTACCGGCCGATATACCCGAGCTCGACTGGGCGCAAACACTTCCCACCGAGGCCGACCGGACGTCGCGGTGACGAGACCCGCGCTACAGCGACCAGTGGATGGTGACGTGCGTGCCCTGCGGGCTCGGGGTGATGACCACGTCGGTCGCAAGACCGCGTATCAAGGCAAGACCGTGGCCTCGCGAGCTGGGGGACCCGTCGGCGTCGTGCCAGCAACCGTGGTCTGCAACCCGGACCTCGAGAACATGATCGAGGGGCAGATATGTCGCCTCGAAGTCGAGGGAAGCGGACGCGTCACCGGGGTCGTATGCGTGTTCCACCGCGTTGGCCAAGGCTTCGTAGCTTGCCAGCACGACATCGTGCTTGCGGTCGTCGTCGACATCGAGCTGTTCGAGCCATTGCCGCACGGCACGACGGAGATCCGAGATGTAGGCGGGATCGGCGCGGACACCCCGGAAGAAGATCCCCCCGGACGCGAAGGATGCAGTGCCGTTGCTGTCCGTCAGCATCGGAGACCCACTCGGACGGCGGACAGCGGTCCGGCTGCCGGCACACCGGGTTTCCCCTGCGTACACACTGCGAAGCCGGCTGATTCGGAGGCACTCTTGGGCAACTGCACGCAGCAGGCATACCCCACCGGATGCATGAATCCACATCCTGATGATCACGAAAGAAACATTGTTGTGACTCCGGTGATGATTTCCGTCGCCGTTCCGGGTCGTACTCCATGAATGGTGGCCACAGCGGACCACCGTCGACACCGAAGACAGACCGTCCGGGAAGGAAACACCATGCCCAAGATCACGCCGTGGTTGTGGTTCGACATGAATGCCGAGGACGCCGCACAGTTCTATACGACGGTGTTCCCCAACTCGCGGGTCGGAGAGATCACGTACTACGGGGAAGGGGCTCCGGTGCCCGAGGGCACGGTGATGTCCGTGGAGTTCGTCCTCGACGGCCAGGTGTTCTACGGGCTCAACGGCGGCCCACAGTTCCCCTTCAACGAGGGGGTGTCCTTCCAGATCGACTGTGCTTCCCAAGACGAAGTGGACCACTATTGGACCGCCCTGACCGCCGACGGCGGAAAAGAGTCGCAGTGTGGCTGGCTCTCGGACAAGTACGGATTGTCCTGGCAGGTCGTGCCGCAGCGGCTCGACGAACTGCTCGGCTCCTCCGACCGGGCCGCGGCCCAACGCGTGACCGACGCGTTGCTGACGATGCGGAAGATCGACGTGCCGACGCTCGAGGCCGCAGCGCGGGGATGAGACCCCGTAGGTGCCCGACCGCGCCTGCCCGGCGCGGTGCCGTGTAATTTTCGCGGTTATGCCCACACGCACGCAGCGCCTGGATGATTTGCCGTTCACCGGCAGGCACGGCCGTCTCCTCGCCGGTTCCGGCACCGGCTGGGCGCTCGACGCGATGGATGTCGGCCTGATCTCGTTCGTCATGGCCGCGCTCGCGGTGCAGTGGGATCTGTCGTCGACGCAGTTGTCCTGGATCGGGTCGATCGGCTTCGCCGGGATGGCCATCGGTGCGTCGGTGGGTGGACTGCTCGCCGACCGGATCGGCCGTCGTCAGGTGTTCGCTACGACTCTGCTCGTGTACGGGCTCGCGACCGGCGCGGCCGCGCTGTCGACCTCGGTGGCGATGCTCATCGCCCTCCGGTTCGTCGTGGGTCTGGGGCTGGGCGCCGAACTTCCGGTCGCCTCCACACTCGTCAGCGAATTCGCGCCCCGCAAGATCCGCGGCCGGGTGGTCGTCGCGCTCGAAGCGTTCTGGGCCGTGGGCTGGCTTCTCGCGGCGCTGATCGGGTACTTCGTCGTGCCGCTGAACGACGACGGGTGGAGGTGGGCGCTCGCTGTCGGCCTCGTGCCCGCAGCGTATGCGCTCGTCGTCCGGTTCGGGATGCCCGAATCGGTGCGGTTTCTCGAGAGCAAGGGCCGATACGACGAAGCCGAAGCGATCGTCCGTGACTACGAAGAGTCGGCCGGCCGCGCCACCACCGCCCGGGATCCCGGAGTCTCGCCCCCGCCGGACTCCGGCGAACCCACCGCACCGACGGATACCGGCCGGGTCTCGATCTGGGCTCCGAACCTCCGCGCGCGCACCGGCGCGCTGTGGATCGTCTGGTTCGGCATCAATCTGTCGTACTACGGTGCGTTCATCTGGTTGCCGAGCCTGCTGGTCGCCCAAGGGTTCGACCTCGTGACCTCGTTCGGCTACACACTGATCATCACGCTGGCGCAGTTGCCCGGCTACGCCGTGGCCGCATGGCTGATCGAGGTGTGGGGACGGCGCGCAACCCTCGCGACCTTCCTCGCCGGTTCCGCAGTGGCGGCGGCACTGTTCGGTCTCGCCGAGACGCCGGGGACCGTCATCGCGGCAGGGATGGCGCTGTCATTCTTCAACCTCGGTGCGTGGGGCGCACTGTATGCGATCGGCCCGGAGCTGTATCCGACATCGGTCCGCGGCTCGGGCACGGGTTCGGCGGCCGCATTCGGGCGACTCGCATCGATCGTCGCGCCGCTGCTCGTGCCCCTGTTGCTCGATTCCGGCGGCAACGCATTGGTGTTCGGTGTGTTCGCGGCGTCGTTCGTCGTGGCGGCATGTGCGGCGATCACACTTCCCGAAAAGGCCGGAACCGTTCTCGAATAGGGTTGCCCCGGTGCTCGTCTGCCGTGAGCGGACAAAGGCGCTGCCGCGGTGCCCGATCCGGCGAAGGTGGATCCATGACCATTCCACCGCCCCCACCGACCAACTACCGCGACCAGCTCGCCGACAGGCTCCTCCGTCAGCGCATCGTGCAGATCACCGGCGAAGTGAACGACGAGACGACCGAGCGTGTCTGCTCGGAGCTGGTCCTCCTCGCCTCCGCCGACGACCGCCGGGACATCGTCCTGCACATCAACTCACCCGGCGGGTCCGTGCACGCCGGGCTGGCGATCTACGACACGATGATGCTCGTGCCCAACGACGTGGCAACCGTCGCCGTGGGCTTCGCCGCCAGCATGGGCCAGGTCCTGCTGGCTGCCGGAACCAAGGGCAAACGGAGTGCACTGGCGCACAGCCGCATCATGATGCACCAGCCGTCGGCCGGATTTGCGGGCACTGCCGTCGATATCGAGATCCAGGCCGAGAACCTCGAATACATGAAGCGCCAGTCGCAGCAGATTCTCGCCGAGGCCACCGGCCGATCCGTGGAGGAGATCGAGCGGGACAGCGACCGGGACCGCTGGTTCACCCCGGATCAGGCACGTGAGTACGGGATCATCGACGCCGTCGCCGCGTCGTTCGCCGAACTCGCGCCGTTCGGCGCGGGCCGACCGATCGGACTGTCATGAGCACCTACACGATCCCCAGCGTCATCGAACGCACGCCGGCGGGGGAACGCTCGTTCGATGTCTTCAGCCGGCTCCTCAACGAGCGAATCGTCTTTCTGGGAACCGAAATCGACGACGGTGTCGCCAACGTCGTGATGGCACAGCTGCTGCATCTCGAAGCCGAGACCCCCGATCTCGAGATCGGCCTCTACATCAATTCTCCGGGCGGATCGTCGACCGCGATGCTCGCGATCTACGACACCATGAAGTTCGTGCGGGCACGCGTCGCCACGTACTGCATGGGCCAGGCGGCTTCGGCGGCGGCGGTGCTTCTCGCGGCCGGTGCACCGGGACGACGGCACGTGCTCGCCCACTCCCGGGTGCTGCTGCACCAACCGTCGGCGCAAGGGCAGGGCACCATCTCCGATCTCGCACTGCAAGCCGCAGAAGTGATGCGCGTGCGGGCGCAGACCGAGAACATCCTTGCCGCGCATACCGGACGCGACGTGGAGCAACTGCGCCGAGACACCGACCGCGACCGCATCTTCTCGCCCGAGGAAGCCGTGTCGTACGGGCTGGCCGATCACGTCCTGCTCGAGCGGGACGGCTTCTAGCTCACGCCGCGCACAGTTCGATGCCGCCGCTCCGGGGCGCCCGGAGCGTGCGGTGTGCGGTCATCCGGCGGATCCCACGGCCGAGCAACTGCTCTATCGGCAGTTCCAGCGCGTCACACACCGACCGAAGGATCTCCGATGACGCTTCTTTGCGGCCGCGCTCGACCTCCGACAGGTACTGCTTCGACATTCCGACGGCACGGGCGACATCGTCGAGGCTGCGATCCTGGTCGCGGCGCTCGTCACGCAGGATCTCGCCGTAGATCTGCCGGAGCAGTGCAGGTTGCGGCGCCTTGGCGCGCGGCTCGGGCCGCCGGGACGTGCGCGTGGCGCGGGCGGCGGCCAGATCGACGACCGAGTCCTGCTTCGGATCCATGGCGTCATTCTGCTCCCACGACCGCCCGTGCGTTCCGGGTTCAGCTGTCGATGAACACTCTCCGCGGCCGGACACTGTTCGTCGTGCCCGAGCGTCGGGCCGGTATTTCCGCGGTGAGATTGTCCTTACCTACGCGAAACATGAGGACTCGAGCCGGAAAACTTCGGGCCCCAGGATGTATCCGGCAGCGTATACAGCCCCGCATACGAATTGGGAGCGAGCAGATGACCTCACCGCACCCCGTAGACACGAGACTTCCGTTCTTCCGGCAACTTGCCTTCGGTATCCAGCACGTCCTCATCATGTACACCGGTTGCATCACCGTCCCGCTCGTGTTCGGCGCGGCGGTCGGACTCGACAGCGACACCATCGCGATGCTCATCAGCGCTGATCTACTCATCGCCGGTCTCATCACCATCGTGCAGAGCCTCGGGGTGGGGAAACTCGCCGGCGTGCGGCTTCCGATCGTCTGTGGCGCCACCTTTGCGGGTCTCACTCCGATGATCCTGATCGCCGAGGAATACGGGCTTCAGGCGGTCTACGGTTCCATGCTGGTCGGCGGCATCATCGGTCTCGCACTGGCCTGGCCGTTCGCCACGATCATCCGGTTCTTCCCGCCTCTCGTGACCGGTGCCGTGCTCACTGTCGTCGGGATCTCACTGATCGGTGTCGCCGGTGGGCTGATCGTCGGCAGCGATCCCTCTGCTCCGTCGTACGGTTCGCCCGCGGGCATCCTGCTCGCCGTCCTGGTCATGGCCGTCGCCATCGGATTTCTCTGTCTCGGCCGCGGCATCTGGGCCCAACTCGGTGTGCTGATAGCGCTCGTCGTCGGTACAGCGGCCGCCGTACCGCTGGGAATGATCGACCTCAGCGGCGTCGCAGGCTCGTCCTGGGTGGGCCTGCCGTCACCGTTCCACTTCGGGGCGCCCGAATTCCCGATCACCGCAGTCGTCGCGATGAGCATCGTCATGGCGGTCGTGTTCGCCGAGTCCACCGCGAGCATGCTCGCCGTCAGCGAGATCACCGGCAAACGAGTGTCGAAGGGGGACATCGCACGCGGCCTCGCCGGCGACGGCGCATCTGCCGTGCTCGGCGGTATCTTCAACGCCTTCGTCGATACCGTCTTCACCCAGAACGTCGGTGCCGTCGCCACCACACGGGTGTACAGCCGCTACGTGACCGCGACGTCGGGAGCGATCCTGGTGGTTCTCGGCGCGCTGCCGAAGGTGAGTGCGGTCGTCGCGGGCCTGCCGAAGCCCGTGGTCGGCGGTGTGGGTCTGATCCTGTTCGCGACCGTCGCCCTGGTCGGCATCAACACCTTGCGGTCGGTGGACCTGTCCGACCGCATCAACTCCACCATCGCCGCGGTCGCGGTCGGCGTGGGTCTGCTGCCCGAACTATCCGAAGGACTATTCAGCAGGTTCCCGTCCGCAGCGCAGATCCTGCTCGGCAGCGGTATCACCCTGGCTGCCATCACCGCCTTCTCGTTGAACCTGCTCTTCAACCACACGCGGCTCGGGCGCATGGCACGTGCCGCGTCCGGCCCTGGTACGCCGGCCCCCGAGACCTCGGCCGATCTTCCTTCACCCGTAGGAGTGGTACGTGAGCCCGCAACCGTCTGAGCCGTTCGAGGTTCCCGCCGTCGACATCGACCCGTATGTGAGGGGTGGCAGCGCCGACGAGCGTGCCGCCGTCGCCCGTGCGGTCGACGACGCATGCTCGCGGGTCGGCTTCATCCAGATCCTCGGGCACGGCATTCCGGATACGACGATCGCCGGACTCACCTCCGCCGTCGACGACTTCTTCGGTCTCTCGATGGAGGTCAAGCGCGAGTATCGGGTCGAAGGAGCGAACCGCGGCTACAGCCCGCCGAAGAGCGAGTCGCTCAGCCTGAGCCTCGGTGTCGAGTCCGCGAGTCGCATGAACGACTTCTTCGAGGCATACAACGTCGGAACCGAAGCCCGGTCCTTCCCGGACCTGGACCTGTCCGAAGACGACTACGGACTCAACCTCTGGCCCGACGTGCCCGGCTTCGAAGACCGGGTGCAGGCGTACTACGCCGAGGCCGGCCGGGTCGCCCGCACCCTCACGCGCATCTTCGCCGACGCGCTCGGCCAATCGCCGGACTTCTTCGCCGACCTGACCGATCACTCGATCGACGTGCTGCGGATGAACAACTACGCCCTGCCCGAAGGCACCGTGAACCTCGACGGCGACCTCACGGGCATGGGGGAGCACACCGACTTCGGGATCGTCACCGTGCTGTGGGCCGATCGGGTTGCGGGTTTGCAGGTGCTGGGCAGCGACGGCATCTGGCACGACGTGTCCCCGTCGCCGGGAGCGCTGCTCGTCAATCTCGGCGACCTCACCGCCCGCATCACCGACGATCACTGGATGTCCACGTTGCATCGGGTCAAGCCTCCCGTCGTGGACGGTCGCATTCAGCGTCGTCGTTCGGTGGCCTACTTCCACGACGGCAACGTCGACGCGGTCGTCTCCACCTTGCCGGAGTATGCGGGTCCCGATCCGTACGAACCCGTCGTCGTGCGGGACCACATCAAGGCGAAGCTTGCCGGCTCCCGGCACGGCACGAAGAACACCGCGGCAGAGCGGGAAGCGGCGCGGGTGCTCGCCGCAGCGGGGGAGAACCGATCGTGAGCCATGTCGTCCTCGTTCACGGGGCGTGGGCGGGTAGCTGGGTCTGGGACACGGTGACGGAACCACTGACCGCGGCAGGGCATGCACCGCACGCGTTGTCGCTGCCCGGGGTGGGCCGGTGGGCCGACCGCGATGTCACGCTCGACGACGTTGCCGGACACGTCGCCGAGTACGTGGCCGGACTCGAAGGCACCGTGTTCGTCGTCGGGCACTCCGGCGGTGGCATCGTTGCGACACAGGTCGCGGAGATGATGCCCGACCGTGTCGCCGGAGTCGCGTACGTGGCGGGAATGATGCTGCCGTCCGGCGTCGACTTCGGGCAGTTGTGCGACGGTCTGGGACTCGAACCGCCGGTGGGGATTTCGAAGTGGTTGCAGGTCACGGCCGACGGTCGCGGAACCGTGGTGCCGCCCGAAGCCGCTGCCGCAGTCTTCTTTCACGAGGCCGACGCCGTCGATGCGATGGAGGCGGCGCGCAGACTGCGTCCGCAACTCGAGGCTGCGCGGCTCATGGCGCCCATCTGGACGGCGGATCGATTCGGATCGCTGCCGAGGCTGTACATCGAGGCGCTACGCGACCGTTCGGTCCCACTCGCCGCGCAGAGGGAGATGCAGCGGCTCGTTCCGGGAGCGACGGTCGTGAGCCTGGACACCGACCATGCCCCCCAGTTGTCCGCGCGCACCGAGCTTGCGCGGGCACTCGTGGAGTGGTGTTCGGCCGTGCTACCTGCAGCAACCGTGTCAGTGGGGTCGCGGTAGGACGGCACTGCCCGGTTTCGGTTGCAGGGGCCGCTTGTTTGCTGCCCTACCTTCCGGTAGGTAGTCTGGTTTCGTGCCGACTTCACCCGCGATCGAAATCCACGCCCTGACCAAGTCCTACGGTGACCGCGTCGTCCTCGACGACGTGTCGGTCGATGTTGCCCGCGGTAGTCGCACGATCGTCCTCGGCCCCAACGGCGCAGGAAAGTCCACCCTGCTGGAGATCATCGCGACTATCCGTACCCCGACCTCGGGAAGTGTTCGCATCGAAGGCCACGACTCCCGCGAACACCTGCGGGACGCACGACGTTCGATCGGACTCACACCCCAGTCGAATGCGCTCGATCCCCTTGCCACCCCGACGGAGATCTTCGAGTTCCAGGGCTTCGCGCTCGGAATGGGCCGGCGAGGCGCACGCGAACGCGCGCGCGAACTCGTCGAACTGTTCGGCCTCGGAGAACACAGCCGCAAACGAATCGCGCAGCTGTCGGGCGGCACCCGGCGCAAGGTCGATCTGGCGGTCGCGCTGATAGGCGAACCGCCCGTCATCGTTCTCGACGAACCGACAACCGGACTGGACCCACTCGCCCGTCTGGATTTCTGGAACGAGTTGACGCGACTGAACGACAGCGACCCGAACCGCACTCTTCTGATCTCGACGCAGGACCTGCACGAAGCGGAGGTCCTCGCCACGGACATCGTGGTGCTCCGGGAGGGCCGTGTCGTCGCGCACGACACGCCCGACACTCTCAAACGACGGGTCGGTGAGCGCACTCTCACTCTCGGATTGGCGAACCGGGCCGCCGCGCAGCACCTGATCACTAAGTCTCGTACGGCATTTCAGGCGGAGCCTCGAGCGGAAGACCTCGTTCGCCTCGCTTTGCCGGAGGATTCGAACGTGCTCGAGACCGCCCTGGAAGACATCGGTGCCATGGCGGGAGCGGTACGTGAAATCAGGCTGTCGGAACCATCTCTCGACGATGTGTTCGTTGCACTCGCATCTCGCTGACACGTCGGCTTCTCTGCTCGAAGGACACGAATGATCTCCACTGCAACATCTCCCGTTCACACCCCGGCCGCCATCCCGATCACGGTCGTCACGGCAGCGACGATCCGCTCGCTCCGGACGCTGCTGCGTTCCCCGGCGTTGTTGGTCAGCCCCCTTGCACAATCGCTGTTCTTCCTGCTCGTCTACACCGGTCAGTTGAGCACCGTCGGAGAGACCTATCTGCCCGGCGGTAGCTTCATCGCCTTTCTCCTGCCACTGATTCTCGTCACCGGAGTCGCGACCGGTGCCGGAGCGGCGGGCACCCTGGTCCATCAGGACGTGTCGAGCGGATATCTCGACCGGCTCCGCATGGCGCACGGAACGTCCGCGCCTTTTCTCGCGGGGACACTCGTCGCGACCCTCATCGTTGTCGCATTCCAGCAGGTCGTGACCGTCGCAGGCGCCGTACTGGTCGGTTACCGCCCGGGGGCGCTGCCGGGAGTGGTTGCCATGCTCGGTCTCATGCTCGTTCTCGGCCTCGCGGTGGCATTGTTCACGGTGGCACTCGCCGTGCGCGGAGCCTCGACATCGAGCATCAACCTGGTCACCCTCGTAGTGTTCGGCATGTCGTTCTTCACGGGATTCTTCGCTCCCGTCGAACAGCTTTCCGGGTGGATGCGTGCGGTCGCCACCATCAACCCGATCACCTACCTCGTGGAGACCGCGCGCCATCTGGAAAGCGGAGCCGCCCTCGAGGCGGCGCCCCTCGCGACCGCCGTGCTCGTTACGCTCCTGGTAGCGGGTGCACTTGCCTGTGTCCTGTCGTCGAACCATGCCCGGAGGAACCGATGATCGACGGAACCGATACCCGGACGCAGATCATGAGGGCGTTCGCCGACCAACTCGCCGCGACCGGTTACTCCGGCATCTCGCTCGTGGGGGTGGCCGACGACGTCGGGATCCGCAAACCCTCGATCTACCACCACTTTCCCGGTGGGAAGGAAGACCTCTACCGGGCAGTGGCGCAAGAGTTCATCGAAGGTCTCCACGTGCACATCCTGGAGGCGCTCGGAAGCGACGGACCGTTGGACGATCGTCTGACCGCGCTCGCCGTTGTCTCCTCCGAGCACCACCGGTCCACGATCACGTTCGAGCAACGGATCTACGACGCCCTCGACCAGGTGGGCGAGACGACCCGCGAGGAGATTTCCGGACTCTATGTCCGCAAAGTCCTCGACCCGGTGGTCGCCCTGTTTGCCGACGCCGTCGACAGGAACGAACTCACCGGGGAACCCGAGTTCTTGATGAACGCCTTCCTTCACCTCGCACGCGCGACGGAGTCCGGCGGAGCTGCCGTTGCACGCCGGATCACGGAGTTGTTCCTGAACGGCGCACGGCCACGCCCCGACGGGGTCGGCTAGAACGCGGTGCCCCAGGCGGCACCGAGTCGTGCGCGGAGCGCGGCCTTGTCGTCGTCCGGTAGCCAGCAGGCGTCGACGGAGCCGATCGCGATGTCGCACAACTGTTCCGGCGTCACCAGTCCTTCTTCGACGACCGTGACGTACTCGTCGCTGATATCGCGGCCCAGCATCGCGGGGTCGTCGCTGTTGACGGTGACGTGCAGCCCGGCCTCGAGCATGCGCGGGAGGGAGTGGTCACGCACCGACGGGTAGACCTGGGATATCAGGACGTCCGAACTGGGGCACAGCGTGAACACGATCCCGCGATCGGCTGCTTCTGCGGCCAGCGCAGGATCCTCGACGACGAGTGGACCGTGGTCGATCCGTTCGCAGCCGAGCACGCGGATCGCGTCGGCGACGCTCTGTACCCCGAACTCGCCGGCGTGGTAGGTCCGGCGAAGCCCGCGTCGGCCGGCCTCCGCGAACACGGGGGCCAACGCGGCGTCGTCGACGCCGGCTTCGATGCCGTCACCCCCGATCCCGACGAGGAACCCGTCGGGATCGGGCAGTGAGGTCAGAAGGTCGAGTTCCAGCAGCGCGAGGTGGGGACCGAGAAACTTGGTGCAGTCCATGATCATTCGGACGCCGATCCCGGTCTCTGCGATTCCGTCTCGCAGCCCCGCGGTGATCCCGTCCCACAGGTGCGCGGCGGGCACACCTCGGGAGAGATGCACGTGCGGGGTGAAGAACATCTCGGTGTAGACGATGCCTGTGGCGGCTGCGTCGAGCACCGATTCGTACGCGATGCGGTGGAAGTCCGCGGCGGAGACGAGTGTGCTGCATACCGTGTCGTACACGTCCAGGAAGTGCCGCAGGTCGCGGTACGTGTAGAGCGTGCGCATGTCGTCCACGGGCAGCGGCGTGCCGTTGGCTGCGGCGAGTGCGTGCACCGTGTCGGGGCGGACGGTGCCCTCGAGGTGGCGGTGCAGTTCGATCTTGGGCAGCGCCCGCACTGCCTCGAGGGTCACCGTCATCGGGTTACGCTCCGCCCTTGTATTCGACCTCGAACTCGCCGGACTTGATCTTCTCCCGGTACTCCTCGAAGAGCGCCATCGCCTCGGGGGAGATCTTGTCGGCGAACGCAGGGTTCACCGCGACGTCGACGCCGCCCTCCGCGAAGTCCACGTCGTAGTACTTGGCGGGATCGATGTTGCCCGACTCGACGTCTGCCACCATCGCGCGGAGGACCTCGTCGAGATTCCACACGATCGAGGACACGACGTTCTCGGGGGCGAGCGGCGTCTGGTCCATCGCGTAACCGGCGACACCCACGCCGCGCTGCTTGGCACCTTCGATCGTGGCCGCGTCCACGCCGCACGTGGTGAACTGATCGGCGCCCTGGTCGACGAGCGCGTTGACAGCCTCGAGGGTCTGGGCCGCAGCGTCGGACCATCCGCCGATGTAGGACGGCCGGAGCTGGATTTCGCCCGGTCCCTTGTAGCTCAGGCGGGCACCGTCGGCGAACGACTCGATCTGCGCCTTGCACACCGGGATCTCGAAACCGGCTGTGCCGGCCAGAATTCCGGACTTCGTCAGGTCACCGGCGAGAATGCCCGACAGGAAGGAGCCCTCGTAGAACGGTTGGCTGTAGTCGGCGAGGTTGGCAGTGATGTCACCGAACCCGCCGGCGTAGGCGAACAACACGTCTGGGTAGTCCGCGATGACACCCTTGATCGGCTCGCCGTAGTTGAACGAGTGTCCCACGACGAGGTCGTGGCCGTCCTCGGCGAGGTCGGTCACGATCTGGGCGATCTGTTCGGAGGTGGCGCCCGAATCCTGCTGCACCACGGTCAGATCGATGAGTCCCTCGGCTTCGAGTTTCTCGGCGCCTTCCACCATGCCCTGGTTCCACCCGAGGTCGTTGACCGGGCCTGAGGTGATGATGGCGGCTTTGACGACGCCGTCGGACGACGACGATGCTCCGGACTCCGAACTCGACGAGCATCCGGAAACGGCGACTCCGGCCGCGGCGATCACCGCAACAGCGGTACCCAGTTTCTTCACGTGTTTCTCCTAGGGGAACGGAGACTCGTGTACACGAGCCTGTCTCGGGGGGGGGGGTAGTTATCTGGCAGGAACGAAGGGAACGCCGAGTGCCTTGGGTGCGTTGTTGCGGGCGAAACCCACGGTGGTCACGACAACGGCGACGAGGGTTACCGCGTACGGCATCGCCTGGAAGAGTTCGTACGGCACCGAGGTCGCTTGACCACCGGACGCTGCTTGCACGCGCAACTGGAAGGCATCGACGAGGCCGAACATGAAGCCGCCGGCGATGGCGCCGAGCGGGTTCCACCTGGCCAGGATCACCACACCGAGGGCGATCCAGCCTCGGCCGCCGGTGATGCCGTCCTGGAAGAAGCCGAGTCCGTCGATCACGAGAGCGCCGGCCATGCCCGCTGTTGCGCCGGAGATCAGAAGGGTGATCCAGCGGGTGCGGGGAACCGAGACGCCGACCGAATCGGCAGCCTCGGGACTCTCTCCCGCCGCGCGCACGGACAGTCCGAACGCGGTGCGCGAGAGCACCCACCACAGCGCCACCACCAGCAGCAGTGCCGCGTAGACGAGGGGCGACTGGGAGAAGACGATCTGGCCGATCGCGGGAATGTCCGAGAGCACAGGCAGGTCGACGGGCGTGCTGCCCTGAATGCGCGGGGGTGTGCCGGTCATCCCGAAGACCTGGAGGTAGAGGAACGACGCGAGTCCGGTCCCGAGGATGACCACCGAGATTCCGGTGATGATCTGGTCGACTGCCATCGTGATCGTCAGGTAGCCGACGATCGCAGCGGTCAGGAGGCCGGCGACAGCGCCGGTGACGGCCCCGAACAGAGGGTTTCCGGTGTAGTAGACGGTCACGAATGCCGTGATGGCACCGACCATCATCTGGCCTTCGATACCCAGGTTCATGAGGCCGGAACGTTCGGCCAGGCAGGCTCCCGCAGCAGCGAGGATGATGGGCACCGCGAGGCGCAGCGCGGCCGTGAGCAGGGGGACGAGCGCTCCGGCGCCCAGGACGTCGGACCAGTTCATCGGGCACGCTCCACGATTCGATTGGCGAGCAGCACCGTCAGGATCATCACGGCCTGCACGACGGTGCCGATGGACGCCGGGATCTCCTGGGTTCGCTGAACCGCCTGGCTGCCGAGCGTGAGGCCCGAGACCAGGGCCGCCGCGAGGACGATGCCGAACGGATTGCGTCGTCCGAGCAAGGCCACCACGATCGCGGTGAAACCGATGCCCGAGGAGACGGCGAGCGACAGGCGGAACTCGCTGCCGAGCAACATGATCGCTCCGGCGATGCCACCGAGCGCGCCGCTGACAAGTGCGGAGGTGACGATGGTCCGCGCAACCGAGATGCCGTTTGCCGCAGCCACGCTGGGGCTCTCACCGACGATCTGAGACGAGAATCCGAACCGGGTCGAGCGCATCAGCCACCAGACCAGCGGGACCGCTGCGACAGCGACGAACACGCCGATGTGGATCCGCGTGCCCGGAATGGTCGCCAGGGCCGCCCACTCGGGGATGCGTTCTGATTCCGGGGTGAACCCGTTGGGATTGGCGAGGGGTTTGCGCACCGCCCAGGCCAGGGCATAGAAGACGAGGTAGTTGAGCATGAGCGAGGAGATGATCTCGTTCACGCCCAGTCGTGCCTTCAGCACGCCTGCGATACCGCCGATGCACGCGCCGGCGGCGGCCGCGGTGACGGCCACGACCGGGATCGCGACCCAGCTCGTGCCGAGCGGGATGCTCAGCACCACTGCCGCGGCGGTGATGGCTCCGACGTCGTAATGACCCTGCGCGCCGATGGTGATGAATCCCGTGCGGTATGCGATCGCGTAGCCGAGGCCCATGAGCACCAGCGGTGTCATGCCGGTGAGCAGACGTCCGAGCTGGGTGTCGCCGCCGAGTGCGGCGTTCAGCATCGTCGCGTAGGCCTGTCCGGGGTTGCCCCCGGCGAGGACGATCAGTACCGCGCCGACAGCGAGACCCACGACCACTGCGAGGAACGGAATCCCGACGGTGGTCAGGTGGCCGCGCAGGCGCGAACTCGTCGCCGGGTCCGGGGTCGGTGCCGCCGTCGGCGGACTCAG
This sequence comes from Rhodococcus sp. DT1, assembly GCF_049844875.1. Taxonomy (NCBI): domain Bacteria; kingdom Bacillati; phylum Actinomycetota; class Actinomycetes; order Mycobacteriales; family Nocardiaceae; genus Rhodococcus; species Rhodococcus sp. DT1. The sequence continues at coordinate 216,683 of NZ_JBNCLW010000003.1, forward strand.
CATGCCGGTGCTCATGCCGCCACTTCCTGGAATCCGCCCATCGCGGAACCGAGAGCCTCGCGGTCGAACGGGCCCTCGTCGAATTCCGCGACGATCCGCCCGCGATACAGGACGACGACACGGTCTGCGAGACTGCAGATCTCGTCGAGGTCAGAGGAGATCAGCAGGATCGCGGCACCACGCGCCCGGTGTTGGACGAGGGTGTCCCACACGAATTCCGTTGCGCCGACGTCGAGACCGCGTGTCGGCTGGGCCACGACCAGCACGGCGGGAGCGCCGTCGAGAACCCGGCCGAGCACCACACGCTGGGCGTGGCCGCCGGAGAGCGTGCCCGCGAGCGTGCGGGGGCTCGAGGCCTTCACCGACAGGGCAGCGATGATGCGTTCGGCGCGTTCACGGATGGCGCTGCGGGACAGTCGGCCCCCGCGCCGCGCGAGGGGAGGGGTGGTGTAACTGTCGACCGCGAGATTCGTGTCGATGCCGAGCGATTTCACCAGGCCGCGGGTGTAGCGGTCGGAGGGAACGATGCCGACCCCGGCATCGCGGAGAAAGCGCGGACTCGAGATGTCGACCTCCCGGTCGGCGATGCGCACCGCACCGGACGCATCGGCAGCGAGGCCGGAGAGGACGTCCTCGAGCGAGGACTGCCCGTTGCCCTCGACACCGGCCACCGCGACGAGTTGCCCGGCCCCGACCCGCAGGGTCACCTCGTCCAGCTTTCCGGGCACCGAGACCCCGACGAGTTCGAGCATGCGTCCTCCGGACGGTTCCGCAGCGGCGCGGCGAATGCCGAGACCGACGTCGCGTCCGACCATGTCGCGGGCGAGTTCGGCGGTGGTGACCTCTGCGACCGGTTTCTCCGCGACCAGCCGTCCGCCGCGGAGCACACCCACCCGGTCTGCCGCTTCGAGCACTTCTTCGAGGTGATGCGTGATGAGCACGATGCCGACCCCCCGCTCGACCGCCAGATCGCGGATCTGTGCGAGCAACGAATGAACTTCTGCCGGAGCCAGATTCGCGGTGGGCTCGTCGAGCAGTAGATATCGGGCTCCGAGATGCAGTGCCCGCAGGATCTCGACTCGCTGCTGCTCACCCACCGACAACGAATCGACGCGGGCCGTCGGGTCACAACCGAGTCCGGTGTCCTCGGCCAGTGCGGCGATCTCGTCACAGGTGCGACGCAGCCGTCCGCGTCCGACCACACCGCGGGAGCGACCGAGCAAGAAGTTCTCGGCAACCGTCATGGTCGGGACCAGCATGAAATGCTGGTGGACCATGGCGATGCGGTCGCGGCCCCCGGCGTCGAGCGACAGGTCGTCGACGGTGATGGTGCCCGCATCCGGAGGCAGCAGTCCGGTGAGAATCCGCATCAGCGTGGACTTTCCGGCACCGTTCTCGCCGAGGAGTGCGTAGACCTCGCCGGGCCGAATGTGCAGCGAGACGTCGCGGAGGACGATGTTGTCTCCGAACGACCGCGCGATGCCCTGCATCACGACGCCGTCGTCGGCGCCGGAGAGTTCGGCCGCCGGTGCGGTGGTGATGCGGGATGTTGAAGCTGGTGTCACCATTCGGTGTGACCTTCCGAGTAATTCGCTATTTGTTAAGGCGAGACGATCCAGGGTCCGGGTTGAGAGACCATGTCCGATCCGTGACGTTTGTGTTTCGGGGTTCGGAAGACGGTTTCGTTTGTGCGGAACCTGCGACGTGGAGGGGGAGATGTGACACCGGAAGAACACGATCGGGTTGCCCGGGTCGGACGGGCTGTTCGCATTGCCCGCAGACAGGCGGGACTCAGCGCTCGGACGCTGGCGACGCGCGCCGGGATCAGCCAGGCGTTCCTGAGTCAGGTCGAGCGAGGACTCAACGTGCCGTCGCTGGCGACGCTGTACAAGATCGCAGATGCGTTGGAGTGCTCGCCGTCGCACTTTCTCGACGCGGCACCGGAAGGAGACGTGCTGGTGGTGCGGGCGGAACGGCGCGTCGCGCAGGCTGTGACCGGGGCCCCGACCACCCCGACGACGTGGATTGCACAGGGCAACGGAGCGATCGGCGAGGTGTACCAGTACGTCATCGCCCCCGAGGACGATGTCAGCGGGTGGTTTCGCCGCCCGGACGACCTCGTAGTCGTGATCACCGATGGTTGCCTCGAAGTGCGAATGCGGGACCGTGAATCCGTCGTCCTCGAAGAAGGGGACTGCCTGTTCGCCGTCGCCGGCACCGAAATGCAGTGGGAGCACCGGGGAGTGGAACGCGCGCGGGTGGTGCTGTGCGTGGGCGCGCCGCGGGAACCGTCGTAACACGCACCTCACCGGAACGAGACGGCACGGCAGCATCGCAGGAATTAACTGATAGCGATCACTTGCCGACCCTCTTTCCAGGAGCACCCATGGACGCACTGCCCGTCATCGACCTCCGGCCGTTACGTGACGGAAGCGACCCGCACACGGTCGTTCGCGCGCTCGACGCCGCGTGCACCGACCTCGGGTTCTTCGTCGTGACAGGACACGGCCTCGAGCCGGGACTCCGCGCCGAGACGATGGAGCAGGCGCGCCGGTTCTTCTCGTTGCCGTTCGAGGAGAAGATGGAGATCTCTATCGCGAAGTCGCCGTGCCACAGCGGATACGTCCCGCCGAAGGCCGAGACTCTCGACGCGGCGATCGGAGCCGATGCCAAGGAAGCGCTCGACATCACCTACGACCGTGGCCCCGACCACCCGGAGGTCGTCGCGGGCACACCGTTGCACGGGCCGGCGCAGTGGCCGGCCGCACTCATGCCCGAATTCAAGAGCGTCGCCGACGAGTACGCGCACGCCTGCCTCGAGATCAACACGCACCTCATGCACGGACTCGCCCTCGCCCTCGGCCTGACCCGCGAGGCGTTCGAGCCCATGTTCACCGATCCCATCGCCTCCCTGCGCATGCTGCACTACCCACCGGTCCCGGAGGGGGACACCGCGCCCGGCGCGGGAGCCCACACCGACTACGGGTCCCTGACGCTGCTCGCACAGGACGATGTCGGGGGGCTGCAGGTCGCGGCGCGCGGGGGAGGATGGATCGATGTCGTCACCCCACCGGATGCGCTCATCGTCAACCTCGGCGACATGATCGCGCGGTGGACCAATCACCGATACGTGTCGACCCGCCACCGGGTGCTCAACCCCGTTGGGAAGGACCGGTATTCACTGCCGTACTTCGTGGCCCCGGATTTTCATGCGGTGATCGAGGCGATCCCCACGTGCGTGGAGCAGGGGGCGGAGCCGATCTACCCGCCCATCACGGTCGGGGAGTACATGCTCTCGCGTTTCGACGCGACGCACGACTACCTCAAGAAGGAGGCGTCATGAGGTGTCGGCCCCGATCCGGAATGGTTCGGGATACGGGTCCGGATCGTCAGACGGTAAGACACACGGTCTTGGTCTCGAGGTAGTTCTCCAGTCCTGCCGCACCGTTCTCGTACCCCCACCCGGACTGCTTGTGGCCTCCCTTGACCAGTTCAGGGGAGAAGTACGAGTGGCAGTTGATCCACACTGTGCCGGCGCGGATCGCGCCGGCCATCCGGTGGGCTCGGGAGAGATCCGCTGTCCACACGCTCGCGGCGAGACCGTAGTCGGTGTCGTTGGCCCAGGAGATCACCTCGTCGGTGTCGTCGAACGGGGTGACGGTCACGACGGGCCCGAATATCTCCTCGCGCATCATGGGTAGATCCGGTGCGGCGTCGACTACGACCGTCGGCTCGTAAAAGCTGCCGGACTCGCCCACCGCGCGGCCACCCGTCACGACAGTCGCGCCCCGGCGCACACCGTCATCGACGTAAGCGGCCACAGTCTGCCGGTGCCGCATGCTCACCAGCGGCCCGAGGTCGGTACCACTGTCGAGTCCGTGTCCCAGTCGGAGTCCGGCGGCAGCCTCCGCAAGACCGTCGACCACCTGCTCGTAGACGGCACGCTCGGCATATACCCGCGACCCTGCGACGCATACCTGCCCGCAGTTGGCGAAGATGCCGCGAGCGAGACCGGGCACAGTCTGCGCCAGCTCTGCATCGCCGAACACCACCGCGGGCGACTTGCCGCCGAGTTCGAGGGTGAGCCGCGCAAGGCGGCCCGCACCGGCCGATGTCACGAGTTTCTTGCCCACTTCGGTCGACCCGGTGAAAGTCACCTTGTCCACGCCCTGGTGCTCGGCCAGCATCCGCCCCACCTCGGCGCCGCCGGTGAGGATGTTCACCGTCCCGGCGGGAAGCCCCGCCTCCGCGAGCAGTTCCCCCAGTCGCAGTGCGGTGAGCGAGGTGTCCTCAGCCGGCTTGAGTACCACCGTGCACCCCGCAGCCAATGCCGGTGCCAGTTTCATGGCAGCCATCAGCAACGGCGAATTCCACGGCACGATCGCAGCCACCACACCTACCGGTTCACGGAGCGTGTGAGCGATGACCTGCTTGCCCAGCGGCTGATAGGTGATCGACGGTGTCACCGTGGTCCCGGTGATCTTCGTTGCCCAACCCGCGTAGTAGCGGAACTGTTCCGCGGCAGAGGGTATCTCCGCGAAGCGGGACGTTCCCCAGGATTTGCCCTGGTCGAGGGTTTCGAGCTCGGCGAGTTCGTCTGCATGATCGTCGATCGCTTCCGCGATCCGCCACAACACCCGTGCTCGAGCCGAGGGGGTGAGTGCCGCCCATTCCTCCCTGAGCGCCCGGCGGGCAGCGATGACGGCGGCGTCCACTTCGTCCTGGCCGGCGCAGGAGAGGACGGCGAGAGGTTTTCCCGTAGCAGGATCGATCGTTTCGAACGGTGTGCCCGATCCCGAGACCCATTCGCCGTCGACCAGTAGACGTTTGTCGCCGCTGGTGAGGAAGGTTGCGCTGTAGCGCGGCAGGACGGCGGTGGTCATGAGTCGGCTCCTCGGGAGTGGACGGGGCGGAACGGCAGCGCACCCCAGCGCAAGCCCTTGGCTTTGAGCCAGCGCCGATAGGTGACAGACGACGCGTCGGCCCGGGTAGGGATCTCGTCGCGGGGATCGAGGGGCAACAGCAGGGGACGTTGGTTCTCGACGATGATGCGGTCCTGAAGGAAAATAACCTGCTCGAACTGCACAAGGTCGGTGTGCGGCGAATCCGGGTCGACGAGATACATCACCGGCTGTGCACGGCAGAGTGTTTCGTCGATCGGCTGGATCAGCAGTGCGATCGCGTCTAGGCGGGTGGGATCGGACGGTGAGACCCGGTACAGCATCACCTGATACGGCGCAGGGACACGGTATGTCAGGTGTGCGAAGGACCCTTCGGACGTGGCGGAGACCTGCGGTTGGAAGAACGTGCAGTCCGTAGCCCACACTTCGTCCGTCTCCTTGCGGATCTCCCACTTGTAGCGCGCAACCTCGGTGGCAGCCTCACCGCCGAGGATGCCGGTGTGCACGAACGGGAAATGCGCCATGTCCAGGAAGTTCTCGACGACACGGCCGGGTGAGGTGCGCATGGTGACCCAGCCGCAGGGCACGTAGCGGCGGTCGGGCTCGTCCGCCTCGTCGATGGTGAAGACGTCTCGCTCCGGGGCGCCGAGAGTGGTCCACACGAACCCGAACCGCCGCCGTACGGGCAGGTGTCGACCGTAGGCCAGCACCGTGGGCTCCCCGTCGCTGCCCACGCTGATCTCGACTTCGGCACCGAGCAGCCGCGTCTGCACAGCTGCACCGGAGACTTCGTTCTCGGCGCACACCGGATACCACTGGTCGAGCACGACGGGGTCGTCACAGATCGGCGAGGGCACCGGACCGGTCACGAGGTACTCCCTTCTGTTCCGGAGATGATGGCTGCCGCCCGTTCGGCGAGCGCGATGACGGGGGCGTTGGTGTTGCACGACGGCAGGACCGGAATCACAGACGCGTCCACCACCCGCAGGGCTGTCACGCCGTGGACCCGGAGATCCGGGTCCACGACCGCGTCGGGGCCCGAGCCCATCGCGCAGGTGCCGGCGGTGTGGAAGAACGTCGCGCAACTTGCGCGTACGAATGCTTCGGCCTCTCGGCGCCCGAGACGCCGGTCGGGTGCGACCGGTGATTCGATCAGTGCCGCGAGGGCAGTGGTCTCGGCCAGGTCGAAGACACGATCGAGCCCGGCGACGAGCGCGTCGCGGTCGCGGGGATCGGACAGGTACCTGGGGTCGATGCACGGCGACACCTCCGGGTCCGGCGACCGCAGCGTCAGCTCCCCGGTGCTGTGGGACCGCATGAGTCCCGGTGAGATCGCGAATACGTCTCCGGTGACATCGAAACGGTCGGCGATCTCCGGGGTTGCGTGACGTCCCTGGACGACGAACGCGTGCAGATCGGGGAGGTCGAGGGACGCGTCGGAGCGCCAGTTGAGAATTGCTCCACCGCCGTTGTCCCGCACCGGTCCCAGTGGCTCACGCGCGCGGAAGTTCACGCCCATGAGCAGCGGATGGTCCTGTAGGTTGCGTCCCACCCCCGGCAGCGCAACGCGGACGGGCACATCGTGCGAGCGCAGTTGCACGGGATCGCCGATGCCGGAGAGGAGCAACAGATGAGGACTCGAGATCGCACCGGCGCACAGCACGGTCTCGATGTCGGCGTGGATCTCGGTCGCGTGTTCGCCCCGGCCTACGCGCACGCCGGTGCACCGCTCACCGTCGAACACCAGACCGGTGACGGTCGAGTCGGTACGGATCGTCAGGTTGGGACGGGACAGCACCGGTTCGACATACGCACGGGCGGTGCTCGCGCGGTGCCCGTCGTCGTCGACAGTGAGATTCGCGAGCGCGGCGCCCTCGATCTCGGGGCCGTTGCAGTCGTCCAGCACAGCCATGCCGAGTTCTGCTGCGGCTCCCAGTAATCCGAGTGCGACGGGGTGCGGATCCGAGGGGCGCGTGATGCGGATCGGTCCTCCGGACCCCCGCAACAGGGTGGCTCCGCCTTCCCAGTCCTCAGCCCGGCGGAAGTAGGGGAGCAGGGACGCGAAGTTCCAGCCCTTCGCGCCCGCTCCCTCCCAGGCGTCGTAGTCGGACGGGTGGCCGCGATACCAGAGCATCGCGTTGATGCTGCTCGACCCACCGAGCACCCGTCCGCGTGGAATGAGGACGGCACGGCCGTCGAGCAGGGGGTTCGGAGCGTAGCTGTGCCCCCAGTCGTACTCGCTCCCCAGGAGATCCGCCCACGTTCCGGGGTGGTCCAGCGCGGCTGCGCCGGTGTGGTCCGGACCGGCTTCTACGAGCAGCACGGTGGTGTCCGGGCTCTCGGTCAGGCGGGCGGCCAGCACGCACCCGGCCGACCCGCCTCCCACGATGACGTAGTCGTACCGGTCAATTGTGTTCACTGGGCCCCATAATCGTGATGCCCTCCGTCGCCTCCACGTGGCGGACGAAGATGTACTTGTCTTCGCGTCCGTCGCTGTGCTTGCGTTTGATGCCCGGCTGCACGCTGCTCGAGACCTTGGCGACGAGCACATAGGGTTCGTCGGCGGCGAGTCCGGCAACACAGTGCTTGTCGAACTCCTCGAGCGTCGTTGCTGTATAGGACTTCTCGATTCCACAACCGCGAGAGATCGCCGCGATGTCGACATTGCCGCGGGCCGTATGCGTCGGTGGGCCACCGATGGATTGGTAGCACTCGTTGTCCCACACGACGGTGAACAGGTTGCGTGGCTTCTCGTTGGCCAGTGTGGCGAGGATGCCGAGGTTGAACAGCATGCCTCCGTCGGTGTCGAGGGAGATGATTCTGCGGTGCGGCAAGCCGACGGCGAGTCCGAACGCCTGCGGGGTCACACAACCGAGTTGCTGCTGGAACAGGCTCGCCTGCCGCATGTGTGGAGCGGCGTTGTACCACTCGTCGACGCTGGCGCCGAGCGAGAGGATGACCAGTTCGTCCTCGAGGCGGGCGGCGAGTGCCTGCATGCACTCGAATCGGGTCATGCGCATGGTGGTCATCGGACGAGTCCTCCTCCGAGAGCGATGGCGGAATGGTGGTAGGCCGAGTAGGACCATTCGAATGCGTCGCGGATGGCGCGCTCGATGCCTTCTTCCTCGCGCACGATGCGGTACGGGATGCGCAGAGCGTCGAGGATCGGTTCCATGGTGATCCCGTGCGGTACGGCCCACCAGTTGTTCTCGCCGAGTTCGCCGCGGTAGCTCATGAGCATGATGACCGGGATGCCGGCACCGAGTCCCATCCGGGCGAGGGGTTCGACCGAGGCGCGGAGTCCGGAGTTCTCCATGATGAGCGCGGCTCGCTTGCCGGAGAGGAAGATTCCGCCGCAGATCGCGGCACCTTCACCCTCGTTGGTCACCTGGATGGTGCGGATCCCCGGGTGTGCGTCGAGTGCGGGGTACAACTCTTTGAACAGGGAATCCGGTAGATAGCAGACGGTGCTCACGCCGGCCTGCTCGAGGCCGCGGATCACCGCGTCGACGGTGGATTGCTGCATGTCGGTCCTTCCGGTGGTGGTCAGGGGAAGACGGGGATTCCGGGCATCTCGACGAAGCCCGGCAGGTGTTTGACCTGCCGCATCCAGCGCCGGAGTGCGGGGAACGTGTCGTGGTCGATGCCGATGTCCCGGCTCAGCGCAGCGGCGGGGTACAGCGCCAGATCGGCGACCGTGGGCCGGTCGGCGGTGAACCAGTCGTGGTCGGCGTGGAGAGCGAGGTGGTCGTCCAATGTCTGGAGAACCGTGAGCGCAGCGCGCGTGTCGACGGCGTCGGTGGTGTAGAGCGCGGTGTCGCGGCAGGCGTAGACGTGTTCGAGCGGACCCGACGCGAACGTCAGCCATTCCGGTGTCGTTGGTGCCCAATCGGTTCCAGCTGCCAGGTGTTCGAGAACGGCCACGGTGCCGACGAGTACGGTGGTGCCGGTCTCGAGCACCGGGAGTGCGCCGGACGGCGTGAGTTCGCGGTACCGGCCGCTCAGGTGTGCTCCACCAGGGATCACATCGACGGGCTCGATCCGGTGTTCGTAACCGAGCACCGACGCCGCAAGTCGCACCGAATAACAGCGCGGGTCGAGCGGAAAGTCGTGGAGTACCGGAATCGTCATGATGCGACCACCGGTGCGAAGGCGGTCGCACTCTCGCGGATGTCGTGTATCCGGCGGACCAGCGCACGCACCGTGTCGTCCGGCACCGCCCCCGGAGCGATCAGGTGCAAGGCGGTGGTCTGCGCGTCGACTACCTGAATTCCTGCGAGGATCGCGGTTCCGTCGAGGATGCCCACTGCGACCGTGCCCTTGTCCTGGAAGTCTTCGGTGAAAGAACGCAACCGATCGACGACCTGCTCCCTACCTTCCCGGATCCAGACCGAGCGGACGGGGGTGGCCACGGAGGGGATACGGGAGAGTTCGGTGTCGTCGGCGGGATCCGCCGAACTCACCCAGACGAGACCGCCGCGCTCGAACGCCCGGTACCGCGTCGGCCGGACAGAGCCCGGAGGTTCCATTCGTGGGTGTGCGGGCACATGACGACATGCGCCGTCGCCGTCGAATTGCCAACCGTGGTAAAGGCATACGAGCCGATCGTCGCGGACGAATCCGAAGCTCAAGCGCATTCCGCGGTGCGGGCAGCGGTCGGCCCAGGCGTGGAGCGTGCCGCCGGCATCGCGCCACAGGGCGACGGACGACCCGTCAACGGTGGTGCCGGTCGCGGCACCCGGTTCGATGTCGCGACCGAGCGCGACGGGAAGCCAGACGGTCATGGCAGGACTCTCCTCTCGGTCGATGTGAGGTCGAGGACGACGTTGTCGTCGGGTGCGAGCGCGCACGCTGCCTCGAATGCCCCGACGAGGTCGGGGTCGCCGTGGGTGTGGAGTTCGATCCGGTGTTCGGTCGCGGTCACCACAGTGGCGTGAATGCGGAGAAGCTCGGCTCGGGACACCGAGAACCGGATCATGACAGCGGGATCGAATCGTCCGACGAGCGTGAGCGTGGACGAGATTGCGCTGCTCATGTCAACAGGAGCAGGTGTGCCGGCCGAGTCCGATTGCGGTGGCGGCTGTGTGATTCATGAGTCCTCCGGGAGACGTGTGGTGCTTCGTCTGGGACGGCCCTCGCACCCGTCTCCGGAGATGTCCTCTTCCGGAGGGGAGCTCCGGATCGTTCGCCGGCAGTGCCGGACGGACAGCATCGACTCGATTTGCGATGCGGTTCAAAGTATTACACAGCGTTGGAATGAAAACCGCCGCCGGGGATGAAATTCCCGTTACGGCCGTGTGACTTTCGCGCCCGACAGGTAGACGACGGTAGTGCAGCACGCGGCGGAACGCCTGTACCGGTGGATCCGGTGGGTCGCGGGATGCGTCGCCACCGGATCCAACGCCTCAGAGCGAGTCGAGAACAGAGGTCGTGAACAACTGGTCGGCCGACACGTCGATCCCGGCGGCATTGAGCGTCTTGATGTTCTGTTCGATCAGCACCGGGGGAAGTGTCAGCAACCCGAGCGAGTCCGTGTCCGGCGTGACCATGATCTGTTCGAGAATTTTCGATTCCAGGAGCTGTTGCGCCCGGTCGAATCCCTGGTCCTTACCGAACACGTCGACGGTGAGGTTCGTCCCGAGTTCCGGGTCGGCGAGATTGGCTTCCCATCCGCGCCGTTCTGCTCGGAGGAACGCGGCAAGCTGCTCGGGATTCTCTTGTAAGGTCTGTGCCTTTGTGAAGTAGACACCGGAGAACACCGCGTATCCGTAGTCGGCGAAGAGGAACGTGTGGGTCTCGATGCCCTTGACTTCCAGCTGGGTAGGTTCGTTGATCACGAAAACGACCTGCCCATCGACCTCGCGATTCGCAACGGGTGAGGGATCGAACTGGACCGGCACGACTTCGACGGACCCGGGATCGATGTCGTTGATCTGAAGCAGCAGGTTGAACGCAGTCTCGTTCAAAGCGGCGACACCGATTTTCTTACCGACCATGTCTTGGGGCGAGTTGATCGGATTGTCGGCGCGGGAGAGGAGGCAGAAGGGGCTTTTCTGGAATCGCGTGCCGAAGATTCGCAGATCTGCGCCTTGTACCACCGCTTTCGACACGACGTCGGCGTTGCTGCCGCCGATGAGCGCCTTGTCGGACATCACGACCGTGTCGGGGCTTGTGTTCGGGCCGCCGTTGAGGAAGTTGATCGAGAGCCCGTTCTCTCGGTAGTAGCCGCGGTCGGCGGCGATCCAGCTTCCGGAGTGCTCGGTGGTAGGAAGCCAACTGAGCTGATAGTTGAGGGCGGTGGTCCCGTCCGGCGCGGTGGTTGCGCCGCTCCCGGATGAGCATGCAGACAAAAGGGTGGGCCCTCCGAGGGCCAGCGCACCGAGGCCGAGCCCACGGCGGAGCAGAGTGCGACGCGAAAGGGGATGTTTCGCAGGGGTCATCGTAGAACTCCTTAGTGGAAGCGATTGCGACTGAGCGCGTTCTCGGCTGCGGTGGCGAGAGCGTAGGCAAGAAGTGATACGACCGTGATGAGGACGACCGAGGACCACAGCCGGCCGTAATTTGCGCCGGTAGATGCCCTGAGCATGAGGAAACCGATTCCGTCCCCGGTCGCCAGCCATTCGGCCAGAAGTGCCCCCATCACGGCAGAAGGGGCCGCGATTCGTGCCGCGGCGAACACGCTCGGCAACGCGTACGGAATTCGGGCGCGAACCATCAGGTCGAATCTGGAAGCGCCGTAGGCGCTGAGCAGATCGATTGCGCCCGACGGCACTGAACGTAGCCCGGTGACAATAGTGACCAGCGACGGGAAAAAGGTGACGATTCCTGCGATCACGACAACGGTTGCGACGTCGCGGCCGAAGACCAACGCGATCAACGGCGTCATCGCAACCAGTGGTACGGCGCGGAGAGCTACCGCTACCGGCATCACGGCAGCTTCGACAGCGGGCCACGAGAGTACTGAGACGGCGACGACGAACGCGGCGACAGTCCCGGCCAGATACCCGTAACTCGCGTGAAGTGTTGTCGTGCCGAGCGCCGAGATCAGTTGGTCTCGTTCGCTACCCGGCGTGGCAAGATAACCCCACACGTCCGCGGGTCCTTTTGCGAAGTACGGATTCAGCCCCATGATCGCGACCTGCCACAACACCAGCGATCCGAGTACGGCTCCGGCTGCGGTACCCGCAGTGAGGGCAATCCTCTTGGGGATCGATCCCGATGCTGTCCTCGGGACGGTTCCGCCGGTCATGGTCGCCGACCAGGAGCACACACGGCGTTCGACTGCCGCAGTGGCCAGATACGCCGCACCCGCAAGCATCGTTGCGTACAGCGCCAGTGCCCAGGTGCGTTCCACGTCCAGGGATTGCTGCGCATAGACCATCGCAACGCCGAGTCCTGAGTCCGCGCCGAGATACTCACCGATGATTGCGCCCAGTACCGCTGCCGGGGCTGCAATCCTCAAGCCACCGAAGGTCGCCGGTAATGCAGACGGCAGAGTTACCCGGACGAACTCCTGCCGGCGCGAGCCCCCGGCCGTGCGTACCACATCGATCGCCGCCTGGTCTGCGGCCTTCGCGCCGACCATGACCGCGACGAGCGTCGTGAAGAAGACGCTCTGTGCGGCGATGACGACTTGGGGTCGGTCGCCGTCGAGCACCGCGGTGAGAATCGGAGCGATCGCGATCACCGGGAGGCAATACAAAGCGAGTGCCACCTGGGTCGCAACTCTCTCGATCGGCCGGATGAGAATGAACACTGTGGCCAAGACGAATGCCGCCGCATTACCGAACAACCATCCGCGCGCGGCTTCCGAGGCGGTCTGTACGAGGTTCGGGAAGACCATCGACCAATCCGTCACCGCTTGGGTGACGATCGCAGTAGGAGTCGGTAGGGCGAAGTAGGACGAGAAGACCGTGGCGGCGAGCAATTGCCACACCGCCAGCATCGCGAGGATTCCCGCGACGCGATGGGTTGCTCGCCACTTGTGCTGTTGCAGTGTGAGATTCCCCTGACGGGTGGAGCTGAATATCGACACTGCTTCATACCTCGATCCTGAGTAGGGGAAATGTCTCGGACTCAGTGCGCGAACGAGTGCTGCATCCGCGTCGAGATGCGGCGGTGCTCGACCAGCGCGTCGGCCAGTCCGGCGACACGCAACTCTCCCGACTCCACGAGAACGCGGCCGTTGACCACGGTGATCCACGCGCGCGCCGGCCCGCAACGCAACAGGGCTTCGACCGGATCGGTATGTGCTCCGGCCAGCGACACGGGATCCATATGCCACGCGACGAGATCGGCAACGGACCCCGGTGTGAGTCGGCCGAGTTCGTCGTCCCACCCGAGGCACCGGGCCGATCCGACTGTGGCGATTCCGAGTGCGTCGCGCGCCGTCATGCTGGTCGGCCCCCCGATGAATCGACCGAGGAGCAGCGCGGTACGGGCTTCGAGCCAGAGTGACGCGTGATCGGTCGACGCCGAGCCGTCACAGCCCAGTCCGACTGCCATACCCTCGCTGTGCAAGGCCGCAACGCGGGCCGTTCCGGAGCCGATGAGCATGTTCGAGCTGGGGCAGTGCGCCACGCCGACTCCGGCGGAGGCCAGCCGCCGCGTCTCGCTGCCGGACGGGTGGATGAAGTGTGCGACCCACGAACGGTTTCCGGCCCATCCGACGTCTTCGAAATGTTCGACGGGGGTGCGGCCGTACCGTTCCATGCAGTAGGTGTGCTCGTCGAGATCTTCGGCAAGATGAGTATGCAAGCGCACCCCTGAGCTTTCCGACATTTCTGCGGTGCGGCGCATGAGGGTCTCGTCGACGGAGAAAGGGGAGCACGGCGCGAGAGCGATTCGAGTCATCGCTCCCGGCTGCGGGTCGTGGTACGTGTCGATCAGTCGCTGACTGTCGGCGAGAATGGTGTCGGCATCCTGCGTCACGCTCGCGGGTGGGAGGCCGCCGTCCTCGATCGACAGCGACATCGACCCACGAGTGGGGTAGAAGCGGAAGCCGATATCGCGGGCCGCACGGATCTGGGCGTCGATCAGATTGGGCCGGGGATGCACGTAGAGATGGTCGGTGGTGGTCGTGCAGCCGCCCAGCAGGAGTTCCGCGAGTCCGACATACGTCGAGACGTACACGGCCTCCTCGTCCAGGTTCTCCCAGATCGGATAGAGGCCGGTGAGCCAGTCGAACAGCGATCCGTTCACCGCCGGCCCGTAGGACCGCGTGAGGTTCTGATACATGTGGTGATGCGTGTTGATCAGTCCCGGGGTCACCGTCCTCTGCCCCGCTGAGATAGTCTGCCGGGCAACAGGTTCGGTTCCTCTGGCCCCGACTGCGGCGACACGTCCGGCGGAAATTGCCAGCCAGGCGTCCGCGATCTCGGATCCGGGCTCGAGTACCAGATAGCCGATATCGCGCACAAGCAGATCGTGCATGGTTGTTCTCCCTCTCCTGGCAGACCGGACCTGTCTGTGATGGCCCTCGCACCCATCACCGGAGAGGGTGTCCTCCTCTGGAGGGGAGCTCCAGATCGTGTACCGGTCGCGCCGGACGGACGGCGGGCTCGTTCTCTGATGCCCTATGGCGCAAGAAGTTACGAGTACTCTTGGACGATAGCTTTGCGCGGATGTAAATGATGGGTTACTCGTCGGCCCTCTTGACACGCGATGGTGGGCGCGGCACCGTAGAGATCCTCTCGGGCATCGCGATCAGCAGCCCGTCGGCGGTGTCTGTCGTGACACGCTCGTCAATGCATCTCCTACGGATCGGAGTTCGGCACCGTGACTTCTCTCTCCTCATCCGTTGTCCCGCCGGATTCGGCGGGCGCACTTCGCCCTCCGGGTACCGGCCTGGATATCAGCGGTTTGACCCGGACGTTCCAGTCGGGACGATCGCGCGTCACCGCGCTCGACGACGTCGACATCCGAACCTCGGAGGGGCAGTTCCTGTCGTTGCTCGGTCCGTCCGGATGTGGCAAATCCACGGTTCTGCGGATTCTGGCGGGTCTCGACCGCCCCGACGCCGGCCGTGTCCTTGTCAACGGCATGAGCCCGCAGGAGTTGCGCGAGGGTCATGAACTCGGTGTCGCGTTCCAGGATTCCGCGTTGCTGCCGTGGCGCAGCGTCGAAGCGAACATCTCCCTTCCGCGCCAAGTCGCCGGGGTGCGGGCGGATCCCGACTTGGTCCGGCAACTCATCGGCCTGGTGGGGTTGAGCGGGTTCGAGAAGGCCAAGCCTGCGCAACTGTCCGGGGGAATGCGCCAGCGTGTGTCGATTGCGCGTGCTTTGGTGTTGCGGCCCTCTGTGCTCCTGCTCGACGAACCGTTCGGTGCCCTTGACGACATGACCCGGCAACGCCTGAACCTGGAGTTGCAGCGGATCTGGACCGAACGGCGCGCCACCACCTTGATGGTCACGCACGGGATTGCCGAAGCTGTCCTGCTCTCCGATGTCGTGGCTGTCATGAGTGCACGCCCCGGCCGAATTATCGATGTGGTGCCCATCGATCTCCCCAGGCCGCGCACCGCTGAGACGATGCGGAGCGCCGGATTCCACGGCTATGTGGATGCCCTGAGCAAGTTGCTGTTCAGTGGCGAATCCGGCGAGGGGTGAACCCGGGCGTACGAGGGGTCATGGGTTGCACCTCCCTCCTTTTCCTGTAATAATTCCAAAACTGGATTAATTACAGAAAAGCCGGATCATGTGGGGCCGGGGGAGAAGGAGAGAGTCACATGTTCAGTGTCGACCGATCGGTCGCCCTGCCGCCGCTGGTGCTCGGTGGGCTGCGGCCGCTGTATCGCCAGATGCTGCGCAACGGGGTACACAGCGCCTCGTTCGAGTACCTCGCGCCGGGTGCCGTGCTCGATGTGTGCGTGATCGCGGGCGCACACGGTCCCGAGTTCAACATTCGTTCCCGTGAACACGGCATCGACTTCACGCTCGCGATGACCACGCACTTCCGCGCCGTGCCGGTGCTGGATGCCGACACCTATCGCGCGCTGTGCGAGGTGATCGCGCCGGGTGCCGAGCCCACGCCCGCGACCATCGTCGACTTCCTCCTGCGGGTGGTCGCCCAGTCGCCGGCGGTGCTTTCGCGGACGCACGCCTGCGCGGCCTGAGAGTCGAACCCGAGCAATCGGCCCCGGTGGGAGAAACTCCCACCGGGGCCGATCACGCTGTGGCGCCGGGTCTTACAGTCCCGGACGCTTGCCGACGGTGAGCGTCACTTCGCCGGTGTGGGCGAAGAAGTCGTTGCCCTTGTCGTCGACGACGATGAACGCCGGGAAGTCCTCGACGTCGATCTTCCAGACCGCCTCCATGCCGAGTTCTTCGTATTCGACGATCTCGACATTCTTGATGCAGTCCAGTGCCAGGCGTGCCGCGGGGCCGCCGATCGAACCGAGATAGAAACCACCGTGCCTGTGGCACGCATCGGTCACCTGCTTGGACCGGTTTCCCTTGGCGAGCATGATCATCGAGCCGCCGGCAGCCTGGAACTGCTCGACGTACGAGTCCATGCGACCGGCTGTGGTCGGGCCGAACGACCCGGACGCGAGACCCTCCGGAGTCTTCGCCGGACCGGCGTAGTACACGGGGTGGTCCTTGAGGTACTGCGGCATCTCCTCGCCCGCGTCGAGACGCTCCTTGATCTTCGCGTGCGCGATGTCCCGGGCGACGACGAGAGGACCCGTGAGCGACAAGCGCGTCTTGACGGGGTGCTTAGACAGTTCGGCGAGGATCTCGGGCATCGGACGGGTGAGATCGATCTTCACGGCCGCGCCCTTGCCGGTCCCGGAGACACCGGACGTTTCCGCGTCGAGCGCGCTGTCGGTGATCTCGGGCAGGAAGCGGCCCGGGTCGAACTCGAGCTGCTCGAGGAACACGCCCTCCGGGGTGATCTTCGCCTTCGCCTGGCGGTCGGCCGAGCACGACACGGCGATCGCGACCGGCAGCGACGCACCGTGGCGCGGCAGGCGCACCACGCGGACGTCGTGGCAGAAGTACTTGCCGCCGAACTGCGCGCCGATCCCGATCTTCTGGGTGAGCTCGAAGACCTTCTTCTCCAGTTCGTGATCGCGGAAACCGCGACCCGTCATGGCGCCCTCGGTCGGCAGTTCGTCGAGGTAGTGGGCGGAGGCGTACTTGGCGGTCTTGAGTGCGAACTCTGCCGACGTACCGCCGACGACGATCGCGAGGTGATACGGCGGGCACGCTGCGGTGCCGAGCGACCGGATCTTGGCCTCGAGGAACTGCATCATCGAGTCCGGGTTCAGGATCGCCTTGGTCTCCTGGTACAGGTACGACTTGTTGGCCGACCCGCCGCCCTTGGCCATGAACAGGAACTTGTAGGAGTTCTCGTGGCCCTTCGCGGTGTCCGCGTACAGCTCGATCTGTGCGGGCAGGTTGTTGCCGGTGTTCTTCTCGTCCCACATGGTCAGGGGAGCGTTCTGCGAGTACCGCAGGTTGAGCCGGGTGTAGGCGTCGTACACGCCCCGTGCGATCGACTCCTCGTCGTCACCGGGGGTGAGCACCTGCTGGCCGCGCTTACCCATGACGATCGCGGTGCCGGTGTCCTGGCACATCGGCAGCACACCTGCCGCGGCGATGTTGGCGTTCTTCAGGAGATCGAGCGCGACGAACTTGTCGTTGTCCGATGCCTCGGGATCGTCGAGAATGCTCGCGAGCTGCTTCAGGTGATCCGACCGCAGATAGTGCGAGATGTCGTGCAGCGCTGTCTCGGTGAGCAGGCGCAGCGCCTCGGGCTCGACCTTCAGAAAGGTGCGGCCGTCGGGGCCTTCGACGGTGGACACCCCCTCGCTGGTCAGCAGCCGATACTCGGTGGGGTCTTCCCCGATCGGCAGCAGGTCCTCGTAGAGGAAGTCGGCCATTGTTTCTCCTGGAAGAGGGGGTGGTGTTCCGGAGACAGATTAGTCGCGCAAGATCGTGACCTCGACAACGGGGCATGTGACGCAGGCGTCACATGCAGGTGGTGTGGCCCGCATCTCCGGAACATCGGGGAGTTTCGGGATGTGGGGCTGCGGTCATCCCAGGTCCACAGGCCCGTGCCCGATCTCGCAACTCGGAGGTGACGCGCGTCATGCAGTCTGCCGGTCGAAATCCTTACACTGGTATGGATGCACGAGAAATCCCGGGAGAAGACCGCGTGACCGCTGAAGCCTCACCATTGCCCTCCTTGGCCTGGCTGCCCCGCTTCCACGCATGGATAGATGTCGCGGTAGTGGTTTGCGTCCTGATCGCAACCAATGTGATCGCGCACTTCACGACCGTATGGGCGTCGATCGCCACCGTGCCGGTCTCCGCCGCGATCCTGGTCGTCCTGATGCGGCGCCGAGGTATGCGGTGGTCGGAACTCGGCTTGTCGCCGCGCCACTGGAAGCGCGGCACGCTCTATTCGGTGGCCGCAGTCGCGCTCGTTCTCACAGTCGTGGCGATCGGCATCGCGCTCCCGTTCACCCGGCAGTTCTTCCTGTCCGAGCGCTACGCAACACTGTCCGGCGCGCTCGTCGCATCGATGATCATCATTCCGCTACAGACCGTGATTCCCGAAGAACTCGCTTTTCGCGGCGTGCTTCACGGCACCCTCGAACGCGTATGGGGTGCTCGCGGAGTATTCGCCGCCGGGTCGTTGCTGTTCGGTCTGTGGCACGTCGCGTCCTCCCTCGGTTTGACCGCGGGCAATGCCGGCCTGGCGGCGATCTTCGGGTCCGGCGTCTTGGGGCAGGTCGCAGGCGTCACCGGTGCGGTG
This sequence comes from Rhodococcus sp. DT1, assembly GCF_049844875.1. NCBI lineage: Bacteria > Bacillati > Actinomycetota > Actinomycetes > Mycobacteriales > Nocardiaceae > Rhodococcus > Rhodococcus sp. DT1. The sequence goes on from NZ_JBNCLW010000003.1 coordinate 235,346, forward strand.
ATTGCGACCGCCGCCGCAGGGTTCGTCTTCACCTGGCTACGCCGGCGCAGCGGGAGCATCCTCGCTCCGATCGCATTGCACTGGTCGCTCAACGGCGTCGGGGCGCTGGCGGCAGCCCTCGTGTGGCAGATCTCGATGGGCTGACGAGCCTTCCCCTTCAGGCGTGCCGCTCCCGTCGTGTCACTTCCGTGACGTCACTCTTCCGGGTTCTCGATCCAGGAGCCATAGGGCGGAGGCCCGTCGCTCTGAATCTGCAAGCCGAAACTCGGGGAGTGCTTCCACACGTATCCCGGCAGCACATGCTCTTCCGACGTCGCGTTGTTCATGATCACGATGTCCCCGGTGGCACGCTGCTCGAGAGCGAAACCGTCGTCGCGTCCGTCGACGACCCACCATTTCGTAGTGCTCATGACGAAGCCTTTCGGATCTGCTCGAACACAGTTTCCGTCCCAACGGTAGCGCGCACGACACCGCCACGACACCGCTTCGGCAACCTCTCCGGTGCCTACCCGGCGCGCAGCGCCGAAGCCGTCCAGGCGTCCGCGGGATAGAACGCTTCGATGGCCAATTCCGACACCGTGACGTCCAGGGGGGTCCCGAACAGCGTGGTCGTGCTCAGGAACGACAACACGCCGGTGTCGACCCGTAACTGCAGCGGCACGACCAGCGCGTGGGGATCCGTGGCCGAGACCGGGTCGTCGCACGGATACTGCTCGAGTTCCCGGTGCAGGAGCGCGAGCACGGGATCGCCGGTCGCCGCGATCTGATGGCGCAACCGTGCCAGCAGGTGCGCGCGCCACTGGCCGAGATTGGCGATACGCGGCGCAAGTCCCCGCGGGTGGAGTGTCAGCCGCAGCACGTTGACGGGCGGTTCGAGCAGGTCCGCCGCACAGTCCGAGACCAGCGCCGTGATGGCGTCGTTCGCGTCGACCATCGTCCAGTGCCGGTCGACGACCAGCGCGGGAAACGGCCGGTGCAGTTCCAGGATCCGGGTGATGGCATCGGCGACCGCACTCAACGGCACGTCGTCGAGCCGGTGCTCCGGATAGGCGGGCGCGAGTCCCGCGGCGAGCAGAATCGAGTTTCGTTCCCGCAAGGGAATATCGAGATGCTGGCTCAGTTTCACCACGATGTCCCGGGACGGCTGCGACCGCCCTGTCTCGACAAAGCTGATGTGCCGCGACGAGATGCCTGCCCGATGCGCAAGGTCGAGTTGGCTCATTCCCCGGCGTTCCCGCCACGCGCGCAGCAACGCCCCGGGCCGGACCCTCTCGACGACCGTCATGTTGTCGAGAATAGAGCCGCCGGGAACGGCCGCCATTACCTCCGAGGTAATCGACCGGCGCCGCCCGGCACGGCACGCTCGAGGCATGACCGCATACGCAGTAGCCCACCTCCGCAGCGTCGACTACGGAGACGCCATCGCCGAATACCTGACGAAGATCGACGACACCGTTCGTGCATTCGACGGCCGGTTCCTCGTCCACGGAACAGACCCCCACGTCCTCGAAGGGGAATGGCCCGGCCACCTGGTGCTCATCGAGTTCCCCGACCTCGAACGGGCACGCGGGTGGTACGACTCGCCCGAGTATCAGGAAATCCTTCCGCTGAGGACCGAGAACTCGGACGGTTCGGCGATTCTCGTGGAGGGGACCGCGCCCGGTTATCGCGCGGCGGGCTACCTCGACAAGATCAGCGGGCGGGTGAACTCGGAGAGCTGAGGATCCCCGCGGCCCGAGCAGGTTCCGCGTAGGCCACCGCCAGCGACTCGACGGTCTCGTGGGCATTGAGTCCGCTCGGGTTGGGTACCACCCACAGCGGCGTGCCCCCGATGGTGTCGTCCTGAAGACCCGTCCGCGCCGTGCGCTTGCCGAACGCCGCCCGGTACGCGGTGATCCCCGCAACCGCGACGACCCGCGGGCGGAACTCGGCCACCTCCGACGCCAATCGTTCGGCGCCCGCACGTAATTCGTCCGACGTCAGCTCGTCGGCGCGGGCGGTCGCCCGCGGAGCCAGGTTGGTGATGCCCACGCCGCGTTCGATCAGGTGGTTGCGATCGGCCGCACTCATTCCTTCCGACGGGGTGATCGGGTGTGTGATGATCCCGGCCCGAAAAAGCGCGGGGTAGAACCGATTTCCGGGTCGCGCGAAGTGGGCACCCGTCGCCGCAGTCCACAGCCCGGGATTGATCCCGACGAACAGCAAGCGGCATCCCGGCCCGACGAGGTCGGGAACCACGGCGTCGCGGAAGGAGTCGAGTTCGGCACGTGTGAAACCCATCGGTCCACAGTAAGCGGTGGCTGCCCCTACCCCGAGGGCACCCACGTGCCGTGCAATCCCGCCGGCACCCGGATCGGTAACCGCACCCGTGCACGCGGTCCGGTGCCGGGATCATCGGCGGAGAACACCAGGAACCAGCTCGTCAGATCGGTGAAGTCGGTCGCGATCGAACCCCAGTAACCGGCGCCGGACGTGCTCGTGAGGTACACCGGCTCGCCGGGGGAGAGCCTGCCCCCGGACCACACCGTGTCGGCGCCGGAATCTACGTCGAACCAGAACAATGCGTCGGCGGAGCCGGACGGCAATCGTTGCGACCCGCTGCGGCCCAGCGTGGCGACGATGCGGTGTCGGTCCGTCGACAGACGCTCGTCGATGCGGGGGAACTCGATGTCGCGGTCGTGGAGTGTCGTGCGGGCGACGCCGTCCTGGCCGATGACTGCGCGGCGCAACAGCGACGGGTTGGGTCCGTCGTGCTCGGTCAACGCGCCGGGATACCGCCACTCGACGTAGTCGACCGCGACGTCTCCTCCGGGGAGGTCGAAGGCATTGGCGGTGTGCCACATCCAGAAGGAGTCGGTGGAGAACCAGCGCACTGCGCCACCGTCGCGGGGGACGAGGGCGATCCGGACCCCGAGTTCGGGTTGCCAGTCCAAGGGCGAGGCGCCCGTGAAGATCTTTTCCAGGTCGAAGACCATCGGCGCCAGGATCAGCACGATATAGGTCTCGGTGAGAGCCATGTCGTGCACCATCAGAGGGCGGTCGGCGCCGTCGACGGGTGTGGCCGCGCGTACGACCGCGCCGTCCGGGCCGAACACCGACCATGTCAGGAACGGCGCGTCGAGCATGTAGCAGAACGCGACCATCTCGCCGGTGCGCGGATCGATCTTGGGATGGGCGGTAAGGCCGACAGGTAACGCCCCGCCGAATGTCTCCCGGCCCAGCGTTTCGAGTTCCGAACCGAGCGCGTACGGCGGCGCGGCCTCGGCCAGCGCGAGCAACCGCCCGCCGTGACGGACCACGTTGATGTCGGGAAGTTCGCGCATGGTGTTCGCGAGATCGGGCCCCACCTCGTCGGCGGACGGAAAATACGGGTCGGTGATGCCGGCCCACAGGGCTCGTCCCGCCTTCTCCTCGGCCACGACCTGCGGGGTCCGCACGAACCGGTTCGTGTAGCGCGCGGTACCGCCGGACAGTTCGACGCGGTGCACCATTCCGTCCCCGTCGATCGGGTAGACGTACTGCCCGATCGGATCGAATCGAGGATTCGGGCCGTTGCGCAGGTAGCTGCCTTCCAGGTCGTCGGGCAGATGTCCCTCGACCACGAGGTCGCGGACGTCCACCTCGTCGCGTTGCGGCGCGAACATGCCGCTCAGGTGCGCGTGGTGGGCCATGTCGACGGGTGCGGGTCGGTTCATGAGGTCACCTCATGCGAAGCGGAGAAAGGGGTGGAGTCCCCGTCTCGCATGGTAGGTCGCCGGCCGGGTGCGAGCGGACGGTTTCGGAGCGGAGCGCGACGGCCGGGGTCCGTGACCCATCGGCTAGGGTATTTTCCGACGTCCAGGACCGAAGCCGCGGCCGCGTGGCCGCAACGTTAGGGGAAGGTGTGCAGCGCCGGAACGCGATCGGTAATTCCGTCCGGAACACCGGAGGCGACGAATCCGCGTTGCCGCCGTACACGGATCTCCTGTGGCCGACGCTGCAGGCCGTGATCGAAATCGGCGGATCCGGGGTCATCGAGGAGATCGACGGGGCCGTGATCGCCCGGGTCGGTTTGTCCGAGGCGGACCGGGCCGTACTGCACGGTGACGGTCCCGGCACCGAAATCGAGTACCGGATCGCCTGGGCGCGCACCTACCTCAAGGGCATGGGCCTGCTGTCGAACACCCGTCGAGGCGTGTGGAGCGTGACCGACGACGGTCGCGCGGTCCGCGAATCCGAGATCAAGCCCATGCAGGTCGCGTACACCGCGGAGAAGCGACGCCGACGCCTGGTCCGCAACTCGTCGCAAGGCGCGCAGGTCGTGCCGCTCGCCGCTGCACCCGAGGATCCCGAACTGTGGCGGGAGCCTGTGCTCGGGGCGGTCGCCGACCTTCCCGCGGAGGGTTTCGAGCGCCTCGTCACCGCTGTGCTGCGGTCCGCGGGCTTCACGACTCTGACGGTCCCCGCTCCGGGTGGAGGTACCGACTCCGACACCCAGGTGGAGGGCACCGGCATTCTGCGTGTCTCGCTGCTCAGCTTCTCGGTGTTCTTCCGGTTCGTCCGCGGACAGGAGCGCGCGGGCGCCGACGTCGTTCGCGAATTCCGTGCGGCGATGGTCGGTCGCGGGGAGAAGGGTCTGCTGGTGTCCACCGGATCCTTCACCGACGATGCACGCGCGGAGGCACACCGGCACGGCGCTCCGCCCATCGATCTCGTCGACGGCGAGGGTCTGTGCGACCTCCTCAAGGAGCACGGACTCGGCATACGCACCACGGTGCGCACCGTCGAAGATGTCGCGCTCGTGCCCGCGTTCTTCGCCGAGTTGGCGGGCCGCTGAGAACCGTTCGCAGCGTAGGTCCGACCAGCACCTTTACCGATGTGCTGCGTGTGGCAGGTGTGAATGTGGTGCAATCCGAAGGCACGATCACACATTCCGGAACGGGGGCGCCATGACGTTTTCTCGTCGAGACATGTTGCGGTACGCGGCGATCGGCTCGGGCGCCGTGGTGGCCTCCGCGGTCATGGCCCCGGGGGCGGCGCAGGCCCGGGACGTCCTCGGCACCATCGTCGACTATTCGGCGGGTGTGCCGTCGGCGGCATCGATCAGGGCCGCCGGACACATCGGGGCGATCCGGTACGTATCCGACCGTCGGCCCGGCGCCGACTGGATGCTCGGTAAGCCGTTGACCCCGGGAGAAGCAGGCGCCCTGCTCGACAACGGACTGGAAGTGGTGTCGTGCTACCAGTTCGGCAAGGCGGAGACCGCCGACTGGCTCGGCGGCTACGACGCAGGACTGAGGCACGCGCGACGCGGTCTGGAACTGCACCGCGCGGCGGGCGGACCCGCCGACCGGCCGATCTACGCGTCGATCGACGACAACCCGAACTTCGAGCAGTTCACCACCCGGATCGTGCCCTACCTTCTCGCGTGGCAGGAGGTAGTCGGCCCCGCGAACACCGGCGTGTACGCGAACTCTCCGACCATCGACGGGGCGTCCGCGGTAGGCCTCGGCGCGTTCTACTGGCAGCACGACTGGGGCACGCCGGCCGGTTACGTCCATCCGCGCGCACACCTGCACCAGAAGGGCGGCGGGACCATCGACGGAATCGGTATCGACGTCAACCGCGTCTTCAGCGCGGATTACGGACAGTGGTCGCTTACACGCCTCTAGCCGGTCCGACCTCGCGTACTCGCGGAGGTGGCGGCGGGATGAACGCGGTGAACACCAGGGCCACGACGGACGCGAGCGCCGCGATGAGGAAGGTGGTGCGGAACCCGCTGAGTTCCGGCACGACTGCATCGCCGACCTGCACGGTCATCGCTGCGAGCACGACACCGATCACCGCTGCCGCCGTCGAGGTACCGATGGACCGCATCAGCGTGTTCAGACTGTTCGCCGCCGCGGACTCGTGGAGCGGGACGGAACTCATGATGAGCGCGGGCATGGCCGCGTAGGCGAGACCCACACCGGCTCCGATGACCATCGATGCCGCGATGATGTGCCACAACTCCCGGTGCAGCAGATACGCCGTGAGATAACCGGCGCCCACGAAGACCACGCCGCAGGCGAGGGTGACACGCGGGCCGAACGTGGTGGTGATCCGTGCCGACACGGGGGACAACGCCATCATGACGAGTCCGCTCGGCGCGAGGGCCATACCGGCAGCGACCATCGTCTGCCCGAGTCCGTAGCCGGTTTCGGGTGGCGCCATGAGCAATTGGGGGAACGCGAGGACGTTCGCGTACATCGCGAAGCCCAGCGCGATCGACGCCAGGTTCGTCATCAGAATGGGACGACGGGCGGACAGTCGCAGATCGACCAGCGGCCGGTCCACGCGCAACTCGTACCAGCCGAATCCCAGGAAGACCAGCAGCGCTCCGCCGAGCATGGCGAGGGTGGCCGGCTCCGCCCAACCCCACGAGTTTCCCTTCGTCACCGGAACGAGAAGGAGAATCAGGGCGGCCGAGAGCAGACCCGCTCCCAGGAAATCGAACCGGCCCGGGTTGCGTCGCGGTGATTCCGGGACGAACTTCCATACCGCGGCGATACCGACCGCGCCGAGCACCAGCGAGGCCACGAACAACATGTGCCAGTCGGTGAGCTGTGCGACCAGTGCCGCGAGGGGCAAGCCGATTGCTCCGCCCACACCCATGGTCGCGCTGATCGTGGCCATCGCGCCGGGAACCCGTTTGGCCGGAAGCTCGTCGCGCAGGATGGCGATGCCGAGGGGGATCGCGCCTACGGCGGCGCCCTGGAGAGTCCGACCGATCACGAGGGGCAGGAGTGTGTTCGCCATCGCGCACACCGCGGAACCGAGCACCATCATGCCGAGGCTGACGAGCAGCATCCGGCGTTTGCCGAACATGTCACCGAGCCGGCCGCTGATCGGGGTGACGACCGCACCGGCCAGAAGTGTCGCGGTCACTGCCCAGGACGTGTTCTCCGGAGATGCGTTCACGAGGAGCGGCAGCCGGGGCAGGATCGGCACGATCAGGGTCTGCATGAGGGCGACGCTGATCCCGCACATGGCCAGGACCGCGACGATCCCGGAAGGAGCGGGTTGCTCCCGCGTCGGGATCGGAGTTTCGACGGCCATGCCTCTCCTCGCTCAGGGGCCGGCGAGATCGCGGCCGAAAACTTTAGTGCGCCATATCAACTAGTTGGTCCACCGTGTCTAGCACGGGGATACCGCCGATGCACAACCGGTTTCGGTCCAGCGCACCGGACCGAAGCTCTGTACAGACACGCGAAGACCGCCGGGAAGAATCCCGGCGGCCTTCGGTTGTTCTGTTATCGGTGTCCGTCAGGGCACGGACACTAGGCCCAGGGTGGGGAGGAAGGTGCACGAACGCGGGTCCGCGCCTTCCTTCTGGGTGGTGATGCCACCCGAGACGACCGCTACGACCTGGCCGGCGCCGGTGTCGGCGATGGCGGTCAACGTTGCGGGACCGTCCGGGTTGATACGTGCCTCGTTGGTGAGCGGCTGGGTGCCGCTGCGGCCGTTGGAGACGTTGATCCAGCTCAGGGTCAGGTCCTGTTCGCCAGCGGTAGGCGCGGTGCCGAGCGCGGTGAAGACGAATCCGACCTGACCGGCGGCCGGGCCCGGGGGCGGCAGCTGAGCAGGACCGGCCACTGCGAGCGCGCTGCCCACGGAGTCCTGTCCGTCACCGATGCAATCCTGGCCGAGCGTGGGGTACAGGAACTGCGAGATCACGACCGTGCCCGGTGCCGGAATGTCGGGGCCACCACCGCCGCTGCCGTCCAGGAAGGTGATGACGCGCTGAAGGGTGCCCTTCAGGGACTCCGGAAGCTCGGAATTCGCGAGCAGTTCCTTCGCCTGTGCGAGCAGGTCGTTGCTGCCGTCCGCGACGTCGGCAACATCCGACGGCCCTGCCGCAGCTCCGACGATGGCGGGAGCGAGCGATGCGAGTGCTTCTACCTGCTCGGGGTTCGCCTGGATTTCGGGGATCAGACGTGTCAACGACTCGATGGACAGGTCGGCCGGGACCTCGAACTGCGGGAGTTCGACGAACTGGGTCAGGTCGGGCAGCGCCGGGGGCGCCGGTTGCGCGAAGGCGTGCGACGGCACCGCCAGTCCCGCAGTGGCGGCAAGTGCGCACGCTGTGAGCGCACGCCGCATTCCTCGAGTACGAAGCACTGTTCCCCATCCTTGTCGTTGAAGCACCTGGTAGGCCTGGAAGACCAGCCGGTACTGACGGCTCGAGGCGACACTCTATGGAGTCCCCTCCCGCAGGACAACCCACCGTGCCGAACCCGGGTTGGCGGTTGCCTTCGGGGGAGTGTAGCCACAGTTTGTTCCGAATGGCGGTACCCGGTAGACGGTAACGTGTTTCCTTTGTGACTGTTGTGAGTAGAGATGAGATTGTTACCAGAGTGAATCAGGGTTTCGGAGGGCTGGGTGTTCGCCGGTAGTCTCTAGAGCCGAAGGTCCGGACATCCGGGCCAGGGAACGACGGGAGGCTGCACCGCGGTGCCACGACGAGTTCCTTCGTATCCGGTGCGGTGGTGCGCGGCACTGCTGGTGGTGTCCGTCGCGGCACGACTCGCCTGGACGTTGTTCACGCCCAACGGGATGAACCTCGTCGACCTGCATGTGTATGTGGACGGCTCCGCCGCTCTCCTCGACGGCGACCTCTACAACTTCACCTACAGTCGCTACACCCCGGACTTCCCACTGCCCTTCACGTATCCGCCGTTCGCAGCGCTGGTATTCCTCCCGCTGCACGTAGTGCCGTTCGCGGTGCTCGGCGTGGCGTGGCAACTGCTCACGGTCGCGGCCCTGTTCTTCGTTGTGCGTATCGCTTTCGAACTTGTGATCGGGCCCGAAGCGCGCACGCGGCGGTGGACCGGGGTCGCCCTCGCGTGGACGGCCGTCGGCATCTGGACCGAACCGCTGCGCACCACCCTCGACTACGGACAGATCAACGTCTTCCTGGTCCTCGGCGTCATGGTTGCGGTGCGCAGTTCCCGGTGGTGGCTTTCCGGCGGCCTCGTAGGAATTCTCGCCGGAATCAAGCTGACGCCCGCCATCACGGGCCTCTACTTCCTTGCACGGCGTCGATGGCGGGAAGCCGTGTTCTCTGCCGTCGCGTTCGCGGTGACCGTCCTGGTCAGCGTGCTCACGCTCGGCGAGCAAGGACTGACCTACTTCACCACCCTGTTCGGCGACGCCGACCGGATCGGTCCGGTCGGATCGGTGTGGAACCAGTCGCTCCGCGGCGCGCTGAGCCGCATCGTGGGGGAGGACGTCGAGACCGGACCGCTGTGGCTCGTCGCTGTCGTCGTGTGCGCCGCACTCGCGTTCGCCGCGTGGCGTTCGCTCGGAAAGGACGATCTGCTCGGGACCCTGCTCGTGGTGCAACTCCTCGGTCTGCTGGTTTCGCCGATCTCGTGGGCCCATCACTGGGTGTGGGTCGTTCCGATGCTGATCTGGCTCCTGTACGGCCCGCTGGCCGGGCTCACCGGCACTCGTATCCTCGCCGCGTTCTGGGCCGTCGTGACGCTCGTCGGCGTGCCGTGGGTGCTCAGCAGTGCGCAGGACTCGATCTGGACGGTGGGGCGGCCCGCGCCCCTGGCGTGGCTGGGCACGGTCTACGTCGCCGGTGCGGTCCTCGTCTACGTCTGGATGATCGTGGGCGCGCGGAAGTTGCGGGCCTCGGAGACTGAGCACGCCGCGACGGTTACCGTCGCAGAAGAAGCCTCCGACGCCGCGACCCCTACAGACCGACCGTCTGAGCCAACTGATCGATCCGGCGCGCCATCTCCGCGTCCGATTCGGTGATCCCCCCCGAGGAGTGCGTGCACAGCGAATAGGTCACCTTCCGCCATCGGATGTCGATATCGGGATGGTGGTCCGCCTCTTCGGCGGCCTCCGCGACCTTGTCGACCAGCGCGATCGCGTCGGGGAACGTCGGAGCCTCGATCGTTCGGATCAGGGACGCACCTGCTCGTCGCCAGTGCGGGAGTTCGGACAGTGCCGCGTCGATCTCGCCGTCCGTCAGTAACTGGGCCATGAACCATTCTGGGACGATGCACGGCATGACCGCAACGACACCGCCGACGGGACACGTCGTCGCCGGGGCTGTAGTCCGTGACGGGCGCGTACTCCTCGCTCAGCGGACCCGGCCGCCCGAACTCGCCGGCCAGTGGGAATTGCCCGGAGGGAAGGTCGAACCAGGGGAGAGTGCCGAGGAGGCGCTTCGCCGCGAACTGCGCGAAGAACTGGGTGTCGAGGTCCGCGGCGGAGAACGTTTCGGCGCCGAAGTTCACCTTCGCGGCGGTCTGGTGATGTGCGCGTACCGGGTGCACCTGCTCGACGGAGAACCCCGCGCGCTCGAGCACGCCGCGGTGCGCTGGGTCGATGCCGGTGAACTCGACGACGTGGACCTCGTGGCAGCGGACCGGGTGTGGCTGCCGGACCTGCGGGCGCTGCTCGCCGGCTGAGTTCAGGCGGCGCGCGCCTTCTCCAGGTGCTTGCGGAGTTCTTTCTTGCTCAGGTCGTCGTTCGCGACCTTCTTCATGCGCATGATGACCACGGGGCACTTCACGCAGCGGGTCTTCTTGCGGCAGCACTTCTTCTTCGGCTTCAGGCCGGCGACCTTGCTCGGCTTGATCTTCTTGCCCATGAATCGTCCCGCCCTCGTCGCAGCATCCGGGTGTCAGGTTAGCGTGCCCTTACGGGAACGCAAGAGGCGGTTGTAGACCTCCTGGGAGGGCTGTAACGCTCGCATAACGGCGTCCTCGCGTGGTGAATCTCACGTTCCGGCGTCGTGACCTGGCATTACGGGGAGGGGCCGGAGCAGGCGCCCCCGGAAGAGCGGTAGGATGTTCGTGGCCGCAGTGCCTGCTCGGGCCGTCTCAGGCCGGGTGTGGGCGTATCGCAATCGCGTAGCGGCTTCGAACAATATGCGCCGTACGGGCGAGGTGCCGACCGGGTCCAGTGCCGTGTGGCCGCGGACAACAGCCAGGAGAGCCATCGCGTGAGCACCGCTGATTTTCGGAACGTCGCCATCGTGGCGCACGTCGACCATGGAAAGACCACCCTCGTCGACGCCATGCTGCGCCAGTCGGGCGCGTTCGCCGAACGTGCGGAACTCGTGGACCGGGTCATGGACTCCGGTGACCTCGAGCGTGAGAAGGGCATCACCATTCTCGCGAAGAACACCGCGGTGCACCGTCACCACCCCGACGGCAGCGTGACTGTCATCAACGTCATCGACACCCCCGGCCACGCCGACTTCGGTGGAGAGGTCGAGCGCGGCCTGTCCATGGTCGACGGCGTCGTGCTGCTCGTCGATTCCTCCGAGGGACCGCTGCCGCAGACCCGGTTCGTGCTGCGTAAGGCACTCGCCGCGTCGCTGCCGGTGATCCTCGTGGTCAACAAGACCGACCGTCCCGACGCCCGCATCGCCGAGGTCGTCGAGGAAAGCCAGACCCTGCTGCTCGACCTCGCGTCCGATCTCGACGACGAAGCCGCCCAGGCTGCCGAACTCGCGCTCGGACTTCCGGTGCTCTACGCATCGGGCCGTGAGGGCAAGGCGTCGCGGAAGCAGCCCGAGAACGGCCAAGCGCCCGACGCGGAGAACCTCGACGATCTGTTCGACGTCCTCATGGAGTACGTGCCGGCGCCGAAGGGCGACGTTGCGGCACCGCTGCAGGCGCACGTCACCAACCTCGACGCGTCCGCGTTCCTCGGTCGTCTCGCGCTCGTCCGCATCCACAACGGTGAGCTCCGCAAGGGCCAGACCGTGAGCTGGATGCGCGAAGTCGACGGCGAGCCCGTCGTCACCCGCGCGAAGATCACCGAGTTGCTCGCGACCGTCGGTGTGGAGCGGCATCCCGCAGAGTCCGCCATCGCCGGTGACATCGTCGCCGTCGCAGGTTTCCCCGACATCATGATCGGCGACACCCTCGCGGACCTCGAGAACCCCGTGGCACTGCCCCGGATCACCGTCGACCAGCCCGCGATCTCGGTGACGATCGGTACCAACACGTCCCCGCTGGTCGGGCGCGTCAAGGGCCACAAGCTCACCGCACGCATGGTCAAGTCCCGCCTCGACGCGGAACTCGTCGGCAACGTGTCGCTGAAGGTGCTCGACATCGGCCGTCCCGATGCCTGGGAGGTCCAGGGTCGTGGCGAGCTGGCGCTGGCCATCCTCGTGGAGCAGATGCGCCGCGAAGGCTTCGAGCTGACCGTCGGTAAGCCCCAGGTGGTTACCAAGCAGGTCGACGGCAAGCTGCACGAGCCCTTCGAGGAGCTCACCATCGACACCCCCGAGGAGTACCTCGGTGCCATCACGCAGTTGCTCGCCAACCGCAAGGGCAAGATGGTGCAGATGACCAACCACGGTGCGGGCTGGGTGCGGATGGAATTCCTCGTCCCGTCCCGCGGCCTGATCGGTTTCCGCACCGACTTCCTCACGGAAACGCGCGGCACCGGCATCGCCAACGCCGTGTTCCACGGCTACGCCCCGTGGGCCGGCGAGATTCGCGCCCGCCATACCGGCTCGCTCGTCTCCGACCGGACCGGCACCGTCACGCCGTTCGCGATGATCCAGCTGGCCGACCGCGGCACGTTCTTCGTCGAGCCCGGTGCGGACACCTACGAGGGCATGGTCGTGGGCATCAACCCGCGTCAGGAAGACCTCGACATCAACGTCACCCGCGAGAAGAAGCTGACCAACATGCGTCAGTCTTCCGCCGACGTGATGGAGACGCTGGCCAAGCCCATCGAGCTGACCCTCGAGGCTGCTATGGAATTCTGTGCCGGCGACGAGTGCGTCGAGGTCACCCCCGAGATCGTGCGCGTCCGCAAGGTGCACCTCTCGGCGACCGACCGGCAGCGCGCGCGGTCGCGCGAGAAGGCCCGTAACAAGTAGTAAGGATGTGGCGGTCCCGGCGAGCAGTGTGCTGGCCGGGACCGCCACGTACCGTCTGGTCGACGGGAAGGAAGCCGGAGTGTTGCGTACGCGTGTCCGTCGCCGGTGGCGAGCCGGAGTCCCGGCGCTCCTCGCATCGGCGGTCCTGGTGCTGACGGCGTGTACCGCCGATCCGCCGCCGCCCATCGAACAGGCCGAGCCGACGACTCCTCCGGCTCCGACGCGACCCCGCAGCACCGTGGTCGTGGCGATCGACAGGGTCGATACCGGCTTCAATCCGCATCTGCTGTCCGACCAGTCGCCCGTCGCGAACGCTGTCGCGGGCCTGGTACTGCCCAGCGCGTTCCGGGCCGTGCCCGATCCGCAGAATCCGGCGGCGACGCTGTGGGTACCGGACGAGACCGTGCTGATCTCCGCCGAGGTCACCGAGCAGGATCCCTTCACCATCACGTACCAGGTGCGCGACGAGGCGCAGTGGTCCGACAGCGCCCCGATCGCGGCCGAGGACTTCCGGTACCTGTGGCAGCAGATGATCACGCAGCCGGGAGTCGTCGATCCCGCGGGCTATCGGCTCATCGACGACGTGCGTTCGTCGGGCGGAGGCAAGACTGTCACCGTCACGCTGCGCGAGCCGTATCCGGCCTGGCGCGAATTGTTCACCGACCTGCTGCCCGCACATCTCGTCAAGGACACCCCCGGCGGGTTCCTGAGCGGACTGTCCGAAACGATTCCGGTCTCGGGCGGCAGATTCCACGTCGACGCCGTCGACCGTGGCCGCGGCGAGGTGCTCCTCGAACGCAACGATCGGTTCTGGGGCACTCCCGCTGTGCCCGACGAGATCCTGATGCGCCGCGGGGGCACCGACTCCCAGTTCGCCGAGTCTCTGCGCAGCGGTGACGCTCAGGTGGCACAAGCGCGGGGCGGGGCGGCGTTGCTCGCCCAACTCGACGCGGTGCCCGGCGTCCGCACCGGCGTCCAGTTGCAGCCGCGCACGCTCGACTTCACCCTCAACACCCGTGCGGACGAACTTGCCGACCTGCGCGTGCGCCGGGGGATCCTCGGTCTGCTCGACCCGGAGCTACTCGCACTCGTCGGTGCGGGGACTCAGACCAGCGTCGTCCCGGCACGCGCCCAGGTGCTGGCGCCGTCCGATCCCGGATACGCGCCCACGATGCCGCCGCGACCCAGCAGGGAAGAGGCACTCGGTCTGCTCGCGGAAGCGGGATACATGCCCGTCGCTCCGGAACCCCTGCCCGAGGAACCGCCCGCCGGCGCCGACGGTCCGTCTGCCGACCCGACGTCGTCACCTACCGGCGCACCGCCCGCCCCGGAAGCGGACGACACTCTCCTTCTCCGCAACGGCGAACCTCTGAACTTCGTGATCGGAGTGCCGGAAGACGCCGAGACCACCCTCGCGGTCGCGCGCACGGCGGCCGATGTCCTGCGCGACGCCGGTATCGCCGCGACCGTGACGGAGCTACCCCCGGACGAGTTGTACGGCGAGTCGCTGGTCGACGGCAGCGTGCATGCGGTCCTGGGATGGATGCGGGTGGGGGACGATCCCGCGACCGCAGCGCTGTCCCGGTTCGGGTGTCCGCCGGTGCTGCCCGTCGTCGAGGGCGCTGCCCGCGCCACCGATCCGCCGAAGGCAGAAGGCGGGGACTCCACGAACCCCGGTGCCGAAGCCACGGAGGCCGCCCCCACTACCGGCACCTCCGCGTCGACCGGTGGAAGCTCGGACGACGAAGAAGACGAGATACGGGCAATGCTCGATGCGCCGAGCAACCTGTCCGGGGCGTGCGATCCCGAACTCGAGGAGAAGTTGCTCGCTGCGGTGCGCGGCACCGCAGACCCCCGCGAGGTCATCACCGCCGCGCAGCCCGCCCTGTGGGCGCTCGCCGTGAACCTCCCGATCCTGCAGGATCGCACCGTGGTCGCGGCCGGGCCGGAGATCGACAACGTGTCGCTGGCCGGTTCGGTTCCCGCCGGCATCGTCGGAGACGCACATTTGTGGTGGAGGAGTACACCGTGACAACAGATTTCGTTCAGACGCCGAACGTTGCGGATCGTCGGCTGCTGCTGGTTCACGCCCATCCCGACGACGAGTCGCTCACCACGGGCGGCGTGATCGCCCGCTACGCCGCAGAAGGTGCCGAGGTTACCGTCGTGACCTGCACGCTCGGCGAGGAAGGTGAGGTCATCGGGGACCGCTGGGCGCAATTGGCCGCTGATCAGGCCGACCAACTGGGCGGGTACCGCATCCTCGAACTCGGTCGCGCTCTTGCGGCGCTCGGGGTGGACGGCCCGCGTTTCTTGGGCGGTGCAGGCCATTGGCGCGACTCGGGCATGGCCGGGACACCCTCGGCCGAGAACCCGAGGGCGTGGGTGAACGCCGACGCCGACGAGGCGCTGGAGGCGCTCGTCGCGGTGATCCGGGAGACCCGCCCACACGTCGTCGTCACGTACGACCCGCGCGGTGGGTACGGGCATCCCGATCACATCGCGGTCCACGACCGCGTCACCGCTGCCGTCGAAGTGTCCGGCACCGAAGACTTTCCGGAGGCGGGTGCGCCCTGGACGCCCGCGAAGGTGTACTGGACCGTCACCGAACGCTCGGCTCTGGACGCGGGAATCGCCGCTTTGGACCACCTGCCCGAAGGCTGGCGCATGCCGGAAGCGGACGAGCTTCCGAGTGTGCCCGACGACCAGGTGACCACCGTCGTCGACGTCAGCGGTGTGCTCGACGCGAAACGTTCGGCGATGGCCGCCCATGCGACCCAGGTCGTCCTGGCTCCCGGTGGGGGCGCGTTCGCACTGTCGAACATGGTGGCGCAACCGGTGTTCGCCCAGGAGTACTTCGTGCTGGCCCGGGGGGAACGCGGTCGCGTCGACGACACCGGTCGTGAGGATGACCTGTTCGCCGGCATCGGCTAGTGTGACCTGGGTCATAGATACTGCGGTCCTGGCGCCGCGGTCATAGGTACTGCCGCGCGGGGGCGGCCTCACCGCAGGGGGTTCGATGTACAACTGGTCCGTGCAAAACCAGATCGTCGCGTTCGTGGACTCGCTGCGGCCCTACGCAGGCGAGATCCGCGCGGAGTACTACGACGCCCTCTACCACTTCGCCGATCAGCAGAGTGCCCTGCTGACGATGCTCGGCTACCCGCCCGTCCCGTGATCGCACAGGACCCGGTTGCGCCGCTCGTGGCCGTGTGGCGCACTATCGTGTCATGACGGTCGATCCCGCAACCGGGCTGTCCGGTGGTCCCGCGTCCGTATCCGAACCCGCACCGCGCAGGGGCGTAGTCGCCCTGCTCGTGATCAGCGGCGGGCTGTGCGCCGTACTGTCCGTGTTCTACCTGGGCCTCTATCTCGGCGGGGTGCCGTTCCCCATTGTCATCGTGCTGGCCGCCGTGCTGAATCTTCTCCTGGTGGCAGCGATGCGCACCGAGACGGGATCGCTGGGCCGCGCCGCGCTTCCGCTGGTGGCGTGGGGCGTCGTGTTCCTGCTGTGCCTGGCGGGCGGTCCCGGCGGCGACCAGGTGGTCGTCGCCGACTGGCGCATCCTGCTCCTGCCGGTCGCGGCCCTCGCGCCGGCGGGTGTGTACCTGTTCTCGGTTCGCATCAAGGAGATTTCACGGGCAGTCCGGCCGCCCGAGCAGCGTCCCTGAGCACCGTCGCCACCATGTCCTGCGTCAGCCGCCCGGTGAAGGTGTTCTGCTGGCTCACGTGATAGCACCCGAACAGGTGGAGGGGCTGCCGCGCGTCCGAGACCGGGTCCAGGACGACGTGCGCCCCGTGGGTGAACTTCGGCCGTGGCGTGGGCACCGTCCATCCCGCGGAGGCCAGTACCGGCAGCAGCGACTGCCACCCGAACCCGCCCAGTACGACCACCGACCGCAGGGTCGGTGACAGCAGATCGAGTTCTTGTTCGAGCCAGCGGCGGCACGTGTCCCGTTCGAGGACCGTCGGTTTGTTCGCCGGCGGAGCACAGTGCACCGGTGAGGTGATGCGCGTTCCGAACAGTTCGAGACCGTCGCCGCGGTGCGTCGCGACCGGCTGCGACGCCAAACCCGCCTCGTACAGCGCCCCGTACAGCACGTCACCCGAACGATCGCCCGTGAACATCCGCCCGGTGCGGTTTCCTCCGTGCGCCGCAGGCGCGAGCCCGACGATCAGCAGGGACGCGTCGTCCGGCCCGAAGCCGGGCACCGGCCGTCCCCAGTACTCCTCGTCGCGGAAGGCGGCACGCTTCTCCCGCGCGACCTGCTCGCGCCACGCCACCAGCCGCGGGCACGCCCGGCACTCGACGAGTTCGGCGTCCATCTGTTCGAGGTTGTCCGGTTGCGGGCCGGGCAGCGGGCCCCTCATCGCCGCGTCCAGGTGTCGGCGCAGCCGGGGGTGACCGCCTCGACCAGCGACCATGCGAGTTCCTCGGGAATGTCGATCACCTCGTAGTGTCCTGCCCCGGCCGGCGTCGCGGCGACGACCGTGGCCACGCCTGCCCGGCGCTGGAAGAAGGATTGCCGCACCGTCCAGCCGATGATCCCCTCGGCGTCCAGGCTCACGCGTTGCCGGTCCACTGATCCGCTCCGCGTCACGAGACGACCGGGCACGACGGCGTGGCCGAGTCCGCGATAACGGTCCCATGCGAGTGCGCATGCCCCCGCGAGGAGTCCTACGGCTACCGCGACCGTTGCCGGAAGTGGTAACGAGCGCCCGGTCACCGCCAGAGCGCCGATCACGGCGGCGGCGACAAGACCCGCAGGGACGAGTGCTCGCGTGTACCGACGGCGACGCGCCGCGGGACCGTGGGCGAGCAGCGGCACGTGTACGGGGAGTGGATCGGTGAGCACCTGTGCGGCGACGCGGTGCACGTCGCGTTCCGGCGCCGACGGCAGTACCAGCGACGATTCGCCGCTTTCCGCGGCGACACCCGTCATGATCGCGTCGAGACGCGCGCCGCCGGCGAGCCGGAGAGCGAGCGGCTCACGCAGGTTGACGCCGCGCAAGCGCTCGCGATCGAGGGTCGAATGACGGACCTTCACGAGGCCGTGGCCGATGCGCAGCATGCGCCCGTCGTCGGTCACCCGCAGGTTTCCGTAGAGCAACACGTAACGCACGCAGGCGCCGATACTCGCGATCAGCAGCACGACCAGCGTGAGGACCGCGACCGAGACCGCCACACCGGCAGCCTCGAATGCCGCGACACCGCGTTCGACGCTGCGGGACTCGGCGAGACGCTCGCCCAGCCCGTACTGGAAGGCGATGCCCACCACGGCAGCGATACCGATCAGGCCGGTCGCGGAGAAAGGGGCGTACCGAACCCAGCGCGGATCGAACCGGGCGATCTCGATTTCGGGCGACGTTTCCGCCGAAGGTGCCGTCGCCGCTGCGTCGGCATCGCCGGAGTCGGTGCGCGCCGACCTGTCGCCGAGCAGGGCGTCGCGCAGCGCCGGAACGGAGTCGGCGGCGAGCCCGTTGAGTTCGAACCGGTTGCGGTCGCGGCCGGCGCCGGCGGACTGGCCGGTCCCGATCTTCACGACGGCGAGACCGAGAAGCCGGTGCAGGACCCGTTGCTCGACGTCGACCGACCTGATCCGGCTCCGCGGGATCGACAGTTCCTGTCGCTGGAGCAGCCCGCGCCGGAGTTCTACGTGGACAGGTCCCACGCGGTACGTCGTCGTGAACCACCGGGACAAGCCGATCACCACGAGCACCGCGGCGGTTGCGAGTCCCCAGTACGGGTTACCGCTGCTGCTGCCGAGCACGACCGTGCCGATCAGCACGGGCAGCAGGCGCAGGATCTCTTCGACCGGGTGGACGAGCAGCATGCGCGGGTCGAGCCTCGACCACGATGCCGGCTCGTCGGTCCGGTCGGGCGCGGACACCGCGGCGACCCGGTCCTGGTCGGGGTGCGGATCGGTGGTCACGTCGCGTCGACCCCGTCGCGGCCGGCGATGTCGGTCAGTCGCGCGACTGTCTCGTCCGCGACGGCCACGTCGAGTGCGGTGATCTCGACGGCACCCGCGGACGACGCGGTGGTGACGGTGACGGTGGCCAGGCCGAGCCGGCGGTCGATGGGGCCGCGCTCGGTGTCGACCGTCTGGATGCGCGAGATGGGCGCGATGCGCCGTTCCTGGGTGAACCATCCGGACCGCGTGTACACGGCTGTATCGCTGATCTCCCAGCGGTGGACGCGGTACCGCCACTGCGGCACCACCGCGATGTGCAGTCCGCCGACGACGACGGTCGCCGCAGCCGCGGCGACATGCCAGAGCGTGAGACGGGGATCGACGACCCACCACACGATCTGCGCGACGACGACCGGCACCCACAGCAGAGCGGCGTTGATCGACCACAACAAGCGTGCCTTGTCGCTCGGGCGCCACGCCGGGTCGGCCATTCGAACCGGTGACACCGGCGCCTCGGCCCGCGGCGGCGTCTGTTCCACCGGAGGTTCCGAACGCACCTCGGCATCGCTGTTCACTATGGCCCTCCCATACTCGCCGGGGCCTGTGACGGCGGCCCGACATCCGTGTCGGCATCCAGGCTAGGCTGATGCCGGAACACGAGCCCGGCCCGTCCGGGCCGGAATCGCACAAGGAGGATCGCCATGACCGAATCGTCGGACGCTCTCGACATCGACATCCCTCAGGGTGACGACTCCGAAGCCGATCGCATCGATCAGGCTATTCCTGTCGGTGAGGAACCCGCAGACGTGCCGCCCTCCGACGTGCCCCTCGAAGCCGACCCCGTCGACACCTACGAACAGCACCGCGAAGTGCCGTCGGACGACGACTACCCGCGGGAATAGACCCCGAGGTGGCATGGGCGCCGGGTGAGGCGGATGATCGGCCAATGACCGATTCCGCAGACGACACCGCGCAGTCCGCGATGCTCCCGACGCCCGCCGTGCGTCCCGGGGCGGTACCGCCGCCGGCGCCTTCCGCGATGCGTCGGGCGTTGCGCCGGGCGCGCGACGGCGTCACGCTCAACGTCGACGAATCCGCAGTTCTGTTGCAGGCACGCGGATCCGATCTCGAGGACCTGTGTGCCTCCGCGGCCCGGGTGCGTGATGCGGGTCTGCTCGCCGCCGGACGGCCCGGTACCGTCACCTACTCCCGCAAGGTTTTCGTGCCGATCACCCGGCTGTGCCGGGATCGCTGCCACTACTGCACATTCGTGACGGTGCCGGGAAAACTCCGCGCCGAAGGCCGCGGAATGTACCTCGAACCCGACGAGATCCTCGAGATCGCGCGCCAGGGCGCCGAGTTGGGCTGTAAAGAAGCCTTGTTCACGCTCGGGGACCGGCCCGAGGAGCGCTGGCCCGAGGCTGCGCAGTGGCTCGAAGAGCGCGGCTACGACTCGACGCTGGACTATGTGCGCGCAATGTCGATCCGGGTGCTCGAGGAGACCGGCCTGCTGCCGCATCTCAACCCCGGTGTCATGAGCTGGGCCGAGATGTCGCGGCTCAAGCCGGTCGCGCCGTCGATGGGCATGATGCTCGAAACCACCTCGGAGCGACTGTTCACCGACAAGGGACAGTGCCACTACGGCAGCCCCGACAAGGATCCCGCGGTGCGCTTGCGCGTGCTCACCGACGCCGGGCGTCTGTCGGTGCCGTTCACCACGGGAATTCTCGTGGGTATCGGTGAGACCGTCGCCGAGCGTGCCGACTCGATCCACGCGATCCGGAAGACGCACAAAGCCTTCGGCCATATCCAGGAAGTGATCGTCCAGAACTTCCGCGCCAAGGACGACACCGTGATGCGCGACGCGGACGACGCCGATCTCGGCGAGTTCCTCGCGGCGGTCGCTGTGTCGCGGCTGGTCCTCGGACCGGGCATGCGTATCCAGGCGCCGCCCAACCTCGTCTCGCTCGACGAGTGCCGCGCTCTTCTCGGCGCCGGCGTCGACGATTGGGGCGGAGTCTCGCCGCTGACCCCGGATCACGTCAATCCCGAACGGCCGTGGCCGAACCTCGACACGCTCGCCGCGGTGAGCGCCGACGCGGGTTACGTCCTCACCGAGCGGATCGCAGCCCAGCCGCAGTACGTCCTGGCGGGGCAGCCGTGGATCGATCCCCGGATCACCACGCACGTGCGCGCCCTCGCCGACCCGGAGACCGGACTGGCCCGCGACGTGCTGCCGGCCGGCCTGCCGTGGCAGGAACCCGACATCGACTGGGAGTCGTCCGGCCGGGTGGACCTCAACTCCGAGATCGACGTGAGCGGACGCAACACCGAGTATCGCTCCGACCTGGGCAGTGCGTTCGGTGACTGGGAAACCGTGCGCGAACAGGTGCTCGCCCTCGGTGAGTCGGCTCCGGTCCGGCTCGACAGCGACGTGCTGGCCGCACTTCGCTCGGCCGAGCGCGATCCCGCGGGATGTTCGGACGACGAGTACGTCGCGCTCGCCAACGCGGACGGAGCCGGTCTCGAAGCGCTGGTCGCGCTCGCCGACCAGTTGCGCCGCGACACCGTCGGCGACGACGTCACCTACGTGATCAACCGGAACATCAACTTCACCAACATCTGCTACACCGGTTGCCGCTTCTGCGCGTTCGCGCAGCGCAAGGGCGACGCGGACGCGTTCACGCTGTCGGCCCAGGAGGTCGCGGACCGCGCCTGGGAGGCGCATGTCGCCGGCGCCACCGAGGTCTGCATGCAGGGTGGTATCGACCCCGAGTTGCCGGTGACCGGGTACGCCGACCTGGTACGGGCGGTCAAAGCACGTGTTCCGTCCATGCACGTGCACGCGTTCTCGCCGATGGAGATCGTCAACGGCGTGGCACGCAGCGGTACGTCGATCCGCGACTGGCTGATCGATCTGCGCGAGGCCGGACTCGACACCATCCCCGGAACAGCCGCCGAGATCCTCGACGACGAGGTCCGGTGGGTG
This sequence comes from Rhodococcus sp. DT1, assembly GCF_049844875.1. NCBI lineage: Bacteria > Bacillati > Actinomycetota > Actinomycetes > Mycobacteriales > Nocardiaceae > Rhodococcus > Rhodococcus sp. DT1. Next base: position 257,130 of record NZ_JBNCLW010000003.1, read on the forward strand.
CTGACGAAGGGCAAATTGCCGGCCGCCGAGTGGGTGGAAGTCGTCACCACCGCGCACGAAGTGGGTCTGCGTTCGAGTTCGACGATGATGTACGGGCACGTCGACCAGCCGCACCACTGGGTCGGGCATCTGAACGTGCTTCGCGGCATCCAGGACCGCACGGGCGGATTCACCGAGTTCGTGTTGCTGCCCTTCGTCCATCAGTCGTCGCCGCTGTATCTGGCAGGCGCGTCGCGCCCCGGGCCGACGATGCGCGACAACCGGGCCGCGCATGCGCTGGCCCGCGTGATGCTGCACGGCCGGATCGACAACATCCAGACCAGCTGGGTCAAGCTCGGTGTCGCCGGAACACGCGCGATGCTCGAAGGCGGCGCCAACGATCTGGGCGGCACGCTGATGGAGGAGACGATCTCCCGGATGGCCGGTTCACAGCACGGCTCGGAGAAGTCGGTCGAAGAACTCGTCGCGATCGCCGAGGGCATCGGCCGTCCCGCCCGTCAGCGCACCACCGCGTACGCGCCCCGGGGGCTCGACGTCACCGTTCGGTAGCCTTTCGGAGTCCGGGTACTCGCGGGTACACGTCGCCGGGTCAGGGCACCCTAATGCACAGGCGTGCCCGAACAACGGGGGATACTGGACGAGTGGTGAGTGCGCCACGAACGATGGACCGCGCACGGCCGGCGGATCGCCGGTGCGGCCGGGTCGGCGGGCCGACAGAGAGGCAGGGAGACAGCAGTGACGTACACGATTGCGGAACCGTGTGTGGATGTGTTGGACAAGGCATGTATCGAGGAGTGCCCCGTCGACTGCATCTACGAGGGTGGACGCATGCTGTACATCCATCCCGACGAGTGTGTGGACTGTGGAGCCTGCGAACCGGTGTGCCCGGTCGAGGCGATCTTCTACGAGGACGACGTGCCCGACGAGTGGTCCGATTACGTCAAGGCCAACGTCGACTTCTTCGACGACCTGGGTTCGCCCGGCGGAGCGGCGAAGCTCGGCAAGGTCGCCTACGACCCGCCGTTCATCAAGAACCTCCCTCCCATGGGCGAGGAGTAGGTGTCGCTCGATGAACGAACGGGCGGTGCTGCGGTGAAGGCACGCGTACGCCGGTCGGTGGCCGGGAATCTCCCGGACTTCCCGTGGGACTCGCTGTCCGAGGCGAAGGCCAAGGCCGCCGCGCACCCCGACGGGATCGTGAACCTGTCGGTGGGCACCCCGGTGGATCCGGTCGCTCCGGTCATCCGCGATGCACTGACATCGGTCGCCGCGGAACCGGGGTACCCCACCACCCACGGAACCGAGGAACTGCGGGAGGCGGCCGTGGCCGCGCTCGCGCGCCGTTACGGCATCACCGGCCTCGATCCCGCAGCGGTGCTCCCCGCGATCGGGACCAAGGAAATGATCGCGTGGCTGCCCACGCTGCTCGGCCTCGGCGCCGACGACCTCGTGGTCATCCCCGAATTGGCGTACCCGACGTACGAGGTGGGCGGATTGCTCGCCGGGGTGCGCCTGATCCGCGCCGACGGACTCAACCGGCTCGGCCCCGAAGGCGCGGCGCTGGTCTTCGTCAACTCGCCGTCGAACCCCACCGGCAAGGTGCTCGGGCTGGACCACCTGCGCAAGGTCGTCGACTGGGCGCGAAGCCGCGACGCGATCGTCGTATCCGACGAGTGCTACCTCGGGCTGACCTGGGAGGGCGAAGCCCTCTCGATCCTGCACCCGAGCGTGTGCGACGGAGACCATACGAACCTGCTCGCGGTGCATTCGCTGTCGAAGACGTCGAACCTGGCGAGCTATCGCGCCGGGTTCGTCACCGGCGATGCCGAACTCGTCGCCGACCTGCTCGAGGTGCGCAGACACTCGGGCATGATGTTGCCGCTGCCGATCCAGGCGGCGATGACCGCCGCGCTGAACGACGACGAGCACGAGAACATCCAGCGGGAGAAATACCGGGCACGCCGCGACGTCCTGCTCGCTGCCGTCCGCGGCGCGGGCTTCACTGTGGATCACTCGGAGGCGGGCCTGTACCTCTGGGCGACCCGCGGCGAAGAGTGCCGGGCGACTGTCGACTGGTTCGCCGAGCGGGGCATCCTCGTGGCGCCCGGAGAGTTCTACGGTCCCGGCGGCGTGCTGCACGTGCGGATCGCGCTCACCGCCACCGACGATGCGATCGACGCTGCCGCCCGGCGACTGCGCTGACGCTCCGTCCGGTCCCCGGCGCCTACGCTCCGGCGCGGCGGCGTTGCCGTGTGCCCGTACCCGGATCGCCGGTAGATTGAGCGCGTGAGTGCATCCGGCGACGACCCATGGCTGTGGGCGTTCTACGCTGCCGTCGTAGCGCTCACCGCCCTGGCCGCGATGCCCGATCCTCGCTCGTCCCGCGCGGCGGCGCGCGCGTGGTGGTGGCCCCCGCCGATGGCCGCCGTCGTGCTGTGGGGCGTGGTTGCGGTGGCGTCGGTGACGAGGCTGATCGTGCCGTCCCTGGTCGAGTTGTTCCGGCGTGAACCGGTCCGCACGCGCGACGGGGGACAGTGGTGGCGCGTGCTGACCGCGGGGCTGGTCGAGGACGGCGGTGTCGTCGTGACCGCCGCGAACCTTGTCCTGCTCGCGGTGGTCGCCATCGCAGCAGTGCGGATTTGGGGCTGGTACCGCGCGGCCGCGCTCTTCGTCGTCGGACAGATCCTGTGGGGACTGTTCACGACCTTCGTTTCTCCGTCGGTGGGTGCCGGCACCTCCGGCGCCACACTGGCCCTCGCCGCGTCGATCGCGGGGCTCTGGCCGGTGGTCGGGGCGCGGCGGCGATTGCTGCTGGCCTCCTCGGCCACATTTCTTCTCGGGGTGGTGCTCGTGGCGTTCGACGATGCCCACGGTGTCGCCGTGCTGATCGGGATGCTGCTCGGCGCCGTGCTCGGAACCGTGCTGCCGCCCCGGCGTCCGGCGGTGCTCAACTCGGGGTCGCTCGGCGGCGTCACGTCGTGACGAGAGTGCCGGTGCCGCCGGAAGGTATGGAATCCTGTCGCGTGTGTCTGCACTCCTCCGTTCGCTGAATCCACTGGCCGTCGCTCGCGGCGACGACATTCCCGACGCCGTCCGCATCGACGGCCACACCCTCTCCCGGAGCGACGTCCTCGGTGCCGGAACCGCGCTCGCGGCGAGGGTCGCGCGGGCCGAGCGGGTCGCGGTGCTCGCGCACCCCACCGCGAGGACCGTGGTCGCGATCGTCGGCTGCCTTCTCGCGGGGGTGACGGTCGTGCCGGTTCCGCCGGACTCGGGACCGGCGGAACTGTCGCACATTCTGAAGGATTCCGGCGCTCAGGCCTGGGTCGGCGCCGCTCCGGACACCCAGCACCCCGAGGTGCCGCAACTCCCGGTGCTCCCCGTGCGACTCCACGCCCGCGACTGGCACCACGTGCCCGAACCGTCGCCGCGTCGCACCGCGTTCGTGCTCTACACCTCGGGTACCACGGGTGCGCCGAAGGGCGTCCTGCTCAGCCGCGGCGCGATCGCCGCCGGGATCGATGCGCTCGCCGAGGCATGGGACTGGACGGACCGCGACACGCTGGTGCACGGCCTGCCGTTGTTCCACGTCCACGGTCTCGTGCTCGGGTTGCTCGGCCCGCTCCGGATCGGCAGCCGCCTGATCCACACGGGTACTCCCACCCCGGAGGCGTACGCACGCGCACGCGGCACCCTGTACTTCGGTGTTCCGACGGTGTGGTCGCGCATCGTGCAGGACGAGGAGTCGGCCCGCGCGCTGAGCGGTGCCCGCCTGCTCGTCTCCGGGAGCGCCCCGTTGCCGGTTCCGGTGTTCGAGAAACTGCGGGAGCTGACGGGCCTGACGCCCATCGAGCGGTACGGCATGAGCGAGACGATGCTCACCCTGAGTACTCGGGTGGACGGTGAGCGCCGCCCCGGGTGGGTCGGGACGCCGGTCGCGGGCGTGCAGACGCGACTGCGGGACGAGCACGGTGCCGACGTGCCGCACGACGGCGAGAGCATCGGCGTCCTGCAGGTGCGTGGGCCGATGCTGTTCGACGGCTATCTGAACCGGCCCGACGCGACGGCCGCCTCCTGGACCGAGGACGGGTGGTTCGTCACAGGCGACGTGGCGGTCGTCGATGGCGCCGGTTTCTACCGGATCGTGGGCCGCGAGTCGACAGATCTGATCAAATCCGGCGGTTTCCGGGTGGGCGCCGGAGAAATCGAGACGGTGCTTCTCGGCCATCCGTCGGTGGGGGAGGTGGCCGTGGTGGGCCTGCCCGACGCCGACCTGGGGCAGCGCATCGTGGCGTTCGTCGTCCCCGCGCCCTCGTGCCCGGCGGTGGACGAAGGCACATTGATAAGCTATGTTGCAGAACAACTTTCGGTTCACAAGCGCCCGCGCGAGGTGCGTGTCGTGGACGCGCTGCCCCGTAACGCGATGGGAAAGGTGCAGAAGAAGCAACTGGCGTCCGACGCCCCGTGACCGCCGGTCGTACAGCGTTTCGTGCGACTCCGGATCATAGAAAAGACGCCCCAGGGGTTGCGCATGCCGCGGTACGAGGCGGATTCTCTACTGCACGGTATATAGGTTTGTTACTTCGATGGGGGTTCGAGGGATGTCTGTAACGGATCAGATCCGTATAGCGGAGCACGGCCGGGGTGGCGGTCGTCAAAGCGAGGTTCCCAGATTCGTGGTCGACGGGAAGCCTGCGTCGGTACCGCTGCGAGATCTGCCCGCCGTCGCGCGCAAGCTCGTGGCGCACTTCGCCGACAATGTCGCGCCGTGTTCGCTGCGCCCTGGCGAGTCGCTGCGAGGCGACGTCACCGAGGTCACCGTCCGCTGTCTTCGTATCGCGATCCATCTGCTCGACGCCGGAGAGTTGCCGTCGGACTCGGATCTTGCCGACCTGCGCAGCAGCGCCGCGCAATGGGCACGCGCCGGGTTCCGTCTCGAATACATGCTGCGCATCTACCACGAGGGCATCCGCCTGGGCTGGGAACTCGTCACCGAGAAGGCCCGCGAGGGCGACGTCGCCGCGGTCGCCGACGCGTCACGGTTGTGGATGGCGCTCCTCGAAAAGGTCACGGTAGCCGCGACCACCGGGTTCGTCGCGGAACTCGACGCCATTCGGCGTGAACGCGATGTCGCGGCCCAGGAATTGGTGACCGCGCTGCTCAGCGGACAGGACGCGGCATCGGTCGCGCAACGCTCGGGTCTCGAGCTTGCCGACGGCTACACGGTTCTTGCAGTCTCGCTTGCGCGGCACCCCGACGAACGCAATCCCCACGTCCGGCCGGAGGTGGTGGCGCGCCGCACCCTGCGCCGCGTCGAGATCGAACTCGAAACGCTGTGCGAAGGCAAGCATCTGGCGTTGCTCGGCCCGGAGGGCGGCACCGTCCTGCTGCCCGGTTCGTCGGCTACCGCACTCATCGACGAGTTCCGGGAGCGGATCGGCACCGTCGCGGGGGTGGAGGTGACCGTCGCGCTCGTCCACGCGGAGGTTCCGGAGATCCCGTCGGCCGCGAAACAGTCGCACGAACTCCTCGATCTGGTGCGCCGCCTGGGCCGGCCGGCGGGGGCCTACAGCATCGCGGACCTCGCCCTCGAGTATCAGCTCACCCGGCCCGGCCCGGCGCGTAAGCATCTCGCCCGCGTGCTCGAACCGCTCGACGACGCCGCAGAACTCGTCGAGACCCTCGAGACGCACATCGCGCACGATCTCAGCCGGCAGCTCACGGCGCGCACGCTGCACGTGCACGCCAACACCGTCGACTATCGCCTCAAGCGGGTCGCGCAGCTCACCGGATTCGATCCCACCCGGCCGTCGGGCCTGCGGCAGTTGCAGGCCGCTCTGATCGCCCGCAGGCTCGAAGGGCTGTATCCCGAAGCGAGCTGACCTCACCGTCTCGTTACGCATCGGAAGTTCACCCGATACCATGTGGCCTAGTTCACACGGGTCGGGGTGGACGGCCGATCGTGGCGGGAGGGGAACACGTGACGGACGAACCCGGCGCGACGTCGCGGCGTCGGAGAAATTCCGATCGTGCGCGAATGGTTCTGGTGGGGATCGTGGTGGCGGCACTGGCCGTCGCGGCGCTGTCGTTCGTGTCGGGGCAATGGGGGATCGGATGCTCCACGACGGACGAGTACGCGCTTGCGGTGGCGCCTGCGCTGGCTCCCGCGGTCGGTGAGGCGCTCGCTCGTGCCGACACCGGATGCGCGGCCTTCGAGATCACCGCGGAGGAACCCGGCGACGTCGCGAGCAGACTGGGAACCGGGGCCGGCGCGCCCGACCTGTGGATCCCCGAAGGGGGATGGTGGGCGCGACGGGCCCAGGACAACGCTGCCGGTTCGGTGCGAACGATCTCGTTTCCGCTCGCGACGTCGCCACTGGTGCTCGCGGGTGCCCCGGACGCCGTGCCGGTAGCCCCCAACTGGCGGTCGGCACTCGGCCTCGCCGGCCTCGACCTCGGCAACCCCCTGCGCACGGGTACGGCAGCAGCCGTGATCCGGGCTGCCCTCGCCGAAACCGCCGACAACCCGGTCGCCGTGGGGACCGTGCGCTCGGCGCTCGCCGTGCACGCTCAGCGTGAGGGTGCACGCCGAGAGGAACCGCCGACCGGTCAGGCGGCACTCGAGCGCATCGAGGGCGACGACGTCATCGTGACCACCGAGCAGCAGGTGCAGGTGCACCGCCGGACCCGTGAGCGGGACCTCGACGTGTGGATACCGGAGAACGGCACCGTGATGGTCGACTATCCGATCGTGGTGACCGCACCCGACCCGGACCGCAACGCACGTGCGGCGCGCACCGGCGCGGCGCTCGCCGACGCGCTGCACGCGGCGGATGCGCGCGCGATCCTGTCGCGCGAAGGCTTCCGTGACGGAGTAGGACACGCACTGCCCGATATCCGCGGACTGGGAACCGTCCCGGTGCTCGAGCTTCAGGACGACGCGATCATGAGCGAGGCGATGCGAACCTGGACTCTGCTCGCGCTGCCGGTGCGCACCCTGATCGTGGTGGACGTCTCGGAGTCGATGCGGCGGCCGGTGGACGGCACCACTCCGCTCGAACTCGTGGCGCAGGCCGCGCGGGCCGCCGACGACGTGTTCCCTGACAGCGTGTCTGCCGGACTGTGGATGTTCGCCAGCGACATCGGCGTCCCGGGACGCGACTACGTGGAGATCGCGCCCGTTCGCCGCTTCGACACGATGATCGGAAGCGAGACCCAGCGCGAGATCGTGACCTCGCTCGACAAGTGGGTTCCCGACTCCACCGGCACCGGTACGGCGCTCTACGACACCGTGCTCGAGGCCTTCCGTACGGCTCAGGCCGGATACGACCCGAGAGCCGTCAACAGCGTGATCGTGGTGACGGACGGAGGGAACGATGATCCGGGCGGGATCGGGAAGGACGAACTTCTCGCCGCTCTGGGCCGACTCCGCGACCCCGCCCGGCCCGTACCGGTGCTGACCGTCGGAGTGACCGACACCGCCGACGGAGACGTTCTCGCCGAGATCGCGACGGCAACCGGGGGCTCGAGCTACCTGGCGGGCGACCCCAGCGAACTGGCCCAGATCCTCGTCAGTGCCTTGGCAGACCGAAGTCGTCGCTGACCCGTGCGTCCTGCCTGCGATGCCACAGGAAACCGAGTGCGGTGATGAACAGGAACAGGACGAACGTCGACGCGAGCTGAACGCGAGCGTTGCTGTCGGACAGCATCAGGGCGATGAAGCCGATCAGCATCGCCAGGGTGAACCAGCTCAGGTAGGGGAAGGCCCACATGCGCAGCCGCAGCGTTCCCTCTTCCTCGAACCGTCGCCGCAAACGCAGGTGCGCGACCACGATGAAGATCCAGATGGCCAGCAGCGCCGACCCGACAGCGTTGAGCAGGATCTCCAGCAGGGTGTCGGGCAGCAACCAGTTGAGCAGCACGCTCACGAAGCCGAAGAACACCGAGAGCAGAACAGCGTTGCGCGGAACACCACGGTGGGTGAGCTTGCCGAGGAATGTTGGTCCGTCGCCGCCACGGGCCAGCGAGTACGCCATCCGCGAGGTGCCGTACACGTTGGCGTTGAACGCCGAGAGCAGTGCGACCACCACGACGAGTTCCATGAGCCCGGATGCGTAGGGCAGGCCCGCGACGTCCAGCACCGCGATGAACGGAGACGTTTCGCCGCTCGCCGTGGTCCAGGGCAGGACCAGCACCATGATGGAGATCGCGCCGAGGTAGAACAGCGTGATCCGCCAGACCACCGTGCGCACGGCCACCGCGATGGACCGCTCGGGATCCTTGGACTCGGCCGCGGCGATGGTCACGATCTCGATGCCACCGAACGCGAAGGCGACCGCGAGCAGGCCGGCCGCGATTCCCGCCATGCCGTTGGGTGCGAATCCGTCGCCGTCGCCCAGCAGATGCTCGGTCCCCACCGGTTCGGTCCCCGGGAGCAGCCCGAACACCAGCAGGACGCCGATGATCAGGAAGCCGATGATGACAGCGACCTTGAGCGCGGCGAACCAGAATTCGAATTCACCGAAATTCGCGACCTGGGCGAGGTTGATGACCGCGAAGAAGCTCACGAACACCAGCGCGACCGTCCATTGCGGCACCCCCGGCAACCAGGATTGCACGATCGCCGACGCACCGGTGATCTCCACGCCGAGCACCATGATCAGCATGAACCAGTAGAGCCAGCCCATCGAGAAGCCGGCCCAGCGGCCGATACCGATGCGGGCGTAGTGGGAGAACGATCCGCTGACGGGCAGAGCAGCGCCCATCTCGCCGAGCATCCGCATCACGAAGATGACCATGATGCCGGCGAGAACGTAGGAGACGAGCACGGCCGGGCCGGCCGCCTGGATACCGACGCCGGACCCGAGGAACAGTCCGGCACCGATCGCTGAGCCGAGTCCCATCATCGTCAGATGCCGGACTTTCAGTCCGCTCCCGAGGTCCTCGGGATCGTCCGTTTGTGGAACTTGGCTCACTATCTTCCTCAGTCGTTGGCGTGCAGTGCGGCGTTCAGTTCGACGCCGGTGCCCTTGTTGGGCACGACCTCGACGGCACCGCTCACAGAGTTGCGGCGGAGCAGCAGGTTCGACGCTCCGCTCAGGTCCTTGGCCTTGACGACCGTGCCGTCCGGGCCCGTCACCTTGGTGCCGGCGGTGACGTACAGGCCGGCCTCGACGATGCAGTCGTCGCCGAGCGAGATGCCCACACCGGCATTCGCGCCGAGCAGGCAACGCTTGCCGACGGAGATGACTTCCTTGCCGCCACCGGACAGCGTGCCCATGATCGACGCGCCGCCACCGACATCGGAACCGTCGTCGACGACGACTCCCGCGGAGATCCGGCCCTCGACCATCGAGTTTCCGAGAGTGCCGGCGTTGAAGTTCACGAAGCCCTCGTGCATCACGGTGGTGCCGGAGGCGAGATGGGCGCCCAGTCGCACGCGGTCGGCGTCGGCGATGCGGACTCCCGTCGGCACGACGTAGTCGACCATGCGCGGGAACTTGTCGACACCGAAGACGGTGACGGGTCCGCGGATGCGCAGACGCGATCGGACGGTCTCGAAGTTCTCGACCGCGCACGGGCCGTAGTTGGTCCACACGACGTTGGCGAGCAACCCGAAGATGCCGTCCAGGCTCTGTCCGTGCGGCTTGACCAGGCGGTGGGAGAGCAGGTGCAGACGCAGGTACACGTCGTGCGTGTCGACCGGCGGCGCGGACAGATCTGCGATCGTGGTGCGCACCACGACCTGGTTCACGTCCCGCGCCTCGTCGGCGCCGGCAACGAGCGCCAAGTCGGACGGGATGTCGGTGCCCTCGAGCCGCACCGTTCCCGTTTCGGCGTATTCGCCCAGCGTGGGCGCCGGATACCAGGTGTCGAGAACGGTCCCGTCGGCCGCAATGTTCGCGATGCCTACTGCTGCTGCTCCGTGTGCACTCACGGTCGAGAATCGTACTTGAGCCCAGGATCGGGCCGATCAGGCCCTGGGAAAACCCGACGCGGCCCGCGCGGGAGACACCGTGCTCCGTATCGTTCACGTATGGCCGTACCGCACCTGGACCTGCATGCCGATCCGATCGAACTGACCGCCGCCCTCGTCGATATTCCGAGCGTGTCGCAGGACGAGACGCTCATCGCCGATGCGGTCGAGAAGGCGCTGCGCGAGCAGACCGACGGGTTCGAGGTCGTGCGCAGCGGCAACTGCGTGCTCGCCCGTACCCACCGCGGGCTCGGGAGCCGGGTGATGCTGGCCGGGCACCTCGACACCGTGCCCATCGCCGACAACGTGCCCTCCCGCCTCGACGGTGGCGTGTTGTGGGGCTGCGGCACCTCGGACATGAAGGCCGGCGACGCGGTGTTCTTGCATCTGGCGGCCACGATCGCCGACCCGGCGCACGACCTGACCCTGGTCATGTACGACTGCGAGGAGATCGCGGCGACCTACAACGGTCTCGGACGGATCGAGCGTGACCTGCGCGACTGGCTGGACGCGGACGTCGCGATTCTCGGCGAACCGACGGGCGGCGAGATCGAAGCCGGGTGCCAGGGCACGTTGCGGGTGCGGATCACGGCCGACGGTGTCCGCGCGCATTCCGCGAGGTCGTGGCTGGGGGAGAACGCGATCCACAAGCTCGCTCCGGTGCTCGAGCGGCTTGCACGCTACGAGGCGCGCTCGGTCGATATCGACGGGTGCGTGTACCGCGAGGGACTGTCGGCCGTGCGTATCGGCGGTGGCGTTGCGGGCAACGTGGTTCCCGACGCGGCCGAACTCGATGTGAACTTCCGATTCGCGCCCGACCGCAGTCCCGACGATGCGCTCGCCCACGTCGAGGAGGTCTTCGCCGGCCTCCCGATCACGATGGAAACGACCGACATGTCGCCCGGCGCGCTTCCGGGCCTGTCCCACCCGGCTGCGGCGGCCCTCGTCGACGCTGCCGGTGGCAAGTTCCGGGCGAAGTACGGCTGGACGGATGTGGCGCGCTTCGCGGCGCTGGGGATACCGGCGGTCAACTACGGTCCGGGCGACCCGAATCTCGCCCACAAGCGCGACGAGCACGTCGAGGTTCAGCGCATCACCGACGTCACCACCGTTCTGCGCGACTACCTGACGCGATAGCGTTGCCGTCATGCCCGGAGACAACAATTCTTCCTCCGATCGGGCCGGCTCGCGCGACGATGTCGTGCAGCGTGGCCCCGTTCAGTTGCGCGGCGAGCGCGCCCGCGACACCACGACCCGCGATCAGCGGTTGCTGGACCGGCGGGGCCCGTCCGATTGGGTGCATACCGACCCGTGGCGGGTGCTGCGCATCCAGAGCGAGTTCATCGAAGGTTTCGGAGCACTGGCCGAGGTGCCGCGCGCGGTGGCGGTGTTCGGTTCGGCCCGCACTCCCGTCGACCATCCCGACTACGAGGCCGGGCGGCGGCTCGGTGAAGCGCTCGTCGAGGCGGGGTACGCCGTGGTCACCGGCGGTGGCCCCGGGGTCATGGAGGCCGCGAACCGCGGCGCATGCGAAGCCGGGGGCTTTTCGATCGGGCTCGGCATCGAGCTCCCCTTCGAGCAGCGTCTCAACGACTGGGTCGATCTCGGCCTGAACTTCCGGTACTTCTTCGCGCGGAAGACGATGTTCGTCAAGTACGCACAGGCTTTCGTGTGCCTGCCGGGCGGCTTCGGCACCATGGACGAGCTGTTCGAGGCGCTCACACTCGTCCAGACCGGCAAGATCACCCGTTTCCCGATCGTGCTGTTCGGCACCGAGTACTGGTCGGGGCTGGTCGACTGGCTGCGGGCGACGATGGTGCGGGAGGGGAAGATCTTCGAGTCGGATCTCGATCTGCTGTCGGTGACCGACAGCGTCGACGAGGCGGTCCGGATCATCCGCGAGGCACATCGCGGCAACGAGGAGACCCTGCTGTTCGGAGAGGAGACGTCGTGGTGAGCGAACCGCGGCGGGTATCGGTGTGCGTGTACTGCGCGTCGGGACCGGTCGACCGCAAGTACCTCGAGCTCGCCTCGGCACTGGGAACGGAGATCGGCCGGCGCGGGTGGCAGCTGGTATCCGGCGGCGGCAACGTGTCGATGATGGGCGCTGTCGCCGAGGCGGCCCGTGAAGCGGGTGCGCACACCGTCGGCGTGATCCCCAAGGCGCTGGTGCACCGGGAAGTGGCGGACGTCGACGCCGACGAACTGATCGTCACGGAGACGATGCGGGAGCGCAAACGCATCATGGAGGATCGCGCCGACGCGTTCGTGACGCTGCCCGGCGGCATCGGCACGCTCGAGGAACTGTTCGAGACGTGGACCGCCGGGTACCTGGGTATGCACGACAAACCGGTCGTGATGCTCGACCCGCTCGGGCATTTCGACGGACTCCTCACGTGGCTCGAGTCGATGGTCGACACGGGCTTCGTGGCGCGACGCGCGCTCGACGGGCTTCACGTCACGTCCGATCTGGAGGACGCTCTGGACCGATGTGCGGAGTCGAGCGGGGAGCGCTGAGGGACCGAATCGACCATTCGTTCCCTACTCTCCGGTAAGTTCGGGAGGCGTTGCCGCCGTAGTCCCGACAGACCCGACGTCGCAGTGAGGATCCGCCAGTGAAAACCGCCCCCGCCGAGAGCACATCGACCATCTCCCTTCCCGGTCTTGTGGCCGCGCTGCCCGGGATGCTCCCCGACCTGCCGAGTCTGTTGCGCGGCGCGGTCGGGATGACCCGGAAGCCGACTGCGCGGGAGACCATCGGATCGGTGTTTCAGAAGCAGGCCGCCCGCCGGCCCGACAGCCCGTTCCTGCGGTTCGAGGGCGACACCCTGAGCTACGGCGAAGCCAACGCGCGGGTGAACCGCTACGCCAACGTCCTGACGGCGCAAGGTGTGCGCACCGGAGACGTCGTGGGCATTCTCATGGAGAACAAGCCCGAGGCGCTGCTGCTCGCGCTCGCCACCGTCAAACTCGGTGCCGCGGCAGGCATGCTCAACAACAACCAGCGCGGCGAGGTGCTCGAGCACAGCCTGTCGCTGCTCGACTCCCGCGTTCTCGTCGTCGACGAAGAATGCGCAGAGGCCCTCGAGACTCTCGACTCCGAACCGCAGGCCGGGTCGGTGATGCGTCTCGCCGAACTCGACGCACTCGCCGCGGACGCCGACTCGGCGAACCCGGCAGTGACGGAGACGCTCTCGGCGTCCGAGATCGCGTACTACATCTTCACCTCCGGAACCACCGGCTTGCCCAAGGCGAGCCGGATGTCCCATTTCCGCTGGCTCAAGTCCATGTCGGGACTGGGCAGTCTCGGTGTCCGGTTGCGCCGCAACGACACTCTCTACTGCTGCCTGCCGCTCTATCACAACAACGCGCTGACGGTCGCGCTGTCGTCGGTGCTCGGTGCGGGTGCGACCTTCGCACTGGGCAAGAAGTTCTCGGCGTCGAAGTTCTGGGAGGACGCCGAGCGCAACGGGGCGACGGCGTTCATCTACATCGGTGAGTTCTGCCGTTACCTGCTCGGGCAGCCCGAGCGCCCCGGCGATCGCGACCACGGCATCCGGCTGATGGTCGGCAACGGCCTCCGAGCCGAGATCTGGGACGAATTCACCGAGCGCTTCGGCATCGACCGGGTCGCGGAGTTCTACGGCGCGAGCGAATGCAACATCGCCTTCATCAACGCGCTCAACCAGCCGCGCACCGCGGGCGTATGCCCCTTGCCGTACGCGGTTGTCGAGTACGACCCGGAGACCGGTTCGGCCCGGCGAGACGCGAACGGACGACTGGTTCGCGTGGGGCGCGGCGAGGTCGGGCTACTGCTCGCGAAGATCACCGACCGTGCACCGTTCGACGGGTACACCGACCCCGACGCCACCGAATCCAAGCTCGTCCGTGACGGGTTCGGGGACGGTGACGTGTGGTTCGACACCGGCGACCTCGTCCGGAGCCAGGGCTACATGCACGTCGCGTTCGTCGACCGGCTCGGTGACACGTTCCGCTGGAAGGGTGAGAACGTCGCGACCACGCAGGTCGAGGGTGCGATCTCGTCGCACGACTCGGTTTCGGGTGTCGTCGTCTACGGCGTCGAGGTGCCGGGTACGGACGGACGCGCGGGCATGGCAGCAGTGACATTGAAGGAAGGCGCGGAACTGGACGGTGCCGCGCTCGCGGAGTCCCTGCATCGTTCCCTGCCGGGATATGCGGTCCCGCTGTTCGTCCGGGTCGTCGAGGAGCTCGAGTACACGTCGACGTTCAAGAGCCGCAAGGTGGACCTGCGCGAGCAGGGGTACACCGACATCGGGTCGGACGAGCTGTTCGTCCTCGCGAGCCGCAGCGAAGGCTTCGCGCCGATCTTCGAGGGGTACGTCGACGGGGTGGCACGAGGGGATCTGCCGAAGCCCTGAACGGGCCGGACACCGGGAGGGCCCGAATCGGTGCTCGTGTCAGGATGAAGGCATGAGCGGCTCCGCTGTCGATGTTCCCGAGCATCCGCCCGTCACACCCGGCGACGACGTCCCGACCCCTCCGGGACCTCTACCGCCGACGCTGTGCGGGCGTCCTGTCGCGACCGATCGCGCACTCGTCATGGCGATCGTCAACCGCACACCGGACTCGTTCTACGACCGCGGCGCCACCTTCAGCGACGACGCGGCGCTCGCGGCCGTCGACCGCGCCGTCTCCGAGGGTGCCGACCTGGTCGACATCGGCGGGGTCAAGGCCGGCCCCGGTGACGTGGTCGACACGGCGGAGGAAATCCGCCGCGTCGTCCCGTTCGTGGCTGCGATCCGCGAGCGGTACCCGGACGTGCTCATCAGCGTCGATACGTGGCGCAGCGAGGTGGCGCGTCGCGCGGTCGCCGAGGGCGCCGACCTCATCAACGACACATGGGCCGGGGCCGACCCGCAGCTCGTCGAGGTCGCGGCCGAACTCGGCGCCGGCATCGTGTGCTCGCACACCGGGGGCGCGATCCCGCGTACCCGGCCGCACCGGGTCCGGTACGAAGACATCGTCGCGCAGGTGACCGGCGAGGTCGTCGCGGCGGCCGAGAGCGCGGCGCGAGCGGGTGTCGCGACCGATTCGATCCTCATCGATCCCACCCACGATTTCGGGAAAAACACCTATCACGGGCTCGCTCTGTTGCGGGGCGTGGAAGTTCTTGTAAACAGCGGGTGGCCTGTGCTTATGGCGCTGAGCAATAAGGACTTCGTAGGCGAGACTCTGGGTGTCGAACTCGAAGACCGGTTGGAGGGCACCTTGGCAGCGACAGCATTGGCCGCAGCAGCAGGAGCGAGAATGTTCCGGGTACACGAGGTCGCGGCCACCCGCCGGGTGGTCGATATGGTGGCGGCCATCGCGGGCACACGTCCGCCGGCCCGCACAGTGAGGGGGCTGGCATGAGCGCACCGACTCGCATCTGGACAGAGGCGAACAGCTGGGACCAGCCGACATGGACCGTCGCCGAACTCGAACGGGCCAAGGCGGGACGCACCGTGACCGTGGTGCTGCCCGCGCTCGACGAGCAGGAAACCGTCGCGGGGGTGATCGACACCATCCACCCGCTGCTCGGCGGACTCGTCGACGAGCTCGTGGTGCTCGATTCCGGATCGACCGACGAGACCGCGGCCCGCGCGCGTGCCGCGGGAGCGCGCGTCGTCTCCCGCGAGGAAGCAGTACCCGGACTCGCCCCGGCACCGGGCAAGGGAGAAGTGCTGTGGCGGTCGCTCGCCGGCACATCCGGCGACCTCATCGCGTTCGTCGACTCCGACCTGATCAACCCCGATCCGGCGTTCGTACCGAAACTGCTCGGACCGCTCCTGCTCGGCGACGGCATCCATCTGGTGAAGGGCTACTACCGCCGTCCCCTCCGGGTCGCCGGGGGAGAGGACTCGAACGGGGGAGGACGCGTCACCGAACTCGTCGCCCGGCCGCTCCTCGCGGCCCTGCGACCCGAGCTGACCTGCGTGCTCCAGCCACTCGGGGGTGAATACGCCGGCACTCGGGAACTGCTCGAGGCGGTGCCGTTCGCGCCCGGGTACGGCGTGGAGATCGGGCTGCTGCTCGACACCTACGACCGCCTCGGACTGAACGCGATCGCGCAGGTCAACCTCGGTGTGCGTAAGCACCGCAACCGGCCGCTGTCCGAGCTGGGCGCGATGAGCCGGCAGATCGTCGGCACGATGCTCGGCCGGTGCGGAATCCCCGACTCGGGCGCACCGCTGACCCAGTTCCTCGTCGAGGGTGAGTCGTTCGTGTCGTTCGACACCGATGTGAACCTCGAGGACCGTCCGCCGATGAAGACCATCACCGGCTGATCTTCTTCGCACGGCCCGCCGACCTCGAAGCCGTCGGCGGGCCGTGCCAAGATCGGTACATGGTGACGGTTCTGGTGTACGTGGTCGTCATGGTGGTTGTCGGCGCCGTGCTGTTCTTCATCGCTTCCGCTGTGTTCGGCCGAAGCGAGGTTCTCGCGCCGATCCCGCCCGGCACGACGACGACGGTGCTCCCGGCAGCCGACGTCACCGGCACGGACGTGCGCGACCTGCGTTTCCAGCAGACGTGGCGGGGCTACAAGATGAGCGAGGTCGACTGGGCCCTCGACCGTCTCGCCCGCGAAATCGACGATCTGCGTGCCGAACTCGCACGGACCGCCGGAGAGCCGCTGCCCGGGGAAGACTCCGCGCCCGAGCTGCACGCGGCGCCCGAGAACGCCGCCGACATCGAGGACACCGCCGACACCGAGGACGACGGCGCCGGGGACGCGTCCGGCGACGAAGCGGTCACGGAGGAAGTCCGCGTCGTCGACCACCCGGAGAAGCCGTGAACGACGACGGACTCGTGCGGTGCCCGTGGGCTGTCGACCGCCCGGGGAGCACGATCTACCGCGACTATCACGACGAGGAGTGGGGGCGCGAACTCCACGGCCGCGACGCGCTGTTCGAGCGACTCGCCCTCGAGGCATTCCAGTCGGGCCTGTCGTGGCTGACGATCCTGCGGAAGCGAGCGGCGTTCCGTGAAGCTTTTGCCGGCTTCGACGTCGATGTCGTCGCCCGCTTCACCGAAACGGATGTCGACCGGTTGCTCGCGAACGCGGACATCATCCGCAATCGCCGCAAGATCGAAGCGACGATCGCGAACGCACGAGCGATCCTCGAACTGCCCACCGATCTCGACACTCTGCTGTGGTCGTTCGCGCCCGCACCCGCGCGGCGCGCGCGACGTCCGAAAAGTGTCGAATCGATTCCGGCGGTCACGGAGGAGTCCACCGCAATGGCCCGTGAACTGAAGCGACTCGGACTACGTTTTGTGGGCCCCACCACTGCATATGCGTTGGTGCAGGCCACCGGAATGGTCGATGATCATCTCGCCGGGTGCTGGGTGTCGCAGGCCCGAGAAGGGGCACGACCGGCCCTTACGGCGGAGTCAGCTACCCGACGCACACCGCAATAGGGAAGAATGGGATAGCGCGCATCATCGAGGTCGGTGGTGCAACCACACGGTAACCCACGCGCCCGGCGGTCGGGTGCAGATTTGGAGGGAGCAGAGGATGGCGGCCATGAAGCCCCGGACCGGGGACGGTCCCCTCGAAGCAACCAAAGAGGGACGAGGAATCGTCATGAGGGTTCCACTCGAGGGCGGCGGACGTCTGGTCGTCGAGCTCACGCCGGAAGAGGCTGCGGCCCTCGGCGACGAACTCAAGAGTGTCACCAGCTGATCGGCCCCTCTTCGGGCAACCCGGGCCCCGCGCTCCTCGGCGCGCGGGGCCCGGAGCTGTCCGTACCGGGAACGGGTGAGGAGTCCGCGTGCTCGATGCCGTCATAGACCTTCTCGCGTGCCCGCACTGCGACGGTTCGATGGATCTCGACGATGCCGCGGTGCTGTGCGAACGCGGCCACAGCTTCGACGTGGCGCGCCAGGGTTACGTCTCTCTGCTCACCGGATCCGCCACGCCGTTCACCGGCGACACCGCCGACATGATCGCGGCGCGCGGCGACTTTCTCGACACGGGGTATTACGACCCCGTCCGCACTGCCGTGGCGTCCGCGTGCACGAGTGCCGCCGGCGACGACTCCCGCATTCTCGAGGTCGGCGCCGGAACGGGCCAGTACCTCGCAACCGTCCTCGACGCCCTGCCCGCCGCGCGGGGCATCGGACTGGACGTATCCAAACCCGCCGTCCGGCGTATCGCGCGCGCTCACCCGCGCGCGGGTTCGGTGCTCGCCGACGTGTGGCGGCAGCTACCCGTGCGGTCGGGGTCGCTCACCCACGTGCTGTCGATTTTCGCGCCGCGGAACGCTGCCGAGAGTCATCGGGTACTCGCGCCCGGCGGTGTCCTCGTCGTGGCGACGCCCACGACGGAACACCTGCGCGAACTCGTGTCGCTGCCGGGGATGGTCAGCGTCGACGAGCACAAGACCGAACGGTTGTCGGCGGCGCTGTCGGGGTTGTTCGAGCGCACCGCGCGGATTCCCGTGCAGTTCTCCGCGGCGTTGCCGCGTCGAGCACTCGCGGACCTGACGGGAATGGGCCCCTCGGCCCATCACCTGTCCGCCCCGGAGCGCACGGACCTGCTGGCAGCGCTCCCGGACCCGTTCGAGGTCACCGTGTCCGTCACGGTGTCGACATGGACCCGGCGGGACGACGTGACGGTGCCCGGCGGGCACGGCGACACCGCTGTCAGGGGCGGTTGATCACACCCTGGTAGACCGTGAGGGTCTGCCGGGCGATCTGCGCCCACGAGAACTCGGAGATGGCGCGGTCACGACCTGCCCGGCCGTACTCGGCGGCACGGGCCGCGTCGCCGGCAACCTCGTTGAGGGCTGCGGCGAGTGCCCGCTCGTACGCCTGCGGCTCGTACGAGTCGTAGTGCACCAGGACGCCCGTGACGCCGTCCTGCACGACCTCCGGGATACCGCCCACGTCCGACGCCACCACGGCGGTCTCACACGCCATCGCCTCGAGGTTGACGATGCCGAGCGGTTCGTAGACGGACGGACACACGAACACGCGCGCGGCGGAGAGGATTTCCCGCACCGACTCGACGGGAAGCATTTCCTGTACCCAGAAGACGTTCCCGCGCGCCGCCTGGAGTTCGGCGACGGCACGTGCGGTCTCGGCGGCGATCTCGGGAGTGTCGGGGGCGCCCGCACACAACACCAACTGGATGTCGGGGTCGAGGTGATGCGCCGCGGCGATCAGGTGCCCGACGCCCTTCTGCCGCGTGATACGCCCGACGAAGGCGACGATCGGACGATCGGGATCGACCCCGATGCGCTCCAGCGCCGACTCGGTGCCCGGTTCGGCCGGGCCGGGATGCCACGTCGTCGTGTCGATCCCGTTGCGCACGACGTGCACGCGAGCGGGGTCGACGAACGGATAGGCGTCGAGGACGTCGAGCCTCATGCCTTCGCTCACCGCGATGATCGCGTCGGCGTACTGCACGGCGTTGCGTTCCGACCACGAGGAGATCCGGTAACCGCCGCCGAGTTGCTCGGCCTTCCACGGCCGGCGCGGTTCGAGCGAGTGCGCGGTCAGTACGTGCGGCACGTCGTACAGTTCGGCTGCCAGATGCCCGGCGAGACCGGTGTACCAGGTGTGCGAGTGAACGACGTCGACGCCCGCGGCCGCGTGAACCATGCGCAGCTCTGCCGACAGCGTCGTCAGAGCGGGATTCGCCCCTGCCAACGCGGGGTCGGGCGCGTGCACGGTCGCGGTGTCGCGGGGTGCGCCCATGCAATGCACGTCCACAGTGCACAGTCTCCGGAGCTGCGCGACGAGCTCGGTGACGTGAACACCCGCACCGCCGTACACTTCCGGCGGATATTCCCGCGTCATCATCGCCACCTGCATCGCCTCAAACTATCGGGCCGTTCGAGTTACAGCCAATCGATCCCCGCCGCAGGCGCGAATGCGGTTCAGGACTTCACGAGGCGCGCGATCGCGGCCGATGCTTCCGCCAGTTTCGCCTCGCCTTCCTCGCCTCCGAGTTTCGCGGCGTCCACGACGCAATGCCGCAGGTGATCGTCGATCAGGTTGAGTGCGAGGCCTTCCAGGGCGCTGGTCAACGCAGCGATCTGGGTGAGGATGTCGATGCAGTACTGCTCCTCGTCCACCATGCGGTGGATGCCCCGGGCCTGCCCTTCGATCCGCTTGACGCGCGCGAGATATTTCTTCTTGTCGCCGATGTAGCCGTGGGTGTGGCAGGAGCCGCCGTCCTCGGTGGTCTCGGTCACCGGGATAAGTGAGTCGTTCATAACACCCATTCTATACCCCAGAGGGGTATATACCCTGGCTGGACGTTGTGCGCTCGTGTCCGGAACCTCTCGCCGGGCGGGACGGAGATCACGCTTCGCTGGCGGCAGTGTTGGGCGACCGATAGGTTGGGCGTGTGAGGAGCCAGCCACATGTGCTTGGAATCGTGCTTGCCGGCGGCGAGGGTAAGCGTCTTTACCCTCTGACCGCAGACCGTGCGAAGCCGGCAGTGCCCTTCGGGGGCGCATATCGCCTGATCGACTTCGTGCTCAGCAACTTGGTGAACGCCGGTTACCTGCGCATCTGCGTACTCACGCAGTACAAGTCGCATTCCCTCGACCGCCACATCTCTCAGACGTGGCGTCTGTCGGGCTTCACCGGGGAGTACATCACCCCGGTGCCGGCCCAGCAGCGACTCGGACCGCGCTGGTACACCGGTAGCGCCGACGCGATCCTGCAGTCGCTCAACCTGGTCTACGACGAGGACCCCGAGTACATCGTGGTGTTCGGCGCCGACCACGTGTACCGGATGGACCCCGAACAGATGGTGCGTCAGCACATCGAGTCCGGAGCCGGTGTCACGGTGGCGGGTATCCGGGTGCCGCGCAACGAAGCCTTCGCGTTCGGATGCATCGACAGCGACGAGCAGGGCCGCATCACCCAGTTCCTCGAGAAGCCTGCGCACCCACCGGGGACGCCCGACGACCCCAATGTCACCTTCGCCTCCATGGGCAACTACGTGTTCTCGACGAAGGTTCTGGTCGAAGCGCTGCGTGCCGACTCCGAGAACCCCGATTCCGATCACGACATGGGCGGCGACATCATTCCGGCACTCGTCGCCGACGGCGTCGCACACGTCTACGACTTCAACGACAACGTCGTTCCCGGCGCGACCGAACGCGACCGGGCCTACTGGCGCGATGTCGGGACGCTCGATGCCTTCTACGACGCGCACATGGACCTGGTGTCGGTCCACCCGATCTTCAACCTCTACAACCGGCGCTGGCCAATCCGCGGCGCCGCGGAGAACCTGCCGCCCGCGAAGTTCGTCCAGGGCGGTCTCGCCCAGGAATCGATCGTGGGTGCTGGGAGCATCCTGTCCGCCGCCACCGTCCGCAATTCGGTGCTCAGCTCCAACGTCATGGTCGAGGACGGCGCCACCGTCGAGGGCAGCGTGCTGATGCCGGGTGTCCGGATCGGCAAGGGCGCGGTGGTGCGACGCGCGATCCTCGACAAGAACGTGGTGGTGGGCGACGGCGAGATCATCGGCGTCGACCTCGAGCGCGACCGTAAACGATTCGCTGTCAGCGGCGGCGGCGTGGTCGCCGTCGGCAAGGGCGTGTGGATCTGACCGGAGCTGTGCGACTCCGCGGGCCGGTGCGACCCGACGGGCCGGGAGTCGTGCGGCCCGTCGGGCTCAGCTGAGACGCACCGCGCACAGGAGCCCGTCTCCGAGCGGCAGGACCACCGGAGCGAGCCGTTCGTCGTCCGAGACCGCCCGTGCTGCCTCTCGGACGGCCAGCACGGTCGAATCGCGTGCGGACGGATCGGCGACCCGGCCGCCGAGCAGCGCGTTGTGCAGCACGATGACGCCGCCCGGCCGCAGCAGACGCACGCCCTCGCGAACGTAGTGCGGGTGGTCCGACGGGGTGGCGTCGACGAACACCAGGTCGTAGCCGGAGTCGGCCAGTCGCGGCAGTACGTCGAGCGCACGGCCGTTGATGAGCCGCGTGCGGGAAGCGACGACACCGGCATCGCGGAATGCGAGCTTGGCAGCCCGCTGATGTTCGGGTTCACTGTCGATCGTGGTGAGGACGCCGTCCTCGCGCAGGCCGTGCAGCAACCACAGCCCGCTCACTCCCGCACCTGTACCGATTTCCACCACGGTCTTCGCGTCCAGCATGCGGGCGAACATCGCGAGAGCAGCCCCCACCGACGGGGACACCGGATCCGCGCCGAGATCCTCGGCGCGTTCCCGCGCGACGGCGAGCTGTTCGTCCTCGACGACGATGTTCTCCGCGTGGGTCAAAATGCGGTCTGCATTGGTCTGCACGAGACCGAGGCTATCCGCGCCGGGATGTTTGTGCGGGCAGGCTCGCAGATGTGGGCAAGGATGTGGCGATGTTTTCTCAGCTTCGTTTCAGGTAACTCACACGACCAGCACATCCCCATAGGAAAGACTCGGGTCACGAAGTCGAAGGCCGGCAGGACACGGAGCTTCGGTGGAGTAGGCCTCATGGGACCCTGGTGGTGAGGAACAAACCTCAGGGCCCGGATGTTGAACTTTCCACCACTGTTCCGCGTAGCGGTCCCGAAGAGGAGGATCCAGCGATCCACATGCCCGAATCCCGCACCGTTCTCCCGCCCGATGCCGTCCCGTTCGACGAAGCCTCCCTGGAAGACCTGAGCGGAACCGCGGTGTTCGACGCGACGGGAGATCGTGCGTCCATGCCCTCGTGGGACGAACTCGTCCGCGAGCACGGCGACCGCGTCTATCGGCTGGCTTACCGGCTCTCGGGTAACGCACAGGACGCCGAAGACCTCACCCAGGACACGTTCATCCGTGTCTTCCGTTCACTGCAGGACTACCAGCCCGGCACGTTCGAGGGCTGGCTCCACCGCATCACGACCAACCTTTTCCTCGACATGGTGCGTCGCCGGAACCGCATCCGGATGGAAGCGCTGCCGGAGGACTACGATCGGGTCCCGGCCCAAGGGCCGAACCCCGAGGAGATCTACCACGACGCGCGACTCGGCGCCGACCTGCAATCCGCCCTGGATTCGCTCGGTCCGGAGTACCGCGCAGCGGTGGTGCTCTGTGACATCGAAGGTCTGTCCTACGAAGAAATCGGTGCCACACTGGGGGTGAAACTCGGGACGGTGCGCAGTCGCATCCACCGAGGTCGCCAGGCACTCCGCGAGTACCTGCGCGAGAATGGGAAGGCCGAAGTCGTTCGCGTCGATGCGGGGTAGCCGCCGGGAGGTTTTGATGACGATGGTGCAGCCACCTCGCAGGTTCGGTTCCACGGAGCACTTGGCTAGCGAGGCGGTTGCCGCGTACGTCGACGGCGAACTCCGGATGGCGCCGTACCTTCGGGCTGCACAGCATCTGGCGGAATGCCCCGAGTGCGCGGCCGAAGTCGAGGCGCAGCAGCAGGCCCGTCGCGCACTGCGTGCCGCCGCCGAGGACGCACCCGAGATGTCGAGTTCCCTCCGGGGCGCACTCTGCAGCATCCCCAGCCACCTCTTCGACGTCCCCGGAGCGGATCGGACCCGGAACGGCGCAAAGGCCCCCGAGGTCGACGCAGCGCAGTCCGAGGCGTGGTTCGCAGCGCGGCGATGGGCGATCCGTCGCAGGCGGTGATCGGCAGGAAGGTCACCACAGCCCGGCCGGTCGGAGACCGGTCGATCACAGGGCACCCGAGGCCATCGGTGATACTGGGCTCTGTGACGGACCTACACGGGGGAGACGGGTACGCGTGACCGCGGATTCTGTGGAGCACAACGGCCGACGCGCGAGCGACGACACCGACCTTCCGGACGCCTCGTCCGGAAGGCAGGAACAGGCGAACGGCGCCATCGAGCGCCCCGCCGACGCGCCGCGTCTCGACCCGCGACCGGTGTACCGGCCCAGGGTGGACCCCGCCGCCGAGCGCGTCTTCGGGCGACCGGCCGGTACCGAGGGCCCCTTCGGGACGACACCCGGCGCGCGGGCGTCCGAACCCGAAA
Organism: Rhodococcus sp. DT1; assembly: GCF_049844875.1. Taxonomy (NCBI): domain Bacteria; kingdom Bacillati; phylum Actinomycetota; class Actinomycetes; order Mycobacteriales; family Nocardiaceae; genus Rhodococcus; species Rhodococcus sp. DT1. The sequence continues at coordinate 281,080 of NZ_JBNCLW010000003.1, forward strand.
TCCGGCACGCCCCGCCGACCGACGCCATCCTCGCCGAGGCATACGGAAAGCCGGACGCGGCGGACGAGACGCTGCAGCGGCCGCCCTCCACACCCGACGACGGCTCCGGGGACGAGCCGGTCCCGTCCGACCCGTGGCGCGACCCCGACTCCGCCGTCCGGCTCGGTGCGCCGCTCGAAGCGGAGGACGAAGAGGATCTGCCGCCGGCCCCCAAGCTGACTCTGCGTGAGGTCCTGTTCGACCGTCGCGTCGAGCCCCGCGCCCTGGTCTCCCTCGCAGCGCTCGCACTCGCGATCGCGGTCGTCGGCGGGCTGGCCGTGGCGGTGGTGACGTCCGACAACGGCTCACTCACCAGCCGAGGCGTGTCGCTGTCGCAGGTCGCGTCGGACGGGGAAGTGCCCGCCGGGACCGTCGCGCAGGTTGCCGACGCCGTTCTGCCGTCGGTCGTGTCCATTCAGGTCACCATGGGTGAAGAGGCAGGAACAGGCTCCGGCGTCGTGATCGATGGAGCCGGATACATCGTCACCAACAACCACGTCATCTCCATGGCGGCGACCAATCCCGACGCGAAGGTTCAGGTCACTTTCGACGACGGCACCAAGGTCCCCGCGACGGTCGTGGGACGGGACATCAAGACGGATCTGGCGGTACTTGCGGTCAAGGACGTCGACAACCTGGTCGTGGCCGAACTCGGGCGATCCGAGGACGTGCAGGTCGGTGAGGACGTCGTCGCCGTGGGTTCCCCGCTCGGCCTGAGCAAGACCGTCACCCGCGGCATCGTCAGCGCGCTGCACCGGCCCATGCGGCTGAGCGGCCAGGGCACCGACACCGACGCCGTGATCGACGCGGTCCAGACCGATGCCTCCATCAATCCGGGTAACTCCGGTGGGCCGCTCGTCGACATCGAAGGTCGCGTCATCGGCATCAACTCCGCGATCAAGTCCGAAACCGGCGGGTCCGTCGGTCTCGGCTTCGCAATCCCCATCGACGACGTGACCGAAGTGGCGGGGGAACTCATCCGCAACGGTGAGATGCGCCATCCGGAGATCGGTGTCAATGCCCGCTCGGTGGTCAACGAGGTCGCCAGCGGGGCAGAGGTCGCGAACGTCCAGAGCAACAGCCCGGCACAGCGTGCGGGAATCGTCGAGGGCGACGTGATCGTGCGGGTCGGCGGCCGCGAGGTCACCACCGCCGACGAGCTCGTGGTTGCGGTGCACGCTCAGGAGATCGACCAGCCCGTGACCGTCCAGATCGTCCGGAGCGGACGTCTCGTGGACATCGAGGTCACCCCGGAATCGGACTGACGTCCCGGTTCCGGAGGTGCTTCCGGTGTGAGTTGAGCCCGCTCGCGCTGAATTCCGGCAGGAAACACGTAGTCTTGACCCGTGTTCGGCAACATCGGTTGGGGTGAATTCGTAGTCCTCCTCGTGGCGGCCCTCGTGGTGCTCGGTCCCGAGAGGCTGCCAGGTGCTGTCTCCTGGGTGACCAAGTCACTGCGACAGGTGCGCGATTACGCCTCGGGCGCACGGGATCAGCTGAAGGAAGAGCTGGGTCCGGAGTTCGACGATTTCCGTCAGCCGCTCGCCGAACTCAACCAACTCCGCGGCATGACCCCCAAGGCCGTCATCACCAAGCACCTGCTCGACGGTGACGGTTCTCTGTTCAACGACATGGGCAAGACACCGGGTGCGCCGGTAAACGGATCGTCGCCCTCGACGCCCAACCTGACGAAGCCCCTCGCACGCGACGAGAGGCCCCCGATCGATCCGGACGCGACGTAGGTCGTCGCTCCGCCGGAGTTCCCCGGCCCGGACTTTCCACGGTCGCCGCAACATCGTTGCGGCGACCGTGTGCGTTTACAGGTGCCGGGTGGTGTCGATCCCCAGCGACATGCCGGCCAGTCCACGCTTGCGCACCGCGAGCTTGTCGGCGATCTCCGACATCGCGATCGCAGGCGCCGACTCCGGAGCCGACAGCACGATCGGCGTTCCGGCGTCACCGGACTCACGGACGGCGGGGTCGAGCGGGATCTGGCCCAGCAGGGGCACTGTGGCCCCGACGGCGCGGGTGAGGCGCTCCGCGACGGCCTGGCCGCCACCGGTGCCGAACACGTCCATGCGCGTCCCGTCCGGCAGTTCGAGCCACGACATGTTCTCCACGACGCCCGCGATGCGCTGGCGCGTCTGCAAGGCGATCGAGCCTGCACGCTCGGCCACCTCGGCCGCGGCCTGCTGCGGGGTCGTCACGACCAGGATCTCGGCACCCGGGATCAGCTGGGCCACCGAGATCGCCACGTCACCGGTGCCCGGGGGCAGGTCGAGAAGGAGCACGTCGAGGTCGCCCCAGAACACGTCCGCGAGGAACTGCTGGAGCGCGCGGTGCAGCATCGGGCCGCGCCACACGACCGGGGTGTTGCCCTCGGTGAACTGCGCGATCGAGATCATCTTCACGTCGTGCGCGACCGGCGGCATGATCATCCGCTCGACCTGTGTCGGCTTCGCAGAGGTGCCCAGCATGCGGGGGATCGAGTGGCCGTAGATGTCGGCGTCGAGGACACCGACCGACAGGCCGCGTGCGGCCAGCGCCGCCGCGAGGTTCACGGTGACCGACGACTTGCCGACGCCTCCCTTACCGGACGCGACCGCATACACGCGGGTCAGCGATCCGGGCTGGGCGAACGGGATGACGGGCTCGGCGGAGTCACCGCGGAGGGACTTGCGTAGTTCGGTGCGCTGCTCGTCGTTCATCACGTCGAGAGTGACGCGGACCGGGCCGACTCCCGCCACGTCGGCGACCGCCTTGGTGACGCGATCGGTGATCTCGGTGCGCATCGGGCATCCCGAGGTGGTCAGGTACACCTCGATATCGACGCTGCTGTCGTCGCGGATCTCGATGCTCTTGACCATGCCGAGATCGGTGATGGGTTTCCGGATCTCGGGATCCTGTACCCGGGCGAGTGCACTGCGGACGTCGGACTCACTGACTGCCATGACGCCCATGGTAGGTGGGTGCCTGTCAGTGGATGCGCGGCAGGTCGGCCGGACTCGGCGTCACACCGGTGGAGTAGGCCGCCGACCACGCAAGCACGTTGGCGACGTAGGCCATCGAGTTGTTGTACCGGTGGATTGCCTTCGTCGCATGGCCGAGGTTGTGCATGTCGAGGCCACCGTCGCACAGGTACCGCGCGGTCGTGAGCGTCGAGTCGTAGAGGTTCTGCGGGTCGGCAACGCCGTCGCCGTCGCCGTCGCCCGCGTACTGATTCCAGGTCGTGGGGATGAACTGCATGGGCCCCACGGCGCGGTCGTACACGGCGTCGCCGTCCAGAACGCCGCCGTCGGTGTCCGCGATGGTGGCCTGGCCCGGGAGGCTGCCGTCGAGGGGCAGGCCGATCACCGGTTCGAAGAGGTTGCCCTTCTCGTCTGCCTTGCCGCCGTTGGCATGACCGGATTCGACCTTGCCGATACCGGCGAGCAGTGTCCAGTACATCCCGCAGCCCGGGTTCTCCTCGGACAGGATGCGCTCGGCATTGCGGTATGCGTCGAAGTTGATGCCGGGGATACCGAGAGGCCCCTCGGTAAGCACCTTCGTCTCGGGTGCGGGCGCCGGCTGGGATGCGGACTTCGGTGCCAGCGCCGGTGCCGGGGCGGGCTCGAGCATGATGGACTGCGCCACGGATACGGCTTCGGGGACCTGGGGGAGCGTCTCGGGGACTGCGTTCCCCATCGTGGTCGCCTGGGCGTCCTGGTGGACTCCGAGCAGCGCACGCGGTGATGCACCCGCAGTTGTCGCGGCGGCGGCAACGAGGCCTACCGGTACCAAACCTGTCATCGCGATCACTGAATTGCGGCGGATCTTGGAATCCGTCGGTCTGGCGTGCCGGCCCACTCGTACCTCCCTCGGGCGAATCTCGAACCCGAGATGCCTCCGTTATTTACGGGGCTGACAGTACACGGTTCGTAGCCGTTCCGTTATTTAAACGTGATGTAACGCCTGGTTTAGGGGTGTGCCAGAGGGGTTTGTGCCGTTGAGGCGGCTCCGCGGTTATCCAAGTGTGACCCGCGTCATAATATGGGCGGCGTGTCGCCTCGGGCCGCGCTGGGTACCTGCACGCCCCCGGCAGAAGGTCCGCCGGGCAGTGTCTTGCTACGGGCAGTGTCTCGGTACAGGCAGTGCCCCGTTACGGGGTCATTCGCAGAAGGCGGGTACGAGGCAGGGAACCGGCGGAAGTTCGGGCAACTGCGGCAAGGGCGGAAGGGCCGGCGCCGGAGCGTCGCCTCCGGGCTCGCCGGTCTCGTCTGCTGCGGCCGGGTCGCCGGGAGCGCTCTGCGGGGCCGGAACGGGTGCCGGAGCGGCGATGTCGGAGGCGGCCGGAAGGGGCCGCGCCGGAGCCGGCGCCAAGGCGGACTCGGCGACTTCGGCGCCCTTGGCATACGTAGCCGACCACTCGCGCACGTTCGCGAGAAACTCGGGCGACCCGTTGAACAGTGCGACCGCGCGCGCCTCCCCGTCCGGCTCGCGAAGCCGGGCGCCGTCCGCGCACATCCAGGCGCTCGCGGCCAGCGTGGCGTCGAACACGTTCTGGGCGTCGGCGTTTCCGTCTGCGTTCCCGTCCGCGCGATGCTGCTCCCAGGCAGCGGCGGGGAGAAGCATCGGGCCGAGGGCTCCGGTGGGTGCGACGACGGGCGTGGTCAGCGTGCCGAGGATGTCTGTGCGTCCACCGTCGGCGTGCTGGGACGCGAGGCGCCCGAGCGCGGCGAGCAGGTGCCACGGCATTCCGCATTCCGGACTGTCCACGGCCATCTGCATTTCCGCGGCCCGGTACGCGTAGTAGACGAGTTCGGGAATTGCGGCCGGACCCTCACCGAATACGGAGGGGACGGCCCCGGCGGGTGCCGCTGGTGGGCGCTGGAGCACCGGATCGGACGGTTCGCCCGGGGTGCGGAACGTGATCGGCGACGCGGGTTCGGCAGGTACGAGGCCGACGGCGGTAGCAGGAGCCGTCAGCGCGGCCGCAGCGGGCTCCGGTACGTTCTCGGCGACGCTCGGTGCTGCCGACGACGCCGTCGCAGCCAGTCCGGCCGCCACGATCACCGGAATCGCCAATGTCGCCGTCCAACGCACCCGACCGCCCCCTTCTGTATCCGTCTGCCACATCGGTTGGTGTTGTGACGAACGTTACATAACCGGGTCGGCTTATGTGTAATTCCGGGTGTCAGCGCCTGGGCGTGCGTCCCTTCCCGGAACCGGATGCCGCGTCGTCCTCGTCCTCGTCGACGAGCAGCGACCGGAGATCGTCGAGTTCTCGCCGCAGGTAGTCGCGGGTCGCCACCTCGCCCACCGCGAGGCGCAGAGCAGCGAGTTCCCGTGCGAGGAACTCCGTGTCGGCCTTCGTCTGCTCGGCCCGGGCCCGGTCCTCCTCGAGCGACACCCGGTCGCGGTTCTCCTGCCGGTTCTGAGCCAGAAGGATCAGCGGTGCGGCATACGCAGCCTGGGTCGAGAACGCGAGATTGAGCAGGATGAACGGGTAGGGGTCCCATCGCCCGACGACCGCCGTCATGTTGAGGGCGATCCACACCACCACGAAAATGGTCTGGATCGCCAGATACCGCCCGGTGCCGAGGAAACGCGCGACGCGTTCGCTGACCCGTCCTACTGCCTCCACATCGAAGTTCCAGCGGAACCGGGACGACTGCGGTGTCTCGAGACGCGATCGGCCCTGCGAGAGTCGGTCACTCATCCTTCGGTCTCCTCGTCACGCCAGTCCTCGGGCAGCAGATGGTCGAGCACGTCGTCCACGCTCACCGCCCCGAGCAGGTGCTGCTCGTCGTCGACCACCGGACCGCACACGAGGTTGTAGGTCGCGAAGTAGCGGGTGACGGTCGTCAGCGCGTCCCCGGGATCCAGGCGCGGCAGATCGTTGTCGATGATGCCGCCGATCAGAGTCGCCGGGGGCTCGCGCAGTAATCGTTGCAGATGGACGCAGCCCAGATACTTGCCGGTGGGTGTCGCGGTCGGTGGCCGCACCACGAAGATCATCGAGGCGAGCGCCGGAGTGAGGTCCGGGTGCCGTGCCCGCGCCAGTGCTTCCGCGACGGTCGTCGCGGGACTGAGTGTGACCGGCTCGGGGGTCATCAGACCACCGGCGGTGTCGGGGGAGTGTTCGAGCAGGCGCCGCACCGGCTCGGAGTCCTCCGGGTCCATCCGCTGCAGGAACGACTCCGCATCCGTTTCGGGCAACTCGCCGAGAAGGTCGGCGGCGTCGTCGGGATCCATCGCTTCGAGCACCGACACCGCACGGTCGACACCCAGTTCGGTGAGCAACTCCGTCTGGTCGTCGGACGGGAGTTCCTGCACGATATCGGCGAGCCGCTCGTCGTCGAGGGCCACCGCGACCTCGGTGCGCCGTTTGGCGGGCAGATCGCGCAACGAATTGGCGACGTCGGCGGGCCGCATGTCCTCGAACTGCATGAGCAGTTGCGCGACACCCTGGCCGGGCAGGGACAGTGCCTGCTGTGTCAGACCGTGGACGTGCGGCCATTCCACGATGTGGATGGGGGCACGCCGCGCGAGCCGGCCGCGATGCCGGCGCACCGCAACCCGCGCGACCACCCAGTCCCGGGTGCGCGTGAGCTCGATGCCGAGGTCCACGACCACGGTGTCCACACCGATCAGGTCGGGCAGTTCCGGGTCGTCGACGCGCACTTTCGAGTCGAGCACCTGTGCCAGTGCCAGCACCTCCGAGGGGCGCTGCGTGAACCGGCGCAGACTGACGTTGCCGGTCACGAGCGTGACCGATCCCGGTTCGATGGCCGTGACCCGCAGCATCGGGACGAAGATGCGTTTTCGCGTGGGCAACTCCACGACGAGTCCCAGGACGCGTGGTGCTTGACGACCGACGCGGATCGTGAGGACCACGTCGCGCACGCGGCCCACGGATTCCCCGTCGGGCCCGAGAACTACCAGACCCGTGAGCCTTGCGACGAAGACCTTGCTCACTGCTGCCAAGAGGTCACTCCCAACCGTATCGGTGCCGCGCGGAGCTCAGCATAAAAGCGGCCCCGGGCGGTGCGGACACACCGTCCAGGGCCTCTCGGCCACTGCGGACGGACGTTCGCGGTGGGCCGCATGAACCGTAGTCATCGTACGCATCGTCGCCCCGGCTTCCCGTGCGTCGGCATCGATCGGCAAAACCGATGCGCGTCGCCGGTTTCATGCAGCGGACGAGGGGTAGCCCGTGCACGTCTCATTCCTTCGTGATGGAGAAAGGACGGCCATGGCCGAACGTGTAATGCGAGCGAATCGAACGCCGGTCCAGCTTGCCGCAATGGTTTTCGGCGTGGTGTTTCTGCTGGTGGGGATCCTCGGGTTCATCCCGGGAGTCACCACCGACTACGACACCATGACCTTCGCAGGCCACCATTCCGGAGCAATGCTGCTCGGAATCTTCGAAGTGTCGATTCTCCACAACATCGTGCATCTGCTCTTCGGTGTCGCCGGACTGGCCTTGGGCCGGACGATCTCCGGCGCCAAGGCGTATCTCATCGGTGGCGGTGTCATCTACGCAGTCCTGTGGATCTACGGCCTCCTGATCGACAAGGACAGCGCAGCGAACTTCGTGCCGCTCAACACGGCGGACGATTGGCTGCACTTCGTGCTCGCGGTCGCGATGATCGCACTCGGGGTGCTGCTGCCGCCGCGCCGCCGCGCCGCCGTCTAGACGCGGGAAGGTTTGTTTGTCAGCGGGCCGACGTACGGTGTCGGCCCGCTGACGGACGTGCTTCCCGCGTCGTTCGGGATCGGTCCGGAGAACGTCATGAGCAGCACTCTGAGTGAAACACACTCTGTCCCAGGCGGAATCCCGCTCCTCTCGAGCTTGCGGGAGGTCGCCGACTTCGTCGCGGGAAACCCGGATATCCATGTCCGGTACTCCAAAGGTCCCGCCGCCGACGAGGCCGCGGGTCCGAGCCGGGACTACGAAGCCGGTGTCACGTTGCCCGGCTTGTCCGTGACCACCCTCGCCCCGGAACCGTGGTGGCCGGGACCGCTGGAGGATTGGCTGGCGCGCCGAATCTGCAAGTACGGCGAACTCGGTGAAGAGGACGGCAGATTCGCGTGGTTGCTGGAAGGAACGGTCGTGGGCCGGGGACCCGATCACGAGCCGCTGCTGACCGACATCCGTCCACTCGCACGACTGGGTCGTGCCGTCCTGGAAGAGGCGTCGCGCCGGTACCACGAGCGATTCGCAGTAGGGAACGATTCCCGCCGCGACACGTGAGGGCGCATTCGCGGTCCCCGAACGCCGATCTCTGTGGTCCCGAACGCCGGTCTCCGCAGCGGTAGCATGAGCACCGCCATCGGGCCGGGGGCCCGTGGCTCGTGTCGTTTCCGAACGTGGAGGTCTGTGCGGTCATGTCGTTCTCTTTCAGGCCCCGGCGGTCGGTACTCGCGGTTCCGGGTAGCAGCCGCAAGATGATCGACAAAGCCAAGGGTCTGCCCGCCGACGAGATCTTCCTCGATCTGGAAGACGCGGTGTCGCCGCTCGCCAAGGCCGAGGCCCGCACGACGATCGTCGAAGCGCTCAACGAGGACGGGTGGGGAGACCAGCTCAAGGTTGTCCGGGTCAACGACTGGACCACCGATTCGACGTACCTCGACGTCGCCGAAGTGGTCGGGGGCGCCGGTGCACATCTGGACGCGATTCTGCTGCCGAAAGTGCCTGACGCGAGCCATGTCCACGCGCTCGATCTCCTGCTCACGCAGGTGGAGAAGGCGCACGGACTCGAGGTCGGGCGCATCGGCATCGAACCCCAGATCGAGAACGCTCTCGGCTTGACCAACATCGACGCGATCGCCACTGCGAGTCCGCGCGTACAGACACTCGTGTTCGGGCCCGCGGATTTCATGGCGAGCATCAACATGCGCACGCTTGTGGTGGGGGAGCAGCCCGACGGGTACGACCGTGGCGACGCGTACCACCACATCCTCATGACGATCCTGATGGCGGCGCGCGCTCACGGCCTGCAGGCCATCGACGGCCCGTACCTCCAGATCCGTGACGTCGACGCGTTCCGTCGTTCCGCACAACGGACCGCCGCGCTCGGTTTCGACGGAAAATGGGTACTGCACCCGAGTCAGATCGATGCCGCGAACGAGGTTTTCAGCCCGCGGCAGCAGGACTACGACAAGGCCGAGATGATCCTCGACGCGTACGAATGGCACACCTCGGCGGAAGGCGGAGCGCGCGGTGCCGCGATGCTCGGCGACGAGATGATCGACGAAGCCAGCCGCAAGATGGCACTCGTCATCTCGGCCAAGGGGCGAGCGGCAGGGATGTCTCGCACCGAAACGTTCGAGCCTCCCCGCGGCGAGTAATCGTGTTCTCGCCGCCGGTCCGGGCAGAATGGACAGCGGGCGTGCCGGTGAAGACGGCACGCGGCCATCGAGAAGGAGCCGAATACTCATGACCAACCCCATCGGACCTGGCGGCCGTCAGGTGCCGGGCCTTCCGGAACCCCCGACCGGCTGGCCGGTCGGGTCGTACACGACCTACGCCGAGGCGCAGCGCGCCGTCGACCACCTGTCCGATCAGAACTTCTCCGTCGAGGACGTCACGATCGTCGGGGTGGATCTCATGCAGGTCGAACGGGTCACCGGACGGCTGACGTGGCCGAAGGTCATCGGGGGCGGAATCGTCTCCGGCGCCTGGCTCGGTGTGTTCTTCGGTTTGCTGCTGGGCATCTTCTCCACCGACTTCCTCGGCCCGCTGCTGGTCGGTCTCGTGGGCGGCATCATCTTCGGCCTGATCTCGGCCTCGATCCCGTACGCCGCGACCCGTGGACAGCGCGATTTCTCGTCGACGATGCAACTCGTCGCGGGGCGGTATGACGTGCTGTGCAAGCCGAGGACGGCCGAGCAGGCCCGCGACCTGCTCGCCAAGCTCGCGCTGTAACCCTCGGTGCGGGCCGGGCGGCGACGAGGGCTGCACCGGCCCGGCCCGCGCCACTAGTGTCGGTCGTATGCCCGATCTCGATTCGGTGGCCGACAGGCTCTACGGTCTCGATCCCGGTGACTTCGTCTCCGCCCGCGACGAATGTGCGGCGGAAGCCCGCCGGGCGGGCGACCGTGAACTCACCGCCGCTATCGGCAGGCTCCGGAAGCCGACGGTGGCGGCATGGATGGTCAATCTGCTCGCACGCGAACGCGGGGACGAACTCGCAGCACTTTTCGATCTCGGTGACGCACTGCGCACCGCGCAACGGCGGCTGTCCGGCAGCGACATGCGTGCGCTGTCGGCGCAGCGGCGCAAGGTGGTGGCAGCGCTCGAGAGGGCGGCGGCCGACCTCGCGGACGACCACGGGCGCCGTGCCACCGAGGGCGCCCTCAGGGAAGTGAGCCAGACGCTCAACGCGGCGCTCGCCGATCCCGAGGTGGCCGACGAGGTCCGCGCGGGAAGACTCTCGTCGATAGTCGAGCACAGCGGGTTCGGTGACCTGTCCGCCGTGCCGTTGACGCTCGTGCCCGAGACCTCAGACGACGACACGCCGGAGGCGCCCGCGCCCGAGCGGCCCAGGACCTCCGGGAAACGGACCGCCGCATCGAAACGCGGCCGGAGCGCCGGCGCGCGCGAGACGGCCGAGAAAGCCGCACGCGACAAGGCGGAACGTGAGGCACGACAGGCGGAAGTCGACGCGGTCGCAGCAGAGGTGGAGTCGGCGCGTGCGTCGGCCGAGCAGGCGCGATCTGCGGCCGGGGACGCCGATGCCGAGCTCGAACGATCCGAACGAGAGGTCGCCGACCTGCGCCGGAAACTCGACCATGCCGAGCAGCAACGGCAGTTCGCACGACGAGCCGTGGCCCGCGCAAAGAAGGAAGTGACGTCTGCGGAGCGGGTGGCGTCCGCCGCCGAGACGAAACTCGTTCGCTTGCAGAACGCGACACGGTGATGAGACACCGCTGCGGTGCCGACGCGTCCGTGCCGCAGGCCGAATACCCGGTCGCGGGGAGGAGCCGGCGCGGGCTAGGGTCCCGGGATGGGTGAAAACGCAGAGCCGCAGGTGCGGGTCCTCGAGTCGGAGGCCGAACTGGTGCAGGCGATGGCATTGTTCCGGACAGCGATGGTGGGACTGCCGGCACCGACCTATCCCGACGGGACGATCCACGACTATCTCGAACCCGGCCGTACCTTCGGAGCGTTCGTGGACGGTGTCCTCGCCGGCACGGTCGATGCGTTCTCGGGGGAGATCGTCCTTCCCGGCGGCGCGAGGGTAGCCCACGCCGCCGTCACCCACATCGGCGTGCTGCCCACCCACACACGCCGGGGAGTCGTCACTGCGCTCGTCCGGCAGCAACTGCGCGACGCGCGTACCCGCGGCGACGTGGTGGCGACACTTCGGGCCTCCGAGGCGACGATCTACGGCAGGTTCGGGTACGGGATCGCCTCGTGGTCGGTGGAGTCCGAGGTGGACCTGCGCCGGGCGGCCTTCCGGCCCGGTGCGCCGGAAGGCGGCCCCGTTCGGCTGCTGACCGGATCGGAGGCATGGGATCTGTTGCCGCACATTCACTCCCGCCACCTTCCCCTTCGTCCGGGCACTCTCGAACGGTGGTCGCAGTGGTGGAACTCCCAGAGAATGCGTGCGCAGTCGACCTCGGGGGCCCGTTACGTTGCTGTTCACGGGCAACCCGGACACGAGGACGGGTTCGTGCGCTACCGCCCCAGCACCGCCGACCCGCACGACTGGTTCACCAGCGAGACCCCCACGATCGTCGTCGACGATTTCTTCGCACCGTCCGTGGAAGCGCACGCCGGCCTCGTGCGCTTCTTGCTCGGCCTCGACCTCGTCGCCCGCGTGAGATTCGCCGAACTGCCCACGGACGATCCGATGCCCTGGCTTCTGCGCGACCACCGTGCGGTACGCACCCGGTCGATCGAGGACGAGACGTGGCTGCGGGTGCTCGACGTGGAGCGGGCACTGGCGTCCCGCGTCTATACGGGAGACGGGACGGTGACGCTCGGCGTCGTCGACCCGATGTTCCCGGAGAACGAGGGTACGTACACGATCTCCGCCGACGGCGCGGCGCGAAGCGACGGGCAGGCCGATCTGCGGATCGGTGTGGCCGAGCTGGGGTCGCTCCTGCTGGGCGGCGTCGCCTGTCGCACGTTGGCCGCGGCGGGCCGGATCGAGGTTCGGCACGCGGACGCGGTGCCGGTCGCGGACCGGCTCTTCGGATGGGTCCCGGCACCGTTCGCCGGTACTTCTTTCTGAGCGACCCGCACCTCCCTCCCGGCGGCATGCGCCCAAAGCCCGTTTTGCTCCGCTTGTGCGACCCCAAGCGATATTGTCGATTTCGGTGACACAAGTCACTGTCTCGGCAGTGCGGGCGGAGGCGGTATGCGACGGAAGTGGGCAAGACACGTCACGGCCGGCGCCGTTGCTGTGCTTGTCGGAGCCGGTCTGACGGCCTGCGGAAACAACAGCAGCGGTACCGTCCTGAGTTTCTACACGGCAGCGGACGGTGCCGAGCAGTACGCGCAGGCAGCGGCCGTGTGTACCGAGCAGGCTCAGGGGCGCTACACGGTCGAGCAGCGGACGCTGCCGAAGAACGCAGACGACCAGCGCCTGCAGCTGGCGAGACGGCTCACCGGCGGCGATGCGAGTCTGGACCTGATGACGCTCGACGTGGTCTGGACCGCCGAGTTCGCCGAAGCGGGATGGGCTCTACCGCTTCCTCCCGACATTGCGGCCGACGTGACCGAAGGGACCCTCCGAGGGCCTCTGGAATCGGCCACCTGGCAGGACGTCCTCTACGCCGCACCGCTCAACACCAACACTCAACTGCTCTGGTACCGCCAGGATCTGATGCCGGACGGGCAGCCGCCGCAGACATGGGACGAAATGATCGAGATCGCGAGCGGCCTCGCCGAGGAGGGGCTACCGAGCTGGATCGGGGTCACGGGACGCCAGTACGAAGGTCTCATGGTGTGGTTCAACACCCTTCTTGCCAGCGCCGGTGGGTCCGTCGTCGCCGACGACGGCACCACCGTCACACTCGAGGACGGCGATGCGGCGGAGACCGCCCTCGACATCATGAAAAGGGTGGCGACCGCGCCGGGAGTCGACCCCTCCCTGAACCAGGCCGACGAAGCGGCAGTGCGACTGGGGATGGAGAGCGGCCGCACGGCGTTCGAAGTGAACTGGCCGTTCGTGCTTCCCGGGATCCTCGAGAATGCCGCCGACCTGCCGTTCATCGACGAGAACGGCAATGTCACCACCGAGAACACCGGCAACACGGTCCTCACCGTCGACGGGGAGCAGAACTTCCTTCCGGCGCCGTACCCGTCCGTGATTCCGGGTGAGCCGGCGAAGGTCACGATCGGTGGATTCAACATCGCCGTGGCGCGGACGAGCACTCATCCCGACCTCGCCTTCGAGGCAATGACGTGCCTGCGCAACGAAGAGAATCAGCGCAACAACGCCATCGGCGGTGGCGTACCGCCGACTCTGGAAGTGCTGTACGACGACCCGGTTTTCCAGGAGGCGTATCCGGCGTGGCGGGAGGTGCGGGCCAGTCTCGAGAACGCGGCCGTACGCCCCGCTTCGCCTGCATACCAGAGTATTTCGACGCTGGTGACCTCCATCCTCAACCCGGTGGACCGGATCGACCCGCCGAAGACCGTCGGCGAACTCGCCGAACAGGTCCGCAAGGCGGTCAACTCGGAAGGGCTGGTTCCGTGACGGCAGTCGAATCGCAGAAACAGAGCGACGAGCAGGACGACAGCGCTCGCCCGGCGAAAGTTGCTCTGTCCGAAGGGAAGAAGGCAGAGCGGCGCCTCGGTCTCTGGCTCGTCGCACCCGCTGCTCTGGTGATGGTCGCGGTGACGGCCTACCCGGTCGCCTACGCCGTGTGGCTGAGCTTGCAGCGTTACGACCTTCGCTTCCCCGACGACCGGACGTTCGTCGGCCTGTCGAACTATGTCGATGTGCTCACCGACGGGTTCTGGTGGCAGGCGTTCTTCGTCACGCTGGGGATCACCGTGGTCTCGGTGGCGATCGAGTTCGTCCTCGGCCTGGCAATCGCTCTCGTCATGCAGCGCACGATCCTCGGCAAGGGACTGGTACGCACCGTCGTGCTCATCCCGTACGGCATCGTCACCGTCGCGGCCGCCTACAGCTGGTACTACGCGTGGACGCCGGGAACCGGGTACCTTGCGAACCTGTTGCCGGACGGCAGTGCGCCGCTCACCGACCAACTCCCGTCGCTGGCGATCATCGTGCTCGCGGAGGTCTGGAAGACCACACCGTTCATGGCGTTGCTCCTGCTCGCAGGGCTCGCCCTGGTTCCCGACGACCTGCTCAAGGCCGCGCAGGTGGACGGCGCGGGAGCGTGGACCAGGCTGATCCGCATCATCGTGCCGCTGATGAAACCGGCGATTCTCGTCGCGTTGCTGTTCCGCACACTCGACGCGTTCCGGATCTTCGACAACATCTACGTGCTCACGCGCGGCTCCAACGGCACCGGCTCCTTGTCGATCCTCGGCTACGACAACCTGTTCAGGGCGTTCAACCTGGGTATCGGATCTGCGATCAGCGTGCTGATCTTCGTGTGTGTGGCCATCATCGCGTTCGTGTTCATCAAGTTGTTCGGTGCGTCGGCGCCCGGGTCGGACGAAGGGAAGCGGTGACGATGGCGGATACCCGCAACAAGACCGTGTCGTGGTCCGCGGTCAACGTGCTCGTGCTCCTCTACGCGCTCGTGCCGGTGCTGTGGATCGCCAGCCTGTCGTTCAAGCCGCCCGGCACCATCCAGGACGGCAACTTCATCCCGCAGCAGTGGACCCTCGACAACTATCGGGGCATCTTCAAGACCAACGCGTTCACGAGCGCGTTGATCAACTCCATCGGGATCGGGCTGATCGCGACGTTCATCGCCGTGATCCTCGGGACGATGGCGGCGTACGCCGTCGCCCGCCTGGACTTCCCGGGCAAGAAGGTGCTGGTCGGGGTCGCCCTGCTCATCGCGATGTTCCCGCAGATCTCCCTGGTCAGCCCGCTGTTCGAGATCATGCGCAGCATCGGGTTGTTCGACACCTGGGCCGCGCTGATCATCCCGTACATCACCTTCTCGCTCCCACTCGCGATCTATACGCTCTCGGCCTTCTTCCGGGAGATCCCCTGGGAACTCGAGAAGGCCGCGAAGATGGACGGCGCCACCCCGGCGCAGGCGTTCCGGAAGGTGATCGCGCCACTGGCTGCACCGGGAATCATCACCGCCGCGATTCTGGTGTTCATCTTCTGCTGGAACGACCTGCTGTTCGCGATTTCGCTGACATCGACGGAGCGATCGATCACGGCACCTGCGGCGATCGCGAACTTCACCGGGGCTTCGCAGTTCGAGGAACCGACCGGTTCCATCGCCGCTGCCGCGATGGTCATCACCATCCCGATCATCGTGTTCGTACTGATCTTCCAACGTCGTATCGTCGCCGGACTGACGTCCGGCGCGGTGAAGGGGTGAGCGTCATGGCCGAGATCGTGCTCGACAAGGTGACGAAGGAATACCCTGACGGCGCCAAAGCCGTCCGCGACGTGGATCTGACGATCGCGGACGGCGAATTCATCATCCTCGTGGGCCCGTCCGGTTGCGGAAAGTCGACGACGCTGAACATGATCGCCGGCCTCGAGGACATTTCGAGCGGTGAACTGCGGATCGCGGGTGAACGCGTCAACGAGAAGGCTCCGAAGGACCGCGACATCGCGATGGTGTTCCAGTCGTACGCCCTGTATCCGCACATGACGGTGCGCGAGAACATCGAGTTCCCACTGACTTTGGCGAAGCTTCCGAAGAGCGAGATCGCGGAGAAGGTCGACGAGGCCGCGCGCATCCTCGATCTCACCCAGCATCTCGACCGCAAGCCCGCCAATCTCTCCGGTGGTCAACGGCAGCGAGTCGCCATGGGACGAGCCATCGTTCGCAACCCCAAGGCGTTCCTCATGGACGAACCGCTGTCCAACCTGGATGCGAAACTCCGGGTGCAGATGCGGACGGAGATCGCCCGGTTGCAGAAGAGGCTGGGCACGACCACCGTGTACGTCACGCACGACCAGACCGAGGCGATGACACTCGGTGACCGAGTGGTGGTCATGCGCAGCGGACTCGTGCAACAGGTGGGTGCACCGCAGGACCTGTACGACCATCCCCGGAACCTGTTCGTGGCCGGGTTCATCGGCTCACCCGCGATGAACTTCACCTCGGGGCAACTGGAGTCGGGCAAGATACGTTCCGCCTTCGGGGATTTCGCGCTCCCGGACGACCGGTGGGAGATGGTCCGGCAGCACAATCCTTCCCGCGACGTGGTGCTCGGTATCCGTCCCGAGCATTTCGAGGACGCGGCGCTCCTCGAACCCGCGCAACGGGAACAGGGCGTGACCTTCACGGCCGATGTGGACGTCCTCGAATCGATGGGGTCGGACAAGTTCGCGTACTTCACCGTGGAAGGCCCCGAGGTGCGGTCGAAGGAACTCGACGAACTCGCCGCCGCGACGGCCTCGGTCGATCTCGCCGGCGGCACGCTGGTGGCACGACTCCCCGTCGAATCCGGGGTGGCCAAGGACAAGCCGGTGGATTTGTGGTTCGACCCGGCCAAAGTCGCGCTTTTCGACCAGGAAACGGGAACCAACGTCACGCTGCAGTAGTGACGCAACCGCGGTGACGGCCGGACGGACCGTCACCGCGGATTGCGTCGCCGCAACGTCTCCACGATGTCGTCGTTCCACACGTGGCGGCGGACGAGGCGATAGCGTTCGCGCGCGATCCAGAGGTATGCCTCGGCGTCCGTCCGGTTCGGCAACATGCCGGCGGCGCGGACCAGCGCGACCACGGGCACGAACTCGTCCTCGTACCAGCGCCGCGCGACATCTTCGCGGGTCAGAAACTCACCGAGGTCCTGCATGAGACGGAACCCCCACGCCTCCACCGCTTCGGACAGTTCGGCGTAGTCCCACGGGTCCGTGACCCGCACGGCGTCAACGGCGTCGGCGGGCAGGGGCACACGCGTGCAGAACATCCGGTAATGGTCCTTGCGCACGAGGTCCGACTGCCCGGTGATCCCGTCGGCCGAGATCCGGGTGATGATCTCGGTGACGTACGCGTCGATGGTGCGGTCGTGCTGGGCGTAGGCGATCGACACGCGGTGGTGCCCGTCCTGCACGAAATGCAACGAGCCGACCCGGTACACGGAGATGGGCGGCATCGCCTCGCCTCGCCGCCGTGCGACAGCGATCCTCTCCCAGCGTTCGCGCAGACGCGCCGACGTGGGACGGAAACGCCGATCGAAGTCGTCGGTGCGGTCCACGCTGCCGACGATCGACGACACCTCGATGATCTGCAGGCCGAGTCGGCGCTCGTCGACCCTGCCGAGCGCACGAACGACTTCGTCGAACGGCAACACGGTGTTGACATCGTCGGGTTCGCGCCGCAGCCATGCGATCAGCCGGGCGTACTCGGCGCGGCGACGTTGCCGCGCGAAATCGTCACCGGCATCGGAAACCGGAAAACCGGTGTCGCGCGCCATTCCTCGACGGTACCGGGTGCTGGGCCGCAGCGGGGGCGTCCTGCGTGTCGGAGACCTGTGCGACAGTCGACCCGTGACGAACCGGACCCTCACCGTTCGCGAACTCGGTCGCGCCACCCTTGCCCGCCAGCACCTGCTCAGGCGGAGCGACCTTTCCACCGCGGCGATGCTCGAGCACCTGATCGGGTTGCAGGCGCAGGCGCCCGAGCCACCGTATTTCGCGTTGTGGACACGGATACGCGGATTCACACCCGACCGATTGTCGGATCTGATCGCCTCCCGCGAGGTGGTGCGCATCGCGCTGATGCGCGGAACCGTCTTCGCGGTGACAGCGCCCGACGCCCTCGCGCTGCGGTCCTGGATGCAGCCTCTGCTGACGCGCGCGCTGCGCACCGATACGCAACACGCCGCGGGCCTCGCGGGCATCGACCACAGGGCACTGTCCGATTTCGCCGCAGAGCTGGTCCGCCACGAACCGCGCACCGGCCAGGAACTGGGCCGTCTGCTCGCAGAACGTTTCCCCGGTTACGAGCCCGGTGCCCTCGCCTACGCGGTACGCGGATTGCTACCGCTGGTGCAGGTGCCTCCGCGCGGACTGTGGGGGCGATCGGGTCTACCGCGACTCGCGCTTCTCGACCATTGGGTCGGGCGCGGCGGCGAATCCCTTCCTCCGCTCGCACCGGAACCTGTCGCGCTCGTACGCCGGTACCTCGCGGCGTTCGGCCCCGCGAGCGCACGCGACGCGCAGGCATGGTCGGGGCTCACGGGTCTCGGCGAGATCTTCGACGCGCTTCGGCCCGATCTCACCGTCTTCCGCGACGAGAACGGGGTCGAACTGTTCGACCTGCCGGACGCTCCCCGTCCCGATCCGGCGACGCCGGCACCGGTTCGCATCCTCGCGCAGTACGACAACGTGCTGCTCTCGCACGCCGACCGCACCCGGCTGGTGTCCGACGCCGACCGCCGCCGGCTCGTCACGAAGAACGGGATCGTCCACGCGGCCGTCCTCGTCGGCGGGACGGTCGCCGGGTCGGTCCGCCGCACCACGACACGTCGTTCGGCGGTCCTCGAGGTCACGCCGTGGCGCCGTCTCACCAACGCGAACCGGTCGGCGATCGAGGCCGAAGGGATGCGCCTGCTGAAGTTCTCGGCGCCGGGCGCAGACGACCGCGAGGTCCGGATCCTGCCCGAGGCGCACTAGTGGCACGGACCGAGACCCGGTCGCGGGCGCAGACTAGATTGCAGGGGTGACCGACGCAGTGCTCGACGCAGTCCGCGCCCATCTCACCGCCCACCTCTCCGGCCCCGGCGGTGGGGAACCGGAGTCCGCGTCGGTGACGTTCCTGGGACTCGAACCCATCGATGTGCTGCGGTTCCGCAGTCCCGAGACCGGACTTCTGCGGTTCGCCACGTTGGGATGCTCCCGGCATCCCATGGGCGACCCGACGGAGATGGTCGCGGACCCCAATCGTGGGCCGCGTGCCGAACTGGTTCTGAGTCTGCGTAATGCGGAGGGCCTGACGACCGGGGTGCACCGCACGCTCGCGTTGCTCGCCGCGCTTCCGGCGGTGGAGGGAGTCGTGCTGACCGACGACGCCCTGCTCGATCTGGGTGAGCCGCTCTGGGAGGGTGCACCGTTCACGGCGGTGCTGCTCGGCAGCGGCGACGTGCCGGATCTGGTGTTGCCCGAGCCGGCCGATCCGGTGCGGTTCTTCGACGCGATTCCGCTGACCGGCACCGAAGCGGCGTGGAAGCGGTTACGCGGCGCGGACGCACTGCGCGAGGCGTGGACGGAGGCGGGCATCGACCTCCGCGACCCCAAGCGAGCGCAAGCCCGCTTCTGAATGCGGGTGCGTCAACGCGGTACGACCACTCCCACCGGCCCCGCACCGACGCACACGCTCATACCGGGGGTAGCGGTGCGAACCTGTAGACCGTCGCCGCCGCCGGGCACCCGCACGTACACCGTGCCCGGACCCTCGGTGACCTCGACGCGAGCCGGTTCCCGCGACGGGAAACCCACCTCGATCTCGCCGTCGGCCGACGCCAGATAGTTCAGCTGGACGGTCCACGTCGCTTCCAGCATCGGCCCGGTCGGCAGCATCGTGGTGGTGCCGGGCACCACGTGACGACCGCATCCCGGTTCGGGGCCCGGATCGACCCAGCGCACCGCCATCAGATCGGCGGGCACGAGTGCCCCCGCCTCGTCGAGGACGCGTAGTTCCGTCGTGCTGTCGCCGATGTCGGACCGGTCGGGGAGCGCGGCGAACACCGATCCCATCAGGTTGTGCGGAAACGTCACGGGAAGGAGGACCCACACCGAGACCGGATGGTCGAGTACGGCCACGTCCGGGCGGGAGACCAGACCGGAGCGAGCGTTGTCCAGGTACTCGCCGGTCGGATTATCGGTCCAGCTTCGGGTGAAGGTCACTGTGGACCACAGGGAACCGACGGCGAACGTTGCTGCGGCCACGGCCGCGACCGCCCGCACCACAGTCGTGGGGATCGCCGGCGCATCCGGCCGGGGTGGCGCCCGCAGGATCAGTGCGGCCGCGACAGCGACGACGACAGCGGAGTCGGCGAAGTACCGCAGCGTCTGGGCGAGTTCGTATGTGGTGCCGGGCCCGAATCGGGTACTGATCATCGCGACCATCGATGCCGCGACGTATGCGCCGGTCGCGGCCCAGACGAATCCGGTGCGCTGCCGTGTCCGCAGGCTCCATGCGAGCGCGCCGGCGAGCGCGGCCCAGGCCACGACGACGAGCACTACCGGTGGGTCCGCCCACGGCGGTCCGGGGTTCCACCGGTCCCACTGCCACGGGCCACCGACCAGGGAGGGGAGCAATCCGTACGACAGGCCGTGGTGGCTCAATCCGAGCGCCATGTCGGCGGTCGGTACGCCGAACCGTGATTCGACCGTGGAGACGTAGAGACCGCTCCACACCGCGAGCACGACCGCCGAGGCGAGCCACAGCGGTGCCGCCTGCTGCAACGCGGTCCGCACCGGCCGGCGCTGCCCGTCGACGCGGTAGGTGAGGGCGAGCACGGTGAACGCGACGAACGGAACGAGGATCGCCTTCTCGAAGAACATCAACGCGAGGGCCGTGACGAGTACGCCGCTCACGAGATACCGGCGCCGGCCGGAGCGGGCGTACCGAAGGGCGTCGCCCGCGACCCAGGCGAGAGCCGCCTGCATCGGTAGCGAATTGAGTGCCGCCGCCCACCATGCGAACGCAGGCAGGGTCAGCGGGGTGAACAGGTAGAACAGGAGAGGCGCCCAGAGTGCGCGCCGTGCACCGAGCAACAGCCACAGCACGCGGAGCACCGCGAGCGAGGCGAGTGCCTGCGCCAGCACGAGAGTCACCGCGGCAGGCCACCACTGCAGCGGGGCGATCATGGTGGCGAGCCCTGCGACGAGAAACGCGCCGGGCATGAGATGGCCGTCGTGGTCGTACCGCAGGAAGGACTCCGACAGCAGCGACTCGGTGCCGGCCCGCCCGATGAGGATCAGGTCGTCCCAGTAGAACTCGCTCGTGACCGCGATCGCGGTCCGGAGCGCCACCTGCGCAGCGATCAGCGCGAGGGCGACGACCAGGACGATCCGGCCCCGGTCGTGCTGCGCCGCAGGACTTCCCGGCCCGCGTTCGAAAAGTGCGGTCGTCACAGCCACTTGTTGCGTCGGAACGTGACGAACAGTCCCACGGTGATGACGACGATGACACCCCACACGAGGAAATAGCCGTAATCCCAGTGCAACTCGGGCATCTTGTCGAAGTTCATTCCGTAGATACCGGCGATCATCGTAGGCACCGCGGCGATCGCGACCCACGCCGAGATGCGTCGCATATCTGTGTTCTGTTGCACGGTGACCTTCGCGATGGCCGCGTCGAGCAGCGTGCCGAGAGTCTCGTCGAACGCGGCGATGCGGTCGGAGACGGTGGTGTGGTGGTCGGCGACGTCACGGAAGTAGCGGCGCACGTCCTTCGGCACAGGGTTGCCCGGCGACCGGATGAGTAGCTGCAACGGTTCGGCGAGCGGGACGACCGCGCGTCGCAACTGCACGATTTCGCGCTTGAGGAGGTAGATCTGTTCGACCGCGATATGTGTGTCGGGGGTGAAGACGAGTTCTTCGAGATCGTCGACGTCGGGTTGCACGGCGGTGGTGACCGCGAGATAGGAATCGACGACGTGGTCGGCGATCGCGTGCAGCACCGCGGCGGGACCGAGCATCAACCGCGCCGGATTCTTCTCGAGCCGGCTGCGCACCCGGGAGAGTTCGGAATGGTCGCCGTGTCGCACGCTGATGATGAAGTCCGGCCCGGTGAACAGCATGATCTCGCCGGTTTCGACGATGTCCTTGGTCGTGGTCACGCTCTCGTGCTCGATATAGCTCACGGTCCGCAGAACCAGGAACAACAGATCGTCGTAACGCTCGAGTTTGGGGCGCTGGTGCGCGTGGACCGCGTCCTCCGCCATCAGTTCGTGCAGGCCGAACGTCCGGGCCACGCTCGTCATCTGCTGTTCGTCCGGTTCGTGCAGGCCGAGCCACACGAATCCGTTTCCGCGGCGACGCACTTCGGCGAGCGCCTCGGAGTGTGTGTACTTGCCCGGTTCGCGCCGGCCGTCGATATAGACCGCGCAGTCCACCACGGCCTGTTCGGTGGGCACCGGTGGGGGCGGCCCGGCCGCCTCGGGTGGTGCCACCGAGATGTGCCGATCCGATCGGGAGGGCAGGTTCGCCATGGTCTCCCTCCCTCCGTTGTGGTCGAGCGGCACGAGATGTCGCGCCGTCATGTTAGTCGCCACACCTGACAGACTGGTGACGTGCGCATAGATCTGCATTCCCACTCCACCGCGTCCGACGGCACGGACAGTCCGTCCGCGCTGGTTCGCGCGGCTGCCGAGGCAGGACTGGACGTGGTGGCACTGACCGACCACGACACCACCACCGGATGGGACGAGGCGGCCGCGGCGACGCCGTCCGGACTGCGACTCGTGCGCGGGATGGAGATGTCGTGCACGGGGCGCGGTGAGGATGGCGCGCCTGTCGCGGTGCACCTGCTGGCGTATCTGTTCGACCCGGACGACCCGGACTTCGTGGTCGAACTCGGGCGGTTGCGCGGGGAGCGCGTGTCGCGGATCAGGACGATGGCCGAGCGCATGGCCGACGACGGGCTCCCGATCGATGTCGACGCGGTCCTCGCACAGGCGGGGCCGGCGGCGGGCCGGCCGCATCTCGCCCGTGCGCTCGTCGACGCCGGGGTGGTGGCGACGGTGGGAGACGCATTCACCGAACTGTTGTCGCCGCGAGGCCGCTATTACGTGTCGAAAGCGGACACGCCGCTCGCGGACGCGGTGCGGATGGTGACGGCCGCGGGCGGTGTCACCGTGATCGCGCACGCTCGTGCGCGCGCACGCGGGCGCCTGCTGGCCCTCGACCACATCGAGGAACTCGCGGAGATCGGCCTGGGCGGACTCGAAGCGGATCACCCGGACCACAGCGACGCGGATGCCCGGTTGATGCGCGACATGGCTGAACGCCTGGGGTTGTTCGTCACCGGATCGTCGGACTATCACGGACGGAACAAGGACATCGCGCTCGGACGGTTCACGACCGACCCCGGCGCGTACGAAGCTCTGCTCGACAGGGCGAAGGGAGTCGAGGTGGTCGTGGGATGAGGACGTCGGGGACGGGGCATCAGGGCGCCGGACGGGACGACGAATTCGCCGCGGCGCCGGAGCATCACGACAGCCGGGCGTACGACAGGCGGCAGTACGACAGGCGGCAGTACGACAGGCGGCAGTACGACAGCAGGCAGTACGACAGCAGGCAGTACGACAGCAGGCAGTACGACAGGCAGCAGTACGACAACCGGAAGTACGGCAGGGCCGGGCACTCCGGGCACTCCGGGCAGCCGCGTAGGGCATCGTTGCCGGTTCGTGCGGGGCGGGTCGTGTCCGGCGTGGTCGCCGGGGCAGTGCTCGTGCTGGCCGCGGTGGTGGTCGGCGCGCAGTATCTCGGCGGCCAGCGGGGCTTTCCCGGACCGGGCTCGGCTTCGGTGGCGGCCCACGTCGTCGCGGCACTCGTGGCCGTCGGCGCCCAAATCGTCGCCGACCGCGCACGGGGCTTCGCCGCGTTCGCCGCACCCGTTGTGGTCATCGTCACTGCATCGATTCTGTTGATCACGCAGTGGTGGGGCTGAATCGGCGGCGCTCCGGTGCTACCGACCGGTAGCACCGGAGAATCCCCAGGAACCGGGTTGCGCCGTCCCCGGGGTTACCGCAAACTCACAGGTGAGACCACAAAAAGGTGAAACCTTTGCAATCGATGCCGATTTGATTGTTGGTCTGTAAAGGTGGCAAACTCGCCACCACGACCGAGGCCGGAGTCACCCTTCCGGTATCGGAAGAAAGATGGCAGAGCCGCTCGAGGGCTTGTCGCCGAGGCCACCCGCCCCGGCGCCATCGCGCTCCGGAAGACGTACAGCGTTCCACAGCCGTAACCATGATCGCGCGCCGGATGCTTCATCGAATATGTCCTTGGCGGAGCACTGTATCTCCATGTGAAACGCATGAGAGTGCAGTTTCTTCGCAGTAACCGAGGCCAGGACTGGTCTCGGAACACGCAGGAGTGTCATCGTGTCAATTGTGTCTGCTGCACATACCCCCGAGAAGCTCGAGCTGACCGACGAAGAGATCTTCGCAAGCCATGTGGGCGGGAAGCTTTCGGTCGAGCTCGCCGCGCCGCTCGAGACCCAGCGCGACCTCTCCATCGCCTACACCCCGGGCGTCGCCCAGGTCAGCCGTGCGATCGCGGCCGACGAGACGCTCGCCGCGCGCTACACCTGGACGAGCCGGCTCGTCGTCGTCGTGTCCGACGGCACGGCCGTGCTCGGACTCGGCGACATCGGCCCCCGCGCGTCGCTGCCCGTGATGGAGGGTAAGTCCGCGCTGTTCAAGAAGTTCGCCGGGCTCGACTCGATTCCCTTGGTGCTCGACACGAAGGATCCCGACGCGATCGTCGAGACGCTGATCCGGTTGCGTCCCAGCTTCGGTGCCGTGAACCTCGAGGACATTTCGGCGCCGCGCTGCTTCGAGATCGAGAAGCGCGTCATCGAGGCACTCGACTGCCCCGTCATGCACGACGACCAGCACGGCACCGCGATTGTCGCGCTGGCTGCGCTCAAGGGCGCCGTGAAGGTGCAGGACCGTGACATCAAGACGCTGCGCGTGGTCATCTCCGGCGCCGGTGCCGCGGGTGTCGCGTGCGCGAACATCCTTCTCGCCGCGGGCATCGAGGACGTCGTGGTGCTCGATTCGAAGGGCATCGTCTCGTCGGATCGCTCCGACCTGCACCCGATCAAGGCCGACCTGGCTTCTCGTACCAACCCGGCGGATCGTCGCGGCGGTCTCATCGAGGCTCTCGACGGGGCCGATGTGTTCCTGGGCGTGTCCGCGGGCACCGTCCCCGAAGAGATCATCGCGACGATGGCCGACAACGCCATCATCTTCGCGATGTCCAACCCCGACCCGGAGATCCACCCCGACATCGCGCGCAAGTACGCCGCCATCGTCGCCACCGGTCGCAGCGACTTCCCGAACCAGATCAACAACGTGCTCGCGTTCCCGGGTGTGTTCCGGGGCGCGCTGGACGCCGGTGCCCGGCGCATCACCGAGGGCATGAAGCTCGCGGCCGCCGACGCGATCCTCTCGGTCGTCGCCGACGAACTGTCCGTCGACAAGATCGTGCCGAGCCCGCTGGATCCGCGGGTCGAGCCGGCCGTCGCGGAAGCTGTTGCGGCAGCGGCCAAGGCCGAGGGCGTCGCCTGATCCGAGCTGTTCTGTTCGCCGAACGCCCGTCCGGGACTCCGGGCGGGCGTTCGGCGTCGGTGAGAGGAAGCGGTGCTGCGGTGCCTCCCGCCGATGCTGCCGCAACCGGATGGGACGATAGGAGGCGGCCTAGCAACGGGCGAGTTCGAGGAGTGTGACGATCGGTGAAGACACGGATGCTCGGCGTCGCGGCGATGATGGCGACGGCCGCGACACTCGTCGGATGCTCGACCGGCCAGGTCCTGTCGGCGGATTCGGGTCCCGGTGTGCTCACCGTCGGCTCGGGGCAGTCGCCCGACAGCCGGGTTCTCGCCGAGATCTACGCAGCAGTGCTGCGCGGCACCGGGTCGCCCGTGGATACCCGGCTCGGGCTTTCCGAAGGCGAGGATCTGGCGGCGCTGGATTCCGGCGCGGTCGACGTGCTGCCGGAATACATGGGAGGGCTGCTGCTGCGGTTGCAGCCCGGCGCCACTGCGGTCGAGCCGGACGACGTGTTCGAGGAATTGAACAGATCGCTGCCGCAGGGGCTCTCGGTCTCCGATTATGCGGTCGCCGAGCAGCCCGGGTCGGGAGATGCAGGGGACGCCGGAAGCTCCGCGGCGGCCGCGAATGTCGTCCCGCTGATACGCAGCGGTGCACTGACACCGGAGCAGGTGAAGGCGCTGAACGTGGTGGCAGGGGAGCTCACCACGGACGAACTCGCCGAGATGGGGGACGCGGTGCGACGCGGGGAGCTCGAACCCGGCCGCGCAGCGGACGATTGGCTCGCCGCGCGCTGAGACTCAGGCCGAGGGCGGGCCTCACTTCTCTCGTTTGCTGTCGCCGCTCTCGAGCTGCCGGATCCGTTCCGCCGCTTCCCGCAGGCGCGCTTTGCGCTCATCGGCGCTCGATTCCTTGAGCTCCTCGTAGAGCTCTTCGTCCTCGTCGCTGAAACCCAGGATCATGCGGGGCACACTCAGCGTGACGATCAGCGACGGCCATACCACCCAGGCGTACTCCCAATCGACGATCATCTGCAGCACGAGAAACGTCATCAGGGTGATGCCGATGATGATCCAGTCGAGAGACTCGACGACGCTTCCCCGTTGGCGCAGCGAGACGAGTTCGGTTTCCGGATCGGTGGGTGCGGGCGCATCGTTCGGGCGCACCGCCGGAACGGATGCGGACCCGTCGACCACCCGGACATGCCCGTCGGCGATTTCCAGCGGTACACCACCCGGAAGGCCGTCGAAGGCCGGCCGGGCGGCGGACAGGCTGCGTGCCTGCGCGACCCAGCCGGATCGGTCGTAGAACTCCGACGAGTCGAGCCGGCCTGCGGCGTAGTGCTCACTCAGGACGTTGAGCGCGTGCAGACGCTCGCTATCGCTGAGCAGGATGTCCGGGGTGTTCGGGTCGTCCGTCATGAGATCCACCGTCCGGTCGAATTGTCGGATCTCAACTATAGAATTAATCGGCTCTTCCGGTCGACCGTCAGTCGTGTGTGCCTGCCGGTGCCGCACCGGACATGTGCCGTCGCAGGAACGTTCCGACATCGTCCACCGCCTCGGCCGCCTCGCGTACGAGTCCGGCCTGCAGGTGCGCGACGTGCCACAACTCGGGCTGTTCGGTGTACTCCAGATCGACGCCCGCCGCACGCAGCTTCTCCGCGAACTCGGAGATCTGCGGGTACAGCACTTCCCTCACGCCCACCTGGATCAGCGTAGGGGGGAGTCCCGTGAGGTCTCCGTGCAGCGGCGCGTAACCGGGATCGGCCGGGTCGCCTGTGCCGAGGTAGGCCTCGGCGGACGAGAACGCCCAAGCGGTGTTGACGACGACGTCCCGGTCGAACGGCACGGTGCGGGAGCCCGGATCGACCCACGGCGACAGCAGGCCCAGCGCTGCCGGTGTGACGCCGTGCCGGTCGATGAGCCGGCGCGCGGTGGCGACCGACAGGCCGCCGCCCGCGGAATCACCGGCGAGCGGGGTGGTCGCCGCATCTGCGCCGTGCTCGGTGATCAGATCGATGTACGCGGCCACCGCGTCGTCGAGAGCGGCCGGGTACGGGTGTTCCGGAGCGAGGCGGTAGTCGAGTGCGTACACCACCGATCCGGTCGCGGCCGCGAGATGCGCGACCAGCGATCGGTGGGTGGCGGGGGAGGCGCAGGTGTATGCGCCGCCGTGCAGATACAGCACCGCTGTGGGTCGCTCCGTCGCCCCTACCGTGACCCGTTCGGCGGGTCGTCCGCCGAGCGTGACCTTCCGGACGACGGTGCCCTCCGGCAACGGCTGGATCGGTGCGGCGGCTTCGAGCAATCGCCGCTGCACCGAGTACGGCAGCCGCGCGTTGAGAGTGAGCCGGTAGAGGGGACGCAGGGTCGTCCGCACGAGGCGCAATGGAAGCTGTGGCATCGGCGCAGCCTAGTTCTTGGGCATGATGCGACCCGCAACCGTCGCTACGACACGCTGGTAGGACGGACCGACGATCCGGACCCAGCCGTCGAGCAACTTGGCGTCGGCGCCGATGAGCACGCGGGGGCGGTTCTTCCGGACGCCCCGGAGGATCGTCTTCGCGGCAGCCTCCGGGGTGGTACGGGCGAGTTTGCTGTCGAAGAACTGCGCGAAGCTCTGCTGGTCGTCGCCGTCGGGCACTGCCGCGTTCCGTGCGATGGCGGTCTTGATGCCGCCCGGGTGCACGCAGGTCACGCGGACAGGATGCTTGGCGATCAGCATTTCCTGGCGCAAGGATTCGGTGAATCCGCGAACCGCGAACTTGGCGGCGTTGTATGCCGTCTGGCCGGGGATGCCCAGGAGGCCGAACAGGCTCGAGACGTTGATCAGGTGCCCGTCTCCGGATGCGATCAGGTGCGGCAGAAAGGCTTTGGTGCCGTTGACGACGCCCCAGAAATCCACATCGACGATCCGTTCGATGTCCTTGAACTCGGACCGTTCGAACTCACCGTGATAGGCGATCCCCGCGTTGTTGTACAACTGGTTGACCTTGCCGAAGCGGGCGACGACGGCGTCGGCGTACGCGTACACAGCTTCCCGCTGCGTGACGTCGAGGTGATCGGACTTCACCTCGGCACCGAGACTGCTTGCCAGGCGCGCGGTTTCCGCGAGACCCACCGTATCGACGTCGGACAGTGCGAGTGCGGCGCCCCGACCGGCGAGGTCGACGGCGAGCGCCCGCCCGATTCCGGATGCGGCTCCCGTGATGACGACGACCCGGCCCTCGAATTCGCTCACTGGAGTGCAGCCTTCCTGGATGCGGGCGCGGTGCGCTCGGTGGTGGTGCCGGCGGATTCGACGGCTTCGGCAGGTGCCGGGAGATCGGACTCGGCCACGCTACGGTACGCGTCGAGGTCGAAATGCTTGGTGATGCGGCGGAATTCGAAAGTGAAACCGGGCCAGAGCGTCGTGTTGTTGCCGTGCTTGTCGAGGTACCAGCTAGCGCAGCCGCCGTTGTTCCACACGCTGTTCTTCAGTGCGTCCTGGATTCCCCGGTTGTACTCGTCCTGGGCGTCCTGGCGCACTTCGACGGTGCCGAGACGATGCCGATCGATCGTGTCGATCGCGTCGACGAGATAGTTGAGCTGCGACTCGATCATGTACACCATGGACGTGTGCCCGAGGCCGGTGTTGGGGCCGACGAGGAAGAACAGGTTCGGGAACCCCGCGACCGTGGACCCCTTGTATCCCTGCATGCCGGTTTCGTCGAATACGTCTGCGAGAGAGCGACCGTCCTTGCCGAAGATCCCCGCGAACATCGGGGAGTCGGTGACGTGGAATCCGGTGGCGACGACGATCGCGTCGACCTCGCGGGTGGTGCCGTCCTTCGTCACGATGCCGTCGGTGGTGACCTCGGCGATGCCGTCGGTGACCAGGTCGACGTTCGGGCGGTCGAGTGCCGGGTAGTAGTTGTTGGAGATCAGCATGCGCTTGCAGCCGATTCCGAAATTCGGGGTGACCTTGCGCCGCAGTGCGCGATCGGAGATGCCCCGGCGGATCTGCGCCCTCGCGGCGAGTTCGAGCGGCTTCATGAAGACGGGTGCCTTGGCGAGCCCGACCACCTGTGTTTCCCGCATGAGGTACTGCAGGGTGCGTGAGAGTCGCTGGAAGCCGGGAATGTACCGGAAGGCGAACTTTTCGGCCTTCGTGTATTCGCGGTCGGCGCGGGGGAGGACCCACGGCGCGGTGCGCTGGTACACGTCGAGGTGCGCGACCGTGCCGGCGATGGCGGGCACGATCTGGATGGCAGACGCGCCGGTCCCGATGACGGCAACCCGCTTACCGGTGAGGTCGGCGTCGTGGTTCCACCGGGCGGAGTGGAAGATCTCGCCACCGAAGCGGTCGATTCCCGCGATGTCGGGAAGCGAGGGTTCGCACAGGGCGCCGACCGCGGAGACGAGGTTCTTGGCGCTGAAATCGCCACGGGTGGTGCGCACGTCCCAGCGGTGCGTGTCGCCGTTCCAGTGTGCGTCCTGGACGTCGCAGCCGAACACGGTGCGCCGGCGGACCTCGTACTTGTCGGCCACGGAGGTGATGTACGCCTGGATCTCGGGCTGGGGCGAGAACGAGCGTGTCCATCCGGGATTGAGTGCGAACGAGTAGGAGTAGAGGTTCGACGGCACGTCGCACGCGGCACCGGGATAGGTGTTGTCGCGCCAGGTGCCACCCACCTCGGCCGCGCGTTCGAGGACCAGGAATTCCTTGCCGGCCTGCGAGAGCTTGATGGCGGCGCCGAGTCCGGCGAACCCACTGCCGATGATCAGCGTATCGATCCGGCGGGTGCTCTCACCGGCGGAGGTGTCTGTAACCGGAAGACTCATGTATCTGAGATTAAGGGGTCGGCGTGACGTGGTCAATAGGTTGTTGACCATTATTCAATAAGAATGCTTGCATGGAACGGTGAAAGGCAACAGTTCCGTGAAACGAGGGCGGCGAACCCGCCTGAGTCCACAGCAACGCCGTGCTCAACTGATCGAGCTCGGCGTGGAGCTACTCGCCAGTCGCTCCCTCGACCAGATCTCGGTCGAGGACATCGCCGACCGCGCCGGGGTGTCGCGCGGACTGCTGTTCCACTACTTCGGGTCCAAGCACGATTTCCAGGTGGCGGTCGTGCAGCACATCAGCCGCGACATGCTCGAACGGACCGCTCCCGACGAGAGCCTGGATCCGATGGAGATGCTGCGCGGCACCGTCGTCGCGTACGTCGACTACGTCACCGAACGCCCCGCCACCTACGTCTCGATGCTCCGGGGTTCGGTCAGCGGCGACCCCGACATGCGGGCGGTCTTCGAGGAGACTCGGCGCGCCATGGTCGAGCGCACGGTCACGCACCTGCCGAGCATCGGTATCGATGTCGACGCAATGGTCCGCCTCGCGGTCCGCGGCTGGGTGGCGTTCGTCGAGGACATCACGATCGCGTGGCTGCAGGAGCAGGGCATCTCGCCGTCTCCGGCGCACGACCCGGACACCGCGCCGAACCACGACTCCGCACTCACCCGCGAGCAGTTCGTCGATCTGGCGGTCGCCGCGCTTCCTGCGGTGGTGGCGTCGGCTCAGCCGGACTCGATCGGCGGGCTGCCGTCGGAGCCGATCGCCGTCGAAACCTCGCGAGCCGGGCCGGTCGTCCCGTAGGACGAACCGACCCGGCTCGCATGAGAACCGTCAGGCCCCCGTGAGGGACCGCAACGGGGCTTCTTACCGCGTGAAGGCCTTCTCGAGGATCTCCTGCTGTTCGACAGCGTGGACCTTGCTCGATCCCGAGGACGGCGCGGACATCGCGCGACGCGAGATCCGCTTGATCCCGGCCAGCTTCTCCGGGAGCATCTCGGGCAGCGCCAGACCGAAGAACGGCCATGCACCCTGGTTCGCCGGCTCTTCCTGGACCCAGAAGAACTCGGACGCGTTCGGGTACTGCTCGAGCGTCTCCGCGATACGGCGACGCGGCACCGGGTACAGCTGCTCGACACGGACGATCGCGATGTCGTCGCGGCCTTCCTTCTGCTTCTTCGCGAGCAGTTCCCAGTAGATCTTGCCGGAGGTCAGCAGGACACGTTCGACCTTCGAGCGGTCGGCAGATCCGTCCTCGAACGGGACCTCTTCGAGGATGGAACGGAACTTGCCCTCGGTGAAGTCCTCGATGTTGCTGACCGCAGCCTTGTTGCGCAGCATCGACTTCGGCGTGAACACCACGAGCGGGCGGCGGATGCCGTCCAGGTGGTGACGGCGCAGCAAGTGGAAGTAGCTCGCCGGGGTCGACGGCATCGCCACGGTCATCG
This sequence comes from Rhodococcus sp. DT1, assembly GCF_049844875.1. Classification (NCBI taxonomy): domain Bacteria; kingdom Bacillati; phylum Actinomycetota; class Actinomycetes; order Mycobacteriales; family Nocardiaceae; genus Rhodococcus; species Rhodococcus sp. DT1. The sequence goes on from NZ_JBNCLW010000003.1 coordinate 312,742, forward strand.
AGCCCTCGGCGCACAGCTGGAGCCAACGCTCGATACGGCCCGAGGTGTGGTCGGGGCCCTGACCCTCGTGGCCGTGCGGCAGCAGCAGCACGACGTCCGAAAGCTGGCCCCACTTGGCCTCACCCGACGAGATGAACTCGTCGATGATCGACTGCGCGCCGTTGACGAAGTCGCCGAACTGCGCCTCCCACAGCACGAGTGCATCGGGGTTGCCCACCGAGTAGCCGTACTCGAAGCCCAGGCCTGCGAACTCGGTCAGAGCCGAGTCGTACACCATGAAGCGTCCGCCGTTACCGGCCTCGGCGGCGACTGCCGCGAGCGGGCTGTAATCCTCGCCCGTCTTGCGGTCGATCAGCACCGAGTGACGCTGCGTGAAGGTGCCGCGACGCGAGTCCTGGCCGGCCAGGCGCACGAGTGCGCCCTGCTCGACGAGCGAACCGAATGCGAGGAGCTCGGCGTAGGCCCAGTCGATGTGACCCTCGCGCGACATCGTGCGGCGCTTCTCGATCACGGGCTTGACGCGCGGGTGCACGCTGAAGCCGTCGGGCACATCGGCGAACGCGTCGCCGATCCGCTCGAGCACGTCCTTGTCGACAGCAGTCTTCAGACGCGCGGGCGGAGTCTGGTCGAGCTCGACCGATTCGGACGGTTCCGGCTGGTACTTCTCCAGCTCGCGCACCTCGTTGAAGACACGCTCGAGCTGACCCTGGTAGTCGCGCAGGGCGTCTTCGGCTTCCTTGAGCGAGATGTCCCCGCGGCCGATCAGGGCCTCGGTGTAGCTCTTGCGGACGCTGCGCTTGGTGTCGATGACGTCGTACATCGCCGGCTGCGTCATCGAGGGATCGTCGCCCTCGTTGTGGCCGCGGCGGCGGTAGCAGATCATGTCGATCACGACGTCCTTGTGGAACTTCTCGCGGAAGTCCACGGCGAGCTGCGCAACCCACACACACGCCTCGGGGTCGTCACCGTTGACGTGGAAGATCGGCGCACCGATCATCTTCGCCACATCGGTGCAGTACTCCGACGAACGCGAGTGCTCCGGGGCGGTGGTGAAGCCGACCTGGTTGTTGACCACGATGTGCACGGTGCCGCCGGTGCGGTAGCCGCGCAGCAATGCGAGGTTGAGCGTCTCCGCCACGACACCCTGACCTGCGAACGCGGCGTCGCCGTGCAGCAGCAGCGGCAGAACGGTGAAGCCGCTCTCGCCCTTGTCGAGGATGTCCTGCTTGGCGCGAACCAGGCCCTCGAGCACCGGGTTGACGGCTTCGAGGTGCGACGGGTTGGCGGTGAGCGACACCTTGATGTCGTTCTCGCCGAACATCTGGATGTAGGTGCCCTCGGCGCCCAGGTGGTACTTCACGTCGCCGGAGCCGTGTGCGGCGGCCGGGTTCAGGTTGCCCTCGAACTCCGTGAAGATCTGGGAGTACGGCTTGCCCACGATGTTGGCGAGCACGTTGAGGCGTCCACGGTGCGGCATCGCGATGGCGACTTCGTCGAGCTGGTGCTCGGCGGCCTGATCGATGATGGCGTCCATCATCGGGATGACCGACTCGGACCCCTCGAGCGAGAAACGCTTCTGGCCGACGTACTTGGTCTGCAGGAACGTCTCGAACGCCTCGGCGGCGTTGAGGCGGCTGAGGATGTACTTCTGCTGGGCGACCGTCGGCTTGACGTGGTGCGCCTCGACGCGTTCCTGGATCCACTGCTGCTGCTCGGGCTCGAGGATGTGCGTGTACTCGATACCGACGTGGCGGCAGTACGCGTCGCGCAGCACCGACAGGACGTCGCGCAGCTTCATCTTCTGCTTGCCGTGGAAGCCGCCGACATTGAACTCGCGATCGAGATCCCACAGCGTCAGATCGTGGGTGATCACGTCGAGATCCGGATGCGACCGGAACTTGTCGCGGACGAACTGCAGCGGATCGGTGTCGGCCATGAGGTGGCCGCGGCTGCGGTAGGCGGCGATGAGCTCGAGCACGCGGGTGCTCTTGTCGACCAGGCCCTCGGGCACATCCTTGCGCCAGCGGACCGGCTCGTAAGGAATGTGCAGCGTGTGGAAGATCTCGTCGTAGAACTCGTCGGAGATCAGCAGCTGGTGGATGGTCTTGAGGAACTCACCCGACTCGGCGCCCTGGATGACCCGGTGGTCGTAGGTCGAGGTCAGCGTCAGCAGCTTGCCGATGCCCATCTCGGCGATACGGGCATCGGATGCGCCCTGGAACTCGGCGGGGTACTCCATCGCACCGGCACCGATGATCGCTCCCTGGCCGCCCATCAGGCGCGGCACCGAATGCACGGTGCCGATGCCGCCCGGGTTGGTCAGCGAGATGGTGACGCCGGAGAAGTCTTCGCCGGTGAGCTTGCCGTCGCGCGCGCGGCGGACGATGTCCTCGTACGCCGAGTAGAACTGCGCGAAGTTCATCGTCTCGCAGTTGCGGATTGCGGCGACGACGAGCGAACGGGAGCCGTTCTTGCCCGGCAGGTCGATCGCGAGACCGAGGTTGGTGTGCGCGGGGGTGACGAGGTTGGGCTTCCCGTCGATCTCGGCGTAGTGGTTGTTCATGTTCGGGTACGCCTTGACCGCCTGGACGATCGCGTAGCCGAGAAGATGAGTGAACGAGACCTTGCCGCCCCGGGTGCGGGCGAGGTGGTTGTTGATGACGATGCGGTTGTCGAACATCAACTTCGCGGGGACCGCGCGAACGCTGGTGGCCGTCGGGATCGACAGCGAGGCGTTCATGTTCTTCGCGACGGCAGCAGCCGCGCCCCGGAGAACCTTGGTCTCCTCGGACTTCTTGTCGGAAGAGGTGCTCGCCGGCTTCGGAGCAGGCTTGGACGCGGTCGCAGGCTTGGACGCGGTCGCAGGCTTGGCCGGTGCGGCCTTCGCCGGCGCGGCAGCCGGCTTCGCAGCAGAGTTACCGGCGTTGTCGGAGGACTTCGCGGGAGCCTTGGTAGACGAGGCGGACGCCTTCGGTGCTGCGGGTGCAGCAGCCGGGGCAGTCTTGGTGGCGGAGGGCTGAGTGGACTTCTCGGGGGTCTTCACCTCGGCGCCGTTGGAGCCTCCGGCCACGTGTGCCTCGGGAGAATAGTCGGTGAGAAACTCGTGCCAGCTCTCGTCCACGGACGACGGATCGTCCTGAAACCGCTGGTACATCTCGTCAACCAACCACTGGTTCTGTCCGAACTGTGATGTAGAGCTGCTGCTCACGGCAGTTGTTCGCCTCGTTTCTTTCTTCGGTACCCGATCGGAGCGCCTATGCATATGAGGCTAGCTGGTGGGTGTGTGACGATCCGAACTGATCATCCATGCCCGAGAGCCACCTCACAATCTGAGTCGACGGGGTCACCATCGACGACGGTTCTCGACCGCCGATTATTCCCTCAATCGTGCATCGCCGCAGAACGGACCCCGTTACAAATGCGAGGACTCACGTGTGATCTGTGACGAAGACGGGTGTACGACGCCGTCGCCCACCGTCTCCGGCACGAGCGCTCCGCTGGCGAGTTGCCACAACGTGGTGTACAGACCGCCCGCACGACGCAACGTCTCGTGGGGTCCGGCTTCGACGATCCGTCCGCCGTCGACCACCACGACGAGATCGGCGCGCGCTGCCGTTGCGAGGCGATGCGCGACGACGACCGCGGTGCGCGAACTCGTGACGGTCGCCCCTGCCTCGAGCACCGCGCGTTCCGTGGCGGGATCGAGGGTCGCGGTCGCCTCGTCGAGCAGCAACAGGTCGGGGTCGACCAGTTCCGCGCGGGCGAGCGCGATGAGCTGGCGCTGCCCCGCGGACAGTCCTTGCCCGCGCTCACCGACGGGATGGTGCATACCGCCGCTCAGCCCGGCGATCATGTCCAGAGCACCGACGGCCCCGGCCGCACTCTCGATGCGCTCGCGACTCGACTCGGGCCGGCCGTAGGCGATGTTGCTCGCGATGGACCCGGTGAACAGGTGCGCCTCCTGCGGCACCACGCCGAGCCTTGCGCGGTAGTCCGGCAGGCGGTAACGCCTCACATCGGTCCCGTCGACGCGCACCGCACCGGAGGTGGGGTCGTAGAACCGCGCCAGCAGTTTGACGACCGTCGACTTTCCGGCGCCGGTGCGGCCGACCAGCGCCACGGTCGCGCCCGCGGGAATGTCGAGATCCACGTCGGTGAGCGCATCGCTGTCGGCGCCGCTGTACCGGAACCCGACGCCGCGAAGGCTCACGTCGCCGTGCAGGTGACCGGAAATGGGAACGTCCCCGGTCGGCCCGGTTTCGAGGGAACTCTCGGTGCGCAGAAGGTCGCCGATGCGGCGGAGCCCGACGCGGGCCTGCTGGTAACCGTCGAACACCTGCGACAACTGCTGGATGGGAGCGAAGAGCAGGTTCAGATAGAGCACGAAGGCGATGAGCACACCGGGAGTGGCAGCACCCGACGCGACCTCGCGCGCGCCGACGAACACGACAGCCGCCAGCGCGAGGTCCGAAAGCAGCGAGATGAAGGGGAAGTACAGCGAGATCGCTCGCTGCGACCGCATGCGGCTGCGACGGTACGAGTCGGCACGCTCGGCGAACAGCCGGGCCGCGTTCTCCTCACGGCGATAGGCCTGCGCGGCCCGCAGACCCGTCACGTTCTCCTGGAACATCGCGTTGACCTGCGATATACGTTCGCGGGACTGCGCATATGCATCGCGTGAGACAGCCCTGAACCAGAACGTCACCGCGATGAGGACGGGGATCGCCGCCAGAACGACGAGGGCCAGCGACCCGTCGGTCACGATCAGCGCGACGGAGATGCCCGTCAGCGTCAGCACGCTGACCACCGCGGTCGACAGACCTGTCTGGATGAACTGGGACAGCGCATCCACGTCCGTCGTCATGCGCGTCATGATCCGGCCCGACAGTTCCCGTTCGTAGTAGTCGAGTCCCAGTCTCTGCAGATGCGCATAACTGCGGACGCGCAGTCCGAACAGGACCCGCTCGCCGGCCCGGGCGGTCAGGATCGTCAGGATCGCCACCGCCGCCCAGCCGAGCAGCGCGAGGACTGTGCCCGCGAACGCCGCTTCCCACAGCGCCTGCGGGTTGCCGGGCGTCACGCCGCGGTCGACGGCGAATCGCACGATCGTCGGAAACGCGATTCCGATGAGCGACTCGACCGCCAGGCACACTGCCACGGCGGCGAGCAACAGCCGCACCGGCCGCAGGGTGGTCCACAAGCGGAACTCGGGATCCGGTCGGCGCAGCGCATCCGAACGCAATGCCGGGGCGTCACCCGGGGTCTCGGTAGCCGGTGGCAGTGCGGCCACGGCTGCGCGCAACTCCGGTGTCGGAGCGACGGCGCCGAGTGCGCCGCTGCCCGGTCCACCGCCTCCGGGGCCGCGTGGAGCGGGCGGTGCCCCGGTGGCCGCCGGTGTGGTGGCCTCGGGCTCGAATTCCGTGGGCCAGAGGACATGGGCGTCGAGGGGCTCCGGCTCGCCGGGCAGGTCCTCGTCGAGAACCTCACTGCTCGACAGAAGCCGCCGGAACACGGGACTGCGTGCGTCGAGTTCGTCGGCGGTGCCCACGCCGACGATCCGGCCACCGTCGAGCACCGCGACGCGGTCGGCGAGAGCCAGCGTGGAGCGGCGGTGGGCGAGCACCAGGGTGGTGCGCTGGGGCTGTGCCCGGAGCGCGGCGTAGATCGCGGCTTCGGTTTCCGCGTCCACCGCGGACGTCGCATCGTCGAGAATCAGGACACGCGGGTCGACGAGCAGAGCCCGGGCGAGTGCGACGCGCTGTCGCTGTCCGCCCGACAGCGTCAGGCCCCGTTCGCCGACGACGGTGTCGTACCCGTCGGGCAGCGCCTCGATGAACTCGTCCGCCCGTGCCGCCGTGGCGGCGGCGCGGATCTCCTCGTCGGTCGCATCGGGACGACCGAGCGCGATGTTGGAGGCGACGGTGTCGGAGAACAGGAACGGTTCGTCGAAGACCAGGCTCACCGCCGAACGCACGTCGGCGGCGCGCAGCGATGCGACGTCGACGTCCTCGCCGTTCGAGGTCACGCACACCGATCCGGCGTGAGGCGCGTAGAACCGCGGGACGAGCAGCGACATGGCGGTTTTGCCGGAACCGGCGGGGCCGACGACCGCGACGGTCTCGCCGGGGGACAGTTCGAGGTCGACACCGCGCAGGACATCGCGGCCGGGTTCGAAACCGAAGGTGACGTTGCGGAACGCCAGTCCGAGCGGACCCTCGGGGAGGGTCGCAGGATGCGGGGGATCGGCGACATCGGGCTCGGTGTCGATCACTTCGTACACACGCTCGACGGCCGCGCGGGAGAGTTGCGCCATGATCACGACCTGGGCGAGGGTCCGGGTCGTCGCGGTGGTCGTTGCGACATAGGCAGTGAACGCGACGAACGTACCGACGGTGATCGTGCCTTCGAGGGCGAGCCAGCCGCCGATCGCAATGGTGGCTACCAGTCCCAGCTGGGGGATGGCGCCCATCGGTGCGGCGAACCGGGAGTTCACCCGGGCCGCGCGCAATCGTTCGGCGTAGAGCCGGCGCCCGTGATCCTCGAGTTGATCGACCGCCCGGCTTTCCTGTCCGAAACCTTTGACCACCCGCACGCCGGTGACCGTTTCCTCGACGTGCTGTGCGAGATCCGCCGCGCGCTGCTGCGCCGACCACGTGGCCGCGAACAGTGTGGGACGGACGACGCGGACCACCGTCACGATGATCGGCACCGCCACCACCGCGACGAGTGTGAGCAGCGGGGACAGCGCGAGCATGATCACGACGGAGAGAACGAACTGCAACAGCGCACCCGCGGACATCGGTACGAGTGCGAGCAATCCCTGGACGAGTTGCAGGTCCGTGATCGACCGGGACACCACCTGGCCGGTCCGGATCCGGTCCTGTCCGTGACCGTCGAGCCGTTGCAGCGATCCGAGCAGCCGTAGCCGAAGGTCGTGCTGGACGTTCAGAGACAAGCGTCCGGCGAGCATGCGCCGGCCGTACTGGCATCCGAACCGGACGACCGCACCGGCAGCGATCGCACCCGCGGCCAGCCCGATCAGTCGCGTGTCGTCCGGGGCGACGTCGCCCTGTCCGGTCGCACTGTCGAGGGCGACCTTCGTCAGCAGCGGGAACGCGATATCGATCAGTGCAGCGACGATCGTGACCGCGAGAGCCCCCAGCGCCTGAGTGCGGTGGCGCAGGGCTTCGCCTCCGAGCCGGCGTATCCAGCCGGTCGGAGGCGACTCCGGTGCGGTGAGGTGTGCCATCCGATCGACACTATCGCCGCCCGGCGACACCGGTGAGCGCGCGGGGTCAGACGAAGTCGCGATTGCGGGTCCGCCACCAGCCGAGGCCACAGAACAGCACCGTCCAGAGAATCAGGACGAGGGGTGCGAGCGGCCACCGCACCGCCATCTCGACGTCGTCCGGCATTTCGACCACCGAGAACAGCGTGTACCAGGTGACCTGTCCGGGCAGGTACTGCGCGATCGCGCCCAGCCCGATCCCGTGCAGGACCAGCGAGACGATCAGTTCACCGAACGGGATCCACGCGCAGATCGCGAGAACGGAACCCGTCATCGAGCCGGTGAGCAGTCCGACTCCCGCGCCGATCAGCGCCCACAACACGGCGCAGAGCAGACCGGTGCCGAGGACCGCGCCGACCGTTCCGAAATCGGCACCGCTGAACCCGCCGCCGAACAACAAGATGGTCAAGGCGGAGATTGCTTCGGCGACGAGGCAGTACGCCAGACCGAAGATCGCGACGACCGCCAGCTTTGTTGCGAGAACCCGGTCGCGGCCCCGCGTGGTGAGGAACGTCGTGATCACCGTGCGGTGCTGGAATTCGCTGCCGGTGTTGACCACCCCGAACAATGCCGCGAAGAGGAACACCAGTGCCAGGGCCAGTGAGATGCCCACTGCCGCTGCGGCGGCCTCCGCGAAGTCCTCACCGACCACGTCTTCGAGTTGACGCATCACCGGCAGCGTCAGCGCCCCGCAGAACAGTCCGACGAGGAGCGGAGCGATGCCGAGAATCCACCAGTAGCGCAGGCTCAGTACCTTGCGGAACTCGGCGGTCAGGAGCGCGGTCATGCGGAGGGTCCTTCTGATCCGGTCGGCTGTTGCTGCGGTGGGCCGTAGTACTGCTGTGGCGGGTTCGGCTGGGCGGGATACGGCTGCGGGGGGTACGGCTGCGGGGGGTACGGCTGCGGCGCGTACTGCTGGTGGGGCCCGGGGTGCTGGGGATTCGCGTATTGCGGCGGGGGAGTGATCTGCGCGGGTCCCGGATACTGCTGGTAGCCCGGGTACTGCTGGGCCGGGTGCGGCGGCTGTCCCCAGCCGGGGCCGTTCCACGGGCCGCCGGGTCCGGGGTGCGTAGCCGTGTAGCGACCGGCGGTCATCGACAGGTACACCTGCTCGAGGTCGACACTTTCGACGGTCGTGCCGAAGAGGGTGACCTGTGATTCGGCGGCGAGCGTGGTGATCCGGTCGACCGAGAGGCCCACGACCGCCAGACGCCCGTCGGGCTGGACCTGCGCGTCGGTGTGCCCGGCCGCGGCGAGGGCGGTGGCGAGCCGGGCAGGGTCCGATGCCGCCACCAGGACACGTGGCCGGTACGTCGCGCGGAGTTCCTCCATGCTGCTCGCGGCCACCAGTGCTCCGTTGCTGATGATGACGAGGTGGTCCGCCATCTGTTCGACCTCGCGCAGGATGTGGCTCGAGATCAGCACGGTCCCGCCGTTGCGGGCGTAGGAGACGAGGAAATCGCGTAGCCAGGCCATGCCCTCGGGATCGAGACCGTTGGCCGGTTCGTCGAGGACCAGGTACCGCGGCTGCCCCAGCAGCGCGGTCGCGAGCGCGAGGCGCTGCCGCATGCCGAGCGAGAACTCACCGATACGGCGCTTCGCAGCGGGCGCCAGGCCGACCAGGTCGAGCATCTGGGTCGCGCGGGTGTCGGGAACCCCGATTGCCGCGCAGTACACGCGCAGGTGTGTCAGAGCCGTGTGTTTCGGGTGTGCGCTGCGCGCGTCGAGTACCGCGCCCACGATCTGTGCGGGGTGCTCGAGGTCTGCGAACGGGACACCGTCGACGAAAGCGGCTCCGGAGGTCGGGCGGATGAGGCCGAGCACCATGCCCAGCGTGGTCGTCTTACCGGAACCGTTGGGTCCGAGAAAACCGGTGACGGAACCGGGAGGAACCGTGAAACTCAGGTCCGCCACCGCGGTGTGAGTGCCGAACGCCTTGGTCAGTCCTTGGACGACGATCCCCGCGGGCGGCACAGACGGCTGCCCACCGAATCCTGCACCGCCGTACGGCGTGTGCGCTGACGGTGTTGTCACCGGTGAGAACCCCCTTGCACTCGGCCACGCGGCACCGTGCCACGAGCCTTCGTGAGCTTACGTGCAGGACCGCGACGACTCACGATGTCCGCATGGCGGGAATGGGCACACGACGAGTTCACGAGGGTGGACGCAAACGCACCCGGGGAGCGGTTCAGGGGCGGCACACTGGACACGCCCGTACCGCTCCGACGAGGAGGGCACATGTCCGACGAAATGCCCGTGGACTGGGACCCCCGCTCGTCTGCCGTTCAGGACAACCAGATCGCCGCCTACGACGACATGCGGCACCGGTGCCCCGTGGCCCACAGCGCGTATGGCAATTGGGCGGTGTTCCGCCACGCCGACGTGGTGCGCATCCTCGACGACCCCGCGGCCTTCAGCAATCGGGTCTCCCCTCGACGGTCCGTCCCCAACGGCATGGACCCGCCCGAGCACACCCTGTTCCGCGACATCAACGACCGGTACTTCACTCCGGAACGGATGCGCGCCTTCGAACCCGACTGCCGCGAGGTGACGCGCGGACTGCTGGACGCGCTCGGCGACGGGGAAGTGGAAATCATGTCGGCTCTGGCCGAGCCGTTCGCGAACCACATGCAGTGCCGATTCATGGGCTGGCCCGAACGGTTGAACGAACCGCTCCGCGAGTGGGCCCGCAGGAATCGCGAGGCCACGCTCGCACTCGACCGTGAGGCGATGGCCGCCGTCGCCGGCGAGTTCGACACCCACATCCGCGAACAACTCGACGAGCGGCGTGAGAACCCCACGCACGACGTGACCTCCGAACTGCTCGCAGAGCGGGTCGACGGAAGGCCGCTCTCCGACGACGAACTCGTCTCCATGATCCGCAACTGGACGGTCGGGGAACTGAGCACCATCAGCGCGGGTGTCGGCATCGTCGCGTCATTCCTGGCATCCCGCCCCGACGTGCAGAGTGTGCTGAGAGCCGAGCCGGACCGAATCCGCGCCGCGTGCGACGAGATCCTGCGAATCCGGCCGCCGCTCATCGCCAATCGGCGTCGCACGACGCGCGATGTCGTTGTCGCCGATCGCGCCATCCCGGCGGGCGAACGCGTCCTGGTGCTGTGGGCGTCCGCCGACCGTGACGAGGAGATCTTCGGCGAACCCGACGAATTCTCATTCGACCGTGACCCGGAACCGAACCTGCTCTACGGACGTGGCGTCCACGCGTGTCCCGGAGCACCGCTCGCGCGACTCGAACTGACCGTGCTCGTCGAGGAACTGCTCGGCGCGACCACCTCGCTGACCGCGGCCGAGGGCGCCCACCTTGTCTACGCCACCTATCCGGCCGGCGGGTACAGCGAGGTTTCGGTCTCGCTCGTACGGAGGTGAGCCGGGACCGTATCGGTACCCGGGTGTGGGACAGCCGCCGGACGTACGCGGACGGCACGTCCACCGTCAGGCCACGGGAGGCACCGTCCGGAGTTCGCTCCACGTCGCGGGCGGCGGGCCGAAGGCGTCGCGGGCGTTGGTGATGGTGCGCTTCCCGATCGCACGGTTGCCCGCGCCACCGATCGCGGCACCGATTCCGGCGGGGACCAGTTTGCCCAGCACCAGTGCGCTCCGTTTGGCGAGGTACTTGCGAACGAATCCCTTCACGAGCGAGTTGTTCACAACCTTCAACTGCTTGTTGTCGAGTTGGCCGGTGAGCGCCCTCGGCAAGTTCTTCATCGACGTGCCTGTGGCCGCCGCGACGATCTCCTTGCCGGTGTCGCCGAGCGCGACCGCCAGCACGAGTGCCCGTCGCTGTTCGTGGTCGTGGGGTTCGATGCCGTGTACGGCCGCGATCGCGAGGGTGAGCAGAGCCGACGCTTCGAGAAAGAAGATCGTCTCCGCGCCCACCGCGCCGAGTGCCGCGACGGTGCCCACTCCGGGGAAGGCCGCGGTCGCGCCCACCGCGGATCCGCTGCCCGTGACGCCGAGCAGGAACTGCTTTTCGAGACGCGTGATGATCTGCGCGGGGGATTCGTCCGGATGCGCACGACGCAGGAGGTCGACGTACTTCGCAACTGCGGGTCCCTGCAGCTTGCTGCCGTTGTCGAGCAACCGCACGAGCATTTTCTCGACGGGTCCCGTGGTGTCCTTCATTCGGCTTCTGTCCTCTTTCCGGCGGGAGCTGGTTACGCTTGTCGAGTGACCGGCTCTTCTGGCGCAGTCGGGGTTTCCCAGGGTGCTCGGCAGCGGCCTGCGCCGCTGCTGAGACCGTTCGTGCGTTGGTACGAAGGATATCGGCTGGCGGGCTTTCCGCCCGGAATCCACCGCGGTATGCCGTCACCGGAAGTTACGGTAATTATCACGTTTGGCGAGCCGGTCGCCTTGGTTCCCGACGCCGGACCGCCCGACACCTTCGACGCACTCGCGAGTGGTTTGTCGTCCGCGCCGGTGATCATCGCGCACACCGGATTCCAGCACGGAATCCAGTTGTCGCTCACGCCCGCGGGCGCCCGCGCCCTCCTCGGCGTTCCCGCTGCCGCACTGGGGTCGTGGGCTGTCGATCTCGAGGACGTGCTGGGTGTGGACTATCGGGAATTGAACGACGGTTTGGCCGGTACGCCGGCGTGGCCGGAGAGATTCGCGATTCTCGATCGCGTCCTCGCCAGACGCCTCGTGGCGAGTGGCGAGGTGGAAATAGAGAGCGCACTTTCGCAGGCGTGGCGGATGCTGGTGTCAGATCCCGGACATCCCGTTCGGACAGTGGCCGACGAAATCGGCTGGAGCCGTAGGCATCTCACCGGCCGGTTCGTCGCAGAATTCGGTCTCCCACCCAAAGAGGTGGCGAGGGTCGCGCGTTTTCACCGCTCACGAAGTCTGTTGCGAACCGCGGGACCACACCGCCTCGCAGACGTCGCCGCCGTGTGCGGCTACTACGACCAAGCCCACATGGCCCGGGAGTGGCGCGACCTCGCCGGTGTGCCCCCGTCCCGCTGGCTGGCCGAAGAAGTGTTCCCAATTGTCCAAGACGAGTGAGCCACCGGCGCGAAGACTGGGGTCATGACAAACACATCGGAGACCACAGCAACCACTACAACCACCGGCAGCGGATCGCTCGGCCACGCCCCCGGAGTGTGGCCGTGCCTGTCCTACAGCGACGCACGGGCCGCGATCCGGTTCCTCGTCGACACCCTCGGGTTCGCCGAAAGCGCCGTCTACGGGGAGGGGGACCGCGTCGACCACGCCGAACTGACGTGGCCGTACGGCGGCGGACTCATGCTCGGGTCCGTCAAGCGTGAGACCGAGTTGAGCCAGCATCCCGACGACGGCTCGGTGTATCTCGTCGTTCCCGAGGACTCCATAGCCGACGACCTGTACCGGAAGGTCGTCGACGCGGGGGCGACCATCACCGTCGAACTCCGTGACGAGGACTACGGATCACACGGGTTCACCTGCCGCGACCCGCACGGCGTGTACTTCAGCATCGGCACCTACCCCGGTCACGGATTCGGCGAGTGACGACGCGGCGCGTGGTCGGGAGGCGCGCTCTCGGCCACGCGCGGCGGCGGTGGCGGAGTGCCGTCGCCGAACGGCCGCCCGCCCAGGACTTCGCGTCCGTGCGGGCTGAGCCAATTCGCCAGATCGGGTCCCCGCGGAACGATCCTGGTCGGGTTGATATCTGTGTGCACCAGGTAGTAGTGCTGCTTGATCTGTACGAAATCGACGGTGTCGCCGAAACCGGGCGTCTGGAACAGGTCTCGGGCGTACCCCCAGAGCGCGGGAAACGCCGTGAGCGGATTCCGGTTGCACTTGAAGTGGCCGTGGTAGACCGGATCGAAGCGCACGAGGGTCGTGAACAGCCGCACATCGGCCTCGGTGATCGACTCGCCCACGAGGTAACGGCGGGTGCCCAGTCGTTCCTCGAGCTGATCGAGTCGCGCGAACAGCCGGTCGAACGACTGGTCGTACGACGCCTGCGAACCCGCGAACCCGCACCGGTACACGCCGTTGTTCACATCGCGGTACACGGCGTCGGCCACCTCGTCGATTTCGTCCCGCAACCTCTCCGGATACAACTCGGGTGCGCCATCGCGGTGATATCGCGTCCACTCGGTGGAGAAGTCGAGCGTCATCTGCGCATAGTCGTTGGTGACGACTTCGCCGGTCGGGACGTCGACGATCGCGGGAACGGTGATTCCCCGGTCGTACCCGGGGAACCGGGCGAAGTAGGCGTCCTGCAGCCGCGGGATGCCGAGTACCGGGTCGACGCCGCCGGGATCGAGGTCGAAGGTCCAGCTGCGGTCGTCGTGTGTGGGACCGCACAGGCCGAGCGACAGCGCGTCCTCGAGCCCCAGCAGTCGCCGTACGATCACAGCGCGGTTCGCCCACGGGCACGCCCGCGCCGCGACGAGCCGGTAGCGGCCGGGCTCAACGGGAAAGCTGTCGCGTCCGTCGGCGGTGATGCGGGTGTCGATGTACCGGGTGTCACGGGTGAAGCCGGAACCCGGCTCGACGTAGGTGCCGCCGGTCTTCTTGTCTGATTCGCGGTTCTTGGCCACGGCGCACCTCGCTCTGTCTCGGGCCGACGCGTATCACGGGTCGGCGGGTAGTCGCACGGTCATCTGTGTTCCCCATCCGGTGTACCCCGACACCGCAGCGAGTCCACGCGCGGCGGCGTTGCCCCGCCGCACACGGGACATGGGGATCAGGCCCGTGTCGAGCGCGTCGTGGGTCGCGAGCGTCGTCACGGTCGCGGCGAGTCCGATCCGCCGGTACTCGGGTGCGGAGATCACACGCACGTCGGCGAGCAGCGAATGCAGTTCGCGGTAGCCCGCTCCGGCGAGGGGCCGGCGATCGTCGTCGAGCAGAACGAACGATCGGCTCGGCCACGCGAGCGGCAGATCGGTTTCGGTCACGTCGTCCGGAGGGCAGTGGCGCAAGAGCTCGGCGAGGTCCTCGGCCTCGTGGGAGACGAGGGGGTCGCGTACGCGCGTCGCGTCCACCCAGTCGGCGCACAGTCCCAGGTCCTCGATGCGTACCGCGCGCCCGCCTGTGGCGTTGCGTACCGCGGTCTCGTCGATCCGGTCGGGCGTGAGTTCCGCGATCGCCGACACAGCCGATTCGGGACCGACCACCGCGACGGCCTCGCCCACCCGCAGGATGCGAAGGGTGCGCGTCGTCGCGTCCACGCGCAGTACCGCACCCGGCGTGGTGAGCGCGTTGTCGGCGAGTCCGAGCGCACGGCACCATGCCAAGGTGGCGATGCTCGAGAGATGCGGGTCCACCGGGATACCGTAGACCTTCGAGGAGCGGAGGGGTTTCGTGAGCGGTGTTACCGAGGGGAGCGGTGCGGCCACATCGGAGGGGACCGGTGGGCAATGGGCAGCGTTGGCCGCGCTGTGCCTCGGGTTCTTCATGATCCTGGTGGACAGCACCATCGTCGCTGTGGCGAACCCGGCGATCCTGCGTGCGTTCGACACCGACATCGACAGCGTCGTCTGGGTCACCAGCGCCTACCTGCTCGCGTATGCGGTCCCGCTACTGGTCACCGGACGCCTGGGCGATCGTTTCGGCCCCCGGCGGATGTACCTGAGCGGTCTCGTCGTGTTCACGGGAGCGTCGCTGTGGTGCGGCATGTCGTCGACGGTCGAGATGCTCATCGTGGCGCGCGTATTCCAGGGGTTCGGCGCCGCGATGATGTCGCCGCAGACGATGACCGTGATCACCAGGATCTTTCCGCCCGACCGCCGTGGCAGTGCCATGGGGTTGTGGGGCGCGGTGGCAGGCATCGCGACGTTGGCCGGTCCGCTCGCCGGCGGTGTTCTGGTGGACACGCTGGGGTGGGAGTGGATCTTCTTCGTGAACGTCCCCGTCGGTATCGTCGGTTTCCTTCTCGCCGTCCGGTATGTGCCGGTCCTGCCCACTCACGCCCACCGCCTCGACATTCCCGGCGTGATTCTGAGCGGACTGGGCTTGTTCTGTCTCGTGTTCGGCATCCAGGAAGCCAACTCGTACGACTGGTCCGTGCGGGTGTGGTTGCTGATCGGTGCCGGCATCGCGTTGCTGGTGGTGTTCGTCCGGTATCAGGCGGTCACCCGCGGCGAGCCACTCGTGCCGCTCGTGTTGTTCCGCGACCGAAACTTCTGCCTGGCGAACGTGGGGATCGCCTCGATCGGCTTCGCGATCACGTCCGTGATGCTGCCGTTCATGTTCTACGCCCAGGCGGTGCGGGGGCTGAGCCCGACCGGCGCAGCAGTGCTCATGATTCCGATGGCGGTGCTGAGCGGGGTGCTCGCACCGGGCGTGGGCCGTCTCGTGGACCGAGTGCATCCGAGAGTGATCGCGTCCGTCGGGTTCGCTCTCCTCGCCGTCGCGTTCGCATGGCTGTCGCTGGTCATGACGCCCGACACGTCCACTCTGCAGTTGTTGCTGCCGATCGGGCTGATGGGTGTCGCGAGCGCCGCTATCTGGTCGCCGTTGTCGGCGACCGCCACCAATCACCTCTCGCGGGACCTGGCCGGTGCGGGATCGGGTGTGTACAACACCACCCGGCAGGTCGGGGCGGTGCTCGGCAGCGCGGCACTGGGATCGCTCATGGCAGCGCGACTGTCGGCGAACGGCTTGGGCAGCGGTGGTGCGTCCGAGCTCGATGCCCTCGAGATGCCGGTCTCCTTGCACGAACCGTTCGCGGCGGCGATGGCCCAGTCCATGTGGCTGCCGACGGCAGTCCTGCTGGTGGGGCTCGTCGCGTCGCTGGCTTTCGAACGTCCGCGGAGTCAGAGACTGCGGCGCGAGGCGGGCGCGCAGACTGCCGCCGAGAGCGCCGCACTGTGACCCGGCGTGCGCGTTCCACGCCGCTTTGTCGTTCACGCCCCCCGAGTGTGACGCGCGCCATATAGTTCAACCACGCGCAGCCGTGGGAGGTGGCATGTCATTGGCGGTGGTGGAGATTCCCGCTGGGGCCGGGTGGTTGAGGGACGAGCGTGTCACGCGCCGTTCCGGAGGCATCCTCCAGTACGAAGGGCTCGAACCGTGCCTGGCGGAACTCCTCGACCGCAGTGCGCTCAGATTCTCGAACAATGTTGCAGCGGTTGATCGTTCGGGGAACACCCTGACCTACCGCGAGCTGTGGTCGGCTGCCGCGAGGGTCGCGGGCGGGTTGCTCGACCAAGGCGTCGGACCGGCAGACCGGGTGGTCGTGGACTACTGCAACGGCTTCGAGTGGCTGCGAGCGTTTCTCGGCGTCGTACTCGCCGGTGCCGTGCCCGTTCTGCCCGATCCGGCATGCAGCGAAGCCGAACTCGAGTGGATCGTGTCCGACAGCGGTGCAGTGCTCTGCCTCCAGGGCCCGCCGCCCGACGGCATCCCATTCCTCGACGGTGGAGCGTCGCCGGACGAACTCGCACTGCTGTACTACGTGCGCAGATGGGGCGGAGGCCTGCACGGGGTCGAACTGACCAACACCAACGTGCTGTCGACGATCGAAGCGGTTGCGCGCGCGATGAATCTGGCGGGGGAGAGTGCCCGCACGGTCATCACCGCGCCGCTGTCGACGTCGGTCGGATGCAGCGTGCAGTTGCTGCCCACGCTGGCGTTCGGCGGCACGGTGGTCGCGTCGGGTTCGCGCGGAATCAGGGTGCCGTGGCGGCATCCTCGTGCGTCGTTCCCCTCCGCGCGATGCGTCCGCGGATGGGGAGTGGCCGAGACGGGCGGCATCGGGTTGTTGCTGCCGTCCGAGTACCGCAAGCAGCATCCCCGCAGTGTGGGTGTCCCGTTCGGGGGAATCGAGGTGGGTCTCCTCGGCCCCGGCGCCGAAAGCGGTGTCGGTGAGTTGCTGTGCCGGGGTCCCAGCGTCGCGAGACGCTATTGGAACGACCCGGTAGGGACGGCCGACACGTTCTCGGACGACGGGTGGTTCCGTACCGGCGACCAGGTGTACATCGACGACGAGGGGTTCGTCTATCCGGTGGCCGTGCGGGTGGCGTGAGCGGTGGGACACGACATTCTCGCGACCGCCGGCGTCCGGTATACACCGGGTAACCGAATTCTCCGGCCGAGCGAGCGGGGACGGTCCGCACCCCACAACAGAAGGATGCTTTCATGTCCGACGAAGTCCTGCTCGAGCGTCGTGGCCGAGTCCTCGTCATCACCATCAACCGGCCCGACGCGCGAAACGCAGTCAACGCGGCGGTCAGTCGCGGTCTCGCCGACGCGGTCGACACCCTCGACGAGGACGCCGGACTCTCGGTCGGTGTGCTGACCGGCGCCGGCGGGAACTTCTGCGCCGGCATGGACCTCAAGGCATTCGTCGCGGGTGAGAACGTTGCGATCCCCGGCAAGGGACTCGGCTTCACCGAAGCCCCGCCCCGCAAGCCGCTCATCGCGGCAGTCGAAGGTTTCGCGCTGGCCGGCGGCACCGAACTGGTTCTCGCGACCGATCTGGTGGTCGCCGCGAAGAACGCGAAGTTCGGCATCCCCGAGGTCAAACGAGGTCTGGTCGCGGCAGGCGGTGGCTTGCTGCGGCTTCCGTCCCGCATTCCGTACCAGAAGGCGATGGAACTGGCTCTCACCGGCGACTCCTTCACCGCGGAAGACGCCCACGGCTTCGGTTTCGTCAACACCCTGACCGAGCCCGGTGCGGCACTCGACGGCGCTCTCGCGCTTGCCGAGCGCATCACCGCCAACGGTCCGCTGGCGGTGGCGGTGACCAAGGAGATCATCGCCAAGTCGGTGGACTGGGCGTCGGACGAAGCGTTCTCGAAGCAGATGGAACTGGCCGCTCCCGTGTTCGTCTCCGAAGATGCGCGCGAAGGTGCGACGGCATTCGCGGAAAAGCGGCCACCCGTGTGGCAGGGCCGCTAGTGCCCTGAGCAGGGCCGGAAGAGCCGACAGAGAGGACACGCCCGTGACATCGAGAGACGATCTCGGCGATGTGGATCGGCACGCGTCGCCGGAAGATGCACTGGCCGAACTGCACGTGCACATAGAGGGCACGCTCGAGCCGGAACTGATGCTCGAACTGGCCGAACGCAACCACGTGACGTTGCCGCACGGAGACGTCGACTACCTCCTGTCCGGGCACGAGTTCTCGGGGTTGCAGTCGTTTCTCGATCTGTACTACGCGAACATGGAGGTTCTCCGTACCGCCGAGGACTTCTCCGATCTCGCGCGCGGCTACCTTGCGCGCGCTGCACGCGCCGGGATCACCCACGCCGAGTTCTTCTTCGATCCGCAGGCGCATGTGGTGCGCGGAGTCCCGCTCGAGGACGTGGTGGAGGGACTGTCCGATGCCGTCGCGGTGTCCCGCCGGGAGTTCGGTGTCGACGCGGCCATGATCGCCTCGATCGTGCGTGACCATCCGGTACCGGACGCCCACGCGATCTTCGGCGAGCTGATGCGGCTTCAGGCCCCGATCGTCGCGCTCGGTCTCGATTCGGCGGAGGTCGGGTACCCGCCGTCACTCTTCGAAGACGTCTTCGCGCGCGCCCGGGCGGAGGGTCTGCACATCACCGTGCACGCCGGGGAAGAGGGGCCGCCCGAGTACGTGTGGCAGGCACTCGATCTGCTCGGTGCCGAACGCATCGACCACGGGATTCGTTCGCTCGAAGACCCTGCTCTCGTCGAGCGCCTCGTCGAGGAGCAGATCCCGCTCACCACCTGCCCGTTGTCGAACGTGAGGTTGCACGTCGTCGAGTCGCTGTCAGTGCATCCGTTGCACCGGATGCTCGATGCAGGCCTGGCGGTGACCATCAACTCCGATGACCCCGCGTACTTCGGCGGTTACGTCGACGACGTGTTCGCTGCCTTGCACGACGAGCTCGGTCTCACCGAAGAGGAGCGGAAGCTCCTCGCCCGCAATTCGATCCGAGCCGCGTTCACCTGAGCGCGGCGGCGCCGGTCATGCGCCGAGCACTCGGTCGAGATACGGATTGGCGAACATGCGGGCGGGGTCCACGCGATCGCGGACAGCCAGGAAATCGTCGAATCGTGGGTAGGCCGCACGCAGGTCGGCGGCGGCGCGTCCGTGCATCTTTCCCCAGTGCGGACGGCCGTCCACCGCGCGCATGATCGACTCGACCGCATCGAAGTACGCGCGGTGATCGCGCCGGTGATACTGGTGCACTGCGACGTACGCGGTCTCGCGGCCGTACGCGGTCGACAACCAGACGTCGTCCCGTGCGGCGAAGCGCACCTCCACGGGGAACCCGATCCGGGTGCCGCTTGCCTCCAGCCAGGAGTCGATCTCGTGGAGCACCTCCGGCAGGGCCTCGACCGGGACGGCGTATTCCATCTCGCGGAAGCGGACCCGGCGCGGGGACGCGAACACCCGGTAGCTGCGGTCGACGAAGGTGCGGGCGGACAGGGCACGCGAGGCGATCCGGTTGAGCTGCGGGATGGCGCCGGGAGCGCGGGTGCCGACGTGCTGGAAGGCTCCGAAGACGCCGTTGGAGAGGACCTCGTCGTCGAGCAGTCCTCTGAACCGTCCGACCGGCTGGGTGGGCGCGGCGCCGTCGAGTCGGGTGTTGTGTTTGGTCAGCACACCGTCGGTGTGGGGAAACCAGTAGAACTCGAAGTGGTCCACGCCGGTCCGCAGCGACTCGATGTCTTCGAGTGTCTCGTGCAAGGACGACGGCGCTTCGTGTGCGCGCAACCGGAACGCCGGCACGCAGTCGAGGGTGACCGTTGCGAGGATACCCAGTGCGCCGAGGCCCAGCCGTGCGGCTTCGAACAGCGCCGGGTCGTGCTCGGGTGAACATTCCGCCACGCTTCCGTCGGCGAGGACGACGGTCAATCCCTGCACCGAAGCCGCGAGGCCCGTGAAACCCGTTCCGGTGCCGTGTGTTCCGGTCGAGATGGCGCCCGCGATGGTTTGGACGTCGATGTCGCCGAGGTTGGGTACCGCCAGTCCCATCTCCCACAGCATCGCACTCAGGTCGCGCAGGCGCGTGCCGGCGGACACGGTCACGAGGGCTCCGGTGGGGGTCTGTTCCGTCGAGAGGATCCCCGAGAGAGCGCCGAGCGACACCAGCGTGCCGTCGGTGACGGCGACGCCTGTGAACGAATGGCCCGCGCCCACCGCCTTGACGTGCTCGCCGCGCCGGGACGCGCGCGCAACCACGGCGACGAGGTCGTCGATCGTGCGGGGGGTGTCGAAACGCCGGGGTGACGCCGCTTCGGTCCGCGCCCAGTTGTGCCAGGTTGCCATCACACAATCATGATCTTGGACAAGCGTTCAGGTCAATAGCCACACCGGAGTGACGCCGGGATCTACGATCGGACCATGCTGAATCGGTTGCCCGCGGATGAGCGCCGGACACAACTCGTCGAGTCGGCGCTCGCGCTCGCCGAGCAGGGAGGAGTGGGCGCGGTGACCGTCCGTGCGGTCGCCGAGAAGGCCGGCGTATCCCTCGGCGTCGTGCACTACTGCTTCGAGAACAAGGAAGCGCTCGTCGTCGCGATGGCGGAAACGCTCATCGACCAGCTGGGAGAGGCCATGAACGCGGCCTTCGACATTCCCGACGACGTGCCCGGCCCGGAGGGGCTGGGCGGACTCCGTCAGCTTCTGCACGCGGGCCTCACCGCGATGTGGCCCGCTCTCGAGTTCACGGCCGGACGCCAGCTGCTCACCTACGAGATCACCGCGTACTCGTTGCGGCACCGGCCCGCCGGGATCGCGCCCACCGGTGCGGGTTCGCCCGTTGCCAGCGGCGACATCGCGGCACTGCAGTACCAGCGGATGGACGACCATGCCGGCCGCTTCCTGCTGGCGTGCGCCGATCGATCCGGCACCGAATGGATCGAACCCGTCCCGAGCCTCGCGCGACTTGCTCTGGCGTTACTCGACGGGCTTGTGCTCCGCTGGCTCGTCGATCAGGACGACGACGCGGTAACCATCGAACTGGACAACCTGGCGGAGATCATCGCCTCCCGCGCCATCGAACGACCGTGATCGACCCGACCGACGTTTCCGACCGACAACCGGATGGATGTGCCTTGCTCCACGCTGCCCTCGACCGACTCGACGCCGCCACCACCGAGCTCGATCCGCCTTTCGCCGCACTCGACCTGCAGACCCTGCGCGGCAACGCGCGGGACTTGCTCCGGCGTGCGGGAGGCACGCCCGCCCGGGTCGCGAGCAAATCGGTGCGGTGCCGCGCGGTCCTCGAGGAGGTTCTCGGCCCCGGACTGACGGAGCGTGAGGGATTTCGGGGGATCATGGCGTACTCCCTGCGGGAGGCGTTGTGGCTCGTGGAACAAGGAGCGCGCGACGTACTGATGGGCTACCCGACTGTCGACCGGGGTGCACTGGCCGAATTGGCTTCCCGCCCTGCCGCGCTCGACTCCATCACGTTGATGATCGACTCGGACGCGCACCTGAGCATCATCCGTAATGCCATGGGGGAGGCGCGTGTACGGCCGCGGGTGTGCGTGGATGTCGACGCATCGCTTCGCGTCGGACCGGTGCACCTGGGGGTGCGGCGTTCGCCGCTGCGCACCCCGGACCAGGTGGCCGCGCTGGCGCACCGTGCAGACTCCGCCGGCTTCGCCGTAGTCGGAGTGATGTTCTACGAAGCCCAGATCGCCGGTCTCCCGGACTCTTCGGCTCCGGTCCGCTGGGTCAAGCGCGCGTCCGCTGCCGAACTCGCCACCCGGCGCGGCGCCGTGGTCGACGCGGTGCGTGCCGTCGTCGGCGACCTCGAGATCGTCAACAGCGGTGGAACGGGTTCTCTCGAGGTCAGCTCCGCCGATGCGGTCGTCACCGAGGTCACCGCCGGATCGGGACTCTACGTCCCCACCCTGTTCGACCACTACCGGGCGTTCACGCCCCAGCCGTCGCTCTTCTTCGCGTTGCCCGCGGTGCGGAAACCCGCAGCGGCGATCACGACCTTGTTCGGCGGCGGGTACATCGCCTCGGGACCGGCCTCCACCTCGCGGGTGCCGCGCCCCGTGCGCCCTGCGGGACTGAGATTGCTCCGTAACGAGGGTGCCGGCGAGGTGCAGACACCGGTGACGGGTCGTGCGGCACGGGACATCCCGATCGGCGACCGGGTCTGGTTTCGGCACGCGAAGGCCGGTGAACTGTGTGAGCGTTTCGATCGGTTGTACGTTGTGGACGGCGAAACCCGCGTCGAGGTACCCACTTACCGTGGCGAGGGTCATTGCTGGTGAACGGCCGGCGGTGACCGGATGGAAGGATGCGCCCATGCCTTTCTTCCCGGGAAGCACCGGCCGGATGCATTGGCGGCACTGGTCCGTCGACGAACCCCGCGCCGGAGTGGTCTTCGCGCACGGGATGGGGCAGCACACCGGTCACTACCACCGATTCGCCGGAGGACTCGCCGCGCACGGCATCGCACTGTGGGGCCTCGATCTGGCAGGGCACGGATTGTCGGAAGGGCAACCGGGGCAGGTCGGAGACACAGCGGACCATGCCGCGGATCTCGCGACACTCACCGCTGTCGCCGAACCGAGTGGAGTGCCGCTCGTGCTCATGGGCCATTCGCTCGGCGCGGCGTCGTCTCTGGCACTTCTGCGCTCCGATGCCGCACGATTCCGCGGTGTGGTGCTGTGCGGCACCCCGCGCCGGGCTGCCGTTCCGGAGACCGCGGCTCTGCTCTCCGCGACCGGCCTGGCGGCCCTCGGACTACACGGCCTCGACGACAGGCTGGCTCCCGTCGGACCCGTGCGCGAGTGGGCCGCGTCGATCCCCTCCCTGCGGTGGCGGGACTTTGCCGATGCGGGGCACGACCTGCTGCACGAGCCGGGACACCGGCTCGTGACGGACGAGGTCGCCGGGTTCGTGCTCGAGGTGTCGTGAACGCGCCGGGCGGCGGCGTGCCCGATGGTGTGACCCAGCTGGTGTGAAACGCACTGTGCCCCTCGCCGGTCGGGCGAGGGGCACAGTGCGCAGTGTTGCTACGAAGCTGTCTCGATCAGTTGTAGATCGAGGCGATCTCCGAGCCGTGCTTCTCGTGGATGATGTTCCGCTTGAGCTTGAGCGTCGGCGTCAATTCGCCTGTCTCGATGCTGAAGTCGGTATCGAGAATCCGGTACTTCTTGATCGCTTCGGCCTTGGACACCTTCTTGTTGGTGTCGGCGACCGCAGTGTCGATCTCGGCGATCAGGTCCGCGTTCTTGATCAGGTCGGCGACGGGAGTCCCGGCCGGCAGGCTGTGGCGCTCGAGCCAGCCCGGCAGCGCCTCCTGATCGATGGTGATCAGTGCGCCGATGAAGGGCTTCGAATCACCGACGACGAGCACCTGGCTGATCAGCGGGTGCGCACGCAGCGAATCCTCGAGGATCGCCGGAGCGACGTTCTTGCCGCCCGCGGTGACGATGAGTTCCTTCTTGCGGCCCGTGATCGAGACGAAACCGTTCTCGTCGATCGCACCGATGTCGCCGGTGTGGAACCAGCCCTCGCGAATCGCGTCCTTGGTGGCTTCGTCGTTCTGCCAGTAACCCTCGAAGACCTGGGGGCCCTTGAGCAGCAGTTCGCCGTCTTCGGCGATCTTCGCGGCGCAGCCGTTGAACGGCTTGCCGACACTGCCGATCTTCTGTGCGGCGGGGGTGTTCATGATGATGCCGCCGGTGGTCTCGGTCAGGCCGTAGCCCTCGAGCACGTTGACGCCGACTCCGCGGAAGAAGTGTCCGAGGCGCGCGCCCAGTGCGGCGCCGCCGGCGACGGCCATGCTCGCCTTGCCGCCGAGAGCAGCACGAAGCTTGCCGTAGACGAGCCGGTCGAAGACCGCGTGCTTGATCTTCAGGCCCAGGCCCGGTCCGCCCGTCTCGAGCGCCTGGCTGTACTGGATCGCGACGTCGGAGGCCTTTTCGAAGATCTTGCCCTTGCCGCCGTCGTAGGCCTTCTGCTTCGCGGAGTTGTAGACCTTCTCGAAGACCCGGGGCACCGACAGGATGAAGTCGGGCTGGAACTCGGCGAACTTGTCGAGCAGGGTCGTCAGATCCGAGGTGTGCGCGACCGTCACCCGGCTGTCGAAGGCCGCGAACGAGATCAGACGTGCGAAGACGTGCGCGAGCGGCAGGAAGAGCAGCGTGCGACGGCCGGCTTGCATGCTCTCGGGCAGGGCGATGGCGCACGCCGTCGACTCGGCGTAGAGGTGACGATGCTTGAGCAGAACACCCTTGGGGCGGCCCGTCGTGCCCGAGGTGTAGATGAGGGTCGCGCCGGATTCCGCGACGACCTGAGCCCGGCGTTCCTCGACCTGCTCGTCGGTGATCGCCGCGCCGCGGGCGATGAGTTCCTCGACGGCGCTCTTGCCGCCGGAGCCGGGCTCGATCGTGAGCATTTCGCGAAGGGCGGGTGCGGCGTCGGCGACCTCGCGCACGACGTCGGCGTACTCGTCCTTCTCCACCACGAGAATCGAGGTGCCCGAGTCTTCGAGGATCCACTTGGACTGATCGGCGGCGGAGGTCTCGTAGATGGCCACCGTGACGCCACCCGCGGTCCAGATCGCGTAGTCCAGCAGGACCCACTCGTAGCGGGTCCCGGAGAGGATCGCGACGCGGTCACCGAACTCGACGCCCGAGGCCATCAGGCCCTTGGCGACACTGCGGACCTGGTCGGCGAACTCTCGTGCGGAGACCTTCACCCACTTGCCGTCCATGGGCCGCTCGAACGCTACGAACTCCGGGGATTCCTTCTCGTGCCGGAACACCGAATCGGCCATCGAGACGTTCTCCGGAATCGAGAACGACTGTGGTACGGCAATCTCACTCACTGCGACCCTCCATCTTTTTGAATCTGCGGTGTGCATTGCATCACAGTTCATTGGGATTTGCATCACCCGGGCGTCCGAATTGCGAATAATTTACAGTCCGATAAGCGTGATGTGCACAACACAACCTACCGCCGGGTAATGGGCACGATGCTACATGGTCGATGAGTTGCAGATCACAATCGAGTGCTGCGAAGGATCCGGACGGCCTCGTCGTCCTCGAGCTGATGGAAGTCGTCGTACGCGGCACCCACGCTGTTCGTATCGCGCGGAATCCACGGGCAGAGCACCTCGTCGGCGACCCGGGCAACCCGGCGGGCAGCCTCGGGGGAGGCGACGGGCACGGCCACGATCACGACGACGGCGCCGCTCGCACGCGCCGCCAGGCACGCCACCGCGACCGTGGCGCCGGTAGCCATCCCGTCGTCGACGATCAATGCGGTGCGGGCCGACAACTCGAGTCGCGCGTGCCCGGCGCGGAGCAGGGCGGCACGCCGCTCGAGTTCCGTGCGCTCTCGCGCTTCGACTGCATCGATCGTGTCGTCGTCGATCCGGCTCACCCGGACGACGTCCTCGTTGAGGACGCGGAACCCGCCCTCCGCGATGGCTCCCATCGCAAGCTCGGGATGCCACGGCACCCCGAGTTTGCGCACCACCAGAACGTCGAGCGGTGCGCTCAGAGCGAGGGCGACTTCCCGCGCGACGGGGATCCCCCCGCGCGGCAGAGCCAGCACCACGGGATCCCGAGTGTCGCGCAGGTGCCTTGCCGCGCGGGCGAGCTTCCGCCCGGCGTCCTCTCGAGAGGCATACGGCACCTCTCCAGTATGGGCCGGACGGCACGTCGTGGACCGCGTGCCGCCCGGATCGGCTACCGCCCGGATCGGCTAAGTCAGGCGCCCGGAGAGATAGGCGTCGTAGGCGGGCAGGTCGAGCTGGCCGTGTCCGGACAGGCCGATCACGATGACCTCGGGCTCGGTGAGCCCCCGGGCGTAGTCGGCGGCTGCCGCGATCGCGTGGGACGCCTCGGGGGCGGGAACGATTCCCTCGTTCCGCGCGAACTCGACCGCGGCGGCGAAGGCGTCGGTCTGACGGACCGCGCGGCCTTCGACGTATCCGAGTTCGACGGTGTGGCTCAGCAGCGGCGCCATGCCGTGGTACCGGAGCCCACCCGCGTGGATCGGATCGGGAATGAAGTCCTGTCCGAGGGTGTGCATCTTCAGCAGCGGCGTCAGTCCGGCGATGTCGCCGTGGTCGTACCGGTACTCACCCTGCGTGATCGAGGGGCACGCGGTCGGCTCGACGGCCACGACACGCGTTCTCGCTCGACCGTGGATCACTTCCCGGATGAAGGGGAACGCCAGGCCGGCGAGGTTGGAACCGCCACCGGCACAGCCGAACACGACGTCGGCGTTGTCCTCGCCCGCTGCGCGTAGCTGTTCGACCGCTTCCAGCCCGATCACCGTCTGGTGGAGCACGACGTGGTTGAGCACGCTGCCGAGCGTGTACCGGGCGTGCGGGTCCTTCACCGCGACCTCGACGGCTTCGGACACGGCGATGCCGAGCGAGCCCGGGGTGTCGGGGTCCCGGGCGAGCACCGCACGCCCCGCCTCGGTCAATTCCGACGGGCTCGCGTGGACCGTGCCGCCGTAGGTCTCGATCAGGAAGCGCCGGTAGGGCTTGGAGTCGTACGAGGCGCGCACCTGCCACACCTCGAGGTCGATACCGAACTTGGCGCACGCGAACGCCAGTGCCGAGCCCCACTGCCCGGCGCCGGTCTCGGTGGTCAGCCGGGTGACCCCGTCGAGGGAGTTGTAGTAGGCCTGCGCGACGGCGGAGTTGACTTTGTGACTGCCTACAGGGCTGACCCCTTCGTACTTGACGTAGATGCGGGCCGGGGTCCCCAGTGCCTTCTCGAACGAGCGGGCGCGGATCAACGGCGTGGTGCGGTAGTTCGCATACGCCTCGCGGACGGGGTCCGGGATCGCGATGTCCGTCTCGGTGGACAACTCCTGTTCGATCAAGCCTGTCGCGAACAGTGGTGCGAGATCGTCGGCGGTCACCGGTTCGCGGGTGCCGGGATGCAGGTGTGGAGGAGGCGCGACGTCCAGATCTCCGGCGATGTTGTACCAGTGGGTGGGGATGGCCTGGGAGTCCGGCACAGCGGCGGTCCTCTCGTTGTCGGGGAAGGCGTGGTCGCGTGCCCTAAGGTGTGAGCGAACACGCCCTGGCAGGGAGGTGAAAGCACTCTCATAGCCGGGGTATGGCGCGGCAAGCCGCACCGATCCGATAAACTGCTGGTCAAATGAGTGAAATCGAAGACGCCCCCAACCAGGAGACCGCAGCTATCACGTTTGCCGATCTCGACATCGACCCCCGTGTGCTGCAGGCCCTTTCGGACGTGGGTTACGAGACCCCGTCGCCGATTCAGGCGGCGACCATACCACCACTGCTGGAGGGACGGGACGTCGTCGGTCTCGCTCAGACCGGCACCGGCAAGACTGCCGCATTCGCGGTGCCGATCCTCTCGCGGATCGACACCACGAAGAAGCGGCCGCAGGCGCTGGTCCTTGCGCCGACCCGCGAGCTTGCACTGCAGGTCGCGGAAGCTTTCGGCAAGTACTCCACACACATCCCCGGGCTGCATGTGCTGCCCATCTACGGCGGCCAGGCCTACGGCGTTCAGCTGGCCGGATTGCGCCGCGGCGCACAGGTCATCGTCGGTACCCCCGGACGTGTGATCGATCACCTTGCCAAGGGCACCCTCGACATCTCGGAACTCGAATACCTCGTCCTCGACGAGGCCGACGAGATGCTGACGATGGGCTTCCAGGAAGACGTCGAGCGGATCCTCGCCGACACCCCGGAGACCAAGCAGGTCGCGTTGTTCTCGGCGACCATGCCGGGCGCGATCCGCCGTCTGTCGAAGAAGTACCTGAAGGACCCGCAGGAAATCACCGTCAAGTCGAAGACGACGACCTCTGCGAACACCACCCAGCGCTGGGTGTCGGTATCCCATCAGCGCAAGCTCGACGCCCTCACCCGGATCCTCGAGGTCGAGTCGTTCGAGGCCATGATCATCTTCGTCCGCACGAAGCAGGCCACCGAGGATCTGGCAGAGAAGCTGCGCGCCCGTGGGTTCTCCGCCGCCGCGATCAACGGCGACATCGTGCAGGCGCAGCGTGAGCGCACCATCGGCCAGCTCAAGAGCGGTGCGCTCGACATCCTCGTGGCGACCGACGTCGCGGCACGTGGCCTCGACGTCGACCGCATCAGCCACGTGGTCAACTACGACATCCCGCACGACACCGAGTCGTACGTGCACCGCATCGGCCGTACCGGTCGCGCCGGACGCACCGGTGACGCGCTGCTGTTCGTGACCCCTCGTGAACGGCATCTCCTCAAGTCGATCGAGCGGGCCACCCGCCAGCCGGTCGCCGAAATGCAGTTGCCGAGCATCGACGATGTCAACGCGCAGCGTGTGTCGAAGTTCTACGACGCGATCACCGAGGCGCTCGCGTCCGAGAACCTCCAGTTGTTCCGCACCTTCATCGAGGACTACGAGCGCGAGCACGACGTACCGCTCGCGGACATCGCGGCCGCTCTGGCCCTGATGTCGCGCGACGGCGAGTCGTTCCTCCTGGAGCACGAGCCCGAACCCGTCGCCGCTCCGCGCCGTGAACGCGAGCCGCGCGAGCGCCCCGCGCGTCGATTCGACGACGGTCCGAAGGTCGGTCGCGACGGCCAGGAGATGGCTACCTACCGGATTTCGGTGGGCAAGCGGCACCGCGTGCAGCCGGGTGCGATCGTCGGTGCCATCGCCAACGAGGGTGGCCTCCGCCGCGGCGACTTCGGACACATCAGCATCCGCGCCGACCACAGCCTGGTGGAACTCCCGAAGGATCTGCCGGCGCAGACGCTCGACGCGCTGCGGGCAACCCGCATCTCGGGTGTGCTCATCCAGTTGCAGCCCGATTCGGGTGCACCCGGAGGCCGGCCGAGCAGCAACTACCGTGGTCGCGACGACCGCGGCGGCGACCGGCGAAGCGGTGGCGAGCGCCGCGGCAGCGGAGACTTCACCCACCGCAAGGACCGCGGCGACCGTCGCGAGCAGAGCGGCGGCGGATTCCGTGGCCGCGACTGACCGTCAGGTCACCACGTCGCACCGCTGAGCGTAGCGGCGGTCGCGCCGTCGATCGATTCACGAATGACGTCGGCATGACCGGCATGACGAGCCCACTCCTCGATCTGGTGTAGAGCAAGAAACCGGACGGTGAGTGGGCCGTCGTGTATCAGCCACCGGGCGATATCTGCCGGCAGGTCGACGACACGGTCGAGGTCGGGTTCGGCGCGCAGCACCGCGGCGAACTGTTCGGCGACGGCGTCGAGTCGTGCGAGCCGGCCTGCCGCGCTGTCGGCGTCGTCGACCAGCCACGCCGACTGCCAGTCCTCGACGGGATCGCGGTCCGGGTTCACGGTGCCCGCGATCCGGTCGGCGGCAGCGGCGTGCCCTTGCACGAGATGGTTGTGCAGTGACGCGAGGCTGAGCGACGACGCGCTCGGCACAGAACGTGCCTGTTCCTCGGTCAGGTCCGTCACCGCATTGCGAAGCGCCGAGTACTGGTTGTCGAGCAGTGAGAGGATCAGTTCCGATTCGTTCGTAGTCATGACCCCAGTGTGGGAACCAACGCGGACGACTTCGGTCCTGAATCGGCGAACTGGGTTCGGTGGAGTTCTTCGTAGCGGCCCCCCGCCGCGAGGAGTTCGGCGTGGGTGCCGCGCTCGACGATTCGGCCGTCCTCGACCACCAGGATCTGGTCGGCGGCCCGGATGGTGGACAGTCTGTGCGCGATGACCACCGATGTCCGTCCCGCGAGTGCTTCGGTGAGTGCTTCCTGCACTGCGGCTTCGGACGTCGAGTCCAGGTGCGCGGTGGCCTCGTCGAGAATCACGACCTGCGGATGGGCGAGCAGCAGACGCGCAATGGTGAGCCGCTGGCGTTCGCCGCCGGACAGGCGGTAGCCCCGTTCGCCCACCACGGTGTCGAGTCCGTTGGGCAGTGACCCGATCAGGTCGGCCAGTCGCGCGCGGCGCAGGGCGTCGAACAGTTCGTCTTCGGTGGCGCCGGGCCGGGCGAGGAGCAGATTCGCTCGCACACTGTCGTGGAACAGATGTCCGTCCTGGGTCACCAGTCCCACGGTGCTGCGGATCGAATCCGTGCTCAGGTCGCGCACGTCGACCCCGCCCAGCGACACGGAGCCGGTGTCCACGTCGTAGAGACGCGGAATCAATTGTGCAACAGTCGATTTACCGGCACCGGACGATCCGACGAGGGCAACCATGTGCCCCGGCTCCACCCGGAACGACAGATCGTGCAGCACCGTCTCACCGCCGCGGGAATCGAGCACCGCGACTTCCTCGAGCGACGCGAGCGACACCTTGTCGGCAGAGGGATACGCGAAGCTCACGTCTCGGAACTCCACCGATACCGGGCCTTTGGGCACGTCGCGGGCGTCGGGGGACTGCTTGATGAGCGGTTCGAGATCGAGAATCTCGAAGACCCGCTCGAAGCTCACCATCGCGCTCATCACGTCCATGCGGGCACTGGCCAGCGCGGTGAGCGGGGCATAGAGGCGGGTGAGCAGCATGGCCATCGCGACCACCGACCCGGGGTCCAGTTGGTCGCGCAGCGCGTAGAAGCCGCCGAGCCCGTAGACGAGCGCGAGCGCGAGCGCGGACACCAGCGTCAGCGCCGTGACGAAGACGCTCTGGAGCATCGCGGTACGCACGCCGATGTTGCGCACCCGGCGCGCGCGGACGGCGAACTCGGTCGATTCCTGGGACGGCCGGCCGAACAGCTTGATCAACGTGGCGCCGGGCGCCGAGAACCGTTCGGTCATCTGGGTGTTCATCACCGAGTTGTGGTTCGCCGCTTCGCGGCTCAGTTGCGCGAGCCTGGTCCCCATGTGGCGGGCGGGCACGATGAAGATGGGGAGCAGCAGCAGTGCGAGCAGGGTGATCTGCCAGGAGATCCCGAGCATCACCACGAGGGTGATGACGAGGGTGACGAGGTTGCCGACCACCCCGGACAGGGTGTCGCTGAAGGCGCGCTGCGCGCCGATCACGTCGTTGTTCAGACGAGAGACGAGTGCGCCGGTGCGCGTGCGCGTGAAGAATGCGACGGGCATGCGCTGTACGTGGTCGAACACCGTGGTGCGCAGATCGAGGATCAGGTCTTCGCCGATGCTCGAGGACAACCACCGGTTGGCGATGCCGAGCCCGGCCTCGACGAGTGCGAGCGTGGCGATGATCACGGCGAGCCACACCACCACCGACACTGCGGCGTTGTCCACGATCGCATCGACCACGCGGCCGGCGAGGACCGGTGTCGCGACGCCGAGCGCGGCGATCGCGACGCTCAGGAGGAGGTAGATGGTGATGTTCCGCCGGTGCGGACCGGCGAACGCGGCGATCCGCTTCAGCGTGGCGCGCGAGAACGGGCGTCGATCGCTCTCTGCGTGCATCGCGTTGTACATCGCGTTCCACGCGGTGATTTCCATGCTCATGGACGGGGCCTCCTCAGCTCGCACCCGACGGTAGAACCTCGAGTGCGCTAGAGGTCAAGCCTAGGGTTCCGGGCGCTCCGGGACCCAACCGTTTTTGCTCTCTCCGCCTCAGCGGGCGACGTCGATCACCACGCGCTCCGGGTCACTGAGCGAATAGACCGCGAACGGGGTGCCGGATTCGGAGACGCCGACGAACGACTGGGTGACGCCTTCGAAGACGCCGGAGCCGGTGACCTCGACCACCGAACCGCCCGGTGCGGCGAGGACGGGATCTGGCCCGGCGTACGGCTCGACACCGCTGTCGAACGGATAGGCGGATCCGTCGATCAGGACCTGCAGGACGGCATCGCCGGCGACGGTGACCTCGTTGCCGCTCCCGTCCTGGACGGCCTCGGCCACGTAGCCGACCCGCCATCCGGGAGTGCCTTCGCCGTCGAGTTCGTACACCACGCGGTCGAAGCCCTCGTGCACGCCGGTCCGGATGTCCGTGACCGTGAGTTTCGCTCCCGCACCCGCGGGGGAGACCTTGTCGGCCGCATCGGTGGGGGTGTTCGTGGAGTCCGGCTCGGGCGCTTGCGTGGTCGGCGTGTTCACCGACACGGCCGGCGAGGGTGCCGGATCGCTGTCCGAAGCGGAGCAACCCGCGAGAACCAACGCGGCGGCGGAGACGGCGAGGCCGATACGGGTGCGAATCATGGGGCACATGGTACGGCGCGCAACTCGGGAATCCGGGAAGGCGCTCGGAGGCCTTGACGTCGATCACATCACGGCGGACAGTAGGCGTAACGCATATTTCAACGCTCGATGAATTGAGTCGCGATGAATACTCCATCGAACTCCCTCGCCGTGGATGTGCACGATCTTCGCGTTCGCCGCGGTTCCCATCTCGCCCTCGACGAGGTCTCTCTCCAGGTCACGCGCGGCTCGATCACCGGGTTGCTCGGCCCGTCGGGTTGTGGCAAGACCACGCTCATGCGCTCGATCGTGGGCGGGCAGATCGTCGAATCCGGCACGGTGACCGTGCTCGGTCTCCCCGCCGGGGCAGTCGAACTCCGCCGTCGCGTCGGGTACGTCACCCAGTCGGCGAGCGTCTACCCGGACCTGACCGTCACCGACAATGTCGCCTACTTCGCCTCCCTCTACGGCAGACCTCGCTCCGCCGTCCACGAGACGATCGAGGCAGTCGGGCTCGGAAGCCACGCCCGCACCCGCGCCGACGCGCTGTCCGGTGGGCAACTCGGACGCGTGTCGCTCGCGTGCGCGCTCGTCGGTGATCCTGACCTGCTCGTACTCGACGAACCCACGGTCGGTCTCGATCCCGTGCTGAGAGTCGAACTGTGGGAACACTTCCGCTCGCTGTCCCGACGAGGAGTCACGGTACTGGTGTCCAGCCATGTGATGGACGAGGCGGACCGCTGCGACGACCTGCTGCTCTTGCGCGACGGCCGCCTCGTCGCTCAACTCACCCCCCGGGAACTACGGGAACGAACCGGCGAAGAGGTTCTCGAAGACGCATTTCTCCGGCTGATCCGAACCCGGACGGGAGCACGGTCGTGAATCCTGGAATCTATGCCGCGACCACCGTACGGATCCTGCGGCAACTGAGAACAGATCACCGTACGGTCGCCATGATCACGCTGGTGCCGAGCCTGCTGATGATCCTGCTGTACTTCATGTATCAGAACGTTCCCCCGGGCCCGGACGGACGATCGCTGTTCGACCGGATCGCGATAGTCATGCTCGGGATACTGCCGTTCGTGGTGATGTTCCTCGTGACGTCCATTGCAATGCAACGTGAACGGGTGTCCGGCACCCTCGAGCGGATCCTCGCCACGCCCCTGGCGAAACTCGACCTGCTCGCCGGATATGCCAGCGCGTTCTCGTCGACTGCGGTGGTGCAAGCGGGACTCGCGTGCGCGGTCGCCTTCGGGCTGCTCGGTGTCGCCGCCGCGGGTCCGGTCGCGTGGGTTCTCGTGATCGCGATCCTGGTGGCAGTTCTCGGCGTCTCGCTGGGATTGCTGTGTAGTGCGTTCGCCCGCACCGAGTTCCAGGCTGTGCAGTTCATGCCGGTACTCGTGATTCCGCAATTCCTGCTGTGCGGCCTGCTCGTGGCGCGCGAGGATCTCCCGGACTGGCTGCGCTGGATCAGCAATGTCCTTCCGCTCAGTTACGCGGTCGAAGCGTTGCAGGAGGTCGCGAGTCGGCAGGGAACGACGGGTCCGATGCTCCGCAATCTCGTCGTCGTCGTGGGGTTCATCGCGGTGGCGCTGGCGCTGGGGGCGGCGACACTGCGTCGTCGCACGCAGTGAGCCCGCGGTCGGGACGGCGGCCGGGAGCATCCGGCGCGCGTGAGACCATCCTCGACGCCTCACGGGAACTCTTCGCCGCCAAAGGTTTCGAGAAGACCACGATCCGTGCGGTCGCGGCGAAAGCGGATGTCGACCCGGCCCTCGTGCATCATTACTTCGGCTCCAAGGTCGATCTGTTCACCGCGTCGATCGCACTGCCCGTGGATCCGCACGAGGTCCTTGCGCCGGTGTACGCGTCGCCCCTCGAGGACCTCGGACACGCTCTCGCCGCCGCTGTCATCGGGCTGTGGGACTCCGAGCACCGCGACGCCGCTGTCGCGATGTTCCGCTCGGAGATCGCGGGCGGCGAGGGCAGTCTGATCCGGACCCTGCTGCTCGAGGTCGCGCTCGAACCGCTGCTCGCCCGGATCGACCACCCCGTCGGAACGGGACGCCTTCGGGCGGAACTCGTGGCGACCCAGATGACCGGGATCATGCTCGTGCGGTACATCCTCGCCTTCGAACCGCTCGCGTCGCTGCCGTCGGAGCGGATCGTGGAGATCGTCGCTCCGACGCTGCAGCGCTACCTCACCGGCGACCTGTCGGGCTGACCGCACGGCACTCGCCCGAAGGGGTCGACGAAAATACCCGACGTGGACCGGTCCGTGCTGGTCTACTCGGCGGCGCCGGATACGCCCGCTGCGGAAGCCCTCGCCTTGCTGTGAGTGGTGGGTATCGGACAGTGGCGCAGCGATGCTGCGACCTCCTGAGCCCTAGGCGGTGTGCTCGCGCAGGTACGCGATGTCGCCGGCGATGCCGGCGCCGGGCGTCTCCAGGACGACGGGCGCACCAGACGTCACGGCGATCTCGGCGAGCAACTGCGGATCGATGGTGCCGTCGGCGAGGTTCGCGTGCCGGTCGCGCGCCGAATCGAATTCGTCTCTCGAATTGTTGAGGTGCACCAGGTCGATCCGTCCGGTCACCGCTTTGACACGGTCGACGATGCCGACGAGATCCTCGCCCGCCGCCCACGCATGACAGGTGTCGAGACAGAAACCGGCGCCGTAGTCGCCGATGGCATCCCACAGCCTGCCGATCGCGTCGATGTACCGCGCCATCGCGAAATCACCGCCCGCGGTGTTCTCGACCAGGATCGGCACCGGGAAGCCGCCCTTGTCCTCCTGGCGTTCGAACAGCTTCCGCCAGTTCTCGACACCGGCCGCGACATTTTCGCCGTCGCGCACATGTCCACCGTGGACCACCAGGCCGAAAGCCCCGATGTGCGACGCGGCCTCGGCGTGGTCGGCGACAGCCTTCCGGGACGGCATGCGCAGCCGGTTGTTGAGACTCGCGACGTTCACCACGTACGGCGAATGCACCACCACGTCGATGTCCGACGCGAGAATCTGGTCCTTCCTCGGGTGCTCACCCGGGGTGTCCCATTTCTGTGGGTCCGAGAGGAACAGCTGCACCAGATCGGCGCCGAGCTGCTCACCCTGCCCGATGGGGTCGTCGTCCTGACGGACGTGGGCGCCTATCCGCATGGACCCAGGGTAGGGGAGCTTCCCGGTCAGCGGGACGGCAATACCGCGCGCGATCGCAGGATCTGCTTGATTCGGTCGACGCCGACGACAGGGAGATCTCATGGGCAAGCTGGACGGCAAGGTTGCACTGATCACCGGTGCCGGGCAGGGAATCGGTCAGGGCGTCGCGCTGGCTCTGGCCCGTGAGGGCGCCGCCATCGCGGTGACCGGCCGCACCGAGAGCAAGCTCGACGACACGGTCCGGCAGATCCGGGAGGTGGGCGGCACCGCCGAGCCGCTCCGATGCGACATCGCCGACCTCGACCAGATCACCGGCGCGGTGGAGCGGACGGCTCAGTTGTTCGGGGGCGTCGACATCCTCGTCAACAATGCGAGTCTCAACCCGCTCGGACCCGTTCTCGACCTCACCGCGAAGCTGATGGAGAACGCCTACCGCACCGGGCCGGTGGCGTCCCTGCACGCGATGCAGACGGTGTATCCCCTGATGAAGGCGCGCGGCGGGGGCTCGATCGTCAATATGGTCAGCTCCGCGGCCGTGCGCTGGGACATGTCCGGGTACGGCGGGTACGCCTCGGTCAAGGAGGCACTCAGATCGCTGACCCGCGCCGCCGCATCCGAATGGGGTGTCGACGGTATCCGCGTCAACGCCGTGGCGCCCCACGCGATGTCCCCGGGATTGGAGTGGTGGACGGAGAACCGCCCCGAGGAAGCCGCGGAGTTCGTCGCGACCATCCCGCTGCGGCGTATCGGCGACTGCGAGGAAGACATCGGCCGTGCGGTCGCGTGGATCGTCAGCGACGATGCCCGCTACCTGACCGGCGCGACGGTTCCGCTCGACGGTGGGCAGGCACGCTGGGCCTGAAGCCGCTGCCGACGCAGGTGCACCCGCAGAATCCCTGAAACAGGGATCAGGGTCCTCCCCGATGGTGCGAGAGGGTGCGGCCGAGGAAGATGGTTTCATGCCATCGCACTCGGCTCCCGCAGCCCGATCCCAGGACCTCAAGAAAATCTACGGAACAGGTGAAACCGCCGTTCACGCACTCGACGGTGTCACGGTGGAATTCGCCGCCGGTGAATTCACCGCCATTATGGGCCCGTCAGGATCGGGCAAGTCGACGTTGATGCATTGCCTCGCCGGTCTCGACAGCGCGACCTCCGGCGCGGTGTTCATCGGTGACACCGATCTGACGAGCCTGTCCGACAAGGAGATGACGCAACTGCGTCGCGACCGCGTCGGCTTCGTCTTCCAGGCGTTCAACCTCGTCCCGACGCTCACCGCGCTCGAGAACATCACGCTGCCCGTCGACATCGCCGGACGGAAAGTCGACCAGGAGTGGCTCGACACCATCGTCGGGCGCCTCGGTCTGGGCGACCGCCTCGGCCACCGACCCGGTGAGTTGTCGGGTGGTCAGCAGCAGCGCGTCGCGTGTGCCCGAGCGCTTGCCGGCCGCCCCGAGATCATCTTCGGTGACGAGCCGACCGGCAACCTCGATTCGCGTTCGTCCGGAGAGGTGATGTCCATCCTGCGTGCCTCGGTGGACGAGTTCGGGCAGACGGTCGTGATCGTCACGCACGACCCGCGCGCCGCCGCGTACGCCGACCGGGTCGTGTTCCTGTCCGACGGCAGTGTCGTCGACGAGATGCGCGACCCCACCGCCGACTCGGTCCTGGATCGCATGAAGCAGTTCGATCCTGCCGCCATGTCACCTCTGGCGAAGTAGGAGCGTTCCGAGCATGAGTGGAAATCCCATCCGCAAGGTGGCATTGCGCAATCTTGCCGCGCACAAGGTGAGACTTGCGCTGACCGTGCTGTCCGTCGTGCTCGGCACGGCGTTCATCACCGGTTCGTTCGTCTTCACCGACACGCTGCAGCGTACGTTCGACGGCATCTTCGGCGACGTCGCGCAGGGCGTCGATGTTCGCGTGAGCGCCGAGGAATCCGGTTCGAGCGGCGTGCCGGTCGAGGACATCGCGGCGGTCGAGGCGCTTCCGGCCGTCGACCGAACCACCCCGTACATCGGCGGTACGCTCGTCCTTCTCGGCTCCGACGGTGCCGCGATCCAGACCGGGGGCGCCCCGGTGGAGGGGTACGCGTACTTCCCGCCCGAGGAATTCGTCGGCGAATCGCAGGAGTTCATCGAGGGCACTCCGCCCGCCGAGGACGGCCAGATCGCGCTCAACGCCAGCGCCGCCGAGCGCGGCGGCCTCGAGGTCGGAGACCAGACCTCGATCCTCTCCATCGCGCAGGGCATGGTCCCCGTGACGGTGAGCGGCATCTACAACCTCGAGACCGATACCGGCGGCTACGTCGGGGCGATGTTCACCGAATCGCAGGCGTCGTCGCTGTTCACCGATGGCCGGCACGTCGGATTCCTCAACATCGCGGGCGATGGCTCCCTGTCCCCGGACGAACTGCGGGACGAGGTCGCGGCCGCTGTGCCGGGCATGAAGGTGCAGACCGGGGCGGAGGTCACCGAAGAGACCAAGTCGGAGGTCTCGGAAGCGCTGAACTTCCTCAACTACTTCCTGCTCGCGTTCGGTGCGATCGCGTTGCTGGTGGGAACGTTCATCATCTACAACACCTTCTCGATGATCGTCGCGCAGCGACTCCGCGAACTCGCGTTGCTCCGAGCCGTCGGGGCCAGCCGGAAACAGGTCGGCCGCTCCGTCACGCTCGAGGCGCTCGTCGTCGGACTGATCGGCAGCGTCATCGGTATCGCCGCGGGTGTCGCGCTCGCGTACGGCCTGCGTGCCGCACTGAACGCCGCGGACCTCGGATTGCCGTCCGGTCCGCTGCAACTGGCGCCGCGCACGGTCCTCGTGGCCCTGATCGTCGGGGTCGTTGTCACCGCGATCAGCGCGTATGCCCCGGCACGCCGCGCGACCCGGGTGCCGCCTGTCGCCGCGATGCGGGAGGAGTCCACCGGGACCGTCGAAGGCCTCCGGGTACGGACGATCGTGGGCATTGTCGCGGCGGTCGTGGGTGTCGTGCTCGTCGTGTTCGGCGCGCAGGGCACCGGTGGAGGGGCGGCCTCCGCCGTGGGCGGTGGGGCGTTCCTGCTCGTCGTCGCGGTCATGCTTGCCTCACCGGCGCTGTCGCGGCCCGTCGTGGGTGCTCTCGGTGCGGTGTTCGCCCGCCCGTTCGGCGCCGTCGGCCGGTTGGCACGTACCAACGCGACCCGCAACCCGCGGCGCACCGCAGCCACCGCATTCGCTCTCACCCTGGGCCTGATGCTCGTGTCCGTGATCGGTGTCTTCGGCTCGTCGGCGAAGGCCAGTGTGGACGCTGCCGTCGACAACGGTGTCCAAGCAGACTTCATGCTCACCGGACCGCAGATGTTCGGAGTTCCGCTCCCGGCGGCCGACGCGGCGCAAGGGGTCGACGGTGTGGTGGAAGTGGTGCCGGTCCACGGTGTCCGGGCGAACCTCGACGGAGAGGACGGTTTCGGCACGGCGGTGACGGGCGTGCTCGACGACGTGATCGATCTGCAGATGGTGGAAGGCGTGCCGGAGGCCACGGGCAACGAAATGCTCGTGAACCAGAGCACCGCGAGTGAGAAGGGCTGGACGGTCGGCTCGACGGTCCCGGTCACGAGCCGTGACGGCAACACCGTGGACGCGACCGTGGCCGGTGTCTACACCGACAGTCAGATCATCGGCCCCTGGGTGATGTCCCAGCAGATCTACGAGCAGTTCACACCCCCGGCGACCCGGTCGGCGATCGTCGTGCTGATGAACGTCGCGGACGGGGCGGACCCGAGTGCCGTGCGGTCGGGCCTCGAGGCCGCCACCAAGGAATACGTGATCGTCCAGGTTCTCGACCGTGAGCAGTTCAAGGGTCAGCAGGCACAGCAGATCGATACTCTGCTCGCCATCCTGTACGGGTTGCTCGCTCTCGCCGTGGTCATCGCGATCCTCGGCATCGTCAACACGCTGGCGCTGTCGGTGGTCGAACGCCGACGTGAGATCGGGATGCTGCGCGCGGTGGGGATGCAACGCAACCAGGTACGGCGCACCATCTATCTCGAGTCCCTGCTGATCGCGGTGTTCGGTGCGATCGTCGGGGTGATCCTCGGCCTGTCCTTCGGCTGGGCGTTCGTACGGACTCTCGCCGACCAGGGACTCGACATCATCTCGGTGCCGTGGTCGCAGGTCGTGGGAATGCTGCTGGCCTCCGGAGTGATCGGCGTGCTGGCCGCGTTGTGGCCCGGTAATCGTGCCGCGAAGACACCACCGCTGGAGGCGATCTCGGACCTCTGACGGGGAGACGATCCACAGTCTTCCTTTTCATCCACAGCGGCCGGCCCGGCGGAGACACTCCGCCGGGCCGGCCGTTTTTCTGCCCCTACGCTGCCGCGGCAGGGGGTGGAGAACATGAGAATGCACGATCTGATCCGGTGGGACCCGGACGCGCTGAGCGACTTCGAGGAAGCCCTGGGGCGATGTGCTGCCGATGTGGAGCACGTGCGCGAGGCGGTGACTATGCGGGCGCGGTGTGAAGGCCGCTGGGGCGGTGACGCGCACGACGCTGCCGGTCGGCAGGTCGCCCTGTGCGCCGAGGCGCTTGCGGCCCGGTCGGATTCGCTTCTCCGGGTGCGGGACTGCGCGCTCCTGGTCGCGCCGAGGCTGCGGACGCTCCGCGCCGGACTCGAGGCGATACGGTCCGACGCCGCCGCGAACGGTGTCGAGGTCGCCGACGACGGCACCGTGCATCCGGCGCCGGGCGCGTCGCCGGCCACCGCCGCCCGTGCCGGAATCCAGGCTCGGGTCGCCGCGCTGCTCGCGCACGCCGCCGAACTCGACCGCGAGGCGGCGCAGATGCTCTCGCGCGAACTCGACGAGCCCGGCCGCGCCGAGAACACGTCCTTGCGATTCGGTGGCACCCGCACGGAGGTGCCCGACCTGCCGAGTCCTCCCGCGCCGGGTACCCCACCCGACGTGGTCGCGCGCTGGTGGGCCGGGCTGGACGAGCGCGACCGCACCGCCCTGTTCTCCGGGCACCCCGCGGTGATCGGAGCGCTGGACGGAATTCCGGCCGGCGCGCGCGACGCCGCCAACCGCGCGCTCCTCGGCATCGAACGCCGGCGACTCGAAGGAGTCGCGGCGCAGTTGCAGGCCGAACTCGGCGGCACCGTGTTCGGCGGCCTGTTCATCGACGCGGACGCCGGACTCGAGCAGACGGCCAAGAAACTCGCGGCGATCGACGCGCTCGACGAGGTGCTGGCACGAGGGGACCGGCATCTCCTGGCCCTCGATCTGACGGGCCGGGAGGCGATGGCCGCGGTCGCGGTCGGGAATGTCGACGACGCCGACCGGGTGGCTGTATTCGTGCCGGGTGCGGGCTCCACGCTCCAGGGCAGTCTCGGCGGGTACGACACGCAGGTCTCGGCGTTACGCGACCAAGCACATCAGCACCTCGGTGACGCCGCGGAGAACGGCGGCAGGGTCGCCGCAGTCACGTGGCTGAACTATCAGGCGCCGCAATGGGGTTGGGGGCTGGCGTACACCGAGCGCAGCCCCGTCTCCGATCTCGCGGCGCAGATCGCGGCACCACGCCTGTCGGGTTTCCTGGACGGTCTCGGGGCATCGAGGGCCGACGCCCCCGACATCACCGTGGTGGGGCATTCCTACGGCGCCGTCGTCGCGGGTCTCGCGCTCCAGCAGGGTGCCGACGCCGACGCCGCGGTGTTCCTGGGGGCACCGGGGATCGGCACGGACGACGTGCGCGATCTCGGATTGTCCGAGGGCGCAGCCTATCTGGTGGAGGCCAGGTGGGATGCGTTTGCCGACGTGGGCACTTTCGGCGGCGACCCGAGCTTCCTCGACGGGCTGACGCATCTGCCCTCGGGTGCGGGCGCGTCGGCCACCGGAGAACCACTCACGGCGATCACCGGGCACAGTTCCTATCTCCAGCCCGGTTCGACGAGTTCCTACCAGGTCGCCGCGGTCGTCTCCGGTGCTGCGGGACGAGGTGCGGCATGAGGCGCGCGGTGATCCGCGCCGTGGTACTGCTCGCTGTTCTCGTTGCCCTACCGGCCTGCGGTCCACGTCCGGTCCCCGTCGCGAAGCCGGAACCGGTGGCATCGACGAGCCGAGGTGCCGTCGCGTTCTACACCGGCGCGCAGCGCTCCGTCCTCACCGCGCTGTCCGCAGAATTTCCGGACCTGCACTTCACGCCGCGGTTCGCGCGAACGTCGACCGCGTGCACGCTGCCCGACGGCGCCGTCGGCGTCCTCGTGCACCTGCCCATCTACGGATCGGAGGTGCCGGTGCCCGCCGACGCGCTGAGCCGGGCCGCTGCCGTCGTCGAGAAGGTCGCGGCACGTTCGGGATTCCACGAACCGCTCGTCATGCCGCCGGATGTGGGATTCGCGTTCCGGATGTTCGCCGCGGACGGTTCGTACATCACGTTCGGGAGCTACGTCGCGTCGACGGTCGCCCTCACCACCGGCTGCTACCGGCAGTGACCCCGGTGGCGAGTTGTCCCCGATTGTCTCCGGGCCGTCGGCTACGCTCGTGCTTTCCGTGCTGAAACCTGCGAGTCGGCGAGGGGACAGGATATGCGTCCGATGCTCGGCATTGCCGTGGACGACGGTGAGGTGTGCGCGGTACTCGTCGACGCCGACGTGCCTTCGCTCGGACCGTTCGACTCTCAGCGGCTGGTTCCGGAACGCGGTGCGGCCGCTGCAGACACCGCGGCGCGAGCCGTCGTCGCAATGACGGAGCGAGCCGCGACGGCCTCGTTGGCGATCCAGGCGATCGGGCTGACGGTGACGCCCGGCGGCGCCGACGAGACCCAGGACATCGCTGCCGCGATCGGGGCTGTCACCGACAGCGCCGTCCAGGTCGTCGACCTCGACGACGCGCGGCTGGCGTACCTCGCCGGTGCTCCGGAACTCTCGTCGACCCCGGTGCTCGCAGTCCACACCCGCACCGGAGGCGTCGAATCCGCCTCGATCGTCGACACGGGATCGCGTGCCGTGCTCGCGTCGGTCTCTCCGTCCGGCGACGTGTTCGGCGGGTACTCCGAATCGCTGCCGGAGGCGATGGACGAAGCGATCGCCCGCGCGGGACGGACGCCGCAAGCCCTGGTGTTCCTCGACCTGCAGCCCGGCGACGCCGGACCGGCGAGGGAACTGGCAACGATCCTGGGCGTCCCGTTCGTCACTCCGCACGGCGTGCCCTGGCATCGCGCGACCGGTGCATCGCTCGTCGCGGCGAAACGGACCGAACCGGTGGCCGCCGCCGCGCCTGCACCCGGCCGGGGCAGGGGAGCGGCCCTCCTCGCCGCTCTCGTCGCACTGGTCGCGATTCTCGGTGGCGGCCTCGCCGTGGCCGTGGGCGGGATCGCGCAGACGAACGGTTCCACGCCGGATGATCCGGGCACCTCGCTGTCACCCTCTGCACCCGCGCAGGAACCTGCACCCGCGCAGGAACCGGCCTCGGTGGCGGTGCCGGTACCGGAAACGCCTGTCGCGGTGACACCGGACCCGTGCGAAGCAGCGCGGCCGGTGTCGTGGCCCGCCCGCGCGTCCGACCCCGACCTGCCCGGCCCCTCCGGAGCGGATCGCGGCCCCGGTACCACCGGTCCCGGCGCCGTCGGTCCCGACGGGGCCGTACCCGCAGAGCCGGATCCGTGCGCACCGGAGCGCCCCGTCGTGCCCTGACGCCGAACGCCGTGTCAGAGGCGCAGTCCCGCGCCCGCCCGAACCATCGCGTCGGTGTCCGACGCGACCACGACATCGGTGAAGCGGGTGCGATAGTCGCCGAGATCGTCACCGACCGAGCCCACGACCGCGACCACGGGCACGCCGTCGCAGCGCGCGAGAATCGCGGAGACGATCTTGCCCGCGCGCGACTGCCCGTCGAGCCTGCCCTCGCCCACGACCACCAGGTCCGCATCGCGCACGGCAGCGTCGAAACCCACGGAGTCGAGCACGAAGTCGGCACCGGAGCGCAGTTCCGCACCGAACCGTGCCCACATGCCACCGGAAAACCCGCCCGCGGCACCGGTTCCGGCGACCTCACGCGGGTCGCGGGGGAGCGACAGCGCAGTGTCCTCGAGGCGCCGGGTCAGCGCCTCGACTGTCGCGGGATCGGCGCCCTTCTGCGGTCCGAACACCCGCGCCGCATCGGTGTACCGGGTCGTGACGTCCGTCAGGACCGTCACTCGTGCGCCACCGAGGCCGCCGGCGTCGTCGATCGCGGCGATGGCGCCGAGCCCGCCGTCGGTGGTCGCAGATCCGCCTGCCGCCACGACGATATGGCGGGCACCGCGCTGCGCCGCTGTGGCCATGAGCATTCCGGTGCCGTAGGTGTCCGCCGTGACCGCGTCGCGCGGGCCGTCGTGTGGCGTGGTGATGCCGCTCGCCGCGGCGAGTTCGACGACGGCGGTGCCGTCCGGGCCGATGCCGAACACAGCCCGGCACGGCACCCGCCACGGATTCACCGCGTCGGCCTCGACGCGCTCGAGGCCGAGGGGGCCGAGCAGGGCGTCGAGGGTGCCTTCACCACCGTCGGCGACGGGCATGCGCACCGCACGGTGTCCTGCGGACTCGGCGCCGGTGGCCACGGCCTCGGCAACGTCGGCCGCGCCGTACGTGCCCTTGAAACTGTCGGGTGCGATCAGAATCCGCACGGCACCCGCCGATCGGTCGCGGGACCGTGCGCCGTCACCGCAGGACCCACTCGAAGGCCTGCGCGTCGGAGCGCGCACCCTGGCGCGCCCGGGAGCGGTTCGGTTCGCCGAGTTCGGTGACGAGGCCCTCGCCGAGGTGCACGAGCGCACCGAAACCGGCCGGTGTCAGCCACGACGGACGTGTCGCGAACAGCAGGTCTTCGCTGGCGGTGTTGCCGCTTGCTCCCGGCGCGAACGGGCAACCGCCGAGTCCTGCGAGCGCGCCGTCGACCACGCTCGCCCCGGCCGCCACCGCTGCGAGACTGTTCGCGACACCGAGGCCCCAGGTGTCGTGGCCGTGGTAGACGATGCGCCGCTGCGGCGATTCCTCGCGTACCCGGGTCACCAGCGCCGACACTTGACCGGGTACCGCCTGACCCAGGGTGTCGGCGAGGACGATGTCCGCCGTGCCGTCGGTACGCGGGTCGTTCGCGATCTCCAGCACCCGGTCGGGGTCGACCGGACCGTCGAACGGGCAGGTGAACGCCGTGGCGAGACACAGTTGGATGCTGCCCCCCACGGCGTGTGCCTGGTCCACGGCAGCCGGCATCGCCTCGAGGCTCGCGTCGGTGTCGCGGCCGATGTTGGCCCGGTTGTGAGCGTCCGACACCGAGAAGCAGTATTGGAAGCGGCGTACGCCTGCCGCGATCGCCTTCTCCACGTGCCGCGGGGTCGCGACCCACACCCAGCACCGATCGAGTTCTTCCGGGGTGAGTGCCGACACCAGTTCGAGGGTGTTGGCCATCGGAGGAACGAGATCGGGTCGGGCGAGCGACCCGATCTCCAGTTCCGGTACCCCTG
Organism: Rhodococcus sp. DT1; assembly: GCF_049844875.1. Lineage (NCBI taxonomy): Bacteria > Bacillati > Actinomycetota > Actinomycetes > Mycobacteriales > Nocardiaceae > Rhodococcus > Rhodococcus sp. DT1. The sequence goes on from NZ_JBNCLW010000003.1 coordinate 357,623, forward strand.
CGGCGAACAGGGCTCGCACCACCTCGACCTTGCGTTCGGTGGACAGCATCTTCCCGGTGAGTTGCAGGCCGTCACGCAGCGTCACGTCCCGCAGGATCACCACGTCCGCCTGAGGATCGTTGCCGGTCTTCGGATCGGTCAACCTCGTGCCTCCACCCTCTCGCGCATCGTTCTCGTCGGACCCAGTATGGTCGCGCGGCAAGACGAGCACGATTCGTGGACACACCGCGTGCCCGGCGAAGGATCTGTGACAAGTGACACTATCCTTCGGATCGGATGGAGACTTGCCGGAAGGTACGGGGAAATGAGTGTGTTCGTAGGGAAAGCGCTGCTCTGGTTCGCGCTGCTCATCGGTCTGGTCGGAGCCGGCATCGCCGTGTACGCCCTCCATGTCCACGGCGCGGTGGGCTCGCTCATCGTGGCCTCGGTTGCGGGGCTGGTGTTGCTGCGTTTGCGGTCGGAAGCTCAGAGCGACACCGAACGTGATGCCGCCGCGACGTGATGCGCGCTGGTCCCGCTGAGCGTGCACGCGTCGGCGGAAGGCTCGCCGACGGGCCGAAATGTATGCTTGGCGGCCGGGTGTCCTGATCAGGGCGTCGGTCGCGGAAACGGTGTCCGCGGCCGTCCCCTCGGTCGTGGAAGAGGAGCAACAGGTCGTGTCGCTGTGGTCGCGGGCATTGTCGGTCGAGGAACTCGAGGACCGGCCGTGGAGTGAGCTGATGCCGTGGCTCGATCGGTACGGGTCGGCGCGTACTGTCGCGCTCTCGGCGCTCGCTCCCACCGCCCGCTGGTGGGAGGTCCAGTCGCCCGCCGACACCGCGCACGAGGCGGGCATCCCCGAGATGTGCGCGGAGCTGGCCCGGATCTACGTCACCGATCACCCGGACCTGCGCTTCGCGGATGCGTTGCGCCGCGAGGTGGAGGTGCCGGTCTCCGCGCTCGACCTCGATGCCGCCGCGGCAACGGTGATCGCGCGTCTTCCGCACGCGCCCACCACCGCCGAGTTGTTCAGTCGCAGTCCGGCGGACCTGTTCGTGGTGCGTGGTTCCGACCGCGAAACCGTCGACGAGATCGTGTGTGCGGTCCTCGTCGCGACGGTGCTGCGCGACTCGGACTCCGCTGCTTCCGCGCCCGGGACCGCCGAGATGTCTGCGGGTTCGAGGACAGATGTTCCGGCGCTCGACCTGCTCCTCGAGGACCTCGCGCAGCTGGCGCGCTGGCGCATGCTCAGCGGCGACCACGAGAGTCCCTTGCTGCGTGTGGAACTCGACGAGGGAGCGCCCGAGGAGGTCCGGACCGTGGCAGCGCGTATCCGTGCGCTGACCGCCCTCGATCTCCCGGTCGCCCCGCCGGGCGACCCCATTGCCGAGCTCGGCGACTACATCGAGGCGCTGCCCGAACCGGAACGTCAGGCGCTGCGACGACGGGTCCGGGACGGCGTCGACGACCCGGCGGCACCGTCGACGTTCCCGTTCGGCACGGCGGTCGGTGATCTGCTCGCGGCGTTGCGCGTGCGGGTACGGCCGGTCGCCTCGTTCGACCGGATCCTGCGCGACTTTCCGGTCCTCACCCGCCCGGTCCCTGCACTCGACGCGCCGTTGTGGAAGGTATTGCACCGCCTCGACGACCGGTTCGAGGTGGCCGACGGCTGGGTGGCGGTTCCCGATCTGCCCGAAGCGGAGAAACAGACCCGGGCACTGCTCGCGGAATTCGAATCCGGCAACGGGGTCGTCGAACCCGCCGCCGTGCAGGCAACTTGGACGCTGCCGCCGGACGAGTTCGCCGCGTGGACGGAGTACTGCGGGACCGCGATGTTCGAGGGCAGGCTCCTCGCGCCGCGCGACGACCTCCCCGGCCGCGCCGCCCAGGTGCTCGAAGTGCTGGGTGATCCGCACACCGCCGACGAACTCGTCGCCCGCATGGGCGTGAACGCCGACGTGCACACTCTTTTCGCGGAACTGTCCGACGACGAGCGTTTTGCGGTCGCCGACGACCGGTGGTCGCTCGTGGAGTGGGACACCGATGTGGTGACCGCGATCCGCAACCGCATCGCGCGTCTCGTCGACGATCGACACGGCAGCGCTCCGGCCGACGTCGTCGAGACCGCGCTGGTGGAGCGGTTCGGGATCTCCGGCGATTCGGCCCGTACCTTCGCTGGCGGGGGCGAATTCGAGGTGGTCGACGGTCGCGTGCGACGCCGGCCGCGTGCCCACGTGCCGGTGTCGAAACCCGAGCGGACCCGTCGGCTCTACCGGCTCGACGACGGCTGGCGCCTGCGCATTCCGGTCACGCGTGATCACGTGCGTGGTGCCGAGTGTGCTGTGCCGTCGGCGGTTGCCGCGATCGTCGGGTGCGATCCGGGGAGCGAGATCGTTCTGCCTTCGCGCCTGGGAGGACAGACGCTGCGCTGGGCCGGGCCCGCACCGCTACTCGGGTCGATCCGCAGATTCCTCGAGGACCTCGGGGTGGATGCGGACGGGGAACTCTTCCTCGATTTCCGCGCCGACGGCCATTTCGATGTGCTGCCGCTGCGCACGGTCGCCGACAACGCCGAACCGTTGCGCAAGGCGCTCGCGCTGGTCGGGCACACGACTCCTGAGGTAGTCCCCGAGGACCGAATGGCCGAGGCGTTCGCGACGGCCCTGGGCCTGGGTGCGGAAACCCGGCCTCGTCGAATTCTGTCCGCCTACCGGGCCCGACGGGAGACCGACGTGGTCGCCCTCCTCGAAGAAGCGTGGATACGCGTGCGGAGCTGAGCACGCTCACCGGACGATCGGTCGCGGCTACTGCGCCGACGTGCCGCCGACTGTGATCGCCTGGAACTGTTCGTGCAGGGCTTCTGTGAGTTCGCGAACCTCGGGAACGAGGTCGGGATCGACGATGATCGTCACTGTCAGGGTGTCGGCATACGACAGTGCCACGAAGGCGACGCCCACGTTTCCCGTATTGACGATCAGCGGCACAATCGCGGTGACCCTGGCTCCGGCGACCCTCAGCGGTGACGACGGGCCCGGCAGGTTGGACAGAAACGAATTGACCAGGTGCTGCCGATCCACGAACCAACGGAAGATCCGGATGGCTGCCAGGGCGCGGAACAGCGGGCCGAGCAGGGCCGCCGACCGCCCTCGCACGTTCGATTTCTGTGCACGGGTGCTGCGGGAAACGGAAACCAACCGCTGCGCCGGAGTTCCGGCCAGTGGTACCCGGACAGGCATGACGCCGACCTGATTGCCCAACTCCCCGTCCGTGTTCGCACCGCGAGCAGAGACCGGAACCGAGATCACCAACTCGGACGGGGACTCGCCACGCGTGCGCAGGATGCCGGCAAGCGCACTGGAGGTGGCGACCAGCAGCACATCGTTGACAGTCGCGCCCCATCGCCGCCCCTCCACACGGGTCGCGTCCAGATCCACCTCGACCGTCCCGACCGCACGTCGAACACCCGTGGGCGCATTGAACGAACATCGGGGGGCACGTCCACCGGTGCCCCGTCCGAGTTCCGCCCACGCTGCAGGAAGACCCGCGACGGACTGTGGAACTCGGCGCAGGCTGCGAAGCCGTTCGATCACGTTGTCGGCGAGCAATTCTCTCGTCCTCGGCTTCGGACAGGCCCGGTGCCGGTCGGGCGGAATCGAGCGGCCCAGCTCGTCCGAGACGTCTGCTCCGTCGACCAGATGCGCCAGCACGGCCAGTCCTCCGATCCCGTCGGCCAGCACGTGATGCATCACCATCACCAGTGCTGTGTTCCCGTGCGGATCCGCGATGTCGGTGACGAGAATCGCGCGCCACAGCGGCCGCGACCGCGGCAGCGGCCGGGTAAGTGCGTCCACCGCGAGGGCCATGGCGGCATCCCGGCTGCCGGGAACCGGGCATCGCACCTGCGACAGGTGAGCATCGACGTCGAAGTGCTCGTCGTCCAGCCAGTAGGGTCGGCCGAGCCCGAGCGCAGGTTCGGACAGGCACTGCCGCAGTCGCCGAATCCCGGTCAGTCGTTCGGTGAGCGCGGCCTGCAGCGCCACCGGGTCCGGCTCGACGCCACCGGCGAGGAAGATCACGGCGCCGACGTGGAGGGGCGCCGGCCCGACATCCGAGACGAGTTCGGTCAGGTCGCCGGGACCGATGCGCTCTATCCGACTCGGGTCCGCCACCCCTCCAGGATCGCAGGTATCGCTCTCTGCCATGGGTGCACCGGACCGGGCGAGCCGGACTCGGCCCGGACACAGAACCCAGGGGGTCCGGTAAAGGTGACTCTGCGCCGCCGCCGGCTGCCGCCCACGATCGAGGGCACCTGATGCGATCGGTTCTCGTCCGTAGCACGATGGAGCAATGACCGACGCGAGCACCGAACCCACCGCCACCGATTCCGTCGTGGACGCGCTGCGCGGGGCCGTGGCGTCCGTGGAAGCGGCCATCGTCCGTCTCGAGGGCGAAGACGCGGCTCCGGACACCGTGGAAAGCGTGCTCGCATCCGTAGGGGCGCCCGCCCTGGGCGATATCGTCACGCGCCACAACGCCCTGACCAGGGCTGCCGCGATAGTCGACCACCGCGGCACGCTGCCCGACGCAGACTGGACGCCGCTGGCCGAGCTCGGGTCGCGGCTCGACGAGACCGTCGCGCGCGTGCAGGCTCACGCGTCGGCCCTGCTCGACGGAGCCGACGCGGACAGGCCGGTGCCGGAGCACCTGGAATACCTGCACACGATCGCGGTCGAGGAACGACTGGGCGAGACACTCCAGTTGCTCGTGCTGGTCGAGGACTGTCTGTTTCTGTGGCATCGCGTTCGCATCGCCCGGGAGGGTTCCGATCCGGGGGTCGTCGCGGCTGCCCGGTCCGCGCTCGCGCGGCACTTCGAGGGGGACGCCGACCTGTTGCGACGGGCGCGCAGGACCCTCGCGCGGTTCGCGGAGGGATCGCCGCTGGAGGTGGTTCGCCGGCTGTCCTCGAGCCGCACCACACGCGCACTGTCGACACTGCGGCGCGATCTCGACGACTACCGCGCGGCCTTCCGGGCCGATGACGCCGGCTGGCTCGCGGACGAAGATCCGGATGTCGCCGAGGCGCTCGATTCCATCGACAGTCCTCTCAAGGCGGTCGGCGGAGCGCTCGGCGACGTCCTCGAGCGCGGTCGTGCCCGGGTGACGGAAACGTTGAGCCGCGACGACGGGGACAGGGCAGACGGGGACAGGGCAGAGGGGGACAGGGGATCTGCCGCGGATCCCGACCGGGCGTAACGCCCTCTAGCCCACGGATACCTCGAGCTGCTACGTTCGCTTTTATATCCCTAGATGCTCTAGGTATGGAGGGTTCGTGTTCATCGACAAGGATCTGGTCGCAGCCTCGGCGACGCCCCTGGTACTCGGCATACTCGCCGAGGGCGAGTCCTACGGATACGCAATCCTCAAGCGGGTCAACGAGCTGTCCGGCGGTCGCATCCAATGGACCGACGGAATGCTCTACCCCCTGCTACATCGCCTCGAGCGCGCGGGCTATGTGTTTGCGAGCTGGCATATCGCCGAGAACGGCCGTCGGCGCAAGCACTACACACTCACCGACGCCGGCACCGAGATGCTCGTCGAACGCGCGGCGCAATGGTCGGTCGTCGCCGCGGCCCTCGAGCAGGTGTGGCAGTCCGCGCTGCCCCCGGCGGCAGAAGGGTTGACGTGATGGACGCCGACGCGCAACTCGAATCCCAGATCGCCCGCTGGCGCGGCTACGTCTCCGGTCACCGGGTGATTTCCCCGCTCGACGTCGACGAGATGGAAGGCCACCTGCGGGATCAGGTCGAGGATCTCTCGGCTGCCGGGCTGACGTCGAGCGAAGCGTTCCTGGTCGCGGTGGGACGCATGGGCAGCGTGGACGAGATTTCTCGCGAGTTCGCCCGCGAACATTCCGACCGTCTGTGGAAGCAACTCGTGCTCGTTCCGGCAGGCACCGAGTCCGCCTCCGCCCGGCATCCGCGTGAGCTGGGCGTGGTGATCGCGCTCGCGGCCTGCGCGGGGGTGGCGGTCAAAGCCGGACTGGAGTGGCTCCCGGAACAGGCACTGGTACGCAATGCGTCGCTGTTCGTGTTGCCGTTCCTCGTCGCATACTTCGCCTGGAAGCGCGACATGCCGGTGCGCGCCGCGGCGGCCCTGGCGATTCCTTTCCTACTCACGGCGTCGGCGCTGAACCTTTTTCCGTTCGTCGCCGCCGGCTCCACCGAAATCATCGCGGCGATCCACGCCCCCATTCTGTTGTGGCTCGTCGTGGGAGTCGCGTACGTGGGAGGCGAGTGGCGATCCCAACGGCGGCGGATGGACTTCGTGAGGTTCACCGGGGAGTGGGTCGTCTATCTGACCTTGCTCGCGCTCGGCGGCGCGGTCCTCGTCGGACTCACCCTCGGGGCCTTCGGTGCCTTGGGCGTCGACGTCGAGTGGTTCCTCGAACAATGGGTCGTGCCCTTCGCGCCCCCCGGAGCGATGATCGCGGCGGCCTGGCTCGTCGAGGCCAAACAGGAGGTGATCGAGAACATCGCTCCCGTCCTCACCCGGGTGTTCACGCCGCTCACCGTCGCGATGCTGCTCGCGCTGTTCGTCGCGTCCGTGGCATCGCGCAGCATCCTGGGCGTCGATCGCGAACTGCTCATCCTCATGGATCTGATCCTGGTGCTGGTGCTCGGGCTGTTGCTGTATTCCATCTCCGCCCGCGACCCGCACGCGCCTCCGGACGTGTTCGACACTCTTCAGGTCGTTCTGGTCGCCGCAGCGCTGGCCGTCGACGCACTCATGCTCGCCGCGATGCTCACGCGGATCGCCGAGTTCGGATTCACCGCCAACAAGGTGACGGCGCTCGGGCTGAACCTGGTCCTGCTGGTCAACCTGGTCGGGGCGGGGTGGTTCGGCGTCCGCTTCTTGCGCCGCCGTTGCGGTTTCGACGCGGTGGAACGCTGGCAGACGCGGTACCTGCCCGTCTACGGCGTGTGGGCCGCGGTTGCGGTCGTCGTCATCCCGCCGCTGTTCGGGTTCGGGTAACGACCGGGGTCTACCGATCCTCCGGCGTGACGAGGCCGGTACGGAAGGCGATCGCGACGAGGCCGGCGCGGTCGCGCGCACGCAGTTTGGTGAGGATGCGGGTCACATGCGTGCGGACCGTTGCGGGACTGATGAACAGCTTCGAGCCGATCCCCTCGTTCGACAGACCCAGGCCGACCTCGGCAAGGATCTCGCGTTCCCGGTTCGTGAGTCCGTCGAGTTGCCCGGTGTCGCGCGCGCCTGCCCCGCGTGCGGCGGCCTGCATCACGCGCCGGGTGACAGTCGGCGAGAGCATGGCGTCCCCGCCCGCCACGGTGCGGATCGCGTTGCGGAGATCTCCGGGTGCGGTGTCCTTCACGAGGAAGCCGACGGCACCCGCACGGATCGCGTCGAGCACGTTGTCGTCGGTGTCGAATGTCGTGAGTACCACCACGTGCACGTGGGAAAGCGCCGGATCGCCGATGATCCGGCGGGTCGCGGCGATCCCGTCGGTCCCGGGCATCCGAATATCCATCAGCACCACATCGGGACGCGTCTCGGTGACCACGCGCACGCCTGCGTCCCCGTCGTCCGCCTCGCCCGCCACCACGATGTCGTCCGTGCGCTCGAGCAATGCGCGCAGTCCTTCACGCACAAGAGCCTGATCGTCGACGAGCACGACCCGGATCATGACGGACCTCCTGCGGGAATGCGGGCATCGACGACGAATCCTCCGCCGTCCGGAGTACCGGTGTCGACGGTCCCGCCCAGCAACGCGACGCGTTCGCGCATGCCGGTCAGGCCCCATCCGGTGGTGCGGCCACCCCGCGACCCGCGGCCGTTGTCACTCACGCAGACTCGCAGTACATCGTTGTGGTGGTCCAGGGCGACAACGACTCTCGTCGCATCGGAATGACGGAGGACGTTGCTCAGAGCCTCCTGGATCACCCGGTACGCGGTCGCGTCCACCACGGCGGGCAGTGTTGCCGGGGTGCCCCGGGATTCGATGTGCACCGCTACGCCTGCGTCGGAGACGGTGTCGACGAGTCGAGGGATCTCGGCGAGTCCGGGTGTAGGCGAGTGGTCCCCGCGTGCTGTGGTGCCGGCGGGGGAGCGGAGTGCCTCGACCGTGGCATGCAGTTCGGACACCGCGCGCGAACACGAGTCGCGGACGGCCACCAGCGATCGGCGTGCGAGGGCGGGATCGTCGTCGAGGGACTCGGCAGCCACGTCGGTGTGCAGCGAGATGACGGACACGGTGTGCGCGAGCAGGTCGTGGAGATCGCGTGCGATCTGCAGCCGTTCGCGTTCGACGCGACGGGCGGCCTCGCGTTCGCGCTCGAGGCGGGCCGAGTGTTCCCTGCGGACCAGTTCTCGGCCGAGTGCGCGTCTGGACCGCACGCTGTCGCCCAGTGCGATCACCGCCGCCATCAGACCCACCGACCCCGCCGATTCGAATCCGAGCAGGTAGGCAAGATCATCGCCCTGGAACATCCTGACCGCTGTCGAGAGGATCACCAGCGCGCCCGAAACGGCGATCGCCCATCGCAGGTGCCCGGACTCCGCGGCCGAGTACAGCGCCACCGCAAGCGGGAGGGCCAAGCCGATGGGCGGGAACCCCAGGGCGTAATACGCCACCAGGACGGCGGCCGTGACGAGCAGAACGGTGACCGGGCGCTGCCGGCGGAAGAAGACCGGTGCGGCGAACAACGCGCCGAACAGGAAGGCGAGCGCAGGTGGCCCCTGCTCGCCGCCCCCGAGATCGGCGGCGATCGCGATGCAGATGATCGCGAACAATCCCCCGGCGAGGAGCGCATCGGTCGTGCGGTCCTGCCGGAACATATTTCCGGCTGCTGGGCTGGTCTGCGCGGAGATGGTCGGTGCCTTTCCTCCGGTCGTGCGTGTGATCACCGTTCCGGGCGGCAGTGACGGAGTACCCGGCGATCCCGCCCGCACCTGTGGCGATCGGCGCTACGTCGGCGAGATTACCGGCGGCAGCCTGGGCCCGGAACCGAAATGCGCGTACGGCGAGGGGTCGTCACCTCGCCGTACGCCCGCGAGCGGAACTACCGGGCGTGTCACCCGACCCGAGCCTCGACCGGCACGGGCGTGGACGTGCGAGCCGTGAGCGCCTTGAACAACGCGACGAAGGCCAGGACGGCAGTCACGCCGCTCATGGTCAGACGAACCCAGTGGCCTGTCTCGAACTCGACCGCGGTCTGTCGGAGTACTTCGACAGAATGCACGGCGGTCCCTTCGTCGAACATGATCGTGTTCCGTGGCCAGAAGTAGAAGGCCGAGAACGCGAACTCGCCGAAGACCAGCGAGATCAGGCTCGCCACCGCCCACGGCCGGAGCTTCTTGTCGCGCCGGAGCAGGAACACGGACGCCGCTGCGAGGGCTACCGTCAGCGCACCCAGAGGCGGGAAGAAGTCCGACGGACCGGCTTCCGACATGAACTCGACGGTCAGATCCAGAGACGCCGGGGGATCGTGGAAAACGTTGGGGTAGAGGATGACTGTTTCGGTGAGGATTGCACCGAACGCGATGAGCGTGACCCAGCTGTAGGCCACGATCACCGCGGTACGGGGCGAGAAAGTGTTGTGTGTCATGGTGACGACGCTAGTTTTCCGGCGTGTCACCGTCGTCCGTCCGGCGACGTAACCGCAGTACGACTTCCGACGTAGGCCGGATTACCGGAGTGCGTCCAGCGCCTCGCCGATCGGCGTGTCGCCGTTGTTGAATTCGATGGTGAGACCGGCGGTTTCGGGTCGCTCGAGTACCGCGGCGGCGACGGCCGCCACATCCGCACGCGACACTTCGCCCGGTTCGGTCGCGCCGTGACCCGCGATGTCGATGCGGCCCGTGGGCGGATCCAGCGTGAGTTTGCTCGGCCCGAGGATCGTCCAGTCCAACTCGGCGGCCCGCAGATGCGTGTCGGCCGCGGCCTTCGCCTCGGCGTAGGCGTAGAAACTGTTGTCCTCCGGCACACCGTGATCCGGACGCGACCCGTAGTACGAGATCATCACATACCGCCGGACACCCGCCTGCTGCGCCGCCGTCATCGATGCGATCGCGGCGTCGCGATCCACGGCGTATGTGCGGAGCGCGCTGCCCCCGCCTGCGCCTGCGGACCACACGACCGCATCGTGACCCTGCAGCAACTCGTTGAACGCGAGCGCATCGAGTTGTTCGACGTCGGCAACCACCGGCGTGCCACCGGCGGCGCGCACGTCGTCGGCGTGGTCGGGATTGCGGATGACCGCGCTGACCTCGTGGCCGGCGTCGGAGAGGAGACGTTCGAGGTGGAGCGCCACCTTGCCGTGTCCGCCGAAAACCGCGATACGTGCCATGTCGATGCTCCTAGCGTCGTGGGGAATTCTTCCGGTGAGCATGCCCGTATTCGTTCGTCTCTACGCGTGGGCGTCCTCGGCGCACGCGTTGGAGGGCCGTCGCGACGAGGTGTTCGGCAATGGCGAGGGACGACGTGGCGCCGGGTGACGGGGCGTTGCACAGGTGAACGAGGCGTCCCTGTCCGGTGATGACGAAATCGTCTTCGACGCTGCCGTCGGCGTTCATCGCCTGCGCCCGGACACCGCGCGGTCCGGCGTGCACGACACCGCTGTTGTGGCCGGTCCAAGAGCAGCACCGGCGACAACGCAGTTCCGGTGTTACGTAAAAGTGTTACGGTGTCCGGTATGGCCTACAAGTACGAAGCCGTCGCAACCGATCTCCAGCATCGGATGACGTGGAACGAATGGGCAGTCGGCGACCAGCTCCCGGGGATCCACGAGCTCGCGGCTCACTACGCGGTGTCGCCGTCCGTGGTGAAGGACGCGCAGGAAGTGCTGCGGAAGGAGGGGTTCATCGAGACGCGGCAGGGAAGGGGCTCCTTCGTCGTCTCGATCCCGGAACCGGGGGACATGACGCTCGGCATCCGACGGCACCTCGAGGCGATCCGGGTGGATCTTGCCGAGGCCCGCGATGCGGTGGTGCGCGCGGAACGCCGACTCGCGGAGCTGAGCGAAACAGTCGTGTAGGACGCATGACAGGCCTGTGGCCCGCAGATCTTCCGGATCTGCGGGCCACAGGCGTGATCGTCGCGCGGGGGTGTCCCGGCTCAGCGGTTACGGTCCGAGGAGTAACCCCACAGCCAGTCCGTGTACTTGTAGCTCGAGGTGTCGCGGATGCGGAACAACTCGTTGCGAGCTTCGCGGCCGGCACCGTCGAGGTGCCACAGGTCGCCCCACATCCGGCCGGTGGTGAGGATGCGGTTGCAGCGCGGCGCGCGCTCGGCGTTGACGTCCTGCAGGATCTTCGGCCAGTTCGCGTTGTCGCCCTTGTAGTCCTCGGACGCGTAGTCGGCGAGGCACTTGGCATCCTCGAGAGCCATCACGGCGCCCGACGCGAGGTACTGCAGCGGCGGATGTGCGGCATCGCCGAGAAGGAGCATGCGGCCGTCGACCCAGTTGTCGATCGGATTGCGGTCGAACATCGGCCACCAGCGGTCCGTCCACAGGTACTTGAGGGCGGAGCGGACACTCTCGTGGCAGTGGTCGTAGGCGTGCGCGAGTTCCTCGGGGCTGCCCCACTTCTCCTCGCCGCGAAGGAACGCCGGCGACTGGAAGACGGCGACCTGGTTGAGCATCTCGCCCTGGCGAAGCGGGTACTGGATGAAGTGGCAGCGCGGGCCGATGTAGCCCACGACATCCTCGATGTCCTCTTCGAGGGGGACTTCGTTCATCGGGAAGGTGCCGCGGAACGCGACGTAGCCGGAGCCGACGGGCTTGTCGTCGGACAGCTTGGGACGCAGGCGCGAGTGCAGCCCGTCCATCCCGAGCGCGATGTCACCGATGTGCTCTTCACCGTTCTCGAGGATGACGCGCACAGTGTCGCCCTCGGTGACGACATCGGTCACCGTCGAATCGGTGCGGAGGTCGGCTCCCGCGCGACGTGCCGCGGCAACGAGTACCGAGTGCAGGTCGGAGCGGTGTACCACGAAGTACACGCCGCCGTAGTGCTCCTGGTAGTCGCGGCCGAGGTTCACCTTGGTGAGGATTTCGGCGGTCACAGCGTCGCGGAAGACGAGGTTCTTGGGCAGCACACCCTTGGCGATCACCTCGTCGTAGACGCCGAGCGACTGGAGGATGCGCGAGCCGTGCGGTCCGATCTGGAGTCCGGCGCCCACCTCACCGAACTCGGCGGCGCGCTCGAAGAGCGTGACGTTCGCACCCTTCAAGGCGAGAGCGAGGGCGTTGGCGACGCCACCGATGCCGCCGCCGGCAATCAGTACTCGCGCGTCCTTCAGATCGGACATGACACTCCTTCGGGTGGGGGGAACTGTGAGATCAGTGAGTGAGGATCGGGCCGCGCGGCGCGTCGTGGCGGACGGGGAACTTCTGCCAGATCACGGTGAGCAACAGCGCCGAGATCAAGGCGCTGACGCCGAAGAGGATGAAGTTCGAGTGGGCGCCGAGTCCGGCGGCGAGCAGCCATCCACCGATCTGTGGGGCGGCAACGGCACCGATCCGGCCGACGCCGAGAGCCCAGCCGAGTGCCGTGCCCCGCAGGTGGTCGGGGTAGTACGACGCGACGGCCGCGATGATCAGTGCCTGGGTGCCGTGGGTACCGACACCGGCGATCACGAAGATCAGGTACACCGCGGCGACCGGCGGATCGAGCAGCAGGGTCAGCAGCGCGACACCGGCCATCAGCGCGGCGACGATGCTCGTCGGCACCGAACCCCAGCGCACGCCGCCCCAGGCGGTGACGAACGAGCCGACGACGGCGCCGAGGTTGAGCGCCAGCGCGAAAGTCAGCGCGTTGCCCAGGTCGGTGCCCTCACCTTGCATGAGCTTGGGAAGCCAGGTGCCGAGGCCGTACCACGAGAGCAGGGTCACCACGGTCACCGCCGCGAACATGATGCTCACGGCGCGGAAACGGGTACCGAGCAGTTCCTTGAAGCCGCCCGCGGCGTTGCCGGGATGGGCATCGGGGGCGTGCTTGGGCAGCACCTTGATCGCCAGCGGAACGAGAATGAAGAGCGGGATCAGCGCGAAGAGGAACATCGGGCGCCAGCCCCAGTGGGGAATCACCGGGATGCCCACGAGGGCCGCGATCGAACCGCCGATCGGCACGCCGGACATCATCATCGTCGCGACGGCGGCGCGCCACTTGTTCGGCACCAGTTCGGCAGCCAGGGCGTTGGACGTCGGCACCAGTCCGCCGAGGCCGATTCCGGCGATCAGGCGCAGGATGCCGAAGACCGCAGGTCCGGGAGCGACGGCACACAACGCGGTGAACACGGAGAGGACGACAACGCAGCCGACCACCGCCTGTTTGCGTCCGATCGCGTCGGACAACCGGCCCGCGAGAACGGCACCGATCATCATGCCCAGGAATGCCAGGCTGCCGAGTGTGCCGGCCGTCGAGGAACTGATTCCCCATTCGTCCTGCAGGCTGGGGATCACGTTGCCGTAGACGATGAGGTCGTATCCGTCGAATACGACGAACAGCCAGCAGACGACGACTGCTGCGATGCTGCCGGGAGCCATGGGCAGACGGCGTGCACCGGAGGCGACGGTGGCCCCTGGGGAGATGTGCATGAATCCAACGTTGATGCGCTCACGTGCTCGGTGCAATAAAGTTCTTCTATGCAGAATGCGCCGAAACCAGGCAAACGCATCACGAAGCCGTCGTACTCGCTCGAGTCCGTGGACAACGCGCTGCACCTGCTGCAGTTGCTCCGCGACGTCGGAGCATTGCGGGTGAAGGACGCGGCGGAGGCGCTCGGCACCGCGCCGTCGACCGCGCATCGGCTCCTGGCGATGCTCGTCTACCGGGGCTTCGCCGTGCAGGACGAGAAGCGCCGCTACCACCCCGGTCCCGCGATGGGGGCCGGGCCGGCGAAGCACGGATGGACCAGAGAGCTTGCAGATATCGCGCGTCCGCACATGGAGGCGCTCGCGATGATGACGGGCGAGACCATCAACCTGGTTCTCCGGATCGGGTCGCAGGCACGTTTCCTGTACACGGCAGAAGCGGCAACGATGCTGCGTGTGGGGGACAGGCAAGGCCAGGTACTCCCGGCGGAACTCACCGCGGGCGGGCGCATCCTGCTCGCCGAACTCCCCCGGCGCACGCTCGAACAGCTGTACCTCCGACCGGCGGGCCCGCCGACCATCAGCCAGGGCCCGACCGCATCCGAGACGGACCGGCGGCTCGCTCCCGGTGAGTTCGAGATCTTCGTCAGTGAACTCGAAGCGGCCCGGCGCGTGGGATTCGCCGTCAACGTCGAGCAGACCGAACAGGGCGTCGCGGCATTCGGGGTCGCGGTGCGGAACGGTCGTGGGCACGCGATCGCGGCGCTCACCGCAGCGGTACCCGCGACCCGGTACCGGCAGCACCTGCACGGGCAACTGGTGCAGCAGATGCGGGCGGCGATCCGGGGCCTCGAGGTGGACGTCGCACACATCGAAGGATGAGATCTACGTCAAGATTCCACAGGGAAGAATATTGTGTGCTCTGGCGGACGGTGCGGCATAGGTTGTGATCAACGCCCAACGTGTGTGTCGTTTCGCGAGGAGAAATCATGACCGAGCACGACCCGGAACTGCAGAAGCTCTACGACGATTTCGAGGCCGAGCATCTCGATCCGTTGTGGACGCAGCTCGGGGACCTCATGCCGATGGCGCCGACCTCCAAGGCGGTTCCGTTCGTCTGGAAGTGGTCGACGCTCTACCCGCTCGCGCAGCGCGCGGGCGACCTCGTGCCCGTCGGGCGCGGTGGTGAACGCCGTGCGATCGCCCTGGCGAACCCCGGCCTCGGCGGAGTCCCGTACATCACGCCCACCCTGTGGGCAGCGATCCAGTACCTCGGCCCGAAGGAAACCGCACCGGAGCACCGCCACTCGCAGAACGCCTTCCGATTCGTCGTCGAGGGTGAAGGCGTGTGGACCGTCGTCAACGGTGACCCCGTCGCGATGCGCCGCGGTGACTTCCTGCTCACGCCCGGGTGGAACTTCCACGGCCACCACAACGAGACCGATCAGCCGATGGCGTGGATCGACGGTCTCGACATTCCGTTCGTTCACTACACCGACACCGGATTCTTCGAGTTCGGTTCGGACGGCGTGACCGACGAGGGAACGCCGGACATCTCACGCTCCGAGCGACT
This sequence comes from Rhodococcus sp. DT1, assembly GCF_049844875.1. NCBI lineage: Bacteria > Bacillati > Actinomycetota > Actinomycetes > Mycobacteriales > Nocardiaceae > Rhodococcus > Rhodococcus sp. DT1. The sequence continues at coordinate 372,788 of NZ_JBNCLW010000003.1, forward strand.
GTGGGTCCATCCCGGTCTGCGTCCGCTCGTCGGGCTCGACCGCAAGACCAGCTCGCCCATCGCCTGCTACCGCTGGGAGCACACCGATCGCGCCCTCACCGAACAGCTTGCGCTCGAGGACGAGGGTTACGCCGCGACGCCGGAGCCGGGCCATGCCGCGATCCGCTACACCAACCCGACCACCGGCGGCGACGTCATGCCGACGATCCGCGCCGAGTTCCACCGTCTTCGCGCCGGCGCGCACACCCGCCCCCGTCGCGACGTAGGGTCGCTCGTCTTCCAGGTGTTCGAAGGCCAGGGTCGCTTCGATCTCGGCGGAACCCCTCACGATGTTGCCAAGGGCGACATGATCGTCGTCCCGTCCTGGGTCGAGTGGTCGCTCGAAACCGATGAGGGCGTCGACCTGTTCGCGTTCTCGGACGCACCCATCGTGGAGCGTCTGCACTTCAACCGCACCATCATCTCCGAAGGAGCCTGACCCACCATGCGACTTGCAACTCTCCGACTCGACGGCGCAACCGCTGCGGTGCGTGTCGACGACGACTCCACCGCCACCGTGATCGACGGCTACGCCGATCTGTCCGAACTGCTGAACGACGCAGACTGGAAGGCCGTCGCCGAGAAGGCAGCGGGGAAGACCGTCGACCTCGCCGATGCCGACTACGCACCCGTCGTTCCCAGCCCCGGCAAGATCGTGTGCGTCGGACTCAACTACGCCACCCACATCCAGGAGATGGGCCGCGAACTCCCCGAGTTCCCGACGCTGTTCTCGAAGTTCAAGGAAGCACTCACCGGCCCGTACGACGACGTGATCGTCCCGGCGTACGCCGGTTCGCAGCTCGACTGGGAAGCTGAGCTCGCCGTCGTCATCGGCAAGCAGGCGTACCAGGTGTCCGAGGCCGACGCCGAGGAGTACATCGCGGGTTACTCGGTCATCAACGACTACACGATGCGCGACTACCAGTACCGCACGCTGCAGTGGGACCAGGGCAAGACCTTCGAGAAGACCAGCGGCTTCGGCCCCGTCCTCGACACCGACTACAAGCTCGGCACCAAGATCGAAACCCGCCTCGAGGGTGAGGTCATGCAGTCGTCGAACACCAACGATCTGGTGTTCACCCCGGCCAAGCTGGTGGACTACATCTCGCACATCGTCACGCTGCAGCCGGGCGACGTCATCATCACCGGCACCACAGGTGGCGTGGGCCATGCCCGCAAGCCGGCACGCTACATCCAGGACGGCAACGTCTGCGAGGTCACCATCGAGGGCCTCGGGTCCGTCAAGAACAAGACGATCATCAAGTAGGAGAAGGAAGACCGTGGGATTCAACGATCTCGAACTCTCCGAACGCCTGCTCATCGCACGGCGCGGTACGGCGTACCTGTCGCAGCGGCTCGCGGAACTGACCGACGACGAACTCGCCGGACCCACCCTCCTCGACGGGTGGACCCGCCAGCACCTGACGGCGCATATCGGGTACAACGCGGCCGCACTGTGCCGGTTGATGGATTGGGCTGCCACCGGTGTGGAGACCCCGATGTACGCCTCCACCGAGCAGCGGGCGCAGGAGATCGCCGAGGGCGCCACGCTGAGTCCCGCCGCGCTTCGTAACCTGTTCGCTCACACCGTGGCCCGGCTCGACGAGAAGTGGCGTCACCTGCCGGAGTCCGCGTGGCAGGCGCAGGTCCGGACCGCGCAGGGCCGCTTGGTTCCTGCCGAGGAAACTGTCTGGATGCGCACGCGTGAGGTCTGGATCCACGCGGTGGATCTCGACAACGGCGGACGCTTCGGTGATTTCCCGAAGGTGGTCCTCGAGTCGCTGCTCGACGACATCGTCGGCATGTGGCGGAAGAAGGAACTCGGTGCGGGTATCGCACTCGAGGTAGACGGCGGCAGCACGATCGCCGTGACGCCGGACGCGGAACCCGCCCACGTGGTGCGCGGTTCGCTTCCCGCAGTGGTGCGGTGGGCCGCCGGACGCGGCGCCGTCGGCGTCGAAGGCGGAGACCTGACGCCCCCGCGCTGGCTCTGATCCGATCGAGACGAAAGGCCCCTTCCATCCGAGATGGAAGGGGCCTTCGCCATGGTGTGACCTAACTGGTCGGTCGACAGCGACCGAGGCACGAAGGGCCCCTCCGCGCATGCGCGGCAGGGCTCTTGTTCCGGTGGTCCACCTCGCCGGACGGCGAGCAGGGGCCTAGGTGTGCGTACCGTCCTGCTCGGTGTCATGAGGTCCGGAGTCGTGGTCCGGGTGCTCGCCTTCGTGCTCACGATGGTGGGCACCGGGTCCGCGCCCGTCGCGCAGGCCGTCGCCCGGTCCGCGCTCTGCACGAGGTCCGTCACCCTCCTCGGGTCCGGTCTCGCGGTCCGAATGCGGTCCTCTCGGTCCGTCGGGTCGCTCTCCGCCGTGGCGCGTGCGGTCACCCGGTTCGCGTTCGACATCACGCTGCGCGTCCGGAGCCGTCGCCGAGTCCGGACGTTCGCGGCCCCGATCGGTGGAGTCGTGGGTGTCCTGGCCGTCCTCCGCTTCCTGCGTGTCGTCCTGGGTCTGTGCCGTCACCTGGCCCGGACCTGTGGGCTCGTCGGAGTCCACTGCGGTTGCGATCCCCACCGAACCGGCTGCCACGGCCACTGCCGCGACACCCGCGATGAGCCATCGCTTGTCGATGCGCATTTCCGCACCCCTTTCCTTACTGGTCCTCAGTACCGAAGGTAGGAGCGGGACATGAAACATTCCTGAGAAAGAAGTCAGAAATCGACGTGCATTTCGGACCGGATGGGTTGTGCTGCACAGGGTCTTGTGTCCGGAGGCACACACACAGGGGGCCCGCACCGATCGGTGCGGGCCCCCTGTGCTCGGCCGTGTCAGGCGAGCGATTTCGCCATTCCTCGCTGCACGGCAGCGATGATCTGCGGGCGCAGTTCGGCGGCGGGAACGATCCGGTGCACCGAGCCCATCCGCTGGGCACGCTGGATGTTGTGGATCGCCTCGAACTCCGCAGCGACCTCGCCGAGCTTTTCGGACCGTACCGCGACGCGCAAGGCGCCCAGTTCGACACCGAGACGGGACTTCTCCCCGTCTTCGGCTGCCGCCAGACGTGACTCGATCTCCGTGATGCGGGGATCGCTCGCCGTGCGCTTGTTGACGTCCCGGGTGAAGACCACCGCGGCAGCGGGAGCGCCGCCGAGAACGGACGCGAACGAGCCTTCGACCGCAAGTACTTCCATGTTCTCGTTCAGTGCGCCCGAGAACACGACGAATGCTCCGCCGTGGTACCGGGACACCACCACGAAGACGATGGGACCGTCGAAATTGACGATGGCCCGGCCGATTTCGGCGCCGTACTCGAGCTGCAGGTTGCGCAGCGACTCGGGTGATCCGTCGAAGCCCGACAGATTCGCGAGCACCACGAGCGGCCTGTTTCCGCTTGCGGCATTGATGGCGCGGGCCGTCTTCTTCGACGACTTCGGGAACAACGTCCCGGACGTCCATTGGTCCGGCCCGTCTGTCGGGAACCAGCCCTTGCGGGGGATGGCGCGCGACTCGATCCCGATCACGCTGACCGGGGTACCGCCCAGGTGCGCGTCGAAGACCACCGAGGTGTCGGCGTCGGCCATGTCGGCCCACCGTTCGAGCACGGCGTGGTCCTGGTCGACGACCGAGCGCATCACTGTGCGGATGTCGAACGGCTTCTTGCGATCCGGGTTGGTGTCGGACGAGAAGATCTCGCCGACCGTGGTGAAGTCGCTCGACGGGTGGACGTGCGGGTAGAGGCGCACGTCGCGATCGACCGGGTCGGCGGAGTCGGCTTTGCGCGGGAAGCGCTCGCCGGGAGCGACATAGGCGTGCGCGTAGTGCGCAAAGAGTGTTTCGACCGCTACTCGGAGATTCGGTGCCCAGTACTGGGCCTGGCCGTTCGGACCCATCACGCGGTCGTATCCGCCGATACCGAAGTTGTCCTCCGCGGACACTCCGCCGGAGTAGTCGAGCGATTGCTTGCCGGTGAGCACCATCGCGCTGTCCGGGGTCATGACGAGAATGCCCTTGGTGTGCATGAGCATCGTCGCCTCGGCGTTCCAGTACGGCTGTGCGCCGACGTTGATGCCGGTCACGACGATGTTGATCTCGCCGCCGCTCTGGGTGAACGTGATGATGCGGCGCAGACCCCGCGACACCCAGTCCATGTTCTCGGTACCCGAGTCCATGGAGATCGTGGCACCCGACGACAACGCGAACCACTCGACCGGCGCGCCGAGACTCTCGGCAAGGTCGATCGCGGCCACCAGGCGTGAGCACTCGGCTTCGGCGACGGTGCCGAGTGCCTTGGTGGGATCTCCGAACAGAGCAACCCGGGTCATGCCCTCGGGATAGCGGGGCGTCGGAGTGTCCACGATGCCGACGATGAGGCCGGCGGTGTTGCGGCCGTACGGGCGGTCGACGGCGCCGAACTGTCCCTGCTCGTCGAAGTCGTACTCGACGAACGTACCGTCGCTGCCGGTCAGCAGCGGAATCAGCTCGTAGGGGTACACGGTTCCGCGGGCCCGCGAGCGCTGCACCTTCTGGGTGTACTCGTCGAGCGGCTTGAGCGGTTCCTTGGGCGGCTCGGTGACCCGCACGACGACACCGGCGCCGGAGCGGTACGAGAAGCGCAACGCGACTTCACGCGCGGGCTGACCCGGGTTCTCGCGCAACCATCCGATGACGGTGATCTCCTCGAGGCCCGCACCCACGGTCAACGGTGCGGCACTGCGGGCGATCCGGCGCAGATCCTTCACGTCGAGGTCGACGACGGGCCAGACGTAGAGGACCACACGGTTCGTATCGAGGCGTCGTCCACCGCGTGCGGCCTGGGCGCGGCGCATGCCGTCGAGCGAACTCGCGAGGGCACGTTCGAAGGCGGGCAGGCTCACGATCCGGCCGCTGTCGTCGCGCTGCTGGGTCAGATCCCGCACCTCGGTGAGGGCGATGAAGCGCTCGTCGGACGGATTGTCCCTCGCGACAATGTGATACAGGTACGTGTCCGGGTTGGAGGGCAGGCGCGTGCCGTCGAAGTTCTTCAGTCGCCACAGATCGAGACGCTGCCCCGTCAACGGGTGGATGTCGCGGATGTTGCTTTCCTCGGCGTACCCGGACTCGTAGGCGCGGAAGGTGAACACGTGCTCTTCGGCGATATCGGTGTGGCACACCGTCACCGTCACGCGTCGTGCGCGCGCGATGATCTCGCGGGTGGACAGGACTGAGGACAGCGCCGCGGCTTGAGCGTCCGCGTCGGCCGGCGCGTCCTCCCAGGCGACGTACAGGTCGATCACCAGGTTCTCGACACCGGGCAGCGTCGACGCCGATTGCTCGATTGCGTCGAGTACCGAGGCGAGGCCGGAATGCGATGTCTCCGCGGAGATCAGGTACAGCCGGGTACCCCGCAGATCGAAGTTTCCGGTGACGAATTGGCGCCCGTCGACGACGCACGACCGCACGTCCTCGAGGGTCCGGATCTTGTACGCGCGTCGCGTGATGACTTCGAGCAGCGGACCGGGGACGGTGCCGGGGCGTGAAATCTGCTGGGCGAGAAGGTCGATGAGAGGTTCGGGCGTGGTGACGAGGGACTCGATGCGCTGCGCGTAGTCGGCCGCCTGCGGGTGTTCGGAGAGGTAGGCGAGCGAACCGCGCACCCCGTCGTACACCTGCTCGCGCGCCTTCCGGATCATCGGCTCCTCGAAGTAGCTGTAGCGCAGGTTGCGTGCGGTGTCGCCGATGACCGGGAAGCGGACCTGCGTCGCGACGATCAACCGGTCGAGGACCTCGTTGAGTTCGTGGGAGACTCCGGCCTCCGTGTCGTCGCGTTCGGTCCAGCGCTCGAGCAGTGCGGTGACGACCGGCACGTGCGTCTCGATACGTTCGAGCGCGAGGAACAGCCGGTATACGGCGTCTTCGAGGTCGGGGGTGCGCGCGAGGTCGGTCACGTCGTAATGGCGCAGCGCGCGCGAGAGGCGAGCACGGAAGCTGTCGGGCAGGCCGCCTACTTCGACGTCGAGCGACTGCAGATAGCCGTGGAAGAACTCGCGGGGGCTGTGCACGCGGTCTTCGGTGTTCCGCTCTTCGTCGGTCGGACGGTTGCGCGACAGGTCGCAGACGTCTGCGAACGTGGTCAGCAGAGCGAGTTCGGCGCGCACGAGATCACACGACCGCACACCTGCCGAGAGACGCTCGTATTCGGCGAGAAGCGCCGCGGTCCGTTTGGCCGAGACGTCGTACCCGGTGATGAGCGCTCCGAGCGAATCGAGCCGCGCCAGCGCATCCGCAGCGAGATCGTCGCTGAGCGCCGGTCCGGGGGTGGGGAACTCCACGCGCTCGACGGCTTCGGTGACGACTTCTTCGACGATCTGGTCGACGCGCAGCAGCGGGGCGCCGGCGTCCACCTGAGCATTGACGACGGCGAGGATCTCGCGGACCTTACCGGCGAACGGAGCCCGGACGGCGGTCTCCATCTTCATCGACTCGAGAACGACGAGCGTCTGCCCGGCTTCGACCTCGTCGCCGACCGCGACGGGGACGGCAACGACGACAGCGGGCGCCGGAGTGCGGACGACTCCGGCCTCGTCCTGGCTGATCTGGTGGCTGATCCCGTCGACCTCGACGAGGAAATGGGCGGGCCCGGCTATCGAGACGACGTGGTGGCGGCGACCGTCGAGCGTGAGCCGCGATTCGTAGTCTCCGAGACGTTCGAGTTCGACGTCGAACTCGGTCACTCCGGTGTCGAGCCGGTAGCGGTGCGGTCCGACCTGGCCGACCACGAGTTCGTACGCCTGACCCTGGTAGCTCAGTTCGATCTTGCGGCCGACGGCATGTCCGGCGCGTGGCCGGCCGCCGCGTGCGGACGCGAGGAACGCGGTGCGCTCGCGGGCTTCGTCGGCGTTGTAGACGTCGACGGCGGTTGCGACGAGTGCGATGTCGGCGACTCGCGTCGGTCCGGACTCGCTGCCGGCACCGGTGCGGTCGAGCCAACCGGTGTCGGCGGACGCGTCGACGACCTCCGGGCGGTCGAGCAGGTCGAGCAGGAACGATTTGGTGGTGGTGCCTCCGTCGAGGACGACCGTCGTTTCTCGCAGGGCGGTGCGCAGGCGTGCGAGCGCTTCGCCGCGGTTCCGTCCCCAAGCGATGACCTTGGCGACCATCGAGTCGTAGTCGGGAGGGATCACGTCTCCCTGCGCGATGCCCGTGTCCACCCGCAGGCCGGACCCCAGCGGGAATTTGAGCAGTTGCACCGTGCCGGGCGCGGGCGCGAACCCGTTGGCGGCATCCTCGGCGTTGAGCCGTGCCTCGACCGCGTGGCCGAATTCCGGCGGGCAGTCACCCACGAGGGGCTCTCCGGAGGCGACGAGGATCTGGAGTTTGACGAGGTCGATGCCGGTGGTGACCTCGGTGATGGGGTGTTCGACCTGCAGGCGGGTGTTGACCTCGAGGAAGGTGAACGTCTTCAAGTGCGGCTGGTAGAGGTACTCGACGGTTCCGGCGCCGCAGTATCCCGCGGCCCGGACGAGGTCGGCGGACACCGAGCGCAGGTGGTCGGACTGTTCCGCGGTGAGCAGCGGGGAAGCCGATTCCTCGATGACCTTCTGGTTCTTGCGCTGGATGGAGCAGTCACGCACGCCGGGAGCCCACACGTTCCCGTGCGTGTCGGCGATGACCTGCACCTCGACGTGGCGCGCGTCGGTGACGAGGCGTTCGATGAAGACGACGGGGTCGCCGAAGGACCGTTCGGCTTCGCCCTGCGTGCGCTCGAGTGCCAGTTCGAGTTCGTCTTCGGCGTAGACCTTCCGGATGCCGCGGCCGCCACCGCCGGAGCGCGCTTTGATGATGAGCGGGTAACCGATGGCCTGGGCATGACGCCGCGCGTCGGCGCGGGACTCCACGGGTCCGCCGGACCACGGGGCGACCGGCACCCCGACCTTCTCGGCGAGCAGTTTGGCTTCGACCTTGTCCCCGAGGAGACGCATCGCATCCGCGGACGGACCGATGAATGTGATGTTCAGCCGCGCGCACAGGTCGGCGAAGACGGGATCTTCCGCCACGAATCCCCAGCCGACCCAGACTGCGTCGGCTTTCGCTTCGAGGAGTGCGCGCTCGAGTTCTGCGTGATCGAGGTAGGAAGTCGCGGCCGTCGTCGAAGGGCGAAGGGTGACGCCTTCGTCGGCCTGACGGACGAACATGGCACGGCGTTCGGCGTCCGTGTGCAGAGCGATCGTCTTGATGCCGTAGCCGTGTTCGGAGTTGAGCTCCCGGACTGCCCGGATGAGGCGGACTGCCGCCTCACCCCGGTTGACCACTGCGATCCGCTTGAACATACTCGTTGCCACCGTTCTCCATGGTTGTGCGCGTGGGTGCCGCGCGTCGAAAGCTCCACCCCGATGAGGAAGACAATTTATCCGGTCTTCGGTTCCTACGTCACGGATCGGTAAACGTGAGCGGGAACATCGATCGGTCGGCTCCTCGTGCTGTGTGGTGGGCATGCGTGTGTCGATCGCCGACGCTGTGGTTCTGTCGAACCGAATCGTCAAGGCGGTGCGAACGCGCCCCTGTCCTCATCCGGTGGCCGTCGCCATCGACGACACACACCCCCGTGCGGATGGAAACGCCCCGTACGGGTAACAGCATGGCCGAAACATGAGGCTTTGTCACGTTTGGCTTCCCGAATCGGCGTGACCTGCGGAAACCGTTCCTTTTTCGGGTCTCGAACGTTGCCGTACAGGGCTTTTCGGGGGTCGTCCGCGGGAAGGAGGGCCGGCTGCGGTGGGCCCGTTCGCTCGTACCGCGCGGTAACACCGGTGGGTAACTTGCAGCGGGGCCGACTGCCCTCGTCGTACCGTCGGGTAGGCGTTTGTGCCGCAACGATTTTGACAATCCGGAGGTGCGTGTGGCCCGATGGAGGATCGAGCCCGGCTCTTTCTGTGACATCGATCACGAATGGTGAATACGGCGTCCGCTCAATCGAACTGATGCGCCCGCACACGCGTGCCGAAGTCTCGTCCGGGCAGTGCGAGGTCCGTCGCCGGGCCGATCGAAGACCGCGGTTTTCTGGGACAGTGGAAGACAGTAAGGCGACGAGGAGGCCCCGATGCCCGGCTCAAACCGACCCGAAGTATCCGACGAGTTCGAAACGCCCGACCTGCGACGGAAACGCATCGCGGGACAGGTGCGCCGTTGGTGCGATCGGTGTGCCATCGACGGCAGGCACGGCCCGCTCTCGGATGCGGCGGCACTCGCGCTGGCCGCGGGTCATCTCGACGAATCGGCACGCACGGTCCTCGCGAACCGGCGGCGTGCCGGTCGGCGATTCCCCACCGTCGACGGTTTCGGAGCGTTGCGCCTTCTCTCCGACGAGCATGCTCATCTCGTGGCCCGCCTGGGCAGGCAGCGTCCCGGGGCCGCCCGCCTGGTCCTCGAATACCGCGCGAACGAACTCGCCAAGCGCCTCCGCGCTGCCGAGCAGGCCATCGTGCATTCGCCGTCGCACTACGCGCAGGGTGTGCGTGCGGTTCGCAGGGATCGCCGCGATGGGCTCCACCTCGAACTCGATCAGCGAGAAGCGTTGTTCGCGGCGTTGCGGCAGACTCCGGCGCCGCTGCCGGTCGCGCCCGCCGAACAGGCCCGAGGTGCCGCCCTGTCCGTGGCGGTGGACCGTGTGTCGCGGTGGTCGGAGCGCACCCCCGCCGCAGACGCCGGCCGTCGAGCGGCGGATCTCCTCGCGCGCCGGATGCCGGAGGACGACGACCGGTTCGTCGACCGGTACGACACCCTGTTGTTCCTGGCGGGCTCCCTCTACGACCGGATCGAGTCGTCGGCGGCGTGGCGCTCCGAGTACTTCGCGGTACAGCGGGCCCAGCTCGATCTGGCCGAGGAAATCACTCAGATCGCCGTCGATACGGTGTCGTTGCGCGGACTGCTCGCGGAATTGGGCGCCGCGATCGGGAGTATCCCGGGCGAACGGGGCGCCGGCGCACGGGCTGCGCTGGACGCGCGGGTCGCGGCGCTCGATCCCGTGTGGGACCAGCTTCTCGCCCGGGTGGCGGCGCTCGCCAGGATCGGCGATCTGCTCGGAAACGCGGAAAGCCGGATGGGCATGGTCGACGTCGCACGCCGCACCGCGAGCCTCGACGAGCGTATCGACGATCTCATCGGGCGGTCGGGCGCGCGCGAGCTCTCGGCCGAGAACACCGACTTCGTCGGAGACCAGTTCGGGTCGGCCGCGGAACTCATCGGTTCGCTGCACACCGCGCTCCGGAGCGACATTGCGGAGCTCACCGGCAAGGATTGACCGTGTCCGTTGTGTCCGGTCACAGGTTTCCCGCGTGTGGCAGGGTCCGGCCACCCAGTCCCCAAAATGTGAGACGCCTCACTGGTGCAAATGTCCGATTCGGTGGTAGCTTCCTCGCGTTCATCTGGGGGTCGAATGACGGGGGTGGCGTGGGTGTTTGCACGACGGGTATCGGCAGGGGTAGCAGCCGGAGTCATGGCGATGGTCATCGCAGGATGCGGGGGGGATCCTGCGGTGACGGTGGTGGACGATCCCCAGCTCGAATCAGCGTTCAGCGAGGTGCTCGCCGGCGGTCAGGAACGCACGCTCGGTGATCTCGCGCAGGTTGCGGACCTGCAGGGGGAGGACTGGGACCGGATGTACTACTTCCGCGTTCCTCTGCTCATGAGCGAGGTCAACCGCATCCTCGATACCTCGGGTCTCGTGTGGAAGGACCTCCCGACGGTGGGCGCCGAAGGAATGATCGTGTTCATGTCGGAAGGGCGCGTGGTGCACGCGGTCGTCGACCGCGCGCCTGCGCTTGCGCTCAGCGGGTTCGCAACTGCCGACTCGGTCGTCCGCGCGGATACCTCGGGCGGGCTGGAGAGAGTCGGTGTCGAGGCGAAGGGCAGATAAGACCGGACGTCATGTTTGTCCGGATCGCGGTGTACGTTTCTATCGGAAGAGCAGTCGATCTTTCCGAAGAGGTGCACGGTGGCGCGGGTAATCGCGACGATCAACCTGAAAGGTGGCGTCGGTAAGACCACGACGACCGCGGCGTTGGGCGAGTTCATGGCCGCCGAGTTCGGGCAGCGGGTACTGCTCGTCGACCTCGACCCCCAGACGAACCTCACCACCATGATGATCGGTGAGGAGCGCTGGAAGGAACTCAACGAGCTCGACCGCACCCTTGCGGCGCTGTTCCGGGGTGCGATCGAATCCGATACCGCGTCGTTCGACATCGAGAAGGCCCTTCAGCACGACGTCTCGCCGGTCCGGGCCGTGCGCGGGGTGGATCTCCTGGCGTCCTCGCTCGATCTCATCGAGATCCAGGAGGGTCTCAGCCACCGGCAGTATGCGGATCCCGGGTCGCATCGGCCGATCGAGATCCTCACGAAGGCGATCGAACCGATCGCCGATCGATACGACTACATACTCCTCGACTGCCCGCCCAACCTGGGCATGCTCACCCTCAACGGTTTGAGATCGGCCGACGGGTATCTGATCCCGACCATCCCGGACATCCTGTCGACGTACGGAATTCCCCAGCTGCAGAAGCGTATTCAGGAGTTTGCGCAGCGCACGGGCCATCCCCTCCGGGAAATCGGTCTGGTCATCACGAAGTATCGCAGCGCTTCCAACCTCCACCGCAGCATCATCGAACAGTTGCAGCGTGACGACCGGATCGCCGATGTCGTACCCGCGTGGGTTCCGGAAGCGAACCAGATCGCCGCCTCCGCGGAGTTCGTGCCGTACGGCACTCTCAAACGCAAGTACGGCAACACGGGGCAGTTCGACGCGCTGCGGATTCTCACCGAGACCATTCTGATGAACGCGCAGGTGTACCTGTGACGAAACCGGACACCGGCGAGGCTCGTCTGCGCATGCAGATCGGCGAAGCGACCGCGGCACTGCTCAGGCTCGACGACACCGCGCCGGGGACGGCGGGACAACTCGTCGCGCTCGTCCGGGTCGTCGCCGACGAAGCGGCCCGTACGCCCCGCTTCGCGAAGTCGCTGTCGACCGTGCTCTCGCAGGGAGCGTTGTCACCGGGAGCGGGACCGGCAGCCGGGCCAGGAGGCGCCTCGAACGTCCGATATGCGCTCGGGGCGGCGGACCCCGAAAACACAGCCCCGGCTCACGACACAGCCCCGGAAGGGAGCGTAGCCCCGGCGCAGAAAGCGCCTGCTCGTCGCGGCAAGCGCGCGCCCGGCCCGTTCGACCCGTTCGCTGTCTACCGCGAAGCCGGCGAGCCCGGGCTGCGGGTGCAACTCGACGTCCTCGACGCGGAGCGGCTCAAGGACATCATCGCCGAGCATGCGATGGACTACGACAAGCTCGCGATGCGGTGGCGCACGCCCTCGAAACTGCGTGATCGCATCGTCGAACGGGTCAAAGCCCTGACCACGAAGGGGGACGTATTTCGGTGATGCTTCACAGAAACTGTCGTTACCAGGCTGAGACCCGTAGGGTTACCAGCAGACCCCCCGAGTTGTGCGGCGACGCCGTCACGCCACCTCGCGTCGGTTTTCGTGCACGAGAGAAGGACAGCAGGCATGGGTGATATCGCAGGTCAGGGCATGGCCGCTTTTGTGACGGACGTTCAACAGCGCGGCGGACGCGCAGAACCTCTCGACGACCAGCGCACCGTCAAGGTCCGCGGTACGGACGGGGTCAAGCGGGTGGTCCGCGTGCGGACCACCGAGGGCGGACCGTGGCTCGCACGTCGGCAGGACGGCATCGCCGGCAGCGACGAGACCGGGTCGTCGCACTGGGTCTTCGTCGACCTCGGGCAGAAGCCCCCCGCGTTCTATATCGTCGAGTCGGCCGAGATCGAGGCCGGGATCGAGGAAGAGGTCGCGCTGTGGCTCACCGAGCGCCCGGGCCGGACCGCGACCGGGAGTCATCCCATCCCGCTCAGTGGCGTTGCGCACGGCCTCGACCGCTGGGACCTGCTGGGGCTCGACGCGGTCAAGGACACCACTCGTACGTGCGCTCCCACGCGGCGCAGCCCCCGCCGGACGGCAGCCCCCGCAGCGCGTCCCGCAGCGCAGCCGGAAGAGGTCGACCCGCGCGTCGCGGTGTGCGCCGATGTCGGCGGTTACCGCGTGCAGGGACGCTTCGACACGACTACGGGCGCGCTCGAGATCACGCGGGGACCGATGGAGGGGCGACGTTTCCCCGACCCCACCACCGCCGCCGACGCTGTCGCGGGTTTCCTCAGCGGCGACATCGAGTCGCACGACGGAGACACGTTCTGGCGTCTCGACGGACCGAAGGCCCCCGCGCTCGGTGAGTACCTCGCACGTAGCAGCTGAGCGGTCGGCGAGCGGCCCTGCGCGACCCGTGCCCGCGTGGCCGGGCGGTTACGACACCGGGGTGTAGTCGGTACCCGTCCGCAACCACAGCGCGCCGGCTCCGGCGGTTGTTCCCTGCTCCTTCAGTTCGCGTTTGAGGATCTTGTTGGTCGCGGTGACCGGCAGGTCGGCGTCGATCCGGACGTGGCGCGGCCACGCCTTCGGTGACAGATCTGCCTGAGCAGCAAGGAATTCGGAGAACTCATCCGGGGTGAGTGTGGTGTCGTCGCGGAGCACCATGGCTGCCATCACCTGGTCGCCGACGTGTTCGTCGGGAACACCGTAGACCGCGACCCGGCTCAGTTGCGGGAGCCGCTGGAGGATCCGTTCGATCGGTGCCGCCGCGAGGTTCTCACCGTCCACGCGCATCCAGTCCGCGGTGCGGCCGGCGAGATAGATCCAGCCTTCGGCGTCCTTGTATGCCAGATCTCCCGACCAGAACATGCCGTGCCGCATCCGCTCGTCGGTCGACTCCTGATCGTTGTAGTAGCCGGTGAAGAAGCCGCCCCCTTGCGTGTTGACGAGTTCGCCGATGGCCTTGTCCGCGTTGCTCAAGGCACCGTTGTGGTCGAACTCGGCAGGTGCGCACTGCGTGACGGTGACGGAGTCGTACACCTCCACCCCGGCGAGTCCTTTTCCGATGGAGCCTTCGGGCGTGCCCTCCTCGCGGGTGATGATGACGGCTGTCTCCGTCGAACCGAAGCCGTCCCATACGGTGCACCCGAACCGCCTCGCGAACTCGTCGATGTCGCGGTCGGTTGCCTCGTTGCCGAAGGCCACCCGCAGCGGATTGTCGGCATCGTCCTTCTGTTCGGTCGTCGCCAGAAGGTATGCGAGAGGCTTGCCGACGTAGTTCATGTACGTCGCTCCGTAGCGGCGGATGTCGTCGAGAAAGGCCGACGCGGAGAACGTCGCCGGCGCCATGGCTGCGCCGCTGCACAGCGACACGCACCACCCGGCGAGGATCGCGTTCGAGTGGAACATCGGCATCGACAGGTAGGCGATGTCGTCCGAGGTGATCGAGAAGCGCGACACCAGGTTGTTGCCCGCGAAGATCACCATGATCTGAGCGAGCAGAACGGGTTTGGGGTCGCCGCTCGTACCGGAGGTGAAGATCAGCATGAACGGGTCCATCATCTCCACCTCGCGGTACGGCTCGAGGGGAGGCGCACCTTCGACCAGCAACCGCCACTGCGGGCTCGCGACGTCGAGCACCGTGATGTCACCGAGATCGAGTCCGTCGAGGAGCGGGGCATGCGCCGGATCGGTGAGCACCACCTGGCAATCGGCGCGTCGGATGTCTCCGGCCAGGCTCTCGCCGCGTCGCGTGGTGTTGATGCCGACGAGGGGGAACCCTCCGAGCCCTGCGGCCGCCACAGCGTGCAGCATGTCGGGTGTATTGCCGAGTAGCGTGCCGACATGCACCGGCCGGGTGTGGTCGAGAATCGAAAGCAGTGCCGAGGCCTGAGCCGACGCCTCCGTCAGATGCTCTCGCCAGGTCCAGCGTCCGGTGTCGTGAACGATCGCCGCGGTGTCGTCGTCGAGTAGTGCGCGCAGTGCCTGCTGAACGGTGTCGGCCATGGTGATCGTCCTCAGTGTGGTGGGAGGGGAGAGACGGGGTCGCCGGAGACCTCGGGGGTGTCCGGCTTCGGAGTCGAAGAGTCCGCGAGATGCCGTGTCAGGAAGAAGATCTGGTGCGTCACTGCCGGCTCGAACCAGTCTTTCCCGGGCCACACGTCGAAGTGGTCGCAGGGATAATGGCGAACCTCGGCGCGCGCCCGGAAGGCTGCCTGGGCAGCGGAGTGGGGTGGCGCACTGCGATCGAAGTCCGCGATCTGCACCAGTACCGGGCACCGGATCGACGCGGCGTGGCGGCCGGGGCGGTAGGTACCGAGTTCCAGCACGATCGTCGCGTCGACTTCGTTGCGCCAGGTGGGGCCCGCGATGGCGAGATAGCCCTCGCGGTGCCCGTCGAGATTCAACGCTGCGATGTCGCCGGGTTCCCCGACCAGCGGAATCATGTTGGCACCGCGACCGATTCGTGATCCGACTTTGCTTCGAACGCCCGTGGCGGTGGATCTCAGCAGGCTCGCCGCCGGTGTGTGACGCGCGGCGAGCAGTCCGGCGGCGAGGCCGTCGACCAGCGGTGTGAGTGCCACAACCGCTGCGATACCCGAGTCGTGTGCGGCGATCGTCAGGACATGACCACCCGACAGCGAGACACCCCACAGTACGACGCGATCCGGGTCCACTCCGTCGAGGCGCCGCGCCGCGTCGATCGCGGCGCGGTAATCGGCGAGTTGGCCGTCGAGGTCCACGCGCTGACGGTCGTCCCCGCCGGACGAGCCGAACCCTCGATAGTCGAACGCCACGACGTGCATCCCCGCATCGGCGAAGCGTTCCGCGAACGGGGTGAGTCCGGAGTCCTTCGTTCCTCCGAGTCCGTGCGCCATGATGACGACCGGCGCTCGTCCGGACGCGTCGAGCCGTCCCGGTTTCGCGGGGAAGTGCCAGGCGTCGACATCGGCGTCGCGTGACCGGAACTGCAAGGAGTGGAATGTCATCGGTCGCCTCCGTGGGCACGGGCTAGTCCGGCAGGCAGTTCGTGTGTGCGGATGTCGTGCTCGTACGCGAAATAATCGAGTTGCTGGGTGTGCCGTGGACGATCCAGCATGTGCCCGGTGAATTTCTGCTGGTCCGCGACGATGACCCGTTCCATCTCGTCGTCCGCGGGCAGTGCGTAGCGACCGACGGCATACGCGGCGATCACCCGCGCCTGACATTCGACGAAGGGGAACAGCGTCGGCGTCGCCTGTGCGAAACCGGCGAAGGCGAGGTCGGGGAGTCCCGGTGCGAAGATCCGTTTGTAGAGCGCGATGTGATTGTCCGGCGCACTGAGGAAATCGGGTTCGAAGAACGGGAACGTGATGTTGTAACCGGTCGCGTAGACGGCGATATCGATCTCGGTCGAGCTACCGTCGACGAAATGCACTGTGCGGCCGTCGAACCGCTCGATGTCGGGTTTCGGGGTGATGTCGCCCGACCCCAGACGCAGTGGCAACTCCACCGACTGCGTGGGGTGGGCTTCGAAGAATTTGTGGTTGGGCGACGGGAGACCGTACAACTCCGGCCTGCCGGAGAGCAGGGGTTGCCCCCACTGTGCGAGCTTGCGCTGCCAGGCCAGCGGTACGTAGGGCACCGTCCGGTAGTACTTGTCGGCGGGGCGCCCGGCGATGTACTTGGGAACGATCCACGCACTCGACCGAGTCGAGAGCGTCACCTCCGTCCGAAGCGTTCTCGATGACAGTTCGACGGCGATGTCGGCGGCACTGTTGCCGATGCCGACGACAAGAATGCGCTTGCCCGCGAAATCGAGCGGAGTCTGCGGATCGATGTAGTGGTGGGAGTGCATCGCCACCCCGGTGAAGTCGCCCGGAAATCGGGGGACCCGGGGGTCCCAGTGATGGCCGTTGGCGACAACGAGGAACTCGAACCGCCGGGTGCCGCCGTCTGCCAGGTCGAGTTCCCAGCCCCCTTCGTCCAGGCGCCGGGCGCGGAGCACCTCGTTGCCGAACTCGATGTTGCCGCGGAGGCCGAAGGCGTCGGTATATCCGTCGAGGTAGTCCTTGATCTGGGAGTGGTGAGGAAAATCGGGATACGACGCCGGCATCGGATAGTCCTTGAACGACAACTGATGCTTCGACGTGTCGATGTGCAGCGAACGGTAAGCACTGCTGCGTCCGTTGGGGTTACCGAAGGCCCAGTTCCCGCCCACGCGATCGGACATCTCGAAGCACGTGTAGGGCACGCCGTAGTCGGACAGCATCTTGCTCGTGGTCAGGCCGCTGATTCCCGCGCCGATGACAGCGGTACTCGGTGCCGACATGTATGACCTTCCCCCAACGTCGGGTGAATCCGGAGTGTTCGGTGACGACGGTCACAATGTAGAACACGTTCTCGGGTAGAGCCATGCCTTGTCCGCGCCGCCGGGACCACACCGCCGCACCGGCGTGGATCGCGGTTACTTTCCCGGGTTCGTGGCGTCCGGCAGCGGCGATGCCATCGCGGCGAGGTGCGCGAGCAGATCGGGGTAGCGGCGCGTGTGGGCGCCGCCGTTGAGGTCGATCGTCGCTCCGGTCATCCAGGTCGCCGCATCGGAGGCGACGAACGCGACCACCTCGGCGACCTCCTCAGGACGTCCCGCGCGTCCGAGAGGGGTGTTCTCGAGATAGTCCTCGCGCAGACCGGGCACCAGCGCGACTCCCGCTGTGAGCGGGGTGTCGACCAGTCCGGGGGAGACGGCGTTCACTCGTACTCCTCGTGCACCGAGTTCGAGCGCCGCAACCTCGGTGAGCATGAGGACGCCCGCCTTCGCCGCACAGTACGCAGCCATCCCGGGAGCGGGTTGCCGCCCGTTGAGCGACGCGATCGTGGTGATGCTGCCGCCGTCGCGCACCACGCGCCCCGCATGCTTCATGACCAGAAAAGCACCGGTCAGGCACACGTCGACCGTGGTCTGCCAGTCCTCGAGCGCGAGGTCGGTGATGCGCCCCGGCATCGACACCCCGGCACATTCGACGACCGTGTCCGGAGCGCCTTCGCTCGCCACCACCTCGGCGAAGAGCCTTTCGACGCTGCTCTCGTCGGTGACGTCGGCGGTGCTCGCCCGGGCGCCTGCGCCCAGTTCGCCGGCCCGCGCGCGAGCGGCGGCCCCGTCGATGTCCGCGATCACCACGGTCGCTCCGCGAGTGTGAAGAAGCCGGGCCGTGGCCCAGCCGATTCCCGACGCCCCGCCGATCACCACTGCTGTCCTGCCGTTCATGGACCGATCCTCCTCGAGCCGACACCCGGAACACGCGTACCGAGGAGTCTGGACAGTTGTCCGGTGATTCGGCAAGGTAATCGCCCACAGCGTGAAACGACGACGCTGTGGCTGTTCCGAGTTACGCCGGAGAGAAACGAGTGGCTGCCGTGTCCAGAACCCTGTTCGCGACCCGTTTCGACTTCCGTGCGCCCGATGCGACACCACGAGACCGGCAGGCGCTGTTCGCGCGCGCACTCGAACAGGTCGAGTACGCGGAATCCACCGGGCACGACGTCGTCATGCTTTCCGAACACCACGGTTCGGAGGACGGGTACCTGCCCAGTCCGCTCCCGGTCGCCGCGGCGTTCGCGGCCCGGACCCGCACGATCCCCATCACTGTCTCTGCGCTGATCGTCAATCTTTACGACCCCGTGCGGCTCGCCGAGGACATCGCGGTGATCGACCTGCTGTCCGGTGGCCGGGTGTCGTATGTGTTCGCGCTCGGATATCGCACCGAGGAGTACGCGCTCTATCGCCGACCGTGGACCAGTCGCGGGCAAGACACGGAAAACGCACTCGAACTGGTGCTCGAGGCACTGCGGACCCAGCGAGTGGACCGCGCCGGGCGGGTCGGCGCCGTGACCCCGGCACCCTTGTCCCGCCCGCACCCCGTCGCCTACTACGGCGGTGGCACACCGACCGCTGCGCGCCGGGCGGCGAGGCTCGGCCTCAATTTCCAGCCGCAGATCGCCGACGAAGCGCTACGCGACCTCTACCGCGCGGAGTGCGAGAGGCTCGGGCGCCGGCCCGGGCATGTGATGATGCCCCCGCCCGGACCGGCAACGGTGTTCTGCGCAGCCGATCCGGACGAATTCTGGGCGCGGTACGGGGATCATCTGCTCGCCGACGCCCGGGGCTATGCCGCCTGGCACCAGAGCGGTACGGCGTTGTCGCACGTGTTCGATCGATCCACGACGATCGAAGAACTCCGTGCTGCGGGCACCTATGTCGTGGATACGCCCGACGGCCTGATCCGCCGGTGCCGGGAGGGGATTCTCCCGGTCGTCACCACCCATCCGCTCTGTGCCGGAATGCCGGAAGAACCCTCGTGGGAGAGCATGCGGTTGCTCGGCGAAAAGGTCGTGCCGGCACTACGTGAGGATCGAAAACTAATCACCGAGAACCGCTCCGCGGGATAGGTACACGCCTTACTCTGGGACGCATCTGCTTGCCCCGCAGGCTGACGACGCACGCCGTGGAACGCGTGCAGGTCCGTCTGCATCGTCGAGATCGTCGCCCCGTGCGGCGTGAGGAGGCCCGATGAACGCGGTGATTGCTCCGGTCGAGGCGAAGCGGCCGTATCCCCCTCGACGCAAGCCGAAGGGCGCGGTCATTCGCGACCTGATCACCACGACCGATCCGAAGACGCTCGGGTTGATGTACATCGTCACCTCCTTCGTCTTCTTCCTCATCGGCGGGCTGCTGGCGTTGCTGATGCGCACCGAGCTCGCGCGTCCCGGCTTGCAGTTCCTGTCCAACGAGCAGTACAACCAGCTCTTCACCGTGCACGGCGGAATCATGCTGCTGATGTACGCGACCCCGGTGGTGTTCGGGTTCGCGAACTACATCCTCCCGCTGCAGATCGGCGCCCCCGACGTCGCGTTTCCCCGGCTGAACGCGTTCAGCTACTGGCTCTTCCTGTTCGGCTCGCTCACGGTGGTGTACAGCCTGGTCACCCCTCGGGGTGCCGCCGACTTCGGGTGGACGTCGTACATGCCGCTGGCGTCCGAGGAACACACGCCGGGTGTCGGCGCGAACCTGTGGTTCCTCGGCCTGGTCATCACGGGTCTCGGCACCATCCTGGGCGCGGTCAACATGATCACCACGGTGGTCTGCATGCGCGCTCCGGGCATGACGATGTTCCGCATGCCCATCTTCACCTGGAACATCTTCATCACGATGATCCTGGTCCTGCTGGTGTTCCCGCTGCTCGCGGCAGCGTTCATGGGGGCGATCGTCGACAGGGTGCTCGGGGGCCACATCTACGATCCCGCGACCGGTGGCGCGATCCTCTGGCAACACCTGTTCTGGTTCTTCGGCCACCCGGAGGTGTATGTCGTCGCGCTGCCGTTCTTCGGCATCGTCTCGGAAATCTTCCCGGTCTTCAGCCGCAAGCCGATCTTCGGCTACAGCGGTCTGGTCTACGCGACGATCGCCATCGCGGCGCTGTCGATCGCCGTGTGGGCGCACCACATGTACGCGACCGGCGCGGTGCTGCTGCCGTTCTTCGCGTTCATGACGTTCCTGATCGCCGTCCCGACGGGCGTGAAGTTCTTCAACTGGATCGGCACGATGTGGAGAGGGCAGATCACCTTCGAGACACCCATGCTGTTCGCCGTCGGTTTCATCATCACGTTCCTGTTCGGCGGTCTGTCCGGCATCATCCTGGCGAGCCCCCCGCTCGACTTCCACCTGCACGACTCGTACTTCGTCGTGGCGCACTTCCACTACGTGCTCTTCGGCACGATCGTGTTCGCGACGTACGCCGGCATCTATTTCTGGTTCCCGAAGATGACCGGGCGCATGCTCGACGAACGCCTCGGCAAGTGGCACTTCTGGCTGACCTTCATCGGCTTCCACACCACCTTCCTGGTGCAGCACTGGCTCGGTAACGAGGGCATGCCGCGTCGCTACGCGGATTATCTGCCGTCGGACGGGTTCACCACGCTCAACACGGTCTCGACGGTCGGTGCCTTCATAGTGGGTGCCTCTACGCTGCCGTTCGTGTGGAACGTGTTCAGAAGTTACCGCTACGGCCAGGTCGTCACGGTCGACGACCCGTGGGGCTTCGGTAACTCGCTCGAGTGGGCAACGAGTTGCCCGCCGCCGCGGCACAACTTCACCGAACTACCGCGGATCCGGTCGGAGCGCCCCGCGTTCGAACTGCACTACCCGCACATGTCCGAGAAGATGCGCACCGAGGCGCACGTCGGGCCGGGCAGCAACAAGCGCGAGGTCAACGTGCTCGAAGGGGCCAACCGTTCCCCGTCGGACAGCACCGACGAAAACCGGTGACCCGGCCTCCCGTGCCTCAGTGCCCGGGAGGCAGATCGGGGACCCCGATCACGAGAGCACGTGCGTGCCGCTTCACAGCGGCGGTGTCGCTCACGCCGAGAACGTCGAGCGACGCCGTCGCGAGCATCTCGGGGAGCTTGGCGTCGACTCGTTCGTCGTCGGCGCGGATCGCGATGGCCGACTCGACGAGCCGGAACGGTAGGCCCGCCCGGGGATCGTTCTCTCCGACGATCTCGGCCGCCAGATCCCGATAACGAACCGCCAACTGCTCCCGCTCTGCCCGGAAACGCCCGAACTGCTCGGTGCGCACTTCGGGCAGCAGATACAGCGCACCGAGATTCCATCTGCCCGCGCACAACTGCGCGGTGTCGAACCAGGCCAGTGCGCACAACCGCACCGCCGCGGGGTGATTGTCATCCAGGCCCGCGTCGAATTCGATCGTGGGCTCGACGGTGTCCTCCAGCAGTGCGACGAGGATGTCGTTCTTCGTCGCGAAATGGTTGTAGAGCGACGCCTGACGGATGCCCACCGCGTCGGCGATGAGCCGGGTCGATGTCGACGCGAACCCCCGGGTGGTGAAGAGTTCGGCTGCGGCATCGAGGATTTCGGCACGCGCGGTGGCGCCGGGGCGACGTGGTTCTCGTAGCCGGGGACGGCCCGGTCCTGCGTGGGTCACTCCCTCACCATGGCACAACGGTCGTGTGCGCCGCGCGGTCGTGTCCGGCCGTGAGAACTCCGAAATCCGGACGAAACATGGGTCACGGAGTTGTTACGCCGCGGCAATTCCCCGAATATGCGCGCTCGGAAAACTGTCGAGTGACAGTTTCCCCGAGCGCCACGATCGGAGCACCATGACCGAGACCCTCGCGACGGCCACCACCCACGCCGCCCGCGCCCACGCACGGGCACAGTCGGGCATCGTCACCGACGGCATGCCCACCGTTCCGGCGTCCGCGTGGCCGGCCGCTCCCACCGGACGCGCCGCCTCCCTCGTCTGGGCCGAGACCGTGCCCGGTGGCCGCTACACGAGCAAGGTGCTTGCCCGGGGAACTCGCCTGCGACTCCGCGACATCCACGGTGCGGCCTGCGCGAACCTCCTGTTGTTCCGCGCCGACGCCCCGCACGAGCGGCTCAACGTCGCCGACACGCTGAAAGTGCCGTGGCAGGCGTATCTGGGAACCGGCCATCCGCTGCTGTCGGATCAGGGCCGGGTGCTCGCCACGATCGTCGCCGATACCTCCGGCCGCCACGACGCGCTGTGCGGCACCACGCACCTCGCGGGAAACACCGCGAAATACGGAGCGGGAGAGTTGCACTCGGAAGCTCCCGCCGGACGGGAACTCTTCACCGTCGCCGCCGCGAAACACGATCTCGCCCCGCGCGACCTGCCCCCGTCGCTGTCGTTCTTCCACGGCGTGCGCGTCGAGGACGACGGCACGCTGACGAGTACCGGCTCGGCGGGGCCCGACACCTACGTCGAATTGATTCTCCACCTGCCGGTGATCGTGCTGCTCGCCAACACCGCGCACCCGCTGGACCCGGCAGAGGACTTCCCGACCAGCACACTCGAAATCCTCGCGTGGCGTGCCCCCGCCGACCTCGACTCGCTCCCCGCTACCGACCCCGAATACCGACGCGCCGTGCTCAACACCGAAGACGCCTGGGCTGCCGCTGCTTCCGGAATGGAGAACTGACATGACCGCCACGCTCGACTCCACGGACCTCGCCCTCGTTTCCGGCCGCGTCCTGCTCGACGAGGTCGTCGGGGTCCGCGGACCCTGGTCCACTGTCGTCGCCGCGGGCGACGTGCTCACCATCGTCGATCTCCATGGCAATCAGGCCGTCGACACCCTCGTCTACGACGCACACGACCACACCGCCCGCTACAGCGCCGCAGCCACCGTCGCGGGGCAAGGAAACCTGTTCCTGACCACGGGATCGGTACTGCGCGACGCGGACGGCGGACCGCTGATGACACTCGTCGCGGACGAGGTGGGCATCCACGACACGGTCGGCGGCGCGTGTTCGCAGGAATCGAACACCCTGCGCTACGGGCATCACACCAAGCACCAGCATGCATGCGTCGAGAACTTCCTCATCGAAGGCGCGAAATGGGGCCTCGGCAAGCGTGACCTCGTCTCCAACATCAACTTCTTCATGAACGTGCCCGTCGAGGCCGACGGCACGCTCGGCATCGTCGACGGTCTGTCGGCTCCCGGCAAGCGCCTCGCGATCCGGGCCGAACGCGACGTGCTCGTCCTCGTGTCGAACTGCCCCCAGATCAACAACCCCTGCAACGGTTTCGATCCGACTCCGGTGCGGATGATCGTCACCCGGCCGCGGGAGGCATGAGACGCCCATGACCACCAAGATCACGGTCGAACGACCGGGAATGCTCACCACTGTCCAGGACTACCCGGGCCGCACCGGCTACTGGCAGGTCGGAGTCCCTCCGTCGGGGCCGATGGACGACCTGTCGTTCCGGCTCGGCAACGTCGCGCTCGGAAACCCCGAGGGCGCCCCCGGCCTCGAGACCACCATGGCCGGCCCGGCACTCCGATTCACCGAAGCCACCGAGGTCTGCGTGACCGGAGCGCCCGTCACGGTGCGCGTCGACGGCACCCCCGTCCCGCAGTGGCGGCCCGTCGTCGTCCCCGAGGGTGGCCTGCTCGACGTCGGTGCGGTGACCGGCCCCGGACTCCGCGCCTACATTCTCGTACGCGGCGGGCTCGACGTACCCGAATTCCTGGGCAGCGCCTCGACATTCACCCTCGGCACGTTCGGTGGACACGAAGGCCGCACGCTCCGCGACGGTGATGTGCTCGTCGTCGGCGACGTCACCGAGGGGCACTGCGCGGCGGTGCCCTCCGAGCACGTGCCCGCGTTGAGCAGCCACTGGGAGATCGCGGTGACCGAAGGGCCGCACGGAGCGCCCGAATTCTTCACGCGCGACGACATCGACGCGCTCTACGCCACCGAATACGAGGTGCACTTCAATTCCGACCGCACCGGCGTCCGGCTCATCGGCCCGAAGCCGCAGTGGGCGCGCGCGGACGGTGGGGAAGCGGGTCTGCACCCGTCCAACATCCACGACAACGCCTACTCGATCGGCGCACTCGACTTCACCGGTGACACTCCGATTCTGCTCGGCCCGGACGGACCGAGTCTCGGCGGCTTCGTGTGCCCGGTCACGGTCGTCGCCGCGGACCGCTGGAAGCTGGGGCAACTCGCCCCGGGCAACACCATCCGTTTCGTGCCCGTGCGGTCGGAGCACGCGGCGTCACGCCGCGACCTCGGCGTTGCGCGACGCGCGGGCCTCTCGCTCGTGTCGTCGGCCGGCGGAGACGGCGACGACGGCGTGCTCGCGCGCCGCGACGGCAACACCGCCGTCACCTACCGGCGCAGCGGAGACGACAACGTGCTCGTCGAATACGGCGACATGACACTGGATCTGGCGCTGCGTGCCCGCGTCCACGCGCTGCACCAGCGTCTCGAAGGGGAGCGTCCGTCCGGCCTTCTCGAACTGACTCCGGGCATCCGGTCCCTCCAGGTCAAGGTGGATCCCGACGTGCTGCCCGTCCCGAAGCTTCTGGGTCTGCTCGCCGAAGCCGAGGATGCCATCGGTGACAGCGACGAACTCGAAGTGCCGAGCCGGCAGGTGCGCCTGCCGCTGTCGTGGGACGACCCCGCGACGCGGGAGGCCATCCAGCGCTACATGCACGGCGTGCGCGCCGACGCACCGTGGTGCCCGTGGAACATCGAGTTCATCCGCCGGATGAACGGCCTCGACACGGTTGCCGACGTGTTCGACACCGTCTTCGCTGCCGACTACATGGTGCTCGGTCTCGGTGACGTCTACCTCGGAGCGCCGGTCGCCACGCCGCTCGACCCCCGGCACCGTCTCGTCACCACCAAGTACAACCCGGCCCGCACGTGGACACCGGAGAACGCGGTCGGCATCGGCGGCGCCTACCTGTGCATCTACGGCATGGAAGGACCCGGCGGGTACCAGTTCGTCGGCCGGACCACCCAGGTGTGGAACCACCGGCACCCGCAACCCGCGGGCGCGTTCGAGAACGGCACCCCGTGGCTGCTCAGGTTCTTCGACCGTATCTCGTGGTACCCGGTCGACCCCGAGGAACTCCTCGACCTGCGGGCGGATCTCGCGGCCGGCCGAGGCGGAGGCGTGGACATCACCGACGGTACGTTCTCCCTCGCGCAACACCGCGAATTCCTCTCGGAGAACACCGAATCGATCGAGTCCTTCCAGGCGGTCCAGTCCGTTGCCTTCGCGCAGGAACGGGCGCGCTGGGAAGCAGGCGGAGCATGAGTGCCGTCGACACCCTCACGATTTCGGGCACCCGCTTCGAGCGCACCTTGCTGGCGCACCCGGGCGCGGCGCCCGACACCACCAGCCGGGTCGTCTGGCTGCAGGGTGCGAGCCTGTACTGCGATCTTCGTCGGCCCGCGGCGGAAGTCCCGGTGCAGGCCCGGTCGCTGGGCGCGACGAGCATCGACGACCTGCTCGTCCTGGCGACCCAGGACGGGTTCGCAGGGCGTCTGCTCTCCCGCGGCGGACATGTGGAATGGGCCCGCACGGTGGCGGTCCACCCGCCCGGCCCACACCCGGACGCGGGCAGTCTGGAACTGCTCGACGCCACGACCGTGGCCGAACACGGTGTCTTCGAGGACTACCTCGAGCACTGGCGGATCGGCGCCACGTCGTCGAGCATCGACGAATACCTGCTCGAAGACGTCGAGACCGGTGCTCCCGGAGTCCTGGTCCGCGTGGGCGAAGACTTCGCCTTCGCCCGCGGCCGAACCCGTCCGATCGACGGGGCACCGCTGCACGAGCAGATCCGCGGCGCCGGCACGTTGTCGGCCGCCCGGGAACTGATGAACTGTGAAATATCGTTCGGGAGTGCCGGACTCGGGGAGTGGCGTATTACCGCCTCCACGCTTCCGTTCCGGGTCGGCGCCACGCTCGACCCCGCGCCGGGCGAAATCCTGTCGACGTCCGACATCGACGTCGACGGCCGTCCGATCGTGCGCCGCTGGCGCCGACTCGATCTTCCCGAGACAGAACAGAAAGGCATGGCGTGACGTTCACCAGCATTCCGACCATCGACGTCACAGGACTCGTCACCGGCGATCCGGTGCACCGCGGCGCCGTCATCGCCGAATTAGGTCGTGCCGCAAGAGAAGTAGGGTTCGCGCAGATCGTCGGACACGGCATCGACCCCGCGTCGTTCGCGGCGGTGCAGCGTGCCGCCGAGCGGTTCTTCGCGCAACCGGACGATGTGAAAATGAAGGTGTACATCGGTAATTCGACCAACCACAGGGGATACGTCCCCGCCGGTGAGGAAGTGTTCGCGGGTGCGACTCCCGACCACAAGGAAGCCTACGACCTGTCGATAGACCTCCCGTCCGATCACCCGGACTATCTGGCAGGTAACCCCCTGCTCGGTCCCAACCAATGGCCCGAACTGGACGACTTCGCCGAACCCGTCTCCACCTACTACGACGCGGTCTTCTCGCTGGGACGACTGTTGTTGCGCGCCTTCGCCGAAGCACTCGGAGAACCCGCGGACCTCTTCGACAAGCACGTGAGTACCCCGCCCGCCCAGCTGCGGTTGATCCACTACCCGCACGACCCCAGCGCCGCAGACCGTCCCGGCATCGGCGCCCACACCGACTACGAGGTGTTCACGCTGCTCCGGCCCACCGCCCCCGGACTCGAGGTCGTCAACGCAGACGGAACGTGGATCGACGTTCCCTACGCCGACGATGCGTTCGTGCTGAATATCGGTGACCTGCTGGAGATCTGGACCAACGGAGAGTTTACGGCGACGTCACATCGGGTGCGTAAGGTATCGCACGAGCGTTATTCGTTCCCGTTGTTCTTCAACGTCGACTACAACACGTGGGTCGAGCCGTTGCCTCAGTTCGTCACCACAGACGGACCGCGATACGACGGTGTGCGGGCAGGCGACCACCTGTTCGCGCAAACCGCGCAGAGCTTCACCTACCTGCAGCGCCGACTCGCCTCGGGCGAGATCACCCTTCCCGACAACGCACGACCCCTCTACTCGCTCGGACGCGAAGCTCAACGCAGCGCTCCTGCCGTCTGACCTCCTCATCTGGAGTTGCCATGATCATCACCGGTGTTGCCGTATGCCTCGTCGTTCTTCTCGGCGCAGGCTTCTATTCCACCCGTAAGGTCCGGGGCGATACGGGGAACTTCCTCCTGGCAGGACGATCCCTCGGGGCGCCGATCCTCGCGGTGCTGCTCATGTCCCAGGTCATCGACTCCAACGCGACACTGGGCAGCGCGGATCTTGCTGCCGGGTTCGGGTTCTGGGCCGGTGCCGCGATGCCGCTGGGCGTCGCGCTGAGCGTGCTGCTCGTCGGGCTGTTCTTCGCGAAGAAGCTGAGGGCTACCGGTGTCGTGACCCTGCCCGAGTACTTCGCGCAGCGTTTCGGGCGCGGCACCGAGATCACCGCCTCCGTCCTGACGGTCGGAAGCTTCGGCATCCTCCTCGCCGGCAACCTCGTCGCGCTCGGATACCTTCTCGAATACTTCGTGGGGCTCGACTACACCGTCGCAGTGCTGGTTCTGATCCCGTTCGTTCTGGCTTACACGATGGCCGGCGGAATGTTCGCAAGCGTCTACACCGGTGTCGTGCAGTTCGCGGTCATGGCGGTCGGCATCGTCTGCCTGCTGGGATGGGTGGCGTTCGGTCCCGGATTCTCGGCTCCGGAGGGGCTCGGCATCGGCGGTCTCGGGCAGCTCAGCGATCCGGCGCAGGGTGCCGCGATCAATTGGGCAACGCTGATCGCACTCGGCCTCGGCAACATCGTCGCGATCGACCTGATGCAGCGGGTGTTCTCGGCGAAGAGCCCGCACGCCGCCCAGCGGGCCTGCTTCTCGGCGGCTACCGGCATCCTCGTCCTCTGCGTACCGCTCTCGTTCGTCGCACTTGCGGCAATCTCCATCGTCGGGGACAGCGCCGTGGACGGCCCGATCCTGTACGTGCTGCTCGGCGAGTACGCCCCGAAGTGGCTGTCGATCCTGGTGCTGTCCGGACTCGTGACGGCCTCGCTCACCACCATCAGCGGCGTCCTGCTCTCCACCGCGACGGTGCTGGTACGCAATCTCTTCCGCGTCGGCGGCGAACACGCCGCCATGTCCTCGGACGTCATGCGGGCCACCCGGCTGTGCATGCTGCCCATGGCGGCGTTCGGAGCGCTGGTCGCCCTGCGCGTTCCGCAGACCGGCATCCTGCTCACCCTGACCTTCGACCTGCTGCTGGCGTCGCTCGTGGTGCCGTTCATCCTCGGGTTGTTCTGGAAGCGGGGTGACGGCCGGGCCGTCGCCGCGGCAGCGATCTGCGGCATCGGCGTGCGCGTCGGCTTCTTCGTACTCACCCCGACGATCTACGGCGTCGACAACACCCTGTTCTACATCCCGAACGACCTCGTCACCGCAGCCGCCGACGGCTGGACAACCTTCCTCGGGGCGATCGTGGCGCTCGTCGCCTACGTGACGGTTGCACTGGTCACCCGGCCTGCGACGAAGCCGCAGCCGCCGGTGGTCGTGCCGGTCGTGGCTCCCGAGCGGCAGCCCGTCGCGGTGTAGACGTACCCCAGATACGACGGCGCCCACCGGGAAAGATTCTCCGGTGGGCGCCGTCGTGTGTAAGAGGGTGTTGCTACTTCTCGAAGACGATGTCCTCGATCAGGGTGTGCTGCTCGACGGCGGACGGCGCCTGCATGCCCGGTGCCTGATCGTCGGAGTGCGCGGCCTTGAACGAATCGGAACGCAGCCAGGCGAGGAAGTCGTCTTTGGAGTCGAACTCCATCGTGGACAGGTAGGGGAGACCGTCGGCCGCCGGACGGAGGAGAGTCGTGCGGTTGAGGCCGGGAACGCCGTCGAGGGTTTCGCGCATGCTGTCGACGAAGACCTTCTCGAATGCCTCTGCCGTCTCGGCGGGAACCTCGATGCGGTTGGTGATGACGTACACGATGGGGCCTTTCTCGACGGGCAGGACTTCTCCGGGAATCATACGCCGCAGGTGAACTGGGGTATTTGCGCGGTAAGTGGGGATCGACTCGCGGAACAGCGTGCGCAACTCTCCACTCACCGCGCGGCTGCGGCAATCCGGGAGCGTGCACGGGTGACGGCGCGTGCGAACCGGCCCGCGACCACCTCGAACCGCTCCAGCTCTGCCCAGTTCCAGCGGACTACTTCCAGTCCCAGGTCGCGCAATGCGTCTTCTCGACGTTTCTCGGCGAGGAGGTCACGACGGTCCCGGTATTTGATGCTGCCGTCGAACTCGCCGACGATGCCGAGGCCGTCCCAGAAGAAGTCGAGGCGGTACCGTCGTCCGTCGCGCACGACCACCTCGCGTTGCAGATCCGGTGCGGGTAACCCGGACTCTCGCATACGGATCCGCGACAGCGATTCACCGACGCTCTCGCTTCTCCCGTCCAGAAAATCCAGAACCGACGCCGCGGCAGTCGTACCGGTGTGGTGTCGTGCCCGCGCGAGTACCGGGGCCAACTGCAGGCGTGTGTTCGGGTGAAGGCGTAGAGCGGAGTCTCCGGTTGCCACCGCCTGGTCGCGCGGCAGCGTGCGGGCGAGATCGACGACCGTCCTGGCGACCGACGTGACGGCGACTCCGCAGATATCCACGAGATCGTCGTCACCGAACCTCGTGCGGTGCGCGTGCAGGTGTGGCGTGATTCGCCCGTGTCGCCCGGGACGCGAGATGTGCACGCGGGTCAGCGGCACCTTCCAGATGTCGAGACGATGGAGAACCGCCGCGGACACATGGCTGATCGCTTCACCCGGCTCGAGACGCGAACCGACGTGGCGCGCGTGTACGCGATGGCGCCCCGCCTCGTCGAGCGCGTGGCACTCGGCCTGCCGCAGGTAGACGCCTCGGGCAAGCGGGACGAGTGTGCCCGCGCGCAGCGCGTGTCGGATGTCGTTGTCCGACGTCCCGGCCGCCGTGAGCGACGTCCTCGTCAGCACTTCAGGCTCGTCCATGCAGCGGATCGTGCCCCATCAGGTCACGGGTCCGGGCGTTCGAAGGCACCGTACCGGCGCCCTTGTGGACAAACGCCGTGTCTGCGGACAAGTACGCGCGGATCAGAACAGGCGCGGAGTCGCGTGGGATCCGTCCCGGGCTTCGACGACGCGCGCATGCCACCGATCGACGAGCCACATCTCGACCAGCTCCGGTCGCGTGGCCATGAGACCGGCCCACGTGTTGAGCAGTTCGACGTACCGGTGATAGCGACGCACAGTGAAGTCTGCGACCGACGGGTCCTCGAGCCACCCCTCGTGGACGAGCGTCGAGACACCGTACTGGTCCAGCATCTGCGCGGGAACGGTGTCCGTGCGCGCCTCCACCGCCCACAGGTAGGTCGCCATCAACGGCACACCCACTCCCGGAGTGTCGGGCCAGCCCGACCAGGTCTGACGAGAGGTGTCGGGGAGTCCTTTCGTCTTGGCGCAATAGTCGAGGACACGTTTGATCTTCGCGAACGGGTGGCGACCTTCGGGGGTGCGCACGTCGCGGACGTCGGGGAACCGCCGCACCGCTTTTCGTCGTGGATGCGCGCTGCGCCATGCCGCACACAGGAACAACAGGCCGAGAGCCTCGTGGTCGGCATCGATCAGATCGCTACCCAACCGAAGGTCGTTGCGCTGCACCACCGCAGTGCCGGTGGTGACGATGCGGCCGTCGAGGTTTCGTCCGCGCAACCTGATCTCGTGTCCCGCGTCCTCGAGATGATCGTTCCACCACTGCAGATCGACCGTCACGCCGTCGTCGAGCACCTGAAGGTCGAAGGGCCGTGCCCGGCACCACTCGGCACAGGCCTTCGGAGGCTCGAATCCTTCGTCGTACGGATGCATTCTCGTGAGCCTGCCACGGGCACTCGATGTTCCGTGTCCGACACACGCGGCGGCATCATCACAGCTCGGTTTCCATCCCCCGGAGTTGTCGTGCCCAGTCGAACTCGGCCTCGAGAAATGCTTCCCCTCCCGAAGCGAAAGCGTCGCGCAGGTCGGTGAGGGTGGCAATGAATTGGTCGATGCGCTCGCGTGCGGATTCCGGGGTTCCGGCGGCCTTGCGTGCGTAACCGTCGGCGAGTTGTCGGGCGGACTCGAGGTCGCCGAAACCGCGGGTCTCGACGAGACCGTCGACGATGCCTTGTGCAGAAGTCAATTCATCGAGCATCGTGTTGCAGATAGCGACAATCTCATCGACGACGTCAGGGTCGAGGCGGACGAACTCAGCCATGGATGTGATCCTTCCGAGTCAACTGTGAGGCAGGTCGAGAAGCGGTTCGATCCATAACACGAGGTCATCGAGACCGCTGCACCATTGCTCTCTGGGTACGCCACGTGTGTGATCGGGATAGTACGTGCGGCTGAAGATGACAATGCCGAACTCGGTCTCCACTGCGATCGAACAGGAATTCTGGTTGTTGTTGTCGACTTCCAAGAGCGCTCGCCGGCCATTGATGGTTGTTTCGGTTGCAATGAGTCGGTCTTTGGCGAGTTCTTCTTCGAGGGTTACGTTGCCCGCCAGAACGTTGAGCCCATACCGTCGGAGTACCCCTGGAATATGGAGTGTGCCCTTGAACCGGCAACCAATGAACGAATATGTGCCCATTGGGTAGTCCGTCGGTTCCTTACTCCGCGTGTCGTAACGGGCCTGGAGCAACAGTTCGTCCGGGATATCCAGACACGGGTCGAACGTGATCTGCGGGCGACCCGAGTCGTCCACGACCCGCGGCGTCCTCGTCGTCGAGGTCGGGGTTTCGACAGCTTCCGGCTCGCTCGGCGTCGCCGCGCCGGATGCGCATCCCACCGCCGTCACCACGACAGCCAGCGATGCGACCGCTCGCACGACACAGCTCCACCCACCCACGCGACCCCCCGATCCGCTGATTGCCGCAGACGCTAGCACAGGGAACGCAGAACCGTATCGCCGCGATCTGCGCGCTCAATCGGGATCTACTCACGCAATAGCGTTGGCAGATAACAATTCACCGCGCAAATTCGCAGGATTACCCGTTGGCGGCATCGAGCAGGCGCTGAATCTCGTCCTCGCCGATTCCGAAATCGCCGAAGCTGAGAATCCGGCCGATGGGCATCGACGCTGCCATGGCGAGGACCGCAGGATCGAGAGCCGGAGCCTGCCGGTCTCCGGACGCCACGAAGATCGTCGAGAGCGCTTCGGCGGCAGCAGGGTTGGCCAGAACTTCACCGATCGACGACTCCAACGTCAACGGCACGTTCACGGCATCGCCGGCGACTTCCGCAGTCGCCGTGACCCGGATATCGCGGCTCGACGCGCCGACCTCCACGGTGTACAGGCCGCCCTCCACCACCCACGCATCGACACGGGGGTCCCAGTATGCGAGGTCCGATCGGCGAACCGCGATTCGGACCTCCCGCGACTCGCCGGGTTCGAGGAATACCTTCGCAAATCCCTTCAACTCGCGGGGTGCCCGCGACACGGCGGACGACGGCAGCGAGACGTACACCTGCACGACTTCAGACCCGGCGCGGTCTCCGATGTTGGTCACCGTGACGGTCACGGCCAGATCGTCGCCAGCGGTCACGGCCGCGGCGCCGTACTCGAAGGTCGTGTACGACAAGCCATGTCCGAACGGGAACGACACATCTTGGCGTCGTGCATCGAAGCCGCGGTAGCCGACGAACAATCCTTCCCCGTAGCGGACGTGCCCGTGCTCGCCCGGGAAGTTCGTGAACGACTGAGTGTCCTCGAGCCTGACCGGGATCGTTTCGGCGAGACGCCCGGACGGGTTGACTATGCCGAACAGCACGTCGGCCAGCGCGCCGCCACCCGCTTGTCCGAGCAGAAACCCTTCGACGATCCCGGGCACCTTGTGCGCGAAGCCGGAGACCCGCACGACACCTCCGTTGGAGAGGACGACCACCGTGTCGGGGTTCGCCGCAACCACGTCGTCGAGCAGTCGTCGTTGCTCGGACGGGAGTTCGAGATCGGGGCGGTCGAAGCCTTCCGATTCGAGTTCGGAGGGGAGTCCGAGGAACAGAACAGCCACCTCGGCGCCGGCAGCGGCGTCGACGGCAGCCGTGCGGAGTGCGTCGTCGGCGGTACCGTCGAGCAAGTACCCCGCGGCAAAAGCGACATTCCCGGACGCGAGTGCGTTGATCTCGTCGAGCGGTGTGTCGATCCGGGTGGGATTGATCCGCGACGATCCCGCTCCCTGATACCTGGGAGTGCGGGCGAGTTCGCCGATCACCGCGACGTCGACGTCGAGAGGGAGTGGAAGCAGGGCGCGCTCGTTCTGCAGGAGCACGACGCTCGCTGCCGCAGCTTCCCGTGCGAGGGCATGGTGGTCGTCGGCGTTGTAGGTCGCGTCGGCGTCGGCGCGCGAGGCGACGCGGCCGACGAGGTCGACGACCCGCGCTGCTGCCGTGTCGAGCACCGTTTCGTCCAGCGCGCCCGACCGCACCGCGTCGACGATCTCCTGATCCGTGCGACCTCCGCTCGACGGCATCTCGAGGTCGAGGCCCGCTGCCACCGCAGCGACCCGATCGGCGACGGCGCCCCAGTCACTGACGACAAGACCGTCGAATCCCCACTCACCTCGCAGCACGCCGGTGAGCAGCCACGGATTCTGCGACGAGTAGACCCCGTTGATGCGGTTGTACGAGCACATCACCGTCCAGGGACGTGCATCCTCGACGACGCGCTGGAAAGCGCGCAGGTAGATCTCCCGTAAAGGTCGCGGGTCGACGTCCGCCGACACACGCATCCGGTCGGTTTCCTGGTTGTTCGCCGCGAAGTGCTTCAGGGACGCACCGACACCCTGCGACTGGATGCCCCGAACCAGCGAGGTGCCGAGGATGCCGGCGAGCAACGGATCCTCCGACAAATATTCGAAGTTCCGTCCGCACAGCGGCGAACGCTTGATGTTGATCCCCGGACCGAGGAGGACACCGACCTGCTCGGCGCGGGCTTCCGAGCCGAGCGCAACGCCGACGCGTTCCAGAAGGGCCGCGTCGAACGAGCAACCGAGCGCGACGGCGGGGGGAAAGCAGGTCGCCGGTATCGAGTCGGCGAGCCCGAGATGGTCGCCGCCCTCGGACTGCTTGCGGACGCCGTGCGGCCCGTCTGTCAGCATGATCGACGGAATGCCCAACCGGGTAAGCGGTTTGGTGAACCAGAAGTTCAGCCCGCTGGTCAAGCCCGCCTTCTCTTCGAGGGTTGCTCCGCCGACGATGCCGGCGGGGGAGCGGTTGGGTGCGTCCTCGGTCATCGGGCTCCTTCGGCGGGACTTCGCCGCAGCGTATCCCCGTCGAAGTGGGTGAGTGTGCGGGTCGGGAATTCGGGTACCACGACAGAACCAGCCGCTTCCAGGAGGATGTCGATGGACACCGTGACAAAACTGCTCGATCGCGCCGGACGAACGTACGCGGAGGATGCGGGCATCACACTGAAAGACACCCCGAAGCCCTTGTTCGAGCTTCTCGTCCTCGCGTTGCTGTCGAGTACGCGAATATCGGCGGATATCGCCGTCGCTGCGGCGAAAGAACTGTTTCAGGCAGGATGGCGTACCCCGGAGGCAATGGCGAAGGCGCCACGTCCGGACGTGATTGCTGCGCTCGGACGCGGTCACTACGTTCGGTACGACGAGAGCACTGCCACTCGGTTGCGCGAGATGGGCGAACGAGTCGAATCCGAGTACCAGGGCGATCTGAGAAAACTGGCACAGCGTGCTGACGGTGACGCTGCGGCAGCGGCCCGTCTGCTGGAGGAATTCGACGGAATCGGACCTGTGGGAGCGGAAATCTTCCTGCGCGAAGTCCAGGACGTGTGGACCTGGCTCCGGCCCTACCTCGACAAGCGTGCCCGGCAAGGCGCCGAAGCGCTCG
The DNA here is from genome assembly GCF_049844875.1 of Rhodococcus sp. DT1. Classification (NCBI taxonomy): domain Bacteria; kingdom Bacillati; phylum Actinomycetota; class Actinomycetes; order Mycobacteriales; family Nocardiaceae; genus Rhodococcus; species Rhodococcus sp. DT1. The sequence goes on from NZ_JBNCLW010000003.1 coordinate 407,982, forward strand.
GTGTGCCCGCAGAGTCGGAGAAATTGGAGAAGCACGCGCCCGACGGCCGGTTCGCTCCGCTTGCCGCGGCGCTCGTACGCGTCTCGCTGGACGACGACCTACTCGAGGATGTGCGCGGCTGATCGGTCACGCACCTTCGACTGCCGCCAGGAGCATCTTCGCCGCTACCGAGATCAGCTTCGTCCGGTCGGCATCCGGGGGCCGGAGCAGGGCGATCCGGGAGCACAGACTCGCGGTGGCACCCATGACGATGAAGACCAGGTCGTCGAGTGCGTCGTCGTCGAGATCGGGGCGCAGGCGTGTGGGAATGATGCGCGCCAAGGGGCGGAGGGGGGCCTCGATGTCGGCCCAGGCGAAGCCGAACTCGGCCTCGTTCGAGGTGTAGGACACTCGCAGGACCGGGGCGTGCTTCTCGAATGCCGAGGTGAGCCCCTCCACGACCGTGACCATAGCGTCGAGAGACGCCTGGTCCATCGCGCGGGCGATTGCCGTCGACAGCGCCGTGGTGATGTTGTGGACGGCCGTCATCCTCAGTTCGTCGATGATGGCGTCCATGTCCGGGAAGTAGCGGTAGACGGTGCCGATGCTCACGTGGGCGTGTTCGGCGAGAGCCGTCGTACTCACGCGTGCCCCGGGCCGGCTACCGAGAAGCTCGTGCGTGGACGTGAGAAGGTGCGTACGCATCTCTCTGGCACGGCGCTGAGTCGGGGATGTTCGTACCCCTCTACCGGCCGAATTGCCGTTCGGTGTGCTGGTCACAAGAAATGAATAGTAAGTGAGGATTTCTCGTGTTTGCATGGAATGTATGAATCGACGCATTCCGCGCGAACTTGTCAACGCAGATCTCGCCGTGCGTCGCTACGGCGACCTCGGAAGCAGGTGGCTGGACGGGATGTGGCAGGCCGACCCACTGGTCGACGCGGTCGTCGCCGACGATTTCGGTTCCTCCTCGGCCACAGCCGAAGTACGCAGGGCGTTGGCAGACGGTATCCACGCTGTCCCGAACGCTCCCGAGTCGCTACGAGCGCTGTTCACACGCCTCGACGACGAACCCGAGTGGCTCGACCACGACCGCCTGGACCACGCTGCCGATGCCCTCATCCGCCACACCCCCGTGATGGGCATGGTGCTCGGGGCGGCGTCGCTGCTTCGGGGTGCCGCCAGTGAGATCGCCGGGAAGCCTCTCGCGCTGACCGGTCGCTACGTGAGCCAGCCGGCGGTGCGCTCCGTCGAGGTGGGGGAGTGGCTGCGGCATGTGATCGCGCGAGACGGAATGCGCCGCAACGGAGAAGGTTTCGCATTCACCGTCCGGGTGCGCATCATCCACGCACACGTGCGCCGGGGCATCGTCGCGAGCGGACTGTGGGACGAGGACGCATGGGGTGTGCCGATCCCTCAGCCCTATATGGCGTTCACCATCGCCGAATTCGGGCACATCTGTGTCGAAGCGATGCAGACGCTCGGCGTGCGTTTCACCCGCACGGAACTCGACGACATCTACCACCTGTGGCGCTACGTCGGGCATGTGATCGGCATGAGCGACGAACTCAACCTGTGTAAAGAAGCCGATCACGTGCTCGTCGAGGAGTTGTATCGGTTGACTTCTCCGGGACCGAGCCAGGACGACCGAGATTTCGTGGCCGCACTCACCGACGACTATCTCGTCCCGGAACTCGCGAACCTCCTGCCCGGAAACGACCGTGTGCGAACATCTCTCGCTCGCACGCTGATGCACAGCCTGCAGCGTGTCTTCGTAGGTGACGCGGAGGCCGATGCGCTGGGGATCCCGGACAGCCCGCTCAAGCACGTGGTGCGCCGGGCCGGCCCAGCGCTCGCCCTCGTCAACCGGATCCAGGAGCGGCGCTACCCGGACAAGGCTCGGACCACCTCGCGGGCGTACAAGGTTCGGGACGCAGCGATGGACCGTATGCGCGTGGACTACGGCGTCGCCCACGACCTGGTGGACGCCGCTCCCCATTGACCATCCGAAAGAGGAAATGCGCGCCGAATGGAGATTTGCGCGGCGAATATCGTGAGCGGATCTCCGTTCGACGCGCAGATCAGGATCTACACGTCCCTGTCCGCGGTGTCGAGTGCGCGTGCCCAGTCGAATTGCGTGTCGAGGAAGTCCTCGCCTCCCGACGCGAACGCGTCGCGGAGCTGGGTCAGTGTGTCGATGAATTGCTCGATCCGTTCGTAGGCCGATTCGGGTGTGCCCGCGCCTTTGCGGCTGTAACCGGCGGCGAGTTGCCGGGCGGATTCGAGGTCGCCGAAACCGTGCGTTGCGGAAAGCCTCTCAGTTGCTTCCCCGACCTTGTGCAGCTCGGCAAGCATGGTGTTACAGATGGTGACTAGTTCGTCGATCACATGGGGTTCGAGTCGAACGAAGGCTGACACAGGTTTCCTCCCAAGCGGTTTCGGCTCAGCTCGTGATAGATGGTTCGAGCGCCGTTACGAGCGCTTCCAGTCCCTCGCACCATTCGCGTTGCGGCACGGGGCCAGGGTGGTCCTTGTGGTAAATCCTGCTGAAGATAACCATGCCGAAAGCCGTTCGGAGAACGAACCTGCAGGTCCCGCCAGTGGCGGGATCGATCTCGAGGAGGGCGGGGCGGTCGTTGATCATGGTCTCGGTAGCAACGTGACCGTTCTTTTGTAGTTCTTCTTCGAGTGTGACGTTGCCTGCCAGCACGAGAAGGCTGTATCCGCGGCGAACTCCGGGAACGACAGTGGGATCCCGATAAGTGCAGCCCAGGAACGTGTACGACCCCATCGGCATATCCGAAAACTCTTTGTGCGCCGCGTTGTAGCCGGCCTCCGTCATCACATCGTCGGGGAGGTCGAGGCAGGGATCGAAGGTGACGGGAGGACGTCCGGAGTCGTCGACGACGCGCGGTGTGCGCACTTCCGACGTCTCGACAACCGTCTCGGCTCGAGCAAGTTCGTCGGGGGGTGGTGGAGACCCGCATCCTGTCGTGACAGCTATTGCGGCCACGAGAGAACACGTCGCCAAACCCCGCCTGCTCATGAGCCCCCCGGATCCGCAGTTGGCGCCAGACGCTAGCACACCCGGTTCGGCGGAGCGGAACGAACTTCGGCGGAGTCCGTGCCCTCAGCCTGTTCCCGTGGAGAGGGCATCGAAGACGCGCTGAGTGAATGCCTGGTCCTCGATTCCCAGGATGTCCGCCCAGAAATACGCTGCTTCGGTGCCGTAGTCATGGCCGTGGCCACTGGGTACGTCAGCGGCGAACACCATGTCCAGGGTCACCTGCCAGAACGTCACGAACGGGATCCACGACATGCTCTTGTCGACATCGGCGCCGCGCTCTTCCCGGAGCCAATCGGGGCGGTTCAGGATCAGGTCGGCGGACCACCAGACGATCGGGTCGCTCGGGTGCTGCCAGTACACGATGCGGGGGATCTCCCATTGGCGCAGTCCGGGGAGGTCGGTGAGATCTGCAGGTGTGGCGGCAAAGCGCACATTCTGACCGCCGTAGACGACGGGCAGGATCTCGCGACTGCCCGGATCGCGCGAGTCGGTGATCCTGCGCCACTGCTCGGTGAAATTGGGGGTGCCCACCCACAGGGCGCCGTCGGTGCGGGTGATCATGTCCTGTGCCCCGGAGAACGCCGACTGGCCGCCGTACGACCCCAGGGATTCACCGAAGACCAGAAGCTTCGGCCGTGTGTTCGGGTCCAGGTCGCTCCAGCGGTCGTACACGGCTTCGAACAGTGCGCGTCCGGCGTTGCGTGGGGAAACCCGGTCGGCGAGGAACGCCAGCGGACTCGCCAGAAAGGAGTACTGCATCGCGGCGATCGCCGAGTTCCCGTCCGCGAGGTATTCGAGGCTGGACGCGACGTCTTCGTTGACCCATCCACGTCCCGTCGTGGTGGCGACGGCCAGATACTCCCGATCGAATGCGTTCGTGCGGTCGAGTTCCGCCACCACACGTGAAGCCAGGGTGTCCATCTCTTCGGGTTCGGACTGTCCTCCGGCGTTCTCGATCGAGCGGTAACCCGCGTAGACCCGGATCGGCATCATGGCCGGCCTACCGGTGACCGCACCGATCTCCTCCGGTGTCGGTCCGCCGGCGACGAACGTCCGGCCTTCGCGTCCGAGCGAGTCCCACGGTTGTTCCGACGCGTCGGATCCGGACCGGTCGGGCGACTGCGGTTGCACGACACCGGCTGCGGTGCCCTCGTCGACCACCTTCGCCGACCCGTCGGCGATACGCGTGATCCCGGCCGCGAGCAGGCCCTCGAGCGCAAGAAATACGACGGCTCCCACCACCACGACACTCACTGCCCGCGCGACGGGCACCGGCAGAATCCGCACGACCTGCCGAGTGATGAACTGCGCGACACGACGCAGACCTCGCCCTATGAGAAGGAGGATCAGCGAGAGGAACAGGGCTACGGCCAGCACGCCGGGATAGTCCCAGTTGCTTCCGCTCTCGATGCCCACGAGTTCGCGGCTGATGTTCTGCCAGCGCGACCCGAGCGCGAGGAACGTCGGCACCACCACGATCGCGACCAACGCGAGCAGTATCCAGAGGACCTTTGCGGCTTTCGGTGGCACTCGGACGTCGAATCCGCATTTGCGTATCCCCCATGCCACCAGGACGCCGATCCCGTAGCCCGTCACGATGCTGATTCCGGTGGCGACCCCCTGCAGATACCACGCACGCGGAAGTAGCGAGGGCGTGAGCGACCAGCAATAGAATAGCAACGCCACCACCAGCCCGAGGAAGCTGAACCGACTGAGCCACTTCATGATTCCATGCCGCATTCGCATGGGAAGGGAGACGCGTTCATGAGGCGCGGGGGCCGGAGTGGTGTCGGTCGTCGTCGTCACGGGCGGGTCGCTTTCGTCGTAGGACGTTCTGCCGGCGGGCTGTAGTTCGTCCATTCCGTTTCGACTTTTGCGCCGGAGCCACGTCGAGGGGACGGAATTCGATGCCGTGCGACGAAAACTAGCAGAATGAGGGGGTAATTCTCGGGAGAAGAGGCCATGGAATTCCGATCGACAGCGACGGTTTCCGGAAGGCGCGTCCCGGCACAGTTCCGCGCGGCGATGAGGACTGATCTCGTCCGCACCGGGTCGCTGCGTCTCGATGCGGACGGAAGCGGCATATCGGTTGCTCCGGACCGGATTCGGCGTGATCGGCATGCGTGCGGTCGCGGCGTCCGAAAGCCCGGATATGCCCCGGAGACGTCCCGGCCGGTGTCATTCTGGAGAGTGAATCGCCATCGATCGGCGGGAGGCCGAGGATGAAAGCACTGGTATTTCATGGTCCGGGACAACGCGCGTGGGAAGACGTGCCCGACCCCACGATCACCGAACCGACCGACGCGATCGTGCGCGTCGACGCGGTGACGATCTGCGGCACCGATCTGCACATTCTCGGTGGTGACGTTCCGGCGGTGACGGACGGACGAATTCTCGGTCACGAAGCCGTGGGCACTGTCGTCGAAGTCGGCTCCGGCGTTCGCAATCTCATGGCCGGTGACCGCGTACTGGTCTCGTGCGTCTCCGCCTGCGGCCGATGCCGATACTGCCGCGAGGCGCGGTACGGCCAATGTCTCAACGGAGGCGGCTGGATTCTCGGACATCTGATCGACGGAACCCAGGCCGAACTGGTGCGAGTTCCGTTCGCGGACAACTCGACCTACAAGATCCCCGAGGGGGTCAGTGACGAGCAGATGCTCATGCTCGCCGACATCCTGCCCACGTCGTACGAGGTGGGAGTACTCAACGGGTGTGTGCGTCCGGCCGACGTGGTGGTCATCATCGGCGCCGGGCCGATCGGTCTCGCCGCGATCCTGGGCACCAAGTTGTTCAGTCCCAGCCATATCGTGGCCGTCGACCTCGCCGACAGTCGCCTGGAAGCCGCGAGATCCTTCGGGGCGGACATCGCTCTGAACGGTGGACGCGACGATGTTGCGGCGATCGTGCGGGACCTCACCGGTGGGCTCGGAGCCGACGTCACGATGGAAGCGGTCGGCGTGCCGCAGACGTTCGAGCAGGCGGTGGCGCTTGTCCGGCCGGGCGGACACGTCGCGAACCTCGGCGTCCACGGTTCTCCCGCGACACTGCATCTCGAAGACATCTGGATCAAGGATCTGACCATCACGACGGGCCTCGTCGACACGTATTCCACTCCGACGCTCATCGGGCTCGTGGAGAGTGGACGGCTCGACACGTCGCCCATGATCACCCACAGGTTCAACCTCGACGACTTCGAAGAGGCATATGACGTATTCGGCCGGGCAGGGGAGACGGGTGCGCTGAAAGTGCTGCTCACGGCCCATTCTTCGACCTGAGTGGTGGTCGGTGGAACCACACATATCGACGGGATGAGCGACGGCGTTACAGCGCCGGCAGAAGTGCGGGGGCGAGTTTTCAGGCGCCTGATCCTCCGGTAAGAATGTCCGATCGGACCGAGTTTCAGCTCGGCCGGGAGGACATCCGGAGGGGTAGACGTGATCGATCTTCGTGCGCCGGCAAGTGGAACCGTCACGCTGCCCCGAGGGCATCGCTGGGTGGTGGTCGATGTCGAGACCTCGGGTGTGCGTGCAAACGCCCACCGCGTGCTCAGCGTCGCCGCGCTCGCGTTGCGCGAGGACGGTTCGGTCGAGCGGGAGTTCTCGTCGCTCGTCGACCCCGGTTGCGACCCCGGGCCGGTGCACATCCACAACCTCACCCGCGAGCGGCTCGCGGGAGCGCCGCGCTTCGAAGACATCGCCTCGGAACTGGCAGACATTCTCGACGGCGGCACCGTCGTCGCCCACAACGCGTCGTTCGACTACGGCTTTCTCGACGCCGAGTTCCGGCGGGCGGGAAGGACACTTCCGGTGCAGCAGCGGTTGTGCACGCTCGCGTTGTCGCGCCGCCTCGACCTGGACCTTCCCAACTACCGGCTCGCGACGCTCGCGGAGCACTGGCAGATTCAGCAACTCCAGGCACACGACGCGTACGACGACGCTCGTGTGCTGACCGAAATCTTCCTGCGCAGCGCCGGAATGGCACAGACACTGCAACTTCCGCTGCCCGTCGTGAACTGTCGGAGCAGCAAGTCGGTGTACCCGGCATCGGTGACCCGGGTTCCCTGCCGGTGGAAGAACCCGGGCAAGCTCACGGACACCGGTCTCGTGCAGGGTATGAAGGTCGTGATCAGCGGGTCGACCGCCACGCCGCGGACGGCACTCGCCGAGCGCCTCACCGAAGCAGGGCTCGACGTCCTCAACCAGGCGAGCCGGCAGACCAGTGTGCTGGTGTGCAACGACCCCGTCGTGCAGACCGCCAAGGTGCGCAAGGCGATGGCCGAAAGCATTCCCGTCATCAGCGAGCGACACCTCGACGACCTTCTCACCCGGGTCGCTCCCGGCGAGCCCAAGGTCGCCACCGTCATCGATGTCGTGCCGCAGGCACAGATCCCGGTGGAGACTCCGCAGGTCGTCACCGCCCCCGCCCCCGACGGCACGGCGCCGGCACAGGGCTGGGCGCTGCAGGGCCACAAGCCCAAGTTGTGGTCGGGCCGAAAAGTACTGTTGCTGGGCGGAACCCATCTCGAAGCGGTGATGATGCGGTCACGCATCGCGCAACTCGGTGCCAGGCCCGCCCTCAACTTCACGGCCGCGGTCACCGACGCGCTGGTCCTCGGCGGCGGCGAAAGCGACAAGCGGATGCCCCGGGTGCTGCAACGCGCGCTGCCCGTCCTCACCCCCGACGACGTCAACGCCGCGGTGGAGAAGGGTGTGATCCCACCGCACATGCGGACCGAAGCCCGAATGACGGCGCCGGTGCTGTCGCTCGGCGAGGTGACCGACCTGCCCGCGAAGATCACGTCCTGGTCGGTGAACATCGCGTGGAAAGCCGAAGCTGTCGACGACGAGTTCGACATCGACATCGTCGCATTCCTGCTCGGTTCGGACGAAAAAGTCGACACCGATGACGATTTCGTCTTCTACAACAACCCCGTGTTCGACAACGGGGTGGTGGAACTGACCATCGACGGCAGCAGTGAGCAGTGCGTCCGCGTCGACCTCGCGTCGCTGCCCGCCGAGTGCGAGCGCATCGCCATCGCGGCGGCTATCGACGGCGACCGTACCTTCGGTGACCTCGGCGCCGTCTCCGTCAGCGTCGACAGCGACGACGGCACTGCCGCGACCTTCGTTCTCGACGCCGGGACCACCGAACGCACGATGGTGCTCACCGAGATCTACCGCCGGGCAGGCAAGTGGCGTCTGCGGGCGGTGGGGCAGGGCTACGACGACGGCCTTGCGGCCCTTGCGGTGCGGTACGGGGTCGACGTCGATGCCTGAACGGTCACGGGTACTGCCGTCGCGAGATCTGCGATGAGCATTCGTATTCCCCAGGAGCCGAGGTTCGCGCATGTCTCCGAGGAAGTGGTGTGGCGGGCGCTGATCGACCAGCTCGGGCCGAACGACCTCGTGGTCGCGAACCAGCGCGTCACCGACCACGACAAGGACCACGAAATAGATTTCGTCGTTGCGCTCGAGGGCTACGGTGTGATCTGCCTCGAGGTCAAGGGCGGGGGAGTCTGGTACGAGAACGGCGCGTGGTATCAGCGTCGCCCGGGCGGACCCGCCGTCATCGATCCGGTGGGACAGGTGCGGGGCGCAATGTACGCGTTGCGCCGGTACGTCGACGACGATCCCCGTCGTCCCGTCGGCTACGTGCGCTGGGATCACGTGGTCGTGTTCCCCAACAGTTCGTTTCCCGCAGGCTTCGCCTTGCCGGAATGTCCCCGCTGGAAGGTGGTCGACCGCGACGATCTGAGCGGAATCGTCGGCAAGCTCATGAAGGTGCTCATCGATCAGCACGTCGCGAGAACCGGGATCGACGCGGATTCGATCCTCGAACTCGCAGATGTGCTGTCGGGGCGTGGATTGCCTCAGCGCGACGTGGTCTCGCGCGCGCTCGAGAACGAGGACGCCGGCAACCTGCTCACCCAGCAGCAAGCCGCGGTACTCGATGCGGCGCGTCTGCTTCCCCGCGTCGAGATCCGCGGAGGAGCGGGAAGTGGCAAGACCTTCCTCGCGATCGAAAAGGCTCGCAGGCTCACCAAGGAGGGCAAGCGTGTCGCGCTGGTCTGCTATTCCCACGGGCTCGCGTCCTACCTCGAACGCGTCACCAGGGCACTGCCACGGAAACAGCGTCCCGCCTATGTCGGTGAATTTCACAAACTCGGCCGACGCTGGGGTGCCCCGGAAGGTCCGCCGGAGAGCGTGCGCACGGAAGAAACCGTGGCGTTCTGGGAGCATGTGCTCCCGGCGCGGATGGCGGAACTCGCAGCCGAACTTTCGAACGGGCAGCGGTTCGACGCCGTGGTTGTCGACGAAGCGCAGGACTTCGCCGACGATTGGTGGCGGCCGGTTCTCGCTGTATTGAGAGATGAGGATGCCGGCGAGATCTACGTGTTCAGCGACGAAGGGCAGCGGGTCTTCGATCGGGAAGGTGTTCCCCCGGTTGCGCTGGTGCCGTTGGTGCTCGATCAGAACCTCCGCAACACCAAGCAGATCGCCGGGTGTTTCACACCGCTCGTCGGGCAACGGATGCGATTGCTCGGCGGCGACGGACCCGACGTCACCCTCGTTCCGTGCGCACCGGAAGATGCGCTCGATCGCGCCGACGATTCCATCGAGACGTTGCTCGAAAGCGGTTGGCGGCCCGAGGATGTCGCGCTCCTCGCGACCGGGAGTCGACATCCGGAGCAGGTCGAGAGGCAGCAAGCCGGGCCTGAAGCGTACTGGGAGAGTTTCTGGGACAGCGACCAGGTGTTCTACGGTCACGTCCTGGGATTCAAAGGACTCGAGCGTCGGGCCGTCGTGCTTGCCGTGAACGAATCGCGGCCGCAGGAGCGATCGCGGGAACGATTGTATGTGGGGCTGTCCCGGGCCCGCGACCAGTTGATCGTGTGCGGGGACCCGACATTCATACGGACGGTCGGTGGAGAGGAGTTGCTGAAACGGCTGGGCGGGGTGTGATATCCGCGCGCGGGTGTTCTGCGGGCAGCCTTCGGGGAAATACGTTTGCCGGCCGGAAGATATCCCGGCCGTGAGATAGCCGACGTCGTATTCGGATGTGAAAACGGTCTCGCTACAAGATGTGTAACAAAGGGGCGTCCGGTCCGATACGTAGTCGTATCGCTTCCCACGACTTTGGAGTCTGCAGAATGAACCGTCTTCTTTTCGGTGCAGTAATGGCGGTAATTCTGGTGGGGAGCGTGTCGGCGTGTGGAGCCGAATCGGACTCGGCTGCGGAGATGCTGCCCTCCTCCGGCGCGGTCGCGTCGACGACGACGACCAGCACCATCCCGGAGACCACGACTGTGAAGCCCTTGCCTGCAACGACTTCGAGCACTCCGAAGCAGACGCTCCCGCCCGTCGAAGCCGAGCCCGCCCCGGCCGCGGCTGTGCCCGCCGCGGCGCCCGAGGTGACATCGGTTCCGATGCCCCCGGTCGTATGCATGGATCTGCAGTCGGCGCAGAATCTCATTCAGGACCTCGGCGTCTTCTATTCACGCAGCGTCGATGCCACCGGCAAGGGGCGCAAACAGGTGCTCGACGCGAATTGGATCGTGGTCGGCCAGACGCCGGGCGTCGGAGTTCCGATCGGTGAAGGGGATGCGGTTCTCTCGGTCGTGAAGATCGGTGAACCGAACCCCTGCTGACACGCGCGTCGTAGCCGGAACGGCGTGGTGGACACTCTCTGCTCGCCAATTTGCGAGACCCCTGTAACGCGGTCGCTCCTTCCCCCGATTGACCGTTCGACATCATCGAAGATGATCTTCATCGTTGAGTGCGCGGTAGCGCCTGATCCTGAAAGTCGCCCGTGCATTCATCGTCCGATCCGTTCGATTTCAGCGAGTATTCGAGCTCGCGGGACGGCACCGACACCCCGCCGTCCGATTCACCGTGGTCCGCCGGACCACCCGCAGGCGGGGGATTCGGCATCCCGAACGACCCGTTCTCCGGGTTCGCCACGCAAGGCGTCCCCACAGGGGATTCCTTCGCGACGCTGCAGCAGCCCGCACGCCCTTCGGGTCTGGAGCAGGGCAGGACGCCGCTGGGATGGGTTCTCGGAGCGTTCGTCGTCGTGCTCGTCGGCATCGGCGCGACCCTGCTCGCCGTTGCCCTCGGGCCGGTCGCGTGGGCTTTCCTCGGATGGTCGATGGCAGGTCCCGTCGCGGCACTGCTGCTCGCACAGCACATGGTCGCGGATACCAAGGAGCGCACACTCCCGACCTATGATGCGTCGGCCTTCCTGCAAGGAACCTATTGGCTCTCGGTGGCATTGGCGGCCGTAGGCATCGTGCTCGGTGCATGGCAGATCGCGGAATGGGCGGGCCGGCTGTGAAGAAACTTGCGATACTCGTCGCCGTACTGCTCGGATGCCTCGTCTTGACTCCGGCGGCATCTGCGCAGCCCCGTGAGACCGCGATCGCCGATTTCGGGGGTTGCCTCGCCTCGCAGCGCGAGGGCGACCTGCTGTTGATGATCGACGAGTCCGGCAGTCTCCAGCAGTCCGATCCCGACGCGGCCCGCGTGTCCGCTGCCAACTACCTGCTCGAACAACTCCAGTCGTTCGGGGACTCCGCAGGCGTCGCGCTCGATGTCGCCGTGGCGGGGTTCTCCGCAGATTTCACCGTGCACGCGCCGTGGACCAGGCTCGACGGCACCACCCTTTCCACCCTGCAGAGCGAGGTCGGCGAGTTCCGGTCTCGCACCGCAGGTCTCGACACCGACTACTGGACCGCACTCGACGGAGCCCGAAGCACGCTCTCCGAGCATGCGTCCGGCGGACCCGCGTCGTGCCAGGCCATTGCCTGGTTCTCCGACGGCAAGCTGGACTTCACGGCCCGCGACGGAGAGAAGCCGTACGCACCGGGAGTCCCTCTCACCACCGACGAAAGTGTGCAGCAGGTCGTCGCTGCGGCACGCGAGTCGATCTGCCGTCCCGCTGGTGTTGCCGACCAGCTGCGTTCGTCCGGGATCGCGACCTTTGCGGTGGGCCTCGCGTCCGGTACCGCAGAGGCTGCGGACTTCGACCTGATGCGGTCCATCGCCACGGGTGAGCCCGCCGCCGGACAGGCATGTGGCGCACGGACCGTGCCTACGCCCGGTGACTTCTACCTGGCGCAGAACATCGACGACCTGCTGTTCGCGTTCGACGCCTTCAGCAGTCCCGGACAGGCGCCTCTGGAAACGGAGGCCGGCGTCTGTGCGCTCGAGGTGTGCGAGGCGGGACAGCACCGTTTCGTTCTGGACGATTCGATCGGGGCCGTCACGGTCCTCGGTTTCGCGGACGCCGAAGGTCTCGTTCCCACCCTCGTATCGCCCAGCGGTACCGAGCTTCCGATGCCGTTCAGCACCACCGCGGTGACTTCCGGGATCGGTGACGTCTCGGTCGACCACCGCTGGCTCTCGGACCGGTCGGTGTCGTTCACCATGAACAAACCCGATGCTGATTCCGATGACTGGCAGGGTATGTGGGCGCTGGTCTTCGTCGACGAGGACGGGTCCGATCCCGCGGCGCGCTCGAAGTCGAACATCCACATCTCCGGAAATCTGTTCCCGGCGTGGCTCGGACAGGACGTCACCGCCATCCACTCGGGCGAGGTCACCTCCGCGGTGCAACTGGGGATTGTCGACTCGGACCGCGTGGAAATCGATCCGTCCGACCTGCTGGGATCGGCATACCTGTCGGTATCGCTGACCGATTCGGCGCTGGTCGACCACGAGCTCGCGAGCGGTATTCCGAAAAGCGCTATCGCAGCTCCCGTCGAGCTCGACTTCACGACCGTCGCTCCCGGTGAAGCGACACTGCGTCTCGTCCTCGAGGTGACCACGGCGGACGCCACCAACAGCTGGGGTGGAACCATCGCTCCGGGAACCGATCTGGCGCCGCAGTACGTCGACGTCCCGATCACTGTCGCCCCGCCCATCGGTTATCCGACTCTGCCGAACCGGATCGACCTCGGAACCATCGAGGGCGCGGGCACATTCCCCGGAGAGATCTCGATCGGTGGACCCGGTTGTGTGTGGGTCGATCCGGCCGGCTCCGTCCGCATCGATGCGGCACCCGACGGCGTCGGCGACATCGCGCTGACAACCGGTGGCGCCGGAACGGCGGACAGCTGCCTGACGGTCGAGGAAGGCGCGTCGGCAGCATTGCCCCTCGAACTGACCGTCCCCGAAGCGGGCAACGGTGCACTCAACGGGTCCGTCCGCCTGATGATGTCGCCTGCCGGAGAACCCGACCGCGCGATGCCCGTCGACGTGCCGTTCACGGCCGAGTTGCTCAAGCCGCTCGACAGCGGCCGTTTCTGGTCGGTGTTCCTGCTCGTCTTCCTGCTCGGGATCGCCATCCCGTGCGCCCTGCTGTACCTGCGCAAGTGGCAGACGACGCGCATCCCCGCGGAGATGCCCGTCGCGCAGGAGTCCGCGGTCACCGTGTCCGACCGCGGACTCCTGCGCGACGGGCAGCCTTTCGTCCTGCACGACAACGACCTCACCGAGATCGTCCGCGGGCTGGACAAGCCTGCCCGGCGACTGAGCGTCGACGGTGCCGAACTCGAGGCCCGTACCGGAGGGTCTCCGGTCGGCAGCGGCTACGTGCTGGTCCGCGCGCCCGGCCTGCTGGGCGCGTCCGACGCGACACCTGCCACCGACCGGCGCAGCGGTGACGCCCGCCTCCCGCTGGCCGTGCACAACCACTGGGTGCTGCTGCACGACCCCGAGGGTCCGGCGGACCAGGCGCAACTGCTGTTGCTCGTCGGTGGCGGTGCATCGCAGGAACGGATCAAGCGACTCGTCGACGACGCGGGACGTCGCGCGGCGGGAGCGATTGCCGAACTGCGCCGACGTAGCGACAACGCGGACCACGGCACATCGTCGCCGACCGGAACACCGGTACCGGTACCCGCTCAGCGGGCCGCTGCGTTCGATCCGTTCGGGATGCCGAACTCGTCCCCCGCACCGACCTTCGGTGCGCCGGCCCCGTTCGGCGGCAACACGGCATCCGGCGGCAACACCGGCTTCGGCGGGGTGCCGGACCTCAATCCGGGCCCGGCTGCACCGGCACCCGGTCAATCGTTCGACCCGTTCCGGCCCCCCGGCTCCTGACGGTCGACTCGTCTTCAAAATATCTCTCGATGTGGAAGGACCGGCATGAGGCGGTTTCTCGTAGTGGGCTGCGGCGGATCCGGCGCTGTCACGCTCGCGTACATGATGGATCAGCTGCGGTCCGACCTCGCGTCGGCGGGCATCGACAAGATCCCCGGTGGCTGGCAGTTCGTCAGTGTCGATGTGCCGACGGCACCGGAGACCGGGCCCGACGGTCTCGGCAATGTGCGGGACCAGGGCGGCCGCTATTTCGGTAGCGGACCGCAGGGCGATTCGTACGCGGTGCTCGACAACGCACTGACCAACCAGCTTGCGGCCAAGGGCAGTCTCGACGAGATCGCCACCTGGGCGCCGCGCGACCCGTCGTCGGTCACCGTGCCCATCGGCTCCGGCGCCGGCCAGTACCGCGCGCTCGGCCGCATGATCACGCTGAGCAAGGCGGGCGGCATCCGCGACACGCTGCAGAACGCGTGGGACCAGCTGTTCACCGTGCAGACCGCCACGGAGATGTCCGCGCTCGACATCCCGGGCGGCGGCGGGTTCGAGCAGGAGGAGTCGCCGATCGTCCTCGTGGTGTCCTCGATGGCGGGCGGCGCCGGCGCGTCCATGGCATTGGACGTATGCCGTTTGCTCACCCTCATCCCCAAGCTCGACCCCCGCCTGATGGGCGTGTTCATGGTCGCACCCGACATCTTCGACGGGCTCGGGCGCAGCGCCACCACCGGCGTGCGCGCCAACGCCCTCGCGATGCTCGGCGAGATCGTCGCGAGCCAGCTGGGTTCCGCCCGCGAGCACGACGTCGAGATCCTCCGCGCTCTCGGACAGCAGCAGGGCGCGGGCGAGAAGGTGCCGTTCGCGCGCGTCTTCCCGGTGGGGCGACGCGTCGGTGTCGAGGGCGCACCGTTCGGCGACGGCTCGCAGAAGGCGATCTATCGCGGCCTCGCCCGCGGCCTCGCCGGCATGATGATGTCCGGTGCCGCGACGCGCCAGTTCGTGCAGTACGACCTCACCAACGGTGCGGGTCTGTCCGGCCAGCGCGACAACATCGGCTGGGGCGGCCAATGGGACAACCTGCCCTGGGGCACCTACGGCTTCTCGAGCCTGAGTATGGGGCGCGACCGGTATGCCGAGTACTCGGCGCAGCGCCTCGCTCGCAGCGCGGTGGACCGTCTGCTCGACGGGCACCGCAGTCACGCCAACGTGGCATCCGACGAGGATCAGGTCAACTCGATCCTCGACAGCCAGTGGCAGTCGCTGCTCACCTCAATGGGACTTCCTGTGCTGCAGGCGGATCCGCGCGGTGCGCAGGTCGGCGTCGGGCCGTGGCTGACCCAGGTGGTGCTGTCGTCCACCGAGGGTGACCGGATGGCCCGTCAGATCGTGGACACCGAACTGCGGCCCTACCTCCCGTCCGGCAGCGGGCTGACCGCGAACCAGTGGGTGCCGGGAATCCAGCAAGCTCTCGCCCGGAGGCGACAGGCGCTCACGGCATCGGCCGAGCAGCACGCACTCGGACACGCCTTCCAGTGGCACCGCACCCTCGCCGACACCATCGAGGCCGTGGTGGTGAAGGCGATCGCCGACCTGGGGCTCCCGTACGCGACAGCGATCGTGAACAGGCTGTCCGTCCTCGTCAAGGATCAGGTGCGCATCGGCGCCGAGGAACTGGCCAAGCAGACCCCCGCCGACATCACCGCGCAGTCCTCCGACACCGCGCAGATGCTCACGGCACTCAGAGGCACCATCGAGAGCGACGCAGACATCCTCGAACGGGTGCTGGCGAGTTGCAGTCAGAACGTCTACCGCCACTTGTACGCATCGCTGTCCTCGAAGGTGGCCGAGGTCGCCACCGCGCTCGTGCCGGAGGTCCTCAAGCCGCTGCTCGACGGGCTCAACGAATCGCAGACATCGCTGCGCAAGGCCCGCAGCAAACCTGCGAACGACGTCGGGCTGGCCCGGCTGGCAACCGATCAGTACGGCGCGTGGCCCGCCGACAAGAGTGACCGGGTGCCGAAGCGGTTCGCGGAGGCCAACAACGAGGTGATGCTCACGCCGTCCGCGGATTTCATGGTGCAGTACCGTGCCGATCTGCCGCTGGCCGTGATGTCCGACGCCGCGGGACCCCCGCCGTTCGAGACCGCGGTGCAGCAGGCGGTGGGCAGCGTCGTGACCGGTCTCTGGTCGACCGTCGACGGCAGCAAGTCTCCCGGGGAGGAGCACCCCGTCCTCGAACGGACGTCGGCGTGGCGTTCACGGGCCTTCCCGTTCGATCCAGGGAGCCGCGAAGCGCTCGTGCCGTCCGCCGCCCGGTACGACGTGCATGTGCGTCCCGTCGAACTGCTCGGGCGTTCACGGCAGTTCGTCGCGCGTACCGGTGAGTCCTTCGACCGGTTCTGCCGCGTGTCGCTGCGGGAATACATCGAGGACGCCTCGGTGCCCGAGTACGCCCTCGACGAGCGCCGCGCGCGCCTGCAGTCAAAGTTCACCGAGGCACTGTCACTCGCCCGCCCACTCGCCAGTGTCAATCAGCAGGCACTCGAGGCTTTGCATCCGGGCCAGCAGGTCGAGTACCGCTACAAGTTCACGTCGGTGCCGTTCCTGAACCTTCCGGTCGCGGATGCGCTGTCGCAGGTTCTGCGGAAGAACACCATGATCGATCAGGAAACCGACGCCGAGTTCGGGCGGTTGCTGACCGAAGAGGACAAGCTCACCCGCATCGATATCTTCGGCTCGTATCCGAACTACTCGCCGCTCGCCTACGACTCGGTGCTCGGTCCCGCGTCGAAGCAGTGGGCCGATTCGACTCCCGCGCAGCAGGAATCGTTCTGGCAGTGGCGTCGTGCGCGTCCGCTCGCCGCCTCGTTGCCGATGCACGAGAGTGAGCGTCGTGCCATGACGGCCGGCTGGTTCCTCGGACTCGTCGTCGGGTGGCTGCGCCTGCCGCCGGAGCCCTACAACGAACCCGTCCGGGTGTGGGACGCGGGAACTTCGGGGTGGGTCGACTTCCCGAATCCGCTGCTCACCCCGCCGGCCCGTTTCCTCGCCAACAACGATTGGCTGCCGGCCGTACTCGAATCGGTGCTGATCGCGATGGCACGTTCGCACGAGTCGCCGGTGATGAGCTCGATGCTTCCGTACCGCGCGCTGCGGGCCGTCTACGACGCGTCGGCCGAGAAGCCGGCGGGCGGCATCCTCGAGGTGTCGGCGAAGGCGACGCTGACCGAGTGGCTTCGTACCGGCGAGACCGGCACCGGCTGGCAGTCGCAGGTCGCCGATACCGGTCTCGCCGGTACCTCGATCGATGCCCGGGCCAAGAACGCCATCACCTGGCTCAACGGGGTCCGCGATCTCACCGGAACGCACTACCTGGCGCCCGGCGACGTGGGTGCGCCCGGTGGCGGTGTCTTCTCCACGATCACGGTGCGGGAGCAGGCGTCGCAGACCCCGTTCTTCCGGGATATCGCCCCCGACGTCTACTGGGCGACAGGCGAATTGATCGATCTGGTCGAGGAGTGCAAGCTCCGCGCCGAGCAGCCCGACCGCGCGATCGTACCGAACCCGCAGGTCGCGGCGGCGGCGCCCACCTTCCAGATTCCGGACATGGGGCAATTCTGAGATGGCGGAGACCGAAATGAATGTGCTGACCGTCATCCTGGCCTCGGCCGGTGTGGCCGACGGCGTTCGCGACGTGTTGCGCGACCTGTCCGCGGCAGACCTCGTCGGGCCGTTCCTGTGGGTCGACGACGCGCAGATCCCGTTGGACGGCACTCGCATCCCGACCGTCGAAACGGTGCGCGGCACCGACCGCGCCGCGACCCTGCAGGACGTGCTCGCGTCCCGCCGCGTCGATCTGGTGCGGTTGTGCGTGCTCGTGCCCACCGCCGCAGGATCCGTGCCGGTCCGCGCGAAGTCAGAGCGAATGTTCGCCGAACTGCTCTCCTCCAATGCCGGCGGCGCACGCCTGGTACGGATACGGCTGCTGCTGCAGCGACCGGGCGACCAGCGATCGGGTACCGCCGTGCCTGCCCTCGCAGGCTGGCACAACCTGCTCATCGCACCCGAGGATTCGCGCGGACCCGGCATGGGCCACGAATCACTCGTGCTCAGCACCGACGCGATCGACGTGGGCCGCCACGCTGCGCCCGTCGTCGCCGGGGTCGCGGGGCTGTGGGCCGACGTCGATCACGCACCGTTCGACGACGAGCCGGTTCTGCCGGGCAACTCGTTGCGAGTGGTCCGGTCGTTCTACCGTCGTCTCGACACCTCGCGTGCCGAACACCAACTCCATGCCGAACTCCTGGATTTCGGTGGCCAGTTGCCGCTTCCGCGCGACGCCGGCACTCCCGTCGTCTACGTCGACGACGTACCGGCCGCGTCGAGCGAGATGGCTCGGGCACTGTGGGCCAAACACAGGCATCTGCTGCAGAGTGGGCGCGTCCCCACCCCCACAGCCCGGCCCGCGCGCGTCATCACCTTCGGTGATGCGCTGAGAATGTTCGGCCGATTCCTGCTCGCCGTGCTCCTGAATGCGCCGTCGCGGCTGATCACCCGCGTGTCGTCGACCGTGGCGTCGGCAACGCAGACAGCCCTCTACGGGGCTGCACCCGGCGCGTACCGCGTGGTGGTCGGCGGCGTGGACTCCGACGGACGAAAGGTGGCGTGGACCGACTACGCGTCCGCGTCGCGTCAGATCGGTGCCGCACTCGACAGTGCCACCGGTGCGGTTCATCGTGCAGCACCGGACCTTTCGGCACTGTGGCGAGACTATGCCCGTGCTGCCCTCACCCTTGCCGACGCCAGAGAGCGATCTGCCGGGCTGCCGCCGGTCCAGGTGGGTGCACATCGCGCGGTGCTGCGTTCCGCCTCCGACATCGTGCCCGGCCCCGCCGACGACTTCGACGACATTCCGGGCGTCGTCTCGGCGACCCTGCACGCCCACACGGTGGAAGCCCCGGACATCCTGGGCCTCGACGAGTTCCGTGAACAGCTTCGCGGACTCGAGCAGGATCCCGTGATCGGACTGGACGCGCGCCGCACGAGTTCCGCAGTGAAGGCATGGATGGCACGGGGACGTCGCAGCTTCGCGGTCGGCTTCGGCACGATCCTGACCAACCGCCTCGCCGCCGACGTCTCCGAGGCACAAGCAATCCTGAAGCGGCTCGAGAACGCCGAGGAATTGAGGGATCCGGCCGAGGAAAGCGCCGAACACCAGCGCACGATGTTCTGGCGCGTCCGCATCACCACGATCGTGCTCGTCCTCCTGGCCGTTCTCTCCGGAGTGCTGGCGTGGCGACAAGTGATCTCCTGGTGGTACGGCGGGCCGGCGATCGCGTTGTGTGTGCTCGTCTGGGCCGGCATGGTCGCATGGATCTGCCAACGCGCCCAGCAGAAACTCGAAGATCTGCTCGCGCGGCGCGAAGCGGTGACCGCGGCCGTCGAAGCCGATCGCGTCAACCTCCGTGCTGCACTGCGGGAGATCGACGACCTGACAGGCGCCTACCGCCAGTACCTTTCCTGGAGCCGCGCACTCGGCGCCTTCCTCGCACAACCGCTCGGCGTGGCCGAGCACACCCTGACGGTGCACCGGCGCATCGAGTGGGGACTTCCGTGGCACAGCGCAATCGGGTCGGGTACCCCGGAGACGGAGCAGGTGGCGCGCGTCGCCGACGAACTGCGTCAGGACCTGTTCACCGTCGGCTGGCTGACCGACCCCTGGGACACGGTGGTCAGCGGCGCCGGTGCGGCACTCGGCGGTGCGGCCCAGGACATCGACCGTGACCCGAGCCTGCTCGCGGTCAAGGCAGGAGCCGGTTCGGACTCGCCGCTCGACGAATGGTCGCAGCGGTTCCACGACGGCCGGGTGCGGTCCACCGGCGCGGCGCTGCTGTGGGAACGAGCCCTCGGTGAACTGACCGGGCCCCGCTCGGAGCTCTCTCGCGAACTCGTCGCCGTCGTCGAGCATCGAGTGGACGGGACCGTCCGGCGGGCCGGGGTCGACGAGTTCCTCGCCGGAGTCGGTCGCCCCACGTCGGGCAGCTTCTTCGACAGGTCTGCGTTCAGCGACACCGCCACGATGAAGGGCTTGACCGCGGTGGTGGGCGAGGTGCCCACCACGGTGCGTGTCGGGTGTGGACTTGTCGCGGTCACCACGCAGTATTCCGAGGGCATCGCCGCGGAAGACCTCGCCGCCCGCGCGGACACCAGTGCCGCGCGCATCGACATCGCGCACGTACCCGATATCGAGTTGCACCCCGCCCAGCCGGCCGACGCACGATCGGATCGCACGACGCGCGGGTCCTTCGTCGCCCCCGTCGTCGACGGCATCAACTTCTGAGAGCGAGTCAACACCGTGTCGGAAGACCTCTTCCAGGCTTTGCAGCAGTGGCGGCAACGCGAGATCGACGCAGCCCGGTTGCGGCCGGGGCTGATCAAGGATACGAACCTGCAGCAGATCATCCGGTCCAATCGGCGCACCGTCGAGGAGATCGAACCGATGCTCCCGCGCCACGCCAAAGCACTCGTTGCCAGTCTCGTCGAGGTACTGGAGGCCGCTACTGCGACCGGCGCAGCCGACGATCGAGTCCGCGGCGACGCGCGGGAGCCGGAACCCACGCCGATCCCGGATGTGGAGGCGGGCGAGCCGCTGCCCGGAAGCGAGTTCCTCGTCGACCTGCAGACGGAAGATTTCTGCGAGTACCTGCACGGCGAGTCCCAACACCCGATCGGGCCGATCACCGCCACGGCGGAACCGGGCGGCGGACACCGTCTGGAATGGGAGCCGCTGGCCGAAAGGCCCGGCTACATCGTGCTCTACAGAGTCGTTGCGGGGGAGACCCACCGCGCCTACAAGCCCGAGGCGGGACGACTCGTGGGGGTCAGCCGAGGCACCGTGCTCGTGGACACCGCCCCACCCGCCGCTGCCGTGCGGCACCTGCAGGTCTGGGCGCACCTCGGTGCGGATCACCGGGATGCGGCACAGCGCCAGCCGGTCCTGATCGCCGAGACACACGTTCTCAGTCCGGTGGCCGATTTCCTGGTCATCGAGGACGACGGCGCCGTGATCGGTCAATGGAGGGCATGGCCCGGGGTCACCCGGGTTCGGGTGCTGCGCATTCCTCTCGACGGACGCACCCCGGTGACGAACGACCCGCGCCACCGGATCCTCGGGGACCAGCCCAATCTCGGCGGGTTCGTCGACCGCGACGCCCAGCGCGGCCACCGGTACCTGTACCGGGCGATCTGTGAGGTCGACGTGGATGGCCATACCCGTTTGTCGCCGGCCGCGCAGGCCGAGGTATCGGTCTCTGCGGTGCTCGAACCGGTCGCCGATCTGCATGTCACCACCACGGGCAGCAGCGACGATCTGCACTTCGATCTCGGCTGGACGCCGCCGGGTATCGGCGCGGTGGTCATGTACAGGACGGAAGCTGCCCCGCGCGCCGGCATCGACCGAACATTGCTGTCGGCCGGTGCGCTCGCCGTCTCGGGTGGCCTGCCCGAATCCGCGCGGCTCGTCCATCCGGTCGAGGCCGGGAACGACGGCGTGCACCGCATGACGAACGTGTCGTGGCCGCGCGGCTGGGTGCGGGCCTACTTCACGCCGGTCACGGTGCTGGACGGCCAGGTTCAGGTGGGACGCACGGTCATCGCGACCAGGCCACTGGCGGCACTCACCGATGTCAGGATCATCGAGCGGTGCGCGGAGCAGGTCATCACCTTCCCGTGGCCGGACGGTGCGGCGTCGGTGTCCGTGTACCTCAGCGCCACACAGGTTCCCGCCGAGCATGCGATCGAGCAACGCCCCGTCACCGAAATCTCACGCTCCCAGTACGACCGGGACGGCGGGCTGCATCTCGCGACCCCGCTTCCCGAAGCCGGGTGTGCGGTCCACGTCGTCGCGATCGCGTACACCGCCGGGGAGCGGATCGTCGGGATCCCGACCACGGTCGACTACAGCGGACTCCTGCGCATCCAGTACAAGACCGAGGTGCGGCGCGGCGGCGGAAGAACGTCGCTGGCGGTTCGTCTCGCCTCCCAGATGGACCTTCCGGGTTCGCCGCCGTTCGTCGTGGTACACAACGAGACTCGTCTTCCCTTGAGTGCGCGTGACGGTCAGCCCCTCGAAGTGCGTGGCGACGGAGCCACGAAACCGGGAGCGCGCAGCTTCCACCCGAAGGGGCTGCGACGTGAATGGTCGCAGCCGTGGACCGTCGACGTCACCGACAAGAAGGGCTACGTCCGTGTGTTCGCGGACGTGCCTCCCGAGCGTGCGCGCACCATCGCGTTGCTCGACCCGCCCGTCGAGCAGATCCGGCTCGACCTCATCGAAGCATCGCTGCTCGAGGAGCAGGTGTCCTGACCGTGGCCCAGGACGAATCCGAACTGCCGCGGTTCGGTCAGCTCACCTACACCTCGTTCGACCGGCCGGGCGAATCCTCGGGTGGTGGCTGGCAGGTCAAGGAGTCCACGGGAGGTCTCGATCCCGAGGAGCAGGAGGCGCTGCGCGTCGGCGTGGTGACCCGGTTCGAGTCACCACAGTCGTTTCCGCGTTTCCCGACACCCGAGGAAGTCCGAGACCGCCCGCGCCGACTGATGTACGTGCCGGGGGAGAACAGTCGCGGGCTCTATTGGCACACCGCCCCTGCCGGTGCCGACGCCTCCGGGCGACCCGGAAACGTCTTCGCCCATTGCCTGCTCGACCGTGGTGACGCCGCGGATTCGGTCCGCCCGATCGAGCGCTGGCGGTCGCGCGACTGGCTCGTGCCGTACGGCGCCGACGAGGTCGCTGCCACCGTCCTCTCGGACGAGGCACCGCGTCCCGCCGAACACGCCTGCCGGACAGCGGTGCTCGACTTCCTCCTGGACTCCGAGACCTGGAGGATCGGGGTGTTCAGCGTGCTTCTCGACGGCGTCGCACGGGCACTCGACGGTGGCTCACCCGTCGTTCTGGGCTGCCGCGCCCCGGACGACGCGGCGTTGTGGATCGGGGCCGTATCGCACTTCATGTCACCGGGCACAGCCATGTTGCTCGGCTGGTCGACGTTCGACCGGTTGTATTCCGTCGACGACGCCGTTGCCCGCGGTGCGCATCTGGTCACCGTGCCGCTCGAGGATCTCCCCGGCGACGTTCCGGGGTGCGTGGTCTTCGGTGAGGACGAGTCGCCGGAACTGGGGGAACTGGACGGGGAACCGCACCTCACGGCGAACGGCGACACAGTGCCCGTCACACCGTGGTCGCTCCTCGCACAGACCGCACTCATCGACCGCGCGATCGCGGCGAATGCATTGGCTCGACAGGACGAGATCGCCGCGAGCGTCGGAGACCGCGCCCTGAACGCGATGTGGCCGTTGGCAATGGCGGTGGTAAGCGATCCGGATCTGCACGATGCCCTCGACGAAGCGACCTCCGTGCTGCTCGAACACACCCCCGACGGGGTCGACTCCACCGACTTCTCCCACCTTGTCGACGGCATCGTTCACGGACTGCTCGGGGACACCCTCGAACAGGCCGCGGACGCGCTGGCGCGGTGGCGTGCGGACGACACCCTCGCACCGGCCGTGTGGCGGATTGCCGGCGCGGTCTTCGGGTATCGGGTCCTCGACGACCCGTCCTCGCTGCGCGACGGCGACCGCGCCCGTCTCGAACTGCTCGAATACTGTCCGCGCACAGAGGATCTGATGGGCAAAGCGGCTCGGATGCTCGCCGACCTGCGCCAGCGCGCACGGTCCGGCCACCGCCGGCGTGAGACGGCCGTCGAGGCGTACGCGACTCTGGACGTGCTGGTTCGCGCGGATCTGCTGGGTGACGCCGGCCTCGACATCGCCCATGAAGTCCTCGAACTCGCCGTAGTACCCGTGCTGTTCGACGAACAGTCCGGCAGTGATTTCGTCGCGGAGGTCGGCGCTGTCCGGTCGCCCGCACTTGTGCGACTTCTCCACACCGCAGTCGTGACGCACCCGGCTTTCGCGATCCGGCCGATGGGCACTCGGCTTTCGCACCGGGTCATCGCCTGGCTCACCGGGACACCGGTGGCAATCCCCACTTTCGAGGACATCCGCACCGATCCCTCGCTGGTCCTCGACGCGGCGAACATTCTCGTCGCCGAAGCCGGCGCCGCTCATATCCACACCGGGGAAGGTGATCTGCTTCGTCGCGATGTTGCCTCCGTCGCCCTGTGGCGAGCCTTCTCGGAACTCTACGAGGGCGGATGGCCGGGGAGCGACGTCGCCGCGCTCGTCGAGCACGCCGGGTGGACAGCGACGCAGTGGAACCAGGTGTGCGAGATCTTTCCGCACGTCGCGGCCCCGCGCTTCCTTCAGGACGCCGTGGTCACCGAACCGTGGAACACCGATGTGGAGGCGCTCGCGCATTATCTTCGGCGTGTTCAGATCGGTGACATCAGTGGGCGGTGGGTTCCGGATCCTCAGCATGACGAGCTTGCGGGGTCGTGGGCGCAGATCCGGATGAGCGATCACTGGACCGGCATTTCCGCGACCGCGCTGGGGAACGCGCTCGAACTGCACGCGCGTCCGGTTCTCGAGGATTATGCCCAGAACTACGCCGCCGACCTGCCCGACGACCTGCGTTCTCGTCTGGCGGTCTTCCTCGTGGCGTTCTGTGCGCCTCTCGGGCGCGATGTGCCGCAGCTTCCGCCCGACCACGAAGACGCGCTCGTCGACGCAGTGGACCGCGACGCGCAGTACGTGGTGGACGCGCTCGTCGACCTTGTCCGCTCCGGTGCTCTCGACGTCTACTGGGTCATCGTGAACGCGGTCTTCACGTCCCTGTCCGCGCCGCACGTGCGTTCGGTGCTGGATCGCCGCGACCTCCTCGCTCGCTTCGAGGTCGGCCCGCCGTCTGCACGGACAGCGTTGCTGGACGCGGTCGCGTCGGTTGTCCTGACCGCACCGGGATACCGCGGTCCTCGCGATGCACGCGAGCTGATGGACGCGATCCGCACCGAGCTGCACGACCGCCGTCACCGCGACGTCGACTATGCCTGCGACATCTACGCGGGCTTCGTGGGGCGATGGCTCGAAGAACGACTGCTGGACCACGACGAGATGTCGTGGGATCGCGAACGGAGACGACGGTGACCACACTGC
This sequence comes from Rhodococcus sp. DT1, assembly GCF_049844875.1. Lineage (NCBI taxonomy): Bacteria > Bacillati > Actinomycetota > Actinomycetes > Mycobacteriales > Nocardiaceae > Rhodococcus > Rhodococcus sp. DT1. Next base: position 433,236 of record NZ_JBNCLW010000003.1, read on the forward strand.
TGGGTTGCGCGTCGCCGATATGGGAAGGACAGGCCTGATGCCCGGATATGTACTCGACGGTGCGGGGTTGGTGGAACTGCCGCGGCAGCCGCTGGCGGTGACCGTGACTGCGCTCGACCTGCCGGTGGCGGTGCGTGCGATGACCGCGGACGGTGAGCCCGCCCCCGGCGCTCTGTATCCGCGCCCCGGATTCATGGTGCTGCCGCATGTAGGCGGGGAGATCGTGATCGTCGCGCGCCCCCATGCCGAGGGCACGGCATTCCCCCAGGGCACCGTCCTGCAGGCCACGCTCGGCGTGGACAGCAGCCGCACCGCCGACCCCGATCGTGCAGAACTGACACCACTCGACGTATCCGGCTTGCACCACGTCGAACTCGCCACGGTGACTCCCGCCGGTGAGCGTCTCGCGGTCGCGGCCCGGAAGACGGCAGTGGACGTGCCGCTCACCGAATTGGGCGCGCGCGCTCGATCGGCCGCGCGCGGCGTGCTCGGCGTCGACCGGCTTCCGGTGAACCGGCGCGTGGACGTCGAGGTCGATATCGACACCACGATGTCGATGCTTCCCCTCATCGACGACGGCAGCGTGCGCGACGTGGTCGATCTACTCACCGGTGTCGCATCCGTCATCGGCAACCGGGAAGAACTGCGCGTCACCATGATCGGCCGCTCGGCCACGCCGTTGCCTGCTCACGCCCTTCGCGAGGTCGCGGGACAAGTGCAGCACGTACTGAACTCGGCGGGCCTCGGCGTCGGATTCCGGTCGGCGTCCGTCGACCGCTCCGGGTACACCACTCCCACGCTGGTCTTCACCGTGACCGACGCGGTCCCGGCCGATCACGCGGCGACCGGTGTTCCCGGGGTCCGCCGTCGCCCGGTGGTGTTGTCCGGTGAAGGAGCGGCCGTGGTCGACGGCAGTCCGTCCGGCACCCGGAGACAGAAACTCGACGACCCGGATCAGCTTTTCGCGACGGTGAAATCACTTGTCGCCGGCCTGGCGGTCGCCGGCGAATCGGAAGGAACACGGCGATGACGAAGTGCCCCCGCTGCTTCACGAACCTGCCCACCGACCGCACCGCATGGTTGCCGACCGCACCCGACGAAGTGGACGTCGACGAGGTTGCCACCGCGTATCAGGGCACACCTGTGCGCTCCGGCAAGGTCGTCGCGCTCGACCGACCGGCGACGGGCGGCGACCAGTGGACGCCCGACGCGGCCGTGGTGGAAGAGAAGGTCGGCGGACCCGCCGTCGAAGTGTGCCCGACATGCCATTACCGCCTGCCGGTCACGTGGCGCGGAGCGCAGGCCACGTGCATCGCGATGGCCGGTGCCCGCGCTACCGGCAAGACGGTGTACGTCGCCGTTCTCGTCAAGACGCTGCAACTCTTGGGCGAACGCCTCAATTGCGTCGTGGAACCTGCCACCGCCGAAACGGAAATGGTCTACCGGGAGTTGTACGAGAAGCCGCTCTACGAAGAGCGCGGCATCCTCGAATCCACGCCCGCCGCCCACACCAGCAACCAATATCAGCGAGAGCCGCTGATCTTCTCGCTCGGTGTGTGGAACGGCGTGCGGCAATTCCTGGTTCTGCGTGACGTCGCGGGGGAGGACCTCGAAAACCCCAACAACGTCCACGTGCAGCACCTGCGGTTCTTCGCACACGCCGACGGCGTGGTGTTCATGTTCGATCCGCTCAAAGTCGAATCCGTGCGGCAGCAACTCCACGACCTCGTCCCCGTCCAGGAACGCGTCGGCGGCGACCCGCGCTCGGTACTGCGCACCGTACTGACCATCATCGGTGACGCGACCCCGAACCTCGCAGTCGTCCTCTCCAAATTCGATGCCCTGCAGTCCCTCCAGCACGTCGACGGCAGTGACTGGAGCGAGATGATGTCGCACCGCGGTGCCGGATTCTCCCGCGACCCCAGCCTGCAATACGCGCCGTACAACGAGATGGACGGCCGTCTCGTGCACGAAGAAGTGCGGAGTCTGCTCGACAAACTCGAGGCGAAGATGATGGTGATGGCGGTGGATCAGCCGCACACCGGCGTGGTGCTGAACAGCCGGTTCTTCGCAGTGTCGGCACTGGGCGAGTCGCCGGTGGGAGACCGGCTGCATCACAACGGCATCTCGCCGTTCCGTTGCATGGATCCCGTGCGGTGGGTGCTGGCGCAGAAAGGGGTATGGGTGTAGGGCGACGCAAGGCGGCGGGCATTCCGAATCGCCATTCTCGGGCACGCGTTCGTCGGTCGACATCACTCGGGTCATATTGGGGGGCTGTATGTTTAAGCATTCTGTGGGTGCTGCATGATGGGCAGCATGCAGCAATTAGAAGCGCGTGAAGTGTCCCTGAGCAAGGTCTTTTCCGGGGATTATGACTTCCGTATCCCGGAATACCAGCGTCCGTACGCGTGGCAGGTGGAACAGGCCTCGCAGTTGCTCGAAGATCTCGTCGAAGCGATGGACCGAGGTGACGACGAGCCGTACTTCCTCGGCTCGGTTGTTCTGGTGAAGCTCCCTACGACCGCGCGCGCAGACGTCATCGATGGCCAGCAGCGCCTCACGACACTCACAATTCTGTTGGCTGCACTTCGTGACGCGACGGAAAACCCGCTCCTGGCGAAGCAGTTGGACGAGATGCTCCAGGAACCCGGAAATCTCATGCTCGATCTCGAAGCGAAGCCTCGGCTTGCGCTCCGAACTCGCGACCAGTGGTTTTTCTCCAGCCATGTGCAGGCTTCAGGTGGAATGAAACTGCTTCAAGACATCCACCCGCGGACATTGCGCACCGATGCGCAGCGATCTATTCATTCGAACGGGCTGGTCTTGTTCGGAAGGGTCGCGGCATGGCCGGAGGATCGTCGCTTGCAGCTGACCAAGATGCTTGCCGCACGGACATTCCTGGTTGTCGTCACCACGCCGGACTTGGCCAGCGCGCACCGGATCTTCAGCGTGATGAACTCGCGGGGCCTGGATCTGTCCGCTGCCGACATCTTCAAAGCGAAGGTGGTCGGTGACGTACCTGACGACCGCCGCGACGAATATGCCGATCGCTGGGACGACGTAGAAGAGGCCCTGGGTACGGACGACTTCGCCGACCTGTTCCTCCATATCAGGACGATCGTCGTGAAGGAGCGCCCAAAGCGCGAGCTGCTCAAAGAGTTCGAAGACCTTGTTCTCTCCGCCTACGTTCCCGGCCGCGGCACGGAGTTTGTCGATGACGTCGTGGTGCCCTACGCCGAGGCATACGGAATCCTCCGGGATCAGAATTACGCAGCCGTATCTGGCGCCGATCAGGTGAATGTTTGGCTGAAGCGACTCGATCAGTTGGACAACAGTGATTGGCGCGCACCAGTTTTGTGGGCTCTGAGCAACAAAGGCAATGACCCGGACTTCCTTATCCAGTTCCTGCGCTCGCTCGAACGGTTGGCGGTAAGCATGCTGCTGCGTCGTGTGTACGCAACTCCTCGTGCATCTCGCTATATCCAGGTGCTTCGTGAACTCACAGCAGGGAAAGGGCTTTCATCTCCCGCACTTCAGCTGTCTCCCGAAGAGTCGACCGAAACACGCCAGCGCCTCGACAGCGAGCTCTACAAAGTTGCCCCCGTCCGAAAGTATGTCTTGCTTCGGCTTGACGAACTGCTTTCGGGTGCATCCGGAGTGGCCTACGACCACCCACGGATCTCGGTCGAACATGTGCTCCCGCAGAATCCCAAAGTCGGATCGCAGTGGCTCGAGTGGTTCTCGCCGTCTGAGCGAGAATATTGGACACATCGACTGGCAAATTTGGTTCTTCTCAACCGCACCAAGAATGCTTCTGCCGGCAACTACGAGTTCGAACGCAAGAAGAAGCAGTATTTTACGGCAAAGTACGGAGTTGCATCGTTTGCTCTTACGACCCACGTGCTGCAACAATCCACCTGGAACGCAAAGCTTCTCGCGAAGCGTCAATCCGAGCTGGTCGAGTTGTTGGCTCAGGAATGGGCCTTGTAGGGGATTGCTGATCAATTGGCCTCGCGTCGGAGCGGAATTGAAGTCTGCCGACGTAGGCGTGATGGATGGCATTTCGTAGGGTGGCGGACCTTGGCCGTATGGGCGGTTGCTTCACCTCCGACCAAGCTCTTTGAACGTCGGTCGGGTTCGCCCACCTAGTTAACTGACGATCAACCAATGAGGGGGAGCAGTGTTCAAAGATCAGGCTAATGGTGTGGGGGATACGGGCGGAGACCGCGTTGCTGACGAGCTACCGGATTCGGATGCCGGAGGCGATCCGTCGAAACTGATGGCGCTTTTCGACCGGTCGCTGATCGGGGCCGGGCATCTCATGAGGGAACGAGTTGCGCGACTGCAGGAGCGATTTCCGGATGCAAGCGAAGAGCAGTTGCTCAAAAAGCTCGAAACGACGTTCTTGTCGTCGGTAACGGTGAGTGGTGCCGCCGCCGGTGGCGCGGCGGCGGTGCCCGGAGTTGGTACAGCAGCCGCGTTGGCGATGACGGCTGGGGATACGTCGTGGTTCATGACCGCCGCAGCCGGCCATGTTCTGGCGGCGTTGCGGATCCACGGCATCCACATCACCGACCTCGAACATCAGAAGGCGATCGTGCTGACGGTCTTGGCTGGTGGGGGTGGATCCACTTTCTTCGGGAAGGCTGCGGCCCGAACGGGAGGCAATCTGGGTAAGCTCCTTGCCAATTCCGTGCCTCTCAGCACGATCCGCTCGATCAACCGCGTGCTCGGCTACAACTTCGTCACCAGATATGGGACTCGTCAGGGGATCTTGGTGCTCGGGAGAGTGGCTCCCTTCGGCATTGGCATGGCGATCGGAGCCGGGGGGAACCTTGTGATGGCCCAGACGGTTGTCAAAGCCACGCGACAGGCAGTGAAAACAACGCTGGATCCACGGTAGCGATTCTGTTGGCAGCCAGAATTCAAGTCCTGTTTTGCTGCCGAAGTTCAGCTCCCGGCTGATGCCAGAGACAGGCAGTCCTCGGATGAGGTTCGAGAACCGGCATGTCACTGCGAATCCGCGTTTGCCCTCGGGAGCGTGGGTCTCGTGGCGAGCGGATGACTCCGGTCTCGTCCATTCGTCTCAGCGCTGGCGGCTAGTTGGTGGAAATCAACATGTCGCGCCGCCCGCGGACAGCTCGTCACGTATTGGGGCCCACTCTGGACCGCCCGTTATAGAGGTGACCGGCGGAATGAAAAGCCCGTGTGCCGGTCGAGACATGGGGACCCGACGCGAACTCGTCGGAGACAGTTTCTAAGGTGGTGGGGTCCGTTGCCGTCGGCGGGTGGAAGCAGGGTGTGGAGTGGACGTCGCGTCGAGGGACAACGATCCCGAACTGAGGGACCGCGTGCAACGCCTGCTTGCCTTCATGGCAGAGCTCGTCAAAGCCCGCAGCGCACCGGTTCGCATCGTCGACAAACACCGTGCCGTGATGTCCCTCGAGGAGGGAAACATCAGGGCCGGCCTGAAAGCCCACGCCGCGTCGGGTGAGGTGTTCCTGCGCGCGCGTCGTGCTCAGCTCGAAGACCCGCCACGCCCTTCCGGTGAGTTCGCGACGTACGTTCGCGGAGACATCGGCGACTCCGACGTCGAACCCGCGCTCGACCCGACGGCCCCCGACACCGCGGCAGGCTTCGACGCCTGGCTCACGGAGTGGCGGACATGGGCGGCCGCCGACCGTGAACGACGAGCCGCCTCGCATCTGTACACGTTCCTGCAGCGAACGATGCTGGACCTCGAAGACCAGCCTGAATCGCTCGAACTCGTCGTCGCGTCGGGTTTGCTGCATCTGTCCGAGCGGGTTGCGGGCGCGCGGGTTCGCACGCACCTGATCACGCAGTCCGCTCTCATCGAGCGACACGGCGACTCCGGCGACCTGGTGGTCCGGTTGGATCCCGGCGCCGGCCCGTCGTTGGAGGACGTCCAGATCCTCACCGGGCTGGAGGTGTTCGACTCGTCGAGTGTCCGCGAACTGCACGACTCCCTTGTCACTCAGGTCGCGTCGCCCCTCGATCCCGCCGCGCGGGCGTTTTTGAAGAGCTGGGCCGAGCGTGCGCTCACTCTGCGCGTCGAGGTCGCCGAACGTGCGGAAGAAGCATCGTCGCCCGACGCATTCGTCACCCCGTCACCGGCACTCGTCCTTCGCAAGCGCGGTGCCCACGCACTCATCGAGTACTACAACCGCATGACCGAGGCCGCCGCCCACGAAGCGAACCCGGTGCCACTAGGTCTGGCGCAACTCGTCGAAGCCATCGAGCCGGCGGACCGTGTCGCATGGCTCGATCGCATCGGCACGCGGTCGGCCCTCTTCACCGGAGATCCGCTGCTTCCACTACCCGCGAACGAGGAACAACGCGAGATCCTCGACCGGCTCGCCGGCGACAGCGGCGTGGTGATCGAAGGCCCACCGGGCACGGGCAAGACCCACACCATCGCCAACATCGTGTCCGCGCTGCTGGCGCGTGGCCAGCGGGTACTGGTCACCAGCGAGAAGGCGCAGGCGCTGCGTGTGCTGCGGGACAAGCTCCCGGACGAACTCCAGGACCTGTGTGTGGCGGTGACCGACCCGGTCGATGGCGGGTCCGTGGAACTCACCCGCAGCGTCAGCGAAATCGCCATCCGCAAAGCGCAATTCAACGCGCGGCGCGCGCAGGAACGCATCGACGAACTCACCACGCAACGGAACGATGCACTCGGCCGCCGAGCGACGCTGATGGAACAGATCCGGCAGGCGCGAGCCGAGGAAGCATCGGTCCATGCCGAGGTCGCTGCCGGCTACGAGGGGACGGTTGCCTCGATCGTCCGGCGGGTCCGCGCACAACAACCCAAATACGAGTGGCTGCCCGCACCTCTCCTCACCGACACCCCGCCGCTGACGGTCGACGAGCTCGTCACCCTCCACGCGCTCCATCAGCGCTCGAGCGTCGAACGCGCGCGACGCCGGCACCAACGCTTCCCGGAACTATCCCTCCCCACCCAGAGGGAACTGCAGTACGCGTGCGCGGCCGTCGCACAGGCATCGAGCGGCACCGCGAACGACGAGATGCAGGGATTGCTGCGAATCCTCGAGGGGGCATCCCTCGAGGCACTCGCCCACATCCGTGACCGGTGCGAGCAGTTGCAGGGTGCCCTCAAGGATGCAGATCGCCTCGACGCTCGAATTCGTCGCGTCGCCGACGACGTCCTGTCGGGGAAGGCTCAGCATCTGTGGGGAAAGACCGCCGAGCTCGCAGGGCTCGTGCAGGCCGCGCAAAACGCCGACCGGATCGTCGGTGCCAGCTCGGTCCAGGTGCCGGTAGCGGGACCGCTCGCCTTCGAGGCGTACGACGCGCTCGCCCGCAAGCTGGAGGCCGGAGAAACCTGGCGCAACGGTTTCGCTCGGTTCCTGAGAAGCGACGAACAATCCGCAGTCGAGGCGCTCGGTGAGCCGGCGACCGTCGACGGCGTCGCGGCTACCACCGCCCACACGGTGCGCATCGTCGCCGAACATCTCCGTGTGCTCGAGGCGATCCGGGTGGCGGGGGTCGTCCTGCGCGATTTGGGCATCGACATCGAGCTCGACGAGTCGCGCAGCCGTGCTGTCGGCACCCTCGCCTTCATCGACCGCGACCGCGTCATCATCGACAGTCTCGTGGCACGGGTGCGAGACGTCGAATCGGCGCTACGCGATGTCCACCCCGGTGCGCCGCGGATCGCGAGTGTCGAACAGGCGCGGTCCATCGCGGAGTCGGCACGGGCCATCGCCGCGACTGGCACTGCGGAAGCAAGCAAGAACTGGCTCGAATCCATCGGAATGTATGTGCGGGGACAGACTGCCGGCGGAGCGTCACCCGAAGGACGCGCGCTCGCCCGGGCCTTCCACGAAGCGGACTTCGAGGCGATCAACGCGGCGTTGGACGCGTGGGACCGTGCAGTCGGTGAACAACGCGAGGAGCTGGAACTCGTAGCCCTGCAGGCGCGTTTGACGACCGCTGCACCGGCACTCGCGCAGACGCTCGGAGACAACCCGTTGAGCTTGGCATGGCCGGTTCGTCTCGCCCACATCGAGGATGCGTGGGCGTGGCGACGCGCAGACGACTGGGTGCGGCGCTTCCACGAACGTAGCGACGACGGGCAGTTCGAACGCGAACTCGACACAGTCGAGAAGGACATCACGCGTCTCACGACGCAACTCGTCGAGGAGAAGGCGTGGAGTACGTGTCTCGCACGCACCACGGCCGAGCAGGTCCAGGCACTCCATTCGTACCGCGACCATGTCGCGAGCATCGGTAAGGGAACCGGGCGCTATGCAGAGCGCTATCGTGCAGCGGCGCGCGAGGCCATGCAGGTTGCGCAGGGCGCGGTGCCGGCGTGGGTGATGCCGTTGCAGCAGGTGCTCGCTTCGGTTCCACCCGAACAGAATTCGTTCGACGTCGTCATCGTCGACGAATCGAGCCAGGTCGACATCAGCAGTCTGTTCCTGCTGTGGCTGGCGCCGCGTGTGATCGTCGTCGGCGACGACAAGCAGTGTGCACCGAGCGCGGTGTCGCTGGGTGCACTCGACGGCGTCTTCACCCGTCTCGATTCGTACCTGCCCGACATTCCGAATTACCTGCGTGACAGCTTCACTCCGCGGTCGAGTCTGTTTTCCTTGCTGCGGTCGCGGTTCGGAAGCATCATCCGGCTGCGGGAACACTTCCGGTCGATGCCGGAGATCATCGCGTGGTCCAGCGAACAGTTCTATGCCGACGATCCGCTGGTTCCCCTGCGGCAGTATGGGTCCGATCGTCTGCCGCCGCTATGCACCACATACGTCGAAGACGGTGCCGTCACCGGACAGAACTCCACGTTGGCGAACCCCGCCGAGGCCCATGCCCTCGTCGACACCCTTGTGCAGTGTGTCCAGGACCCCGCCTACGACGGCAAGACCTTCGGCGTGGTCGTTCTGCAGGGACAGTCGCAGGTCGACGTCATCCAGAACGAACTGCTCGACCGGCTCACCCCGGCCCAGTGGGAGGAACGCAGGTTGCGCGTCGGCACGCCCCCGGACTTCCAGGGCGACGAGCGAAATGTGGTGTTCCTGTCGATGGTCGTGGCACCCGACCAGAACATCGCGGCCATGACGCGGACCGAGTACCAGCGCCGTTTCAACGTTGCGGCGTCGCGTGCTCAGGACCAACTGTGGTTGTTCCATTCGCGGACGCTCGACACGCTGCGGCGGACCGACCTGCGGTATTCGCTGCTCTCCCACATGCAGTCGACGTCGACGACGCCCGCCGCACCCATACCGGACGGCGTGACGCGCGACGAACGACACGAGGCGTTCGACAGTCTCTTCCAGCAGGAGGTGTTCCTCGACATCGTGGCCCGGGGATATCACGTGAACCCGCGGGTCGAGGTGAACGGCCACTTCATCGATCTGGTGGTGACCGGAGCGGCGGGCAAGCTCGCGGTCGCGTGCGACGACGGGCAGTGGCACACCAGCGCTGACCGGCAGCGCGCCGACCTCGAGCGGGAACGTGAACTGCACCGGAGTGGGTGGAAGTTCTGGCGGGTCCGGGAATCGGAGTACTACCTCGACCCGGTCGCGGCGATGGCCGGGCTGTGGGACGAACTCGAGCGGCGTATCTCGCCTCGTGTCTCGGATGTGCCTGCTCGAATGTGACTCGTCGCGCGTCGCAATGACCGCCGTGAGCATGCTTCGTCGCCTCGGTGCGTTCGGCGGCAGGCAGTGGTAGTCGGCTTCGTCCAAACGGAACGGTGCGGACCCTTCCGCTACCACTGCCGCGCAGGTCTGGGAAGCTGGATTACGAGGGGCACGGAATTAAGAGCGCAGGGACGGAGCTGGAAGTGACGACCATCGACGAGTTGCAAGCAGCGGTGCGTGCCTTCACCGACGAACGCGAATGGGGACAATTCCACACTCCGAAGAACCTGATCATGGCACTCACCGGAGAACTCGGCGAGCTCGCAGAGATCTTCCAGTGGCTTACTCCCGAGCAAGCGGATCAACTCGATCCGCAACAACGGAAGCAGACCTCCGACGAGCTTGCCGATGTGTTCATATACCTGCTCCGGCTCGCCGACGTCCTTGACATCGACCTGGCCCACGCCGTTCGGAGCAAGCTCGCCTCCAACGGCAGCAAGTATCCCGTCGACCAGGCGCGCGGCAACGCCACCAAATACACAGAACTGAGGACCTCGTCAGGTACCGACTGATAAACGCGGTAAGGGGCGCGATCCGGAGGTGTGAATGCGCGTCGATCCGTTGCCCTGACGATCGAAACCGAGGAGACCCGACCGGTTGCGTTCCGAAGATGCACACCTACACGATCGCCCGAGCTGTTCAGCGAGAGTTGCTTAGGCGTTCTGCGTTGTCCATTGGCAGGCTTTTCGGTGCCGGCCGAGGGCGGCACGGTCTGGACGCTGCCTCGGATTCGCGGGTACCCGGAGTGGTCTGCCATCGAACGATGCGTACTCGCTGCGTTTCAGCATCGGTGAAACTTCGATGGTGAGCAGATCCGTGACAGTCCACATCTGCAAGTCGAAGAGAGTGTGGAGATCAGCGCGAAGCAATATTCCATTGGTGACGTGGTTGCTGTGATCGCCGAAGTATCGGTCGATGTGTGCTGCTTCGAGAACCGATTCGACGTTCGATCCTGTTACAGCGCAACTGTGTTCGTACGCAACGAGGAGTGATTGGCGAAACCTACGCTGGCCCCGTCGGGCTGCGATCTCGCGTTTCGCTCGCTCACGCAGATCGTCGCCATGCGTATACCCGGGAGAGTACTCGAGCTGGGTGTCGTCCGGTAGCGGGAGACTCGCAAAGGCGATATCGCTCCGATTGTCGAACAGGGATCTAAGGTGCGATTCGGCTACCGGACCATCGATTTCGTTGGCTGGGGCTTGCGCGGCGTAGTTGCGTCCGTGCTCTCGTTTGAGCTCGCCCCACGTCAAGGAACGCTGGGGAACCTCGCTAATGGTCTCGAAGTCGAAGCGATGGGTGTAGCCGCCGTCGTCTCTGTCGATCCAGTGAGCCGAACGCGAGCCGGGGGTGAGTTCGTAGAGAGCGCTGGTTGCGCGAACCCTGCTGATTAGCCCGGTCCCTGACAGCCAGAAGTAGATATCGTCTCCAGGCTCGATGCGTCGGAAGAACCCGGGCTGGCGGACATCCCAGAACCCGTCGTCGCGCGCGAAATCCCAATGCTGTGGAGTGCCCTTGCCGATTTTGACGATCCAACTGGTCAATGCCCATGCGCCTTTTCAGGTTCGCATCGGGTGGGGGCATGTCCTGTGTCGGAAGCCCGTCGGGCCGTGCTCGTGAAGTGTTAGTGGTGAGGAGATAGTACTGGGCGATCAGGTCGCGTATCGCGTCCCGACCTGGGTTCTCGGCCGTGGATCGTGGATCGGGGTAGATGTGGCTATACGAACCCCTCCTCGACGAGGGTGAACCCTTCGGTGGTGACGACGTGTGCTTGCCCGGATCCTCCGGCGACTCGGCACCAACTTTCTACGAACAGATAGCTGCGCATAAGTCGGATGGAGAAGCCGCCGTACATACCCGGGATGGGGAACCATAACGCTTGGTCGGTGGTCTCGGCGAGTACCTCGGTGGCAGGGTGGCGGAGCCGTACAGGCAGAGCAGGGCGGATTCGAGATTCGACCAACCGCGCCAAGTGTTCGTCGAGCTTGCTGAAGACGTCATTGTCGACACGCTTGGATGTGGGTGGGACGAGCGAGTCGCCAAGCGTGATGTGTCCCTTCTTCACAGCAATATCGTGTGCAGTTTCGCCGGACGCGGTGCGTAATGACGGCCATCCGCCACGTTGGATGAGTTCCTCGACAACCGAAACCGGCGCGTTGTGCCAGGCGGCTTGGTGAAGTGGTGTGTACCAGGACTTTCCATACGCACGCCACGAGTTCGGCGACAGGGTGTATCTGTGGGTATCGAGCAGGCCGAACACAGCCTCCCAGTTTGCGGCTCTGGCTGCATCGGCAAGTGCGTTTCGAACCGCGATTTCCTCTTCGGAGAAATGATCGAGTCGCCCATCCCACACAGTCGTTTTGGGATGGTCGGGATTTTCAGCCCCGTCGAGGCGCGCAGGAGCGCTGGTGTCGCCCGCCGACGTGTCACCGTTTATCTCGGCCACTTCTGAACTCCGTTCCTTGATGTTCGCCTGCACTTTCAGATATCGAAGTGCCAGGACAATTGCAACCTCCGCGATGTGGGCTTGCGTGCCCTCAGAGTTGCGTGTTGGTTTGGAAGGTCGAACCGAGCAATAGCGTCACACGTAGCTGACATGCGAGTCAGCCGGCTCACTTGGTGTCATCTGGAGCTGTCACGGAGCTGCTTCGCGAGATCCATTCCGGCACGATCCAGGTACTGCGCGAACGCAGCGTCGGTCCGGACATCGCCAGGTTGAGGGAACGGAATGCTGTAGGCATCGAGCGGGATCGTGCTATCAGGTCCTCGATACCATCGTGCAGTCGGTCCAGTTCCTGGGTAGATGAGCATGACCCGGCTCGGACGCCGCCCTTCGTCCGCCACGAGGTGGCTGTAGGCGAACATTTGGTATTGGTCGTCGCGGCTCGGTGCCACGAGACTGCTACGCAACTTGTATTTCGCATCGATCACCACGAGATCGTCGCCAAACTGGGCCACGAGATCCGGGAATGTGCGGGATCCGCTGTCCGCCTTGCCGGACCAGGGGTCCGCCACCACCCCCGTACCGAGTCTGCTTTGATTCCGCACGGCGTCGAACCCCGCGCGTTGAAGCAACTCCTCGACAATGCGTTCCCACAGCTTGTCGGTGCGTGTCGACAACTCGAAGGCATCGGTTTCTCGGGAATGCGCCTTGCCTGCGATGTGCTCGCGTTCGCTCAGGACTGCCAGGCTCATCGCGAGCGCGTCGGACCACGGGCGATCCAGACGGGACAAGTGGAGGCGCGGCCCGTCTGTAAGTGCGGCACGAAGCGGTGTCGAGGTGACCTCGCTGAGAGTCCGCCGCAGACCGACGGCATCGTGCCGCAGCCGTGTTGTCGAGTATTCGGCAGAGAACGGGGACGGAATCGAGCCGCCATCGGAAATCCAGTCGAGCGCCGCACACACGATGCCCAGTAGGGCAGTGGATCCGGTCAGTTCCGCGTAGCGGCATTCGATTCTCGGGTCTCCGGTGGCGTGGTAGCGAGCCAGACCGGCCGGAACCACCCGACCTCGAATCGTTGTATGCGCCGCAACAACCGGGCGAAATCCGCGACGGGCGGAGGAGATACGACGTTGAACCTCGTCGAGAAGGCGGCGATAAAGCATAGGTCGGTGAAGCTGTGATCGAGTAAATTCGGCTGAAAGTGGTTCGGATTCGCGCCGGAGCAGATTCACACGGTTGCACAATCGGAGCAGATCGGTTGCCGCGTGAGTGTCGACCGCGGGGAGTGTGGCGAGCAGACCCGTCCGTAAAGGTGAGACGTCGGGGTGGAGTAATGCCTCTCCCCACCTTCGTTTCGACTTCTCTGATTCGATCACTGAACGCTGTAGGCATCGCTCAGTGAGGTTTTGGAGGTCGGGGTTGTCACGGACGTGAAGTCGGTCGGTTTCGTAGACGGTTGCGAGGTAGTGGCCATCCGCTCGTCGTGGTCCCGCCATGTGGAGCGTCCCCTGATGTTCAGGACGCCAGGCTTTCGGCGCGACTGTCAACAGCAGTTGTGTCCCGTCCACGCTCGCCGAGGAGAACCCGACGCGGGCGCCACGTGGTGACGCTGCAATCGTGACTGTCACGAGTCCATACCGGCCGCTGCGTCGAAGTCGTCGAGAACCAACTCGTCATCAGAGCCCGGGTCGCCGACCTCGATTCCCGCGATCCGCGCCCCTCTCGCCAGCCCGGTGCCTTCGACGACAAGCATGAGTCCGAACTGGGCCAGATAATCGTCCAGGGCGCCGAGAGCATCCATGGCACGGTCGAGAGCTTTTTTCTCGATCTCGGAATGGGTATCGAACCATGCGGGTCGGGTGTGGCTGTCGAGAATATCGTCGGCATTGAGTGCTCGGACCGAATCGATCAATTGGGGGAGGATCGTGTACCTCCAATAGCTTGCAATCACGTCTGCGGGATTTCGGGAACGATCATTGAGTGCGTCGGCAATCGAGTAGAAGTAGGAGTGTCCGAGTAGTGCGTCGGGGCCCAGGCAGGGCCGCAACGCATGTTCGTTCACATTCTCCAGAATCCGAGCCCCGCTGCGGAACAACTCGCGATCAGCGGAGGACAAGATGGATGGCGCAGTCACTTCGCCCAACTCGGGTTCCAGCCGGTGGAATGCGAACCGGCGACGTAACGCAGCGTCGAGCGGTGCCACCGACCGGTCCGTTGTATTGGTAGTTGCCACGACATACACGTTGTCCGGGACGAAGAACGTGCGACCGGAGTAGGGCAGTCGAGCTGTCGTCGTTGCCGACCAATCGTGGGCCGATCCGCTACTTGGTCCGGCACTGCGTAATCTTGCGCGACGGGAAGACTCCAGTGTCAGTAGCAAGTCGCCGAAGACGCTCGGAATGTTGCAGCGATTCAACTCGTCGAGCAGGACAAGCACGTCCTCGTGTGGCGCGCGTACCGCCGCACGGCACACCTCGACAAAGAAGCCGTCGGCGACTGCGAACGAGGTATCCCGAGCCGGAGCTTCGTCGAAATATCCGGGCGCATCCACGCGTACAGACGGGACGGGGCGCAACCCCTCGATGAAGTCCTCGTAAGAAGTACTCGGGTGCATCACTGTGGTGCGGTACGGGCGCCCATCAAAATCGTGTAGCGACCGACCGGTTCGGGAACGCCATTGACGTGCAATGTTCTCGATTGCGTATGATTTCCCCGTGCCTGGAACGCCTTCGAGGACGATGTTCTTGAACTGCAGTAAGGACTCGAGGATGGGATCGGATTCGTAGGAGCCGGCGAACTCGTCGGAGTGCTGATCCTCGTAGTGTGTCCGATGGGTGAAGGTGCCCTCGAGCAGGCCGGGTATGCGGGCGTCGAGGAACGCAAGCACGTCAAGAATATGGTCGTCGCCGATCGGGTAGAGATACCCCTGGTTGACCTTGCCGTTCTTGTCGAACGGCGCAGTCGCGAGAAGCTCCTCAGGGAACTCCGACGCGGAAATAGGGTTGGCGAGTTCCCTGTAGTCGATGGGGCAGAGGTATCCCGCAGGTGCGTATTGTTCGAAGAGATTCGACTCGGGATCCGTCGCCTCTCGCGGGTGCCCGTGAACAGTGCCGACGGCGGTGATCTGCTTGTTTGTGTAGTGCAGGACGAGTTGCCCCTCCTGCAGTTTCATGACATTCGACCAGGACGGGACGACCCTCCCGTTCTTCGCACGTTGCCCGGCCCACACGTATCCGCCATCACGCTCAGTTGCGTAGTTGGCGCCTTGGTTGACCCACCACAGCCCCTTGAACTTTACGACCGGTACGCGGAGCGCCTTGAGTTGGGCTCGGGCGTTGTCCGTGACAAAGTCGGACGCTGTGAGCGGGCGTCCGGTCGCATACTTGTGCGCGACGCCGATGAGTGCTTTGGGATCGTAGAATCGCCCGTTGAGATGCACGAGATACCCGGTGGAGACACCGAATCCGTAGGTGTCGAGCATCGCCTTACGGTCGGTCGTGTCGAACTCGCTGATGGCAGCGTCGAGGTGCTTTCGTTCGATATCGCGGATTGCCATGTGGTCGCTTTCATTGGACGTGATGTGGGCTTCAGGCGGGGTCGAGAACTGTCGCATCCAGAGCTGCTCGGGCCAGTTGAGCGCAGTGGGACCGGATCTGTGAGCTTCTGCCCTTGCGCATGAGCGCGAGATTCAAACTGGCCGCGGCACGCATGATCACGGGGTCTTCCGTCATTGTTTCGATTGCTTTGTGACCGCGGGCAATCAGTTGTTGCTGCGACGCGCCACCTGGTGCGTGCTTGATCTTGCCGCGGCGTATTCCACGCCGACGCAGATAAATTGCGCATCGGAATGCGCCGTGCGGAAGTTCGTCTCCATCGACGAAGAGTGACGCTTGAACCTGGCCGGACGGCGCGGTGAACAGTACAAAGGTTTCCATCCAGTTGATGGTCACGCAGGATAACCTTGTCGGGTTCGAAGTAGGTAGACAGCTGACTGACCAGAACTGCGCCTCGGTGCGCCGAGCGTGGCATACCGTGCTCTTCAGGTACTTGCCGACAATCTCGATGAGGTCCGTCGCGTCGGGACGACCACCGAATCGTGCCCATCTGTGGGCGTAGCTCTCGATTTGGTTAGCCGGCAAGTCCGGCGGTGCGCAGTCGAAATCCAGCGAGTTCCGGGCCACAGGTTCCTCGAGCCAGAGAGCCTGGTCGTCCGTTGTCACGACATCGTTCAATACCGAGGTTCCTTCGAATCGAAGGGCGTGTTCGCGGTTCCGTACGACGAGTCCGGACTTCTCCGCGTCGTGAATCAGTGAACGTTCGCGGTCCCTCAATGCGGAGTATGCACCGGCGAACCGCTGTAGGCGGAACCCGGTGATGTCGTCATAGGTCTTGCCGTGAGCAATCAGGCGACTGGCACAGTCGCTCCCGGAGATACCGATATAACACGCACCGTTGGCGAACTCCACCAGGTAGATGCCGCGCAACCCGCGAGGGCCACGACGTGAGCGTGGCACCGACATCGCCGCCGGCGTGTAGGGAACGTGAGGCCCGAACCCATTGGCAGTGGCCCACGAATCTGTCGAATGCACCTGAGTGTCCTGTCCGTTCAACCCTTGAACTGAGCTGCGGGCGCGCAGTTCAGATGAAGCACGTGCGCTGCGATGAGGTCGTTCTCGAGTTCCAGCAGCTGATGTGCCAGTCGATTCGGCGCAGCAACCCAGGAGACCTCCAACCTCCGCTGGGCCGCGAACATTTCACCCTGCGCGTGGCCGACTTTGGTGATCTTTGACAGGTGCGCAACGGGCCGGTTCGGAAGCACACCCTGCCCGATGTACAGCAGGGCGCCGTCGCAATCACCCCGTATGCGATACAGGCCGACCGTGTTCGAGGGGATTCTGTATCGAGCATCCGAGAGCGCGACCCACTCGCTCCAGCTGTGTCCACACCACGACTGGCTCTGTGCGGAGGGGGTAAGCGGACCGACCGGGGGCGCTCCGACCAGGTGCTCCGTCAGCGGGGATCCGTCGTACAGGCCACCACGAAACCTGGCACCCGCGGCTATGAGGCGTGAGTTGTTCTGCGATGAGGCGCGGTAGCCCTTCGGGACACGGCCGAACTGTACGGTGGGTGAAGCGCCGAACTCCTGGCGGTAGAGGCCGATCGCCAACGATTCCAGCCCCTTCCGAGCGTGCGAATCGCCAGCGAATTCTGCAAACGACGCCTCGAATTCACAGCCGGTTGAGTGGTGTAACGCCCACAGCGCGGGTGCCGCGGTGTGCGGATCGCGATAGGGCATCTCCTCGGCGTGGCACCGGGACAACGCACCCAAGCGCTCACGAAGACTCCGTCCGGTCTGCCCGATGTAATCGAGACCTTCGGAATCGCTGCGGCGGACACGGTAGATGCCCGGGAGTCGGGGGACAGAGGCATTGCGGGAGATTCCCAGCAGTGGAAACCAGCTGCTCCAATCTGGTGTTGAGCCCGTGATCATCCGATCTGTGTCTTCTCGCCGAGTACCGTGTCCGCTCCGGCTGCGTCGATGGCGCGGACAGCAAGGGTTGCCCGTGCCAGGTGCTCTGGCAACGCCGCCGAGAACTTCAACCCTCGCAGTGCGCCCGCGTCCACTGCCGGGAGAGGCCTCGAACGCCCATTGCGTAGTGCGGCGAGTCCTTCACGGATATCAGCGACCGTCAGGTCTGCGTGCAAACGCAGCGACTCGGCTCCGATCCGCTGCCGCGGCGGAACCAGATCCGTGGCCCACGCCGCGAGGGTTCGGTTCGCCTTCGAGCCTGCCCACGTCCACCAACGCCAATCGTCCCGATCGTCGCGAGTGATGACGAATGCACCATCGGTGACGTGGCCGGAGCGCTGCAGACGCTGGTCTTCCAACGTCGCTATGGCTCGTCGCGTCAACGTCACTCCGGAGGGCATTGCACCGAGCAGCACATCACGAATACCGCGCGCGATCTCGAATGAGGCACCATCGGGCATCGAACTCCACTTGGCGCGACCTTGGATATGGGTGGACTCGACGAATACGTGCCGTCGCTTCCAATCGATGTGAGTGACCTTCCATGACCGCCCACCGAGCAGCAGAATACGCGGTCCCTCGACGTCGTCGGTGAGCACACTGGTCTCTACCGAGCCGATTTCTTGTCGACCGGCCCATACCTTGAACTCTGGAGCGGCGGTGAACACCGCGAGCAGCTCCATGAAATGCCGCCGCCCAAAGTGTTTTTCGGCCTCAGGTCCAATGAATGCGCTGCCCGCATCGTGTTCGAGGAATCCTTCGGCGAGCAGGTGGTCGAAAACCTCCTGACCGTCGCAGTCGAACAGCGGCAGCGATCCCCATGCCCGCTGCCAATCGACGAGCGGAACGCGGCGGGTCTGCAACGCGGCGGCGAGCAACTGTTGGGCTGCGATATGCCGGGGTTGCGGCGTCGGTAACACCGGCTCAACCCACCCGCGAGACCAGCACTGCAACATACCGAGGGTGTCGAGTACTGCCTGATCGGTAAGAGCAAGGAACAGACAGTTGCGGGTGGTACCGGGGCGGCGGCCTGTGCGACCGAGTCGCTGGAGGAACGACGACACCGTCCGAGGAGCATTGATCTGGATTACTCGGTCGAGGTCGCCGACGTCGATACCGAGTTCGAGAGTGGAGGTGGCGACAATGACGCAGTCGCGAGCCTCGGCGAACGCTTCCTCCGATTCACGGCGTTCGGCCGCGGACAACGAGGAATGCGAGATGAAGGTGGTGATGCCACGTCGGCGCAGCTGGGTTCCCAATTCTTCGGCGAGCCTCCGCGAATCGACGAAGACGAGTCGCTTCTCCCCGGCGTGCAGCGCGGCGATCACTTTTGCGGCATTCTCGATACCATCTACGGAGTCGACGGTGATCTCGGGAACCACTGCAGCGCCTGAGACTGCGGGGGAGATGACGCGGCCGGGGGCGGTCGTGCCACCCTGCAACCAGCCGAGCAACTCGTCCGGATTCCCGACGGTGGCGGACATACCCACCCGTTGCAGACGTCGTCCGAGCAACGTTTCGAGTCGGGCTAGCACCGCCAGCAGGTGCCACCCGCGGTCGTCACCCGCGAATGCGTGTACCTCGTCAACGACCACGGCCCGCACGCCACCGAGTAGTTCGTCTGCGTCGACACTTTCGGAGACAAGCATGGACTCGAGCGATTCCGGAGTGGTCAGCAGGATGTCGGGTCGGTCGCGTTTGATACGACCGCGGACGGACTGACCGACGTCTCCGTGCCACGTCATCGCATCGCGGCCGAGCCACGTCGCGTAGTCCGCCAGACGCGGCTGCAGGTTGTTCAGTAGCGCCTTGAGCGGGCAGACGTACAACACCGAGATGCCGGTCCAGCGTTCGGACTGCATACGGGTCAGCAACGGAAATATTGCCGCTTCGGTCTTCCCGCCTGCGGTCGGAGCGAGAAGAATCGCGTCCGATCCGGTGACGATCGGCGCGACCGACTCGTCTTGTAGCGGCCGCAGACCAGGCCAGCCGAGCGAGTTGACGATGTGATGCTGCAGCACCGGATCGAGCAGGTCGAAGCCGGTCATGTGTTAAAGCTCCACGTCGTCCGCGGAAACCGCGGCGCGCTCGGTGTCCGTCAGCTCGGTCGACGCGACCGTCAACGCGTAGTGTTGTCGCGGATCGAAGTCGTCGAACTGGTCGACTCGGTCGAGCACGTCGAGCACAAGCTTCTTGAGGAAGAGCCGCGGTGAGATTCCCACCTGCCCTCCGAGTTTGCCGGCCACTGCGGATGCGAGGTCGCGCAAGTAAGAGTCGTCGACCAGGGCGCGAATCCGGTCGGGTGCCGAGGCACCATTCGCATACACGTCACGCACCCGAATGCCCACCTCGACGAGCTTCTCCAAGTCGAACCCGGCAAGACGGATCTGTGGAGCGCGCGGGTTGTCGAAGCGAGCGTCGGTGGTGAAGTCGGTGTGAAGGCGCTGCGCAAGTGGCGGCAGCGACTGGATGCCGAGTCGACCGTCGAAGAATGCAGGTGTACCGGTGATGAGCAGATACAACCCCGGATATCGACCCGAGTCGAGCTCGTCGATCCACTGACGCAGCGCGTTGAGCGCCTTGGCGCGACTGTCCGAGCGCATCCGCTGCAGCGTCTCGACTTCGTCGATCACCAGGAGCAACCCCGGGTGTCGCGCTCCTTCGAGCACTGCGAGCAAACCCTGAAGGAATCCCATGGCGAGGAAGTGGTCGACGTCTTGCCGAACGCCGGCAACCCGTTTCGCGGCGGCACCCACGTGCGGTTGCCCTCCGAGCCAGGCGACGAGCGCATCCGCGGTGACGGCGTCTTCACGGGCGAGAGCGGCGCGATAGGCGCGCAACACCATCGGATACACCGGTGTCACAGTCGCAACGGCCGCGAGGCGCTGCTCGAGCAGCGCGTCTATCTGTTCCTCGGTCGCTTCGTCCACTCCCGCCGCAGTCGCGGCGTCCTCCTCGACACCGAACAACCAAGCGTCGAGCACGCTGCGGAAGGCAGAGGGAGGGAACGCGGCGGTGCGCAGGGACTCGGTAGTCCGGCGATACACCGTTTCCAGCTTGTGGAGGGGTGTTTCGAGTTCGCTGATCTGGACCTCGGCCACCGCCAGGCCGCGACGCATAGCGCGCTGCTGTATCCACCGAGCGAAAAAGGTTTTACCCGAACCGTATTCGCCACGCACAGCCTTGAACACCGATCCACCGGCGGCGATGGCGTCGAGGTCATCGTCGACGGTCGGAGCAAACCTGTCGATGCCTACGGCAAGCACATCGAGGTTGCCGGCAGGAACGGTTCCCTGTCGCAGCGCCTGCAGGATCTCTCGCCGCCGGACCGGCGACAACGTGGTCACGGCGCAACTCCGTACTGCTCGAACAACAGCGCGGATTCGAGCTCGACCTCAGTGCCGTTGTCGGAGAGCACCACCACCCCGTCGGTGTTGAGTACCTGTGCGAGCACAGCAATCGCGGCGCGAGCGCGGGCCGGCTTCACGTCGAGGACGTCCGCAGCTCGGCTCAACGCCAGCCGACCGTTACCGTCGAGCATTTCCTGCAACAACTTGCCGATGACCGCCTTGGTGAACTTGGGTCGGAACTGCGCGTACTGCTGCTTGAAGAGCTCGCTGCCGAGGACCTCCGCGACCCGGTCGCGGCCCATGGGCGCCGTGGCGGCAGGGCGGCCGGCGGGCGTGCCGACGTCGAACAGCGCATCGGCCTGTGCAACGGGTTTCGTGGAGGCTGGCGGCTTCTTGCGTTTCGGAACCGGTGCCGCGGCGACAGGAGGGGCGGCCATGGGTGTCGGTGCGGCACGCGCCGTTTCCCACCATGCGGGTTGCGGCGCAGGGGCCACTTCGAGCCCGAGATGCTGTGGTAGCGCGCCGTTGACGAGGATGGACACGGGGATCACCGCTTCGGCCAGTGAGCCGCCGCCGTGGTATCCGGCCTTGAGGCCCGTGTAACGCACTTGTTCGTCCACGGCGAGGATCGCGCGCTGGTGTCCGGACAGGACCCGTTCGCCGATGACGAGCACTTCGTCCTCGCGGGGTTCGGGGTCGAGGTCGGAGGCGGACCGGTATCGCGCGGAGATTTGCTGTCCGCGCTGGACGCTCGGTTGCTCGCGGCGTTCGACGACATGCCCGTGATCACTGACCAGCACGACAGTTCTGCCCACCGCTGCGGCGGCAGTGAGCAGTGGATCGAGATGCTTGAAGCTTGCAGTGCTCCAGATGATGCCGATGGGATCGGACCGATCGAGCGCATCGTCGATGTCGTTCAGGACGCACGCCACGACCGGGCGATGCTCGGTGTCGTCCACCGCATCGCGGACGACGTCGGCAAGTGCGTGATTTCGGGAGACCAGATCCAGATCGGCCTTGTGGAACAGGACCTGTCCAGCGCCTTTCAACCCGTTGTGCTGCAACCATTTGGCAAACCCGGATCGCTCTTTGTCTTGCCCACCCTCGGCGAGATCTCCGGTCAGGAGCGAGCAGCGCGAGAAGCGGGTCACGGTGGGCAGTGCCGCGAGTGCTGCGTGCGGCTGGTCTGCGCCGGCGAACCGGCATTCCTGCCATTGTGGCCGGTGTCGCCGCAGTGCGTCGGCGACAACTTCATTGGCGACCGATCCGCTCATCCCGTCGGCGATCACGAGCAGTACAGGCGAGGGCTTCGGTCCGCCTGCGGAGACGCTGCCGAGCCCACCGGTGGGTCCCGGTGCCGGCACCGTCAGCGGTTTCACGATTCGGTCGAGCACGTCTTCGATATAGAGCGGGCCGCCCGAGCCGGCGCGATGGCCGCCGCCGGAGGCGAGTTGGCGCGCGAATCGACGATCCGCCTCGGACCGCTGGTTGCGCACCGCAGTGACTATTCGATCGGCCACCGTTGCCAGGGCTCGGTCGTCGGCACCGACGAATGCATCGTTGACGGCGTCGTCCACCCACGACAGGTCGCACCGGTAGTACGAGAGCCAGTGGGTCAAACCGGCAGGCTCCGACCATTCGAGGTTCCGTCGACGGAGCAGACGCAGCGCAGCTGCCCCGACCTGTACATTCCGTGGTGCATCGGCGGTGCCGACGTGCGCACTGCGGTGGGCGACAACGTCTGCCCACGCGTTTTCCGCTATCGCGAGATCACCGGAATCGACGGCTGCTCCGAGGGCCTTTGCGAATTGCGCAATGCGCGGGGCAAGTGCCATCGGTAGGACGTCGGACCGCGCGACCAGCGGCTCGGCGTGCAGGCGTCGCACTGCATCTTCGGCCCGGCGCAGCACCTCGTCGGGAACGTTGGTGCCCGACACCGCAAGTGCAGCGGCGTTGCCCCACGCGGTGAGCTGCTGCTCGGTGAGGGCACGATTTCCGAGCTCGACCTCGAGCAGGGTGCGGGCTTTGACGATGGTGTCTCGCGCCGCGGGGAACGCTACAGAGGCCGCGCTACCGTCGCCGATGAGCGCTGCGACGAGTCCGAGCGGGACGAGGTGCCCCGGGCCTCTGCTTCGCCACACTGCGACGAAGACCGGGCCGAGCGGGCCGAGCCGGGTCTCGATCCAGCTGTAGAACTGCTCGAGAAGCACCGGATCGGTGTGCTGGCGCCACACCTCGAACCGGGCGGTGATCGCGTCGTCCATCGACCACAACGCGATGTGATGAGGTGTGTACTCGGCTGGGCGTAATCCGAAGTTTCGGTCGGCCAGCGTCGCGAACAGGTGATCGTTCGTCAGTACCCCACCGGGCGCGGGGGCGCGCACGCCGTCGAGGTCGCGCAATGCGGCGCGGGCGGCATCGTTGCTCAGCGAGAGCAGCTGAAACTCTTGCCTGGCAGCCTGGAACAGCTCTCGCAACGCCGGCCACGGATCCAGATTCGACAGTCGTCCGGCGGTGAGGTGTTCGAGCACACCGGCGGGGAGTTCTGCGGCGTCACGATCGGTCAGAATCACTACCCAATCAGCACGGTGCCGCTCGGTGAGTGCGTCGCGGATCGCCAGAACACTCGGCGCGACACGCACCCGCACCGATTGGCCGTCGAAGTCGATCTCGTCCGGTCCCGACCATACGGGCGCGGCCGCAAGGGCAATGACCCCATGCGAGTAGTTCTTGCTGCGCAGTCCAGCGACGAGACTGCGTACTGCCGCGACGTCGGCCTCAGGAAATCCGGCAGCGACGGTCACGGCTCCACCTTGGTGATCGTGACGGTGTACGTGGCGTTCGGATCCGCATCGAGGAGTTCCCTCAAGCGGGCTTCGATCACCGAAAAGCTGCCGTGCGCGGTGAGAGTAACAGTCCGAGACGGTGGCGTAGACCCCTGCGACGCGGGATCGGTAGACCTGCTCCAGGAGGGCGCCGGCTCGGGTGTCGTACTCCCTGCGGGCTCGGACGATGTAAGCCACTTCTCGATCCAGCGGTCCCGTGCCGCATCAGCGGTTCGAAGAGCTCCAGCCAGCGGGCGCGCATACTCATGGTCGGCGAACGCGCCCGCAGCTGCGTCGATGATTGCAGCCGCTTCGCGGCCTCGCTCATCGTCCAGTGCTGCTGCGTTGCGCAGCACGGTGAACTTGTCGAGCGAATAGCGGCTGACTGCGTCGGCAACCGACACCGCCGTAGTAAGGCACTTGCCGGCCTCCAGGTCTGTGCCTGCGAGGGGAGCATGCGCAATCGCCTCGACCATGGCGATGTTGTCCAGGTGGTTGAGTTGCGCGTCGAGCATCTCGGTCAGGTCCCGCGCCAGATCGAAGCGCTTGCCGGTTTTGAGGCCGAGATAGGCGTATGCGCGAGTGAGGACATCGACGAGGCGCGACCGGTCGGCGCGTCCGCTTGCTGCGTGGTCGCGCACATGCTGAACGAACGCCGCGACGTTGGTGGCGGTGAGGTAATCGTTGACCGTGAGTCCGGTCAGTGTCTCCCACCGAGTGCACGCCCGGGTCCACACCTGACGGTCCGGAAGGGGCTCGAGGCGCAGTGTGGTGCCACGTCGGAAGTCGCCGATGGCCGGTTCGGTGATGGGAGACGAGTGCAGGAACCACGACCGTTTGCCCTGCGCTGCCCACGCGCCCGCCACCAGGTCGACCATGTCATCGGTCAAACCCCGCTTCGGTCCGCTCGCGACGATCGCATTGCGCAGATCCTCGATGTGAACGTCCCCGGACTCGTCGAAACCGCCGCGTGAGAGTTCCTGAGTGATGCGGTTACGCCAGCTCGCGAAATGTTCTGGGCCGAAAAGTAAATGAGTGTCATTGGTGCGGGCGATACCGAGGGATTCGACGACGCGTCGTACAGTGTCGCGTTCACCGCGGTCGAGGGGGATACGTCCGTCTTCTACCGCCTGGGCTTCCCGCAACCGTGTCAACGTCGTATTCAGCTGACGCCGGGTGATGAGCTGATCGGCAGGAGTGAACTCGGGGTGATCGGGATACAGCGCGGCGAACGCGTCGGCGATCAACCGGTTGGCGGCCTCGCCCAGGTCGTGTCCGATCGGAGGCTGCACGGCGAAACCAGCGTGCAGCGACCGCAGCGGCGGCTGATCGGGTGCGAAGGCCGAACCGGATCCGGCTGCCACTCCGTAGGCGACTTGAATGGCTGTCCCCAGCTGGCCACGCACCTGTGTCTGCTGCTGTTGCAGGATCGATCGGGCCGCGGCCCGGTCCGCGTCGGACAGCTCGTTCGCGTAGGACGCCCACCGGTCCCCGGCGAGCACGTAGTTGAGGATCACGAGCCGGCCGAGCTGCCGAGTTACCTTTTGGCTGAAGAAGTTCGGCAACCATGCCACGGTGAACCGATCCTGTCCGGTCCGCAGGAGTTGGTCGATGCGGTCGTGGTCCTCGCCGGTGGTGTGGCCGGCATCGTCGAACGGTAGGTCGACGACGAGCCGCAACGCCCCGTCGATCGAGGGCCGGAAGGCTTCGTCCGGCAGGTAGCCGTGGTCGCGGATGTTGCCGAACACGATCTCCACTTGCCGTTGGGTTCCGCGCCAGATCACCTGGCGGAGCAGTGCGTTGTCGACGGTGTGGTCGGCTCCGACCACACCCAGCTGCTCGGAGAGCATCTCGCGCATCAGCTCGCGGCGACGGCCGTCGGTGTCCTCGGCCTGGGCGCGGCGAACGATCCGCTCGTAGTCGACCGATTCGAGAGTCACCGAGATGATGGGGTTGGCGTCTGCCGTGACGGACAACTCGGGGATCTCCGCCGCCCACGCCTTGACCTTGCCGGTGATCTGTCCGATCTGGTCACCCGGGATGAGGCTGATGACGCTGCCGTGATTGAGCGAGGCCAACCGAGCGGCGTCGATCTGCTTGAGCGCAGGCACATTCGGGGCCACCGCCGACATCAGCAACGTCTTGGCGATACGAATATCTGCGCGCAGACCGGGCGGCACGTCCTTGTCCAGTGTGGACTCGGGAACATTCGCATTGCGGAAAAGCAACGGACGCAACTTATCGGTCCACAGCGAGCGCGCAGTCTTGAACGTCTGGGTGGCGGCTTCGTTGATGGGGGTCGCGTTGGCGCTGTCGATGATGTAGTCGAACGCCTCGCCGACAGGAATCACATTGTCGATAGTGAGCCGGTCGGCGTTGTCAGAGAGCATTTGCTGCATGACCTTCAGCGCGGTGCGCTCGCGCTGCATCTGTCCCGACAACTCGCGCAGCGTCGCGATGAGCGCAGGCGAGAACGGGTAGGTCAGCTTGAAAGCATCAGCATCGGAGCCGCGGTGCCGGTCATCGGTGTTGACACCGTCCAGGAGCACATCCCATACCTGCGGGCTGCGGTCGAGACGAGCAAACGCGGCGTCGAGGGCGGCTTTGGCATCGGCGTCTCGTGGCTGCAGCAGCCGCTTGTGCGCGATATAGGGGAGGTTCTCGTCGCCGAGGGTAACGAGCCCGAAACGGCCTTCCTGATGCGCGAAGGCACGCTCGACGGCCTGCTGGATGGCGCCTGCATCGGGCCCGCTGGCCACCCACTGGGCGAGGTTGTGCTGTCGGGCGACGTACGAGATGACTGGTACGGCGAGGCGCCCCCTGCTGGTCTCGACCAGTTTGGTGATCTTCTGCACCTCGGCGTTGAAACGTTCGCGTTCGGTGATGAGGAATGTCAACCACAGCACGAGTTCGTCGAGCATGAGAACGACGCCGTCGTAACCGAGCGATTTGGCGTGGTCGGCGATGACGGCGAGACCGTCTTCGAGAGAGAGCCAGTCGGTGTTGCGCGAGTAGCTGGTGAAGTAGGTGGACACCAGGGCCTGCTGCAGCCGAGCGCGCTCGGCGGGATCTGCACCGGGAGCACTCGCTGCTGCGTAGGTCTCGGGTGTCCACGCCCCGGTCGCCTGACCCAATGCGGACCAATTGACCGTGGTGCTGGCCTGCGGGCCCCCGGCGCTGTTGAGCGCGGCGAAGAACTTCTCGTCGCCCACCTCGCGGCGTCGGTTGTCTGCATCGCCGAACAGCCCACCCGCCGAGTGCAATACCGGGGGAAGCACGTCGGGGTGAGCAGCGGCGATCTGCCGCAGATACTGGTCGAACAGCGCCGATTCGACGCTCGTAGCGTCGAGGAAGTGGAACGTGAGTCGCAGCAGATTCGCCTGGTTCACCGTGGGGTGTTGGGCCACGATCGGCTGAAGCTCCGGTACGGACAGAGCCTTAGGAGAGTGTCCGAGGATGCCGTGTAGTACGGCCATGAAATGCGACTTACCGGATCCGAACGAGCCGTGGAGGAAGGCTGCCTTGTTTTCGCCGGAGCGCAGTGCCTCGTCGACTACCGATAGGGCCGAGTCGAATGCTTCAACGAGGGCGGGAGTGACGACGTAGGAGTCGACGGTCGCAGCGAGGTGGTCTTCGCCTACCGAATCGGACAGCCGCAACACGTAGTCATTGGTGCCGTGTGATTCAGGAATGTCGAATGTCTCGCGCAAGGTGCGCGCGGGAGTCGAGGCGCCGGGGAACACTACTGGCCTGCCTTTCCGGTTGCTGCCTTGCGGCCGCGGGTCTTCTTTTCGGGTCGCCACGCCGGCAGATCCTGCACCGGAACACCGACCGCGGCGGATTTCTCGGCGAGTTGGGCCGTCAGGTACTCAGCGAGGTCGACCCCGAGATTCGGGTCGACACCGGCGTGCCACTGTTGGACCCAGGGCAGCACCTCGGCGATGCCCGCGACGACAGGCACCAATGCGGTCAACGGTGTGCCCTCGGACTCGCGCATGGCATAGATGGTGGCGAGCGCCAAACCCTGCTGAGCGTGGTTCCAGCCAGCCCACCCGAGCAGCGGGGTCGGATCGGTGGCACGTCCCACATTGGGGTAGGCGATGAACCGTTCTTTCGGTACATCGAGCTTGCCGCGGTGCGACCAGTAGGACGACTTGAGGAAGTCGGCGCTGGTGTACTTCGGGGGTACAGGGATGTCCGCGGCTTTGATCAGCCCGGCGTCTTCCTCACGCTGCATGTCCCATACCCGCTCCCACTCGGCGCGCTTGCGCAGCCCGGAGTCCTTGTGGCGCAGGGCTGCAAGGTAGGGGACGGCTTGGTTGGCGAGCAGCTTGACGAGAGTTGCAGTGACGGGTGCGTCCTTCTGCCCTGCCCACAGATCCAAAGCTTCGATGAACTCAGGATTCTTTTCGACGTGTCCCGCCAGCTCACTGACCGACCGAGGGATCGGGGTCCCGTGCTGGGTGAACCACAGGGTCGGGTCCTCAAGTTTGTCGAGCAGCCAATCCCGCAGGGCACGCTGCAGCTTCACGTCCCACGAATCACCGGCCCAGCGGCGCTTGTATTCGGGGCGTTCGAGCAAACGGATGAACGGGTTGGATTCGATAACGGCGAGGCGCTTTTCGACTAGTGCCCGGTATTCGGCCGGCCAGTGCGCAGGGAGCTCAGTGATCGGTGTTGATCCATGGCGGGCGAACCATTCGGACTCACCTTCGTCGGCTGCGATCTTGCGTGCGAGGGCGATTTCGAACGCCCGCTCGCCCAGAGCGATGCCAGGTGCTTGTCCAGGCGGAAGGGCGAGATCGTCGTCGAACAGGCCGTAGTGGCGGTAGACCTCCCAGTCGAGTTCATCCTGCTCGGCGATCATCAACCCGCGAAGAAGGCCGTGTTCAGTTCGAGCGGTGTCGATGGTGGTGCGGGTGTGGCCGGGAGCTACGATCGCCGCCGCAGGTTCTTGGACGGTGAGTTGGCGCGCCAACGTGTCGAGGTAGCGGGCCCGTTCTAGCGGGACTTCCTTCGTCAGCGGGAAGTCCTGGAGGGTCGTGCCGGTGAACTCGTATGTATGTGACCAGGGTTGATCAGCTGCGCCGCCTCCGTGTCCGCCGCCGCCTTTCTTCTGGCTGTTCTGCTTGAGCCAGAAGCACGCGGTCGAGCTGTTGAGGGTGCCCAGGAGCCGCAGGTGATCGTCCTCGCTCGCCCCCTCCGGCAACTTGATCACCGGTGCGGAACGGTTGAACACCTTGCCGCCACGGTCGAGCACGAAGTGGTTGTGGGTGGCGACGAACGCGAAGGTGATGGCTAGGGGCGAGGTGCCTTCGTCGCGGGGAAGCTGGTGCCATTCCATCCAGCCGCGCTTCTCGGAAAAGTATGTTCCGCCGCCGAAGGTTGATCGGTTACCCAAGACCGTTCGTGATCGCCAAAGTTCTTGAGCAAGTCGGGCATTTAACATCGAATCATCAACGAGGTGCAAATGGACGTCGTACGGCACAATGGCAGCTTCGTCGAACTGTGCGGTCCAGTCGCGAACCGCGTCGCCACGAGTTGAGAGTCGAAGCTGGGCCGACAATCCGCCTAATCGTGAGACATGCTGCAGTGGGATGAAGAAGGCTTCGTCTGCGTGGCTATCCCCAAAAAACCCGATCCGCTTCTGGTAGTCCTTGATCGACGCTGATCGCTGCGCGTTGAGTGCCTCCAGTAGTTCGACGGCACCGCCACCACTGAGGCTCCAGGGGTGACGGCGGAGGTTGTTCCGCGGAAGGTCGAGGATCGAAACCCACTGGTCTTCGTAGCCGGGCTGGTCCACATGATCGACGATTGATGTCCACACCAGCCCCTTCGCTGGAGTCTCTGGCGCCCCAGGTTCACCCTGGATACCGAGCACAGCTCGGACGGAGTTGTGGATCAAGGACTGATTGCGACCGACAATAATGACTGTGGGAGTGCCGTGACCGGGAATATACGCCCCAGAGGTATCGGCGACCAAGCGGAGATCCTTGCGTGCGAGGAACTCCTCAATGAGGAGCACGCCGAAACGACGCTTCATGAAGGAGTTAGATGTGATCTGCCCGATCCATCCAGCTCGCTCACCGGTTTTGGCAAGATCGAAGAACTTCTCCATGAATGGAACAGTCAGTGCGTAGGTCCCTTTGCAGTAGTGGTAGATCTCCCGGTAGCGATCGTTGAGGACCCGGTCGCTGACGGTGATGTAGGGCGGGTTGCCTACGACTGCGTCGTACTGACCTGCCGCAAGAATTCGTCGCAGTACTCGCGCGTCTTCGGTGCTGTAGGTGAAACCGGCTGCGACAGCGTCTTTGTCGAACGCTGTGTCGCCGAAGTCGAACGCTTCCTTGCCTCCTTTCTCCGGTCCGTGTAGCAGGGAGTCGCCGGCGGCGAGGTTGAGTGTGAACTTCGGGGCATGCATCAGCGATGGTTCATTGCATGCCTTCATCGCTGCGACGATCAGTCGAAACTTGGCGATTGCGACCGCAAACGGGTTGAGGTCCACTCCGTAGATAGAGGCGAGCGCGTTGTCCACGCGGGTGCGGAGCTCAACGCCCGGGGCATGACGGTGCCAGCGTTCTACGAGCCGGTCGAAGGCGCCGAGGAGGAAGTGGCCGGAGCCGCAGGTCGGATCGATGAGTTTGAATCCTTCGAGCGGGCGGTCTCTCAGCGCAGGCTCGAGGGTTTGGTCGAGGATGAATTCTTCGACGAAGTCAGGGGTTTGGAGGAGCGCGTACTTCTTCTTCGCGAAGTCCGACAGGTCTTGATACAGGTCGCCGAGGAACCTTGTCGAGAGGCTCTCGTCGTTGAACGACCACACCAACTCGCCCACGTCGTCGGTCCGGCGCCAGAACCCGAGCAGTTGCTGGACGAGGTCGGAGGACGGGGAGATGATGTTGAGCGCAGCGTGTTCGTCGACCAGCGCTTGGGTGGCGGGGTTGCGGCGCAGCGCGTCGAAGGACTGTTCGAGCCACTCGCGGTAGGAGCAGTCCTGGTGTTCGCGGTAGAAGGCATTCTCGGCATCGATGGCACGTTGCCGCAGCAGAGGGGTGGGGCCGGCGATCCACACCGCGGTGTCGCCGAGCAACAGGTTGTCTTCGCAGAACCGCACGAACACGGAAGTAAGGAGCCAGCCGACGGCCGCCTGGGTGAGCTGATCTTCGGACCAGTCAGTCCATGACGTGGCGGTGCGCTGTTCGCGCACGGCCTCACGGTGGGTGGTGCGCCAGTTTTCGAGTTCGTGCGTGTCGGCGTTCAGCCGTGCCCGCATGTCATCGACCAGCAGGGTCAGTTGCGGCTTGAGTGCGGCCGTCAACTGGGCTCCGGCGATCGTGGCCAATGCCATCAGGCGTGCTCCTTCATTGTCGAATCCTCGGTCTGCGCTGCAGCGCTGAGTAGCGCTGATACTTCTGTATCGTCGATCTGCGCGAATTGTTCCGGGCTGTTGATCGGCAACCTCGTGCCGTCTACCTTCGAGCCAGGACGCCCGCCGGCCTCGTTACGCTGCGGCACCAGCGCCCACACAGCATGTGGAGGCGGGGTGGTCAGATCGGTCCATCTGCCGAGCACGTCGAGCTGCCCGTACGCGGCGAGTGTCGACAGGTCGGTGAGAACCACTGGACCGCTCGCTGCCGAGATCGCCTCGATGAGTGTCGGAATTGCTTGAGCGACAAATCCTTTCAGCCCTTCACGGTCGGCGGTAGCGCCTGCGTCTGCAGCGAGAATCATGTTCCAGTCGATGCCCGCGGTCGCGGCCTTCGATCGCAGCGAACCGAGTAGAAGCTCCGTCACGTCGATGTGGGTTGCCCCGAATCTCTCAACCAGCGCCGCAGCCACCGCGTCGGAGGTACCCAGAGGAACACCGAGAGCCCGGAACGTTCGTTCCTGCACGCTCGAGGCCAGAAGGTATTCGACATCGGACGTTCCGTGCTCCCGATGCACAGGAGCGGGGGTGCGAGTGTGGCGTGTGGGCACGTAGGAGGCCGCGGCCTGCTCCTGCACGAACTGGTAACGAGCGCGGGCGTCGTTCCACTCCATGTCCGGTACGAGAGACAGCACCACCGCGTCGAGTTCCGGGCGGCGGGGCAGGGACTTCGCCAAC
Organism: Rhodococcus sp. DT1; assembly: GCF_049844875.1. NCBI lineage: Bacteria > Bacillati > Actinomycetota > Actinomycetes > Mycobacteriales > Nocardiaceae > Rhodococcus > Rhodococcus sp. DT1. The sequence continues at coordinate 465,171 of NZ_JBNCLW010000003.1, forward strand.
GCTGGGAAACGCGCTGCGAGACGCGATTCCAGTTCGGACCGGCCGAAGGAGTCCGTTGCCGAGAGGCCGCGCAGTAGCATACGCAACGCCTCGAGAATCGGCATCGATCGAGCGTGCAACTCGTCACGAGACGACAAGGCAACCTGCGTCGACGATGCTGCAGCCATACGCAGCAGCGCGTGGCCCGGGATCTCCACGTCGCTGGCAGCGACATCCAACAGTGCTGCTGTGGCGTCGCGCAGCGCCGACTCGGACTCCGCAGGTGCCACCAGCAGCGACCCCTGAGCCTGTGCGGCGTCCACCAGTGCCTCGGCACGTGCCGCCAGCACCGCGGGCAGCTTGCGTGAGACCCCGGGCAGCGAGATCATCGCGACTGTGCCCGAGCCGTGCCGCCGCACCATGTGCACTGCGGCGACGGCCGCGCCCCCTTCGTCGTTCTCGGCGTGTGGAGGCGACGCCAGTAGGAGCCGCAGCACACCGAGCGCGGTCCGCTGCGGGTTCTCGACCCCGTCGGTGTGGAGCGCGCCGGCGAGTTTCTGAGCAAGCAAATCCGGCGTCGAAGCACCACCGGACAATTCGAGCAGCGTAAGCATGCGCCCGTACAAGTCCTCCACGGTCGCCGCGAGCTGCGGGTTCTTTGCCCACAGCGACGGGAACTCACCGAAGATCTGGGCGATGCGACCCGAGGAAACTCCGGCGCGCGGTGCCACCATCTGATAGGTCATGAACGGATCGTCGGTGCTGTTCGGATGCGACCCGAGAACCAGCTCCACTACCTGTCGACGGATCGCCGAAGGCTTCGTCGCGGCCGCGCGAGCGAACTCGTCCGCCAGCGACGCGAGCGAGGTGTACGTCGCTGCGGAACCGATGGGTTGCACGGGTTCCGGAACGGGCGGCGGGGTGTGCTTTTTCTTCGGTGTCGATGCCGGTTCGATCGTCTGCGCCTTGAAGACTGCGGTCCAGGCGTCCCGCATGGTAGCGGCGGTATCGAACCGCTTCTTCACGTCGCGTGCCAACGCGGTCCGGAAGAAGTCCGCGAGCGCATCGGCGCGGGCGGCGCTCACGCCTCCTGCAGTGAAGTCTTCCGCCGAGACGGAAACGTCGTCGTCGAGAACACGTGGGTCGCTCAAACCGTCCCCGTATACGGGAGTTCCGGACGTTGCCATCTCGTACAGCACCACGGCCGCCGAGTATCGCTCCGCCGCGGAGTCATAGGAGGTGCGAATGCCGGTGCCCAAGAATGGATCCCGATATGGCGGAGTACCTGCGTCGATCTGCTCGACGGGGGCGCGTGACAACGAGAAGTCGAACAGCGCGAGCCTGGCTTTCGCCTTGGCTTTGCCTTCGGGCTTTGCCAAACCCAGGTTGGAGGGTTTGAGGTCGCGGTGGGTGATGCCGGCCGCGTCGAGCGCGACCACCACATCCAGCAACTCCTTGCCCCAGCTTCGCAGCTGCGTTTCCCCGAGCGGGGTGTAACGCACGACGTCTGCGAGTGTCTGCTCGCCGCAGTTGCTCAGCAGCAGCGCTGTGCGGTGCGCGAGCTCGATCGGTCCTTCGATGAGCTCCACCACGCCGGGCACCGGCGGGGACTGGCGGGCCAGCTCGGTAAGAACCAGTGCCTCATCGTGGAGGCGAGAGGTGGCGGCGTCGTCAAGTCCCACCTTGAGTACCCGCAGTTGGTCGTCGTGCTCCCGGTCGGTGACCAACACGCCGCGTGCAGTGGAACCGGCGCCCAGCACTCGCACCACGTCGAAGCGGCCCCCGAGGAGCGCACCAGGAGCGGGATTGAGCGGATCCGCCTCCGGGGCCGCCGACGTGGCCAATCGGTCGTGCCGGTAGTCGGAAAGTGCGGCGACAAACTGCTGCGCACCGAACTCGGGACGGCCGGTCTTGCGATCCGTCTTCATGCGCGTCGACACCGACGGAGCTGTTGCCTGCAGCACCAGCGCGCGCAACGTCTCGTCGACGAACCCGCCTCCGGACGCCGCCAGATCCAGGCCCTGTTCGAGCCGCAGTCGTTCGAGCAACGAGGCACGGTCGCGGGCGGGTGCCTGCCCACCCGAAAGCAGGTAGTACGCGAGTGCCCCGAGTGAGAACACGTCCAGCGCGAGCCGGTCGGCGTCCGGGGCCCATCGATCCTCCGGGGCCTGGTAGACGGCATCGGCCGGGGCACTGCCCGGCGCGACGGCGGTGCCGAGCATCGTCGCGGATCGGGTATCTCCGGTGTGCACCCGGCCGGCCCACGACCAGTCTGCGAGACGGACTCGTACCTCGCCTCGATCGAGAGCATCGGTGTGGACGAGCACGGTGCTCGGACCCAGGCCTCGGTGTGCGACGTGATTGCGGTGCGCGTAGGCGACGGCCTCGGCGGTTTGGGTGAGGATCAGCAGTTGCTGCTCCGCGGTAAGGGTGCGTGTCGCCAGGGCTAGATCCAGGGGTTCGTAGCCGGGGATGTCCGGGTAAACGATGACGGTGTTGCCGTCGTCGTCCTGAACCAGATCACGGGGCGCGACAATCGCGTCGTGCCGCAGCGAGGAGAGTAGCGAGAACTCCCGTTGCATTCGTCGGTGCGACGCCGCCCGTGCCTGCACTGGGGTGCCGCGGTGGAACGAAACGATCCGCGCACGTGCGCGTTCGTCTGTGCCCTTGTGGGTGGCGGCCCATTCCTGCCAGTCGTCGCCGCTGGCCAGGGGGGTGCCGGTGATCGTCCACGACCCCGCGTCGCGTTCGGTGCGGCGTGCGATGCCCAGGTTCTTCAGTGCGAGGGCGATGATGACCGACAGGTCCTCGTCCACGCGCTTGGTCTCGGTGGGCGGCTCCAGTAGCCGGGTCGAGATGCCGGGCAGACCGGTCTCGTCCTCGAATCCGTCCGGGCCGAACAGCCCCGATTTCGCCAGGTCCGGCATGTCGACCTTGAATGGGGCGCCGTGAAGGAACACGGACTCCTGCACGAACGGCAGGGCGCGTCGTACCTTCTCTGCGTTCAGGCCGGCTTGCTGCGCAACCTTGCGGGCCTCTTCTTCGATCCGCGTCGCCAACCGCTGGGCCTTGCGGCGGGTGATCAGCAGTGGGGAGCGTTGGGTACGGGTCTTGCCCCCGAGGGTAGTGCGCACCCAGCTGGTCTCTGTGCCCTGCAGGACGCCGGTGTAGTGCTTGAGTTCGACCAAATGCAGTCGGCGCCGGCCCAGAACCAGCGCGTCGATCTCATGCCACTGTCCGTGGTTGTCCATGAACTCGAAATTCGTCCACGCGCGGTAAGGGGACGCCTTGGGCACGATGTACCGGAGCATCGCCAGACCGTCGGTCTCGTGCGCGAACGCCGACTTCGAGACCTCGACCCAGCGATCATCGCTCTGTGCCACGTCACCGCCTACTTCTCGGTTCGAATCGCGGCCGAACGAGGGTCGCGCAAGTCAGAGCGGACTTTACCAACCAGTGGACACGTCCTCCGAGTCCACCACTGACGCCTCAACCCCAGAACCTCCCCACCCCGTTACTGCCGGACACAGGAGTGTCGTATGGGACTCGATGTGCGTTACAACCGTTGCTCCGGCGAGTCGGATTCCACGTCCGCGCCTGGCAGATCTCGTCGCGGAGGACTGCGTGACGGCCTGAACTCGGCACCACCTGCACCCTTACAGGTGCGTTCCGGTGGACCCTGTGTGGAGCGCATGAGTCGCGAACCTGCCACCCGTGCCAGTTGCTATTCCGAGATCAAATCGCGGAGAGCTGCTCGGGTCTCCGCGTCCGTGGAATAGATGACCGTACCGATCATGCCCCTGGTCAACAGGACCTTGTACACGTTGCGCACGAGCCGATCGAATCGCACGTCGGAGATCTTGGTGCGGTTCTTGAAGTCGGGGTCGCGGTTCGCGGCGCGGTCCGTCGTAAAACCACCGTTTCGCCACACCAGGTCGGGTCCCAGGATGACGCCGTTCCAGTCGTACTCGAATCCTTGTGCTGTGTAGACACACCCGACCTGTCCGAAGCCGCCGTCTTCGGTGGCCCACAACGGAGCCGGCGGAGCATCGCCCGTGCGCCGATCGCTCTTGCTGTTCCAGGGCCTCGCCCAGCTTCCGATCTGCACGTCGGGAACGAGGTTGCCGTCTTTGTCGGCGTTGCTCCAGGGCCAGCAGTAGCCGGCCGTCATTCGAGCCGAATAGCCGCGTTCCATCTGCTGCGAAAGCAGATGCTCCATCTCCTCGGGAGTGTCGGCAACGCGCACAATGAACTGAGGGTCGGGGGTCCACTGGAATGCACCCCCTTCGGTGAGGCCGAGGAGTCGCTTCACCCACAGGACGTATTCCTCGCTCCCCCCACAACGGAACTGTTCGCCCAGGTGGACATGCTGTGTTTCGATTCCGAGCGACGTCGCATAGTGCTCGATCTGCTCGAGCGACCCCATCTCACCGGGACGCACGACTTGATGTTCGTCGAGGAGAAACACAGGTACTCGTGCCGCTGCGATGAGTTCGTCGACCTGAGGTCGATCGGTCCGCAGTTCGGCCCGGGTGTATCGATCGACCGATGTCTCCCGGATCCGGTGGGCCTCATCGAGAATCAGGACGTCCAGGCCGTTCGGATCGGCGGACATGAACTGGTTGAAGTACTTGAACATCTTCTGCACGCGCGGTGCTCGATGCCCCGCTACCTTGCGAAGTGTCTGAGTGAAGGACCGTGACCCGGTGGCGTGCAGGACGGTTCGTCCTCGACGCGCCAATTCGCCGAGCAGAGACAAGGCGATGACGCTCTTTCCACTCCCGGGGCCGCCGGTGACGATGACGATCCGTTTACTGTTCGACGCACGCGAATTCTCCACCGCGTGCAGGACGAGGTCAACGGCCAATTTCTGGTTGCCGAGCAAGTGGAACTGTGGTCGGTCTCGCACCTCGGCAGCCGCGACTTTCAACAACTGTTGAGACGGTGCGACCGCCGACTTCATCAGCGTGTCGCCGGCGGCGTGGCCGGGAATCGGTGCGAGGCGGGCACGGAGAAAATCCAGCAGGTCGCCACGCTCGGCCGCAGTAAACATGCGTCCGGTGATCCCGGTGGGGTATGCGCGCAGGTCTGCGACTGTCCCAGGGTCGGTTGCGTTGTGGAGGTATGCGATGCCGGCCAACGAGTCGGGTTGATCGGCCAACGCACGAGCAAAGTCGGAGAGGTAGTCGCAGTAGCCCTTTACCTGTGCCACCGGGTGAAGTTTCGGGCCGCCAGGCATACCGGGCACCTCGACCAACTCAGGGCTGTCCTCGTAGCGGTATGCGGCTGTCCACTGCTTCAGCTCGACCACCACGTACGATGCAGCACCCGTCCGTGGATGGACTCCGGCGAGAACCACATCCGCCCGCTGTGAGGTGAGGGGGAGGTGGTACTCGAGGAGCATCTCGACTTCGCCCAGGCCCGCTTCGACGAGGTCGTGTGCGAGAGCCGGCAGGCTGCGTCTCCACGAGCGCTGCTCGGCTTCGCTGGCGCGGCGCCCGGTCTTGAACAGCATCTGCTCCAACAATTGCTCCACGAGCGAATCGGGTTGTTCGAGGTCCACAATCCGGCGGGCGGAAGTACGAAGCAGCGTCACAGTCAAGTCCCCAAGGCAGCACGAATTCAGTCGTGCGGGTGGGGGCATGTCCGTGGCCGCTCATCGCAGCGGAAGTCCGTCGGGCCGCGAAGAGGAGCGTATCGGAGAAATCGACTCGGTTCACGCCGAGATTGGATACACAGCTTTCAAGAACAATGCCTTACAAGGAACGCGGGTAGTGCCGTGCGCACTGTGGGCCTCTGCAGCACACAACGCCGAACCAGGGCCCGCTCAGGTCGTGCTGGAGAACGCTCGAGAGCCCGGCGCGCTATCCCTGCCACAACTCGGCTCCGGGGCCGGTCACGCGGCTTGCAGCAGCCGGCCCTGGATAGTACTCGTCGTGTCGGGATTCGTTGCACCACGCAGGGGTGCCACCCCTCGACACCGGATCCAAGGGCTGCTCCAAGAGGGCTGCACGAAAGTTCCTCGGCTCCAATGGAGCCGAGGAACTTTCCTGCCAAACGCCGGCTCTTCCATCGATGCTGAGTGAGCGCCGTTATCCCGTCAGTACGCGGAGGCGTAATTGAATCCGCCGTAGCTGCTGTAGTTCTCGTCCCGCGCAACTTGCGTGTACTGCGGAGGCGCACCGGTGCTTCCCGAGAACATCGGATACGAGACAGAATAGATCGCGGCGTAGACGTAGCGTGAATGTTCATTGGTGATGCGTGCGGACACGTACGAATCAGGTTCGATGCTGACCTCGATGCTTCCGCAGTATTGGTTTGTATTGGTTTCCGTCGGCTTTAGTGGGCAGGCTGACGTACTTGTTTACCCTGCCGTACCTGTCGTAATAGGCGATTTCGTTGTTGTGCTGGTTAGCGCTGCAGAACACATGCACCCACTGCTGGAGACGGTTTTTGCGACAGTGGTGACGGCGACGCCAATTTGCACGGCTCGACCATGCGATTGCTCTGGCAACTCGAGTATCGCGGGATCGGCACGTGTGTTCAGGCGGGCAGCCTAGAGGCAAGCAACAATTCGAGTCTCAACATCTGCACCGCGGGAAATTCGATCTGGGCGGGGTGGGAGGCCCGTGATCGATGGGAAACCGCAGTAAACGTTCCGCCGTCACGTTGGGAGAGTATACGTCCACTTGCGGCGGATTATGCAGTGTCCCAGTGCGTATCGTCCGATCAGACGACATCAGGGCCCCCCGACAATAAAGGATCGGACGAATTCGTGTGGCGCTGCGAGACCTATGGCTGCGGGTTCCTGTGAGCTGCTGTCCGCGGCATGCGTAGCTCGGTGGAAGATTTGGTTCCCGCTGCAGGTCGACGGTTCGAATCTGTAGCGGTTATGGAAGGACCGGGAGGGCGGTCCGGCATCGCGTTCGACCGAGACCGGCAGCCCGCAGGCCAACGGAGCCTCATGGATCGCTACGGGTACCTCCCGACCTCGCACTGACGCGCGCATCCCGCTATCGGTTACCCTTGGCGCCGAAAACCGGGTGGGGGAACACCGATGGGGATCGGTGGTCGGGATCTAGGGGGTTCAGTGACCAGTGCTGCGCGAGAAGTACCGCCCATTGTCTATCTGCCGTGCATCGAGAGGGTGACCGATCCGGCGGATGCAGTGATCGAGTTGAGACGCACCAAGGACGGCCGGACGGCGCTTCTGGCCTATTCTGCTTTCGACAGGTTCCAGAGGTGTTGCGGTGACCTCAAACCGTGGGTCGCGCTGCCGTCGGCTGCACTCGAGGCGCTGCACCGCACGGATCCTTTTGACCTGCTTCTGCTGGACGTCGTCATGCCGGAGGGCCAGGTGCCGGGCCAGTGAGCCTTTACGTCGATCACGCTGCACTCGACGAAATAGCGGCGATCTGCAGCACTGCCAGTAGGACCGTCGGGGAAGTGGGCGAGACTGTCCCGTTGTCGGTCGACGCAGGGGACGCGACGGCAGTCGTACTGGGGATAGTTGCGCTGTTGATGGCAAACGGAGGCGACCTCGTCGCTGCGCTGTCATCGACGAGCAATGTCGTGGAAGAGGCGAACGCCGCTTACCGCACCGGAAATGATGAGCTCGCTGCCGAGCTGACCAAGGTATGGAGCGAATGAACGCACCGCTCGATACCCGTTTGCCGGGCGACCCCGAATCCGTTCGCGCGGCAGGACGATGGCTCAGCGAGAAACTCGCGGCCGAAGTCGACCGAGCGGTCGATGCGATGTACTCGGCGCGGCGCCTCGCGGACGGTGGATGGGAAGGCCCGGCAAGCGAGGGCTTTCGGAAGCTTCTCACCACGGACGCGCAGAGCGCAGAGCGCTTCGCTGAGGCCGTCACCGACTACGGACGGCACATCGACCGCCTCGCTGCCCAGCTTCGATCCGTACAGTCGGATCTCGCGCATGCCCGCGACATCGCGCGGGAATCCGGGCTAGCGGTGGAAGGCGGGTTGATTCATCCGCCCGGAAACCCACCTCCCGTTCCGGCTGTACCGCCGGAGGATGCGTTGCCGAGCGTTGTTTCGGCCTATGACGCCGCTGTGTCGGCACGACGTCGACATGACGAGCTGACCGCAGCCTTCGAGATCGCCGACGCCGCAGTGAGAGCCGCGAGATCTGTCTGGATGATCGCGCTGGAATCGACCCGCAACGTTGGGGCGGAGATTACAAGCAAATGGTTCTTCTTTGCCGCCAACTCGGTGAACGGCATATCCGGTGCACTCGCTGTTGTGAACGCGGCCGCATTGAGGAAGAACGCAGCGTTCTTGGCCGGAGAAGCGCAGAAGTACGTCGACCTGGCGCGATCGGGAGTACCCGGTACACCAGCCTCGGTGATCTACCGAGATTTTGATCTCGGGAGGGCTCTGGCCCATCGTGCCGACGACGCGGCAGCCGCGGCTGTCAGGTCTGACGGCCTGGCGCGAATGAGTGGTATCAAGCTCGGCGGAGCTTTGGCGGTTGCAGGCGTGGCATACGACGTACTTGCCACGGACAAACCGGTTGGTCAGGCGGTTGTTTCCGGGGCTGCGGGATTCGGCGCCTCGTTGGCAGCGGGTGCGGGGACCGGTGCCTTTTTGGGGTCGGCTGTGCCGATCCTGGGGACAACGGCAGGGGCGATTGTCGGCGCAGCCGTGGGATCAGCCGCAGGGCTCGTCACATCAGGTTCGGTAGACGCTGTGTACGCCAACGGGATCGGGGATGTGGGAGGTGCTGTTTCAGCCGGTGTCGACGCGGTCACCGAGGCCGGATCAGCCGTTGGCGATGTTGTGGAAGGTATCTGGGATGCACTATTCTGATCAGCTCTCACGACCGATCGAATGGTCGGCGCGAAGATGGACTCGACGCCTGGTGCTCTCGGTGATCGTCATGTCGGCGTTTTCCGTTCCCGCGCTACTCATTGCGGCAGGTGGACTCGTGATCGGTGATCCATACCTGGCGAAATATGGAGTGTTGTTCAGTTGCGTATTAGTGAGCGCGATTCTGATGCCCTTCGCGGCGAACGCGCGCAGGAATCGGATGGGCTCTATTCACACCATCGAGTGGAACGGTGTGCCGGCGACTGTCATCGAAGGGTCGCGGATCGTATTCGCAGTGGTGACGACATTTTTCCTCGCCGGGGCTGGACTCTGCCTGTCGGCTGCAGCGGACATTCTTCGTCATGGCGGTGGTGGAGGAACGATAGTGCTCGTCATCTTGTTGAGCGTGTTCGGATGTGTTGTGGGCTTCTTCCTTCCCATGATGCTGGCCGGAAGAATCCGCCGTGGACGACTTGTACTGACGCCAAACGTAATCCACCAGCGAGGCTGGAGTCTGGAATCGACGTTGGACTGGCATTCCATCCTCACCGTCAGGCCCGTAGTACTCGGGAACTGGGCGGTTGTGCTTCTCGGACACCCTGCAGCACAGTGGGAGCGACGTGCGACGGTGCCCCGGGGTTTAGGTTGGGGTGGGTTGCCGATCACGCCGATGATCGAAGTGCATTGTCACATGCACCCCGTCGATCCGACGCTTCTCTATACGCTGTTGCGGTTCTATCTCGAAAACCCGCAGGCTCGAACCGAACTGGGGACCGAGGCTGCGCTGGAGCGGATCAAGGCAAGAAGATTCGCGTGAGTAGCGCCGACGAGCAGAGTTCGTCGGCGTCTCACGTCCTTCCCGATCGCGGGAGCGCTACCCGTGGAGGTTGGGCGACCATGGCGTCAGCAACGGAACCGACTGGTGGCCCGTCCACGCAGAATCCGGTTTCGATGCCGAGGCCGCTGCAGCGTGTCCCACCGCCGCGTCTCTAGCAAATGTCGCTGAGCGCCGGAGTAGAGCGACCCGTTGCCCTCTACTTACTGCCCGCTGTCCATCGCATCCTCCACTTGTACGCTTTGTCGAGGTCCGACTGGCTGCCGCGGATGTAGCGGACCTCGCGCTTGATGTCCATCTGTCCGTTCTTGTTTTCCAGCAACGCAATCGCACACATGGGGGCGCGGTTGTCACCAGAGTCGAGGCGGACCTCGATTTCCGGGCCGGACGTTCGGTACAGCGTGACCACTCCATCTGCTGCAGCCCAATTGGGCACACCTTCATAGATATACGCAAAGATAAGGATGCGCTTGAACGCTCGCGGGTTCGACAGGTCGATGTAAAGGTTCTCGCCACCGGCCACGGAGCCTGTTCGGTCGTCGCCGTCGAGCTCGATGAACGGGTAACCGTATCTCGATCCGAACGCTTCCCCGAGGGCCTGGATGACGCCCTTGCGTCCGTCGGCCATTTCGTACAAACAGCCGAGATCGAGGTCGATTCCGTCGTTGCCGGCGAGGCGGCCCAGGAACCCTTTACCGGAGCCTCTGGTCGTCCAGTTCAGGTTCACTCGCATGACGCCTTGCTCCTCGCCGGCTTTCACAAGGCTCACCGAGGGGGTGTTCTTGTCGAGAGTGATCTTGGAGAGGGTGACGGGCGGCGCTGGGGGTGTCGATACGCGTGGCCTGGACGGAGGAACCCCACGGCGTTCCGTGGAGGGGGTGGGCGGCGGTGCTTGGGGCGGAGCTGGTGCTGGGGATGGAGTCGGTGCCGGGGGTGCCGGTTGGCTCACGTCGACCCCGTAATTCGTCGCGAGAGCAGAGAGCCCGGTATTCCATCCCTGCGAGACGTTTCGCACCTTCCATGTCCCGTTGCGGCGATAGACCTCCATGAGGATCGCTGCCCGCTCGGAACTCAACCCGCTTGCAGGTGCCTGAACGACCAAACCTGTCGGTTGTTCGACGGTGACGCCGAGGCCGGGGACTGTCGCCAGAGTGCCGCTCACGCTCTCATCCAGAGCCACCGCGATCGACAGTGTGTGAATGCGTGCGGGAATGAGGGACAGGTCCAACGAGATTCGATCGGCACCGATCAGCCGAACAGCGCCTTCGGGCGATTTGGGCTGGTTGAAGAAGATGAAGTCGTCGTCGTTTCGTACACGCTGGTCTTCCGTCAACTGGAAGGCCATCAGATCGACCGTGCCCTGTCGTGCGCCGGACACGGACAGTGTGACGGCGCCGTCGTGGATTACGGTATTCGCTCCGGGGGGAAGTGCAGGCATGGCGTGTCCGGCCAGACGGCCGACTCCTTTCGGCGGAGGGATGTGGCCAGCCGGGTGCCGGCTGGCCACACTTCCAACTGATCAGGCGTTCACAGTGAGCGACTCGGGTCGGGGATCTTCGTCCGCGTCCGCGTCGGGGTCTGTGTCCCCGGGGTTGTTCTTGTTCCGGATGATGCTGGTGGCCAACGCTGCGAGGATCAAGAACACGCCGGTCAGGCCGGTGACGATCTCGCTGACGTGATGGCCGATCGAGTACAGCAGGATGAGCGCCAGCGCGCCGATCGCCCAGTGAGCGCCGTGCTCGAGGTAGACGTACTCCGCGAGGGTGCCCTTCCGGACCAGGTACACCGTGATCGAACGAACGAACATGGCGCCGATGAAACCGAGGCCGAGAGCGATGATGATCGGATCGGACGTCACGGCGAATGCACCGATGACTCCGTCGAACGAGAACGATGCGTCGAGCACTTCGAGGTAGAGGAACAGGAAGAAGCCCGCCTTACCCGTTGCCTTCGCGAGGTCGCTGGGACCACTCGACGATTCTTCGCCCTCCTCGTCGACGTTGAACAACTCGCCGAGGCCGTTCACCAGAATGTAGGTGATCATGCCGAGCGTGCCGGCGATCATCACCGTGGATGACTTGCCGTCGGGTGCGAGGAAAAGCGCAGTGAGAACGAGGAGCCCGGATGCAACGACCACCGAGAGTTGGTCGAGCTTGCCGATACGTTCCAGTGGACGCTCGATCCAGGACAGCCAGGTGATGTCCTTCTTTTCGAAGACGAAGCCCAGGAACAACATCAGCAGGAACATTCCGCCGAACGAAGCGATCTGCGGGTGCGCGTCCGTGATCAGGGTTTCGTAGCTCGCCCTGCCATCCGGGAAATATGCGGCGCCGTCGGCCGGCGGGTTCAGGGCTAGGTCCAGAGCCGCGACGGGGCCGAGACCCGAGGCGACCCAGACGATGAGGAGCGGGAACACGAGTCTCATACCGAAGACGGCGATGAGTATGCCGATCGTGAGGAAGATCTTCTGCCAGAACTCACTCATTCGCCGCAGCACGGTTGCGTTGATGACCGCATTGTCGAACGACAGTGAGACCTCGAGGACGCCGAGGATGGCTGCGAGCAGGAGGGCCTGAGGGCCGCCGTAGAGGAAAGCGACGACCAGGGCGACAACGGTGACGGCGAATGATGCGCCGAATATGCGCAGAACCACGGACGTGGCCTTTCTCTATGGACGCTTCAGCGCCGGGACGCCCGATGTCGAGCGTCCCGGTCGCTTCGTGCAATCGAAACTGATGAACTCAGGCGACGTTGACGCCGTAGTCGAGGGCGATTCCTCGAAGTCCGGATGCATAACCCTGCCCGACAGCGCGGAACTTCCACTCGGTGTTGTGGCGGTAGACCTCACCGAAGATCATCGCGGTCTCGGTGGAGGCATCTTCCGACAGGTCGTAACGGGCGAGCTCGATCCCCGTGACACGGTCGATGATTCGGATGTACGCGTTGCGGACATGACCGAAGGACTGGCCGCGGACGTCCGCGTCGTAGATCGACACGGCGAAGAAGATGTTGGTCACCGACGGGGGGAGCGCAGCGAGGTCGACGTGGATGGATTCGTCGTCACCGTCGCCGTCACCGGTCAGGTTGTCGCCCGTGTGCTCGACCGTGCCGTCGGGCGAGGAAAGGTTCCCGTAGAAGACGAAATGCTTATCCGAGAGAACCTTGAATGCCGGACCGGTGATCAGCGCCGACGCATCGAGGTCGTACGGCGCACCCGTGGTGGTGCGCTCGTCCCAGCCGAGCCCCACCGTGATGGTGGTGAGGTTATCGGTGGCCTTGGACAGAGATACGTTGCCGCCCTTGGCAAGTGAGACGCTCATGTCAATCCTTTCGAGTTCCTGCGGGGAGGTCTGTCAGGACGACGCCTGGGGCCCGAAATGCACCACAGGTGTCGCCGGGGTGGGCGAAGATATCAGAAGAAATGAGCGAGTAGACGGGTAGATGCCCTCGATCTACAGGTGAGCACTCCGGGACGAATCTCCGGGCTCGGCGGAATGGTTAGTCCACGCTGCTTGATTGAACTCCTTCTGCGGGGGCACTTCTGGGCATGCCACGCAAAGGCAACAACGTGCCGTACGTCACCTGCTCCAGCCCCCGACAGACTGTCGGGGCACAACATAGCAGGTGCAACCGAGTCTTCGGAAGTTCCGGTTATTCCTGTGCTCTCGGGCCGATTTATTCGCGGAGTAAGGGGGTGGACGCGCGGCCGTGCGCTGAGCAGATGTAACAATTGCGGAGCTGGAGAGATGTACCCCGAAATGGATCGGGACGGATCGGGAGGTACGGGCGGAGAGGCACAGTGGTGGCAACCCGATAGTTCTGTCGTAGGTGCTGTTTATGGTGGTCGGCATTTCCTCCGTTCGCCTACGGAGTGACTTCATCGCGCAAATGGGGTGGTTGTGGATTCGAGGGAGAACGATCCTGAACTGAAGGATCGTGTCCAGCGATTGCTGGCGTTCTTGTCCGAGCTCGTCAAAGCACGAAGTGCTCCTGTTCGAGTCCTCGAAAGGCACCGAGGCGTGATGGCACTCGACCAGGGCAACCTGGAGGTTGCTCTCAACACGGATGCGTCCGCGGGTGATGTCGTGATCCGAGCACACCGTGTGCATCTCGAGGACCCACCTCGCCCGCCCACCGCCATCGCTTCCTCCGTTCTGGGGTCGATCGCGGACTCGAGTGCCGAACCGACGCTCCACCCCGATGCGTCGGGGACGAGTGAGTTCGAACGATGGTTGGATAAGTGGCGTGCCTGGGCCGAGCTCGATCGGCAGCGCCGGCCCGCCTGGGATCTCTATGTGTTCCTGCAGCGCGCGATGCTGGAACTCGAAGCGCAGCCGGAATCACTGGAACTCGTGGCCGCGTCGGGACTACTCGAGCTCCCGCCCGACATTGCGGGAGAACGGGTACGCACGCACCTGATCACGCAGTCAGCGCTGGTCGAGCGGGACGCAGCATCGGGTGAGCTGCTGGTACGACTGGATCCGGAATCCGCGCCCAGCCTCGAAGACACGCAGTTGCTGACGGGGCTGGAGGTTTTCGATTCGACCGGTACTCGAAGCCTGCACGAATCGTTGGCTGCCCGTGTGTGCTCGCCCGTCGACCCTGCCGCCAAGATTTTCCTCAAGGATTGGTCGGACCGTGCCTTGACGACCCGCGTCGACGTTGTCGACCGACCCGACGACGCGCCGTCCAAAGACCGGTTGCTGACGCCGTCTCCCGCATTGGTCCTGCGTAAGAGAGGCGCGTACGCGCTGATCGAGTACTACGACCGCATGACTGCAGCCGCTGCAGACGAGACGGCAGGAGTCCCCCTGGGCTTGGCGCAACTCGTGGAGGCGATCGAACCCGCTGATCGGGTCGCGTGGTTGGACCGGGCAGGCACGTCGACATCTTCGCTGCTTGCCGACGACCCGCTGTTTCCGCTTCCTGCCAATCAGGAACAGCGAGATATCATAGACCGCCTCGCCGGCGACAGCGGTGTAGTGGTCGAGGGCCCGCCCGGTACGGGAAAGACTCACACGATTGCAAACCTGGTGTCGGCGCTGCTTGCGCGCGGCCAGCGTGTACTGGTCACCAGCGAAAAAGCACAGGCGCTTCGTGTGCTCCGAGACAAATTGCCCGCCGAACTACAGGACCTGTGCGTTTCGGTGACCGACACAGGCCGTGGAGGATCTGCCGAGCTGAACCGAAGCGTCAGCGAAATCGCCACCCGCAAGGCACAGTTCGACGTTCGGCGAACCGCCGCTCTCATCGACCAGGTAGCGCAGCAGCGTGACGCCGCGTTGAGTCGCCGAGCCGTACTGACGGAGCGGATCCGGCAGTGTCGTGCTGCGGAAACGCTCTCACACAACGATGTCGCGGCGGGCTATGCAGGAACACCTGCGCAGATCGTGCAGAAGGTTTCGGCACAGAGCGCCAACCACGATTGGCTGCAGGGCCCGCTCCATGCGGATAGCCCACCGCTGACGCAGGAAGAGTTTCAGACACTGCTCGCGCTGACCGAACGGTCCAGACCCGGACGTGCGGAGCGCCGACGGCAGTGTTTTCCGGATCTAGGTCTGCCGACACTGTCTGACTTCGAAACTGCATGCGAAGCGATTCGAAACGGAACCGGGTCGGATGACCTTCCCTCCTCTGGACTGGTTCGGACCTTGGAAGGTGCCGCCCCAGAGGCGCTCGAACGGCTCCGTGAACAATGTGAGTACTTGCAGCAGGCTCTGAGCGATGTCGACGGGCTCGAACCTGCGTACCGGAACCTCGCAGATGCGGTGCTGTCCGGGGGGATCGACTACCTGTGGGAAAAGACCAGCCACATCCGCGAGCTGGTCACCACCGCGTACAACGCGGACATGTTCCTGGGGACAACGACTGTCGTCGACGCCCCGGTGCTCGGACGATCTGCGCTGCACGCGTACGACGCGCTCGCAAGGGCATTCGAGGGCGGTGAGGTGTGGCGAAGCGGTCTCGGACGTTTCCGCAGGAGCAACGAGCAGACCGCGGTGGAAGCACTGGGCTCGGTCGCCACCGTCGACGGCCTCGAAGCCACTACTGCACAGCGCGCCCGTGCGGTTGCGGAGCATCTTCGTGCGCTCGATGCCATCCAGTCCGTGGCGCTGATCCTCCGCGATCTGGGCATCGATATGGAGACCACCGGCTCTCGTAGCCAGATTATCGGTGCAGCCGCGCGGGCCGCGCGGGCACGCGACCTGATCGAAGTGCTCGCAGCGCGAACCAAGGAAGTCGAGTTCGCGTTGCGGCAGGTGAGCCCCGGAGTACTGCGTCTCGCGAGCCTGGACCAGGCCAGATCGGTGGCGACCGCGGCGCAGGCAATTGCCGCAGCTGCTTATGCAGAGGCAAACCGTATCTGGCTGACGGACACTGCGTCTCATATTCGAGCCGAGCTGACCCACGGGGTTCCCCCGGAAGGGCACCTCCTCGCCCGGGCCATCGAGTCCGCCGATTTCGGCAGGATCCGCACGGCGATCGATTCCTGGGAAGCCGCGGTCCGCGAATATCAGGAGGAACTCCATCTCGAATCGCTGCACACGCGCTTGACGGAAAAGGCGCCCGCGCTGGCACAGGCGATCTCCGAGAACCCTTCGTCGTCGGAGTGGTCGGTGCGCCTGACCTACATCGAGCAGGCCTGGGCGTGGCGTCGCGCGCACGATTGGGTCCGGCAGAACTCCCGAGGCGTAGACGACGACAAGCAGCTCCAGCACGAACTCGACGCGACCGAGAACGACATCGCCCAGTTGACCGCGCGATTGGCTGCCGAACGAGCATGGAGTGCTTGTCTCGGGCGAACGACGGCTGAGCAGGTGCAAGCATTGCAGACGTATCGCGACCACGTGTCCAGTATCGGTAAGGGGACCGGCAAGTACGCCGAGCGGTTCCGGGCGGGCGCACGTGAAGCGATGCAGGTGGCCCAACGCGCGGTTCCGGCGTGGGTCATGCCGCTCCAGCAAGTATTGTCATCCATTCCGGCCGAACAGAATTCGTTTGACGTTGTGATCGTCGACGAGGCGAGCCAGGCTGATATCAGCAGTTTGTTCCTGTTGTGGCTCGCGCCCCGGGTGATCGTCGTGGGTGACGACAAGCAGTGTGCACCCAGTGATGTGTCGTCAGGTGCTCTCGACGGTGTGTTCACCCGGCTCGACTCCTACTTGCCCGACGTGCCGAAGTACCTGCGCGACAGTTTCACACCTCGATCCAGTGTCTTCTCGCTGCTCCGCTCGAGGTTCGGAAGCGTTATCCGCCTGCGGGAACACTTCCGGTGCATGCCCGAGATCATCAACTGGTCCAGCGGTCAGTTCTACTCCGACGCACCGTTGGTGCCCGTGCGCCAGTTCGGTGCCGATCGGCTGCCGCCCCTGCGCACCACCTTCGTCGAAGGCGGTGTGGTGACCGGGCGGAATGCGACCCTCTCCAATCGAATCGAAGCTCGCGCTATTGCCGACGCGATCAAACGGTGTCTGTCGGATGAAGCGTACGACGGCAAGACCTTCGGTGTCGTGGTGCTTCAGGGACAAGCGCAGGTCGACATCATCACGAACGAATTGCTCGACCGGCTGACACCGGAGCAATGGGAACAGCGCCGATTGCGAGTAGGTACGCCACCGGATTTCCAGGGGGACGAACGTCACGTCGTCTTCTTGTCGATGGTCGTGGCGCCGGAACAGAACATCGCCGCGATGACGAAGACCGAGTACCAGCGCCGCTTCAACGTTGCTGCGTCGCGTGCCCAGGATCAAATGTGGCTGTTCCACTCACGGAACCTGGAATCGCTGCGCTCAACCGACCTACGGCATTCGCTGCTCACCTACATGCAATCGACTTCTCCTGCGCCGGCAGAACCGATGCCCGAAGGCGTGAAACGCGACGAACGCCATCAAGCGTTCGACAGTCTCTTCGAACAGCGCGTGTTCCTCGACATCGTGGCGCGTGGTTACCACGTGAATTCGCAGGTCGCGGTGAACGGTCGACGGATCGATCTCGTAGTCACGGGCGCGGCCGGAAAATTGGCGGTCGAGTGCGACGGCGACCACTGGCACACGAGCCCCGAACAGCAGCGTGCGGACCTCGAGCGGGAACGAGAACTGCAACGCTGCGGATGGCAGTTCTGGCGTATCCGCGAGTCGGAGTACTACCTCGATCCGGTGGGATCGATGATGGGTCTCTGGGAGGAGCTCGACAGGCGCGGCATCAGGCCGCACGTTGTCGGTGTGAACGACGTCGTAAAGTCCCTGCAGGAGAGCTGGACTCCGGTAGAGCTCGTGGAGGACGACTCGCCGGTCGATGACGTAGTGGATGTGGCGGTGCAGCCGGTCATTCGTCCGGTGCCCACCGTTGTCGAGCATGCTTCGGTTCCTGTTATCGAACACTCAGAGGAACGTGCAGAGCCGCCCGCCTGCACGGGTGAGGTCGAACATCTTCCGCTGGAGGAAACCGCGACGCCGACACTCGTGTCACCCGCCCAGACACCGGTACCGGTGGTCGATCCGGCCGTCGAGAGCGGACCGGTGCGCACACTACGAGCCGCCATCCTCGAAGAACTGGAGCGCGAACCCCTCCCCGTACGTACGCTTGCGCAGCGTCTCGGCGAAGACTGGCGGAAGGTCCAGACAGAGGTTGATCGCCTTCAGCACGACGGACGCGTCGAGGAAGTCAACGAGTTCGGGAAGCTGACCCACTATCACCTGATCGGTGGTCTCTCCCCGGTTGAAGACCCCGAGCTGTCGCACGGCGTCGAGAACGTGACACCGTCCGATCCAGGCGTAGCAGTTCCCGAACCCTCTGCCACACCGACATTCGTACGTGGCTGGGAAGTAATGCCCGCGGCGGCTACCTCGATACTTCCTCCGAGCCTCGGCTCGCGCATCTTGGAACGCCTCGCCGCCGATCCGGTTTCGCTGGCAGACCTCGAATACCGGTTGAACGAACCGAGAGACCGGATCGAAGCGATCATGGGGGAGCTGATTGCCCAGGGTCGCGCGAAGTGGATGCCCGAACGTGGCCCGCGTGTATACGGATTGGCAGACGAGGTGTCGCCTCTCATCGACGCCGCTCCCCCGGTGCACCCCACGGCCCAGGAGGCAGTCACCCTTGCGGATCTACCGCCGGCACACCTCGATTCTGTCGCCGACGTATTGGTTACGGCCGCCGGATTCGCTGCTTTGTCGTTGGAACGGGCACGGAAGCTGACCCGACTCGACGATGAGCGCCTTCTCGTCGTTCTCGAAGATCTGGAAGCAGAGGGTCGGTTGCGCAAGAACTCCGCCGGTACAGGAGTCACGTGGACCAAGGCGGGCCGATGACGACGGTTACCCTCGCCGGGACGCCTCTTCGTGTCTGGCAACGCGAAGCCTTCGATGCCTGGGTGGCGGCCGACCGAAGTGCCGTGGTGGAAGCCGTCACGGGCTCAGGAAAGACAACGCTCGGTATCGCGGCGGCCGCGGACGCAGTCGCGCGCGGCCTCGACGTCTTGATCGTCGTGCCCGGGATCGAACTGTTGGACCAATGGCATCGATCAATTCGGCGCGTTCTCCCGGATATCTCCGTCGGTCGACGTGGCGGCGGGTATATGGACAGTTTCGACGGCAAGCGGATTCTCGTCAGCACGGTCCAGTCGGCGATCAGTCGATCGGCGCCGCGTCCGGTCGCGCCGACGCTGCTGGTCGCCGACGAAGTGCACCGATACGGCGCGTTGACGTTTTCGCGACTGCTCACCGACGACTTCACGGAACGGATCGGTCTCACCGCCACGTTCGAGCGGTCCGACGACGGCGTCGAACGGCACTTGATGCCCTACTTCCGCACGGTCATCAACGGTTGCGATTACGAGCGTGGTCATGCCGACGGCATCCTCGCGCCCGTGCGAGTCATGCTTGTCGCGGTGCCGTTCGACGAGTTCGAGGCGGCCGAATACCAGGAATACGACGAGCTGGCACGCAAGCTCCGGGGTGATCTCACTGAGAAGTTCGGATGCGCGGGGGAGCCCTTCGGTGAGTTCATGCGCGACGTTCAGCTGCTCAGTGGAGGGGAGAGTGCCGAGGGTTCGACATGGGCCGCCCGGAAGTATCTCTATGCGTTCTCGAAGCGTCGCTCGCTGCTCGCCGAGTGCCGCGGAAAGCTCGAGGCTCTGAGGGGTCTCGGTACCGTGCTCAAGGAGACCGGGCAGGCACTCACCTTCTCGGAGACGAAGGATTCGTCGCGTGCCGCCGCTGAGGTGCTTCTCGAAGAGGGTGTGCTCGCCGCGCCGTTCACGAGCGACCTGAAACGTGCGGACCGAGCGCGGCTCCTCACCGAGTTCAAGAACGGTACGGTAACCACGCTCGTCGCTCCGAAGGTTCTCGACGAAGGTGTCGATGTTCCCGAGGCGGACGTCGGAATCATTCTGGCGAGCAGTAAGAGTCGTCGACAGATGATTCAGCGTATGGGGCGCGTCATCCGGCCGAAGTCCGATGGCCGACCGGCTTCGTTCCTGGTGATGTTCGCGGAGAACAGTTCCGAGGATCCCCGCAACGGGGCTCACGGTACATTCCTTGAGCAACTGACAGGCATCGCTTCCGAAGTCGTGACCGTCGGTCCTGACGAAGCACCCGTGTTACTTCGAGAATGGATGCGGACCGGCCCGCACACTGTGGGCGACCTGTTGCAGGCGGTCGAACCTCCGAGCCCGCCGTCGCCGAGTAGCGACTCGTCTGCAATCGAAGAGGTCGTTGCCATTGCCCAGCGACTGATAGGAGATGACGCGCCGGAAGAAGACTTCGTCTCGGCCAGCGAACACGCCGAGATCGGTCGTGTTCTGTTGGCAGTGGGCGAGCGGGGAAGTATCGACGAATTCGACACTGTATTGGCATGCTTGTCAATCCTCGAACCCCGGCAGGTTTCGGTGCTTGTCATGCGGTACGGCCTCGGTGGTGAACCGCCGAAGCGGCAGGCGGAGATCGGGGCACGACTTGGTATTTCGTCGAGCCAGATCAGTCGTATCGAGAGAACGGCCATCGAGTATCTGGGAGACACCATCGCTGGTGAGTTGCTGTCGGACGTGATGGTGCGGATGGAGACCGTGTAATGGCGCAGTGGTTCGAAGGGTTCGACGGCCAGGTCGTCCTCGAGGACGATTATGTCTGGATCATGCGCGAGGGAATTCCAGGCGCTCTGCTCGAAGGTGCGTCAGCGCAACCACTGCGTGCGATGCGCACGGCCGTGACCGGTACCGAGTTCAGGTCTGCGACCGATTCCAACTTTGGCTCGTTGAAAATCTGCGTTTCGACAACGACGGCGGGGACCACTGCCGTACGACACGATGTTGTTCGATTCTCGGTGGGGAGTAACGACCGGTTCTCGACACTCAACCTGCTGCTGGGCGGAAATCCCGACGTAGTCACTGAGCCGTTGAGCATCGGCGATCAGCTTCGTGCCGCGCTCGACGGGTTTGACGGCATCGCCAGTCAAGCCGAGTTAACCGAAGCACTCGGTGAGGCACCGGACGTCCTGCAAGTTCATAAAGGTGTCATCTGGAACTCGGTCGGCTCGCTCTGGGTGGCCGCCGGCGGAGCCGGTGGAGTGCACCCCGACGAGCGGCTGGAGCAGATCCGGGCTCTGCACGAATTGACCCGTCGTCTGCCGGCGAACTCGGGAATCAAGGCATTGCAGAATGCGGTGAAAGGAACGCCACTACAGCATCTGGGCGCCCAGCGTCTCGGCATATTGTGGGAAGCGGTGATGTCGGAGGCGCTGCCCGACCCGATACCTGGGGTGGAGTCCTCGCGCGCCCAGTCGACACCCAAGCCGGCAGCGCCAGTGTCTCCACGCGTTGCGTCGGAGCTTGCCTCCCGTCCACGAACCAGAGTGTGGAACAAGTGGAGCAGCACCGAGGAGTCCAATCATGCTTCTCAGCAGAGCGGACCGCGTTCGTCGAGCCCGGTCGTGCCTGCGGACGCTCCGGTGAACCTGCCCGGAATCGGCGAAGCAGAGTCGGTCGATGTTCGACCTGCGCGTCGCATCACTGCGTTCAGCGGTAAGAGGATTCGTGTTTATCTCGACTGTGACGGTCACCGAGTGAAAGCGTTGTTCGATCCCGAGACAGAGAAGATGGATGTAACGGTCGCGCCGGTTCGTGCTCTGCTGGGCGCGACGTATCCGGGTCCTGACGCCGCTGCGAGCGCCGTGGTGAAAGCGTTCCGAATCGGCGATGAGGGCCCGTTCGACGGCTGGGAGCTGTGGAAGGCCGACGACATGTCCGCACGGTCCTTGAAGACGATGCGCGATTCCCGGTGGCGGTGATGAGTTACCGAGTAACGAAATTGGGTGCACCCATTTCCGTGATTGCTTTGTCGTCGATCCGCGCCGAGCTTGTGTGGCCGTCTCCCGCGCGACCGCGTTGTTATGCTGATAACCCCAGGCCTCGGCTCCCGTCGTCAACAGTTGACGTCAGAGGGCGGCCTGGTAGCTCGCACCTCTATGGGGACTGCCCTACAGGAGTTCTCGGCGCCGGCAGGGCCCCGCTACAGGTGTGTCGCCCTAGTCACAGGCTCGGGCGCCGGCGCGAAGTCGCCGATCGACAGTTCGACTCAAGTCAGACTGTCCTGCCTGTTGCAGACCTGACCGTGCGTGCCTCTGGTTACTCGAATGCCAGCATGCGATGCCCCGGGTGATTTACGGCACCCGAGTTGTCTCCGCCTCTAGAAGGAGTAGTCGGCCGTGCGTTGCCTGGCTGACTTCGTCAAAGCAACTACATCCACGGATGGCCACGGAACGCGTCAGCACCGGTCACCGCGTCTCGAGCGTAGACCGAGGGTGTCCCCTCCAGCTACGCCTACAATCCGAACCTATGACGCCGTTCTCCGCAGCTTCGGACATCGCACACGCACAGATCGTGGACCTTTTTGCGGGCCCAGGAGGCCTCGATGTAGCTGCGCATTGGCTCGGGATCCCCGTTGTGGGGATCGAGTGGGATCGAGAAGCGTGCATGACGCGACGAAGGGCGGGCCTGGAGACGTGCGAAGGTGATGTGCGGACCTTCAGCCCGGCAGACTTTCCCGACGCAACGATGCTGGCGGGCGGGCCGCCGTGTCAAACGTTCACCGTCGCAGGTACGGGCGCGGGGCGGGTGGCCCTCGATGCGGTCCTGAAGCTTGTCGAGGCAATGGCGCAAGGAGATGACGTCTCTTCTCGCATTGCGGAGTTCGATGACGAACGTACCGGCCTTGTATTGGAACCGCTGAGGTGGGCGCTACAAGCCCACAAGGCAGGTGCTTCTTATGAAGCAATCATTCTCGAACAAGTGCCTGCAGTACTGCCGGTCTGGGAAGCGATGGCAAGGGTTCTCCGAGGCATTGGCTATTCTGTAGTAACAGGTGTGCTGAGGACTGAAGAGTTCGGCGTTCCCCAAACTCGTCGTCGTGCCATTCTTATTGCTCGCCATAACAGTAGTGTGGTCCTGCCCATCTCAACGCACCGTCCATACCGTAAAGGAGCGAACCGAGAATCGGGAGCTTCGGACCGAAAACCGTGGAACACAATGGCGGGCGCGCTCGAGGAAACGCGCGGATACGAATTCTCTGTTGTCTCGAATTACGGAAGCGGTGGCGACCCGAAGGCCCGCGGTCGTCGAAACTGTAACGAGCCCGCATTCACGGTGACTGGAAAGATCTCCCGTAATCGAGTGTTCGATGCCAACGGAGTTGAAGTGGAACGATTCACAAGTGCGGAGGCCGGTCGCCTGCAGACTTTTCCGTTGAACTTTCCGTGGCGTGGCAGTGATATTGCACAGCAAATCGGAAATGCAATTCCACCACGCCTCGGCGCACATATCCTCGCTGCCGCATTTGGGATTTCCGATCTGCTCGATGAGCAGTTCTTCGTTCAGGTCATCGACAGTGGCTGGTCCCGTGCGCCTGAGATCTCGGACCTGGTCGGGGTGCCCTGAGATTCGGTTCGTGCAGAAAAAGTCCCCATTCCTGACATGGAGTTGTAACGAATCCGAGCGCGGGAGCGCTTATATATGGTGCGGGCGTGACTGTGTTCCATGTGCTTCGGCAGCTGAACACGCAGGCTTGCAGCGGCGGGCCGTGTTAGCGGCGTGGCGACCGGGCACGAGCGGAACGTCGGGGGTGATCCCGAGCGTGAGAAGAGGGATTGTGAGCAACGAGTTCGATGAGCAGTACGAGCTTTTCGTGGAGCTGCTGGACACGAAGACGCCGCAAGACGCGGTCAAGATGTTGAAGATGTTCGGCGTGGCCGAGTCGCTCATTCAGCAGATTCGAGAGCGACACGAGGAAGCTGCGATTGCAGTCCGAGAACACGCAATAGCGCCATCCGTGTTCGCCGGAAACAAAGCAACTTGGTACACCGGCCCCCATCACGACGACAAGTGCTGGCCGGCGCTTGCTGATCAACTTCGTCCTAAGGGCTGGGACGATGGCTCGATCGAGGACCTCGATCGGTCCTCAAGCCAGGTAATGTCGATGCTCAACCATCCCAAGGAGAAGCAGTTCTCGACACGCGGGCTTGTGGTCGGCCACGTCCAGTCCGGCAAGACAACAAATTTTACCGCGGTCATGGCGAAGGCTGCTGATCGAAAGTACAAATTATTCATTGTGCTCGCAGGGGTTCACAATGGACTCCGTCGTCAGACGCAGCTGCGGCTCGTGCAGGATCTCGTGACGCCGAACCAGGCGCAATGGATGCAGTTAACCGTTCCGGAGAAGGACTTTACGGCACCTGCGAACGCCGCAGCTTACTTCGCCAAGACCAACAAGCAGCACGTCCTGTGTGTTATCAAAAAGAATGCTGCCGTGCTCCGAAAATTTCGTGACTGGCTCGGTACAGCGTCCGATTATCTGCAAGATTGCCCCGCGTTGATCATCGACGATGAAGCCGATCAGGCGACTGTAGCTACGAAGACGATCAACCCCCTGATTCGTGAAATTATGGATCGTTTGCCGAAATCCGCGTATGTTGGGTATACAGCAACTCCATTCGCGAATCTTCTGATAGATCCCTCTGCCGAGGATCTGTATCCGGAAGATTTCATTGTCAGTCTCCCGAAACCTGCGGGTCATTTCGGGACGGAGGTGCTTTTCGGTCGAGAACCTCTAGACGGTGAAGATCCGGAAGATGTCGATGATGGGTACGACATGATCCGGGAAATTCCTGACGACGAGGTTGATCAGGTACGGCCACCCTCCAAAGTTGAGAAAGACTCGTTCGTTCCGGAAATTGACGGAACCCTTCGTACTGCAATTCTTTACTTCCTACTTACGACGGCCGCCCGCCGAGTTCGTGCTATCGGGAACAAGCACTCGACGATGCTCATCCATACAAGTGTGAACACTGCTATTCACAACAGCTTCAGGGAGCCGCTTGAGGCCTTTCTCCAGGAGGTCTACACGAGTCTGAAAGGTGCAGAGGATGATTTACATCACGAACTCCGAACCCTGTGGGAGTCGGAGAACGCACGAGTCCCCGCGAGTGCATTCAATCGAGATGTTGTCGGATACTACGCTTTGCAGGAGGCTTTGCCGGTCGTCGTAGAGGACTGTCGAATAGTCCTGGATAACGCGAGCAGCAAGGTGCGTCTTGATTATGAGAACGGGCCGTTGGTCGCGATCGCTGTTGGAGGCAACACACTTTCTCGTGGTTTGACGCTCGAGGGGTTGTCCGTCAGCTACTTTGTCCGCTCGGTGTCGGCGTACGACACACTCCTCCAGATGGGTCGATGGTTCGGATATCGCACAGGTTACGAGGATTTGCCGCGGGTGTGGCTCACGGAGGAACTACGAGATTGGTTCCGTCACCTGGCGACGGTTGAACACGAGGTCAGGCAAGACATTGCCGTCTACATGACAGAGGACAAGACGC
The DNA here is from genome assembly GCF_049844875.1 of Rhodococcus sp. DT1. Lineage (NCBI taxonomy): Bacteria > Bacillati > Actinomycetota > Actinomycetes > Mycobacteriales > Nocardiaceae > Rhodococcus > Rhodococcus sp. DT1. Next base: position 490,683 of record NZ_JBNCLW010000003.1, read on the forward strand.
CTCGGACCTTCGCAGTGCGGATGCGCACGCACCCCGCTCTCCGTGTCACGGCGGCGGCAAAGATGAAGGACATCGCCCACGCAGCCGCATCATACGGCGGTCAGCGCGTACAGACGAGATACTTCGATTTAAATCGAGAAGTAATTCTCGCGAACCAGCAGGCGTTCAAGAGTCTGATTTCTCGCGCTGTCGAAGGTGAAGCTTGCGCGGACCATGACCCTGCCGGTAAGAGATTCTTATGGCGAGGGGTTCCGTACGAGGACACCATCGAATTCCTAAATTCATATAGTTTTCATAAGGATTCGAGTCAATGTGACTCGTACCTCCTTTCCGAGTACATTCGGAAGCGTGTAGCGCGCGGAGCATTGCGTAAGTGGAATGTGGCGATCGTGGGAAAGGGGGCAACAGGTGATTCTGCAGCCCCATTCGAAGTCGCACCGGGGATAGAGGCTGGGTGCGTCGTTCGTTCTCGTTTGAAGAAGAGTGGCACGGTTGACATCAAGACCCTCATGAGTCGTCGGGATGCAGCGATCGATCTGGATACCAGCGCTGTGGTTGGGGAACTTACCGAAGGCGAGATCGGTCACCTCCGGAGGCAACAGTGTCCGAATACCGCACTCCTCGTTTTCTATGTGATCGATAAGAACTCGCAGCCCAAACCCATGTCGGAAGCAAAGGTCGCTGCCGACGGTAAAGAGGAGCGGCCAAAGAACCTTCGTGCGGCACTGGGAGCACCGGAGCACGTAATTGGGGTTGGGCTGGTGTTCCCGAAGCCGATCGGGTACGACAGCGAGGTTGAATGGGAATACATCAGCGCCGACCTGTCCAGGATTCAAATTGAGGAATCTGACCTCGATGAGCAGGAACTTGTGGAGATCTAGTGCCGGCCGCTGATCTCGTAGAGGTTCTAATCGAGCACTGGAGTGCGCTGGAGGCGGATAGTCCTACTGCCCCGCATCACCTGCGGACCTCTGTGCTTCCCGTCTCTTGCCATTCCGGCGTCGTTCTGGCGGCCGTGGACAGTGAGGGCCTTCGCCACATCCTCGTGCCGTTGGCAGCACACCAGAGAGTGGGTCGACGCACCGAAGGCGTCAACTTGAAGGTTGTCGAAACAGCGCTTGAGACAACAAACACCTTCATCAGGTACGTCGATGTGTGTTGTGCGGACCGCGCTTTGAACGATCTCTTTTCAGAGGTTTGTAGTGACATCTTGATTGCGATCGAGGCCGCTCCTGGCAAAGCCCTTACGGCGGCCAACGCGGTGATTGCGCGATGGCGGTCTCTGTTTGATTCGTCGCAGTCTCCTCTCGGCGAGGCTCGCTTGTCTGGATTGTTTGCCGAACTCTGCACCCTGCGGGATTTCATGTTGAGAAGTCCCTCGGCGGCGTTGTCCTGGACCGGTCCCGCCGGGCACTGCCATGATTTCTCAGGGGGTCGCTATGCAGTCGAGGTCAAGTCCACGACAACCACCGAGTCGAGAACTGTGCGTATCCATGGACTGGACCAGCTGGATGCCCCACATGATGGCAAGCTGAATCTGAGGTGGATGAGGCTCGCAGCCCGATCGGACGGCACCAGCCTGGGCGAGATCGTAGATGAACTGCTTTCTCTGACCGACGATCCACCCGCGTTCCTCGACAAGCTTGATCGTTCCGGATTCCGGATCGCTGACAGGAAGCGGTATCAGCACGATCGTTTCGTGATCGTGGATGATCGTTGGTTCGAGGTCGACACGAGCTTTCCCAAACTGTCCCTGAGTAACCTCACTGCAGCGGGGATCCCGGTAGCGGTATCGGATGTGGAATATTCCATCGAGATTCCTGACAGGAGTCACGGGTCTCTATCCTCTGGAGCTATCGAGGACCTCATTGAGAATCTTGTAGAGGAGCTCGCAGGATGAAAACCGGATGGCAATCGCAACCATTCCCCCCTGGAGGCGCCTCTGCGGCTGATGGGATCCGGAACCAGCTGGGAAGACCTGCGCTGAGTCTTCTCTCGGTGCTGGTTCGCGAGGCAGCTCAGAACAGCTGGGATGCACGACTTGGTGGTGAGCCGGTGCGTTTTTCGGTGGAGTTGAACGAATTGCGTGCTGGACTGGCGCCTGTCTGGAGAAGGCTCCTCGAGCAGAACGCCCCTACCGCAGCGCAGCTACCGATCCGTACCTCGTTGAGTCGATCATTGAGGATTCTTTCGATCTCGGATCGAGGGACTCGAGGTTTAGGCGGTCCCACCCGAGCCGACAACGCAATCACCGACAACAACGACTTCGTCTCGTTCGTCCGCAATATCGGCGAGCCTAGGAACAATGACCTCGGGGGAGGAACGTATGGCTTTGGGAAGGCCGTTTTCTACCTATTGTCGCGGTCGGGCACAGTACTGATTCATACTCGATGCCGTACGTCCGATGGTTATGAAACCCGGTTGATCGGATGCAGCCTTTGGAAGAGCTACACAGTCGGTGAAGGATTATCTGGTAGGCGATTCACAGGACGTCACTGGTGGGGAGATATCACTGGTGACGTCGTAGAACCCCTTGTTGGGGCGGAGGCCGAGCGGGTATCGACACAACTCGGGTTGGCTCAGTTCGGTGAATTTGAAACTGGAACGACCATCACAATTATCGACCCAGATCTGGACGAACGGTCCCCTGAAGAGGCAACCCGATGGATTGCTGACGCCATCACGTGGAATTTATGGCCAAAGATGGTCACGAAAGTCGAAGATGATCAGCCTGGCATGTTCTTCTCCGTTCGCTTGAACGGAGAAGAGGTCGGTATTCCAGATCCCGCTACGACCGCGCCACTGAGGTTGTTTGTCGAAGCGTACCGGAGAATGGACAGTCCTTCGGCCGAGGAGATCTGGGTGAAAAGCCCCAAGATCTACCTGGGACGGCTCGGGATGTATAAGACGATGGCGAAGCCCTTCGAACCTAGCGCGGTTGCGGAGGAGTGTGGCTTCAAGGATAGTTCGCATCATATCTGTTTGATGCGCACCGCTGAGCTGGTTGTGAAGTATCTGAAGGGGGCGGCAACCGGGGCGCAATTCATATCTTACGCAGGCGTTTTTCGAGCGGATTCCAACGTTGACGACTCGTATGCCAGAGCTGAACCCCCTACGCATGATGATTGGGTAGTCGCGCAGCTTGAGGGTAAGGATCGAAGAATCGTCAACGTGACGTATTCGCGACTCAAGGAGTTCGCGTCAGCCCAGGTGGAGACGGGGGAGTCGCTCGTAGATGCCACGCAAAAGCTTCCTCTGGGCGCCGCGAGTCGTAGATTTTCGGGACTTGTGGCTGGAGCGTTCGGCTTCGGCGGTGTAAGCGCCACTTCGGGGTTCTCTCGCGCAAACAATAACGGAGGCACCGGCTCGTCGAATTCAACTCCTGGTGACTCGGTTCATGGCCGGGAGGGCGAGGGTTCTGTTGTGCAGGACGGATATGGGCCGGCTCCGGCGACCCCGCCGGGCTCATCCGCGTCTTCGAACGAAGAGTCCGAACCTCCTGCCCATGAACACCATCGTGGTGACGCCGCGAATCCGGATGCGCCCGTTGGCCGACACCGGGCGAAGAATAAGCCAAGCGTCCTTTATCTTGGCGAGCCCTTTTTTGATTTCTTCGACGGCGCGCCGGTGGTGGCGCAAAGATTCCGTGTTATGACCGTGACCCCTGTCGAAATTCGAGGTGAAGTCAGAGTTGTTATTCCGGGGGCCAAAGGAAGAGAAGTGGAGCCTCCCGTCAATGCCCAGCAGCCTGAGATCATCGGCTGGTATTGCGAAGACGGCCATTACTTTTCGAATGACTCAATCGTGGTAGTGGAAGACGACAACCGTACGTGGAAGGTGCTGGTGCGCCCAGTTCCCGATACAGTAACGAATATTGAACTGCGAGCGGAGGTGACGACAGCGTGAGTCGCGGTCGGATTGCCCTTCCTTACCGTAGTCCGCGTCCGGAATCGGTAGACGCCGGCGTCTGGCACCTACACGTGAACGGCTTGGCGTTAGAAGTTGGGGACCATATTCCGGATTGGGATTACAATACGAACCTTTCCTTGTCAAGACGGATTCATGTTGACGTCGGAAGTCTCACTGAAGAAGTGGCTCTTCCGATTGGGACTGACTATGCTATTTCCGTTGTATGGAGCGCCTCGGGGTCGAGTCAGCGAGCGCAGGCATACCGTGAAGTAATAAATGGGGAGGGAGCTATCGAGGTTGCGGTCGAGTTCGTGCTGGTCGGCGCGGATCTCGGAGGAACGGTCGAACTCGAGACATCTCTAACGCTAGCGGAAGATTTGGATAACGCCCCCGACTTCGCGCCGCGACTTGGTGGTTCGTTGCTTTGGGTGGATACGAAAACATTGCGGCTGCAAGGTGAGGCGCCTCAGTTTCCAATCGCAGTTGTCGACTTTGCCGCTACGGATTTTCCGGAGGGCGCAGGATGGTACCTCCAAATCGGGCGCAATCTCGAGGCTGCTGCAATGGGCGCTCTTCTTTTGTGTATCAACGAGGCGACTCCCGGCGCAGCAAACGCGTTCAAGAACGCAGGTAATCCGCAGATGGTCGATGCGGCCATCGTATCTGCTGTGTATGCAGACGTCGCTCGTACAATGATTGAGTACGCTCTCGCGAATCCTGAATTTGATGATTATTTGGAGTTTCCAGACGATAGTTTGGGTGCGATCTTGCAGAGTCTGGTTCAAAAATGTTTCCCGGATTCATCGTTAGATGACCTGCGTAAGCAGCGAGAGAACTCACCGGCGTGGTTTTCGAGCGCAATACAAGGTGCGGTCCGTGTTTTCGAGGATATTTCGTGAGCCGGCTGTTTCCTCGATTGTTGCCCCAAGTGGCAGCAGCTCGGCACGAAGAGCTGAACGGTCGAGACATCGGTTACCTAGCGGAGCGGTCGCAGACCAGAGACGACAGTGCCGTTTTTGTCGCGACCGGAGGTGCGCGCGTCACTTCCAAGGAGCTCGACGGCTTCCGCACGGAGATACGTGCACTGGCAGAAAACTGCGGATTTCCTGGGGCGGTCACACAACAAGCGCGAAACGAGTTTGATCTCCAGGCTGCGAGGTACATGCACCAAGAGTTCGGGATGGTTCCTGCCGAAGCGGCTTCCGGTGATGTGTGGGCGTTCCTGGCGCTTGTGTTACTCCCAGATGTTGCGTATTGGCGCTATCCGGATCCGCCCAAAGATCGCGTTCTGGCGACTGACATGACCCGTCACGTCTTCGGACGTCTCTGGTGGCGTGCGCATCTCGTGTACCTGGCGGGACATCCGGACCCGTATGCAGGGCTCGAAATGATCGGCGGCGAAGCATTCGGACAGATCTACGAGCGCAGAGCTGCACTTGGTGCGAGCCCTGCAGTCGTTCGGGGGATTCTGTTGGTATGGAACGAATTGGACAAATCGAGGAGATCCCGCGCAGTCCTGCGTGATTTCCTGAAGCGACTTCTCCGATTGCGAGCTTTCGTGTCCTTCGAAGCGCAGTCGGAGGCCGGGCTTTCCAAAACCCTTCGATCTGTCCTGAACGAGACGCTCATTGCTCTCCCTGGGCATGACGAGACGAAAGCGCAGGAAGGTATCGAGTCCGATGGTGGTGAGTTGCCGGAGTCTAGGGGGCCCGAGCGTGAGCGTATTTTGAGGCTGCTCGAAACGGGCCCAGTCTCTCTTGCAGACCTTGTGTATCGATGCGAAGCTGATCGGAGCGATGTCGACGCCACCTTGCAGGAGCTTGTTCTAGAAGGCATTGTGCAATGGTTGCCGAATCGCGGTCCACACGTTTATGGGCTATTCGATCGGCGACAGCCGGGTCGGGACTAGCGTCGTCGCGGCCGTGGGTCTTCGAATCATCGTTGAGTACGAGTCTGCACGGTTCGTCGCGTCCAGCAAGGGAAACGCGTCGCGGGTTAGGTTTGTTACGGTGACTGCTGGTATTTCGGAGGTCCTTGCGCGCGTAAGGTTCGGTCGTGGCGCAAGCGATGCACTGCGACATTGCCCCGGATCAACGGGCGGGTGGGTATGCCTGATCGAGCAATCCAGCACACCCCACCCGTACGTCAGTTGTCTACGTCACAAGCAATCGGTCGAGGTTCGTGACGCCGAAGAACTCGGTCACGCGGTTCAGCGTGTGCTCGTCGCGGAGCCTGCAGGCAGAATTCTGATTCGCGAACAAACCGGCCTCGCGCAGTGCAGACTCGCGGTCGACCGTCCGTTCCCAAACGACGGGAACGATCCACTCCTGGTAGTCCTCGTCAGGGTCCGGGTTGTCGATCTCGTGCGTGTACGGACCGACCAGGTCGAGACTGCGGAAACTGACCTGCCTGCCGTCGACCTCGAGTGTCGCTCGGTCCGCCGGAGCGGCGGAGCCGGCGACTGTTCCGGCACCTACGTAGCCGACCTTCGGGACGTAGACGAAAACGCGATCTCCGACCTGAAGGTTCTTGAGGGTGTCGGAATACCAACGGCCTCCGCCGGCTGACACGAACCCGTACTTGCGCGCGTCGTCCCAGTTTCGGGAATCGTTGACTTCGCCCAGGCAGACGTACCAGTCCTGCCCGTTCCACTCGGGCTTTTCCGAGGTCGGCGTCAGGTTCGTGTTTTCCGTCGTGGCCGGCTTTTGCGACGTACGGGTCGAGGGAGATGCCTTCGAGGCGGATTTGTTGGCCGTGTATCCGAACTGTGTGAGTCGATGCCGGGCGACATCGAGCTCCGTGTCGGTGAACAGTGTTTCGAAAGTGGGCTCGATGACGAGCGCCTCCACTGTGAGGTCGATGCGTCCTCGTTCCCACAGCTCGGAGAAGCCGTCCGAGATGGTCCTCGAGGCAAGGAGCTTCTTTGCTGTACCCAGAGGACCGATGTTCGCGACCATGCTTATGAAGTGGGTGGCGTTGTAGCCGGCTTCGCGTCGAGCACGGTCATAGAGCTCGCGGATGCGGGAACCGAACTCCGACTCGAGTTCGCTCGTTTTGTCGCCAGCTTCCTCGAGCAACTCTTCCGGTTCGGTCGACTCCGGGACGCCGGCAGCGGCCTCGTTGAGGTTGTTGACGAAACCGAGCAAAGCGTCCACGGATGTGAACACCTTGTAGCCGAGTTCCTCGAGACGTGGCAGGTCGGCTTCATCGGGATCGAGTTCGAGGATGACAGGATCGCCGACGCCGTGCTGCAGGCCGTCGGGCCAAAACGCTTCTGCCATGGACAGGAAGCGCCCGTTCGCGGGATCGGTGATCTCGGTGTCGACCTCCGGTTCCGCGAATCCGAGGTCGCGAAGCTCCGCGATCATTGCCTGAATCTGCAGAGTTCTCGGGTCATCGGGCTCTGTTTCCGTGACGGCGAGCGGCTGCAGCGACTCCTCTGCGCTTTGAGAACCGGACCGGAGCTCTTCCAAGAATGATTGGGCTGCCTCTGCGAGCAGTTCACGCCGTGCTGCGAGGAAGTCCGGGTAGCGGTCGACGGTCCACAGTGCCGGATCGGTCGGAATCCACTGAGACGCGAGTACACCGGGATTCTTTGCTTCGACTTCCGCAAAGTACTTCTCCGGCGCACTCTTGCCAATCTCCAGGTTGGTGGCTTGGGTGAGGAAGCAGAAGTTCGCGATCGCATTGATCTCGTTGCGGTCGTATCGATCGCGCAGCAGGGCCTTCGGGAAGATGTGGTGGACCTGCAGACTGGTGAGTTTTCCGAGCAGCTCTGCACGCAGTTCCAGCCCGCTGCCGAAGTCCCGGGCGCCCTTCACACGGGTGAGGAGGTAGAGCAAGGGGTAGAAGCGGGAGCCTCGCGTGGATCCGTCGAAGTCGTGCGGAAGCAGTTCGAGGTTTCCGCCGCGGACACGTTCGAGCGTGGCAATCAAACCGTCGACTCCGGAGTCTCGCACGGTGTCGTAGTCCTGTTGAAGGTAGCTCTCCGTCGAACCGCTGAAGCGACCCCAGAGCGCCGAGTGGACATACCAGTACAGGACTTTGTCGCGCTGAGCGGCGTCCGTGAACTTACCGCCGTTCAGTTCGAGCAGACGCGACACCACCGGGATCGCGTAGCGCCCCATCAGTACCCTGTCGTGGTCGAGACCGAGTCGTCCGGAAACTGCGTCGAGGAAGGTGCCGATGTGGGCGACCGACGATGTGAGCGCGCGCTCGAACTCGTCGGCTTGCACGCTGCTCAGTGCGGTAAACAGTGCACGCCCCCTCGCAACCGCGGTTGCGTTGCGCAGCAGCCAGTCCAAAGTGAAATCGAAGCCGGCCTTCTTCCACACCGCGAGGCTGTCGCGCATCACCTGACGGGCGGGTGGCCACTGTGCGCACAACGACGCGAGCGCAAGGTCGCCCTTCGAGAGTTTGGTGCCACCGGAGTTCACTCGGTTGAAGATGTCGACCACCTCATCGACGGACTTGTCCAAACCGGTGATCTTCTCGACGTTGAACTCACGCTGCATAATCTGCGACAACGTGTTCAGGCGGTCGAGGTAGGTACTGGCCTTCTCGGCGTGGTTGGTAAAGGCGGTGAAGAAGGGCTTCAGACCCTCGCGGAACAATTGAGTGACACTCACCCAACACGGGTCCTCTGCCATGACCATCGGGCGATAGAACTCGAAGACTTCCGACTCGACGTTGAAGTACAAACCCGTGAACGCAGAGGGATCGCCTTCGAAGAATGGGGGAGGGGTGCCACGCACCACGCCGTACAGAGAGGTGACGCGCTGTTGCCCGTCGAGCAGAAGCTGCCGAACACCACCACTGGTGACCTCGCCACGTACAGCGATCTCATTGGTCGCGGTCTCCCACATCAACAAGCCGCCCACGGGATAACTCCGGTAGAGCGAGCGCATCAGGCCTCGGACCTGATCCCGATTCCAGACGTAGCCGCGTTGAAACTCGGGGAGAAGAACGGTGCCCGAGTCGATCTCGTCGAGCAGGGTGGACAATTTGGGCATTCGAAACCTCTCGGGAAAACAGAACTGTAGAGCGGGAAGTCAGATAAGCGGGGTGAGGAACGGGCTGGGTTCGCCATGCCAAGTCACCGACAGTTGCTCTCGCGCACGAGTACATGCGACGAACAGGAGAGAGCGTTCGCGTTGTACGTCGCGCTCGTGGCTGTGTTCGTCCTCGCTCACCGGGGTAACGGCATATGGAGCGGGAATCTGTTTACTGGTAGCGGCACCGACAGCCAGGCAACGAAACTCGAGACCTTTCATGCGGTGCATCGTTCCGATCGAGACACCGTCGTTGCCGTTGCGCGAGTCGGACAAGTCGGAATTCGGGATGCCCTGTTTCGTGAGAACACCCGCAAGGGACTCCCCGATTTTTTTGGACCGTACAGCGATCCCGATCTCCGACGGCGCGATTCCGCTTTCGATCCACTCCTGCACTTTGTCGGCAATGAAAGCGAACTCGACGTCTCGCGTTCCGAAGCCTCGAACGGCGGGGTGATCGCCGTGAATGTCCGAGCGACAGCCGGCAATCGAGTCGAACTGGTCGTTCATGTCGTCGATGCGACATCCCTGTATCAGGCCGAGACTCCACCGCAGAATCTCTGCAGTGGTGCGGTAGTTGATAGACAGACGGTTGGATCTTCCCGTTACCTTGATGCCGAGCTCGCGCAGACTGACATGGTTGTTGTAGATGCGCTGATGGGTGTCACCGGCGAGGAACAGGTCGTCTGACGCTTCCGGCACGGCAGCACGCAGGAACCGCCACTGATCGGGGCTCAGGTCCTGAGCTTCGTCGACAACAATGTGGCGGTAGGGCTTGTAGTCGCGTTGTTCGAGAATCTTCGTCGCTTCTCGACGCACGGTTTCGTGCGTGTGCAGCGCACGTGTCTTCAGTGCTTCTTCGAATTCCCAGACTGCTTGCCACACCTGTGCTTTCTGAGTGGCACCGAGTCGCCGCCCTCTACCTGTTCGCTTGGCAGCGAGGTACTCAGTTGCAGAACTGACACGTTGCGCGAGCACCACCTGGCGCCACTCTTCGCCGAGAAACGCTTCGGTGAAATCGATGTCCAGGTCGTCGATGATGCTTCGCCAGAGCTTCTTCTCGTCCGCGGAACTGACCATGTGGGGGCTACCGTGCACATCGCGGAAAACACGATGAGCGAGACGGTCGACGTGCTGGACGTCGATGCGGGACGTGACGTCGGAACCCTCAGCGAGCAGTTCGATGCCTTCTCCGAGTGAATCGGACAAGGTCGAGGTGAAGGTTGTCACGAGGACTTGTCCTTCGCCCCGTTCAGCCAATCGGCGTGCACGATGCAGCGCGACGACGGTCTTACCGGTTCCCGGCCCGCCCGTTACACGCGCCGGTCCCCGATAGGTTGCATCCACCGCGGCCCGTTGCGCGGGGTGGAGATAGATCCGCCATAAAGCGAAGGGGTGGGCGAAGACCGCCATCATCTCCGCAGGACCGTCGACGAGAAGCACGCGGTCGGAGCTGCGTTTGATTGCGGCGTCGAGGTCGTCGGTGTCCACGGGTCCGTCGAGGATTTCGGCTCCGAGATCTGACCACACCTCGTCGGGAGTCATGCCGGCAGCGAGGCCGTAGAGGACCTGCCACTGGATAGTGGGGAAGTAGGGTTGGGCTGCGTCGAGCTGGGAGTCCTCAGCCAGCAGCCGCGCGAAGCGTATTGCCTTCTCGTCCAGTCCGAGCCGGGCAAGTTCGTTGTCCTTGACGTGCTCGAACAAATAGCTGGCAGAGACATTCTCGGATTCGTGATCGAGATGAGCCAGCTGCTCGTCAAGTGCGGCGTCATCGCGGACTTCGATGCCGCCGGTCGCTTGGTTGACGGAGACGTCGCGACGCTCCGCCCACACATACGCATCGTCGTGGGGTAGAACTTTCAGGAGAGTGTAGGTGTCCCCGTTCTTGGGGGCCAGCACGATGCCACGCCAGAACTGCGTGATGCGGATCGACCGGAAAAGGGGATTGCGTGCGTTCTTGATCTTCTCGAGATGGAGACCCGAGTGTGTGGCGGCGTCGAACTTCTCGAACACCTCTGTGACGCGAGCTTGGACTGTCGACTCGAGCTTCGTGAAGTCGAGGAGGAAGCCCTTGTCGATCGCAAGTGTTGCCAATATGCCCGCCCTCGTTCCCCGCTCCGCTGATTACCTGTTCATCGTGTTGTCGTTCCGACGAACCCAGACATTACGTATATGGGACGACAGGATCGCAGTACACCCTGAACGCGAATGACCGGTCGGGTTGTCGGGGTGTGTGTGAAGCGAACGGTAGCCCGGGGAGACTAGGAATCGCGTGGTCTTGTCTCGTCACCGGGCCGACTGTCATAGCTCCGTCAACCTTTGGCGCGTCCGGCTATGGGTACCGCCCACCGACGCCCGGATTTGCCAGTACGGGGAGCGCCCGAGCACGCGTACGCGCATCGCTTCGGATCTCACTCATTCGCGCCGCAAAACGGCAGTTGGCGTTACCGGAAATATTGAGCGGCAACACCAACTTCCCGAACAACCGTGACTCGAGCTCCCAGGGCGCATCGTCCGCAATCCAGGACACACGAGCATGGTCGTGCATCCACCGAGACAGTTCCCGCTCGCCTTCGCCGAAGTGCATCCGAGTGCCGGAACCGAATCGACGGAGTTCGAACCCGAGCGTAGGCGCCAAGAGGCACCCGAGGCTCAGACGCAGCGTCGAACCCTCCGCGTTGCCGGCATAGTGCGTCGTGATCCTGGAGCGAAGTGTCTGGTTGCTTACAAGAGTTCCGGTCTTCGGCGGAGGTTTAGGGCTGATTCCTACATATAGAAGTGTCAGGCCCTCACGCTGGATACAGCCGGAAGTCTCCACTTCGCCTGGCAGCTCATCGAACCACCATGCATATACCCCGCCCTCCTTCGGAACCGGAGTGCCCCGCCCGACCGCTACGTCGCGGCGCACCGGTTCGGTGGACAAGATCCGTTGGACATCGACGTCCACTTCATAGATATCAGAAGTGCGTTGGTCAAGCTGCTGCGTCACGGCGATGAACATAACAACGGCTTACGAAAAGGATCGAGCACCTACGCCTCGACCTCGTCACACGCGGTGATGCTATGGGCAGGCTGAGGCCTCGACCTCGCGCTAGTGAGCGCGCACGGGACACGTCGAAAGGTGCTTGTGACCAGAGTATTAGCGATCAGCACCGCGGTTATCGCCTCAGAGCGATCGTGCTTCACTGCAGATCTCGCAGCGACCGCCCGTCGGTCAGCCTCCAATCTCGCCATCCGTTCCGGCTGCGACCACACTTCTCGATCAGGGGAGCCGACGGGTCGTCGTACTCTTTGTCCTCGAAACGGATTCGTCCGTCACCGGTCACCGTCGCGGTGTGAACGAGACCTGCCGGGGCGTCGCGATAGCAAAGGGTTTCGCCGGCACGCAGTCGGCCGTCCTTCACGTGCTCGTACAACGACCCAACTCCGGTGGAAGCCTCTTCGACCGTCACCCATTGCTCGATCCGGACTTTGTTTTCGGTCTCGGGACGAGATCCACCGACCAGCTGGCCGACGCCTCGTCCCACGAACCCCAATCCCGCTCCCGCGCCGGCGAGTCCGGCGCCGAGCGCTCGGCCGGCTCCCGCTGCGGCCGCCTCTCCGGCCCACAGGGCTCGGCTACCAACTTCTGCGAAGGCATCGGCGATAGTGGGCTTCTCGGCCTCCACCCACGCGGTGACCTGCCGACTGCGTGCCTCGGCGAACCCATCGAGGTCGTTGCGGAGCTGGACGATGTCGTGCGAGAGATTATGGGTGGCGCCCCAGCGGAACCCGTCGAGCCGATCCATGCGGGCGTACTCGGACAGATGCTCGCGCGCGTGGTGCAAGAGCATGCCGTCCTGCTCGGCGTTTTCGGCGAGGAGTCCGCGGGCATCGTCGAGCACGAGCTGGAGGTGATCGGGTTCGGTCGCCTGAACTCGCGCGATCCGCAGACGCTGCCACAGGTACAGCGACTGCTCGCTCACCACCAGCAGATGGAGGGTCTCGCCGAGTCGGTTGTCCTCGAGCGCATTTCTGAGGTAGTCGGCACGTTCGTGGACGGGCTTGGTCGGATCGAAGCCTGCGAGGGTGCGTTTGGCGTGTTCGCGTAGGCGCTCGATGGTGACGACAAGCTTCGGACCGAGGCTCGCCACGGATTCCCAGTCGGTATTCGTGAGGATCTGGCGTTCATCGAGTTGCGCAGTGAGTCGACTCAGCACGACGTAGTGGCCGCGGACATCACCGGCACGGGAAGCCTCGGCGAGCATAAGGACTCGTTCGACCTTGCCCTCGACACGGGCAACTGATTTTTCCACGGACGCGATGGCACTGGCGAGTGCAACTTGGACCGCCAACAATTGGACAGACGCCATTCGTCCAGGCGCCATGGACACCTTCTGCCACTGCATCTGATGCGAGAATTTTCCTGCGCTGTCGACCAACGTTCCTCGGAAGAAGCCGTTGCCGACGGGGAGTGCGCGCGCCGTCTTCAATGCCTCGACGGTTTTGGAGGAGAGCCGTACGAACTCACCGGCGTGTGACGACATCGCCACACCCGCCGCCGCAATCGCACCAGCGTGCGCTGCGACCACGGGAGAGACGTCGGCGGTCTCAATCGCATCCGACACGAGCCCGCGAAGTTCGGTCACATACCTGGCAACGGCGCTCGGATCACCACACACGAGCAAACCTTCGGGCTCTACACACAGTGCGACGTCGGTGCCGGGCTCGTCGCTTGCCGGCACAACGGCCGCACCCATCGTCCGTGCCAACTCGTTCATCCGCTTGCTCTCCTCCGATTCGGCCCGACGGACCGAGAACATACCCTGAAATTCCGACATCGGGACGAGGCGGATGGACGTACAGGTCGGGGGCATGACTCGACACCGGATCCGCAGCGGCGAGTCTTTTAGCGGTCGCCGAAACGTTCTGCCCAGAACGGCAGGTTGCGGACGTAGTCGACGTCTTGCTTGCTGTCGTCGAAAACGAAGCCGATCAGGTCGTCCGCCAAGCTGTGGACGCCTCGCGCGAGCGCCCAAACGGTGTCTTGACTTGTGTAGAGGTAGTACTCGCGAGGAATCGGGAGTGGGCGCTCCCAGGACACTCGCACCGAGCAACCGTCACCCGGATTCTCGGTGATCGTTCCGCGGAGGTAAAAATCCATCACGGACACGCGGTGACCTCGGCGATCGAACGGAAGGTCGTCGGCGGTGGTATTCCGGCGCGTGCGAACGGCGATGGGTTCACCGGGGAGCATGTCTGCGACTTTCGCTTCGTGCCGTGGGTCGGGATCCATACGCCATTCGCCCTTCGCGATGAAGTCGTCGACCTGGTTTCTCCCTGATGCGCGTGGCCCGCACCCAACGATCCAGTACAGGTCCACGTCGCCGAGTTCCTCGACGTCGATGTTTGTCTCGGGCTCTATGTCGATGCTCACGGACTCGACGTACGGGATGGAAGAATCCAACTGTGTAGTGGCATCCTCTTTCGAATCCTCTGCCGACCTTCGATATTCGGGATAGACCAACTGCACCAGCTGCGGGCAGTGGTACCGCGTGTAGACACAGAAGTGCTTACGCATGAGGTCGAGAACGAGCTGTGCAGCTGCCGCCGTGACGTCGGGATCGGCTAGCAGTCCTTCGACTGCGTTCAGATCTTTCGGCTTGAGGCAGAGCAGGTCGCCGCCGGCATCTCCGTAATCGCGCACTTCGATGCGAACTCCGGGATGCCTGCGTCGTAGGGAATGCAGCGACCCCACTCGCGACAACAGCGTGCTTTCGCGCACGTTCAAGATGCCCTGGACGGCGCCGGGGGAGTCCTTGACGCCGTGGACGACGAACACTTCCATCATTCCGACGCTGATGCAGAACCGGCGAGGGAACTTGCTGCCCCCGTATGTTCCGGTGCTCACCGACCAGTACTGGAATTCTGTAGCCCGCGGCGACGGCACACACGCTTCGAGGAAAGTGCGCAGCAGCGCGGTCAGCGCAGGCGCTTCGGGGAGGTCGCTGAAGCGGCGGGCAGCCGTGGAATACCGCACCTCCTGCTCGGAAAGATTCTTGAGGGGAGTGGTGTCGCGAGCATTGACTCCGCGCGGGTCGCGGATCCACTGCTTCTGCATTTCGTCGCCGAACAGCTCGTCGAGTGCGTCGCGTCCGGTCGTGACATCGGAATGTACGACATTGCGCAACGGAGTCTTCTGTGTCCTCAGTTCACGAATCAGCATGCGCTCAACGACGCGAAGCTGCTGCTTCGATGCTGCTTTCGGCAGGAGGCGAACACTCGCAATCTCGTTACCCCACTTCGCGGCATGTCCTCCCATCCGCGAGCGGAGGTCGACTGATTCTCCGAGGAGGTACGTGTTGTCGCTGAAGCCGAGCAGGTACCAACCGCTCCGTTTCGGTCCGTCGGCCGGCAGTGCGGACCGTCGCACATCCGCAAAGCTCACAGGAGCGCGGAACTTCCAGCCGTCTGCCCATTCATCGACACCACGAATCGTCACGGGCGAATAGTAAGACCGCACATAACGGGAGTTCACGCGACCTGGTCATATCGGATAAATGTACGACGTGCGAAGCAGGGGCGATAAAAGGCTCTGAGGTCGAATGCCGGAGGTCCCGGCGATGTGGATGGAATGCGAGCCCGAATGACGCCGCTGTTCGCGGATAATTGGTCCCGATAGTCACCACTCGTGTGTGTGGGACGGATCGTGTTTTTCGTAGTTTCCGACTCCCCGCCACAGTACTGATCCGGTGGGCAGCGCAGCGTACGCTCCGCGCGCAGCCGACTCGGTGCGCTTGTACAACAACGGTATCCGCGATACCGAAGCGATAGTGGGCAAAGACTCCCGCTTCAGGGCGCGCGACATGTGCTCGAGCACGGGCATGCTGGCAGATTTTCCGAGGTTGCATCGTGGATCGGTGGCAACGAGATTGGCGACGCCATCGATCGGGAGAAGCGACCACGGGAGGACGTGGTCGACGTGGACCTCGGCCATTATGCGGCCGTCGCAGTAGAAACACCGATTGTTCTGCAGTTCTCGGAGCGGCTCGGCGAGCGCGCGTAGAGCGGTACGGTCGGAGCCGAACAGGAATCCGTCGAGATCTTCCGCATCGAGTTCCGCTCGGTTGAACCCGATGACATCCTGGGCCCAGCGCGACCGCAAGAAGGTTCGGAGCAAAGTCGATGTCCGCCGCAGTCCCTCGGGCACGCCTGGCCGTAGAGTGATGACGCCGATTTGATCGATCTCGACAACCGTCATCTTCTTGTGGAACTCGCTGGCATCGAACAGGAAGTCGTCACGAAGACGACTGCGTGGCACCGTTTGAAGGTGAGTAAGCGGTTGTTGGGCAATAGTTGTCCGGAGCGCCCGAACTAGTGAGTGGTAAGCAGGATGACCGACTTCGCGTGCTGCCTCCGCCGTACGAAAACCGTCCCGCAGCAATACCTCTTTGGCGTCGGCGATCTTGTCCGGAATCGATCGTCCTTGGCGCGACTGTGCGAGTCGACCGTGTTGGTGGAACACCCGAACCTGCGGCCAGTAATGCCCGACGAATCGATGAGAGATCTCGTCGATAGGTACCGTGAGGGTTCCGTCGGGGGCCGGCGAGTGCTCGACGCAGATGTCGATCAGCGCCATCAAGGCAGCGAGCTTGTACGTCGACTCTCTACGTCCGGTTTCCACGAGTTGAACCACTCGGGCCGCGAGGTCCACCGCGTCGAGGGGTCGACCGGTGCCCTGCTGGAGATCGCTCCTCCTGGATTCCATTACGCGCAGTAGTCGCAGCGTCCGCTACGGGGAAGGGCAGTGTGATGTTCCGGGCACAGCTCGATCTTCTCAGGACGAGCTGCCGCAGCCTTACGCGCTGCCACTTCGCGTGACGCGGTGACCTGTGGCGGGAGCGTAGGAGTGCCTCCGTCCGAAGGCAGATCGGTGCTGAAAGCGCGGTAGCACCTGAGGCGGGCTTCGGCAGCGTGATGATCGAGGTCGTCCGGAATGGGCTCACCTGCTGTCTCAAGGACGAATCGGTACCCGTCGCCGACAGTCTGGTTCTGGGTGACGCACAGAGCGGTGAGCGGCGGCTCGCCCCGGCGTGCACATTCTTCGACCACAACTCCCAGTACCCTGCCGATCCAATTGCGCATCTGGGACTTCGTTCGGATTCCGGAGACTTCCTGGACCTTTTCGGCCAGCTCCTTGTAGGTGACGAAGTCGTTGTAGCGGGTAGCGGTCTCCAGCAGGACGTCGTGCGCGACCCTTCCCCACTCAGCGATCGCATCGCGGAAGGACACAGCAGATCCGTCGGATACGCGCCAGGTGCCCGGTGTCGTTGTGGGAGCGGGCTCGACATGGTCGATCTCGTCGGGAGTGCTCACGGGCTCGTCGGTCGAAAGATCTGTGTTCGAGACGGCCCGCGGCGTGTAGGTGCTCGTGGCGAAGCCGAACTTGCGGAGCTGAGCCAACGCATGGTGGGTATTGAACGCGGATCGCGGCTGCCCTGTGATCAAGCGGTACGCCTGTTTCGGAGGATAGAGAACACCGTCGATGTCTGCCCAGTGTTCCTGGAGAGGTTCGGGGGCAGCCTTCCGGATCAATGCGGCGGTGTTTGCGGTGTCCGAATCGGGCGTATCACTCATGTGCCCCATAAGAGCGCGTAGTGCCGACAGTCTTCGCTTCGACCCCGTCAGGTGCGTGAATTCTCGGGACTCACAGCGGCAGATGCAGTCTCGCACGATCCGAAAAGGTGTCAGATATGGAGTATTGTCCGCTGGTCGACTGTTCTGTCGGCGGGTCGAATCAATACGGGCATAGGGGCACCTTGAACGCCGACAACCGCGTGCTGGAATCGATCATTCGTTGCGAGATCCTGGCTCGATGCAAGGCCGGTGAGGACTTGCCGTGCTCGAAGGTCGTTTCCGTGCAGGATGTGCCTCTGTCCGAGCACCAGGTACCCGAACCGTGGACAGGGCATCTCGACAGAGCTCGCTTGATCTTCATCAGTAGCAATCCCTCGATCGACCCGCGCGAGGCGTATCCGAGTTGGGGAGACGATATCGCCGGATCCGTTCGATACTTCACCGACCGGTTCGACGGAGGGCACGGGCAGATCCGTGACGGTATTTACAGTCCGTTGCCGGAGGGGGGATGGTCCGGTGCGGTCTATTTCTGGGCAGCGGTCCGGCAACGGGCGTTCGAACTGATTCCCGGCGCCACTCCAGGGGTCGACTATGCGCTCACGGAGGTCGTGCACTGCAAGAGTAGGAGCGAGTTCGGTGTGCCGGAGGCGAGACATACGTGTGCGACGAAGCACCTTCCCAACGTGTTGGCGGCTGCGACGGAAGCCCGAGTCGTCGCGGTGATCGGTGTCCATTCCGCCCGTGAGGTCTCGCGTCTGTTCGACCTGAGCCTCGACGGGAACAGCAGGTACGCGGAGCTCGATCAAGATGGTCGCCGACGCGCATTCGTCTACCTCGATCATCCGTCGAGCGGAGGAAAGCAGAAGCGTTTCGCTATGGCTCTGACGCATGACCAGCTCGACCGAGTGCGCATGGCGCTCGCAGACAGCACTCTCGATGTCCTCTGACGGAGGCATTGGATCCCCCGCCACCTGAAACATAAGACCACTTGCGCGAACTGCTGCGGCGCGTGGAGCCGCGATTCGGGAAGACTGATGGTGGGACGAAACCCGTGTGCCGTTCTTCCGGAGTCCGAAGTGGACGAGCTGGTCGAATACTTGAATGCGTCTGGGGTGGTGGTGCCTGTACGGTCGCCCGACCTGGACGGTTGTACCGTATCCGAGGAAAGATCCAAGCTTCGAGATCTTCCACCACCCGCTGACGACGGATATGCGGCACTGCTCGACACAGGAGGATCTCGTTCACGTCGGCGACGGACTCCGACTCGTGCGTGCCACCAACAGCCCCGCCGCCACCATCACCTGGCCCACGATCAATGCTGCCGGCAGCGCCACGAGCTCCCAGCCGGTCGAAGCGAACCCGAAAGCCCACACCACGATGGCCACGGCCAGAGCCACCGTAGACACCTGCCCGAACGTCATGAGAACCGTCGCAGTCCCCCGAGTGCGTCGCCGGAGAACGCAGGCGGTCCCGACGATGGCTCCGGCGAAAGAACAGGGCAATCCGACCAATGTCGGCAGCACGACCAACAGTTCGAGACCACGGCCGCCGACTTCGACCACTCCTGACACGACCAGCTGAGGCACCACGTAGATCAGGACCGCAACCGTGCACAACACCGAGACGATCGAGACGGCCAGGAGCATCTTCATGAAGGCAAGGTAACGGACGAGGTGATCCGTTCGAGGATGCCCCGGACGGGCCGCAGAGTTTCGGTCGAAAGCCGCCGCAACCGAGGGGCGAATGGCACAGAATGGAGCGGTAACCAATAGCAGGCAAGTGGGAAAGGTGCTTGCAGGATCCATCGTCCGCCCCGCTTCTCGACGCTTGAAAGATGCTGGGGGACTGGCAGTTTCAGGATGTACGATGATCGAGGCACTCGTGGGGATCCACGCGACGGATGGCGAGCCCGACCAGGCTCGGTCCGGACTGCCGACACGAACCGACGATGATCCAGGTGGCGCCGGCGTCTCCCTGGAGAGGCTGCTCGCGATCGCGAAGCTAACCCTTGCGCAGGCGTCCGTGCTCGTCACCGATGTGGTCGAGCAGGTCGAGTCGGCACACGAGCCGGGGCGTTCTCCGAAGAGTCTTCGAGCAAACGCCGTGACGGTGTCCGACAGCGGGCATCTCACGATCGAGCGCGGCGGGAACACGGGATCTCGGGACGAGGTCCGTGATGCGGTCGCGGTCCTGCTTCGGGAGATCGCGGCGAACTGTCGCAGCGCCGCATTTGTGGACCGGCTGGACGAATCGATCGCCGAGGCGTCGGACCCGGTCGTGCTCGCGCAGCTCGTGCGTAGCACTGTCACAACAGAATTCGGTCCGGATGAGGTGGAGGCGACGCGGCGTCAGCTTGCGGCACTCGTCTCGGCGGTGCTGGGACGCGTCCGTCCGGAAGGTCGAGGGCACGAACGGCCGGACGCGCCGGATCAGCCGCCCCCGACCGCCGGATCCTCTCTCGCCTCGACCGGCTGGCAGCCACCCACGGGGAAGATCTGGCATCGCAGGAGAAGGCGACCGTCGTGGCGTCGAGTTTTACTCGCTCTGCTCGCCCTCCTCGTACTCGCCGGGATGGTGTGGGTGGCTCCGAAAGCATGGTCGGAACTGAGGCAGGGATGGAACACCCTCCTCGACCCGGGGGAGTCGTCAATGGACGATCAGATCAGTCCGGTTTCGCCGCCGCCCCCGGCGCCCGACGCCGCATCCCCTCCGGCCGAGCCGGGGTCCACCGAGCCGGGCCCCGTCCCCGTCGATCTTCCGGGGCAAGCCGGACCGATCACCCGGATGGTCGCGAGCTTTGCCAACGGCGCCTGTGAGCCGGGACGATCGTGCAACCTGCGGGTGGATGTCGGGGTCGATCCCGCAGCGAATGTCGGTGCGGTGACCTGGAATCTGACCGTCTACGACAGATGTACGGGTGCTGTCGGTCCGGGTGGTGAGGTCACGGTGCCGGTACCGCCCAGCGCGCAGGAGGCCTACGGCGTCGGCCGCGTCGACCTGCCGCCGGGTTCTGCGCTGGCGGTCGCCGCGGTCAGCACGGCTCCCGCCGCCGCCGCGTCGGAGCCGCTGTACGTGCCCGCCGAGAACGTAACCTGCCCGCCGGGAGGCTCTCGTGCAGGCGGATAGGCGCCGATCCGATCCCTGGCTCGTCGCTGCGGCAGTCGTCCTGGTCGCTCTCGGCGTGCTCAACATGTGGACGACGGGAATGACGGCACCGGCGGTGCGTCACGCAGTTCTCGCGGCCGTGGGCCTCGGCGCCATGTGGGCGACTTCGCGAATGCGGATCGCCA
Organism: Rhodococcus sp. DT1; assembly: GCF_049844875.1. NCBI lineage: Bacteria > Bacillati > Actinomycetota > Actinomycetes > Mycobacteriales > Nocardiaceae > Rhodococcus > Rhodococcus sp. DT1. Next base: position 511,549 of record NZ_JBNCLW010000003.1, read on the forward strand.
CCCTGAGCCGTTTCGGCTGGATCCTGTACATCGTCTCGGTTGTTCTGCTCGTGGCGGTGCCGCTGATCGGGATCGCGACGATGGGCGCGCAGCGCTGGCTGAATCTCGGCGTGTTCACCCTGCAGCCCTCCGAGATAGCCAAGCTCGCCCTGGTTCTGGTGCCCGCATCGATACTGGCTCGTGACTACACGGTCCGCAGGTTCCTGGCGGTCCTGGCGGTTGCATGTGTGCCGATCGCGCTGGTCGCACTGCAACCCGACCTGTCGACGGCCGTGGTTCTCGTTTTCACCGTGGTGCTCATGCTGATCCTGGCCCGGGTGCCGATGCGGTCCCTGCTCCCGCTGTTCGCGCTCGGCGTCGCCTCGCTACCGCTGGCGTTGCTGTTCCTCCGCCCGTACCAACTCGATCGGATCAATGTCTTCCTCTCGCGCGACGCGGATCCGCAGGGCTCGGGCTGGGCTGCCTGGCAGGCGGACATCGCTATCGGCAGCGCGGGGTGGTGGGGGCTCGGCCGGGAACCGGACTACGGCCTCAGAGCCACCTACCTGCCCGAATCCGAGCACGACCTGGCCTTTGCGAGCTTGGTGTACGGATGGGGTCTGGTCGCCGGCCTGGCTGTCGTGCTGGCCGTCGTGGTCATCGTGTGGCGCGCCGTACTCGCTGCCCGAAGCGCACGGACGAGGGAAGCGGCACTCGTCGCGGCAGGTGTCGCCGGACTGTTCGGAATTCACACCGTGGTCTCGGTCGCCCAGAGCCTGTCGCTGCTGCCGCACACCGGCATGCCCATCCCCTTGTTCAGTTACGGGGGCACCGCCTCGATCGTCGGATTCGTCTCTCTCGGCCTGGTGCTCGCGGTGCGGCGCGACGGCGTGACGCGTTCGCTGTGGGCCACCGAATCCAGGAAGCGACGGCTCCCTCGGGGAGTGTCGACGAGCGCGGTGGCGGTGACCGCGTCACTCGTCGCGATGTCGATGTTCGCCTGGCAACTCCAGACCGCTCACGGCGGCGATCTGCGCGCGACCAGCGACACGCAGATGCTGCGCTGTCTCCGCCTGCCTGCCGAACGAGGTGACATTCTCGACCGAAACGGTGTTCCGGTCGCGGTCAATGTCGCCGAATACTCCGTTGCGGTGGTTCCGCGGATGTTCGCCGACGGTGACCCCGGGATACGCGACGAACTCGCCGCACTCCTCGGCATCACGCCTGACGAACTCGCGGACGACCTGACGAGCGCGGAAGATGAGATGCAGCTCGTGCTCGGACGCGTCGGGGCCGAGCAGGCCCGCCGAATCGTGGATGCCCAGCTGCCCTGGGTGCTCGTGTACCCGACCGGACGCCGGCAGTATCCCCAGGGGGAGTCGCTGGCGTCCGTCCTCGGGTACGTCGGGACCGCGGACGAGCAGGGCATGCAGTACTGGCCGAACCTCCCGCTCGGAGCGCGGGTGGGCAAGGCGGGACTCGAGATGCAGTACGACGCGTTGCTCCGCGGCGTCGACGGCCGGCAGTGCATGTACGTCGATCCGTCCGGGCGTCCGGTCGGCACAGGGGAGAGGGTGGACCCGGTACGGGGTCACGACCTGCGGTTGCACCTCGACCTCGGCTTGCAACAGGCCGCGACCGATGCGCTCGCACAGGCGATGCGCACCAGCGGAGGCGACCTCGGTGCCGCAGTCGTGATGGATGCCCGCACCGGTGGGGTGCTGGCACTGGCCAGTGTTCCCGGCTACGACAACAACGTCTTCGAACCACCGGTCGACCCGGTCGCGCTCGCGGCGCAAACCGAGGGCACGGGGCCGGGGCGGATGCTCAACCACGCCGCGCAGACCGCCGTGCCTCCAGGCTCGACGTTCAAGATCGTTACCGCCGCGGCGAATGCGGCGTCGCACGTGCTGTCGCCGGACACTGTGCTCGCGGGCGGCGCCTCCTATTCCTACGGAGGGCACACTTTTGCGAACTGGCAGCCCATGGGAGGCAACAGCCTGCTGGGGGCCATCCAGTGGTCGGACAACGTCTACTTCTACCAGCTCGCCGACCTCCTCGGCCCCGAGCGCATCGCGACGACCGCGGGTGAACTGGGCGCCGGCTCGCCGACGGGCATCGATCTGCCCAACGAGTCCGCGGGTTTCCTCGGCACACCGGAGAACGTCAGCAGCATCGGTGGGGCCTGGTATCCGGGGTCGACCCTGCTGATGGGAATCGGTCAGGGCACCGTCAGCTCGACCCCGCTGCAGGTGGCTCGCTGGACGTCGGGCATCGCCTCCGGCGCGATGGTGACGCCCCAACTCGCGGCGTCCTACGGGCCGGCGGAGGGTGTGCCCGTTCCGACAGAGGCCCCGCATCGACTGTCGTTCGCGGACGAACTCGGACCTGTGCGAGCGGGGATGCGGGCATCGGCCACAGCCGGTACCGCCGGTCAGCTCGCGAGCCTGCCTGTGCCGGCCGGGGCGAAGACCGGTACCGCCGAGGACCCCTCGGCCCCCGGGAAGGGCCTCAATGCCTGGTTTTCCGCGGTGGCACCCTTCGATGCACCCGAGGTCGTGGTGACTGCACTCGTGCGGGGCGGCGGATTCGGTTCGGCGACATCAGGTCCGGTCGTCAAGACTCTGCTCGAGCGCTATCTCGCCCAGACCCGCTGACCAACCAGACCCGCTGAACATCAGGCGCTGTAGGCGGCGACCACCTCGGGGTGGTCCATGCAGGCGGTCGCGCCTTCCGCAACGCACGTGAGAGGACGCTCCGCGGCCTTCACGGGAAGGCCGAAGGCTTCTTCGAGCAGTTGCGGCAGACCGCGAAGCATCGATCCACCACCGATCGCCAGCATGCCTTCGGCCATCACGTCACCGATGGCCCGCGCCGGAAGGTCGTCGAGGCACGCGGACAGCGTCTGCACGATGCTCGTCATGGTGGGGCGCACCGCATCCATGATCTCCTCGGTTTCGAGAGTGACCAGCCGGACCCGGCCGGTCGCGGCGTCGCGGCCCTCCACCACGAGCGGCTGTTCCTCGGCGACCTCGGGCGCTCCCACCTTGGCCCGCTCCGCTGTGAATTCGCCGACGACGAGTTCGTGTTCCGCGCGCAGGTAGCGGAGTATCGCCCTGTTCAAGTCGTTTCCCGCAATTCGGCAACTGCGGTGCGACAGGACACCGCCGTAACAGAGTGCAGTGACTTCCGAAGTGCCGCCGCCGATATCGACGACGAGATGGGTCGACGGCTCGAGCGGGTTGAGACCGCAACCGAGCGCGCCGGCCACCGGTTCCGGCACCAGACCGACCTTCCGAAGACCCGCCTCGTGTGCGACTTCGAACATCGCGCGACGCTCGAGCGGGGTCGCGCCGGCGGGAACCGCGACGACACCCGTCGGCCGTGTACCGAACCGGCGGCGGGGGGCGGCCCGCTCGAGAACGGCACTGACGAACGTCCGAGCCGTCCCGAGATCCACGATGACACCGTCACGTATCGGGTGAATCGCCGTGATTCCGGAGGGAATGCGGTCGACGAGGTCACTCGCGTCATGGCCGATCGTGAGCGCTTTGTGGGGTTCCCTCGTCCGAACCATCAACAGCGACGGTTCGTTCAGGACTATGCCGTCTTCGGGAGTGCCGACGACAGTGTTGGCTGTTCCGAGATCGATACCGAATCCACGCACGTCGGCCTCCGAGCGGATCACCCGCGAGAGTGTTCAGATGGTGTTCAACGGCATCCGAAGATGTCGAATAGACCAAGGTTACCGCTGTCGAATTCGCCTCGGCGCGTTGTTCGCCGGAATGGGTGACATGGACTCTCGTAGAGCGTCCCGCTCGTCGTGGATGACCGGATACGGGGATGCGCACCCCTGCCTTCGGGGGGGTCGGCTACTTCTCGTCGGGAGCGACGGGCGGGGGAGTGGGAATCACCGCGGTGGTCAGATCGACGCGCATTCGGTCGCCGCCTGCATCCGTTCGGTAGGGGGCAAGGATCTCGCCGAGTCGCGCCTGGATCTCCGCAAGATCGTCGGTGGTGACGTAGAGCGGAGTGGTTCCGAAACCCAGATAGTGCCGGAGCTGTCGATCGTCGTTCTCGACGAACGAGTCGAAACTCTTGCCGAGTGATCCGAGGAAGGCGAGAAAGGCATTCCGTAGTTCGGCTTCGTCCATGGCCGCGAGCTCGTCGTGTCCGACATGGGCCATACGCTCGCCGAGCGCGAGGGTGCGTTCGATGGTGCCGCGTACGCGGCGTTCGTCGACGACGGTAACGATCTCGGCGTCGATCAGGGCCGCGATGTGCCGATAGAGCGTGGCCTGGGTGACGTCGGGGAGCTCGGCCCGGAGTTGTGCGGTGGTCAGCCGGCGCCCGCCGAGTTGCTGCACGATCCGCAGGCGAACGGGATGCAGCACCACCTCGGCAATCGGTGAGGTCTTTCCCATCGGCACCCTTCCCGCATTATTATCAGTCTGATAATGTTCTCAGTACTACATCGAGCTTACCGTCGACGGGAGACCTGACGTTATGGCGACATCGACCATTCGAGACAACGCCCTTCATCTCTCGTTCTCCTGGTGGGAGGCGATCATGGTCCACCGGAGCACGATGGAGGTGCCGTTGTCGGAGATCTCGAGCGTCGAGGTTCTGCCGGGCTGGACGTCCGAAATACTCGGCATCAGATCGGGATTGGTGATCTCCGGATATCTCAAAGTGGGCACCTTCCGGCATCCGCGCGGCACACGGCGCCTGGTCGCGATGAAGCGCGGATATCCGGTGCTGCGCATCGGGGTGCGCCGGGCCGGCACCGAGTTCGACGAGCTTCTACTGAGTTCTCCGAATGCGTACGCACTCGCGAACGCCGTGGACCCGGCCGGGGCTCACTGACCACCGACGCTGTCCGGCTCAGCCGGCTCAGCCGGCGAGTTCGGCGAGTCATACCGGCGCTGCCCTGCATCCAGACCGTCGAGTCCGGGGGATTTTCTAGGGGCCGATTTCCGGGTCTTCCCCGATGTTCGAGGTGGCGTTCAGGCGGTTGACTGGGCGAAGGGATTCGGGTGCTGCATCCGAATGCTTGCCATCTCGAGACGGTGATCGGAATGTTGCCATGAATCTGACTGCGCAATCCCGGGGCGCGGACCGGGTGTTGCCGCTCCGGCGCTGGATATGCGTCGCCACCGTCGTGTCGTGCCTGCCCTACCTGCTCCTGAAGACTGCCTGGATCTTCGGCTGGACGATCGGTGTCGACGACGCCGCGTTGGCCGACACCATGCGGGTCGCCAACATCGCGACGGCGGGTATGGAACTGACCGCGATCCTGATCGCGGTCGGGTTGGTTGCGCCGTGGGGAAAGAGAATCCCCGCCGTCCTCCTTGCTTTCCCGATGTGGGTCGCGACCGGACTGCTCGTCCCCGTCGCGGTGGGGTCGGTTCTGGGCGGCGCCATTCAGGTCGTCACGGGCGGCGGAAACGCGTACAGCGGCAACGACGCCATGGAGGGGTGGGTGTTCGCTGTCGTGTACGGAGGCTTCGCGACGCAGGCTGTTCTCCTGCTCGCCGGATTCGTTCTCTACGCGCGGGACAGGTGGCACGTGGTGGTCGACGGTGGCGCCGACAACGGCGGAGGACGAACCGGCCGACTACAGAACCACCTCGGTGCCGTATTCGTCGCTGCCGCTGTGATATTCACCGGACAGCAGCTGGTGTGGGCGGTGTGGGGGAGTGCGGTGTTTTCGGACCTGACGACCGCGCAACGAGTATTCCTCGTCGTAGGAGCGTCGGCGGCTGCCGCAGGTGCCGCGGCTGCGACGGGTCTGCTCAGGGGAAAGCGGCTTACGCCGGCTCGTCTCGTGTTGCTCTGGCTGGGCACCGCAGTAACCTTCACCAGCGCATTGAAGGACACGGTGACGTACCTCGCCCTCGACACCGAAGCCTTGGGAGGGTCGGCACGCGACCCCGGTAACGGCGCACTCACCCTGCTCGTACTCCTGGGTTCCTTGGCTGGTGCCATCGGAGTAGCGATGCGACTCGCTGAAGAATCCGCGGGCAGCGAACCCACGAGGAACGCGCCGCTGTCGCTGCCTCTTGCGTAACGGGCACCTGGGCGGCTTAACTTCGTGGACCGTCGTCCGGGGGAAGGCCACTCGATGAAGTTCAGCCGGTATGCAGGGGCACTGATCGCTGCGGTGATGATGACGGCGACGGCACCCGTCGCCTATGCCGGGCCCTTCGCTCTCCCGGACCTGGTCGGTCCCTACCCGTCCGATCTCCCCGCGCGCGTCAACTACATCTCCGTGCTGGACGGGTTCACCGAACTTCGCGAGAGTCGTCCCGACGTGGTGCAGCAGAACCTCGATATCGCCGTGGCGATCAACAATGCGGCGTCGCCCGTAGAGCAGCAGCGCGCGTTGTTCGACAGTCACTACGACCGGCTGCTGTCGTTGTCGGACGGGTTCGGCCACGGCCTGGGCGAAGTGTTCCGCGTCGCGCTCGACGGGGGACGTCTACCGAAGACCGAGACTTTGCTCGGAGGAGACCTCGCTCGGGCCGGCGGCATCGCCAACTCGACGCTCTTGGAAAAGCAGCATTGGAACAACCCGCGACCGTTCGAGGCGGCACCCGAGCGGATCCATTACTACTTCGGCGACGGAACCGGCGGCGCGGCCGACCCGTACGCGGAAGTGTTCGGTACCAGTTCGTACCCTTCGGGCCATACGGCGCAGGCGTATTGGAAGGGCATCCTGCTGGCGGACATGCTTCCCGAGCTTGCTCCGCAGATTCTCGCCCGTGCCTCGGAGGTGGGGAACAGCCGAATCGTGTTGGGCGTGCACTACCCGCTCGACGTCATGGGCGCGCGCATCATGGGTCAGGCTGCGGCTGCCGACCGGCTGAACGACCCGGCGTTCGTCCGTCTCGTCGACGAAGCGAAGGCCGAACTCCGGTCGGAACTCGAACGGTCTGTGGGTGCACCCCTGGCCGACTACATCGAGTCCGACCTCCGGTATCGCTCACTCGATGCGGCGCGCGGCGAATACCGGAACCGGTTGACCTACGGGTTCGAGCCGGTCGATCCGGCGATAGTGAACGACATTCCCGCGGACGCCGCGGTGCTGTTGCGGAGCGTCGCGCCCCATCTCACGGACGAGGAGCGCCTCGGCGTGCTCCGGGACACCGCGCTACCTGCGGGATACCCACTCGATCGCGCCGGCCCCGACGGCGGGTGGCTACGCATCGATCTCGCTGCCGCGTACGCGACTGTGTAGGAGCCTCGCCGCGTACGATTTGGTGGTTCGGACCTCGCGCGCCGGGGTCGAGGCCAGCACTGCCGTGGGACGGCAGAAGGAGTGCTCCATGAGCGACCCGACACCCCAGTCCGTCACTCCCGAGTGGTTGCACGAGCACCTCGACGACGAAGACCTCGTCATCGTCGACGCCACGACACACCTGAGCATGCCGCCGGACGGGTCGGTGCACATCGAGCCCGGTCTCGACACGTACGCCGAGGCGCACATCCCGGGGGCGGTTTACGCCGACCTGTTCACCGACTTTTCCGACCATCAAGCGCCGCAACCGTTTACCGCTGTGTCGTCGGACCGGTTCGCGATCGCGGCGGGTGCGGTGGGTATCGGGGACGGACGACGGGTGGTGATCTACGACCAGTCGAGCGGAATCTGGGCCGCCCGATTGTGGTGGCAGTTGCGGCTCGAAGGATTCGACGACGCGGCAGTCCTCGACGGCGGCCTCCCCGCGTGGCGTGCCGCGGGGTATCCCGTTTCGGAAGAGCAGGTGATTCCGCACGCCGCGACCTTTACGGCGCATCGTCGTCCGGACTTGCTGACGTCGACGCAGGACGTTCTGGGCGCTCTCGACGACCCCCACACCCTCATCATCAACGCTCTCGACCCGGCGACCTACCGAGGTGAAAGCCCGTCGTATCCGCGTCGTGGGCACATCCCGGGCAGCATCAACATCCCCTTCGGCGACCTCGTGGACCCGTCCACCGGCCGCCTCAAGCCCGCAGCCGAACTGAGGGAGATCTTCGAGAAGGCGGGTGCGCTGGACCCGGACGTGCGACCGGTGACGTACTGCGGTGGCGGCATCGCCGCGTCGGGCGTCGCCCACGCGCTTGCCGTGGCGGGTCGCACCGACGCCGCGGTCTACGACGGTTCGCTCAACGCCTGGACCGCCGACGAGTCACTTCCGCTCGTCGAGGGACCCGACCCTCGTTGACCCGCTGAGTTATTCGTCTCCTGCGCCGACGGAGCATCGAGGACGGCGAGGATCGTCGTGGTGATGCGTTCGGATGCGTCGTGGGGGTCGAGGCGTGCTATCGAGATCTCGGTGGCGGCGCCGTGCAGGATCTGGTGGATCACGGTGACGAGCCACGACGTCGGCATATCAGTTCGGAACACGCCTTCGCTTCGTCCGCGTTCGATGAGCGCCTCGACGCGCGCAGCCGGGTCGGTGTGCAGTTCCTGCATTCTCCCGGGCGGTAACTCGTCTTCGGCGGCGGCGATGATCGAAGCGGCCTGACTGGTCAGGAGCCAACTGCTTTCGATCAGGCGGCTCAGCGCATCGCGCGGGTTGCCGGATAGATCGACGGCACCGAGGGCACGTTCGCCCTGTTCGAGGACACGCACGACCACAGCTTCGAGTAATTCCGCGCGTGACGCGAAGTGGCCGTACAGGGTGACGCGGCCGAGACCTGCTCTTTTGGCGATATCGGCCATCGACGCGGTGGGCCGTTCGGTGAGGCAGGCGATGGCGGCGTCGAGGATGCGCTCCACGTTGCGGACGGCGTCGGCTCGTTTCGTCGCGCGAGGTGTCGGTGCTGTCATCATTCCTCTTCCCATACACGGCTGTACGAGTTACGGTAGCAGGGTCCTAAAGTAGACAGCACTGTTCGACTTATGTGAGGCCCAGGGGGAAGGCGCCTCGACGATCGGAGTTCGCGATGCTCGACAGGACGGAACCCACACAACAGCTGCCCACGGCAGCTTCGTCGGACAATGCTCCCGAGGCAGGACGGATTGCGCGCTGGTTCGACAGACTGCCGGGACCTGTGCGGTGGACTCTGCGCCGTTGGCCCGCCCTGCTCGCCCTCGCCCTGGTCGGACCCGACGTGGTGGCGGCAGCGCTCGGAGAGAAGGGCGGTTCGGCCCAGTTCCTGGGCGAGGCGCTGCCGATGCTCGCGCTGATCTATCTGATCATGGCCAAGATCGGCAACCGGAAGATCACGTGGCCGGTCGTGGTGCTGGTGGCGGGGACGGTCGCGGTCACCGAGGTGACCGGGATTATGGCGCCGTCCACCCTTCTCGTCGGTGCCTCCCTCGTCCTGCTGGTGTGGGTGATGTCCACAGGGGAAATCGATTCGACGCCGAACATGCGCCTTCAAGCGGTCGGAATCGTGTTTTTCTGCGGTGTGGCGCTCGCCGGTCTCGCCGTCGATCCGACCATCGGGGTGTACGTGATCGCGGCCGGCTGGTTCCTGCACGGGATGTGGGACTTCGTGCATATCTGGCGGGACCGGGTGGTCTCGAAGACCTTCGCCGAATGGTGCGGAGTGCTCGACGTCCTGATCGCCGCCCAGCTGGTTCTGATGTGACGCAATTTGGGTGCGATAGTGCCCGCCTAGCGGGCACTATCGCACCCAAGTTCGTCGCAGGTAACCACTATGGTGGCGCCATGACGCTGCGACAGATCGACGCAACCGAACGCAGGGCTCGCCTGGCCGCACGACACTGCCTCGCTCCGGACTTTCGCGCGAAGGATGCCGTCGAGGCCGCGACCGGCATGGTCTGCCTGCACGGCACCGACCCGGCGACCGTCTATCTGTCGGCCTGGGCGCGCGTCGACGATTTCCAGGTCTCCGATCTCGACCGCGCGCTCTACGTCGACCGTTCGCTGGTCAAGCATCTCGCGATGCGGCGGACGGTCTTCGTCTTCCCACGGCATGTTCTGCCACTTGCTCAAGCCGGCGCGAGCAACCGGGTCGCAGCGGTGCAGCGACGCAGCGTGGCCAAGGATGTCGAGGCCGCCGGTCTGCACACCGACGGTGAGCAGTGGCTGACCGAGGCGTGCGAGCACGTCCTCGAGGCGCTGTCCGGTGGCAGGGAAGCGACCTCCACCGAACTGCGCAAGGAGATTCCCCATATCGACAGTGCCGTCGACTACGGCACCGGGAAGTCGTGGGCCGGGAAGGTCGCCTTTGCTCCCCGCGTGCTGACGGTGTTGTCGGCGTCGGGAAAAGTGGTGCGCGCCTCCAACAATGGAGCGTGGCGAATTTCGCGGCCGAGTTGGGCCACCACGGAGTCGTGGCTCGGCGCGGAGATCGAACCGTGCACCGAGGACGACGGCGTGCGCGGCCTGGTGGAGTTGTGGCTGCGGCGCTTCGGTCCCGGCACCGAAGCCGACATCAAGTGGTGGCTCGGCTCGACGTTGAAGGCGGTGCGCGCGGCGCTTGCCGAATTACACGCGGTGGAAGTGGATCTCGGCGGACGAACCGGTTACCTGATGCCCGACGACGTGGACGAGACCCCGCGCGTTGCACCGTGGGGTGCGTTGCTGCCGGCGCTGGACCCGACGACGATGGGCTGGTTCGAGCGCGACTGGTATCTCGGTTCTTACCGGCAGGCGCTGTTCGACTCCAACGGGAACGCCGGACCCACCGCGTGGTGGGACGGACGGATCGTCGGAACCTGGTGGCAGGACGACGACGGTGCCGTCACCCTCCACCTGCTCGAGGACATCGGCGCGGAGGGTTCGGCGTTTCTCGAACAGGAAGCCGCCCGCCTCGACGACTGGCTCGGGGGTGTGCGCGTGATGCCGAGGTTCCCGTCGCCCCTGGCCAAGGAACTGTCGCAGGGCGGGGACTCCGGTCGCCGAACGCGTTAGGGACGGTCCCGCACGGCGAGCCGCCACAGCGACGTCACTTCCCGCTTGCGCGCGGCGTAGAGCGCATCCGACCGGTCCTCGATCTTGCCGTGCCGCGGCGCCACATCTCGGCGTTCGAGCACGACGAGACCGGCATCGCCGATCAGAGCGAGGAGTTCCTCGCGGGTCCGCAAGCCGAGATGTTCGGCGATGTCGGACAGGATGAGCCAGCCTTCTCCCGAGGGTTCGAGGTGCTCGGGCAGTCCGCGAAGGAAGCCCCGGAGCATCGCACTGTCCGGGTCGTAGATCGCGTACTCGATCGGCGATGTCGGCCGGGCGGGAATCCACGGCGGATTGCACACGACCAGCGGTGCCCGGCCCTCCGGGAAGAGGTCCGTCTGCACGACCTCGACCCGGTCGCTGTAGCCGAGCCGGTCGAGGTTCGCCCGCGCGCAGGCGAGGGCTTTCGCGTCGATCTCCGTCGCGACGACCTTCTCGACGCCGCGGTGGGCGAGGACGGCGGCCAGCACGCCGGTGCCGGTGCCGATGTCGAACGCCTTGGTGAGCGAGGGCAGCGGGGTGTCGGCGACGAGGTCGACGTACTCGCCGCGAATCGGTGAGAACACGCCGTATCCGGGGTGGATGCGCGCGCCGAGGGCGGGGATCTCGACGCCCTTCTTCTGCCATTCGTAGGCGCCGATCGCGCCCAGCAGATCCCGCAAGGTGGTGACGGTGGGCTGATCGATCGGCCCGTACGCCTCGTGAACGGCCTGCCGCACGTCGGGGGCGCGTCGGAGCGGGATCGTCTGGTCCGCGTCGAACGGCACCAGCAGCATCCCGAGGATGCTCGCTCGCCGGGACTGCGTCTGCCGGTGCAGGTGGAACGCGGTGGCGGGGTCCGTCGACGTCTTGCGGGGCTTGCGCGTGGCCCGGGCGGCGACGGCGGTGCCGAGTTGGCGGGCGTTGTGGAAGTCGCCGCGCCACAACAGCGCCGTTCCCTCGCACGCCAGGCGGTATGCCTCGTCGGCGGTCATCGAGTCGTTGGCCACCCGGACCTTTTTCGGGGGCGTCGCTCCGCTGGTGGACCGCCACACCGCCGACTGCTCGGTGCCGTCCTCGGTCCAGCGGACGAACTCGGTTTCCATCGCACAACCATATGCACTGCCGTGATGTGCCCGACGACCGCACGGGCAGATGGTGACGCTGCGGACATAATGGGTGCCCATGGAGACCAGGACGCTGCCGGTGTACGAGGCCGGAGCGATCGACGTGCCGTTCGTCATCGCCGGTATGGACGAACTCGTCTCCCGCGACACGCGGTTCGAACCGCACTCACACCCCACCCACGAACTGCTGTGGAACGAGCGCGGCGCGTCGAGTGTCACGGTGGGGGCACGGACCTGGACGGTGACACCGACGATCGGCTTGTGGATACCCGCCGGGCTGCTGCACTCCGGCATCACGCCGGCGGGCACGTGGTATCGCACGGCGCACTTCGGCATCGGCGCGACGCCCGCACTCTCCGAGCGTCCGGTGTCGGTCGAGATGACGCCGCTGCTCCGGTTACTGCTCGACCGTTTGACGCACGAGTCGCTCGAAAGTGAGTCGCGAGCGCTGACCGAGAAGATGGTGATCGACGTGCTCGCGCCGTCGGACCAGGAACTGCTGGTGCAGATGCCGACATCCCCGCTGTTGCGGCCGATCGTCGAGGCTGTCGATGCCGACCCCGGCGACCCGCGCACGCTCACAGACTGGGCGACGGCGCTGGGGGTGAGTGCCCGGACCATCACCCGCGTGTTCCGATCCGAGACGGGAATGAGTTTCGGACGGTGGACCGCGGCGGTTCGGGCACAGCGCGCCGCGATCCTTCTCGGCACCGGTCTCGAACTCGGCGAGGTGGCCCAGATAATGGGTTATCGGTCGGTGAGCGCGTTCGGCGCGGCGTTCCGCCGAATCATGGGAACCACACCGGGCACGTTCCGCCTGACGGGATAGCTGTCCCGAACGCGACATCGAATGTCCCGAACGCGCGATTGCGCCCAGACCGGACAAACATTACGGTTTAGGCAAACCTCACCTAATTCCCGCGGTTGCGGGAGTGTGGTCACCCCTTGCACGAGAGCGAGTAATACCCCATGCGTTCCAAGCGCTTCCTGACAGTGGCCGCGGCGGCAGTCGCGGTCACATTGGGCATGACGGCCTGTGGTTCCGACTCGTCGGAGTCCTCGGACACCGCGGCCTCCGAGACCGGACCCGGTGCATTCCCGGTCACGATCGAGCATGCCTTCGGCACCACCACGATCGACGAGAAGCCCACCCGCGTCGCGACCGTGAACTGGGCCAACCACGAGGTGCCGCTGGCTCTCGGGATCGTCCCCGTCGGTATGGCCGCCGCGAACTTCGGCGACGACGACAACAACGGCATGCTGCCGTGGGTCGAGGAGAAGCTCGAGGAACTCGGCGGCGAGACCCCGGTGCTCTTCGACGAGACCGACGGCATCGACTTCGAAGCCGTGTCGGACACCGATCCGGACGTAATCCTCGCGGCCTACTCGGGATTGACGCAGGAGACCTACGACACGCTGAGTGCCATCGCGCCGGTGGTCGCATTCCCCGAGGCGCCGTGGGCGACGTCGTGGCGCGACACCATCCTCTACAACAGCATGGGCCTCGGCATGGAAGGCGAGGGCAAGGCCCTCATCGCCGACCTCGAACAGCAGATCGCCGACGAGGTGGCCTCGCACCCGGGTCTCGCGGGCAAGTCCACGATGTTCCTCACGCACGTCGATACCGCCGACCTGAGCCAGGTCAGCTTCTACACCGCCAAGGACACCCGTTCCGCGTTCTTCGAGGACCTGGGTCTGTCCACTCCGAAGAGCGTCGCCGAGGCGTCGACCGGTGAGGAGTACTCCCAGAAGGTCAGTGCCGAGCGCGTCGACGTCTTCGACGATGTCGAGATCATCGTCACCTACGGTGACCAGGCATTGGTGGACGCGCTGAAGGCCGACCCGCTGCTCTCGCAGATGCCGGCTGTCGCCAACAACTCGATCGTGTTCCTCGACGGCTCCGGCCCGCTGGGCACGGCCGCGAACCCGACTCCTCTCGCTATCTCGTGGGTGCTCGGCGATTACGTCGACCTGCTCGCGAAGGCTGCCACCGGCTCACCGGAGTGACGGTAACCCAACCGGATTCGACGTCGGGCGCTCTCACCACGGGGCGCCCGACGTTCGGTCGTCTGCTGTGGCTGCTGGTTCTTGCCGGTGTGCTCGTCGCGCTGACCGTGATGTCCGTCGTCATCGGTTCGCGCGACGTCGAATGGTCCGACATCCTCGCTGCGCTCGGCGGGTCGACGGACAACATCGGGCAGGGCGCCGTGGCCAAACGCATCCCGCGCACTGTGCTCGCGCTCCTCGTCGGCGCCGCTCTCGGCCTCGCCGGCGCGGTGATGCAGGGCGTCACCCGGAACCCCTTGGCGGATCCGGGAATTCTCGGAGTCAACATGGGGGCTTCGCTCGCGGTGGTCGTGGGCATGGCGTACTTCGGTCTGTGGACGCAGACGAGCATGATCTGGGTGGCGATTCTCGGAGCGGGCATCGCCGCCCTGTTCGTCTACACCGTCGGCTCTCTCGGGCGCGGCGGCGCGACACCCCTCAAGCTTGCGCTGTCGGGCGCGGCGACGTCGGCGGCCTTTGCGTCGTTCATCACCGCTGTCGTGCTGCCGCGCAACGACATCGCCGGCAGCGTGCGGTCGTGGCAGATCGGTGGTGTCGGTGGCGCGAGCTTCGACGCAGTCGGGCAGGCGTTGCCGTTCCTCGCCGTCGGGTTCGTGGTCTCGCTCCTGTCGGCGCGCAGCCTCAACTCGCTCGCACTCGGCGACGAGGTCGCGGCCGGTCTCGGTGAGCGAGTCGCGATCGCGCGCGGTATTGCGGCGCTGGGAGCGGTACTGCTCTGCGGTGCCGCGACCGCCATCGCAGGACCCATCGCTTTCGTCGGGCTCGTCGTGCCGCACCTGTGCCGCATGCTGATCGGGGTCGACAACCGATGGCTGCTGCCGTTCTCGGCGCTGACCGGCGCCGGCCTGCTCACCGCAGCCGACATCCTCGGGCGGATCGTGGCGAGACCCAGCGAGATCGACGTGGGCATCATCACCGCCCTGATCGGGGCACCCTTCTTCATCTACATCGTCCGACGCCAGAAGATACGCGAACTGTGACCGCCACCCTCGATACCTCCACCTCCGGAACCGACACCGTTGCGGCGAACCGCGTTCGGCGGGGACGACGCAGACGCGGCATCATCGCGGTGCTGGTCGTGCTCGTGGCCGCCGCGTTCGCCGCGAGCCTGATGTTCGGCAAGACGTTCTATCCACCGTCCGACGTGATGCGGGTGATCCTGGGGGAGGACGTGCCCGGCGCCTCCTTCGCCGTCGGCACACTCCGGATACCCCGCACGGTGCTCGCGGTGGTCGCCGGAATCTGCTTCGGCCTCGGCGGCGTGACGTTCCAGACGATGCTGCGCAACCCGCTCGCCAGCCCCGACATCATCGGTATCAGTTCCGGCGCGAGCGCCGCCGCAGCCTTCGCCATTATCGTGCTCTCACTCGGCGGGTCGCAGGTGTCCGCGGTCGCGATCGTGGCGGGCCTGGCGGTCGCGGTGCTGATCTACGCGCTCTCGTTCCGGAACGGTGTGGCGGGCACCCGGCTGATCCTCATCGGCATCGGTATCGCCGCCATGCTCGACAGCCTCACGTCGTACCTGCTGAGCACGGCGGCGACCTGGGATCTGCAGGAGACCACGCGGTGGCTCACCGGCAGCCTCAACGGCACGACGTGGACCGCGACCGTCCCGGTGCTCGTCGCGCTGGCAGTGTTCGGACCGGTGCTGCTCGGTCAGACACGCAACCTGTCGATGCTCCAGCTCGGCGACGATACGGCGCAGGCGCTCGGCGTCCGGGTCGAGCGCACACGCATCGTGCTCATCATCGCCGCCGTGGGGCTGATCGCGTTCGCCACCGCCGCCGCCGGCCCGATCGCGTTCGTCGCGTTCCTGTCCGGGCCCATCGCAGCGCGCATCGTCGGACCGGGCACGTCGCTCGTCGTTCCCGCGGCCCTCGTCGGGGCGCTGCTCGTACTCGTCGCCGACTTCTGCGGTCAGTACGCGTTCGGCACCCGCTATCCCGTCGGTGTCGTGACGGGTGTGCTCGGCGCGCCGTATCTCGTCTACCTCATCATTCGTTCCAACCGCTCGGGAGGCTCGCTGTGACCGCAGCCCACACCCTCGTCGTCGAAGACCTCGAACTCGGATACGGCGGACGTACCGTCGTCGAATCCCTCGATCTGGTGGTGCCGCCGGCAAAGATCACGTGCATCGTCGGGGCCAACGCGTGCGGAAAGTCGACGCTGTTGCGGTCGATGTCGCGCCTGCTGGCGCCGCGCTCGGGGCACGTTCTGCTCGACGGCAAGGACGTGCACCGGTTGCCGGCCAAGCAACTCGCCCGCACTCTGGGTCTGCTCCCGCAGTCGCCGATCGCGCCGGAAGGAATCGTCGTGGCGGATCTGGTCGGGCGCGGCCGCCACCCACACCAACGAGTGCTCTCGCGGTGGAGTCGTGAGGACGATGCCGCGGTGGCGGATGCTCTCGCTGCGACCCACACGACCGAACTGGCAGAGCGGCACGTCGACGAACTCTCCGGCGGGCAGCGGCAGCGTGTCTGGATCGCCATGGCACTTGCCCAGCAGACCGACGTGCTGCTGCTCGACGAGCCCACGACCTTCCTGGACGTGAGCCACCAGATCGAGGTGCTGGATTTGCTCACCGATCTCAACCGGAGCCGGGGCACGACGATCGTCATGGTGCTGCACGACCTCAATCTTGCTGCGCGGTATGCGGATTACCTCGTGGCCATTGCCGCCGGTGATGTCTACGCGGCGGGTGATCCGTCCGACGTTCTCACCACCGAGACCGTGCGGGCGGTGTTCGGGCTCGACAGTCACGTGATCTCCGATCCGGTGTCGGGCAAGCCCCTGATGCTGCCGCTCGGACGCCACCACGTCGCGGAGGGCGCCACGGTCTGAACGCTCGTTGCGCACTTAGCGCAATACTGATCTAATCACTGGCACCAGTGAAAGGATCGCCATGCTCACATTCCTGAACTCGACGGCGTTCACCGCCCTCGGCGCTCCCACCACGTGGGCGGAGGTCCTCGGTTTCCTCTCCGGTGCGTGGTGCGTGTATCTGGTGGGCCGGCAGTCCGCGCTGAACTGGCCCATCGGCATCGTCAACAACCTGGTCTGGATCCTGCTGTTCGCCACCGCCGGCCTCTACGCGGATTCGGGACTGCAGATCGTCTACATCGGGCTCGCGGTGTGGGGCTGGACCAACTGGGTGCGGGGGCACGACGGTGGGGTGCTGCCCGTGACCGGCACCAGTGGGCGCGAGTGGCTGTGGCTCGTCGGCGCGGGTATCGCCGGCACCGCCGCGCTGACCGTCCTGCTCGACACCGCCACCCCGTCGACCGTGCCGTTCTGGGATGCGGCCACCACCGTCCTCTCGCTGCTCGCGACGTGGGGCCAGGCCACCAAGCGGTGGGAGTCGTGGCTGCTGTGGATCGCCGCCGACCTGATCTACATCCCGCTCTATCTGCACAAGGGCCTCACCCTGACCGCACTGCTCTACATCGGTTTCCTGGCGCTCTGCGTACGCGGCCTCATCGCCTGGCGCAGCACCCGCGTGAAGACGCCCGAGTTCGCACGGGTGGCGTGATGTACCGACACGCGCTCGTCATCGGCAAGTTCTACCCGCCACACATCGGGCACCACCATCTGGTGCGCACCGCAGCACAGGTGGCCGACCGCGTCACCGTGGTCGTCATGGCGTCCGCCGCAGAGTCGATCCCGCTGGGCCGGAGAGTGGCGTGGATGCGCGAGACGCATCGCGCCGACCGCGGAGTCACCGTCACCGGAATCGTGTGCGACGCCCCGATGGACTTCGGCTCGGACGCTGTGTGGGCGGCGCAGGTCGCCTGCATGCGCGCCGCGGTGCGGACGGTCACCGGCATCCCGGTCGACGCGGTGGTGTCCAGCGAGAAATACGGTGACGAACTGGCGCAACGCTTTTCGGCGACCCACGTCTGCGTCGACGTCGATCGCATCGCGTATCCGGTATCCGGAACGGCGTGTCGCGCCGATCTCGCGGGATGCTGGGACCACCTCGACTCGCCTGCCCGCGCGGGTCTGACGACGCGCATCGTGGTTCTCGGGGCCGAATCCACCGGCACCACGACGGTGAGCCGCGCGTTGTCGGAGCGCTACCGTGCCCGCGGCGGGGTGTGGGAGCGGACTCGGTGGGTGCCGGAGTACGGGCGACAGGCCACCGTGGACACCCTCGCTCGAATGAAAGAGCGTGATCCGGCCGCGTCGATGCACGCCCTCACCTGGACCGGCGACGACTTCGCGCACATCGCCGCGGAGCAGACCCGCCTCGAGGAGGAGGCGGCACGGACCGGATCACCGGTGCTTCTATGCGACACCGACGCGGTCGCGACCACCGTCTGGGAGCGGCGCTACCTCGGCCCGGAGAGCCGGCGCGCGTGGACGGAGGTTGCCGACCGGGATGCCCTCTACCTCGTCACCGATCACGTGGGAGTCCCGTTCGTCCAGGATGGGATCCGCGACGGGGAAGACATCCGGGCGGAGATGACGGAGTGGTTCGTCGACATGCTCACGGCGACCGGCCGGTCGTGGGTGCTGCTCACGGGAACCCTCGCCGAACGCGTGCGGTTGGGGGAGCGGGTGATCGACCAGGCGCTCGGGCTGCGGATGAAGTTCGGCGCTCCGCTGTCGGCGGACCTGCCGTCCAGGGAGGTGGGCTGAGCCGCGGCCGAGCGTTTCGGTCAGTACACGTGACGGATCGCGTCCAGTGCATTCGTGCAGGGGATGTGCGCGGCACGCAACGCATCGACGATCCGTGACGGCGTGCCCGAAGCCGTGCTGTCGAGGACACCACCGGGCGCTACCGCCCAGACGACCTCACCGGGTTCGAACTTGCGGGTGGGGACCAGTCCCCGCTGAGGAGCAAGATCGCGCAGTGCACTCCATTGCGCGACTTCTCCGGCGTCGGGATGGCCGATGAACAGCAACCGGTCGTGTGCCACGATGAGCCCTTCTTTGTTCCGCTTAGCTTCGGTAGGGATGTCGCGCCGAATGTGTTCTTCGTTACATCCGGCGTGAGACCGCGACGACAGCGGCCTCCGGCTTTGTCCCGAAACCGTCCTGCTGGGACGGCGCCGGGACATACCGTGATCCGGTGACGTGCGGTTCGACGACCCAGGACGGCCGGGCACCGTGACGGCGTGGGTGCTCCACGTCGACCTCGACCAGTTCATCGCTGCCGTCGAGGTCCTGCGTCGGCCCGAACTGGCGGGAAAGCCGGTGGTGGTCGGTGGCCGCGGCGATCCGACGGAGCGGGGTGTCGTCTCCACCGCGTCGTACGAGGCGCGTGAACACGGGGTGGGATCCGGGATGCCGCTGCGCGTCGCGGCGAAGAAGATCCCGGATGCGATCTTTCTCCCGGTCGACAAGGACGCGTACAACGAGGTCTCGGACGTGGTGATGAGCACCCTGCGCAGCTTCGACGCCGTCGTGGATGTGCTGGGGTGGGACGAGGCGTTCCTCGGCGTCGAGACCGACGACCCGGAGTCGTTCGCGCGCAGCGTCCAAGCCGGCGTTCTGGATGCGACCGGGCTGCACTGCTCGGTCGGCATCGGGGACAACATCCTCCGCGCCAAAATCGCCACCGGGTTCGGGAAGCCGCGCGGAGTCTTCCGCCTCACCCGCGACAACTGGTTCTCGGTGATGGGGGAGCGCGACCCCGTAGCACTGTGGGGTATCGGATCGCGCACGGCGAAGAAACTCGCCGCGCACGGCATTCACACGGTCCGTGAACTCGCTGAGGCTCCGGTCGATGTCATGGCGCAGAATTTCGGGCCGAAGATCGGTCCGTGGCTGGTCGGTCTCGGTCGCGGGGCCGCCACCGCGACGGTCACGGGGGAGCCGTGGGTGGCCAGGTCGCACAGTCGAGAGACCACGTTCCAGCACAATGTCGCCGACTGGGATGAGCTGGCGCAGCACGTACGGCGGCTTGCTGCCCAGGCGACGGACGATATTCGTGCCGAGAACAGGGAGGGCGTCCGTGTCGGCCTGAAGATCCGGTACGCACCCTTCATCACGCACACGGCGAGCGCGCCGCTTCCCGGACCGACGTTCGACGCCGACCGGATCGGGGACGCGGCCGTCGCTCTGCTCGATCGGTTCGATCACGAACGCGAGGTGCGTCTGGTGGGCGTCCGGGTCGAAATGACACCTCCGCGTTAGACCGGAGCGGTGAACCGTTCGGCGGGTGCGCCTTTCAGGAGTCCAGGCGGAAGAGAGCGTCCCGTGAGTACGAGCAGCAGGTGCTGCGCGTCGCCGCTGACGGTGTCCCCCGATCCGTACTCCCAGTCGTGATCGTCGGCGCACAGGCGGATGCCGTCGAGGTCGGCTCCGAAGTAGCGGACACTCTCCGGTGAGACCGACCCGAGCAGCATCGCGATCCGCTCGTCCGGCACCCGCCGGTCGGCTCCGAGGGCGACGGTGATGTCGAGTCCGTGGATCACTTCGTGCCACAGCGCGGCGGAGGAGTCGCTGCGCGGTGGCTGCCAGGGATGCGCCACATTGCTGCGCAGGCACTCGAGCAGTTCGGTATCGGTCATCGCTCGCGCGTCCGCGCGGGCGCACGCGTCGGCGGCACGATCGAAGTTCCCGCGCGCCTTGAGCATGGCGAGCAGGAGCCGCGGTATGCCATATCGGTACGGCATCGTCGTGTGCGCGACCACCTCTCGCACTCTCCATCCGCGGCACAGGGACGGGGCGCTCCACTGTTCCTCGGTGAGTTCTTCGAGCACGGAGACGAGGTCGCGTCGTTCGGCTTCGACGAGCGGGTGTGCGGTCGCGGGCATGAGTGGGTCCTTCCGTCGATGGGGCCCGTACGGACTCTCTGCGTCCGTGCACGTACCGACTCGTGCGGGCGCGGGAAGTCATCGTTCGCACGAGTGACCTGCGCTGGCACACTGGGACCGGTGCACGCGCAAACCGCTCCCCGGACCAGGGGACCCCTTCGACCGGCCGAAGCAGCCGCTGCGGCGGTGTTCGGATCACTGACCGCGGTGCTGACCGTGATCACCGGATTCGTTCCGGTCGGGGTGGCGCAGGTGCTCGTGGCATTGCCGATCGCATTTCTCGCAGCTGCCGGACGGGTGCGATCCGTGGTCGCGGCCACTGTCGCGTCGGGTGTCGTGGCCCTCATCGCGGCGGGACCGTTCGCGGTGGCCACCGTGTTCGTCCTCGCAGCGGTGGGGGCGCTCGTCGGATTCGCCGACCGAAGGTGGGGCAAGTCGGCGGTGTTCGTCATCTTCGCGGGCGCCGTGCCGATCGGTCTGCTGCTTGCCGCCGGGGTGATCGGTCTGCTGCTTCTGTTCGAGCAAACCAGAGTGTTGCTGCTCGATGCGCTCGCGTCGTCGATGCGGGGAACGGTCCGGGCGTTCGAAGCCGCGGGAGCCGGCGACGACTTCGTCCGCACCTTCGAGCAGACCATCGACCTGATGGTGCGTTTGTGGTGGGTGTGGATCGGCAGCGCCGTGGTGGTCGGCATCGTCGGCACCGCTCTGCTGTGCTTCGGGATCTTCCGGCTCGTGTCGATGCGCAGCACGTGGAGTACACAGTCGGCCGAGTGGCCGTCCGGCGCCCGCTCCGGCGAGCCGAACCCTCTCCCGGTGGCGTTGCGCCTCGTCACCTACCGCTATCCCGGTGCGAGCGTCGACGCGCTGTCCGACATCGACCTCACGATCGGTCCGGGCGAGTTCGTGGCGGTGGTCGGCAGGAATGGGTCCGGGAAATCGACACTCGCGCGCATCCTCGCCGGTCTCGAGCCCACCGCCGGGCTCGTCGACCGGCCCGGCCCCGTCGGCCTCGGGCAGCCCGGTGGCACCGTGACGGTGTTCCAGCATCCCGAAAGCCAAGTGCTCGGCCGCACGGTCGAGGAAGACCTGCGCTGGGGAATCGACGACGTCGACGCCGAGGCGGTGCTCGCGAGGGTGGGTCTCGCCGGCATGGAGGACCGGCCCACCGAAGACCTCTCGGGTGGTCAGCTTCAGCGACTCGCCCTGGCCGGTGCGCTCGCCCGCCGCCCGTCGCTCCTCATCGCCGACGAGATCACCGCGATGGTCGACGCCGCCAGCCGGTCGGCGCTGATCGACCTGCTGGCCGAGGTTGCCAGAGAAGGCACCACCGTCGTGCTCGTGACGCATCTCGACGACGAGGCGGCTGCGGCCGATCGCGTCGTGCATCTTGCGGGAGGACGGATCGTAGCGGCACCCGCCGCGGAACCGCGTCCCGCGACGGTGGTCGCCGCCGCGCCGACGTTCCCGCAACCCGTCCTCGAACTCCGCGACGTCACCTACACCTACGCGGACCGCACACCGTGGGCACACACCGCGCTGCGCGACGTGACTCTTACCGTGTGCCGTGGGGAGGGCGTGCTGGTGGTGGGTGCGAACGGCTCGGGCAAATCCACACTCGCGTGGATCATGGCGGGGCTGTACCGGCCCACACGCGGATCTTGTCTCCTGCAGGACACTCCCACGGCGGACCTGCGCGGCGACGTCGGGTTCGTCTTCCAGCAGGCCCGGTTGCAGCTTCAGCGTCCGACGGTCGCGAAGGAGATTTCGGAGGTGGCGGGCCTGCCCCACACCGACCGGCACTACGTTGCGGCGGTGCTGCACCGGGTCGGGCTCGGACCCGATCTCGTGGACCGCCCGATCGACCGGCTCAGCGGTGGTGAGATGCGGCGGGTCGCACTCGCGGCTCAGCTCGCGCGCACTCCCCGCGTCCTGATACTCGACGAGCCCCTGGCGGGCCTGGACGTGCCCGGACGCCGCGAACTGGTGTCGATCCTCGCTCACCTGCGAGCGGTCGACCACGTCACGATCGTGGTCATCTCCCACGACCTGCACGGAATGGAAGAGGTGTGTTCACGCACCGTGGTGCTCGAGGCGGGACGGATCGTGGACCAGATCGGTGTGGTGACGACATGAAAGAACGTGGCACGAAAGATCAGCGCCGGCCGCTGATCCTGTTGCGGCCCGTACCGCGTGTCACCGCACTTCACCGAGTCTGGGCGGGCACGAAGATCCTGGCGGCCGTCGCGCTGTCGGTCGTCGTGAGTTTCATCCCCTCCTGGACGGCGCTCGGGATCATTGCGGCGGTTCTCCTGACCGGCCTGCTGGTGGCCCGTATTCCGCGAGGAGTGGTCCCCACGATTCCGTGGTGGGTGTTCGCTTTCCTGGCCTTCGGTGCCGCGCTCAACGTTGCCGGTGGCGGACTGACGAGCTACGTGCGGGCGTTGCTGCTGGGGGTGTGCCTGCTGGTGCTGGCGTCGCTGGTCGGCTGGACGACGAGTCTGTCGCAACTGGTCGACGCCCTGCCTGTCCTCTTGGCACCGTTGCGGTTGCTGCGGCTCCCCGTCGACGAGTGGGTGACGGTGTGCGCGCTCGCGCTGCGAATGTTGCCGACGATCCGCGGCGAGATGCGCATGCTCTTCGCTGCACGCCGGTTGCGCGGACGGCCCGGCATCCGCAATCCCAGGGGGTGGTGGCCCGAACTGATCGACACGGTGGGCGCGGTGGCGTCGGTGTCCATGCGGCAGGTGCGCGACCTCGGCGACGCCTTGTCGGTGCGGGGCCCGCGTCCCGTCGTCCGGACCCGGCCCCGCCTCGGCGCGGGGGACGCGGTGACCGTCCTGATCGTGGGCGCGGCGTGCGCGGCGATCGTGGTCTGGGGCTGAGCGACGTCAGTTCGCCTGGGCGGACAGGCGAGTCAGGAGGGTCGGGACACCGGGGCCGTCGAGGTGGTCGCAGTAGGCGGGGCGACCGGCCATGACCATGGTCAGGGCGAGAGTCGTCCCGGTGACCGCCGGACCGGAACCGGCAGCGAACGTGCTGTCCGAGGCCTCGACTCGCAGACCGTCCACGGTGCTCCGGCTGTCGACCGCGAAGTTGCGTCGCGCGTAGAACTCGGCCACCGGGCGGACCACCTCGGGTGAGGGTGTGTAGGGCAGCCCCAGCGGATGCCGGATGTCCTGGGAGTGGACGATCACCTCACCGAGCCACGCCGCCGCCGGTCCGGGTGGCGCGGCCGTCGCAGCAACGACGTTGTCGAAGCGGCCGAGCGTCTCCGCGGGCGTGGCACCTTTGTGCTCGGCCATCCGGCGAGCGTTGTGGCGGTCGAAGTCGAACCGTGCACCCAGCACGCTTCGGTACCAGCGCATCGGCCCGATGCTCGCGACTGCGGTGAGATGCGCGAGAGTTTCTTCGACGGTCCACCGATCACACAGCGACTGCGTTGCCCACTGCGTGTCGTCGATCTCGGTCAGGTCGGCCGCGAGTGCGGCACGTTCGGCGCGGATGAGGGACCACGTGTGGGCGTTGCGTCCGAACATCGGGACCTCCCGTGGGTCAGGCGCTGGTCTTCTGGGCGCGCCGCGAGCGGACCCGGCGCTGCACCCCGTAGCCGACGACCACGACGACCACCGCGAGGACAACGTACTGGAGGATCTCCGCGTACGGCTCGACCTTCTGCCAGTTCTCCCCGAGCTGATAACCAGCGAACACGAAGATCGTGTTCCACACCAGACTGCCCGCGGTGGTGAAGGCGGTGAACTGCCACAGCGGCATTCGCGTCACACCAGCGGGAATCGAGATGAGGCTCCGGAAGACGGGAACCATGCGGCCGAAGAACACGGCCTTGCGCCCGTGCTTGCGGAACCACTCCGCCGTGCGGTCGAGGTCCTCCACGTCGACGAGGGGAAGTTTGTCCATCACTTTCCGCAGGCGGTCCTCACCGACCCACCGTCCCAGCGAGTACAACCCGAGCGCCCCGAGCACCGAGCCGAGGGTCGTCCAGAACAGCGCCCCGAACAACGTGAAGCTGCCGAGACTCGCAGCGAACCCGGCAAGGGGAAGGATGACCTCGCTGGGAAGCGGAGGAAAAAAGTTCTCGAGAGCGATCGCGAGACCGGCCCCGACACCGCCCAGCCGATCCATCAGGTCGAGCGCCCATCCGGCGAGTCCGTCGGTGGGCGCTGATGGAGAATCCGCAACACTCATCCGGTCAAGGTTACCGATCGGCTACGAGACGACTCGGCCGGGCGGGTGAGCGCCTCCTTCGCCATGGCGAGCCACGCGGGAAAGTTTGACCCGGCCGGTGCCGGGGAACCGGCCGACCGGCGTCGGAGCGTCGGTGCCTCGATCACCCGAGGGACGCGAGCAAGGTCCGGCATGCCTGTTCACAGCGCCGGCACGCGTCGGCGCAGATCCTGCAGTGCTCGTGGTGAGAGCTGTGCCGGTCGCATTCGTCTCCACACGCCTTGCACGCCGCAGCACAGGCTTCGAGGACCGCTCGAGTCACCGAGGCGTTGTCGCCGGTCTGCCGGGACAGCACCCGGCCGGTCGCTTCGCAGAGGTCGGCGCAGTCGAGATCGGTGCGAATGCACTGGGTCAGTTCTGCGACCGATTCCTCGGCCAGACACGCATCGGCACATGCCGTACAGGTCTGCGCGCATTCGACGCACGCCTCGATGCACGCAGCCAGTTTCTCGTGGTCGATCGCGCCCATGTCGTGCGGGTAGGTGCCGAGCATGCTCGCTGCGGTGCTCATGAAGAGTTCTCCTCTCGTCGTTTCCGGGAAGTGGATCACCGCCCGGGTCGACGGTTGCGTACCCGAAGAAGTCGCGCTCTAACGGACGAATCGGATTTTCGTGGTTACGAGGAGGGCTTCGATTCCGACCGGTGCGTTGCGCGGATCGTCGGTGGCACGGGCCGGCGGTCCGCTAATGTACTCGAGTACATTCACGGCGTGAAAGGTAGTGGCTCGCAGGGTGAGTCCGGGTTCGTATGGCCGAGAAGATCGACTTCAAGAAGACGCTCGACGCCTACCGCGCGACGCGCGGTGAATTCCGCATCGTGGACGTGCCGGACATGCGGTACCTCATGATCGATGGTGTCGGCGACCCGAACACCTCACCTGCCTTCGCGGACGCGATCGAGTCGCTCTACCCCGTGGCGTTCACGCTGAAGTTCGCGAGCAAGCGTGAGCTCGGCCGTGACTATGTCGTCCCGCCGCTGGAGGGGCTGTGGTGGTCGGAGGACATGGCGTCGTTCACCTCTGCACGCGACAATTCCCACTGGAACTGGACGGTGATGGTCATGGTTCCGGAATGGATCGAACGCGACCTGGTCGCCGCCGCCCCTCGACCGGGTTGCCGCGACGAGCACGCCGGTGCGACTCGGCGACGTCCGCCTCGAACCCCTCGTGGAGGGGCGGTGTGTGCAGACGCTCCACGTCGGATCGTTCGACGACGAAGCGGACGTCCTCGCGGAACTGCACGACGAGTTCGTCCCGGGCAACGGGCTGCGCATGGTCGGTATGCACCACGAGATCTACCTGAGCGACTTCCGCAGGACCGCGCCGGAAAAGCTGCGCACCATCCTGAGGCAACCGGTCGCGGCTGCCCGGGAGTGAAGCGGACGGCATCTGCTCCTACACTTCGGCGACATGCATGACGGGAGAGCTGCCGTGGATCTGTCCGATGTCGACGCGTTGAGTTTCGATTGCTATGGCACATTGATCGACTGGGAGACGGGCATCGCCGCCGTCCTCGCGCCGTGGGCACAGGACGCCGGACTGGAACTGTCGGACGAGGAATTGCTTCTCGCGTACGCCGAGAACGAGGCGCAGGCCGAGCGCGACACTCCCGACGCGTTGTACCCCGCGATCCTCGCCGAGGCATTTCGGCGCACCGGCGCGGCACTCGGCGCGGAAGTCTCCGACGAGTGGGCGGCGCGGCTCGGCGCATCCGTTCCGGACTGGCCGGCGTTCCCGGACTCCGCCGAGGCCCTCGCGGCACTGGCCGAGGACTACACCCTGATCATCGTGTCCAATGTCCATCGCGACGGCTTCGCCGGTAGCAACGCGCGCCTCGGCGTCGAGTTCGACAAGATCATCACCGCCGAGGACGTGCAGGCGTACAAGCCAGCTCTCGACCACTTCGAGGCGCTCGACGACGCCCTCACCGAATTCGGGATTCCGCGCGAGCGCCTCCTGCACGTGGCGCAGTCGCTGTTCCACGACCATGTCCCCGCCGCCCGGCGAGGATTGCGCTCGGTATGGATCAACCGGCGCCACGACCGCCCGGGGTGGGGTGCGACACCGGCACCCACCGGCGACTACGCCTACGATCTCGAATTCCCGACCATGCAGGCATTCGCGGATGCGGCCCGCGCCGCGAAAGCCCGTGGCACGGCACAGCACTGAGGAGCGTCGTCAGCGGGCGATGCCGTAGAACCGTTCGACCCGCACCCGCAACAGCAGACGTCCCTCCGCAACCATGGCATCCCGGAACTCATCCCAGTCGGGGTGATCGCCCTGCACCGCCCGGTACAGCGCGACGAGCTCATCGACGGTGGTGTCGTGGGGATCCGCTGCCACATCGGACAATTCGGCGTGTCCTTCGGCTACGGCGTACGACCAGCCGTCCCGAGTGTCGACGAACACGCTCACGCGCGGGTCCCGCCGCATGTTGCGGGTCTTCGCACGCGTGTCGGTGATCGAGACCGAGAACGTCCGCGCGAGGAGGTCGTAGGAGTACACGATGTTCGAGAGCTGTGGCCGACCGTCGTGTTTCAGGGTGGCGAGCGCCGCGATACCGCTGGATCCGAACAGTGCCTCGAGCGGCACCTCCGACTCTCGGCTCATGTGGGTCCTTCCTGATCGCGGTAGGTCCTGTGAACACATCTTGCCGCGCTGGGACCTTCGCGCGGGGCGGAAATCGTTACCTGCCAGCGTAATCATGCGGGTGCCTGTTGTCTGCCGCTCCGTTTCGACCACGATGATGTCGCTCGGTGTCACGGATGCACTGTGCTAGCGTCTGCGACACTTCAGCGCATCGGGGGGTCGCGTGAACGGGTGGGGGACTGTCGCAAAAGCGGTGGCGTGTGTCGCGATCGTGGTGTCGGCAGCATCGTGCGGGTCAGGATCGGCCGCGACCGGCGAGTCGGAATCCGTTGCCACGGAAAGCGCGATGTCGACGACGCGCACACCGCGCGTGGTGGATGATTCGGGCCGTCCGCAGATCACGTTCGATCCATGCCTGGACATCCCGGACGATCTGTTGACCGAGGCGGGATACGACCCGCGGAGCAAGGAGCCGACCGACTATCCGATGGGTGACTACTCCTTCCTGGGGTGCCGGTTCAAGGGCACCGTCCATATCCCGGGATTTCTTCGTCGATACGGACTCAGCGTGCTTTCCGGCAACGTCAGTCTGGAAGAAGAAGCCGCCAAGAACGGTCATATCGCGACCGAGGTCAGTGTGAATGGACGTCGCGCACTTCTGGAGATCGATCCAGACATGCACGGCTCGTGTGCGTACGTCCTCCAAACAGGATTCGGGATCGTTATCCTGAGCAGGACATACCATCCTGATCACTCCCGGGCGGTGCCCGAAGCGGAGTGGTGCGCGGGTTTCGACCAGCTCGTTTCGACGATTGAGCCCGGAATACCGGCATGAGCCGGACACGGGGTGATGGGAGTCCTCGATTGACCGAGTTCGTACGGCTCGATCCACACGTGATCGACGAAATAGTCGCCATTTGCGACACGATGCTCGCAGCCTTGCACGAAACGAAGGACGCTGCGGTTGACCTCGTCCGCACCGACGGCTTCGGCGACCTCGAATCCGCCAGGCAACTCGCCGCCGGTTACGCACGCAAGGCCGCCGGAACCCCCGCGTCCGCCCGCGAGCGCATCGACCAGTTCATCACCACCCTCACAGACCTGCGCGACGCGTTCGCTTCCGGGGGCGAAGCGTTTCTCGATTCGGAGTTCGACTGGGCAGGGCGACTCCAGGCGACAAACACCGAGCCGTGAGCTGGGTGAGAACCTGATCGACTCGGACCGTGAGAGTCTCGGACCGGTACGTGCACGGGCCACGGACGAGAGGATCGAGATGCTGGATTACACCAGGTACTGCGGGGAGATCACCGCACAGACCGAGTTGCTGTGCTCGGTGCTGCCGGGACGGGATATGAATACCCCGGTGCCGACGTGTCCGGGCTGGAATGTGGGACAGCTGGTGCGGCATGTGGGATACGGCCACCGCTGGGCTGCCGAGGCAGTGCGTACCGGAGCGACGACGCCACCGGACGACTCGGCGATGCGTGAGCTGTCCTCGTACGTCGACGAAGATCCTGATCAGCTGGTGCCGTGGTTGCTTGCGGGCGCACTCGATCTGGAATCGTCCCTGCGCGAGGCCGGTCCCGGGCGGGCGGTCTGGACCCCGATGCCGGTCGGCCCGCGGACCCCGCAGTTCTATGCGCGACGCTTCACCCAGGAGACTGCAGTGCACCGCGCCGATGCCGTGCTGGCGCTGGGCGAGGGGTTCGATCTCAGCCACGATGTCGCACTCGACGCCGTCGACGAGTGGCTCGATCTTGCTGTGGTGACGTGGCCGCGGAGGATGAGCGACCGTCGGCACGCGCTGCACGGACCCGATAGCACTCTCCATTTCCACGCGACCGATTCGCATGCGGAGTGGGTCGTGGACCTCACCGGCGACGAGTTCGTCTGGCGCCGTGCACACGAGAAGAGTGCGGTGGCGGTGCGGGGACCGTTGGTCGAGTTGATGCTGGTGCTTTACCGCCGACGAGCAGTCGCCGACGCCGAGGTCGAGGTGTTCGGCGATGCCGCGCTACTGGACTCGTGGCTCGATGTGGTCGCGTTCGGCTGAACGGTCAGAGAATGTCCCGCAGGATGGCGGCGAGTTCCCGGGGCGCGTCGCTCTGTACGGAATGCCCGGAGCCCGGCACCACGTGCACATCCAGTCCGGGGACGCGTCGACGCGCCTCGTCGACGTCCTCTTCGGTGACGTAGGCCGAAGCGCCACCGCGCACCAGCGAGACGGGTCCGTCGAGTGCGGCGAGGTCGTCCCACAGCGGGGTGAAGTCGCGCATGGTGCGCATCCGGTCGTAACGCCACTCCCATCGTCCGTCGCTGCGCTGCCGCGTGTTGTGGACGACGCCGCGCCGGATCGACGACGGTGATCGGTGCGGTGCCGCCGCGGCGGTGAGGGCGACGATCTCGTCGAACGTGTCGAAGACGGCCGGTCCCGCCGCGAGAGCGACGGTTCCGCGTTGATTTTCGGCCATGCCCTGGTGCCGCCGGAACGATGCCGGGGTGACGTCGACGAGGACGGTGCGGCGCACGAGTTCCGGTGCGAGGGAGCCGAGCCGGAGGGCGGTCAAGCCCCCGAGCGACATGCCGACCACGGCCTCCGCACGAGGCGCCCAGCGGCGGACCGCGTGCGCCACCGCTTCGGCGTTCGGCCACGGCGAGTAGTCGCCGTCGTCACGCCAGGAGGAGTGGCCGTGACCGGGGAGGTCGACGGCGAGCGCGGGCACCCCGAGTGCGAGGACCACCGAGTCCCAGGTGTGTGCGTTCTGGGCTCCGCCGTGCAGGAACACGAGGCGGGGAGAGACGTCGCCCCACAGCAGCGCGCTGGTGTGCCCGCCGTCGTGTTCGGCGCGCACCCGCCGCACGGTCGGCGGTACGGGGAGTTCGAGGCCCAACTCCGCGGCGTTCTCGGGAAGCAGCGCGAACTCGTCGGTGCGGTGCGGATCCATGAGGACTTCTCTACGCGACTACCGGGCGAGAAGCCAGATGTGGCTCGGCGCGAACGGAACCGCATGTTGTCAGGGAGTGGAGCGCGGCAGGGACGATCGCGCTGCGAGGCGCGGGCTCCGTCATCCCCGGGAGGACGGTCCGGAGTAACGATCGGCGAACGCGCCGGGCGTCACGCCTACGGCGTTCTTGAAGTCGCGCACGAAATGCGGTTGGTCGGCGTACCCGAGGACGGCGGCGACCTCGGACAGCGAACCGGACTTCTCGCGCAGGCGGCCCGCGGCCTCCTGGAGGCGCCGCCGCTGGATCAGCCATTTCGGGGTAAGTCCGATGCGCCGGTGGACAAGTCGCTGCAGCGCGCGCTCGGAGAGACCGAATTCGTTGCGTACCTGTTCTACGCGCAACACGTCCGGGTTGTCTTCCACGAACGCCACGACACGGTTGACGAGGCGGCCCTCGTCGTCGACCGGCAGGTAGCGCCGGAAGACCTCGTCGTAGACGCCCATCACCGCGTGGTGAACCTCGGGGGACCGCGGATCGCGGCGCATCATCTCGCGCACCCGATCGACGACATGGACGCCCGCGTCGCCGAGGACCTCCGGCACCTCCACG
This sequence comes from Rhodococcus sp. DT1, assembly GCF_049844875.1. Taxonomy (NCBI): domain Bacteria; kingdom Bacillati; phylum Actinomycetota; class Actinomycetes; order Mycobacteriales; family Nocardiaceae; genus Rhodococcus; species Rhodococcus sp. DT1. The sequence continues at coordinate 542,756 of NZ_JBNCLW010000003.1, forward strand.
ATCCGGTCGGTGAACGACGCGAGTGGCCCACCGGCCACGAGGGCACCCGCCGCGGGGGCGAGCATGACACCGGCGGCCCAGCCCTCACCGGTCAGAACGGTGGTCGACAAACCGGACTCGACACCGTAGAAGCGGGCGTAGTCCTCGGTGATCACGACCAGGCATACGGGATACCGCAGCACGTGCTGCGGAGCCTCCCGACCCGGAGGGACCCGCCACACGGGAATCCAGTAGCGCCGGACCACGTCGCCCAGATCGGGGGATGCCGGGTATCGGAAGATGGTGTGCGTTGTGTCGTTCGGGTGTTTCAGGTGTGCGCGCTCGATCGGCTCGCCGTCGTCTGGCTTTCCGGAGTCCCCGGTGTCGGATTTCATCAATACCTCGCACTGGGCGATCGATAGCGTCGCACCCATGAATACAACAGCGATCCGACACAGCGAAGCAGAACAGCGACTCGGCGCGGTCGTGGGCGCGTTGAAGGCCGAGGACTGGGACCGCCCGTCACCGTGCGAGGGGTGGACCGCGCGCGACGTCCTGAGTCATATCATCGATACCCAACGCGAATTCTTCACCGGCCGCGACCTCGACCTCGGTGATCGGCCCTCCCTCGACGACCCGGCCGGTGCATGGCAGAAGCACAACGCCCGGGTGGCGGACATCGTCGCGGACGACGCCCTCGTGAACACGCCCTACGACGGGTACTTCGGACCCACGACCATCGGGGCTACCTTCGACCAGTTCTACGTCTGGGACATGATCGTGCATCGATGGGACCTCGCCACCAGCGCAGGCCTCGAGGAGACGTTCAACGACGCCGAACTCGAGCGGATCGAGGCCGGAGCGGACAGTTTCGGCGACTCGCTCTACATGGACGGGGTGTGCGCACCGGGTGTCGAGGCACCGGAGGGCGCCGACCGGTCGACTCGAGTGCTCGCGCGCCTGGGGCGCCGTCGCCCCGACGCCGTGTGAGAGTGCGGGACACGGCCGGCTCGCGGCCCGGCCGTTAGTCTCGGGCGTATGAGCGAACCGATCGTGGTGTCCGGACCCGTGCGTGAGGCGCTGGCCGAACGTCGCCCCGTAGTCGCGCTCGAATCGACCATCTTCACGCACGGCCTGACCCGGCCCCGAAACGTGGCGGTCGCACTGGCCGCCGAGCAGCAGTTGCGTGACGCGGGTGCTGTCCCGGCAACCGTGGGCGTCGTCGACGGGGTCCCCACGGTCGGCCTCTCCGAGGAGCAGATCGTCACACTCGGAGACGCCGAGAGCGAGGTGGTCAAGGTCGGGATACGCGACCTGCCGATGGCCGCGCTCAAGCGGACACACGGCGGCACAACGGTCGCCGCGACCGCGTTTCTCGCGCATCACGTCGGGATCGGGGTATTCGCCACCGGCGGTCTCGGCGGCGTACATCGAGGCGCCGCCACCACCTTCGACGAAAGCGCGGACATCGTTGCGCTGGCGTCGATTCCGATTCTCGTTGTGAGCGCCGGTGTCAAATCGGTCCTCGATGTCCCCGCCACGCTCGAACGTTTCGAAACACTCGGGGTGGTGGTCGCCGGGTACCGCACCGCCCGCTTCCCCGGGTTCTACGTGCGGGACAGCGGCTGCGTCGTCGACGACATCACTTCACCCGAAGACGCGGCAGCGCTCGCCCGCGCCCGCGACGCTCTCGGGCTCCGTTCGGCGGTGGTGGTGGGCAATCCTGTGGACGCGTCGGCTCAGGTGGACCCGGAGTTGCACGACCGGGTCCTCGTCGAGGCGGAGCGTGAGGCAGCGGGCTCGGGGCTTCGCGGCAAGAGTCTCACTCCGTTCCTGCTCGAGCACATGCACCGCGCGACGGACGGCCGTACGCTCGAGACGAATATCGCCGCGTACCAGGGCAATGTCGCTCTCGGCGCGGCGATCGCGAGGGCATTGGTGTCCTGACACGCGCACGTCACCGCACCCGGAAATGTCGCCGCACCGGAAATGTCACTGCAGCAGAAATGCGGTGGTGGCGGGTGGCAGCGCGACGTCGCGTCGCCGGTAGATTTCGGCCGGGCGGCCGGTGCCTTCGCGGCGGAGTTCGCCCGTGGGTTCGAGCCCGTGCAGCAGATGCCGCCGGAACGTGTCCTTGGGGTAGCGGCGGTCGAAGACGATTTCGTAGAGACGGCGCAGATCCAGCACGGTGAACTCGTCGCCGAGAAACCGGGCCGGGTCCACGGCGGCCGAGTACCGCGCCCGCAGGTCGTCGACGGCCAATTCCACGATGGTGGCGTGGTCGAATGCGAGATCGGCGGTGCCGGTGACGGGGGTGAGCCGGGCTTCGGCCGGGATCTCGGCGACGGGAACGGCCGCTCCGTGCGCCATCGACAGCACCCACCCTCGATCGTCGCGTCCTGGGTCGTCGAGCATCGCGAGCTGGTGGAACTCGATCCCCGAGAGCGAGGCCTTGTCGCGCAGAGCCCGGCGAGCCGCGTCGGCGAGCCGTTCTCCGGGACGGAGAAACGTCCCGGGAAGTGCTGATGTGCCGTCGGGTCGCTCGATGACCAGTACTTTCAGCGTTTCGTCGACGGTCAGTACCGCGACGTCCACCGCCACGGACGGACGCGGATAGTCGGTGAGGGACTTGCCCCGGGGATCGGTCCAGGCCTGCATCTCCCCATTCAATCAAATGTGCGCTAATATTTGCGCAGAATTGATCGAAGGGGAGACGGTATGAGGCTGACGACAGCACAGAACGACCGGGCGGCAGGGGTCCTGCTCGCCACCGCAGCGGGTGACGCACTCGGCGCGGGCTACGAATTCACCTATCCCACTCCGGAGACAGCGATCCGCATGATCGGTGGGGGACTCGGGCCGTTCGCTCCCGGTGAGTGGACGGACGACACGTCCATGGCGCTCGCGATCGCGGAGGTTTCCGCCACCGGAGCCGACATCGGTGCCGGCGACGGACTCGACGCCGTCGCCGCCGGGTTCGCACGCTGGTATGCGTCCGGGCCCAAGGACATCGGAAACCAGACCTGCGCGGTGCTGAGTACAGCGCAGCCGACCGCAGCGTCGATGACCGAGCGGGCGCGCGCCCTCCCCGGCAGGAAGGGCGGCAACGGGTCGCTCATGCGGACCGCGCCTGTGGGGATTGCCTACCTCGCCGACGGCGAGCGATGTGTCGCGGCAGCCCGCGACATCAGTCGTCTCACGCACGACGATCCCGAGGCCGTCGAGGCATGCATGCTGTGGTCGTTCGCGATCCGGCACGCCGTCCTCCACGGCACGTTCGACGGCGTCGACGCCGGTCTGGAAACGCTGCCGGGAGACGCGGCACGGCGCTGGTCGACTTTGCTCGACGATGCCCGCACAGCTTCCGACCCGCGGGTCTTCGACAACAACGGGTGGGTGGTCCATGCGCTGCAGACGGCGTGGTGGGCCGTGTGCCATGCCGACGCGACCGGCCCCGGTCATCTTCCCCAGGCGCTCGAACTCGCCGTACGTGCCGGGCACGACACCGACACCACCGCGGCGATCGCCGGCGGGCTGCTCGGCGCCCGGTGGGGTGCGTCGGCGGTACCCGCGCAGTGGCAGCGGATCCTGCACGGCTGGCCCGGGTACCGGTCGCAGGACCTCGTACGCCTCGCCTTGCACACCGCATGGGCGGGCGCGGGCGACGACCGCCACCGGCCCGACGCCGAGATCGACCACGCGCAGTTTCTCGTCGAGGAGTGACTCGGCCCGCTCGTTGGGGTAGACATCCTTCGGACCGAATTGTGACGAAGGGATCCACGTGGCCGCACACATTGCTCTTCCCCGCGTGATGCGGATCGGCGGAGGCGCCGTCGACGAGATCGGTGAGGTGGTGGCCGGGCTGGGGCTGTCCCGGCCGCTCGTGGTGACCGACCGGTTCATGGTCGGGACCGGCGCAGTGGATCGCATGGTGTCACGGCTCGGCGCGGCCGGACTCGCAACGGCGGTGTTCGCCGATACCGTTCCCGATCCCACCACCGACTCCCTCGTCGCGGGTCTCGAGGCAGTCGCCGCCCACGACGCCGATTGCGTCATCGGTTTCGGTGGCGGCAGCCCGATGGACACCGCCAAGGCGCTCGGGTTGCTGGCCGTCCACGGTGGGCAGATGAGCGAGTACAAGGCCCCCCGCATCAACAACGGTCCGGCGCTACCTGTCGTCGCGGTTCCGACCACGGCCGGGAGTGGTTCGGAGGCAACGCAGTTCACCGTGATCAGCGACAGTGTCACCAACGAGAAGATGCTGTGCCCGGGCGCGGCGTTCCTGCCGATCGCGGCGGTGGTCGACTACCGGCTGACGTTGACGATGCCTCCGCGACTGACTGCCGACACCGGGGTCGACGCGCTCACCCACGCGATCGAGGCGTACGTCAGCAAGAAGTCCACTCCGTTTTCGGACACGTTGGCCCTCGCTGCGATCGAGACCATCGGAAGAGTTCTGCGACGCGTCTACGTGAACGGCAACGACGAAGACGCCCGGGAGCAGATGATGCTCGCGGCCACGCAGGCCGGGATCGCGTTCTCGAACTCGAGCGTCGCCCTCGTCCACGGGATGAGCCGGCCGATCGGCGCGCATTTTCACGTCGCGCACGGTTTGTCGAACGCGATGCTGTTCCCCGCGGTGACCGCCTTCTCGGTGCGGGCTGCCGAATCCCGCTATGCGGACTGTGCCCGCGCGCTGGGCGTCGCCACCTCCGGCGACCACGACGCCGCTGCGGCGGACAGCCTGGTCGCCGCGCTGGCGGAACTGTGCCGCGACGTCGAAGTGCCCACGCCTCGTGCCTACGGCATCGACAGACGTGACTGGGACTCGCTGATACCGCTCATGGCGGAACAGGCCCTGGCATCGGGATCGCCGAACAACAATCCGCTCGTGCCCACGGCGGAGGAGATCCGCGACCTGTACGCCCGGATCTACGACTGACAGCAGATCCGGGCGTGAAGGCAGGGGGAAACGGTTTACTCGGGTGCCTGGTCGTCGGGCTCGACAGGCTCGGTTTCCTCGCGATCCGAAGGGCTACCGGCCTTACCTTCCCGCTCGTGCTCGGCTTCGACGCGTTCTTCCATGTCGTCCACCAGTCGAGAGATCTTCTCGCCGGTGAGGTCGTCGTTGTCGGCAGGGGTGCCCGGGCGCTCGGATTCAGCCATCGAAATCCGTCCTTTCGTGAAGTTGCCCGGCACGGGACCGCGCCCGTGCTCGGGACAGCACTTGCGATACCCGGGCAGATCGTCGACGAAACCGGCACGAGGCGAATCCCACACCGGGCCGAATTCGGATCAGGGTGATCGGCACGCTGGCCGGGCGGGTGAGACCGGAGGAGGATGGTACGACCGTGCCCGACGACGTGGAGATGAGCGCGTGACAGTCACCGACGAATATCTGAACAACAACAAGTCGTATTCGGCCGGGTTCACCGGCCCCCTGCCGCTGCCCCCGAGCAAGCACATCGCCATCGTGGCGTGCATGGATGCGCGGCTCGACGTGTACCGCGCCCTGGGCATAGCGGAAGGGGAGGCACACGTGATTCGCAATGCGGGCGGCGCGGTGACCGACGACGTGATCCGTTCGCTCGCCATCAGCCGGCGACTCCTCGGCACCGAGGAGATCGTGCTCATCCACCACACCGACTGCGGCATGCTGACCTTTACCGACGACGAGTTCACCCGCGCCGTCGAGCAGGACACCGGGATCCGGCCGCAGTGGGCCCCGGAAGCGTTCCGCGACCCCGAGGAAGACGTGCGTCAGTCGCTGCGCCGGATCGAAGTGAGCCCGTTCGTCACCGAACCGACCTCACTCCGCGGGTTCGTCTTCGACGTCGCTACGGGCAGGCTGAACGAGGTGGCGCACGAACGGACCTCGTGACGAGATCCCGACGTGCTCGCCGAGAGAAGACTCAGCTCGCCGACGACGAGGTCATCCGCGCAGCGAGGTTGTCCGGCATCGGCTCGTGCCGAAGGTACATCCGCGCGAACTCGGCGGTGCCCTGAGTGATGGCCCGCAGTTCGACGGGATAGCGGCTGAGTTCGATTTCGGGAACCTCCGCGCGCAGCAGGGCTGTTCCCGGTTCGGGAGATTCGGTGCCGAGGACGCGACCGCGCCGTGCGGAGAGGTCGCCGAGCACCGCGCCGAGGAACTCCTCCGGCACGATTACACGGACCGCGGCTACCGGTTCGAGAATGCGGACAGTGCTGTGCGCCGCCGCATCTCGCAACGCGAGCCCCGCGGCGGCCTGGAATGCGGCGTCGGAGGAGTCCACCGAATGAGCCTTGCCGTCGACGAGCGTGACCTGCACGTCGACAAGGGGGCATCCGGCCGAGGCGACCCCCTTCTCTGCCTGTGCGTACACACCCTTCTCGACCGACGGGATGAACTGCCGCGGTACCGCGCCGCCGACCACGCGTTCGGCGAACACCACCCCGCTTCCCATCGGCAAAGGCTCGACTTCGACGTCGACCACCGCGTACTGGCCGTGCCCACCGGATTGCTTGACGAGCCGCCCGTGTCCGGGCGCGGGCGTCGCGAAGGTTTCGCGGAGCGCTACGGCAAATTCCACCGGATCGACCTGGACTCCGTGCCGGGTGCGGAGACGGTCGAGCACCAGTTCCGCGTGTGCTTCACCCGTGCACCACAGCACGATCTGGTTGGTGTCGGGATTGTGTTCGACGCGCACGCCCGGATCTTCCGCCGCGAGCCGTGACAGTGCCTGCGACAACTTGTCGTCGTCGGTGCGAGTGTGCGCCTCGATCGCGACGGGCAGCAACGGTGTCGGGGTCGGCCACATATCCAGGTGCGCAGGCCGATCCGGCTCGTGCAGTACGTCACCGGGCTGTGCGGTCGCGAGTTTCCCGACCGACACCAGGTCGCCCGCGACGGCCTCTCCGACGGGCCGCTGCTGTTTGCCGAAGGGACTCGACAGTGAGGGAATACGGTCGCGCGAATCGCGGTCGCCACCGGTGAGCGCAAGCGTCGAATCCGGACGGAGCGTGCCGGCGTAGACGCGCACCAGGCTGATCCGGCCGACGTACGAATCTCCCGCGACGCGGACGACCTGCGCCACCAGATCCGCGTCCGGGTCGCACGCAGGCGCACCGCGCGACCGCCGGGTGGGATCGGGGAAACCCGTGGTGATCAGCTCGAGCAACTCGACGGCGCCCACCCCGTACTCTGTGGCGGGAACCGCGGGATGTAGTGCGCAGGACAGGAATTCGCGTGTCAGCCCTTCTTCGAGCGAGGCGGTGTCGAGTTGTTCGCCCGCGATGAACCGCTCCATGAGCGTGTCGTCCTGCCCCGAGATGGCTTCCACCAGCGCTTCGCGCACGTCCTCGGACACGGGGGACGGGCCCGGTTCGCCGTAACGGCGTCCGGTCAGCAATCCCATCGAGCCGACCGGCCGGTCGCCGTCGTACACGGGATAGAACAGTGCGCGCAGCGTGTCCGGGCCGAGGCCGAACGCGTCGTGGCATTCGGAGAGGACGTCGTCGTAGCTGCGCCGGGCGATGTCCAGTTTGTTCACGACGATCGCGCGGGGAATCTTCTCCTCGTCGCACTCGCGCCACAACGCGCGGGTCGCGGCGGAGATCGGGTCGGTCGACGAGACGACGAAGATCGCGGCGTCGGCAGCGTGCAAGCCCGCCCGGACTTCGGCGTCGAAATCGGGGTGACCCGGTGTGTCGATCAGATTGATCTTGATGCCCTTCCATTCGAGCGCGAGCACCGTCAACTGCACCGAGCGCTGATGTCTCTGCTCGATCTCCTCGTAGTCGGACACCGTGGTGCCCTCGGCGACCCGCCCGGCGCGTCCCACCGCACCCGTCGCGGCCGCCAGCGACTCGGCGAGGGTGGTTTTCCCGGTGCCGGTACACCCGACGAGCGCGACATTGCGGATTCGATCGGGGCTGTCGGCGACGGGCGCCTGCCTGCTGCGTGCTGCGGTGCGATCGGGCATCGGCGTGCTCCTCGGGTGGCCTGAGCACAGTCTAAGCGGGTTCTCCCCAGCTCACGGCCGAATATTGCCCTCGGTCAATCGGGTTGGCGGAGCGGCCTATCGGGCGATGTGCAGTCGTGAGAGAACAGAGCTTCGTACACTCGGTGCATGACGGTGGACGCGGTGTTCGACTCCGACGATGTGCGCCGCGCGGCTGCCGCCCTCCGGACGCCGGACATCGCGCGGTGGGCAGATCGTTTCGAACTGTTGTCCGACGTCAACCGGCTGCGGTTGCTGATGTGCCTGCACCATGCCCCGGGGATCTGCGTCACCGATCTTGCCGCGGCCCTCGAGATGACCGGGACCGCCGTCTCCCACGCGCTGCGTCTGCTACGAAATCGTGGCTGGGTCACCGCGGAGCGGGAAGGGCGCCTGGTGCGGTACCGGCTCGCGGACACCACGGTGCACGAACTCCTCCATTCCATCGGGGCCACGCACGAGCAGGCAGGCCATTCGCACACGCACCGCCACCGCACAGAGCGTTCCTGAGGCGGTCTCCGTCGTCATTCTCCGCCGTGCGTGTGTGCCTCGCGCGGCGTCAGGCTGAATCCCCACGGGAGCTCGAGGCGGTTCTGCGCGAGCAGACCGGAGTCGGACAGGATCGTCTCGATCGGGCCGTCCGCCGCGAGGCGTCCGTCGTTGAGGATCACCGCGCGGGTGCACAGTTGCGCCGCGTACGGCAGGTCGTGGGTGACCACCAGCATCGTCGTGCCCAGGCCGAGCAGCACCTCCGCCAGTTCCCTCCGGGACACCGGGTCGAGATCGTTGGACGGTTCGTCGAGCACGAGTACCTCGGGCCGGCAGGACAGCACCGTCGCCAGAGCGATTCGCCGCTGCTGCCCGGCGGAGAGATGCATCGTCGTGCGCCCGGAGTGTTCCTCCATCCCCACGGCCTCGAGCGCGGACTGCACCCGCGAGCCGAGTTCCGGTTCCGGCACCCCGAAGTTGGCGGGTCCGAACGCCACGTCCTGGGACACGGTGGGCATGAAGAGCTGGTCGTCGGGGTTCTGGAACACAAGACCGACGCGGCTGCGAATTCCGCGCAGCGTACGGCGCGTCACGGGCGTTCCGCCGATTCGTACGGTCCCGGACGACGGCGCCAGGACGCCGTTGAGGTGCAGCATGAGGGTGGTTTTGCCGGACCCGTTGGGGCCGAGGACGGCGACACGCTCGCCGGGCTCGACTGCGAGGTCGATACCGCGCAGTGCGTGACGGCCGTCGGGATACACGTGCTGCACCCCCTCGAGTTCGACGGCGGGGGACGTGCTCACAACCCGCCCCACGCTGCCGCGCACACCGCGCCGGCGAGTGCCGCGGGCATCAGGCCGAATGCCCACGCTGTCCGGGTCGCCGCCGATCCCGTGGCGGGCACGGCACCGGTGAAACCCCGGGAAAGCATCGCCCAGTGCACCCGCTCGCCGCGTTCGTACGCGCGCACGAACAACGACCCGACACCGCGTGCCGTCGCCCCGATGCGGTGGAGCATCCGCGGATCGTCGCCTCGCGAGCGCCGCGCGATATCCATGCTCTTCGCTTCGGCGGCGAGCAACGTGGCATAGCGCAGCATCAGCAGGACCACGGTGGTGATGAGCGGCGGGACGTGTAACCGTGTCAGACCGCCGGGCAGATCCTGAACCGGTGTGGTCGCGGCGAGGATGAGGGACGCGAGCACACCCAAGGTGCCCTTGACCACGATGCCCCACGCCGCATACAGGCCCGGCACCGACAGGGACAGCCCCAGCCACTCCACGCGTGTCCCGGACTCCGCGAACGGCAGCAGCACCGCGAGAACCAGGAACGGCAGTTCGATGGACATACGGGGCAACAGCCACGACAGCCGGATACGAGCAGCGACGCAGACCGCCGCGACGATCGAGAAATACAGCGCGAACGCCCACATCGCTTCACGGGGTGTCGCGACCACCACGAACGTGAAGACGACCGCACCGACGATCTTCACCTCGGTGGGGAGCCTGCGGGCTGCCGCGGTGACGGTGGCCGCACCGTTCTCGATCGTCGGGGTGCTCACGGCCCGGTTTTCCCGAGGGGCGCGTCGCTCCGGGCGGGCTTCCGGCGGCGTGCCAGCACCATGAACAACCCCGCTGCGAACACCAGCGTGGCGACCGCGCCGACGATCCCGGCCACGCCGGTGGTCCCTTCGCGTTCGGCGACGGCGTAGTCGGCGAGCGGGCTCGTTGCCAATGCGTGGTCTTCGGCGCCGATCGCGGGACAGTCACCGGCGAGGGACTCGCTCGTATCGCTCTCGGCGACCTCGCAGCCCCGCACGGTCGCGGCTTCGAGCCCGTCGGGATTCGGGTCGGCGAACGAGGACACCACCCCGGCGAGGAGCAGCACCGCCGCACCCAGCACGATCAGAACGGCTTTTCGGCTCATACCGGACTCCGATCACCTTGACGCAACGGCCGGAGGAGATAGACCAGGTCGGGGCGCGCTCGTGCCACCGCCATCACCGTCACGGCCGTGATCACTCCTTCGCCCATGCCGATGAGGACGTGCACGCCGATCAGGAACGGTGCGATGGTCCCGATCGAACCCGCGGTGCCGCCGACGGCGTATTCGACGAGGAAGCCCGCGGCCGCGACCACCGTGGCGACCACCGCGGCCACGAAGGATACGACGCCGAGGACCGCGACGCCCGAGGACCGGCGCAGAAGCGGACGCAAGGCGACGGCCGTTCCGTACCCGGCGGCGACTCCCAGCAACGCCATGTTGGTGACGTTGGTTCCGAGTGCGGTGAGCCCGCCGTCGGCGAACAGCAGTGCTTGCACGACGAGCACGACTGTCAGGCAGAGTGCGGCTGTCGCCGGGCCCACCAGGATCGCGGCGAGGGCACCTCCGAGGACGTGCCCGCTGACACCGGGAAGCACCGGAAAGTTGATCATCTGCAGGGCGAACACGAACGCGGCGACGAGACCGGCGAGGGGAGCGGTTCGTTCGTCGAGTTCCCGTCGTGCGCGGGGCAGCGCCACCGCGAGCCCGAGCGCGGCGATCACGAAGAACACAGCCGATGTCGGTGCGTTGATCAGACCGTCGCTCATGTGCATTGCCGAGACGTCCATGGAGTTCCCTCCGACGTGGAAGATCATTCGACCCTACCTGCCCGACTGAACAGTCGGACATGTTTTACGCCGACCCTCCGATGTGAAATATGCGCCGAGAACGCATGATTCGGACATCTCGCACAACGAGGACGGCGTCACGCCGGTCGACGCGGATGCGGGCGCGCATCCGCCGGACGAATCGGCGCCGGGATATCGCGCCAGCGGCACGATCGTGCATGTTCGGAGAAACCCGGTCGTTCCTGTAGAATTCTCGGGTTGCTTCGGGTCGGGCACGGCGGGAGGTCGGGACGCCGTGCATCTGTTTTGTGCACGCAGAAAAGTCTTGTGCACGCAGAAAGTCCCGAAAAGGTATCGATGTCCCGCAGTTCACGTTCCGCCCCCTCGCATTTCCGTGTCATGCACGATCTGGTCGGGTCGGCGTACTTCCCGATCTCGGCGCTGGCCCGGCTACCGCTGTCCATGCTGGTGCTCGGCGTTCTCACCTATGTCGTCGCCTCGTCGTCCGACTTCGCCGCCGCCGGCATCGCTGCGGCGGTCACCGGCGTGGGAGTCGCGGTCGGGGCACCGCTGTCCGGTATCGCCTCCGATCGCTGGGGCCAGCGGCCGACGCTGCTCGTCTCGACCGCCGTCTATGTGGTCGCAGTCGTCGCGGTGCTCGCCGCCGGAAGTTCCCACGGCGCAGGCGAGGCGTTACCGCCGACCCTGCTGGCCGCCGCGTTCGTCGCCGGTCTCGTCGTTCCGCAATGCGGTCCCATGACACGCGTGCGCTGGATTCGCGGTTTGTCCGCGCGCGGCGCGGACGAGGCGGTGGAAGAAGCCCAGGGGTACGAGGGAACCATGGACGAACTCGGATTCGTCCTCGGCCCCGCGGCGGTCGGCATCATCGCCGCGGCGTTCGGTGCTGCCGCACCGTTGTACGTCCTGATCGCCCTGACGGCCGTCGTCGTGCCCTGGTTCGCGGTACACCCCAGTGCCCGATTCGCGGCGCCCGTGCACCGGTCCGGACCGGTCGGCGGCAGCGCCCCGGACACCGGACCCGCCGCAGTGTCGTGGGGTCCGGTGGCAATTTTGCTGACCGCAATGCTCGGTATCGGAACGATTTTCGGGTCGCTCGCCACCATCACGACCGTCTTCGCCGACGAGACCGGGCACCCCGGCAGCGGCGGACTGATCTACGCCGCGCTCGGGCTTGCCTCCGGCGCAGCGGCGTTGAGCGTGTCCCGGTGGAGTGGACGACTCACCGTCCCCGTGCGGTGGCTGGGGTGCGCGGTGCTGCTCGTTCCCGCACTGGCGTTGCTGTGGCTGCCGAGCGCGCCGTGGCAGATGGCCGTTGTCCTGTTCCTCATCGGCGCGCCGATCGGTCCGGTCCTGGTGACGATTTTCAGGGTGGCGGGCGACTACACGCCGGCACGGCGACTCGGACTCGTCATGACGTTGCTCAGCGCCGGGATCACCTTGGGCACCTCGATCGGTAACTGGGTCGGCGGCGCACTCGCCGATGCCGGAGGGCACTCGGCCGCCACCTGGGTGGCGCTCGGCGCGGGGCTGGCTCTGTTCGCGTCCGGGGTGGTCTTCACCGCCGTGCGCTCCCGCGCCGCGACCCGCACGCCCGAACCGCCGACGACCCGGGAACTGCTCGAGTCCGTTTACTGATCCGTCTCCGGAGTCAGTAGACGTCGCGAACGTACCGCTTCTCCCGTTTGAGGGCGGTGACGTACTCGGCGGCCTGCTCCGGGCTCATCCCACCGTGCTCGGCGACGATCGCGCGGAGCGCGGCGTCGACATCCTTCGCCATGCGGGAGGCGTCACCACAGATGTAGAAGTGACCGCCTTCCTCGAGCCACGCGAACAGCTCTGCCCCGTGTTCTGTCATGCGGGTCTGCACGTAGATCTTCTCGGCCTGGTCGCGGGAGAACGCGAGGTCGAGCCGAGTGAGTACTCCCGACGCTGTGAACTCGGCGAGTTCGTCCTCGTAGATGTAGTCACAGTCGCGGCGCTGATCGCCGAAGAACAGCCAGTTCTTTCCGGTCGCGCCGCGCGCACGCCGCTCCTGGAGGAATCCGCGGAACGGGGCGATGCCGGTGCCCGGCCCCACCATGATCATCGGTGCGGTGTCGTCGGACGGGACACGGAACGCCTTGTTCCTCGTGACGAAGATGCCGACGGTGCCGTCGCCGACGCGGTCCGCGAGGTAGGTGGAGCACACCCCGTGGCGTTCACGGTCGTCGTCGCCGTACCGCACCGACGCGACGGTCAGGTGTACCGAACCGTCGCACGCGTTCGGACTCGACGAGATCGAGTACGCACGGTGCTGCAGCGGCCGCAACAGCGACAGGAACTCCTCGGCCGACAGTTCCGGCGCGGGTTCGAGCAGCAGCACGTCGAGTATGTCGCGGCCCCACAGCCATTCGTCGAGTGCGGCCTTGTCGCCGTGCCGCAGCACATACGTCAATTCCTCGTTGCGGGTGCGCTTCTCGATTTCCTCGAGCAGGTCGACCGTCGGCGCGGTGATCTCGAAGTCGTAGGTCAGCAGATGCGTGAGGGTGCTGCCGAAACCGGCGGGCACGACGGAACCGTCGAGGCGCAACCGGTCGAGCAGCGCCCGCACGAGCGCGGGGTCGTTGAGGGGGACGACGTTCAGCGCGTCGCCGGCCTCGTACTCGATGCCCGACTCGCCGAGCGCGAACTCGTAGTGCCGGATCTCCTTTGCCGAACCCGCACCCGACAGCACCCGGTTGGTCGTGAGCGTCGCGGGGTAGGGGTTCTTGCGGGTCCACTGCGACTTCGGACGTGCCGGTGCCGTCGGTGCGGGTGCGGCGGGCGCACCCGGCCCCACGATTCCCTCGACCGCCGCGACGAGCGGCATCGTCTCGCTGATCCACGCGGCGGCGGCATCCTCGAAATCGACGTCGCAGTCGACGCGCGGGACGATGCGCTGCGCTCCGAGTTGTTCGAGACGGGTGTCGAGCAGTTTGCCCGCCTGGCAGAAGCCGTCGTAACCGGTGTCGCCGAGCGCGAGGACCGCGAAGTGCATGCGCTCGAGCCGCGGGGCCGACTCCGCGGACAGAGCGTCCCAGAACAACTCCGCGTTGTCGGGCATCTCGCCTTCGCCGTACGTGGAGGTGACGATCAGGACGTGCCCGGCCGAGGCGAACCGGTCGAGATCCATATCGTCGAGTGCACACACCACCGGAGCGAACCCGTGCGTGCGCGCCGCGGCGGCCGCGTCCTCGGCCACCGCTTCGGCATTGCCCGTCTGCGAGCCGTAGAGCACATGCAGCACGGGCGCCGCACCGGCGGTTCCGGCATCGTCGGCGGGACCGCCGGAGAACAGCCGGGTCTGCATACCGGCGAGGAAGCCGGCGAGCCACGACCGCTGGTCGTCGGTGAAGGGCGCATCGAGTGGGATGAAAGGAGTTGTCACGCGGGGACTCCCATCGTGGAGGCGAGGACGTTCGGCACGGCGTTGCGGGCGAACAGTTCTTCGTAACCGGGCAAACGACCGATCGCGTCCAGATTCTTGCGGCTCTGCAGGAGAATCCAGCCGTATGTTCCGGGGGCGTCGACCGAACGGACATTGCGCAGTGCGAGCGCCTGCTTGTAGTCGCCGAGTCGCTTGTCGGCGACCAGCACCGCCAGTTGCTCATCGGAGTGATCGGCGATCGCGGCGAGTGCGTACCGTTCGAGCTTCGCGACGAGGAAGAAATCTTCGGTCAGCAGCAGATTGCGCGCAGCCTTCTGCACCGCCGGATCCGAGACGTCCGACGCGCCCGGAACCTTCTGCAACGCCATCTCCTGCGCGGCGGCGAGCACCGTGTAGTTGTTCAGCAGCGCATACATCGTTTCGGTATCGGTGCCCGACGGGGTCAGTCCACCGGCGACGGGCGCACCCGAGCGGTAGCTCTCCTTGAACTTGCGAACCTGATGGGCCACCAGCGCGGACGCAACCTCGGAGGCGAGTTCCCTGCGCGACGCGGCGGCCAGGATCTCGTCGGCGTCCTGGTACTGCAGCAGTGCGCGCGGCATCCCGTAGGCGAAGTGGTGTTGCTCGGTCTGCCAGTTGTCCAGCAGGAACCGCGCTTTCACAGATCCGGTCGACTCGACGTGCAGGTGCAGCAGCCGAAGCACCGCGGCGCTGTGCAGCGCGGCCTGCGGATCGTCTCCGGTGATGGACCCGAGCAGGATCGAGTCGGCGCTGGCCTTGGCGGGCAGCAGTCCGTCCGGGTCGTACTGGTAGACGAAACCGCCGGACATGCCGTTGCCGAGTCCCTTGCCGAATCCGCCGAGGTTGAGTACCGCACCGTTGGTCATGTACTCGCAGGCGAAATCGCCGACACCCTCGACCACGGCCGTCGCGCCGGAATTGCGGACTGCGAAACGGTCACCTGCCTCGCCTTCGACGAGCAACCGGCCACCCGTCGCCCCGAACAGGGCGAAATTGCCGATGAGTACGTTGCCGCCGCGCTCATCGCAGCCGCCGCCGGGGGAGCGCAGGACGATCTGCCCGCCGCACTGACCCTTGCCGACACCGTCGTTCGCGGTGCCGATGTGCTCGAGGTGCATACCGTCGTTGCAGAACGCGCCGTACGACAAGCCCGCCGATCCGGTGGTGGTCACGGTGACGGTGCCGTCGCGCAACCACCCGCGTCCGCGCTCGTCGCGCAGCACGGACGGAAGGTCGTCGAGATCGTCGTGGTTGAGCATCCGCTCGATGTCGATCGCCAACTGCGCGCCGACGCTCTTGTTGTTGTTCGTCAGGCGGACCCCGTCGCCGAGAGTCACGGTGCTCTCGCGTGCCTCGATCAGGGCCTCCCGCAGCCGGACCAGCCACGCGTCGTCGAGCGAGTAGTCCTTCTCCAGGTAGACGGGGTTGTCGACGCGAACCTCGGGCAGGACCGTGAGCATGGCGCGCAGGTCGAGCTGCCCGATGCTCGAGGGGTGATCGAGCAGGTGCAGCAGGTCGGCGCGGCCGCGGGCATCGCGCAGCGAGCGCAGGCCCAGCCGGGCGAGCACTTCGCGCGTTTCGTGGGCGATGTTGAGCAGGTACTGCGCCATCGCGCGCGGGTCGCCGTCGAAGACCTCGGGATTGGTGGTCAGTCCGGCGGGGCACTTGACGTTGCAGTTCTTCGCCATGACGCATCCGAGCATCATCAGTGCGGTGGTGCCGAACTCGAAGCTGTCGGCTCCCAGCATCGCGGAGACGATGACGTCCGACGCCGTCTGGTGCGCACCCGAACACCGGAGCACGACCTTGTCCCGGAGTCCGTTCGCGGTCAGGGCCTGATGAACTTCGGCCACGCCGATCTCGGCGGACCGGCCCGCGTACTTCAGGGACGTCACCGAGGCGGCCCCGGTGCCGCCGGTGTTACCCGCGACGTTGATGACATCGGCGCCGGCTTTGGCGACGCCGACGGCGATCGTGCCGATACCTTCCGAGGACACCAGCTTGACGACGACGCGCACCCGGGCGGCCTTGCAGTCGTGGATGAGCTGCGCGAGGTCCTCGATGGAGTACGTGTCGTGGTGTGGCGGAGGCGAGATCAGTTCGACACCCGGGGTCGCACCACGGGCGGCCGCGATCTCGACGGTGACCTTCTTCGCGGGAAGCTGTCCTCCTTCACCGGGTTTGGCACCCTGCGCGATCTTGATCTCGATCTCCTCGAGCATCGGATCGGCGAGGTACCCGGCCCAGACACCGAAGCGGCCCGAGGCGAACTGCTTGATGCGGGAACCGCGAATCGTGCCGTAGCGCGAGATATGTTCGCCCCCTTCGCCGCAGTTCGACATGCCACCGACCATGTTGGTTCCGTGCGCGACAGCTTCGTGCGCGTTGGAGTTCAAGGCGCCGTGGCTCATCGCACCCGAGGCGAGGGCGCGGGTGATCTCGTGTGCGGGCTGCACCTGGTCGAGACGCACCGCCGCCGGAGCCTGACGGACCAGACTCAGGTAGTCGGCGGCGTCACCGACCGCGTGCACGGTGAGAGTGTCGCCGTAGCAGCGGTGCGAGACGATGGCGTCGCCGAACCGCGCGACGAGCGACCGGCCGAGCGCTGCGGGCCGGGTGTGGTCGTCGGCGAGCGGTCCGGTCAGCCGGAGCACGAACTCGTTCTCGCCCACGCGAGCCGCGGCCAAGCCGCGCACGCGCATCGAGTTGTTGCCGTACCGCGAGAACCGCCCCATCTCTTTGTGGAAGTCGTCGGTGGTGACCGCGTAGGTGATGTCGGACGGCAGGGCGAGGACATCGCGCAACGCGGCGGGGCGGCGGGAGCGCTCCTCCGCCATGGTCCGCGCGAATGCCCGGTAGCCGGGGGTGATCTCGAAGGAGTCGATTTCGGCGTCGGTCAGTGCCCGGAAACCGCCGTAGCGGTACGCCTCGTCGTCGAGACCGTGTGCGTCGGAGAGGCGGTGCAGCGGCAACAGGCGCAGCGAGTCCGTCAGGTCCGGCTCGGCCTCGCGCACGGCGGGCACGGCGAGGGGTTCTTCGGTCATGTCGACGAATCCGCGCACGGCGGTGGTGCCGAACGAGTGTCCCGCCCCTTCGGCGCGTTCCTTGAACAGGCCGAGCAGGGGGACGTCCGCCTCGGACTCGACGGCCGCTGCGCGTCGATGCCAGTCGGCTACGGCTTGGGCGACGGTGGTGAACCCGACGCCTCCCACCGGGGTGGCCACGTTCGGGAACCAGCGGCGGAGCACCTCGTCGTCGGTGTCGAGGTAACTGGGCTCGAAGAACTCACCCCCGATGTACGACTCGACGGTGCACAGCCCGACCCTGCCCATCGTCTTCATCAGCGACTTCTCCGCGGCCTTGCGGAACTTCAGGAACGCGAGGTCGGCTTCGTCGCCGTACTTCTCCTCCGCGCGCATCTGCACGGTGAGCGGGTACACCGCCGCAGCGCCGAAACCGAGGGTCGCGGCGATGTGGTGCGAGGAGCACAGCTGACCGGACTCGACGATCACCGACACGCGCAGGCGCACGCCGTCGTCGATGAGTCGTTGGTTGACCGCGGCGATCGCGAGAATCATCGGCAGCGCGGCGCGGTCGGTGGCGACGTGCCGGTCGGTGAGGACTGCGATGCCGCCGGACTCCCGCGCGAAATCGGCGATGCGGTCGGCAACCCCGTCGATCGCGGCGGCGAGTTGAGCGGCGTTGGCCTTCGTGTCGTCGAAAACCGGGGTGTAGAGCATCTCGAAGCGCCGCACCGGGGTGTCGGTCTGCTCCCGGATCCGAAGCATCTCGAGGTGGGTCAGGATCGGGGTGGGCACCACGATCTGGGTCGCGGTCGACGACGGTGCGCCGCTGCCGGGGCGTGCCCCCAGCGCGACGCGCAGGGTCATGCCGTCGGCCTCACGCAGGGAATCGAGCGACGGGTTCGTCACCTGGGCGAAGCGCTGCGAGAAGTATTTGGCGACACCGCCTTCCTGATCGGACAGGGCGTTGATGGCGTTGCCGTACCCCATTGCGGAGATCCGTTCCTGACCCGATGCGAGCATCGGGTCGAGCATGAAACGGAACGACTCCTGGTTGAGTGCGTACGAGACGTACCGCTGGTGCCGCCCGAGATCGCCGTTGTAGCGCAACGGTGATCCCGCCTTTTCCGCGGGGACGGGCGGGAGCGCCTCGATCTCACGTCGTGCGGCATCCACCAGAATCGAGTAATCGCGCTCGGCCGCAAGTAGTTCGAGCGCTTCGACGGTGCCGTACGAGCGCCGGGTGCGATGGTCGAAGTACAGCATGCCGCCGGCCTCGATGCGTCCGCGGCGCAGTACCGTGCTCGGCGCGAAATCGAACTGGCCGGCCTCCGACGTGACGGCGAGGTAGTCGGCGGTCTCGACGGACCGCAACGGGCGCAGGCCGAGGCGGTCGAGACGTGCGCCGACCACGGTGCCGTTACCGAAGATCAGCGCCGCAGGACCGTCGTTCTTCTCCTCGTAGAGGGAAAAGAACTCGAGCATCGCACGTACCTGCGGGGACAACGTGGTGTCGTTCTCCCACGCCGGCGGCATCATCTGCACGACGGCGGTGACCAGGTCGAGACGGTCGAATGCGATCCGGGACGCGAGAGTCTGGTCGAAACGGCAACTGTCGGACTGGCCGGGAGGCCGGACGATGTCGCGGCCCATCGCCCGGGCGAGCGCACCCTCGAACAAACGATTCTTGCGGTCGGTGTTCAATTCACCGTTGTGCGCCATGAGCCGGAACGGCTGCGCCATCGTGGGGTGCGGGTCCGTGTTGGTGGAGAACCGCGTGTGGAAGAACAAGGTGTGCACCGAATGCCGCGGATCCGTCAGGTCCCGGAAATAGGGGATGACCTCATGGGAGTTCAAGCGTCCCTTGAGAACCTGGGTACGGCAACTGAGCGAGAGCGGATACAGCCCCGTGAGATCCGGATCGGGGTACGCGCGCGCCTCGACATCGAGGAGCACGTCGTGCAGGAGGCGGTCGAACTCGTCGGCCGACGCGCAGGTGTCGGGGCGGGTGAAGATCCACTGCCGGATCGGCAGTTGGTGCCGGACCGCGGCGGCGCGCAGCACGCTGTCGTCGACCGGGACGTCGCGCACCGCGAGGACCGGGATTCCGGCGTGGGCGAGTGCCGCCGAGATCAGGCTCTCGGCAGCCGCCCGGGCCGCGTCCTCGGAGGGGAGAAAGAAGTTGCCGACGCCGAAATGATCTTGCTGCAGCGGTGTTCCGGCGATCGCGGAGAAGAATTCCACCGACAGGTCCACGTTGACGCCGGCCCCGTCGCCGACCCCCTCCGCGGACATGCCGCCCCGGTGCGGGACCACGCAGAGCGCCTCGTGCCCGCGAGTGAGGATGTCGTGGGTCTGCACACCGTCTTTGCGGGTGATGAAACCTACGCCGCAGCTGCTCTTGTCGAGACTGCTGTCGTACAGCCCGGTGTTGTCGGCGTTCGTCAACGGAATGCCCTCCTCGGCGGATCGAGTGCGACGTCGTCCGACAGTGAGGGACGCGAAGGGGGAGGCGAAGATTCGCACTGATCCGCGATCGCACAGAGCTCTGCCGGAGACGGTGATGAAAGGCAGACGACGTTGTCCGGATGTGCCGAGCGATGCGACGGTGGAGCGCGCGAGCAGCGAAACAAATTGTAGCCTACGTGTTAACGCCGTGTTCGGCGCCGTGCATCACACCCGCCGTGCATCACACCCGCCGCGCTCACCTCCGGATGTCCCGCCCGGCAGCGCGGGCACCGATCCCGTCGAACAGCCGGCCCACCGACGCGACTTCCTTCGATACGCTGCGCCGGAGAGACGCACGACACACACGGAGGCGCGCATGACCGACATTCTGGACCGCACGCAGATCTACATCGACGGACAGTGGGTGGCATCGGACGGGCCCGGGCGCATCGAGGTCCGCGACCCCGCAACGGAAGAAGTCATCGCCGAGGTGGCCGAAGGAACCGCCGGCGACGTCGATCGGGCCGTGGCCGCTGCCAGGGCTGCATTTCCCGCGTGGTCCTCCCTCAGCGGTGCGGCGCGCGGCGCCCACCTCGAGAAGATCTCCGCCCTCGCGAACGAGCGTGCCGCGGACCTGACCGCGACCGTCTCCCAGGACATGGGGATGCCGATGAGGCTCGCCGCCGCGGTCCAGGTGGGTATGCCACTGAAGAACATCGCGAGCTATGCGGCGCTGGCCGCGGACTACGAGTTCGACGACCGGCAGATCGGCAACGCACTCGTGGTGCGCGAACCGATCGGGGTCGTCGGCGCCATCACGCCGTGGAACTACCCGCTGCACCAGGTGGTCCTCAAGGTGTTCGCGGCACTCGCGGCCGGATGCACCGTGGTCCTCAAGCCGACCGAGGTGGCGCCGCTGGTGACCTACGCGCTCGCCGACATCGCGGACGAGGCCGGTCTGCCGCCCGGGGTCTTCAACGTGGTGAGCGGATACGGTCCGGTCGTCGGTGAGGCCATCGCGGCGCACCCGGACGTCGACATGGTGTCGTTCACCGGTTCGACCCGCGCCGGTAAGCGGGTCGCGGCGGTCGCGGCGGAGACGGTGAAGAAGGTCGCGCTCGAATTGGGCGGCAAATCCGCCAATATCATCCTCGACGACGCGGATCTCACCGCGGCCGTCGCCGACGGCGTGAGCAAGTGCTTCCTGAACTCCGGCCAGACCTGCACAGCCCTGACCCGCATGCTGGTCCCGGCCGAGCGAATGCCGGAAGTCGCCGCGCTCGCCGAGCAGGTGGCACGGAAATTCACCGTCGGACACCCGGGCGACGCCGCATCGAAGCTCGGCCCGCTCGTGAGTTCGACGCAGCAGGCGCGTGTGCGGGCGTACATCGACACGGGCGTCGCCGAAGGCGCAGAACTGGTGCTCGACGGCCGCGACACCGGGCTCGGCACCGGATATTTCGTCGGCCCCACGATCTTCTCCGGAGTCACCGAAGAGATGACGATCGCCCGCGAGGAGATCTTCGGGCCCGTGCTGTCCATCATGGGTTACCGCGATGAGGACGACGCCGTGCGTATCGCGAACACCAGCGAGTACGGCCTGTCCGGAGGCGTGTGGTCCGCCGACCCGCAGCGTGCCGAGGCGGTAGCGCGCCGGATTCGGACCGGTCAGGTCTACATCAACGGGGGAGCGTTCAACACCGACGCCCCGTTCGGCGGCTACAAGCAGTCCGGCATCGGCCGGGAGGGCGGCGTGTCCGGTCTCGAAGAGTTCCTCGAGATCAAGACAATCCTGCGTTGATGCCGCCCGGTCTACCGCGCAGATGACGGCTCCCGGCACGACGCAGCCCCCGCACCGTGGGTGCGGGGGCTGGAAGTGGCGTGACGGGTCTCAGCGTCGGCGCGTGCGCCCGAGGCGCAGCAGCGTCATCGCGAGCGTGTTGCCGTCGGCGCCGAGTTCGTGGAATCGGTCGAGAACCGCCATCTCCTCGGCCTGCGCCTCGCGGGTCGCGCCGGACTTCTTCGCGACAGCACCGATGCGTTGTGCCAGCTCGGCGCGTCGCTTGATGACGTCGAGAATCTGGGCGTCGAGCTCCTGAACCTGTTCGAACAACGTCCCCAGTTCAGCTTCGGTCGTCGACGCTGCGCCCTGGGTGCCGATGCCAGGCGAATCAAGCTGGACAGTCATGCAGACTCCTCCGGTCTCGTCTGAATCGTCAGAGATAATGTCGTGTTCCTCGCCGGAGGTGTTACTCGGCCATACCAAAAAATCTCCGGAACCCGTATTCGCCACTGTTCCGACCCCCTGAAAACGCCGTGTGAACTGGCGTAACACTACAACTGACCAGTAAGTATGGTAATCGTCACATTCTCGCCTGCCAACCGAATTGCCGACCGCGAGACCCTTCGCCGTCCGTGGCTCCCCGGATCACCGACCCGCGGCGGCGCCTACCCGTTCAGGTAGCGTCGGGCTCCGACCGGCGCGGGCCGGGGGCGTCGGGGCTCCTGGCAGACCCGGAGGGGAGACCGATGCGACGAACATACGTTCGGCGGGGTGAAGACGGAGAGGCCGACAGCATTCGGACGGCTCCGGAACGCCCCCCCGAATGGCCGACGCAGAAATGGAACGTGCCGGCGACCGTGGCGACGGGAGCCGCTGCACTGACCGGGCTCGGTGCGCTGTGGGGAGGGTTGCGAGCTGCGGAGTCCGGCGCCGGAGGCGAGTCGCGATTCTTCGTGATTCTCGCGGTGCTCATGCTTCTCACCGCGTTGTTCGGAGCGGTGTACTGGTGGCCGGAGCGACGCGAGCCGAAAGTGCGGTACACGGAGACCTCCGGTCGCGGAACCACCGAGGTGCAGGCCCGCACGGCCGTATTCCTGCTGCTGGTCGCGATGGTCGGATGCGCGGCGGCGCTGTCGCTCGGCGCCGCGGTCGAAGTGCTCGTCACCAACGGTGGTGTGCCGCTGGTCAGCGTCGTGCTGGCAACGCTCGGGTCGGTCTGCGTCGTGTTCCTCGGAGAAGTGGCACTCGGCAGGATCCGCGCCGGAGGGCTGACACTCGGCCCCGACGGGATCAGGCACCGCGGCTGGTTCGTGGAGTCGTATCTGCCCTGGGTGTCGGTGGCGCGCCTCCGCGCCGTTCATCACGGTTATCCCGAAATGTGGGTGGAGGGCACCGAGACCGCCGCGTGGGCACGTCGCCGGACGAGCAAGATCTTCCGCCTGGAATCGATACCCGCCTCCCCGCGGATCGTGGTCGACTCCCGGCGCTTCGATATCGACGCCTCGCTCCTGTATCGCGTTCTCGAGCTCTACGTGGGGCGCCCGGACATGCGTGCCGAACTCGGTACCCCGGATGCGGCGACCCGCGTACGCAGCGGTGACCTCGCTGCTCCGGAGAAGAAGGACGGTAGCGATGGCGGGCACAGGCACCCGGTGTCGTAATATCCGTCACGGATTTCCCTCGTGCGACCAGGCCACATCGGATTGCGGTTCGGAGCGTCGGCGTCGCGGACAACGGTGTTCGATCAGATAGGACGAGAACATGAGTACTCCGGAACCGATCGTCATCATCGACGGCGCACGTACGCCGATCGGTAGCTTCGGTGGCGCCTTCAAGGATGTGCCCGCCCACGAACTCGGCGCCACGGCTGTGCGCGAGGCTCTGAAGCGTGCCGGGGTGGCACCGGAGGACGTCGACGAAGTCATCATGGGATGCATCGGCCAGGTCGGGGCGGACGCCTACAACGCGCGCCGCGTCACCCTCGCCGCGGGACTGCCGGTCGAGACACCGGCCCTGACGGTCAACCGCTTGTGCGGCTCCGGGCTGCAGGCCGTGTGGTCTGCGGCGCAGGAGATCCGCTGGGGCAGCGCCGACATCGCCGTGGCGGGTGGCGACGAGAGCATGTCGCGCATGCCGTTCTACGACTTCGGTGCGCGCAACGGCTACAAGCTCGGCAATCGTGAGCTCGTCGACGGCACCGTCGGCATGCTGACCGACCCGTTCAGCAACCTCCACATGGGCGTCACCGCGGAGAACGTCGCCCGCGAATACGGCGTCGACCGCGACCAGCAGGACGCCTTCGCTGTCGAATCGCAGCGCCGTGCCGCGACCGATGCCGCCAAGGCCGTGTTCGCCGAAGAAATCACCCCGGTGGAGATCGGTGGGCGCAAGCCCGTCACCGTCACCGAGGACGAGCATCCCAAGCCCGGCACCACCGTCGAAACACTCGGGAAGCTGCGCGCCGCCTTCACGAAGGACGGCACGGTGACCGCCGGTAACGCGTCGGGCATCAACGACGGTGCCGCCGCGCTCGTGCTCGCGCGTGAGTCGGCCGCCCGCGAGCGCGGACTCGAAGGCTCCGTGGTTCTCGAGGCCGTCACCACCGCCGCGATGGACCCGCAGCTCATGGGCTACGCGCCGACCTTCGCCCTGCGCAAGCTGTTCGAGCAGACCGGCACGTCGCCGGCCGACATCGGCACCGTCGAACTCAACGAGGCGTTCGCGTCGCAGGCGATCGCCGTGATGCGCGACGCCAAGCTCGATCCGGAGAAGACGAACCCGTACGGTGGCGCGATCGCCCTCGGTCACCCGGTGGGAGCAACCGGCGCCATCCTCACCCTGCGCGTCGCGAAGGACCTCGTTCGCCGCGACCTCGAGCTGGGCATCGTCACCATGTGCATCGGTGGCGGGCAGGCTCTCGCGGCTCTGCTGCGCCGTGTGAACTGACGACCGCGTGAACTGACGAGCGCGTGAACTGACGACACCGCCGCATTCAACGGAACCGGGGCCGGGCGACGAGATCGCCCGGCCCCGGCCCGTGTCACGGCCGGGAAGAGCTCCGGGTCACGGGAGTGACGGACGCACGTGGCGCGTGCGTCCGTCCCAGTGCACCCGCGTGGTGACCGCAGACCCGTCCTGGAGGCGGCGTACTTCGTAGATGTCGAGTGCCGGCACCCCCGGGACGCAGCCCCACAGGGCATGGCCGGTCATCACGAAGTCGATGTCCTGCCGTACGAGCAGCCCCATGAGCTCGCCGATGGTCGGCTCGTCGATCTTCGCGAACGCATCGTCGAGCAGAACGAGGCGCAGCGCCAGATCGGTATCGGGCAGTCCGGACAGGTAGCCGTCCGCGGCGGCGAACAGCGACACGTACGACACGAACCGGGTCTCGCCCTGGGAAATCTTGGCGCGCGTGGAGATCCTGCGTTCCTGATCGGGTTCGGGACCCAGGATCGTCACCTCGACCGTGTGCCACTGGCGGTAATCCAGCGCCTGCGACAGGTGCGTGGCGTATCCGGCCGACGGATCGGTGGCATGTGACGCTTCCACCCGGCGACGCAGCAGCTCGAGGAGTTCCTCGCTGTCACCCGGTGACCGCTCCCCGGTGAGCAGACGGGTCACCAGAGCCGCGTCCGCATCCTCGCGCACCGGGCGCCACGCGATGCGCACCCCGATCCCGTGGGTGGTGCGGCTGTCGGCCAGGCTGGTGTTCATCGCAGCGACAAGCTGTTCGGCCTGGGTGATCCTGCGGCGCAGTTCGTCGGCGACCCCGCCCAGCACGAAACCGGTGAACACGTCGCGTTCACGCTGGGACAGTGCACGACTCTCGTCCTCGACGCGCTTGGTGAGCTCGGCCAGCACGCCGGTGGGTGTGGTGTCGTCGCCGACGCCGCCGATGTTCACCACATGCGCGGACTCGGTGACGGTGTGCCGGACCTCGAGACGATCGGAGATGTCGCGATCGAACCGCTGCAGCGCGGCGAGCATCCGGTTGTCGCCCGTCCCGGTGCTCGCGGGCAGCACGCTCAACAGTGCCTGTGCAGCGGTGCGCACGTGGTCGGGGTCGTCGAGGTGCGCGAGCGGCTCCGCCTGAATGTCGGCGGCTGCGGCGATTTCGGGGAGTTGCATCTGTGCCGACAGCCGGCCGGCCGCGGCGGCGAGTTCGTCGCGGTCGCGCCGGAGCCGCTCCCGCACGGCGGCGCACTGCTGAAGGACCTCCGCGACGGCCTTCCCGAGGTGCTCACGATGGGTCACGGTGCGTCGGCACTGTTCTTCGGTGCGCGCGCGTTCCGCGTCCGAATCGCGCAGCTCGCGAGCGAGATCGGCGGCATCGACGTCGAGTGCCTCCACCTGTGCGGCCACGACGGCTGCCTTGCCGTGCCACTCGTGCCAGCACGACTCGGCGTTCTCCTCTGCCTCGGCACGCACGTCGGACGCGGACGCGAAACGGTCGGTGGCCGCGGCGAGTCTGTCCCGTGCGGCAAGCACGTCACCGACATCTCGCGACAGATCCAGGCAGGTTCTCTCTGCGACCGCACAGGTCGAGACCACCGCTTCGAGGTCTGCCACGTCCCGCGGCAAGGAAAAATGGGTGCAGGTGGCTCGGTGGGTGTCGAGATCGGTGGACCATTGGGTCCGCAGTGTCGCGGCGTGCTTTCTGAGTTCGGCCGCGGCGGCGGCGCTGACCTGCGCGCGGCCGTCGGCCTCTCGGTACCGGTGCAGCGCTTCCTCCAGGGCTCCGGTCGTGGGAGCCGACGACGCATGAGCATGCACCCGGGCCCGGCTCGTGGCCGGATCGCCGCGCTCGGCGGTCCGGCGCTCGGCGGCGAGGTCGAGTGCCGCGAGGTCCGCGGTGATTTCGTCGAGCCGGATGCGCCGGAGGGCGGTGGCGGCGTCGCGGGCACCCGCGCCGATATAGCGCGCGGACTCGGCGGTGTGCCGGCCGCGCAGAACCCCGTTGTGCCATCGTCCGTCCCGCGACACCGACGCGACCGCAGCGGCGTCTTCGAACCCGATCGCGGACAGGACGGCCGTGATCGCGGTGAGCGGTACGTCCGTCTCCGGGGCGGGTACGAGCACCGTCGACAACGGTTGCCGCGGCGGTTCGCCGCGAGGCGAGACGAGGACCTGGCCGGTGTGCGCCCGGAGCCTGCCCTCGCCGTCCACGGTCGCGGTGAGGAAACCGGCGGCGAGCAGCGCCGCTTCGATGCCGATGCGGTCGTCTTCACCGAGGGTGTCGGCGAAGTCGACTGCCCGCCACAGCGGTACACCGTTGCTCGGCGACTGCCACGGCGCTCCCACGGGAGTCCCGTCGTCGGCGTCGAGTGCGTCGCGTTCCTCCGCCAGTGCCCGGCGCCGGGCGTCGTCGGTGCGGTCCTGCGGCGGCGCGACAGCGGTCTCGTCCAGCGCGTGGACGGCTGCCTCGGCCGCGGACGCCGGCAGGGCGCCGAGTTCCGACAGGATCGGGTCGGCGTCTGTATCGATTTCGGTGTCGGTGTCGGTGATGGACTCGAGATACGCCGACAAGCGACGCATCAACCCGACGGCGTCGAGATCCGGCAGGAGCGCGGACGTCGAGTCCGAGGTGAGCCACTCGCGCCAGCCGTGCCGCAGCGACAGTGCCGCGTCGTCGAGCCGGGCGGCGGCCTCGAACCGCTGAGCGGAGTCGCGTTCGGCTTCCCGGGCGGCGCGCTCGGCGGCTGCCTCCGCTTCGCGTACGCCGCGCCCCCATAGGTCGAGTCGCCGGGCCTCTCCGAGTCGCCGGGACGCCTGCTCGCGGCGACGCCGGGCCGCCGCGGCCGCGTACTCGGCTGCGGCCCTGGCCTCCTCGCACTGTTCGGGGACGAGCGTCGCTCGCGCGATCGTCGGTCGCGGCGCCGACTCGGGGGGTGCGTCGCGGTCCGTGCGCACCGGGTGCAAGGCCGGCACTTCCCGGTCGACGTCCAGGCGGACGTCGGCGGGAAGTGCGCCGTGCGGGACGGTGGCGGCGGTGAGTTCGCGTTTCGCCAGCGCGAGGCGTTCGGTCGTCCGGTCGACCGCCGCGGACAACTCGTCCAGGAGTTCGCCGGCACGGTCTGCTTCGAGGCGCTCGTGGGTGCGCGCTCGCGTCGCCGCGGCGATCGCCTGATCTGCGGCGAGCCCGAGAGCGTCGACCGCGAGCTGACGTTGGGCAAGGTCGTCTGCGGTGCGGAACAGTTCGTGGGTCTCGAGTCCCCGCATCGCGCGCTCGAGTTCGGAGAGCTGATCGCGGCGCTCGCGCAGTCGTGTCTCGGCGGCGGCAGCCTGCGTATCGAGATCGGTGGCGTCGGCTTCTGCTGCTGCCAGTTCGCGCCGGGTGTCGGATACGCGGTCGGCCGCGGCGACCGCAGCGTCGGCGCTCGCGCGCAGCAGGTCGGCGGCGTAGCGCCGATACACCGCGTGGAACTGGCGCACGCGCGTCAGCGATGCCTCGAGCTGAGCCTGCGCTCGACGGCTCTCGCCGAGCAGATCGAGCTGACTTCCCGCTTCCACCAGCATGTTGTCGGCGAGCGGGGGAAGCGCATCGGAAAGGATCTGCGGCAGCCGGCCTTCGTCGATCCGGTTGCCCACATCGGGCGACCGCAATGTGTGGAGCAATTGCAGCAGCCCGGTGTACCGGTCGCGGCCACCCTCGCCTCGGAGCCCGAAGACCAGGTCACGGACCGTGTCACGATGCCGGTCGGGTTCGCGGGTGAGCTTGTCCGCGCCGATCCGGGCGGCGAGATCGTCACGCGAAAGCGGAGCACGGAACTCGTCGACGAGCACGAGGTCGTGCCCGATCCGAAGCTCGGTGGTGAAGAAGTGCACCTCGCTGCGGTGCGCCGTGGCGCTGTACCGGATGTGTGCACCGATGGTGAGGTGACCGGTGGGGCGTGCCAACTCGATCCACAGATAACCGATCCGGTTGGTCTGTCCGGCAGCGCCGGTGCGCATCAGTTCGTCGAGGTCGACCTTGGCGGCGCCGGTCGCATCCATGCGTTTGCGGTCGGCGTCGAGAAGAAACGGCAACAGCATCTCGAGGGCACGCGACTTGCCGGATCCGTTGGTGCCCCGCAGGATCATCCGGCCGCCGGGCAACGTGAACTCGGTGTCGAGGTAGTGCCACACGTTGACGATTCCTGCTCGCGACAGTCGCCAGCGATGGGGATGGCGTACCGGAACGCTGTCGTCGTGGAGCAGAGCGTCGGAGGAGTGGGTCATGTGGCAGATCTTTCGGCGGCGGTGGGGCGGTAACGGGCGGCGGGGGCGGCCAGCATCAGTCCGTCCTCGGAGGGTCGGGCGAGGCCCAGTCGCGTCAGCAGCGACGTCACGTCGCGTCGGAGCAGCGGAACATCACGGACGTAGTCACGGCGCCACGTTCGTGCATGCGCCGCCACGAACTCACCCAGCAGGACATCGAGGGCAGCCGTGTCGACGTGCAGGTCCGCACCCGGTTCGGTGCCGTAGCGGTCGGTGAGTTCGGAGACGAGCAGCAGCGCCGCCTGCTCGACCGTTCCCGCTCCTGGAAAGGGCGCGTCGGTGAGTTCACCGTCGGGGTCGTAGGCCAGGGCGCCTTCGGTGCGCACCTCGAGCACCAGTCCGAAGTCCTCGTCGAGCCGCCGGGTGAGCTCGGCCCGGTCGCGGACGAGCACCTCGACCGCGTCTGCGTCCAGGTCACGGCGAGCGACGAACGGGTCTTCCACCAGCCGTCGGTACAACCGGCGCGCCGCCGGTTCCTGCGCGGGCGACGCCACGATCGCCGCCGGTCCGGTGGCCTTGTGCAGCGGACCGGACATCAGATGGGGGAGCAGCGCCCGGTCGACCGTGAGCGGAACGTCGCCGGGGAGATCGTCGACGGCAGTGCCCTCGCCGCCGGGTTCGGTGAGGACGCCCCACTCCTGGAGTGTCTGCAACGCCGACACCAGGTGCCGACGCTCCGACAGCGTGTCGCCGAGCGCGATTCCGTGTTCGTCCGCGTCG
Source organism: Rhodococcus sp. DT1 (assembly GCF_049844875.1). NCBI lineage: Bacteria > Bacillati > Actinomycetota > Actinomycetes > Mycobacteriales > Nocardiaceae > Rhodococcus > Rhodococcus sp. DT1. Next base: position 572,497 of record NZ_JBNCLW010000003.1, read on the forward strand.
GCGCGGATCTGGTCGACGAGGTTCGAGACGAGCACGCGGTCGTCGGCGCCGGGCGCGAGCAGGGCAGCGCAGACCAGTGCGAGGTACATGTACGCGGTGGCCCCGAACTCGTCTCCGTTGCCGCGACGCACGGGCCGGCTCGGGGCCGAACCGTCGAGCGGTGCTTTCGTCAGCCGCGCGAACGAGGTGTCGACGACGAGTGTGTATCCCAGTTGCTCCGCGAACATCGACTTCAGAGCCGTGGCGTGTCGCCGTACCAGTTCGAAGGTGTCGGGGTCCTGCGCCGCGGTGAGGATCGGCTGCTGGAGCAGTACCCGGGCCGCATGCCGGCGGCCGGTGGTGTCCTGGGCCACCGTGCCCGTCGTTGTGGTCACTCCGTACCTGTTCTCTGCGAGTCGGTGTCGGTCTGTGCACGGGTGCCGGTCGGTGCACGGCTGCCGGGCACCGAGGCCCGCAACGAGAGCGCGTGCACGGTGAGGTCACCGTCGGGGCAGTGCACCACCGTGTCGGGCCCCGGTTCGGCGGTGAGGGAGAGCCCGAGGTCGTGGTCGTCGACGCGTGCGGGGCTGTCCAGCGACCGCGAGCGGGCCAGCAGTTCCCCGAGTGCGTCGAGCAGCAGGGTGCGGGCGAGGTCGGAGACATGCGCGCCGTTCAGGTCTCCCGCACCGCACAGTTCCTCGACGGCCGCGGCCCGCTCCTGCGACTCCTGGGTCGCGAGCGCGTCGGCACGTGTGCGATCGGGCGTCGGATCGGGGATGCGCGCCGTGCGTCCGCGGGGGGAACGGTCGCCGCGTTCGCGGAGCGACACCGGAACATGCACGGGATCGGCGTCCCACCACGACGTGCCCGGCCCGACCCGGGGGTCGGGTTCGTCGGGGCCGAGAAGAAGATGCCGGCTGGGGTAGGCGCCGAAGGTTGCCGCGAACAGGCGGTGCGCCTGCTCGTCGGAGGATTCGGCGAACCATCCGGCGAGCCGCAGCAGGTCGGCGCGGTGGGAGAAGCCCGGTGTGGCCGACGTGAGTCGCCGCGTGTGTACCAGCAGGCGGGTCAACGCGTGCGCTGCCGCGTCCCGCAACCGGCGCGGTCCCGAATCCTCGTCGTACCACCGGGCGAGTTCGTCCCAGTCGCTGCGGGTGCGCCCCGGCGACCGCACGACACCGGCCGGGTCGGGCAGGCCTGTGCCGGGCAACGCGGCGAGCACCAGGTCCAGCCGGGGTGCCAGATCGCGCAGCCGGGTGGCGACAAGCGGAGCGTACTGCGCGACATCCGAGGTGACGACGTCGAGATACTCGAGCAAGACGAGCTTGAATTCGGTGTAGTCGTCGTCGGACAGGTCCAGCCGGGCGAGGACCCCGCCGAGGTAGGTATAGAAATCGGCGACGCTCTCGGTGAACATCCGGTGGTGTGCGAAGACTCCGGTGACGTGGCCTGCGAGCGCGTCGGGATCGGCGACGGAACCCGAGTCTCCGACCAGGGCGTCGATCAGGACGAGCGCGTCGGCGATGCGGCCGAGCGACTCGCGTGCCACCTCGCGCGCGCCGTCACGCGACGACAGCACCGCGGCGGCCTCCCGGTGCACCCGGGCGCCGGGAACGGTGGTGCGATAGCGGGCCCGGGCACGGACGTAGTCGGTGACGGCGCTTCCGCCGGTGTCGCGTCCCGACGCCGCGAGATTCCCCCAGTGGACGAGCCGGCGGCAGCGCGCCTCGACCACGTCGGCGTGCAGCGGGGTGCCCGTGGAGGCGAGGGCCGACGCGATGTCCGCGGCGGACAACTCGGCGAGAAGGAGACCGGAGAAGCAGTCCATCACCGCGGTGTAGTCGTCGGCTTCGTCGGCGACCAGATATCGGAACAGGTCTCGGCCGCCCCCATCACCCATCCGAACCTCCCTGCACGTGCGCCGTCACGGTAGGGACAGGCTAGCGGTGCGGACTGTCCCGGTATCGGTCGCCCGGCGGCGCCTCGAGAAGCGTGACAACGGTCCAGGCCTGCTCGCGCGCCGGTCGTGGACGGATCACAGGGACGGGTCGTACCGATTAGTGTCGCAGCACACCCCGCGCCTATAGTTGCCCTGTGCAACACGAGTGGCAGGCCGGGACGCCGGCCGAGACCGAAGTGGCGCAGGTCTACGACGAGTTCGTGCACCTCGTCCGCTTCCTGACAGCCGGGGAGCGCGCACACGACAGCGCGCTCAGTCTGGCTCAGCACTCCCTGCTCGGATTCATAGCCCGCCATCCGGGCTGCCGTGCCACCGAGATCTCGGAGACCTTCGGCGTCAACCGGTCCACCGTGTCCCGCCAGGTGCGCAACGCCGTCGAGGCGGGGTGGGTCGAGGCCACGGCAGGCCCGGTCAGGACGGGTAACCCCCTGCGCTTGACCGACCGCGGCCGGGCGATCCTCGACGACACCGTGCTGCGCAGGCACGGCGAGATCCGGGCGGGTCTCGCCGGATGGGAAAAGGACGATCTCGACCGGTTCGTGCACCTTTTGCACCGCTTTCGAAGCGGCGTCGAGTGGGGCGCCACCCGGACTCCCGACCAGAACGATGGAGATATCAGTGCGTGAGTACTCGACCCCTGCCCAGTACACCATCGGTGAGGACGAGTCCGTGGTCCACACGGTCTTCGAACATGCGGAGAAGACCCCGCACCGAGTGATGTATTCGCGCCCGGTTGGCGACGAATGGATCGGTGTGACCGCGGGTCAGTTCGGGGAACAGGTCAGCGGCGTCGCCAAGGGCCTGATCGCCGCCGGCGTCCGCCCGGGTGACCGTGTGGCGCTGCTGTCCGCGACCCGGTACGAGTGGTCGCTGTTCGACTACGCGATCTGGGCGGCCGGTGCGGTGTCGGTGCCGATCTACGATTCGTCGTCGACCGAGCAGATCCGCTGGATCCTCGAGGACTCCGAGGCGTGTCTGGCCATCGTCGAGACCCCGCGTCACGAGGCACTGTTCGTCGGCATGCCCGAGACGCTGCGGCGTGTCGTGCAGATCGAGGCGGACGCGGTCAACACGCTGCTCGCCGAAGGTGCCGACGTCGACGATGCGGAACTGAAGGCGCGTCTGGCGGGTATCCGCTCGGCCGACCTCGCCTCGCTCGTCTACACCTCCGGCACCACGGGTCGGCCCAAGGGCTGCATGCTCACGCACGCCAACTTCCTGTCCGAGGTCCGCGCGATCCTCACCTCGTCGGTAGGCGCGGTCGCCAAGCCCGGAAACCGCGGCCTGACCTTCCTGCCGCTCGCCCATGTGCTCGCTCGCGCGGTCTCGCTCGCGTTGTTCGAGGCGGGCGCGGCGCAGGCCCACTGGGCGGACTTCTCGACCGTCTCGGGACAGTTCACCCGGTACTCGCCGAACATCATCCTCGGCGTTCCGCGGGTCTTCGAAAAGGTACGCGACGGTGCCGCGGCCAAGGCGGCCGCCGGCGGCAAACTCAAGGGTGCCATCTTCGCGTTCGCCGAGCAGACCGCGGTGGAATACAGCGAGTCGCTCGACCACGGCGGCCCGACGTTCACCCTCAAGGCGAAGCACGCGCTGGCCGACAAGCTGGTCTTCTCGAAGCTGCGCGAGGCGATGGGTAACCAGTGCTGGTACGCCATTTCGGGTGGCGGGGCACTGAGCCCCAAGCTCGGCCACTTCTTCCGTGGCGTCGGCGTTCCGATCTACGAGGGTTACGGACTGACCGAGACCACCGCCGCACACAGCGTCAACACCCCGGGCGCCCAGAAGATCGGCACCGTCGGTCAGCCGATGGGCGGCAACAGCGCGCGCATCGCCGCCGACGGGGAGATCGAACTCCGCGGCAACGTCGTGTTCAACGGGTACTGGCGTAACGATGAGGCCACCGCCGAGGTGTTCGACGACGGCTGGTTCCGTTCCGGAGACCTCGGATCGATCGACGACGAGGGATACGTGTCGATCACGGGCCGCAAGAAGGACCTCATCATCACCGCCGGAGGCAAGAACGTCTCGCCCGGGCCCCTCGAGGACCGCATGCGGTCGCACACCATCATTTCGCAGGCGGTCGTGATCGGAGACGGACGGTCGTTCATCACCGCGCTCCTCACCGTCGACCCCGACGTCTTCGAGAACTGGAAGACCGAGAACGGCAAGCCGTCCACCGCGACGATCGCCGATCTCCGCCACGATCCGGCTCTCCGCGACGCTCTGCAGACGATCATCGACGACGCGAACACGATGGTGTCGCATTCGGAGTCGATCAAGAAGTTCGTCGTGCTCGAGCGGGATCTGACCGAGGAATCCGGCGAGCTGACGCCGACGCTGAAGATCAAGCGCAATGTCGTCACCGAGCGGTTCGCCGCCGATATCGAGGCGATGTACCGCAAGTAGTCTCCTGCCGTGCAGCCACCCGGTCCGAGGATCGGGTGGCTGCACGGTCAGTCCCGAGCGGTAGCGGGCGGTGAGAGTGCCGCTGCGAGTGCGGCGAAGCGCTCGTTGCCCGCGAGATCCTCGAGCAACACCGCCTTGCCGTGCTCGTCGGCGAGCGGAATCCGCCAGTTCGGGTACTCGTCGACGGTGCCCGGCTGGTTCTGACTGCGTCGTTCGCCCACAGCGTCTGCAAGCGAAAGCCCCAGCAGCACAGAAGGACTGGTCGCGATCAGGCGATGCAGCGACTGCACAGTGACCGCGTCGTCGGAGTCGTCCTCCGACACCGGGAACCCGTGTTCCCTCGCGAGCCGCAGCACCGCATCCCGTGCGACCGCTTCGTCGGCCAGTTCCGTCTCGAGGTCGCGTTCGAGCAGTCCGAGCGCCGACCGCAACGTGATGTGCTCGGCAGCAAGGTAACCGGACGTGGGCGGCAGGTCATGGGTCGTCACGGAGGTCAGGCACAGCCTGCGGTAGGTCTCGGGGGAGCGAGGGGTGTCGCCGTCCTTCTCGAACCACAGGATCGACGTGCCCGCGATTCCGCGCCGGGCCAGATACTCCTGCACCCACTCCTCGAACACACCGAGATCCTCGCCGATCACCACGGCATCGGCACGCTGCGCCTCGAGCGCGAGAATGCCGATCAGGGCCTCGTGGTCGCTCCGTACATAGGCGCCGTCCGCGGGGGAGAAGCCTTCCGGGACCCACCACGTACGGAACAATCCGAGGATGTGATCGACCCGGACACCTCCCGCGTGACGCAGTGCTGAGCGCACCACATCGCGGTACGGAAGGTAGCCCACCTCCGCGAGTCGGTCCGGCCGCCACGGTGGCTGATTCCAGTTCTGCCCGTTGCGATTGAAGTCGTCCGCGGGAGCGCCGCCCGTGACGCCCGAGGCGAGCACATCACCCAGGGTCCACGCGTCGGCGCCGTCCCGGCGCACACCGACCGCCAGGTCGTGAACGATCCCGATGTCGAGCCCGGCGGCGCGAGCGCTGTCCTGTGCGTCGGTGAGCTGCTCGTCGCACACCCACTGCAACCACCGATAGAAATCGATTCGGCCGGCAAGTTTCTCCTGGAGTTCGCCGACGCCCGGGGCGTCGGGGGACGGCGCGCGGGTGAGCCATTGCGACTTCCGGGAGCCGAACTTCTCGGCCAGCGCACACCACAGTGCGAAGTCGTCGAGCGCCGCTCCGCCCTGGGCGCAGAACGCGTCGAACCGTGCCTGCCGCGCGGGGCCGCGAGGCACCCGGTACACATGCTCGAGCATGTCCAGCTTCGCCCGGTACGTGGTGTCGCGGTCCAGTTGCGCCGCCTTCTTGTTCACCTTCGTGAAGCGGGCTGCGCTCTCGTCCAGCTTGGCGCGGTGCTTGCGCGGCAGATACGCGGTTTCGGGGATGTTCTCGACCCGCACGTACAGCGGGTCGACGAACCGGCGGGACGACGGGAGATAGGGCGACGGCTCGTGTGGCGGGACCGGCTCGGCGGCGTGCACCGGATTGACCAGGACGAAATCTCCGCCGTGCCCGCCGGTGACGGCCGCGAGGTCGGCGAGATCGGCGAAATCCCCGATACCCCACGAACGGCGTGACCGTACCGAATACAACTGCGCCGCAAGGCCCCAGCGTTGCTGTTGCAGGATTCGGTCGGCTGTCGCCAGTCGCACCGGCGTGACGACGAGTGTCGCCGTGCTCTCCACGTCGTTGCTGCGCGCGTGCAGCGTGTGCCAGCCGAGGGGCAGGCGGGGCACCGCGAAGGTGGCCCGGCCGACGAGCCGGTCGTCGACGAGACGCGGGTCGACCCAGATGTCGAGTTGCTCGACGGCGACCTCACGGCCGTCCTCGTCGACCACCCACACCGACACCGGGTCGCCGTGCGGGACGTGGACGGGAAAGGTCCGTTGTTCGTTCTCCGTGACCACCAGGGACGGCGGCAGCATCTGCCGCCACGGCCGGTCGGGTACATCGGCGAGCGAGGCCGAGATCTGCTCGGGAGTGGCGGCGGGAACGTCCAGCGCTGCCAGGATCCGTTGCAGCGTGCGGTCCGAAACATCGTGCTCGTCGCCGTCCCAGCCGACGTAGGTCGTGGAGATCCCGTGATGGCCGGCCAGTTCTCGTAGATTTTCCGTCGACGTCACGATGTCGAATCATGCCAGCAAGCCGGGCCGGTCGCAGACGCAGACCCGTTAGCTGCCGACGGTCAGTCGCCGAAGCCGTCGAACAGGGTGGGTTCGTCGGGGTTGTCGAACAGGGCGGGCTGGTCGGGCGGGAGCGGCTTCGAGCGGGGCGCGCGCTGCTTCGGCTCGTCGCCTTGTCGCTCGAGGAGTTCGAGTGCGGCGGTGAGCGAGCGGCCGGTCAGCTCCCACTGGTGTGCTTTGGCGTCCGCCTCGGCCACGCCGTCGTCGTTCCCGGAGGCAGCGCGCGCGAGTGCTTCACTCGCCCAGCCGACCTGCTGTTCGTTGCTCATGTCGAGGAACGCCTGCAGGTGCTCGGACTCCCAATCGCCGATCGCGGCGACCGTCCTCGTGGGGATTTCGACCTTGCCGTCGAGGTGGAAGTCGCGCAGTGCCAGCAGTGGCAGCGGAAGATCTTCTTCTCCCGCGGGTGTCCACGGCGGATCCTCGAACGATTCGGGGACACACTCGTGGTCGGGTTCCTGTTCGCGCAACGGCATGCCGCCGACGTGCGACGCGAACGCGTTGTCGACGGTTTCGAGGAACTGTGCGAGCCCGTCGAGTGCGGACACCAGGTGCGCGGGTACGAACGGTGACGCGGGCAGGTGGTTCACCACGGCGAGACGGTCGTCGACGAGGACGAATTTCTGGTGGGGCCAGCGCCGATTGAGATCGGACACCACTTCCGCCGCCCGGGTGCGGCCGGTGATGGAATGGACGATCGGGGCGAACAGGTCGACCGACGCGCCACCCGGACCGACGCCGACGAACACCAGCACTCCGTCGATCTTGAGAATCAGATCGCCGTCCTCGTCCCAGGCGGGGCACTCGCCGATGCGGTCGTGCACGGTGGATTCGATCAGCTCGCGGATGTGGTCCTCGCTCACGGGTTCGACGGCCAGTTGGGAAAGCACCGCCGGGCGGCTCTCGGCCCGTGGCCCGGGCGGCTCGAACACCGGTGTGCGTCCCGCGCCGAACGTCTCGGACCGCAGGAACAACGGATGCGGCACGCCCCAGACCTCGCGCAGCGCACGGACGGACAGTTCGGCGAGCTGATCGGCCCACGCCAGCGGCCGGTCGATCCAGAACGCGGGGGATCCACCGTCTTCCGGGTCGTCGGCGCCACGCGACGGCGCGTGCAGCCCGAGTTCGAGCAGCAACGCCTCGTCCTCCGGGCGCAACCTGCGGTCGTCCGCGAGATGGGTGTTGGACGGCACCTCGCACCGCACCTGGTCTTCGTCCCATGCGTAGAACTGCACGCACGGCCCGGCGGGCCCGGCCGACTCCTCTGCGAGAGGCTCGAGTACCAGGCCGTCGCCGTCCTGCATGGCGGCGACGTGGTCGGCCAGTCGCGCGCGGAATTCCCGCCACGCCAGATCGACGTCGCGGTCGAAGCGGTTGTGCGCCTCGGCCATGTTCGGCCCCCTTCCTTGCTCCGGTCCCTTCTCAGGGCTTCGACCCGTGCCAAAAAACACTAGTCGCCCCTACCGACACCGCGCTCGGCACACCGCACCGACCGCACCGCTCCTGGCCGGACCGGCGGGAATGGGAGACAGGCAACCCGACCGGTGCGCAACCGATGGTTGCACTGTAGTGAGGGAAGGGCTAGCGTGATGTGCAACCACCAGTTGCATATGGAGCATGTATGGACAGAAAACCGGTTGCCGTCGAACTCGCCCCGTTCGGGGCCGAGACGGGCTGGGGGACTGCGACGCCATGAGTGTGTCGGTCGACGACGATCTGTGGTCGGCGATAGGGGATCCGACCCGTCGGCGGTTGCTCGACCTGCTCCTGACGGAGGGCGAGGGCACCGCAACAGGTCTCAGCGAACATCTCCCCGTGACCCGGCAGGCCGTCGCAAAACATCTCGGTGTGCTGGACCGGGTCGGCTTGGTGCACGTCGCGCCTGCCGGGCGGGAACGCAAGTACCGGGTGGACGAGGTGCAACTCGCTCGCGCAGTCGCGCAGCTGTCCTCGGTGGGGTCGGGGTGGGATGCCAGGCTCCGGCGCATCAAGCGGGTCGCCGAGGCTCTCGAGCGTGAGACGGACCGGAACGGCACATCGCCGTGACGTGACGGAGACGCAACAACACCGGAAAGGAAGTACCCGAAATGGTAGACATCCTGCACAGGGTCGGGATCGAGGCGCCGGTGGCGCAGGTCTATGCCGCCCTGACCACCGCCGAGCGGCTCGCGGGCTGGTGGACGACCGACACCCGAGGTGACGGCGACGACGTCGGCGGCACGCTGCGATTCCGGTTCGGGGCCGGAGGATTCGACATGAAGGTCCTCGAACTCGATCCGGATACGCGGGTGCTGTGGGAGGTGATCGACGGACCCGAGGAATGGATCGGCACACACGTGTCCTGGGACCTCGAGCAGGTCGGCGACTACACCATCGTGCTGTTCGGCCATCGGGGCTGGAAGGAACCGGTGGAATTCATGCACCATTGCAACACCAAGTGGGCACTGTTCTTGATGAGCCTGAAGTCGTTGATCGAAACCGGCACGGGCACTCCGGATCCCCACGACGTCAAGATCGACAACTGGAACTGACGTCTCTCTCGTCCCGTGCGGTGCGGGTTCCTCGTCACCCCACCCTGATCCCCGTGGGAATCGTCAACCCAGGGCGCGGACGAACCGCCCGACCTCCGAGAGTGCGCGCGTCCCCTCGGGGACCACTCCGGCGGCAGCCTGGAACACGTGGACCTGCTTCTCCCAGACCTGCACTTCCGCCGGCACTCCGGCCGCTTCGAGGCGCTCGCCCATCAATCGGGCATCGGTGTAGACCATCTCTTCCGAGCCTGTCTGGATGAGCGCGGGCGGCATGCCTGTGAGGTCGAGGTCCACGGGCGACACCACGGGCGCGTAGCCCTCGCCCCCGCGGCTCTCGGCGCGCCGGACGAGGCCGAGAAGGACGGGGACGGCACGTCGCGGAAACAGGGCGCACCGGTACGAGTTCGGGTGATCGAGTTTGGGGAACGGGTCGAGGTCGGTGAGCGGCGACAACGCGACGGTGCCGGCCACCCGGCCGAGCCCGAGGCGCAGCGCCTCGTGTGCGACGGCGAATGTCAAGAAGCCGCCGGCAGAGTCGCCCGCGACGACGATCCGGTCGATGGGATATCCGCGGGAGAGCAACCACCGGAGGCCCGCGATCCCGTCCTCGACCGACCGGCGGATCGGATGACGTGGCAGCATCCGGTAGCCCACCGACAGCACAGGGGCCTGCGTTGCCGACGAGATCCGCGAGACGAGATTGCGGTGGGTCGCGAGCCCGCAGCACAGGAACGCTCCGCCGTGGAGGTAGAGAACGGCCTGCTGGTCGCCCGCGTTGCCGGTGTAGAGGAATTCCGCGCGGCACTCGGGCAATCGCACCTGGTGCCGACGGGTGCCCTGGACGGGACGAACCGAGAACGCGGCCCGGTCGACCAGCGGGGCGGGCCACGGAAGCGACGGCGTGAACGCCCATGCCTCGATGAACGGCCGGACAGTGCGCCGGACGGACATCGACAGCGCGCGGGACTGCAGACTCACCCCGGCGAACTCGCGGACGAGAGGCGACCGCGGGGACGGGACCGCTGCTGTGTTCGGTACTGCTGCCTTCGGTACTGCACTACACATGGTCGCCGGCACCTCCTTGTACCGCTGCACCCGTGCGGCGGTACCCGTCGCTCGGCGCCCGGCGATGCGCGTCCGGTTCGGAAACGTGCGAACCCCGGATTTTCCAGAGTACCCCCGACGTACGATGCCGTGTGACGTGCGTTACATGAGGGACTGGCGAAGGGGGCAGAGCCCGTGGGGATCATGCCGGTGACCGATTCGATCTTCTTGCTCGCAGAATCGAGAGAGCATCCGATGCACGTGGGATCGCTCGAAGTGTTCACTCCACCGGAGGGTGCGGGTCCGGACTACGTGTCCGACCTGTACGCGCAGTTCCTCGCGACCGAGGTGGTGGACGAGGCGTTCCGCAAACGCCCCGGGCATCCCGTGTCCAGCCTCGGCTACCTGTGGTGGTCGGTCGACGAGGAGGTCGATCTCGAATACCACGTCCGGCACTCGGCGCTTCCCGCGTCGGGACGGTCCACGGACCTGTTCGCCCTCGTGTCCCGGCTTCACGGCACTCTGCTCGACCGGCATCGGCCACTGTGGGAGATGTACCTCGTCGAGGGGCTCGAAGGTGGGCGGTTCGCGGTGTACACGAAACTGCACCATTCGCTGATGGACGGTGTGACGGGCCTTCGTCTGCTGCACCGCACGCTCGATCCCGATCCGGATTCCTCCGAGACGAGGGTTCCGTGGAACCTGCCGCATCACGAGCGCCCCACCACCGCGGCGACCGGCGAACCGGGCAACGGGCTGCTGTCCACACCGACGGCACTTGTCGGGGCGGTGCGGGGACTGGCCGGTGACGCGGTCGAAGCCGCCGCGGGCGTCTGGCGGGTCGCAAGCACCCTCGTGGGGCAGCGCAGCGTCGCGCTACCGTTCGAAGCCCCCCGGTCGATCTTCAACGTGCCGATCGGCGGCGCGCGGCGGTTCGCGTCGCGCTCGTGGCCGCTCGACCGCATCGCACGGGTGCACGACGCGGCGGACGCGACCGTCAACGACGTCGTGCTGGCCGTGTGTTCGGGTGCCCTCCGCGCGTTCCTGCTCGAACTCGACGCACTGCCCGAGGATCCCCTCGTCGCGATGGTGCCGGTCTCGTTGCGCACGGCCGACAGGATCGATGCGGGCGGGAACTCGGTGGGGGTGACGCTGTGCAATCTCGGAACCGATTCCCCCGACCCGGCCGAACGGCTTCGGGTGATTCGTGCCTCGATGAGCGAGGGGAAGGCGCTGTTCCGCGGGCTGACGCCGGTCGAGGCTCTGGTCTGGTCGGCGGCCAACATCGCTCCGCTCGGTCTGACACCCGTACCCGGCGTCGTGCGCTTCACGCCCCCGCCGTTCAACCTCATCATCTCCAATGTCCCCGGTCCGCGAGAACCGCTGTACTGGAAGGGAGCACGGCTGGACGGGGTGTACCCGACCTCCGTGGTGCTCGACGGGCAGGCCCTGAACATCACGGTCACCAACACCGACGGCTCGCTCGATGTGGGGATCGTCGGATGCCGCCGCACGCTTCCGAGTCTGCAGCAGTTGCTCGGGCATATCGAGCAGTCGCTCACCGATCTCGAGGAAGCGTTCGGCGTGGTGTGAGACGCGTTCCGGCCGTGCGTCACCGGCCTTCGTGCAGCATCGACACCAGTTCGCGTTCGATGTCGACGAACGCAGGGTCGGTGAGGGTCCGCAGCGACCGAGGCCGCGGGAGCGGGACCCGGACCTGGTGACGGATGGTGGCCGGCCGGGCCGAGAGAACGAGGACGCGGTCGGAGAGCAGGATCGCCTCCCGGACGTCGTGGGTGATCATCAGCACCGTCCACCGGTCGCGGTCCCGGACGCCCTGTAGCCACAACTGCATGTCGGTGCGGGTGAGCGAGTCGAGGGCGCCGAACGGTTCGTCGAGCAGCAGTACATCGCGCCCCTGAAGGACGGTGCGGGCGAGTGCCGCTCGTTGCCGCATCCCGCCCGAGAGTTGACCCGGCCGCGCGTGTTCGAATCCGGAAAGTCCGAATGCGGGAAACAACGAGCGGGCCCGCTCCCGGGCCCGGCGTCGCGGGGTGCCCTGGACCTCGAGTCCGAGGGTGCAGTTGTCGAGGACGCTGCGCCAGGGAAACAGCAGATCCTTCTGTGGCATCAGCGCCACCCGGCCGGGTGCTGCGGGAGTTCCGCCGATGGAGACGGCGCCGGCGTCGGGCGTGTCGAGTCCGGCGATCACACCGAACAGCGTGGATTTGCCCGACCCGCTGGGTCCGATGACGGAGACGAACTCTCCGGCCGCCACGTCGAAGTCGATACCGTCGAGGACGGTGTTACCGCCGAACGACCGGCGTAGGCCGGTCACGGACACCGCGCTCACGGCCGGGTCTCCGGCGTCGATGCCCACGGCGCGACGAGTCGCTCCGCGGCGTAGGTGAGCAGATACAGGAGCAGAGAGACGGCCGCGGTGACGGCGACCGCCGCGAGCACCAGGTCGGTGCGGAAGGAGTTCTTCTGTGTCGCCATATAGATACCGAGTCCGGAAGTGGCACCGACATATTCGGCGAAGACTGCTCCGACCACCGCGTAGGTGATTCCGATACGCAACGACGTGAAGAAACGGGGCAGTGCCGAGGGGAGTCGCACGTACCTGAACTCCTGCCGGCGACTGGCGCCCATGCTTCGCAACAGCGCGCCGGCTTCCCGGTCGGCTGCCGCGAAACCCTCGATCAAACCGATCGTCATCGGGAAGAACGTGGCCAGGGCAATGACCAGGATCTTGGGCAGCAGACCGAATCCGAACCAGATGATCATCAACGGTGCGATCGCGATGATCGGGAGCGTCTGCGACACCACGAACAAGGGTACGAACGCGCGCCGCAGCCAGCCGGAGAAGTCCACCGCGACCGCGAGTATCCACGAGACCGCCAACGACACGGCGAACCCGGCGAGGGTGACCTGCAAGGTTGCCGCGGCGTGGCCGGCGAGATCGGCGCGATGCGCCCATCCCTGCGTGAGAACCCGGCTGGGAGGGGGCAGGACCTGTGGCCGGATGCCGGTCGTCCGTACGTACCATTCCCACCCCGCGACCATCAGCACGGCCACGGTCGCGGCGGGCAGCAGGGCGTGCAGACGTCCGGCTGTGCCCCTCCGCCAAGTCTTTTCAGAGGGCAAGGTAGGCATCGGTGAAGTAGGCCGACCAGTCGGGCTCCTCGGTCAGTGTGGCGCCGTCCGCTCCGGTGAGCAGGCCCGCCTCGAACAGGAACCGGGAGTATCCCGACCAACGCTCGAGATCGAGTGTGCCGACCTGCCCGCTGTCGTCGCGCATGTAATCCGCCGACAACATCTGCTGACTCTCGAAAACGAGCGATTCGTCGGTGAACAAGCCGGGATCGGCGTCGATGAGGTGTTGCGCTCCGCGCTGCGGATCGTCCGCGGCTATCCGGTACCCCTGCTGCAGGGCCTGGATGAACGCCCGGGCGCTGTCGGGATGCTCCGACATCCAGGTCTCGTTGCCGTCGACCACGATCGAGTAGGCGTCGGGGAACCCGTAGTCGCTGTGCGCGAAGTACCGCATGGGCAGGCCGCGGTGTTGCGCCTCGAGGCCTTCCCAGGCGACATACGACACGGTGAAGTCGGCGGTACCGGAATACACCGCCTCGTACGCGGAGGTGCCCAGCACGACCGAGGTGAATTCCCCTGTGCCACCGTCGTTGCGGATCACCTGACTCAGCGTTTCGTTGTCCCCGGGATCGCCGAACCCGGCATAGGTGAGACCGTCGAGGTCCCGGGGGGACTGCAGGTCGGCCCGGTCCGCCCGCACGGCGATCGCGGTCGCGCGGTGTTGCAGCGGGGCGAGGACGGTGACGGTGTCCGACCCCGCGGCGCGGGAGAACGTCGCCTGCGAGTGTGTCGAGATTCCGAACTCGGCGGCCCCGGCGTCGATCAGCAGATCCGGCGTGGTGTTGCTGTACGGCAGGATTTCGACGTCGAGTCCGGCCTGCTCGAACAGTCCTTCCCGAATGGCCACGTAGAGCCCGGTGTGGTTGGTGTTCGGAGTCCAGTCGAGGGCGAACCGGATGGTGCCGTCCGAGGCGGGATCGTTCGCGCACGCGGGCACGGTGGCCAGCGCGCCCAGAGCGACGAGCAAGACTCCGAGGCGGTGGCCGAGCCTCACGAACCGGGCCAGGGACGAGTGTCGAGGGCGTCGGCCCAGAACATGAGTTCGTACCGGGTGGCGATCGTGAACGCCTCGGCCATTGCCTCGCGGTCGCGGTCCGTGGCGGCTGCGCCCGCCGCGTCGACGAGTTCGCGGGCCGTCGTGGCCGATGCCCGGAACGCCTCGTCGTCGTATGCGGCCACCCACTGTGCGTACGGGTGTGCGGGATTCGCGGAGAGGACATCTGCCGCGTGAACTGCGAGGTCGCGGGCTACTTCGGCATAGATCCAGAAGCAGGGCAGCACGGCGGCGGCCCCCACCGGATACGGCGCGGTGGCGACAGTCGCCGTCAGATACGACACGTAGCCCAGGCACGCCGGGGAGTGTGTGATCGGCCCTGATGACCGGGGCAGCACGCCACCGGAGAGCAGGGTGTTGTGGAGAACGGATTCCTCGGTGGCCGCGGTGGCGGCACTCGTCGCCCAGAACGCCCCGGTGCCGGCGTCCGGCGACTTCGCGGACAGCAGCGCGAGGGCCTTCGAGTAGCCCGCGAGGTACAACGCGTCCTGCTCGATGTAGGTGCGGAACGCGTCGAGTGGCAGGGTGCCGTCACCCAGGCGACGCAGGAACTCCAGGTCGTCGATCGCGGCCCGGAGGGGACGCGTGTGGTCGTGGAGAAAGTCGGTGAAACGGCCCGGGGCCGGGGAACTGTGTGCAGGCACGGTCATGCCGAAACATCCCTTCGTCAGAATTACCTGATCAGGTTCGACGGGTGTGATCTCAGCCCCGCAAATGCGGAGCACCCCGTGTCGGTCTCCGCGACCATAGCACCAGTTGCCGGCGGCACGAAGCCCCCTGCCCCTGCAGTCCCATTCTGCTCAATTCGGACCAAACTCTCTGTATGTTAGTGGGACCGAGAACGACCGTTCGACGAAGGCGGGGATGTGCAGAAGTTCGAAACCAGTTGGCCCGCAATGTCGGAACTTCCCCGAATGCTCGCCGGCGCCGTCCGCTGCGAGCCGGAGGGGGTCGCGCTGACCCGGGGTTCGGTGGCAGTCACCTACCGCGAACTGCACCGTGAGGTCGAGGCACTGAATGCCGCGATGGGCGTTCTGCTCGGCCCGGCATCACTGGTCCCGATCGCGCTGGCCACCGTCCTACCCGAACTGTCCGAGACGCACACCGGAGAACTCCGTCGCGCTCTCGACGAACTCGTCTGCAGGCTCGTCGACCACGAGTCCTGCCCCCAGGCGTCCGCTTCCTGACCTCCCGTCCCACCCGGTCTCACCGGAGTCGGTCTGCCCGCGTAGCCGTGATTGGTACGTTGGCGAATGGTCGGGTCATCGGGAGGTCACGTGGACACTGCAACGCTCACCGTCGACTGCAAGTACGGGCAGGTACGCGGATACCGCGACGGCCCGGTGTTCTCGTGGAAGGGCATCCCGTACGCAGCGTCCACCGGGGGCGCCCGGCGTTTCCGCTCGTGCGAGCCACCCACACCGTGGGACGGCGTGCTCGACTGTGACAGATACGGGCCCATCGCTCCGCAGAGCCGCCAGAGCCCCATCCGCATCGAGCCGGGGATGACGATGGGGGAGGACTGCTTGTCCCTCAACATATGGGCGCCCGAACCCGACGGCCGAGCACGGCCCGTGATGGTGTGGATCCACGGCGGCGCGTACGTGCTGGGATATTCGGGGCAGAAGATCTACGACGGGCGCCTGCTGTGCGAGACCGGCGACGTGGTGGTGGTGACTCTCAACTACCGGCTCGGGCCTCTCGGGTTTCTCGACCTGTCGTCCTTTTCCACTGAGGAGACCACCTTCGAAAGCAACGTCGGACTGCGCGACCAGATCGCAGCGCTCGAATGGGTGCGAGACTGTATCGCAGGATTCGGCGGAGATCCGGACGACGTCACCTTGTTCGGGGAGTCCTCCGGAGGCGGTTCCGTCACCACCCTGATGACCGTCCCTCGAGCGGAAGGCCTCTTCCACAAGGCCATTGCGCAATCGCCTCCCGCTACCTCCGTCTACGGGCGCGAACGCGCCGCCATGGTTGCCGAGCGTTTCCTCGAGATTCTCGAACTACCGCGATCCCGCGTCGGGGAGTTGCTCACCATGCCCACCGATACGCTCGTCGAGGCATCGGAAATCCTCGTCGGCGAAGTGCCGACGAAGGTGCCCGGCACCCTGGCGATGACGCCCGTCGTAGACCGCGATCTGGTGCCGAAGTATCCGGTCGCCGCGTTCCAGAAGGGTCTGTCGCACCGCATTCCGCTCATCATCGGCTCCAACAAGGACGAACCGTCCATCTTCAGATTCATGAAGTCGCCTCTGATGCCGGTGAACGACACCGCGATCCAGGCAATGTTCAAGGCGCTCGCCGACGACCGGCCCGACCTCGAACCGGACCGCCTCGCCGATATCATCGCCGCATACCCGGACCTCACGAAAACCAGTGGCGCGCTCGCACTCTCGGGTGACGCCGGCTTCCGGATGCCGGTGGTCTGGGTTGCCGAGGCGCACAGCGTGCACTCTCCGACTTGGGTGTATCGCTTCGATCACGCCACCCCGATCCTGCGCGCCGCGCGGATCGGCGCGGGCCATGCCACCGAATTGCCGTATGTGTTCGGTAATTTCGGAACGCTCGGGCGGGACCCCACGTTCTGGCTGGGCGGCAGGAAAGCGGCGTCGGAGGTGGCGGAACGTATCCGGCGGCGGTGGCTGGCGTTCGCACACCACGGTGTGCCGGCGGCGCTGGACGGATCCGCGCACTGGCCGCCCTACGAGCCGGAGCACAGGCTGACGCTGCTGCTCGACGCGCACGACTCCGTCGTCGCCGACCCGGACGGTGCGTTGCGGCAGGCATGGGGCAGTCAGGTGATGGGCTTCAACTGACCGCCGGACCGTCCGGGTGCGGCGCCCGGCCGGTCAGTTGCGATATTCGGGGTGCTCCGCGACGAACTTCTCGACGTACGAGCACGATGTCCCGATCTTCAGACCTTCCTTGCGGGTCTCGTCGAGGGCGAACCGCACGATCTCTGCGGCGAGCCCCCGGCCCCGGAAGTTCGGGTCGGTGACGGTGTGGTCGAAGTCGCGCAGGTCGCCGCGCTGCGAGTAGTCGGCGTAGGCGGCGAGGGAGTCGCCCAGGTAGAGCGCGAAGCGGGACTGTTCGGGCAGATGCTCGACACGGGTGTCGGTGCTGCCGGACTCGGTGTGCTGTGTCATGTTCTCACCGTACCGCCGGAGTCACCGCGGGTCGGTTTCCACGACGAGCGCGTCGTCGTCCGTCAGTGCGACGAAGGGAATTGCGTTGTCGCGCATGTACCGCAGGCTTTTCTCGATTCCCTCGTCGGCCAGTGCGGACGCGCCGGTGTGCGGAACGACGGCATGATCGATCCATCCCAGACCATCCCAGACGACCTCCGTTCCGCACGTGGTGCGCACCTCCTCCGGATCGTCGGAGAACTCGATTCCCCGCAGCGACGGAGTCACCACGCAGGCACCGGCGCTGTACCCGGCGTACGCCAGTTCGTTGCTGCCGACGAGATCGGTGAGCACTGCGTCTGCGCCGCTACGCGCCAACTGCGCGCGCAGCACGAACGTGTTCCCACCGCGCACCCACACCGCTGCGAACCCGCGCAGCCGGGCACGCAGCGAGTCGGGGTCGCCGAGGTGGTCGCGCAGATCGATCTCCTCGGGGACGAATCCCCGCGAGCGAAGCGGTTCCCTTTCGCTCGTGACCGCGGAGCGGCGAGCGGCCGGCGGCCACGCGTCGGCCGCGTTGGCGATCACAGCGATGCGGCCCGGGGGACCGACCACACGCAGGAACTTCGACGGGTCGGACCCGAGCCGGTACGACGAGAGGAACAGTCGCACGGGAATCAGATGGTGAAGGCGAGGTTCTCGACGAGGCGGCGCCCGACGGCGGTATCGCCACCGAGCGTGATCTCGTCGAGTCGGTCGACTGCGCGCACCCGTCCCCCCGCCAGTCGCACGAACAGACTCGAGTCCATCGCGATCGTCGTCGTCGCGGGACCCGACAATTCGGGTACGGCCGTGGCGCGCCCGTCCACCTCCACGTGGATGGTGCGAGCGAGCGGTCCGCTCAGCTCGAGGGTGATGCGCGCGCCGTCGGGTGCCTTACCGAGTTTGCCGAACACGAACGGCACCGCACCGAAGATTTCGGCAGAACCCAGTTCGCCCCGCGGGCCGCCTTCGTCGCCGGGCGCACCGATCGCATCCCGGATATCGAGTTCGTGGAGCCAGCAGTCGAAGATGCGGATGCGCATGAAGCGCCCGTAGGTCGCCCGGCCCACCGGCGTGTCCGCGGGCGCCTCGAAATCCTCCTGCGTCATCGCCGACAGTTGCCCGGTGCGGTGCGCGACGATCTGCCGATACTGCGCGAGCACCTCCGAACCGGGCGTTCCACGCAGCGACTCGACCCAGTGTTCGTTGAAAGCACCGATCTCGTTGCGCACGTGGGCCAGCGCATGCACGTCGATGTTCACGTGCGGCGCCTCGATCCCGGCCAGCATCGACTCGGTGCCGATCAGGTGAGCGACGATGTCCTTGACCGTCCAGCCCGGAAGATTCGTCGGCGTGAACCACCCGTCGCTGTCCAGGGCGGCCAGCAGCGAGTCGATCACCGCGAATTCCTCGAGCAGGAGCGGCCGGATGGTGTCGACGGGAAAATCGACTGCGGTGCTGCCCGGTTGTGACGTCATGAGTTCTCCTCGGAGGCGAGACGGTCGAGTCCTGCGCGAATTGCCGCCGCGGTGGCGTCCGGATTCTGGGCTCGCCGGCGGACCAGGCCGACGCCGAGGCGAATACGGTCACCCTTCCTGCGGGGAATCACGTGCAGGTGCGTGTGGAAAACGGCCTGGAACGCGGCGCGGCCGTCGTTGAGTACCAGGTTGGTGCCGTCGGTGGTGAGATCCGAGCGGCTGAGTGCGCGCGCGAGACGATGTCCGGCGCGGAACATCGAGGCACCGAGTTCGGGTTCGAGGTTCTCGAGCCGGGAGACGTGCTCACGCGGCACGACGAGTACGTGTCCCCGCGCAACCGGGCGGGCGTCGAGGAAGGCGACCACGTCGTCGTCCTCGTAGACCCGCGCGGCCCGTGCGGACCCTGCCACTATGTCGCAGAACACACAGGAACCCATCGCGTCACTCTAGCGTCCCCACGGCGGCCACCAGACCGGGCAGCCCCACCGCTGCCGTGGTCCGCCAGACAGCCTCGACCCGGGACGACAACTCGGTGTCCTGGGGGTTGATCTCGACGACCGGAACGCCGTGCCGGTCGGCCAACTCGGGCAGTTCCGCCGCCGGGTACACGATCCCCGAGGTGCCGACGACGAGCAGCACATCCGCGACGCGCAGGGCGGCGACTGCCGCGTCCCAGGGTTGCCGGGGCAGCATCTCGCCGAACCAGACGACCCCCGGGCGCCCGGCTCCTCCGCACGTGTCGCACGTCGGGGGCGCGATGCGCTCGAGCGGTTCGCGGGGCGGTGCGGGCAGGTCCATCGGGCGCTCGCACTCGCTGCACCGGGGTTCGAAGAGACTGCCGTGGAGGTGTGCGAGAACGGTGCTGCCGGCGCGCTCGTGCAGGTCGTCGACGTTCTGGGTCACGATCGCGACCTTTGCGGTGCGTTCCCATTCGGCGAGCGCGTGATGACCGGCGTTGGGAGCGACCTTGCGCACAAGCGCGACCCGCCACTGGTACCACGCCCACACCGCGTCCGGATCGGCGTTCCAGGCCTCGGGGGTTGCGAGGGCAGCAGCGTCGAAGTTCTCCCACAACCCCGTCAGCGCGTCACGGAAGGTGGGCACGCCGCTCTCGGCGGACATTCCGGCGCCCGAGAGCACCGCTACGCGGCGCGCGCCGCGGGTGAGATCGAGGACCGCGGCAGGAACATGCATGGAGTCAGGGTAGAAGAGTGCCCGGGCCTCCGGACGGATTCCCGGCACTGCCTGGATCGGTGGGAGCGCGGACGCAGCGGGAACACGGCGACTCCGGGTCGTCGAGGACCAGGCCGCAGTCGGGGCAGACGAGGTGCAGCAGGCAGGCCGGCTCGCCCCCGTCGTCCTCCCTCGGTACACCGGTCATTGCAGGGCGTCTCTTTCCTGTCAGTGCTTCCTCTGATGCGTCAGTGTTCTCTCAGATAATCGGCGAGTACCCGCGCGCCGCTGTGCTCGACGTCGCGTGTGGCGGTGAGCAGCACGAGTGCCCGTCCGTCCGCCTGCTCGTCGAGACGGGCGATGGCGTCGCCGGCCGCAGGAGATGCCAACTCCGTGCGGTAGCGGTCGCGGAATTCCGTGAACAGAGAGGTGTCGTGGGAATACCACTTGCGAAGATCTGTCGAGGGAGCGAGGTTCTGGGCCCATTCGTCGTAGTGGAAGGCGTCCCGTCGGAGGCCCCGTGGCCAGAGACGGTCCACGAGAACCCGGAACGGCTCCTCGTCGGCCGGGTGGTCGTAGACCCGTTCGACGGTGACCGTGCGGTGTGGCATGGCGTTTCCTTTCCGCGTCGTGCGCTCACAGAATTTGCGGCAACCTTGTGAAGTGAGGTGTGTCACATTCTTGCATCATCTTGCTGTTCGGACTCGATTCAGACGATTCGTGCAAGTTGCAGGTCGCGTGCCGTCCCGGTAGGCCTGCATAGAGTCACCACGAGTGCAGGCCGTCACATGGCCCGATCGCACGCACATCTCGCCGCCGATCGCGGCGCCGCGCACTTCATCGACGCAGGAGTCAGAGAAATTGAGTACCGAAGGATCGAATACGGGGAGCGGAGCGCACCGCCGTCCGACCGTCGGCGTGGTTCGTGAAACCCACGACGGTGAGCGGCGTGTCGCGCTTGTTCCGAAGATCGTGCCGTCGCTGATCGCCAAGGGCCTCGACGTGATCGTCGAAGCCGGTGCGGGTCTCGGCGCCCTCATACCCGACGCCGCTTACAAGGAAGCGGGCGCTCAGATCGGCGACGCCTGGTCGTCCGACGTGGTCGTCAAGGTCGCACCACCCACCGACGCGGAGATCGCCCGGCTCGGCTCGGGACGCCGGCTCATCGGTTTCCTCGCGCCGCGCAACGCCGACAACCAGATCGGTGCGCTCGCTGCTGCCGGTGTCGAGGCGTACGCCGTCGAGGCCATCCCGCGCATCTCCCGCGCCCAGGTCATGGACGCACTGTCGTCCCAGGCCAATGTGGCCGGCTACAAGGCTGTCCTGGTCGCCGCGAACGAATCCACGCGGTTCTTCCCGATGCTCACCACCGCGGCGGGCACCGTCAAGCCCGCCACGGTGCTGGTGCTCGGCGTGGGCGTCGCCGGCCTGCAGGCACTCGCGACCGCCAAACGGCTCGGCGGCCGCACCACCGGCTACGACGTCCGCCCCGAGGTCGCAGATCAGGTGCGCTCGGTCGGTTCCCAGTGGCTCGACCTCGGCATCGACGCCGCAGGCGAGGGCGGATACGCCCGTGAACTCAGCGACGACGAGCGTGCCCAGCAGCAGCAGGCGCTCGAGGATGCCATCAAGGGCTTCGATGTCGTCATCACCACCGCGCTGGTGCCCGGCCGTCCCGCTCCGCGCCTGGTGACCGCCGCGGCCGTGGAGGGAATGCGGCCGGGCTCGGTCATCGTCGACCTCGCCGGCGAGACCGGCGGCAACTGCGAGCTCACCGAACCGGGGCAGACCGTCGTCAAGCACGGAGTGACCATCTGCTCGCCGCTGAATCTTCCCGCGACGATGCCGGAGCACGCGTCAGAGCTGTACTCGAAGAACGTTGCGGCCTTGCTCGAGCTCATGCTCGACGAGAACGGCACGCCGGCCCCGGACTTCTCGGACGAGATTCTCGCCGAGGCGTGCGTGACCCGCTCGAAGGAGACCCCCTAGATGTACAACGAACTGTTGGCGAACATCGCGATCCTGGTTCTGTCCGGGTTCGTCGGTTTCGCAGTGATTTCCAAAGTCCCGAACACCCTGCACACCCCATTGATGTCCGGCACCAACGCCATTCACGGAATCGTCGTGCTCGGCGCCCTCGTGGTGCTCGGTCACCTCCCGGCCGACGCGCCGTGGAGCATCAAGGTCATCTTGTTCGTGGCGCTCGTGTTCGGCACGCTCAACGTGGTCGGCGGCTTCGTCGTGACCGACCGCATGCTCGCAATGTTCAAGCCCAAGAAGGACTCCGGCAAGGCTGCCGCGACCAAGGGAGCCGACGCCCGATGAGCTACCTCGTGTCAATCCTCTACATCATCGCCTTCGGCATGTTCATCTACGGTCTGATGGGCCTGACCGGCCCGAAGACCGCGGTGCGCGGCAACTACATCGCCGCGGTGGGCATGCTGCTCGCCATCGTCGCCACCCTCATCGACATTCGTGACACCGGCAACTGGATCATCATCGCCGCCGGCCTGATCGTCGGTGTCGTGCTGGGTGTCCCGCCGGCGTTGCGTACCAAGATGACTGCGATGCCGCAGTTGGTCGCCATGTTCAACGGCGTCGGCGGCGGCACCGTCGCGCTCATCGCCTGGGCGGAGTTCCTCGACACCGACGGCTTCACCCGGATCGACGGCTCGCCCACCGTTCACATCGTCATCGGTTCGCTCTTCGCCGCGATCGTGGGCTCGATCTCCTTCTGGGGGTCGATCGTCGCGTACGTCAAGCTTCAGGAACTCCTGAACAAGAGCGTCGAGAAGAAGCTCGTCGGAGGCGCGAAGCTGTTCCAGATCGCCAACGTTCTTCTCGCCGTGGCGTCGCTGGCGATTGCCGTCTACATCGGAATCAACGCCGATCCCGCGAACGATCCCACTGCGGGCATCTGGATTCTCGGATTGCTGGTCGTCGCCGGCCTGATGGGTCTGTTCGTCGTGCTGCCGATCGGCGGCGCCGACATGCCGGTCGTCATCTCGCTGCTCAACGCCCTGACCGGTCTGTCCGCCGCGGCTGCGGGCCTCGCACTGAACAACACCGCGATGATCGTCGCGGGCATGATCGTCGGCGCCTCCGGCACGATCCTCACCAACCTCATGGCCAAGGCCATGAACCGCTCGATCCCCGCGATCGTGTTCGGGTCGTTCGGCGGTGACGGCGGAGCGGCCGGCGTCGCCGGTGCAACCGGCGGCACCGTCAAGGCGACCTCCTCGTCCGACGCGGCGATCCAGATGGCCTACGCCAACCAGGTCATCGTGGTGCCCGGCTACGGCCTCGCCGTGGCGCAGGCACAGCACGCGGTCAAGGAGATGGCATCGCTGCTCGAAGAACGCGGTGTCGAGGTCAAGTACGCGATCCATCCCGTCGCGGGACGGATGCCGGGTCACATGAACGTCCTGCTCGCCGAAGCCGAGGTGCCCTACGACGCGCTCAAGGAGATGGACGACATCAACGGTGAGTTCAACCGCACCGATGTCACCATCGTCATCGGCGCGAACGACGTCACCAACCCGGCCGCGCGGCACGACTCGTCCAGCCCGATCTACGGAATGCCGATCCTGAACGTGGATCAGTCGAAGTCCGTCATCGTGCTCAAGCGGTCGATGAGTTCCGGCTACGCGGGTATCGACAACCCGCTGTTCACGGCGGACAACACCTCGATGTTGTTCGGCGACGCGAAGAAGATGGTCGCCGAGGTCACCGAAGAGCTGAAGGCTCTCTGACCCCTCGCTCCCACCCGGCGCCCACGCGGATCACCGCGTGGGCGCCGGTGTCGTCGGGGCCGTGAGCACCGGGGCGAGCAGCGCCGCGACGAGTACGCAGACGAGCGGCACCGCCATCGCCGCGGTGAGAGATGTCGCCTCGGATACCCACCCGATACAGGCCGGTCCCGCCAGGAAGCCGAGATAGCCGAGACCCACGACGCGGGACATGTCGGCACCGGGCGACCCGGAGTCGAGATTGCCTGCCGCGGTGAACAGCTGGGGGACGGCACCGGACAGTCCGAGGCCGAAGAGCGCCCATCCGGTGAGCGTCAGGGGGAGAACCGGCGACGCCATCACCGTGCCCATGCCGACGGCCGCCATCAGCGTTCCGTACCGGATCACGCCGGCGCTGCCGATGCGTGCGCTCACCCGGTCGGCGAGGAACCTGCCGAGCGTCATCGTCGCGGAGAACGCCCCGAATGCGAGCGCGGCCACCGATGCCGGACTGTCGAGTCGCTCCTGGACCTGGAGGGCACTCCAGTCGTTGGCAACCCCTTCGCAGAGCATCAGCGCGAACGCGACACCACCGAGCAGCACGACCCGCCGGGAATAGCCGCCGCGTCGCCCGGACGGCGACCGGCGAGGAACGGGCGTGGTGCGCACGAGATGCCGCCCGGCCCATGCGACCAGGCATACCGCCACTCCTCCCGCCGCCGCAAGCGTGACGGGAGGACTCACCTCCATCGCGAGGGTGGCCGCACCCACCAGCGACCCGGCGATGCCCCCGGCGGAGAACACTCCGTGAAACGCCGACATGATCGGCCGTTCGTACCGTTGCTCGAGCACCACGGCCTGCGAGTTCATCGAGACGTCGAGTGCGCCGTTCGCCAGCCCGAAGATCGCGAGGGCCAGGCCGAGTTGCCACGGCGCGGTCGCGAGTCCCGGCCCGACGGCCACGACCGCCAGCGCGAGCGCCGACACGATCGTCGTGCGGTGGCTGCCGAATCGGTCGGCGAGCCGTCCCGTCACCTGCATTCCGCACAGCGCACCCGCCGCGAGCAGCAGCAACAGCGATCCGAGAGTCGCGTACCCCGTCCCGACCCGCTCCAGGATCACCGGGATGTGCACCACCCACATGGCGAGCAGGAACCCGTTCACGCCGAACACCGTGAACACCGCGACGCGCGCGCGGGCGAGCCGGGCGTTCTTCCGCACAGAATCGGTCACGCGGGCACGGTACCGATTTCGGCTCCCGAAGCCGGGCACCGGCTCGTTACGCGCCGCCGAGCAGCGCGGGCACCGGGTCTCCGAGGAAGCGGCCGATCGCGGCGAGCGCGCGGCCGCCCTGCTCGCCGTCGACGAGGCGATGGTCGAACGAGAGTGACAGGCTCGCGACCTTGCGGACGGCGAGTGCACCGTCGATCACCCACGGACGATCCGCGATGGCGCCGACCGCGAGGATCGCCGCTTCGCCCGGGTTGAGGATCGGTGTGCCCGCCTCGATGCCGAAGACACCGATGTTGGTGACGGACACGGTGGAACCGGTCAGCTCGGTGGGCGTCGATCGGCCGGTCCGGGCGCGATCGGCGGCCTCGGCGATCGCACCCGCGAGGTCCGGGAGCGCTAGATGCCGGGCGTCGCGCACGACCGGAACCTTCAGCCCGTCCGGCGTGGCGGCGGCGATCCCGAGATGGACGTCGTGGTGGACGACGATCTCCTGGGCGTCGTCGTCCCACTGTGAGTTGAGCGACGGTTCCTCGGCGACCGCGCGCATCAATGCCCGGGCAACGACGGTCAGCGCGGTGAGGTGACGGCCGTCGAACGCAGGTTCGCGGCGCAATCGCGTCACGAGGTCGACTGTGGCCGTCACATCGCAGGTGAGGAACACCGTCGCGTGCGGTGCGGTGAACGCGCTGCGGGTCACAGCGTCGGCCGTGCGTTTGCGGACACCGCGGATCGGCACCCGGCTGGTGGCCGACGCGGGTCGCATTGTGCCCGTCTCGGTGTGCCCGGCATCGGGTCCTGCCGCGCGCCGGACATCGTCCCGGGTGATCGCCCCTCCCTGCCCGGAGCCCTCGACCTCCGCGAGATCCACCCCGAGCAGGGCCGCCTCCCGGCGCGCGCCCGGTTTCGCGTCCGGGCGGTGCGCGGGCGCGCCGGTGGTGCTCGACGAGGTCCCGGCAGAGTTGGTCCGTGTCGCGCGCCGGCTGACGGGTGCGGCGCCCGGGCCGTAGCCGACCAGCACCGCCGGACGCGCTTCGGCGGGCGCCTCGTCGGACGCCGGGGACGCCGCGGGTTGTGCGCCGTCCGACGGCTCCGCGCCGACCGCGATCCGCAACAGCGGGCTGCCCACGGGGATCGTCTGGCCCGGTGCGACGAGGAGTTCGGCGACCGTGCCGGCATGTGGCGACGGCAACTCGACGGTCGCCTTCGCCGTCTCCACCTCGCCGATGACCTGATTGAGCTCGAGGCGGTCGCCGATCTGCACCGACCACGACACCCACTCGGCCTCGGTGAGTCCCTCCCCGAGATCGGGCAGGCGGAACTCCTCGACGGACTGTGACATCGCCACTCCCTTCGTCATGCCGCGAGTGCGCGATCCACCGCATCGAGGATGCGGTCCGGGTCCGGCCGGTGGTGGGATTCGAGTTTTGCCGGCGGGTACGGAATGTCGAATCCGCCGACGCGGAGGACCGGCGCTTCGAGTTGGTAGAAGCAACGCTCGGCGGTCCGGGCGGCGATCTCGGCGCCGATCCCGCAGAACACCGGCGCCTCCTGCAGCACCACGAGGCGTCCGGTGCGGCGCACCGACGCTTCGACGGTGTCGAAATCGATGGGCGAGAGCGACCGCAGATCGATCACCTCGAGTGACCGGCCCTCGGCCGCAGCGATGTCCGCAGCCTGCAGGGCGGTGGGCACCATCGCGCCGAAAGTGACCACGGTGACGTCGCTTCCGGCTCGCAGGATGCGCGCACGGTCGAGGGGAAGATCGGGTCCGGTGTCCACATCGACCTCGCCGCGTTCCCAGTACCGGTGTTTCGGTTCGAGGAAGACCACGGGGTCGTCGAGCGCGACAGCCTGCTGAATCATCCAGTACGCGTCGGACGGGCTGCCCGGACTGACCACCCGGAGACCGGCGGTGTGGGCGAAATATGCCTCGGGCGATTCCGAATGGTGCTCGACCGCGCCGATGCCGCCGCCGTAGGGGATGCGGATGGTCAGTGGCGCGGTGACCGCTCCCGCGGTGCGGTAACGGATTTTCGCCACCTGCGAGACGATCTGGTCGAACGCGGGGTAGACGAATCCGTCGAACTGGATTTCGCACACCGGGCGGTAGCCGCGCAGGGCCATCCCGAATGCCGTTCCCACGATGCCGGATTCGGCCAGAGGAGTGTCCATCACTCGCGCTTCACCGAAATCCTTCTGCAAGGTGTCGGTGACCCGGAAGACGCCGCCGAGCCTGCCGACGTCCTCGCCCATCAGAATTACTTTCCGGTCCTGTTCGAGTGCGCGGCGCAAGCCGGCGTTGAGTGCCGCGCCGAGCGCCATCGTGGTGGTGGTCATCGCAGTGCCTCCTCGTCGGTGCCGGTGAAACTCGCGAGATAGTCGGCGTAACCGGCACGTTCGTCCGCGAGCAGCGCATGGTCGGTGGCGTAGACATGGTCGAACATCGTCAGGGGATGTGGGTCGGGGAGTTCGAGGGTGCCGCGCCGCAACCGCGTCGCCGCGTCCTGCGCGGTCGTGTCCACGTCGTCGAAGAATGCCCGATCGGCAAGGTTTTCGCGTTCGAGGAGACGTCGCATGCGGTCCAGCGGATCGCGTACCTTCCACGCTTCGAGGTCGGCGGGTGTGCGGTACCTGCTCGGATCGTCCGATGTGGTGTGCGGTCCCATCCGGTAGGTGAGCGCTTCGACGAAGAACGGTCCGGAGCCTTCGCGCGCGTGCCGGGCGGCTTGCCGGGTGACCGCGAGAACGGCGAGGACGTCGTTGCCGTCGACCTGCACAGCGGGCATTCCGAAGCCCGCGGCGCGCTGTGCGAGCGGCACCGGGCTCTGCATCTGCGTGGGGGCACTGATCGCCCAGTGGTTGTTCTGGCAGAAGAAGACGACGCCGGCGCCCCAGCCGACCGCGAATCCGAGCGCCTCCGACAGGTCGCCCTGGCTCGTCGCGCCGTCGCCGAAGTACACGATCGTGGCGATGTCGGCGCCGTCGAGCTTGGCTCCCATGGCGTAGCCCGTCGCGTGCAAGCCCTGTGCCCCGACGACGATGGCGGGATTGGTCGTGTTGACGGTGGCCGGGTCCCATCCGGAGTGGGCACAGCCGCGCCACAGGGCGGTCATGTCGGCGGGATCGACACCACGACACCAGGCGACGGCGTGCTCGCGGTAGCTCGTGAAGACGTAGTCGTCGGTTTCCAGTGCCCGGGCCGACCCGACTTGTGCGGCCTCCTGGCCCGTCATCGGCGCCCAGAGGCCGAGTTCGCCCTGGCGCTGCAGCGCGATCGCCTCGTTGTCGAGCCGGCGGACGACGACCAGGTCGCGGTAGAGGTCGCGGAGTCGGGCGGGTCCGATATCGGCGACCAGTCCGCTGTAAGCGGGGTTGTGGACGCGTTGCCCGTCGGGCTGGATCAACTGGACCGGGTGGGTCGTGGGTGCAACCATCGGGTCACCTCGTGGGTGCTGTCCGGGTGAGCCGGGTGGGCCGCGCCGGAATGTGAGTGGTGTACCTCACATGATCCACTTCTGGGACGAGTGCGCAATCGATGCGTCGCGCAGTGTGCAGGAAGCACGGTCGCCGGGCGGTTCGGAGTGGCACACTGCGAAGAATGACCAGTCTGGACGGGACGGACGCACGTTTGCTGCTCGAACTCGCTCGTACGCCGAGAGCAACCGGGGTGGAGTTGTCGCAGCGACTCGGACTCTCGCGCAACACGGTTCAGGCGCGGCTGAGCCGGTGGGAGTCGGAAGGGGTCCTCGCCTCGTTCGATCGCCGCGTCGACCCCGTCGCGCTCGGGTACCCGCTCGCGGCCTATGTCGCCACCCAGGTCGATCAGCACCGGCTCGACGCGGTCGTCGAGGAGTTGGCACAGATCCCCGAGGTCACCGAGGTGTACGGGGTGACCGGTCCGATCGACCTGTCGGTGAAGATCGTGGCGCGCGATGCCGACGATCTCTATCGGCTGGCGGAGCGGATTCTCGGGATTCCGGGCGTCGAGCGCACCGACATGTCGCTCGTGATGCGCGAACTCGTCCCGCAGCGCACCGAGCCGCTCCTTCGGCGTGCGGCCGGAGCCCGATAGCGTCGGCGGTGCGCTGCGCGCCGGTGACCCTACGTGGCGGTCGAGGTGACCAGTTGCATGACCGCTTTGCGGATCTGTTCGGGAATCGGCACCGGCCGCCGCGTCTGCATGTCGATGTACACGTGCACGAAACGGCCGGTCGCGGCGGGCTGCAACGAGCCTTCCGACTCGCGGAAGATGGCGAGCGAATAGGTGACCGACTGCGTACCGAGGCGCTCCACCGCGAGACCGACCTGGAGCCGGTCGGGGAACGACAGCTCGGCGAGGTAGCGGCACGAGGTCTCCGCAACCACACCGATCGCGTCGAGTTCCCGGATGTCGACTCCGGTCGTGGCCATGAGCCAGCCGTTCACCGCGGAGTCGAAGTACGAGTAGTAGGTGACGTTGTTGACGTGGCCGTAGTGGTCGTTGTCGGCCCACCGTGTCTGCATGGGCCAGAGCACCGGGAAGTGCTCCGGATCAGGTTGTGCGGCGGGTCTCGTCGGCTGACTGTTGCTCACTCCTCGACGATAGTGCTCCCCGGACGGCAAGTCCGATCAACAGCGCCCAGAATGCAGAACCGACGCCGAATATCGACAATCCGGATGCCGCGACCAGGAATGTGACGACCGCGGCCTCGCGATCGTGCAGGTCGCGGAGGGCGGCGGACAGTGCGCCGCCGAGGGTGGCCAGCAGCGCCAGCCCCGCCACGGTTTCGACGACTCCCGCGGGTGCGAGCGCCACCAGCGCGGCAAGGCCGGCCGAGCACAGCGCGAGCACCAGGTACGACCAGCCCGCGGACCACGCGGCCACCCAGCGGCGCTGCGGGTCGGGGTCCGCGTCGGGTGCGGCGGCGAGTGCGGCACTGATGGCTGCCAGGTTGACGGCGTGGCCACCCGCGGGAGCACCGATCACCGTGCCGAGGCCGGTCACCGTCATCACCGCGCGCCACGGCGTCCGGTACCCGAACGAGTTCAGCACCGCGGTGCCGGGAATGTTCTGCGAGGCCATCGTCACGATGTAGAGCGGCAGCGCGATTCCCAGCAGTGCCTGCCACGTCCAGGCCGGTGCCGTGAAGTCGAGACGGGGAGCGAGGTCGGTGGGCGCGACGGCGGTCCCGGTACGGACGAGGTGCACGACGATCACCACCGTCGCCGCTGCGAACGCGCCCGGCACCGCCCATCGGGGCCGCACGCGTTGCAGGATCAGCCAGACCAGCGCTACCGGTGCGATGACCGCGGGGGAGTCGGCCAGTGCGGTGACCGGCGCCAGGCACAGCGGGACGAGGATGCCCGCGAGCATCGCCTGCGCGAGGGACGTGGGAATGGACGAGATCAGTCGTCCGAGCGTCGGCCAGAGTCCGGTCAGCACGACCGCCACGCCGACGACGACGAACGCGCCCACCGCCGCGGGCCAGCCTCCCACCACGACACCGGTACCCGCGAGCAGTGCCGCGCCGGGCGTCGACCACGCCAGCGTGATCGGAGTGCGATACCGGCGCGACAGCCAGAGGATGCCGGCACCCTGGGTCAGGCACAGTGCGGCCAGGCCCGAGGCGGCCTCTGCAGGGGAGGCGCCGACCGCGCGCAGGCCGGTGAGCACGACGGCGAACGAACTGGTGAAACCGACGAGTGCGGTCACGATTCCCGCTGTGACGGGCCGCGATATCGGTGACGTGCCGCCGGTCGGCGTCGCTGCGGCGTTCGGCGGGGATTCGGTCACGGAGCGGCATTCTGCCGGATCGCGCGTGGGTGATGCGGAGCGCTCGTGTTCCGTGCCAGGATCGAGACATGCCCGACACCAACGTGCTCATCTCGGCGTCCGACCTGGCGCACCTGATCGACATCGGGAAGCCTCCGGTGCTGCTCGATGTGAGGTGGGCACTCGGGGACTCCCACGGCATCGACCGGTACCACCGGGGGCACATCCCCGGAGCGGTCTACGTCGACCTCGATTCGGAGCTGGCGGATCCGCCCTCCCTGGAACGCGGCCGCCATCCGCTCCCCGATATCGGTCGCTTGCAGGACGCGGCACGACGCTGGGGCATCTCCGACGGTGATCCGGTGGTCGCCTACGACGCGTCCGGAGGACTCGCGGCCGCTCGCGCGTGGTGGTTGCTTCGCTGGGCGGGGCTCACGGACGTCCGTCTGCTCGACGGTGGGTTGTCGGCGTGGACCGCGGGCGGCCACGAGGTGGCCGCGGGTCCCGGGGAACGCCCTCATCCGGGGACGGTGTCGTTGAGTCCGGGGCACCTGCCGACTGTCGGCCCGGACGAAGTCGCGCGTTTCCCTTCGCACGGAGTTCTGCTCGACGCGCGGTCGGCGGCCCGGTTCCGTGGCGACGAAGAACCCGTCGATCGCCGGGCGGGACACGTTCCGGGCGCGGTCAGTGCGCCCACCACGGAGAATCTTCGCGACGACGGGTCGTTCCGCCCGCCGGATCAGCTCGCGGCGCGTTTCGAAAGGCTCGGTGTCACCGGCGGCGACGTCGCCGTCTACTGCGGTTCGGGCATCAACGCGGCCCACGAGATCGCGGCACTGGCGATCGTCGGGATCGACGCGGCCCTGTATCCGGGTTCGTGGTCGCAGTGGGCGGCCGATCCTCGGCGGCCCGTGGCGACCGGCTAGATCCCGGGCGTAGGGGGCGGCACGACGGATCCGCACGCACGTTCCATTGTTCCAACTTCTGTGTAAATTCGGAACAATGACGCATTTCGTACGGAGAAGTGTTGCCTTGTCCCTGAGTGCGGCAGCCGTCGCGGCTGCGGTCGCCGGAGCGCCGGCCGTGTCGGCAGCGCCCGCGGCACCCGCGCCGTCGGCCTGTGTGTCCACGGTCCCCACCGCCGACATCGCTGCGCTCACGGACCCCGCGGGGATCGAGACCTTCGACGACGCCAGGTCCCGTATCGCCGCGTTGCGGGAGGTGCTCACTCGTAGCGACGACTACCGCGGCACCTTCGTCCTCGCATTCGACGAGATTCTCGCGCTCACGGAGCCGACTCTGGACTCCGGCATCTACGACGACCCGGCGTGGGCGAATGCGCTGGCGGTCGAGGTGGTGCGGCTGTATCTGGCGAATCTGCACGAGCACGTCACCGGCGGTACCCCGGCGGCGCATTGGGCGGAGGCACTCGCCGAGACCGAGCGGTGTGACCGCAGCCCGGGCCGCGTCCTGGTCGGCGCCGTCGTCGCGCACCTGGTGATCGATTTCCCCGAGGCGCTCGTGACCATCGGATCCACGCCCGAGCACACCCGGGACTTCTACACCTTCGGTGGTGCCCTTGTCGATGCCGCGCCCGTCATCGCCGACGAGTTCGAGGTCACCTACGGCACCGATCTGCGTCCGTTCTTCACCGGGTGGTTCGTCGGTGATCTGCTGGGCGAGACGGAGACGACCACCTTCATGTTCCAGTCGGCGCGAACAGCGGCGTGGGTCAACAACTTCGGACTCCAGAACCCCGACACCCACGACCTCACCCGGCTCGAGATGAACGTGGCCTTCGACGCGGCGAACGTCGTGCTCGACGGGCTCGAAGCAGCCGGCACCATCTGAGCGACCGCCCCCGGCCACGGCCGCCGAGGGTGGGCGGTGGTGGTCAGGACCGTGAGTACTCGGACGCGCGCCTCACCTGATCCGGTGTCGGTGTGACACCCGTATAGAGGGCGAACTGCAGCGCCGCCTGGAGGGCGATCACCTCGTCGCCGGTGATCACCGGGATCCCCTGCTCGCGGGCGAACCGGACGAGGGGCGTCTCGGGCGGCACCGCGACCACGTCGAAGACGACGGTGGCAGCGGCGACGACCTCCTCCGGGACGGGGAGACGGTCGGCTTCCGGCGCACCGGCCATGCCGACCGGCGTGGCGTTGACGAGCAGGCCCGGCGGTGTCGCGGAGGCGTCCGCACGCCAGTCGTATCCGTACTTGCGGGCGAGAGGGCGGCCGGTGCGTTCGTTGCGCGCCACCACGACGCCCTCGGCGAAACCGCTGTGCCGCAGCGCCGCCGTGACCGCTTTCGCCATACCGCCGCTGCCGGTGATCGTCACCGGCAGTGAGGAATCCACGGCGTGGGCCGCCAGAAGATCGGTCACCGCTTGGTAGTCGGTGTTGTAGGCATGGAGGATGCCGTCGTCGTTGACGATCGTGTTGACCGACTCGATCGCGCGTGCGGAATCGTGCAGGACGTCGACGAGCGGCAGGACCGCTTCCTTGAACGGCATCGATACCCCCGCGCCGCGGATACCGAGTCCTCGGATTCCGGCGACCGCGTCCTCGATATTCGTGGGCGCGAACGCCTTGTAGACGAAATCGAGTCCGAGTTCGTCGTACAGGTAGTTGTGGAATCTGGTTCCGATGTTGCTGGGGCGGCCCGACAGGGAGATGCACAGGCGGGTGTCCTTGGTGATGCGCGAGAGCATCCCTCCACCGTAGTGGTGGTGTTCGGCGCCGCTACGACAACCACATGAACACGCCATTCTCTTTTGGCGAGAATCGTATATGCTGCGGCCATGGGAGACGACCTCGGTGCCGGTGGTTTGAGATTCGAGCGGGAAGGCGCGATCGGCTGGTGCATCATCGACCGTCCCGCGGCCCGGAACGCGTTCACCCCCGCGATGTACTACGGCCTCAAACGGGCGGTTCGGCTGGTCAACAGCGACCCCGACCTCGCGGCCCTGATCATCACGGGCGTCGACGACGTCTTCGCGCCCGGCGGTGACCTCGGCGGCCGGTCCGAACCCGGCGACGATCTGCCCGAAGGGCTCGCCGGCAACGATGTGGTGCCGTTCCTGACCATCCGGGACAGCCGCGCGCCGGTGATCTCGGCGGTCAACGGCATCTGCCAGGCCGGGGGACTGCTCGTCGCGATGATGTCGGACATCGCCGTGGCGAGCGAACGGGCCACCTTCCGCGTCCCCGAACTGCTGCGCGGCATCCCCGACGCGACGTTCGCGGCGGCGCTGCCCGCCCACGTCGGAATCGCGGCGGCGCGGGACCTGCTCCTGTCCGCGCGTCGCTTCGACGCCGCAGAGGCACTGCGGCTCGGTGTGATCTCACGCGTCGTGCCGCACGACCAACTGCGAGAGGCCGCGCTGACCGCGGCACGCGAGGTGCTGCAGACCGCGCCGCTCGCGCGCGCCCAGGTCAAACGCATGCTCAACGAGCGGTACGGGCAGTTCGACTATCAGACGATGTTCGGGTCGCTCGAGACGTCCCCCGAACCGCGAGAAGGCATGCGCGCCTTCATGGAAAAGCGTGACCCCGAATGGATTCCGCAGAATCTCCCCGTATGACCCGAGCGGTGCCCTCCCGGCGTCGTCGCTGCGGCCGGCGGAACATGTCGCTGTCACGGGTCGGGGCACGACCCGGCGGCGTCCGCCAACGCGCGATGGTCGCCGGATGTGATCGGTAGTCCGTATCGCACTGCGACAGTGAGGTATCGGCCTGCGAACCAACACCGATATCCCGCGGCCGGTGGCATCCAGTGCGCGGGGGTGTGGTCGCTCTTGTCCTCGTTGGCCGGTCCGTCCACCGCGACGAGGTTGTACGCGATGTCGTTGGCGAACTGTCGCCGCAGATCGGCCGGCCACCGTGCCGCGCCGAAATCCCATGCGGCCGCCAGCGGGTAGATGTGGTCGACGTGGACGGCGCGCGCCTCGGAACGGCGAAAATCCACGCGCGCACCGGTGTACGGATCGTGGAGAGTTCCGGAGACGACGACGCACGCGTCGGTGCCCGGACGGAACGCCGGTTCACGGAGGTCGCGTGCGAGCACGTTGTTCCGCGTGTCGCACCCGTCGTGACCGCCCTCACCGGCGTGGTCGTCCGACCACGCCGGGCCGAACACGCATCCTTCGCCCGGCCCGCAGCCGCGCTCGTATCCGCTTTCCCGCGGCCGGTCCGGCCACACGGTCACCTGCCCGAGCAGTGCCGCCAGTTGCTCTCGCGGCGGGCTACCGGGCACCGGGTCGTCGGCCGGATCGGAGACGCTCCGGAACCAGGACGTCCCGATAGCCGCCACCACGACCCATATCCACCACTTCGTTGCGCGTCCCCCCGGCACCACGGCATGGTGACAGCGCGCACCGACAGGGGGCTACCGGTCGGCCGGTGCGGTGAGAACCTGTGGACCGTCGTCGGTGATCGCCACGGTGTGTTCGCTGTGCGCGGTGCGGGAGCCGTCGGCGGAACGGATGGTCCAGCCGTCCGGGTCGAAGACGATCTCGTCCGTGGTCGGTGTCCACCACGGTTCGAGTGCCAGGGTGAGGCCCGGGCGCAGCACGAGGCCGCGTCCGGCGCGGCCGGTGTTGGAGACGTGCGGGTCTTCGTGCATGGTGCGGCCGAGGCCGTGGCCACCGAACTGGGTGTTGACGGGATAGCCGTATTCGGCGGCAACCGCGCCGATGGCGGCCGAGATGTCGCCGAGCCGGTTGCCCGGCTGCGCGGCGGCGATACCCGCCGCGAGTGCGCGTTCGGTGGACTCGATGAGGCGGCGATCCTCGGGCCTCTCGGTTCCGACGACGACGGTGCGTGCGGAATCGGCGACCCATCCGTCGATCGAGACGGCGATGTCCATGCTGAGCACGTCCCCGTCCTGCAGCACGTAGTCGTGCGGCAGTCCGTGCAGCACCGCGTCGTTGACCGACAGGCAGATGACGTTGCGGAACGGACCACTCCCGAACGACGGCGCGTAATCCCAGTAACACGACACGGCGCCGCGCTCGGCGATCAGATCACGCGCCCGGTGCTCGAGGTCGAGGAGGTTGACGCCGGGTGCGGCTCGCTGCGCGAGGTCGTCCAGGAGGCCGGCGATGAACGCGCCGGTGGTGCGCATCGCGTCGATCTCCCGCGGGGTTTTCAGTTCGAGCACTGCACGTGTCCTTCCGGAAGGGCTTGTCAATCTTGGTATAAAAATACCAGACCCGGGCCGTTGCTCGGTATTTTCATACCGGACCCGTCGTCCGACGCGACTCCGATACGCTGGCATCCATGGTGCGTCTCCCGCTGTCACCGCAACAACTCGCCGCCGGTAAACGGCTCGGCGGGCTCCTCCGTGAGGCACGACGCGACCGCACGCTCGCCGACGTCGCCGCATCCGCGGGGATCTCTCCGGAAACGCTGCGGAAGATCGAGACCGGCAGGCTGGCGACGCCGGGGTTCGTGACCGTCGCCGCACTGGCACGCGCACTCGCGCTCCCACTCGACGACCTGGCGCGGGTCTGCCTCGACGCCGAGGAATTCGAGGATGCCGGCTAGATCGAGCGCCGGTCGCCGCCCGACGCGGGGAAACGCGCGGCGCTGATCGATCCCACGGTGGCCCCGTCGTGTCCCACGATCCACGACCCGCCCGCCTCCGAGCACTCCGCGATCTTGTCGAACACATTGAGAAGGAAGAAGATCGCCTCCTGCGACGACGCCGTGGTCGCGAGCCGGTGCGACTCGCCGGTCCTGGTGCCGTCCAGCCACACCCCGCAACGTCCGTCGAGGCGAAGCGTGGTCACGTGATCCCAATCGACGAACCCGTACTTCACCTGTTCCCACGGCGTGCGAGTGCTGGGCGTCTGTTCGAGAACCTGCACCAGAATGGACATCGCGGCTCCTCGGGGGTTCGGATGTGTACCGACCAGTGTGCTCCACGTGTTCGGTGCCCGACCGGCAGTTGCGGTGCGAAAGCGAGAACCCTGCCATGAGCCGCCCGGGCGCGGCTGGCACCATGGAGGGCATGTTGCACGGGCTGTGGTCACCGGGATCAGGCCTGATGCTGTGGCGAGATCCCGCGGTCGACGCCGACGACGAGGCATTGCCGTCGGCGCTGCGGCGATGGATCGACCGGCCGTTCCGGCACCGCGTGGAATTGACGCTCCCGGGTGACGCCGCGCCGCGAGTCGTTCCCGCCGTGGCTGTGGCGCCACCCGACGCCGCCGCACTCCTCCTCGATCTCCCGCGACGCCCGAGTGGCGTCGCGGGTGACCTGCGGTACCTCGCGCACGTGGCTCGCGGCATCGAACGCTGGGCGCAGGCAGGTCGCGTGGCCCCCGAACTCGTCCGCGCCGAAAAGCAGTGGTGGGCGCGATGGCAACTGCTCGGCGGGGAGAAGAATCGCGCGTGGTCTGCCGAACTCGCCGCCGCGATGCCTCCCGTGCAGCGTCAGCTCGGTCGCCCGTCGGCATTACTCGACAACATGTGCGAGGAGCTGACGGACCCGATCGTCCGCGCCCTGCACGGCTCGTCGACGTCGCTGCATCCGCTGGTCGCGGCGCTCGCGGAGGGCCGTCCGCACCCCCGTGGCACCCAGCGAATGGCGGACGCGCTCGACGAATGGCGCGCCAGCCTCGCCGGGTACGAACCCGACCTCGTGCTGCGTCTGGCCGAACCCGAGGACACCGATGACGACACCGACATCGGTGTGGCCGCGTTGTGGCGGCTGGAAGTCTGCCTGCGCTCGGAGGGGCAGGCGCCCGTGCCGGTGACCGTCGACGGCACCGATCCGCATCTTCTGCAGATCGCGATCCGCAAGCTCGGCGCCGCGATCACCGCCTACCCGAGGCTTCAGGACGTGCCGCGCGACGTCGATACCCTCGACCTGCTGCTGCCCACCCCGGTCGTGATCGACCTCGTCGAACACGGCGCGCGTGCGTTGCAGGCGGCGGGCGTCGCCCTTCTGCTGCCGCGGGCCTGGGCGACGGTCGATCCGTCGTTGCGGCTGCAGGTCGACTCGCCGGTCGCGCCCGTGAGCGCCGACGACAGCGTCGTGGGGATGAGCGCGATCGTGTCGTACGAGTGGCAACTCGCGGTCGGCGACATGCTGCTCACCCGCACCGAGATGGAGGAACTGGTCGCCGCGAACAGCGACCTGGTCAAGCTGCGTGGCAAGTGGGTGCGGGCCGACGCCGAGGCACTCGCGCAGGCCGCGCGCTACGTCACGGCGCATTCCGAACGCGACGCCACGCTGGGATCGCTGTTCGCACAGTTCACCGGGGAGGACGCCCCACCGGTCGAGGTCACCGACATCGCCGCGTCCGGCTGGGTCGAGACGTTGCTCGACGGCCAGGCTCAGCCCGAGGAGATCGCACCGCCGGCCGGACTGGTGGCAGAACTGCGCCCGTACCAGCAGCGCGGTCTCGAGTGGCTCGCGTTCATGAGCCGGCTGGGACTCGGCGCGGTCCTCGCCGACGACATGGGGCTCGGCAAGACCGTGCAGGTGCTCGCTCTGCTCGCGCACGAACGCGAGGCCGGAACCGCGGGCGCTCCGACACTGCTCGTGTGCCCGATGTCGGTGGTGGGCAACTGGCAGCGCGAGGCCGAGCGATTCGTCCCGGACCTGCGTGTCTACGTTCACCACGGCGCACAGCGACTGCGGGGAGAAGCCCTCGCGGCGGCTGTGGCCGGCGCCGAATTGGTCGTGACCACCTACGCAATCGCCGCCCGCGATGTCGCGCAGCTTGCCGAACTGCCTTGGCGCCGTGTCGTTCTCGACGAGGCTCAGCACGTGAAGAATACGGCGACCGCGCAGTCCCGGGCCACCCGCGCCATCCCGGCGGCGCATCGCATCGCTCTCACCGGCACCCCCGTGGAGAATCGCCTCGAAGAACTCCGCTCGATTCTCGATTTCGCGAACCCGAGGTTGCTCGGCAGCGCCGCCTCGTTCCGCGCGAGATTCGCGGTACCCATCGAACGCGACCACGACCCGGTGGCGGCCGCGCGACTACGCGCGCTGTCTGCGCCGTTCGTGTTGCGGCGCGTCAAGACGGACCCCGACGTGATCTCCGATCTTCCCGAGAAGTTCGAGCAAACGGTCCGGGCCAATCTCACGGCCGAGCAGGCTGCTCTCTACCGCGCGGTGGTCGACGACATGATGCGCAAGATTCGCGACAAGGAAGGCATGGCGCGCAAGGGCGCCGTCCTCGCGGCGCTGACCAGACTCAAGCAGGTGTGCAACCATCCGGCGCACTACCTCGGTGACGGGTCGCCCGTGCTGCGGCGCGGCCGGCACCGCTCCGGCAAACTCGGACTGGTCGAGGACATCGTGGAATCGGTGCTGGCCGAAGGCGAGAAAGTCCTGCTGTTCACGCAGTTCCGCGAGTTCGGTGAACTCGTGGCACCGTACCTCGCCGAACGGTTCGCGACGACGGTGCCGTTCCTGCACGGGGGCGTGACCAAGTCGAAGCGCGACGACATGGTCGCCCGGTTCCAAGGGGACGACGGTCCGCCGATCATGTTGCTCTCCCTCAAGGCGGGCGGCACCGGGCTGAACCTGACGGCCGCCAATCACGTCGTGCATCTGGACCGGTGGTGGAACCCGGCGGTGGAGAACCAGGCCACCGACCGCGCATTTCGCATCGGCCAGCAGCGGAACGTGCAGGTGCGCAAACTCGTGTGCGTCGGCACCGTGGAGGAACGAATCGACGAAATGCTCACCGGGAAGCAGGAACTGGCCGATCTCGCGATCGGGGTGGGAGAGAACTGGATCACCGAGCTGTCCACCGACCAGTTGCAGTCCCTGCTGTCCCTCGGCGATGAAGCGGTGGGTGACTGATGGCGCTCGGCAACAGGGTCGAGACCCGCACCAAACGCGGTGCGATCGGCCGTAGCTGGTGGTCGAAGGAACTGATCTCGACCATGGAACAGGTGGCCGACAAGGCCCGGCTGACGCGGGGTCGCGCGTACGCGCGTTCCGGTCAGGTGGTCTCGATGCGCATCGAGCCCGGTGCGGCGGTAGGCGAGGTCCAGGGCAGTCAGTTGCGCCCGTTCACCTCGACGGTGACCGTGCGCCGGCTCGACGACGACGCGATCGACGAACTGATCCGGGAGGTCCGGGCTTCCCCGGGCATGCTGGCGCGACTGGCCGGAGGAGTGCTCCCCGAAGAGCTGGGTTCCCTCCTGCTTCCGCGGCGCGCGGGGGAGTTGGACTTCGATTGCACCTGCCCCGACGACGGCTGGCCCTGTAAGCACGCCGCGGCGGTCGCGTACCTGCTTGCCGAACACGTCGACGAGAAGCCGCTGGACGTACTCACCCTGCGCGGAGTGGATCTGACGACGCTGATCGGAGGCGTCGACGCCGCCATCGCCACCGACACCGCTGACTTCTACGGCGAAGACACCGAACTCCCCGATCTGCCCACGGAACGGTTCCGGCCCGCGATCGAAGACCTCGACCCGATGCTGCTGCGCCGCGCGTTGCGGGCGGGGGGCACCGACGAAGCCGTCGTCATCCGTGCGATGACCGACCTCGAGGACCTGTACCGCAGATTGCGCTGAAGACGGTACCGGGATCGTCGGCGCGTACTCAAAGAATCAGTGCCAGAAGAAGTCCCGCAGCGACAAGACCGTCCGGCCCACGCATCCACTGCCGGATCAGGTCGACGGGTACCTGGCCGACGGCGGTCTCCAGCACGAGTCCGTCGTATGCGGTGGCGGGGCGGGTCCGCAGCCGGTAGACCGCGACGCAGGCTCCCGCAGCGACGATCGCGGACACGGACGGCGACCACCCCGTCGCCGGCGCCGTCACCGCCGTCACCGCAGCGGCGGCGCACGCCGGAACCACCATCAGCGGCCGGTACAGGGCACGATCGGCAGCGCCGAGCATCGCTCGCAGGTCCGGCTTGCTCGCCAGGTCGCGTAATCCGGTGCTGAACACCAGAGTCGCGGCGTACACGGCCGACAGTTGCACCCAGCCCGCCACGACCGGCTGTGTCGTCGTGCCCAGCGCCCAGGCAGCGCAGACGGCGACGGCGGTCGCCGCGAACGGTGACGGACGGCGCAGGTTCCGGAGCAGGTCGGCGCGGACGAGTGCGCGAGTCCGGCCGGGCGGCAACGCCCGTGAGCGCCGGGCGGCGACACGTTTCCAGGCGGCTGCGTCGTGGACGCCGACGACGAGCGTCGGGTCCAGGCCGACCAGGGAGGTCCGGGCTGCCACGGCGATCGCGGCGCGTTCGTTCAACTCCGCAGCCGTGATGCGGCCGCAGCGGAGAAGGGCGGCGCAACACATCGCCAGGGCGGGCAGCGCGGCGACCATCACCGGAAGCCACGTCACGAGCACCGGCACGACTGTTCCTATCGCGCACACCGCCGCGACTGCTCCTCCCAGTGCGGCGGTGAGGATCTGCACCGCCGGCAGCGTGCGAGTCGGCAGGACCCGCGCTTGGACGAGGAGCGCGAGGGCGGCGATGCCGAGCCCGATCACCGCCCCGCAGGCGGTCAGGGGTAGCCACT
Source organism: Rhodococcus sp. DT1 (assembly GCF_049844875.1). Taxonomy (NCBI): domain Bacteria; kingdom Bacillati; phylum Actinomycetota; class Actinomycetes; order Mycobacteriales; family Nocardiaceae; genus Rhodococcus; species Rhodococcus sp. DT1. The sequence continues at coordinate 613,903 of NZ_JBNCLW010000003.1, forward strand.
GCTCGACCGTTCCGGCGAACGCAGCCAGCCGTCCACCGGCTGCCCCCGCGCCCGCTCCGGCGGCGAACACCGTCACGACGCCGGGACGGAGCATCGACGCCCGGTCGACCGGGGTGGACAACAACCAGAACGCGCGTTGGGCGCTCGCGGTCAGTGGTCCGAGCGCGCGTGCGACCGCGATGCCCGCGACGAGCACGGCTGCGCCCACCACCCAGGCCCAGCCCGGGTTCCAGGACGCTGCATCCCAGTTACGACCGGCCGTGGTGTGGAGCGACCCGATCAGGGAGGTCGGCGGACGAGTGGCACACCACCACGCGAGCCCCGAAGCGACATAGGCACCCAGCGCCGACAGCACCACGATGCCGGCCCGGTCGGTACGGGGCGCGTGAACACGGCCGAACCCCCGCCTGGCCTTCCGAAGCGCACGGGCACCGGCAATCGCCGGAGCCCGTTCGGTCAGCGCCACGAGTCGGCGTCCACGGTGTCGTCGGCGACGGCTGCCACCAGGTCCGGATCGTGCGAGGCAAGGACGACCGCGCAACCGCGAGCCTTCTCGTCGGCGATCCGCCCGGCGAGCCATGCCCGTCCGGCGGGATCGAGATGGTGTTCGGGTTCGTCGAGCACGAGCAACCGCCGAGGACGGACGAAGGCCGATGCCAGCGCCAACCGGTGGCGCTGACCGCTGGACAACGTGACCGGCAGTTGATCGGACGCGTCCGCAAGGCCGACGTCGCACAGCGTTCGGCTCGCCACACCTGCAGGGTCGGGCATTCCGTGCGCGAGGGCGACGAGTTGCAGATGCTCGTGGGCCGTCAGATGCGCGAACGTGGCGACGTCGCCCAGGACGGATGCGACCGCTGCGCGCTGGGCGGGTGAGGATTCGTCGGCCGCGGAACCGTCGATCGTGACAGTGCCTCGATCGAGACGGTCGGCGCCCACCAGGCACCGCAGCAGAGTGGATTTCCCGGCGCCGTTCGAGCCGGTGACTGCGCAGCATGTCCCCGCGGCCACGTCGACATCGACGGCGGTGAACACGAGCAGGTCGCCGAACCGGCGTTCCGCGTCGCGGACGGAGAGAACGTGGCTGTCGCGCCGTGCCGAGGCGCGTTGGGATGATCTGGGCACAGGGACTCCCGGTTTTCCTCGTGAGGGGTGTGGTCGCGAGGAAGCAGGGACCGGTCAGGCGAAACGAGACGTCGCGGCCCCTGCACCGGGGCCGGGCGCTCGCGGACGCGGGCGCCCAGGGGCATCGGGACGTGATTGCCGCCGGAACGCGCCGCGCAGCCGTTGTTCCGCCACGGTGGGCCCGCGAGGTGTGCGGGACAGTCCGAACAACAGATCGTCGGTGCGCCGGACGGTGAGTGCGGCGACCACGACGAGGGTGACGAGAACACCGGCCAGTAGCGAGCCGAGCGTGTCGCCCGGGACGGCGGGAGAGAACGCGAGTAGCGAGACCAGCGCCCACAGCAGCAAGAACCCGAGCACATCGGTGCTGTTCCTCCGCGTGCGGGTCATGATGCGGAGCGTAGCGGACGGGGTGTGACCCTGGACATACATGGACTTCCAACTATAGGATGAGCGAAGACTTCGGGTTCTTCACGGCTGCCACGACGCAGCCACCACTATCGAGCAAAGGACGGGTTCGCGCATGAGCATTCGAGAACTGACCCACTTCGTCGGCGGCAAGCACGTCTCCGGCACATCCGGCCGTTTCGCCGACGTCTTCGACCCCAACACCGGCGAAGTCCAGGCGCGTGTTCCGCTCGCCACGCGCGCCGAAGTCGAGAACGTGATCGCCGACGCCGAAATCGCACAGAAGGAATGGGCGGCGTGGAACCCGCAGAAGCGGGCTCGCGTACTGATGCGCTTCCTGCAACTCGCCCAGGACAACATGGACGACCTCGCCCGGCTGCTGTCGAGCGAGCACGGCAAGACGATCCCCGACGCGAAGGGCGACATCCAGCGCGGCCTCGAGGTCGTGGAAGTGGCGCTCGGCGCTCCGCACCTGCTCAAGGGTGAGTTCACCGAATCCGCCGGTACCGGCATCGACGTGTACTCGATGCGCCAGCCGCTCGGTGTGGTCGCGGGCATCACCCCGTTCAACTTCCCGGCCATGATTCCGCTGTGGAAAGCCGCTCCGGCGCTCGTGTCCGGCAACGCCTTCGTCCTCAAGCCCTCCGAGCGCGATCCCTCGGTGCCGCTGCGCCTGGCCGAACTCTTCCTCGAAGCCGGACTGCCCGCCGGCGTGTTCAACGTCGTCAACGGCGACAAGGAAGCCGTCGACGTACTGCTCGAGGATCCCCGGGTCAAGGCCCTCGGATTCGTCGGGTCGACCCCGATCGCCCAGTACATCTACGAGACCGCCGCGAAGAACGGCAAGCGCGCCCAGTGCTTCGGCGGCGCGAAGAACCACGCGGTGATCATGCCCGACGCCGACCTCGACCAGGTCGCGGACGCGCTCGTCGGTGCCGCATTCGGCTCGGCCGGCGAGCGCTGCATGGCACTGTCGGTTGCCGTCCCCGTCGGTGAGGAGACCGCCGACCGGCTCGTGGCCAAGCTCCAGGAGCGCATCGCCGAACTGCGTATCGGGACGAGCTTCGACGAGAAGGCCGACTTCGGTCCGCTCGTGACGGCCGCCGCCCGCGACCGCGTCCACAACTACATCGCCCAGGGCGTCGAGGAAGGCGCCGAACTCGTCGTCGACGGCCGCGGTTTCGTGCTCGAGGGCAACGAGGGTGGCTTCTTCTCCGGCGCGACCCTCTTCGACCGGGTCACCACCGACATGTCGATCTACAAGGAAGAGATCTTCGGTCCCGTGCTCACCGTCGTGCGCGCACGCGACTACGAGGAGGCACTGCGTCTGCCGTCCGAGCACGAGTACGGCAACGGCGTCGCGATCTTCACCCGCGACGGCGACACCGCCCGCGACTTCACGACCCGCGTCCAGGTCGGCATGGTGGGAGTCAACGTTCCCATCCCGGTTCCGATCGCGTACTACACCTTCGGCGGCTGGAAGGCGTCGGGCTTCGGCGACCTCAACCAGCACGGTGCGGACGCCTTCCGCTTCTACACCAAGACCAAGACCGTCACGCAGCGCTGGCCGTCCGGTGTCAAGGAAGGCGATATCGAGGGCGCTCACGTCGCGGACACCGATCACTTCGTCATCCCGACGATGAACTAGGCGGTACGCCGATGTTCACCCTCTCCGACGACGACAAGGCGATTCGCGACACCGCCCGCGACTTCGCCTCCGAGTATCTGGCACCCCACGCGGTGGAATGGGACCAGAACAAGCATTTCCCGGTCGACGTGCTCCGCAAAGCCGCAGCGCTCGGCATGGGCGGAATCTACGTCCGCGAGGACGTGGGCGGGTCGGGGCTTCGCCGCCTCGACTCCGTCCGCATCTTCGAGGAACTCGCCACGGGGTGCCCGTCCATCGCCGCGTACATCTCGATCCACAACATGGTGACGTGGATGATCGACAAGTTCGGCGACGACGACCAGCGCCACCGCTGGGTGCCGAAGCTGACCTCGATGGAACATCTCGGGAGCTACTGCCTCACCGAGCCGGGCGCCGGCTCGGACGCCGCCGCGCTCAGCACCAAAGCGGTGCGCGACGGTGACGACTACGTGCTCACCGGAGTCAAGCAGTTCATCTCCGGCGCAGGAACATCCGACGTGTACGTGGTGATGGCCCGCACCGGCGACACCGGTGCGCGCGGCATCTCGGCGTTCATCGTCCCCAAGGACACGCCGGGCCTGTCGTTCGGTGCCAACGAGAAGAAGATGGGCTGGAACGCGCAACCCACCCGCCAGGTCATCCTGGACGGCGTGCGCGTGCCGGCCGCGAATCTCCTCGGCACGGAGGGCGGCGGATTCCGTATCGCCATGCACGGCCTCAACGGCGGCCGCCTCAACATCGCCGCGTGTTCCGTCGGCGGTGGCCAGGCCGCGCTGGACCGGACGGTCGCCTACCTCGCCGAACGCAAGGCGTTCGGTGACCGGTTGCTCGACTCGCAGGCGCTGCAGTTCCGGCTCGCGGACATGCGTACCGAACTCGAAGCGGCACGAACCCTGCTGTGGCGGGCCGCCGACGCCCTCGACACCGGTGCCCCGGATGTCGTGGAACTGTGCGCCATGGCCAAGCGCTTCGCCACCGACGCCGGGTTCGAGGTCGCGAACGATGCGCTGCAACTCCACGGTGGATACGGTTACCTGGCCGAGTACGGGATCGAGAAGATCGTGCGCGATCTGCGCGTGCATCAGATCCTCGAAGGAACAAACGAGATCATGCGGGTGGTCGTCGCGCGCAGCGTGGTGGCCGCGGCGCAGAACGGAGCGCAATGACCGGGCACGAACCCGAGGTCCTCGTCGAGGCGAAGAACGGACTGGGACGCATCACCCTCAACCGACCCAAGGCGATCAACGCGCTCAACCACGACATGGTGCATGTGATGGCGGAGACGCTCTCGGCGTGGGAATCCGACGACTCGGTCCGCGCCGTTGTCCTTCGTGGCGCGGGGGAGCGAGGACTGTGCGCCGGCGGCGACATCGTGTCGATCTATCACGACGCACGTGACGGCGGCACCGGCTCCCAGGAGTTCTGGCGCGACGAGTACATCCTCAACGCCGCCATCGGCCGTTACGCCAAGCCGTACGTGGCGATCATGGACGGCATCGTGATGGGTGGCGGCGTCGGGGTGTCCGCACACGGCAACGTCCGGATCGTCACCGAACGCTCGACGATCGCGATGCCGGAGACCGGTATCGGGTTCATTCCCGACGTGGGAGGGACCTACCTGCTCTCTCGGACACCCGGCGAGATCGGCACCCACATCGCGCTGACGACGGGCCGGATGAAGGCAGGCGACGCCATCGCGCTCGGCTTCGCGGACCACTACGTGCCATCCGACGCCCTCGACAAGTTCGTCGCAGCACTCGAGACGGGTTCGGTCGACGACGCGCTCGCCGAATACTCCCAGCCGGCACCGGATTCGGCGCTGCTCGCGCAACGCGACTGGATCGACGCCGCATATTCCGCGGACACCGTCGAGGAGATCGTCGAACGCCTGCGCAGCAGTGATGTTCCCGAGGCTCGCACCGCCGCCGAGCAGATCCTCGGAAAATCCCCGGTTGCTCTGAAGGTCACGCTGCGTTCGCTTCGTCACGCACGGCAGCTCGGCAGCCTCGAAGAGGTACTGAACGAGGAATTCCGGGTGTCGTCCGCGTCCCTGACGTCGCACGACCTCGTCGAAGGCATCCGTGCCCAGGTGGTCGACAAGGACCGCACTCCGCACTGGTCGCCCGCGACCCTCGCCGACGTCACCGCTTCCGACGTCGACGCATACTTCCAGCCGCTCGGCGACCTCGAACTCGGGCTCGCCGCTCCGAAGGAGAACGACCGATGAGTGAACTCCCCAACGTCGCCTTCCTCGGTCTCGGCCACATGGGTGGGCCGATGGCCGCGAACCTCGCGAAGGCGGGGTACTCGGTGACCGGGTACGACCCGGTGCCCGCCGCGCAGGAGGAAGCAGCGAAGAACGGCATCACCGTCGTCGGGTCCGCACTCGAAGCTGTCCCCGCCGCCGATGTCGTGATCACCATGCTGCCCAACGGCACGCTCGTCCTCGATCTGTACGACGAAATCCTCGGAGCCGCAAAGCCCGACACGCTCTTCGTCGACAGCTCCACGATCGACGTGGCCGATGCACGCGACGCCGCCGGTCGTGCACAGGCCGCCGGTCATCGTGCGATCGACGCCCCGGTGTCGGGCGGTGTGGCCGGTGCCGCCGCGGGCACGCTGGCCTTCATGGTCGGAGGAACCGAGGAGGACTTCGCAGCCGCGCAGCCGCTCCTCGACGTGATGGGCCGCAAGGTGGTGCACTGCGGCGGTTCGGGCAACGGCCAGGCTGCAAAGATCTGCAACAACATGATTCTCGGCGTCTCGATGATCGCGATCAGTGAGGCGTTCGTGCTCGGCGAGAAACTGGGACTCGAGAATCAGGCGCTGTTCGACGTGGCGTCCAACGCCTCGGGCCAGTGCTGGGCACTGACGAGCAACTGTCCGGTTCCCGGCCCGGTGCCTACGACCCCGGCCAACAACGACTACCAGCCGGGCTTCGCCGCTGCCCTGATGGACAAGGATCTCGGTCTGGCGTCGAACGCGGTGCGCTCCAACGGGGTCGAGGCCGAACTCGGCCTCCGTGCTGCCGAGCTCTATCATCGGTTCAACACCGGTGGTGGTGGCGGGCTCGATTTCTCCGCCATCATCAACGACATTCGTGACCGCTCGAACGCAGAGGACAGCAAGTGACCGATTTCGAGACCATCCTGCTCGAGCGCAAAGGCCGCGTCGGCGTCATCACGCTCAACCGGCCCAAGGCGCTCAACGCACTCAACAGCCAGTTGATGCGCGAAGTGGTCGCGGCGGTCGAAGAACTCGACGCCGACCGTGAGATCGGGGCGATTCTGCTCACCGGGTCGGAGCGGGCGTTCGCGGCCGGCGCCGACATCAAGGAGATGGCGCCCAAGACCTTCTCCGAGGTGTACGCCGAGGACTTCTTCTCGGAGTGGGACCGGCTGTCGTCCGCTCGCACCCCGATCATCGCGGCCGTGTCGGGTTACGCACTCGGCGGCGGTTGCGAGCTGGCGATGTTGTGCGACTTCATCATTGCCTCCGACACCGCCAAGTTCGGCCAGCCCGAGATCAAGCTCGGTGTCATTCCCGGCATCGGCGGCTCGCAGCGTCTGACGCGCGCGGTGGGCAAGGCCAAGGCGATGGACATGTGCCTGACCGGACGCAACATGGACGCGGAGGAAGCCGAGCGCGCCGGGCTCGTCTCGCGGGTCGTCCCTGCCGACGAACTGCTCGACGTCGCTCTCGACGCTGCCACGACCATCGCGTCGATGTCGCTGCCGGCCGTGATCATGGCGAAGGAGGCGGTGAACCGGTCGTTCGAGACGACCCTCGCCGAAGGCGTGAGATTCGAACGGCGCGTGTTCCATTCGACCTTCGCCACCGCCGACCAGAAGGAAGGCATGGCGGCTTTCGTGGAAAAGCGCACGCCCGATTTCAAGCACGCCTAGTTCGCAGCGAGAACGACGACGCCGCCCCTTCCCCGAGGAAGAGGCGGCGTCTTCTCGTGTAGCACGGCCGTCCGGTGCTCACCACTTCGAGGGCGTGCCCCCGGTGTCGAAATCTCCTGCGTCGTGACGCATCGTCGCGAGGATGCTCAGCAGCGTGTCGATCTGTTCGGACGGGATCCCGGGACGCGCGAACACTTCCGTGTTGAGTTTTTCGGTGGCCTCTATCGCGAGCGCGCGACCGTGGTCGGTGAGTTCGATGAGCGTTGCGCGCCGGTCGCTCGGGTGCGGGGTGCGTCGCACGAGACTCGCGGCCTCGAGTCGGTCGACCGCGTTGGTCACGCTCGTCGGGTGCACCTGCAGACGCGCACTGGCCTTCGCCATGGGGAGAGCCCCGGCCTTCGTGAAATGCAGCAGCGTCAGCAGTTCGTACCGGGCGAAGGTCAGACCGAACGGTTTGAGGACCTCTTCGACACGGGCCATCATGATCTGCTGCGCACGCATCACCGAGGTCACCGCGGCCATGCCGTCCGCGACTTCGCCCCAGCCGTGGGCCACCCACTGACGGTGGGCTTCGGCGATGGGGTCGAGGGGGAGCGGTGCGGGCATGTGTCCATCATCCCATGCGGGAACGCGCAGGTAGATCGGGCACACCGGGGGCCGGTCGGCTTTGTGCAACAGGCTCAGCGGTACGCATACGAGGGGAATCGCTCGTCGACGTCCTGCACCGACAACCCGAACTCCTCGAGTGTGTACTGATGGGCGGGTTTCCGGGCCCCGTTGCGACTCTCGTCGTGCAGCGATGCCATCGCGCGTTCGGCGCCGGCGGTGAACGGGATGCCGAACCGGTCGTACAGGGCGCCCACGCTGCCCAACGGGTCCGCCACGAAATCCCGGTAGTCGACATCGACGAATCGGGCGGGATCGTGACGGGCGCGTGCCCGGGTGAAGTCGTCGAAACCGCGTGCCCACAGGTCGAGCTGACTGCGGCCGATCGTCTCACCGGTGAAGGCCTCGGACCATCCCTCGGTGGCGTGCGCCGCGAGGCTGCACACGGACGGAATCACCGTCCGGGGGTCGCGGTGTGTCACCACGATCAGTGCGTCCGGGTAGACGGTGAGGAGTTCGTCGAGCGCGAACAGGTGACTCGGATTCTTGAGGACCCAGCGCTTGTCCGCGTCGGGAAGCCCGATGAGCTGGAGGTTCTTGCGGTGCCGGGCGTAGGCGCCGGTCCAGTCCTGCCCGGCGAGCCAGCGCGAGTACGTCGGCAGATTCGCGAGGCATTCGTACGAGATCGACCGGAACGACTGACGGAGCAGCTGCCAGCATTCCTCCACCTCCCCGGCCGACATGTAGTGCACACCCATGAACTCGGGATGCTCCACGTGGTGCTGGGCGAAGCCGGCCTCGATCCCCGCGAATACCGGGTTCTGTTCCCAGGTCTCACGAGGCGGCCGGGGCTGGGGCATCTCGGTGAGCCACATCTCGAGGCCCTGATGCGCCGGGTCGGCCGCCAGGAGGCGGTGCAATGCGGTGGTGCCGGTGCGAGGCAGACCGGTGACGAAGATGGGTCGGGTGACCGGAACGTCCCGGTGCTCGGGATGCTGCGCCCAGGCGGCTTCCGAGAGCAGACGCGCGACCAGCGCACCACGAAGGAACACCCGCGACATCTTGCTGCCGAGCGGGGTGAGTGTTTCGTCCCGCGCGTACGACTCGAGCAGTATCTCGAGTGCCTCGAGGTACTCGTCCTCGCCGAAATCCGTCAGGCCCGTCATGCGCGTCGCCGAGGCATGCAGGTCCTCGGTGGTGCCCACGGTGGTGCGTTCGCTCATCTCGTATCCCGTTCAGTGGTGGTATTCGCCGCAGTTGACGTCGATGCACTGCCCGGTGATCGCCGACGCCATCGGTGACGCCAGGAAGATCACCGTGTCCGCGATCTCCTCGGTGGTCGGCAGGCGCCGCAGGTCGGAGGCCGCGGCGGTGTGCTCGTAGATCTGCTCGACGGTGGTGCCGTACTTCCCGGCCTGGTGCTCGAAGTACCCTCGAAGGGTTGGTCCCCAAATGTATCCCGGGGCAACAGAGTTGACCCGTACGCCGTGCGGACCGAGTTCGGTGGCGAGGGACTGCGACATCGCCAGCAGCGCCGACTTCGCGAGTTTGTAACTGCCGTAACGCTCTTGGGAATGACGCAGGACCATCGAGTTGATGTTGACGACCGAACCGTCCGATTCGGTGAGCGCGGGCGTGAACGAGCGGGTCAGCCGCAGCGCAGCGAGCACCGTCAGCTCCACGCTGTCACGGATCTGCTGGAAATCGGTGTTCGCCAACGGCTTCATCGACGGAACGGAGAATGCGTTGTTGACGAGAGTATCGACGCGACCGAACTCGCCCTCCGCCGCGTCGACCAGTTCCGAGACGGAATCGTCGTCGGTGATGTCGGTCGGTACCGGCAGCGCGCGACGTCCCAGCGCCTCGACTTCCGCAGCCACCTTCTCGAGCCGTTCACGGGTGCGGGCGGCAAGGACGACGTCGGCACCGTGCGACGCACATCGCAGGGCGAGGGTGGCGCCCAGGCCGGGCCCCACACCGGAGATGACGACGACGCGATCCTCCAACAAGCCGGCGGCGCTCATCCGAGCATCCGATCGGCGACGGCAGCCTGGCGTGCCCCGATGCGCGCGGCCCAGTCCTCGGGGGTGATGCGGTTCGACTCGTGGAACGGCAGCGCGCCGGGGAGTTCGTCGAACGGGACGACCTGTGCCACCGGTCCGTCCGCAGAAGAAAGCTCGCGATCGAGCCGTTGCCAGCGGAACTGCAGGATGCCGCGGCTGCGCCCGAGGGTTTCCACCCAGTTGGTGAGGCCGGGATTGCGGGCCGACACCACGATCCGGACCATCCCGTCCGGATCGACCTGTGCCTGAGTGTTGTTCAGCGATGTCTGGTGATGGGTGTACTCCAGCGAGATGTACCAGAGGCTTCCGATCTGGAAGCCCAGATACGGTGCGTCGGTCGCGGGCAGGGTGAGTACCATTGCTTCGTCGTCGGCCAGGTCGAAATGACCCACCGACGAGTACTGGGTGTCGAGCCCGCCCGGTGTCCGCCGCGGTTCGGTGACGGTGTTGACCGGAAGCTTCAGGTAGAACCACTCGGGGAACTGCAGCCACGTCTTCACTCGCGAGACGAGGGCGCGACCGGCACGCTCGTACCGTGTCACCGCGTCCTGGCGGGTGAGCTCGGGAGGTGCCGTGCCGAGGGTGTCGAGGCGGTCGATGCGCAGGGTGCCGCGTCGCTGCGTCCAGTCGCTGTAGACCTCCCGGACAACGAGCTGGGACGATCCCGGCGCGAGCGTGAAGTAGTTGCGGTCGGGATCGCGTGGCCCGGGCCCGAACCGGACTTCGAAACTGCCGTCGTCCTCGATGCGCAGGGCGCGGTCGTCGAAGGCGGTGACGTTGCCGGGTACCGCGGCGTCGGTGTAGTTGCCGGCAAGAACCTGGAAACTGAGGTCGCACGTGGTGCCGCGACGTCCGGTGACGACGTATTCGGCGTTGTCGCGCACCACCGCACCCCAGTACAGCGTGTCCGGGTTGTCGAGGCCCATCTTCGCGTACGGGCCGGTGCCGGTGACGAACACGGGATGGGTGCTGCTGTACGCCCACGTGGCGTGGACACACGCGGCGATCCCTCCGGCCAGGTAGCCGTAGCCCTCGGTGAGGTCGGCCTCGGTACGGATGTGCGGGGCGGTGGCGACGATTTTTTCGGCCTCGGCTATCGCCGCGGTGAGTGGATCGGTGAGCACGTCGATCTCCTGTGGTCCATATATGTACCGCTGCGGTAGTCTCCGGTGCGCCGACGATAGAACGTGTTCCAGGGAGGGGTCAATGGTTCGTCGCAGTGACAGCGGCGAAGCGGGGATCGGAGTGCCCCTGCCGGGTGCCGGTCGACGCTCGCCGCCCACCGAGCGTGTCGTGCAGGTCCTCGACCATCTCGTCGCCCGGCCGGGTCTCAGGTTCGGACTGTCGGAGCTGGCGCGCGAACTCGGGCTGAGCAAACCCACCTGCCTGGGCATCCTCACCGCACTCACCGACGCGGGCTACCTCATCCGTGACCCGGCCGACAAGTCCTACGGCCTCGGCCCGGCGCTGATCGTCGCGGGCCGCGCCGCGCAGCGCGGGTTCGCGTCGGGACCGGTCGCACACCGCCACTTGGCTGCCCTGAGCTCGGAGTTCGGTGTGATGTGTACTGCGTCGGCGGTGGTCGGCGACCGGATCGCGATCCTCGACGTGGTCGGGGGAGCCGGCGCCGCCGCGGCCGCCCGCGTGGGGGAGGTCTACCCCTTCGCGCCGCCGGTCGGGCTCATGTACGTGCTGTGGGATACCGACGAACGTATCGAGCGGTGGCTGCGTCGCGAACCGACCCTGCCGGTGTCCGTCGATCGCGCACACCTGCGGCGCGTGATCGAGGAGTGCCGCCGCACCGGCTATCTCGTCGAGTCGCTCACCCGCGGCGGCCGGCGCCTCTACGCGCTGATGGCCGGCGTGGTGTCACACGACCTGGCCCCCGATCTGCGGGAGATGCTCGCAGAACTGGTGTCGAGTCCGGGCGAACGAGTGCTGCTGCCCGCCGATCTGGACACGGACCGCACACATCCCGTCAACCTGATCGCCGCGCCCGCCTTCGACCCGGACGGTCATCAGTCGCTCGTGCTGGCACTTCATCTCGAACGGGAGGTCGACCGCGCGGAGGTCGAGCGATGCGGATCGGCATTGCTGAGAGCCGCCGAGGCCGTCACGGTGGACCTCGGGGGCCGGCGTCCGTAGCGAGATCGGGCGTCGACAGCGAGATCGGGGCGTTGACCCGGAATTGAAACTCGTTCTATTCTGTGGCAGTCCTTTTCGACCGACTCGGTACAAATATGGACCGAGAACTCCGGGCTGGGAGCGCACGATGACGACGGTGCCGCCACGACGACCATCCCGGGACGGTGCACGTCGGGATCCCTCCTACGAGCTCAGCCTGCTCGGCGCGCTCGAAGCCGAGTCCGTGCACATCTTCCGCGAGGTCGCCGCGACCTTCGCGCGACCCGTGCTGTTGTTCTCCGGCGGCAAGGACTCCGCGGTGATGCTCCACCTCGCGACGAAGGCGTTCTGGCCGGCGCCGCCGCCGTTCCCCGTCCTGCACATCGACACCGGACACAACTTCGACGAGGTGATCGAGTTCCGCGACCGGACGGTCGCGCACCAGGGAGTTCGCCTGGTGACCGCCTCGGTCCAGGATGATCTCGATGCCGGACGGGCCGTGGAGGACGACGGGCCCCGCGCGAGTCGTAACCGGCTGCAGACCGGAACTCTTCTGCGGGCGTTGAGGGACGGAGGATTCGACGCCGTGTTCGGCGGCGCCCGCCGCGACGAGGAGAAGGCGCGCGCCAAAGAACGCGTCTTCAGCCTGCGCGACGAGTTCGGGCAGTGGGACCCGAAGGCCCAGCGCCCCGAACTGTGGCACCTCTACAACGGCCGGCACCGCGTGGGCGAGCATGTCCGGGTCTTCCCGCTGTCGAACTGGACCGAACTCGACATCTGGCGATACATCCGGGACGAGCGCGTCGACCTGCCGTCCCTGTACTACGCCCACCGGCGTCCGGTGGTCGAGCGAGACGGAATGCTGCTCGCGCACACCCGTTTCCTCACCCTGCTGCCCGGCGAAACCCCCCGCGACACCCTGGTGCGATTCCGGACGGTGGGCGATGCGACCTGCACCGGATGCGTCGAATCCGCGGCCACCACGGCCGACGAGGTGGTCACCGAAGTCGCGGCGAGCCGCGTCACCGAGCGAGGCGCGACCCGCGCCGACGACCGCATCTCCGAAGCCGGAATGGAAGACCGGAAGAAAGAGGGTTACTTCTGATGCCGGGTCCGCTGCGCATCGCCACCGCCGGCAGCGTCGACGACGGCAAATCCACGCTGATCGGACGGCTCCTGTTCGACTCGAAGTCGGTGTTCGAAGACCAGCTCGACGCGGTGACCCGCACCAGTCACGACCGCGGTGCCGACCGCGCCGACCTGTCGCTGCTCACCGACGGCCTGCGGGCGGAACGGGAGCAGGGCATCACGATCGACGTGGCCTACCGATACTTCGCCACGGCGAACCGGACGTTCGTCATCGCCGACACTCCGGGCCACGAGCAGTACACCCGGAACATGGTCACCGGCGCGTCCACCGCGGATCTCGCGCTCGTCCTCGTCGACGCCCGCAACGGCATCGTCCGCCAGACGCGCCGCCATGCCTTCCTCGCCGGTCTGCTCGGCGTGCGCCACGTGGTCCTGTGCATCAACAAGATGGACCTGGTGGACTGGTCGCAGCAGCGGTACGACGAACTGTGCGACGAATTCCGGCAGTTCGCGACAAAACTCGACATTCCCGATCTCACGTTCGTTCCCGTCTCCGCGCTGCACGGGGACAACGTCGTGTCCCGGACGGCGAACATGCCGTGGTACGAGGGAACTTCGCTGTTGCACCACCTCGAACAGGTGCACGTCGCGTCCGACACCAATCTCATCGATGCGCGCCTGCCCGTGCAGTACGTGATCCGGCCGGCACACAGCGGCGATCGCCCCGGCTTCCGCGGATACGCCGGGACCGTCGCGGGCGGCGGATTCGCGCCCGGAGACGAAGTCGTGGTGCTTCCCTCCGGCTTCGGCACGCACGTGCGCAACATCTGGGGACCGGGCGGCACCGCGCTCGATCACGCGTATGCGGGCGCCGCGGTGTGCATCGACCTCGAGGACGACCTCGATGTGGGCCGCGGGGACATGCTGTGCAGGCCCAACAACCGGCCACTCGCCGGACACGAGATAGACGCGATGGTGTGCTGGCTCGACGACCGCGCCGCGCTGGACCCGGACGCCCGCTACGTCCTGCTGCACACCACCCGGTCCGTCACCGCGCGGGTGGTGCGTCTGGACTACCGGCTCGACGTCGATACCCTGCACCGCGACGAGACAGCCACTTCCCTGGCTCTCAACGACATCGGGCGGGTGCAACTGCGAACGCAGCAACCCTTGTTGTTCGACCCGTACCGGCGCAACCGGACCACCGGCAGTTTCGTACTCGTCGACGACAGGACCGGCAACACCGTCGCAGCCGGGATGATCACCGGCCCGACTCTCGGTGAGGCCGGGGTGGTGTGGCACTCGGCGGAAGTCGCGCGCGCCGACCGGGGACGATCGGGTGCGACCGTGTGGCTCACCGGGCTGTCCGCGTCGGGCAAGTCCACGGTGGCCGTCGAACTCGAGCGCCGCCTGATCGCGCAGGGCATCCCCGCCTACCGCCTCGACGGTGACAACCTCCGGCACGGACTCAATTCCGATCTCGGGTTCGGCCCGGCCGACCGGGCGGAGAACGTCCGCCGCGTAGGAGCGGTCGCCCAGATGATGGCCGACGCCGGCCTGGTCGCGATCTGTGCGCTCATCAGTCCGTACCGCGCCGACCGCGAACGCATCCGGCAGCAGCACGAGGACGCCGGCATTCCGTTCGTCGAGGTGTTCGTCGATACACCGCTGGCGGAATGCGAAGCCCGCGACCCGAAAGGCATGTACGCGCGCGCCCGGGCGGGGGAGCTGACCGGGTTCACCGGAATCGACGACCCGTACGAACCGCCCCGTGCCCCGGAGCTGGTCCTGCGCCCCGATGACGGCACCGCGACAGCCCAGGCAGCGCTCGTCGTGCAATTGTTGACGGCATGACCGACGACGCCCACCACGAAGACGCCCGGCTCGCTGCCGAGATTGCCTCAGGCGCAGGAGAATTGTTGTTGACCGTGCGAGCGATCGAGGGCGATGCCCTCGGTGGTCGTGAGCTGGGCCGTCGCGGCGACCACGCCGCCGACACCTACATCCTCGAGCGGCTCGCCGCGGCGCGTCCGGGGGATGCGGTGCTCTCCGAGGAATCCGCCGACGATCCGTCCCGGGTGGACGCGGACCGCGTCTGGATCGTCGACCCCCTGGACGGCTCGAAGGAATACGGTATGCCCGGCCACAGCGACTGGGCGGTGCACGTCGCACTGTGGGAAGCCGGTAAGGGGCTCACCGCGGGAGCGGTCGCGCAACCGGCCATCGGCGTCGTACACAGCACCGACGATGCGGCGCCGGCACCGCGACCGATGCGCCGGCGCCCCCGCATCGTCATCAGCGGAAGCAGGCCACCCGCGTTCGTGTTCGACCTCGCACGCGACCTCGGTGCGGACCTGATCCGGATGGGATCGGCCGGCGCGAAGGCGATGGCGGTGGTCCGTGGAGAGGCCGACGCCTATATCCACGCGGGCGGCCAGTGGGAATGGGACTCGGCGGCACCGGTCGCGGTCGCGCAGGCCGCGGGCCTGCACTGTGCCCGGATCGACGGGAGCGCACTGGAATACAACCGCCCGCACCCGTACCTGCCCGACCTGGTGATCTGTCGCGCCGACTGGGCGCCGGCGGTGATGGCTGCGCTCGCCGAGCACGCCACCGCGCCCGGCGAGAGCCCGCGGGTGGCGATGGCCCGTGCGTACATCCGATCCCTCATCCGGCACGACGCCACCGACGTGCGTCTCGCGGCAGATGCGTGGCGGGTGGAGAACGGGCAGCGCACCGGCGACAGCGGCGCGGAGATCCGTCACCGACTCGAACACGGCGCCGAGTACCTGCCCATTCGGAGGGTGCGCGACCTGCGGTTCCACGAGTGGCACCACAGCGTCGTCGCACGCTTCGTGCTCGATGTCGCAGCGGGTCCGACGTCCGAGACGTCCGTGTCGGTCACCGAGCACTTCGAGATTCCGGCGGGGGAGATCCGCTCGATCGTGGCGATCATCGAACCCCTTCCTCAAAATAGTTGAACCTTTTGTGTAGCTTCGATCGGAAGTCACACTTCTTTGGGAGGAATCACGGATGACCGAAGCGCGCGATATCGGAGACGGCATACATGTCGTACCGGTCCCGGTGGCAGACCTGCCCGTCGGAGACACCCAGGTCTACGTGATGGAATCGCCTGGCGGAGTGGTCCTCGTGGACGTCGGATGGGACGACGACAGGTCCTGGGCGGCCCTGCAGGCCGGGCTGGCGGTCGCCGGGTTGTCGGTGACCGACGTCGAAGGCGTGGTGGTCACCCACTTCCACCCCGATCACGTGGGCCTCACCGGCAGAATCCGTGAGGCGTCGGGGTGTTGGGTCGCCATGAACGAGGCCGATTTCGCGCACCTCGAGGCGATGACCTCCGGAGCCGACCGGAGCGCGGAGGAGGAGGAATTGCTGCGCCGCGCCGGGGCGCCCGAACCCGAGATCGAACGGCACAGGGAAACGGCGGTCTACCCGCCCGGCCGTCCGGACATCCTTCCCGACCGCAAACTCGCGGCGGACGAGGTGATCCCCCTGGCGGGCCGCTCGTTGCGCACCGTCCTGACTCCGGGGCACACGGCCGGCCACGCGTGTTTCCTTCTCGAGGACCACGGAGTGCTGTTCAGCGGAGACCATGTGCTGGCCACCACCACCCCGCACGTCGGTGAATTCGACTTCCCGCTCCCGGAGCGCGACGCGCTCGGCGAGTATCTGGACTCGCTGCGGGCCGTGTCGACACTGCCCGTCCGGCGGACCCTGCCCGCGCACCGTCAGGAGATCGACGATCTGCCCCGCCGGGCCGGGGAACTCATCGCGCACCACGACCAGCGCCTCGACGACCTCTACGACGCGTTCGGCGACGAAGAACTCACGCTCTGGGAGGCCACGTCGAGGATGCGCTGGTACCGCCCGTGGGACGAGACGCCCATGCAGGGCAAGAAGATGGCACTCGCGGAAGGGTCCGCACACGTGCGGCAGCTCATCGAGCGAGGCCGGGTCCGCCGACTGCCCGGCACCGAACCGGCCCGGTTCGCGCGCGCCTGACGAACACGCCGCCACCCGGCAGCAGAACGACGACGGCCCCGCTTCGAAAACGAAGCGGGGCCGTCGTGGTGGTGCCCTCGGCAGGATTCGAACCTGCGACTTCTTGCTCCGGAGGCAAGCGCTCTATCCCCTGAGCTACGAGGGCAATCCGGGCCCACCGGCTGACCGGCGGTGCGGAGCTAGCCTAGCGCATTGCGCGCTCAACTCCACATCCGCAGGTCAGCGCGATAATCCGGGCCCGAGGTGTCCACGATGATCAGTTCATCGGCAACGGTTGACCGCCGCGCTCGGTGAGCATGGACGTGATCAACTCGGATTCACCCGTCTGGGTGTCGACCATCTTCTGGGCGATGTTGCGCACCACATCCGTGCTCGCGTACTGAGCTCCGTACTCCATCATGGGCAGGCCGCCCTGGTGGTGGCGCAGCATCAGCTGGAGGAAGAGCACATCGAGTTCGGGGCCGCGTGCCGCGCGCAGTGCGGTGAGCTCCTCGGACGATGCCATGCCCGGCATCCTGCTCGCCCCGCCCGCCGCGTGCGCGGCGTCGTCCGACCCGTGGCTGTGTCCGTCACTCTCGGCCATCCACGTCATGTAGTCGCCGACCGGGAGCAGCGGGCGACCCCACAAGCTGAGCCAGCCCTGCATCTGACCGACCTGATTCTGCTGGGTGGTCAGGATGTCGTACGCGAGGCTGCGCACCCGGTCGTCCTCGGACTGCGTCACCGCGACCGCAGCCATCTCGATCGCCTGGTTGTGGTGCACCGACATGTCCTGCAAGAACCCCGCGTCGACCGAATCCGCTGCCGGTGTCGCAGGTGCCCGGTCCTCGAGCGGGATCCGTGCGAGGAACCCGGCGAGAAATCCCACGGCGACGGCAGCCACGGTCAGAAGCGCCAGAAACAAGCGCCCGTGCCCGCGGTCGGTGCTCTGCTCGGTCCGGTCGGCAGTGACGTCGCTCATGGTCAGCTCCCGGCCGGTACCTGCATGTCGGTGGGGAACTGTCCGGCACCACCGGCAGGGATCTGCTCGGTGCCGTCGACGGTGCCGCCATCCATCGGGACCGCATCCGGGCCGGGCTCGGACGCATCGAACGGCGGCGGGTTCGCGGGATCGAACGACGCGGGAAGCGTCGAGCAGCTGGCGCCGACCTCGGGGTAGGCGTACTGGTTCAAACGAAGCGACGCGATGAACTGGTCGATGCGCTCGTCGTCGGCGCTGTCGACCTTGAGCTGGTGACCCCACGACTGCAACGAGATCGGGGAATCGAGACCGGGGTACGGCGACATCATCGTGTAGGTGCGGCCGTCGACCTTGCCGGCGAGTGCGTCGCGCGCGGCGTCGTCGACCAGATCCGGGTTGTAGGCGATCCACACGGCGCCGTGCTCGAGCGAGTGCACCATGTTCTCGGTCCGGACGGGCTGGTCGTACACGGTGCCGGTGCAGGTTGCCCACACCGAGTCGTGCGGCCCACCGAACGGCGGCGAGTAGTCGTACGCTACCCGCTGCGCGGGATCGACGTGCTGGCCCGCCTCGTAGTCGACCGTGACGACACCGTCGATCGCCGAGGAAGGATCCTGATTGGACTCGGACGGCGACCACGCCGCCATCTCCTGCTGATTCTGGTATTTCGGCACGATGCTCACCGCGATGACCGCGATCAGGAGGACGACGAGAGCGACGCCTCCGATCATCACCCACGGGATCTGGCGTTGGGAAGGCACGCCGCGCGAACCGCGGCTCTGCTTCTTGGCGGCCTGGATGGCCTTCGACGACTTGGCTCCGGTTTTCTTGTTACCGGACCCACCACTGACAGAACCGCTGGGCATCGCTGGTTGCTCTTTCGACGGGCGGACAAAGAAGATGCGAGCCGCCGAAGCGCGCACGCAACGACAACTCTACGGGCGTCGCGGTGACAGCGGCCCCGGCGTCGGCTATGGGGGAGCGTCGGCGGCCCTTCGGACGAGCCAATAGGATGAATACCTGTGACTCCTTCCGACCTTGCCGAATTGCTCCACGGAACCGCCGCGACCGTCCTCGCCGATCGTGGTCTCGACGTGTCCGTCCTCCCCGAGACCCTTACCGTCGAACGCCCGCGCAACCCTGAGCACGGCGACTACGCGACCAATGTCGCCATGCAGGTCGCGAAGAAGGCCGGAGTCAACCCCCGTGAGCTCGCGACGTGGCTCGCCGAGGCGCTCACCGCCGCCGACGGCATCGACTCGGCCGAGGTCGCCGGTCCCGGCTTCCTCAATATCCGCCTCGCTGCCGACGCGCAGGGAGCGATCGTCGCGAAGGTCCTCGACGAGAACGACGCGTACGGCGCCGGGGACGACCTCGCCGGTAAGAAGATCAATCTCGAGTTCGTCTCGGCGAACCCCACCGGACCGATCCACCTCGGTGGCACCCGCTGGGCAGCCGTCGGTGACGCGCTCGGCCGGATCCTCACCGCACAGGGCGCGGAGGTCACGCGGGAGTACTACTTCAACGACCACGGCACCCAGATCGACCGCTTCACGCGGTCTCTGGTCGCATCGGCGCTCGGCGAGCCCGCCCCGGAGGACGGATACGCCGGTGCATACATCGTCGACATCGCCGACGAGGTGCTGAAGCAGCGCCCGGACGTGCTGGATCTGCCCGACGCGGAGCGCGACGAGGTCTTCCGCTCGATCGGGGTCGAGCTGATTTTCGCCCACATCAAGCAGACCCTCCACGAATTCGGTGTCGACTTCGACGTCTACTTCCACGAGAACTCGCTGTTCGAATCCGGAGCGGTCGAGAAGGCGGTCGAGACACTCAAGGCGTCCGGCAACCTGTACTTCTCGGACGGCGCGTGGTGGCTCAAGAGCACCGATTTCGGAGACGACAAGGATCGCGTCGTCATCAAGTCCGACGGCAACGCCGCCTACATCGCCGGCGACATCGCCTACTTCCAGGACAAGCGGTCGCGAGGCTTCGACCTGTGCATCTACATGCTCGGCGCCGACCATCACGGCTACATCGCGAGACTGAAGGCAGCCGCCGCCGCGTTCGGTGACGATCCCGACACCGTCGAGGTCCTCATCGGTCAGATGGTCAACCTGGTGCGCGGCGGCGAGACCGTCAAGATGAGCAAGCGGGCAGGCACCGTGATCAGCCTGGACGACCTCGTCGAGGCGATCGGTGTCGACGCTGCCCGCTACGCGCTCGTGCGTTCCTCGGTCGATCAGAGCATCGACATCGATCTCGAACTGTGGACGAGCACCACCAGCGAGAACCCGGTGTACTACGTGCAGTACGCGCACGCCCGGCTGTCGTCGATCGCACGCAACGCCGCCGACCTCGGGCTCGGCACCGAAGGCGCCGACCTGTCGCTGCTCACCCACGAGCGCGAGGGCGACCTCATCCGCACTATCGGCGAGTACCCCCGCGTCCTCGCCAAGGCCGCCGAACTGCGCGAACCGCACCGCGTGGCCCGCTACCTCGAGGAACTCGCCGGCACCTACCACCGGTTCTACGACGCCTGCCGCATCCTGCCCCAGGGCGACGAAGAACCCGGCGCCCTGCACACCGCGCGCCTGGCACTGTGTGCCGCCGCCCGCCAGGTGCTCGGCAACGGCCTCGGACTGCTCGGCGTCTCCGCTCCGGAGCGGATGTGAACGCGCACCCGGCCGGGCCCCGGCACGCAGAGATTCCCCACGCCCCGACCATCGCGGAACGCCCCCGCGACGCGGGTGAACTCAACAATCTCCATGCGCACGTGTGGCCCCGCAACGCGAGTCGCGGCGACGACGGTGTCCTGCAGATCGCGGGAGTGCCGGTCACCGACCTCGCCGAGAAGTACGGCACGCCGCTGTTCGTCGTCGACGAAGACGACTTCCGGTCGCGGTGCCGCGAGATAGCCGAGGCGTTCGGCCCGACTGCACGGGTGCATTACGCGTCGAAGGCATTCCTGTGCACCGAGATCGCGCGGTGGGTCCACCAGGAGGGGTTGTCGCTCGACGTGGCGTCCGGCGGCGAACTCGCGGTCGCGCTGCACGCCGGCTTCCCCGCCGACAAGATCGCCATGCACGGCAACAACAAGTCCGTGCACGAACTGCGCAGCGCCGTGAGCGCCGGTGTCGGGCACATCGTGCTCGACTCGATGGCCGAGATCGACCGCCTCGACGAGATCGCCGGTGAGCTGGGTGTCGTGCAGGACGTCCTCATCCGGGTCACCGTCGGTGTCGAGGCACACACCCACGAATTCATCTCCACGGCGCACGAAGACCAGAAGTTCGGTCTGTCGCTCGCCGGTGGCGCGGCCATGGCCGCCATCCGCCGCGTGTTCGCCACCGGCAACCTCCGGCTCGTCGGGCTGCACAGCCACATCGGCTCGCAGATCTTCGACGTCGACGGATTCGAACTGGCCGCGCATCGCGTGATCGGACTGCTGCGCGACGCCGTCGCCGAGTTCGGACTCGACCGGACGGCGCAGATGAGCATCGTCGATCTCGGCGGTGGCCTCGGCATCTCGTACATCCCGAGCGACGACCCGCCGCCGGTCGCGGACCTCGCCGCGAAGCTCACCGACATCGTGCGCAACGAGTCGGCCCTCGTCGGCCTGCCCGAACCCACGATCGCCGTGGAACCCGGACGCGCGATCGCCGGACCCGGCACCGTGACCCTGTACGAGGTGGGCACCGTCAAGGACGTCGGAGTGGGGACGGGCCATACCCGCCGCTACATCAGCGTCGACGGCGGCATGAGCGACAACATCCGCACCTCGCTCTACCAGGCCGAGTACGAGTCGCGGCTCGTCTCGCGGGTCAGCGACGCGGAACCGGTCGTCGCCCGCGTCGTGGGCAAGCACTGTGAGAGCGGTGACATCGTGATTCGCGACGCGTGGATGCCGTCCGACGTGGGCGCCGGTGATTTACTGGCGGTAGCGGCGACGGGTGCATACTGCTACTCGATGTCCAGCAGGTACAACCTGCTGCCTCGTCCCGCCGTCGTGGCTGTCAAGGACGGCGTCTCGCGTGTCCTGCTACGTCGGGAAACCGTCGAAGATCTGCTCAGCTTGGAGGTTACGGAGTGACCAACTCAACGGTGACCGATGCACCGGGGCAGCGCCCCGTCGGTGTAGCGGTGCTCGGCCACGGCACGGTAGGAGCCGAGGTCGTGCGGATCATCCGTGATGATGCTTCGGACCTCCGTGAGCGCATCGGCGCCCCGCTCGAACTGCGCGGGATCGCGGTGCGGGATCTCTCCTACGACCGGGGCGTGCCGGCGGAACTTCTCACCACCGACGCCGAGGCGTTGATCACCCGCGACGACGTCGACATCGTCGTCGAACTGATCGGCGGAATCGAACTGCCCCGCACTCTGGTGCGTGCGGCACTCGACGCCGGTAAGTCGGTCGTCACCGCCAACAAGGCGCTGCTCGCCGCGTACACGGGTGAACTCGCCGAAGCCGCCGAGTCGCACAACGTCGATCTCTACTTCGAGGCCGCGGTGGCCGGTGCGATCCCCGTCATCCGTCCTCTGACCCAGTCGCTCGCGGGTGACCGGGTCGACCGCGTCGTCGGCATCGTCAACGGCACCACCAACTTCATCCTCTCCGCGATGGACGACACTGGCGCCGACTACGCCGAGACACTCGCCGAGGCCGGCCGCCTCGGGTACGCCGAAGCGGACCCCACCGCCGACGTCGAGGGCTACGACGCCGCGGCCAAGGCCGCGATTCTCGCGTCGATCGCCTTCCACACGAGGGTGACCGCCAGCGACGTGTACCGCGAAGGTATCTCGGACATCACGGCAGCGGACCTCACTTCGGCCCGTGCCCTGAACTGCACCATCAAACTGCTCGCACTCTGCGAACGGGTCTCCGATCCCGACGGCAAGGACCGCGTCTCGGCGCGGGTGTACCCGGCCCTCGTACCGCGCGAGCATCCCCTGTCGACGGTGAGCGGTGCGTTCAACGCGGTTGTCGTCGAGGCCCAGTCCGCGGGACGGCTCATGTTCTACGGCCAGGGAGCGGGCGGCGCCCCGACCGCGTCCGCAGTGATGGGCGACGTCGTGATGGCGGCCCGGAACCGTGTGCAGGGCGGCCGCGGACCGCGCGAGTCCCGATACGCGAAGCTCGATATCGCCCCGATGAGCGACATCGTGACGCGGTACTACGTGAATCTGCAGGTCGCCGACCGTGCCGGTGTGCTCTCGGCCGTCGCTGCGGAGTTCGCGAACCGCGGCGTCAGCATCTCCGCTGTGCGACAGGAGGGTGCCGCAGAAAGCGCCCGCCTGGTGGTGCTCACGCACCGCGCCACCGATCGGGCGCTGGCGGACACCGTCGCCGCGCTCGACAAGCTCGAATCCGTTATTGCTGTGACCAGCGTCCTGAGACTGGAGGGATCCGCCGAATGAGTGCGGCCGAAAAAAACACTGCTCCCGTGCACACCCCGTGGCCCGGGCTGATCGAGGCGTACCGCAGTCGCCTCCCGATCGGTGACGGCTGGAAGACGGTGACGCTGTGCGAGGGCGGTACGCCGCTGCTCCCGGCCCCCCGGTTGTCGGAGATCACCGGGTGCGACGTCTACATCAAGGTCGAGGGCCTCAACCCCACGGGGTCGTTCAAGGACCGCGGCATGACGATGGCCGTCACCGAAGCACTCGCGACCGGCAAGCAGGCGGTGCTGTGTGCGTCCACCGGCAACACGTCGGCGTCGGCGGCGGCGTACGCGTCGCGCGCCGGGATCGGCTGCGCGGTGCTCGTGCCCCAGGGCAAGATCGCCATGGGTAAGCTCGCACAGGCGGTCATGCACGGCGCGAAGATCGTTCAGGTCGAGGGTAATTTCGACGACTGCCTCGAACTCGCCCGCAAGACCACCGCCGAGTTCCCGACGATCGGGCTCGTCAACTCCGTCAACCCGGTTCGTATCGAGGGCCAGAAGACCGCGGCGTTCGAGATCGTCGACGCACTCGGCGACGCACCCGACGTGCACGTGCTGCCCGTGGGCAACGCCGGCAACATCACCGCGTACTGGAAGGGCTACTCCGAGTACTTCGCGGACGGCCTGAGCTCGCGCAAGCCCCGGATGCTCGGTGTCCAGGCAGCCGGTGCCGCCCCGCTCGTGCTCGGGCACCCGGTGAAGGAGCCCGAGACGATCGCCACAGCCATCCGGATCGGTGCACCCGCGTCGTGGAACGGTGCGGTCACCGCGAAGGACGAGTCCGACGGCGCGTTCCGCGCGGCCACGGACGAGGAGATCCTCGAGGCCTACCACCTGCTCGCGAAGTCCGAGTCGATCTTCGTCGAGCCCGCCTCGGCAGCATCGATCGCCGGCTTGCTCGCGGCCTCCAAGGACGGATGGCTGCCGCGCGGACTGCGGGTGGTGTGCACGGTGACGGGCAACGGCCTCAAGGATCCGGACACCGCGCTGCGCGACGTTCCCGTCGTCGAGCCGATTTCGGTCGATCCCGTCGCAGTGGCGTCGGCGCTCGAGTTGGTCTGAGTTGACCGCCACGCCTTCCTCTGTTGGGAATCAGAACATGACGCAAACGCTGCCCGTAGGGATCTCGGTGACCGCCCGGGTTCCCGCTTCGAGTGCGAACCTGGGGGCCGGCTTCGACTGCCTCGGCCTCGCGCTCGGGCTCTACGACGAGATCACCGTGACCACAACCGGTTCCGGTCTCGACGTGCGCGTCGAAGGGGAAGGCGCCCAAGAGGTCCCGTGGGGCCCGTCGCACCTCGTGGTTCGCGCCGTCGAGCGCGGTCTCGAAGCGGCGGGCATCTGGGCCGACGGCCTCGACGTGGTGTGCCGCAATGTGATTCCTCACTCTCGTGGCCTGGGGTCGTCGGCATCGGCTGCGGTCGGCGGACTCGCCGCCGCCAACGGTCTGGTGCGCAGAGTCGCGCCCGAGCGGGTGCTCGACGACGCTCAGCTCGTCCAGCTCGCCTCCGAGTTCGAGGGGCATCCCGACAATGCGTCGGCGAGTGTGCTCGGTGGTGCGGTCGTCTCGTGGAGTGAGCTGGACAACGGCTGCGAACAGCGGCGGTTCCGCGCGGTGTCGCTGAGCGTGCACCCCGGCATCAAGGCCGTCGCCCTGGTGCCGTCGGTTCGCTCGTCGACCGCGCACACGCGCGGGCTGCTGCCTGCGCTCGTCCCGCACCGCGACGCGGCGTTCAACGTGAGCCGCGCTGCCCTGGCGGTGGTCGCCCTGACCGAGCGGCCGGATCTGCTCATGGCGGCCACCGAGGATCTTCTGCACCAAGCCCAGCGCGCTCCCGCCCTGCCGCTGACCACCAAGTGGGTGACCACGCTGCGC
The DNA here is from genome assembly GCF_049844875.1 of Rhodococcus sp. DT1. Lineage (NCBI taxonomy): Bacteria > Bacillati > Actinomycetota > Actinomycetes > Mycobacteriales > Nocardiaceae > Rhodococcus > Rhodococcus sp. DT1. The sequence continues at coordinate 639,175 of NZ_JBNCLW010000003.1, forward strand.
GCTGCCGGGATTCCCGCCATGGTCTCGGGTGCCGGCCCCACTGTGCTCGCGCTGACCACAGAGCCGTTCCCCGACGAATTGCGGGCTGCGGCGGAGGCGGACGATCTCACTGTCCTTCCTCTCGATGTGGCCGAGGGAGTGCAGGTCGACTGACGCGGTTCGTGTCACATCGCACACCGCTGTGCGTGCGCGTCGATTCTTGCCCTGCGTCCAGTTCGTCGCTATCCTGTGGGAAGTCCGCACGTCGTGCGTCCGAAGTCGCCGGATTCTCCAGGACACTCACTCCAGCTCCATGGGGCGTCGATCCCGGGTCTATCCTCACCTGCTCCCGATTCAGGGGGAGGGCCAGGCCGCACCCACCGGATCGGTGTGGTGGCGGACGTGCCGACCGTTCGATTCATGAACTCGTACGGCAATCCCAGCTCAGTGCCAGGAACTGATCTGCGGAACGAACCCTCGGCTCTGTGTAGAGCAACGAGGGAAGGAAAGGATCTCCGTGACAGATACGGACCTGATCGCCACATCCGCTCCCGACACCACCGAGTCTGCCGGAGGTCCGGCCGGAGATTCCGCACAGTCTCCGGTTCGCGCCGGTCGGCGCGGCACGGGCCTGTCGGGCATGGTGCTCGCCGAGTTGCGGACTCTCGCCGCCGAACTCGGTATCAAGGGAACCTCGGGGATGCGCAAGGGCGATCTCATCGCTGCGATCAAGGAGCGGCAGGGCGCAGGCGCCAAGCCCGCCCCCGCTGCAGCACAGCCCGCGACCGAGACTTCCGACGAAGCCTCGGCTCGCCCCGCGCGTGCTCGCCGTGCTCGCGCCGCCGCGCAGGATGATGCTGCCGTGACTCCGGTCGCCGGCACCGAGCCTGCGGGCGACAAGCCTGCCGACACCGGCGCTGTCGCCACCGACACGAAGCCGGAACGCAACGCCGAGACCGGTGCAGATTCCGAAGGCGAATCCGACGGACCCCGACGTGGACGCGGCCGACGCGGCCGTCGCGGCGCGGATCAGACCGACCAGGGTCAGACCGATGCCGGCGCACCGGCGTCCGAAGGCAACGACCGCGACTCTCAGGAGCGCGGCGACGGTCATTCTCGTGACAAGTCGCAGGACCGCTCCGAGGGTGACGGTGGTAACCGGCGCGAACGCAACCAGGGTGACCGCAACCAGGGCGATCGCAACCAGGGTGACCGCAACCAGGGCGATCGCAACCAGGGCGACCGCAACCAGGGCGACCGCAACCAGGGCGACCGCAACCAGGGCGACCGCAACCAGGGTGACCGCAACCGGAACGATCGCCATCAGGACCGTGACCGGAACGACCGTGACCAGGGTGATCGCAGCCAGGGCGACGGCAACAACGGTCCGCGCCAGGACAACCGGGCGGGCGACGACGAGGAAGGCGGCCGGGGCCGTCGTGGACGTCGCTTCCGCGAGCGCCGTCGCGGACGCGAGCGCGGCGAGGGCGGCGGCAGTGCCGATCGTGAGCCCGAGATCCGCGAGGACGACGTGCTCCAGCCCGTCGCGGGCATCCTCGACGTGCTCGACAACTACGCGTTCGTCCGGACCTCCGGTTACCTGGCCGGCCCCAACGACGTCTACGTGTCGATGAACATGGTGCGGAAGAACGGCCTGCGCCGCGGCGACGCCATCACCGGTGCCGTGCGTGTGCCCCGCGAGGGTGAGCAGGCCGGCAGCCAGCGCCAGAAGTTCAATCCGCTCGTGCGTCTGGACACGGTCAACGGTGGGGACGTCGAGGCGGCCAAGCGCCGTCCCGAGTTCAACAAGCTCACGCCGCTGTACCCGAACGAGCGACTGCGCCTCGAAACGCAGCAGAACATCCTGACCACTCGTGTGATCGACCTGGTCATGCCGATCGGCAAGGGACAGCGCGCGCTCATCGTCTCGCCGCCCAAGGCCGGTAAGACGACGGTCCTGCAGGACATCGCCAACGCGATCGCCGTCAACAACCCCGAGTGCTACCTCATGGTGGTGCTGGTCGACGAGCGTCCCGAAGAGGTCACCGACATGCAGCGTTCGGTGAAGGGCGAGGTCATCTCCTCGACCTTCGACCGTCCGCCGTCAGACCACACGTCCGTGGCCGAACTCGCGATCGAGCGCGCCAAGCGCCTCGTCGAGATGGGACGCGACGTCGTCGTGCTGCTCGACTCGATCACTCGCCTCGGCCGCGCGTACAACAACTCGTCGCCGGCGTCGGGACGCATCCTGTCGGGTGGTGTCGACTCGACCGCGCTGTACCCGCCGAAGCGGTTCCTGGGCGCGGCACGCAACATCGAGAACGGCGGATCGCTCACCATCATCGCCACCGCGATGGTGGAGACCGGCTCCACGGGCGACACTGTGATCTTCGAGGAGTTCAAGGGCACGGGTAACGCCGAGCTCAAGCTCGATCGCAAGATCGCCGAGCGTCGCGTGTTCCCGGCGGTGGACGTCAATCCGTCGGGCACTCGTAAGGACGAGCTCCTCATGAGCCCCGACGAGTTCGCGGTCGTGCACAAGCTGCGCCGCGTGCTCTCCGGCCTGGACTCTCATCAGGCGATCGATGTGCTCATCGATCGGCTCAAGAAGTCCAAGACGAACATCGAGTTCCTGATGACGGTCGCGAAGACCGCCCCGGGAGCTCTGGAAGACTGACATCGGGGCCCGGGAATTTTTCCCGGGGCCAGGTGTTTGGCATAATCGAACGGCTCAGTCCGGCTCCGGTTCACGTCTTCGATCCGCGAAGGCGACCCGGCGGCCACGAAAGGGACACCATGAAGGCAGGAATCCACCCCAACTACGTGGCGACAACCGTCGTCTGCGGTTGCGGCAACACGTTCGAAACGCACAGCACCAAGGAGTCGGGACGGATCACCGTCGAAGTCTGCTCCAAGTGCCACCCGTTCTACACCGGCAAGCAGAAGATCCTCGACACCGGCGGCCGCGTCGCCCGCTTCGAGGCTCGCTACGGCAAGCGTCCTTCCAAGAAGGCCGACGCCGACAGCTAGCTGTCACGCCGACGCCCGGTTCTGTCTTCGTCACAGGCCGGGCGTCGGCTTTTTTGTTCCACCGGTGTACCGGCGCGGCCGGGCACCCCTCGATACACACGCGTCGAGCGCCGCAACACCGAAGCAGGCGCACGGCATCGAAGCACACAGCATCACAGAGCGGAGCGACCCATGGCGGGGCAGACCAAGCCGTCGGCCATCGACGACATCCTGGCCGAATACGCGGGTCTGGAACAGCAATTGTCCGACCCGGCGCTGCACAACGATCCGTCGATTGCGCGCAGGGTAGGAAAGCGGTTCGCCGAGCTCGCCCCGGTCATGGCCACGTACACCAAACTGACCGCCGCACGCGACGACCTCGGAGCCGCTCGCGAACTGGCCGCCGACGACTCCGCCTTCGCCGACGAGGTGAACAAGCTCGAAGAGCAGGTCGCCGAACTCGACCGCACGCTCACCGATCTCCTCGCGCCCCGCGATCCGCACGACGGGGACGACGTGGTGCTCGAAGTGAAGTCCGGGGAGGGCGGCGAGGAGTCCGCCCTGTTCGCGGCCGATCTCGCGCGCATGTACACCCGCAACGCCGAGAACTCCGGCTGGCGTGTGGAAGTCCTCGGCGCGACCTATTCGGATCTCGGCGGCTACAAGGACGTCACCCTGTCCATCAAGTCGAAGACCGACGTCCGGGACGGCGTATGGTCGCGGCTCAAGTTCGAGGGTGGGGTGCACCGGGTGCAGCGCGTCCCGGTGACCGAATCGCAGGGCCGCGTGCACACCTCCGCGGCCGGCGTCTTCGTCTATCCCGAACCCGACGAGGTGGAAGAGGTGCAGATCGACGAGGGCGATCTGCGCATCGACGTGTACCGCTCGTCCGGCAAGGGTGGGCAGGGCGTCAATACGACCGACTCCGCCGTCCGGATCACCCACCTGCCGACGGGGATCGTCGTCACGTGTCAGAACGAGCGGTCGCAGTTGCAGAACAAGGCCCGTGCGATGCAGGTTCTCGCCGCGCGTCTGCAGGCCGCAGCCGAAGAAGCAGCGGACGCGGAGGCCTCGGCGGGCCGTGCGAGCCAGGTGCGCACCGTCGACCGCTCCGAGCGCATCCGGACCTACAACTACCCCGAGAACCGCATCACCGACCACCGCATCGGCTACAAGGCGCACAATCTCGACGCTGTGCTCGACGGAGACATGGATGCGCTTCTCGACGCGCTCGCGGCCGCCGACCGGCAGGCCCGGCTCGCCGCCGAATAAGCGCGTGCCCCGCCGCGTCGGTGGCGAGTCCCCTGTGCGAGGTATGCCTGGGGGACCTCGTGGCATCGGAGCGGCCGTGGGCATGGCACGCTGTACTGCGTGAGTCGTCAACCCCTGCGCCTGGCCATCATCGAAGCAGCGTCGGTGCTCGAGGAAGCGGGTGTCGCGAGCCCGCGTGTCGACGCCGAACTGCTTGCCGCGCACCTGCTCGGAATCGAGCGAGGCCGGCTCGGGCTCGTGCCCCTCGTCGATTCGGCCATGATCGAGGCCTACCGCGCGATGGTGGACCAGCGCGCCAAGCGCATTCCCCTCCAATACATCCTCGGCACGTCGCCGATGGGCGAGATCGACCTCGCCGTCGGGCCCGGCGTGTTCGTGCCCCGGCCCGAGACGGAACTGCTTCTCGGTTGGGCGCTGGCATTTCTCGAACGCCACGGACGCCGCAATCCCGTCGTGCTCGATCTGTGTACGGGATCGGGCGCGCTCGCGCTCGCCATTGCCCATGCCCGGCCGGATGCCGTCGTGCACGCTGTGGAACTCGAACCGCGGGCGCTCGCCTGGGCGCGGCAGAACGCCGAGACCCGTGCGAACGACGGCGACACGCCGATCGTGCTGCACCAGGGTGACGTGACCGACCGCACCCTGCTCGTCGCGCTCGAGGGCGCTGTCGACATTGTGGTGTCCAACCCGCCGTACATCCCCGAGGGAACCGTCCTCGAGCCCGAAGTCGCCGAGCACGACCCGCATTCTGCGTTGTTCGGCGGCCCGGACGGGCTGTCCGTCATCAAACCGATGATCTCGAACATCGCGCGCTGGTTGCGAATCGGGGGAGCGGCGGCGGTGGAACACGACGACACCAACGGCATGCTCGTCGCCGAGCTGTTCGCACAGCGCCGCGTCTTCGACGACGTCGTCGAGCATTACGACCTGGCGGGTAAGCCCCGATTCGTGGTCGCGCACCGGGTGCCGACCGACGTCGAAGCGAGTCGTGCGGCAGTCCGTTCCTCGGCTGGTGGTTAGCCCGGGCGCCGAACCCCGCGACGGAATACTCGAGCGCTAGTGGAAGGATGAGTGCGTGAGCACCGTGTACGACTGCAACAAACCAGATTCGCGCGCCGCAGGATTGAACGCGGCGCGGGGCGCGCTCAAGGCGGGACGCCTCGTCGTCGTGCCCACCGACACGGTGTACGGGCTCGCAGCCGACGCATTCGACAGTTCCGCTGTCTCCGCGTTGCTGAGGGCGAAGGGACGCGGACGGGACATGCCGGTGCCCATCCTCGTCGGATCGTGGACGACGATCGACGGCCTCGTCAGCACCGTGCGCCCCGAAGCGCGTGAACTCATCCGTGCGTTCTGGCCCGGCGGCCTCAGCCTGGTGGTGCATCAGGCACCCTCGCTCGCGTGGGATCTCGGCGACACCCGCGGTACGGTGATGCTGCGCATGCCACTGCACCCGGTGATCCTCGAGTTGCTGCGCGAGGTCGGACCGCTCGCAGTGTCGAGCGCCAACATTTCCGGCCGCCCGCCCGCCACCGACGCCGGTCAGGCGCGTGAACAGCTCGGGGAATCCGTCGGGGTGTATCTCGACGGTGGACCGGCCGAACACGGCGTCGCGTCGACGATCGTCGATCTCACCGGTGACCGCCCCCGGATCCTGCGCGAAGGCGCGGTGTCGGCCGAGGAGGTCGCCGAGGTTCTCGGCGATGATCCCGAACGCCTGCGCTCCGGCGGGGAGTAGCGGGCGGAGGAACGGAGCACGTGACTTCAGCCGACTCGGTCGTACTGCTCGCGCAGGCGGGACGTGGCGCGGGCGTACCCATCAGGGAACTGCTTCTGGTGCTTCTCACCTCTGCGGTGGTGACCTTTCTCGCCACCGGAGTGGTCCGGATACTCGCGATCAAGTTCGGTGCGGTGGCGATCCCTCGCGATCGTGACGTGCACGTCACTCCGACGCCGCGTCTGGGCGGCGTCGGGATGTACATCGGACTCGTGGCGGGCATCGTCTTCGCGCAGCATCTGCCGGCCTTGACCAGAGGTTTCGAGTACACCACCGAGATGGGTGCCGCGCTGGTGGCGGCGTCGATCATCGTGCTCGTGGGCATCATCGACGACCGGTGGGGGCTCGACGCCCTCACCAAGTTCGTGGGGCAGGTGACCGCTGCCGGGGTGCTGGTGGTGATGGGCGTGAGCTGGATCGTGATCTACGACCCCTTCAGCGGTTCCACGCTCGTGCTCGACCAGCTGCAAGGGGGACTCATCACGGTCGCGGTGGCCGCCGTGATGATCAACGCGATGAACTTCGTCGACGGCCTCGACGGTCTCGCAGCCGGTCTCGGACTGATCGCCGCGGTGGCGATCTGTGTGTTCTCGGTGGGACTGTTGCTCGATCAGGGCGGTGACGTCTCGGCGTACCCTCCGGCGCTGATCGCGGCCGCGCTGGCGGGGGCGTGCCTGGGGTTCCTGCCGTACAATTTCCAGCCCGCGAAGATCTTCATGGGGGACTCGGGCTCGATGTTGATCGGCCTGATGCTCGCGGCCATCTCGACCAGCGCGTCGGGTCGAATTCCCCTCAGTGCCTATGGTTCCCGCGATCTTCTCGGTCTCCTGTCGCCGCTCATCCTGATCGGCGCTGTCATGTTCATCCCGATTCTCGACCTGCTCCTCGCGATCGTCCGGCGCACGCGCGCCGGCGTGAGCCCGTTCAGCCCGGACAAGATGCACCTGCATCACCGGCTGTTGCAGATCGGCCATTCGCACCGGCGGGTGGTGCTGCTCCTCTACTTGTGGGTCGGAGTCCTGGCCTTCGGAGCCGTGGGCTCGTCGCTGCTCGACCGCAGGGTGGTCGTGCTGATGACCGCCGCGGGCCTGTTGTTCGCGCTCGTGGTGACCGCCGTCCCATCGCTCCGGCATCACGACGGTGACGGGGATGCACCACCGAAGCGCTTCCGCCGGGTCCGTTAGGCTCGATTACTGTGACCTCCCCGGATCTTCCCGAACCCGAACACTCTCTGCCCACCCTGCCCGACGCGTCGGCACCCATGCGCGCGGCCGTCCGGTACGGCGCACTCGGACTGCTTGCGCTGGCCGTCGTGGCGTCGATCGTGTCCGTGCTCGTCGCGGGAACGCCCGGCCTGTGGGGAGCGCTGATCGGTGCGGCCGTTGGTGGCGGGTTCATCCTGTTCACCGCGCTCGGCGTGCTGCTGACCGCGAAACTCCCGGCGATGACCGCAGGCGCGGTACTGCTCGGAACGTGGCTACTCAAGCTCATCCTCGCCATCGTGGTGATGGCGACGCTCGATCCGCTGGACTTCTACAACCGGAACGCGCTCGTCCTGACGATCGTGCTGGCGTTGGTGATCGTGCTCGGTGCGGAAACGTACGGCGTGGTGTCCCAGCGCGCGCTCTACGTCGACCCGAAGCCGTCCGCCGACAGCGGAAACGACGACCAGTAGTAGATACGTGTGTCAATTACTCGCGGGTAGGGTACCCACCTACGTACTGTCGTAGAGCAGTTGGTAGTGTGGTTTTCACGAAGGTGACACTGCACGCGAGGGCCCTTGGCCGAGCACGCGGTTGTGACTTCATAGGCGGTCGTGTTCAATGACCGCCGAGTCGACGAGAGTCGCCGACACCGGCAGGACGCGGGACCGCTACGGCGGTTCGGAACACTGGCGAATACGCGAGCCGACCTGGTCGACTTGTTGGATCGTCAATGTCCGATCGAACCGCAGACGGCAATGCCTGCGGCCGACTACGGGAGAGAGCGCTGAGCGTCACCACCTTGGCAGCCGGAGAATTCCACGCGCCGTCACTTGCTGATTTTTTCCCACCGCCAATCCTCTTCGAGGGCACCCCCTTCGAGATGGATCGACTGATGCTTATCCGCGTCGTCGTTGCACTGCTCGTCGCAGTCTTCTTCTTCTTCGCCATGCGGAGTCCGAAGATCGTGCCGCGAGGCGTGCAGAACGTCGCCGAGATCATGCTCGACTTTGTTCGTATCCACATTGCCGAGGACATCCTCGGCAAAGAGCAGGGGCGCCGGTTCCTGCCGGTGATCGTCACCATCTTCTTCTTGGTGGTCGGGCTCAACCTGACCTCGATCATCCCCTTCCTCAACATCTCGTCGAATGCGCGAATCGGCATGCCGATCGTTCTCGCTGCGCTCGCCTACATCGTCTTCAACTACGTAGGTATCAAGAAGTACGGATTCTTCCGCTACGTCAAGAGCAGCGTCGTCATCCCGAACCTGCCGCCGGCACTTCACCTTCTGGTGATCCCGATCGAGTTCGTCTCGACATTCCTGCTGCGGCCGTTCACCCTCACCATTCGTCTCATGGCGAACATGCTGGCCGGACATATCATGCTGGTGCTGTTCTTCAGCGCCACGCAGTTCTTCTTCTTCGACTCCGACGGCATCATGAGGTTCTTCGGTATCGGTTCGCTCATCGGCGGAGTCGCGTTCACCTTCTTCGAGCTTCTGGTGATCGTCCTGCAGGCCTACATTTTCGCGCTGCTCACAGCGGTGTACATCGATCTGGCGCTGCACGCCGAAGAGCATTAGCTCCCCGAACTGCACGACCTACATCTCTACACACAGACTGACTCGGTCGCCGATCCCCGGGGCCGGGCCACAAGAAAGGGAATGGAACACCAATGAGCGTTGCGCTTCAGGCAGCAGACGTCCTCGCCCAGTCGGAGACCACCTTGAAGGGTCTCGGCGCGGTCGGCTACGGCCTCGCTGCGATCGGCCCCGGCATCGGCATCGGCATCGTCGTCGGTAAGGCGATCGAGGGCATGGCTCGTCAGCCCGAGATGGCCGGTCAGCTGCGTACCACCATGTTCCTCGGTATCGCATTCACCGAGGCACTGGCGCTGATCGGTATCGTCGCCGGCTTCATCTTCTGATTCGACGACAACCATGGCTGACAGCATCCTGATTCTCGCGGCAGCGGAGGGGGAGACACCCAATCCCCTGCTGCCCGCGACATACGACATCGTTTGGTCGCTCGTCGCCCTGATCATCGTCGGCATCGTCTTCTGGAAGTTCGTACTTCCGATGTTCCAGAAGGTTCTCGACGAGCGTTCGGAGCTGATCGAAGGCGGCATCAAGAAGGCAGAGGAAGCTCAGGCAGAGGCTGCGGCCGCGCTCGAGCAGTATCGTGCCCAGCTCGCCGAAGCCCGTACCGAGGCGGCGCAGATCCGTGAAGAGGCCCGTACGCAGGGCCAGCAGATCATCGCCGACATGAAGGCACAGGCTCAGGAAGAGAGCGACCGCATCGTCGCTGCAGGTCACAACCAGCTGCAGGCCCAGCGCCAGCAGATCGTGGCCGAACTGCGCACCGATCTCGGACGTAGCTCGGTGGATCTCGCCGAGAAGATCATCGGCGAGACACTCGCCGACGATGTGAAGCGTGCCGGCTCGATCGATCGATTCCTCGACGAACTCGACTCCCTCAGCGCTGACTCTGCATCCGGAAAGTGAGCACCATGTACGCAGCAAGCCGTGAGGCACTCGCTCATACGCGTTCCGCGTTGCAGTCCGCCCTGGGCTCGGGTGCCGCGACTGCCGCTGCGGCTCAGGCCGGTTCCGAACTGTTCTCGGTGGTCGAGGCGCTCGACAACCAGCGGGCTCTCCGGAGCGCGCTGGCAGACGCCTCGGCCCCGGTCGCCGTTCGGGTGACGCTGGCCGAGCAGGTCTTCGGGGGGAAGGTTTCGGCCTCGACCCTCGCGACCGTCAAAGCCGCGGCGGGGCAGGACTGGTCGGCACAGTCCGACCTGACCAACTCTCTCGTCCAGCTCGGTCGTGAGGCGTTGCTGAAGGCGGCAGCGGAGCAGAACCAGCTCGACACCGTCGAGGACGAGCTTTTCCGCCTCGGACGCATCGTGGCCGGTAACCCGGACCTCGAGCGGACACTTTCCGACCGCAGCACCACGGTTACGGCCAAGCGGGAGCTGCTGTCGCGTCTGCTCTACGGCAAGGTGACCGCGATCACCGAAGCGTTGGCGGTTCATGCCGTCGGTCGGCTCCGCAAGCCGCCGGCCGAGACGCTCGACGAACTGTCGGCGCTCGCCGCAACACAGCGCGATCGTGCCGTTGCGCACGTCCGAAGCGCGGCACCCCTCGATGCGACGCAGGAAGAGCGGCTCGCCGCTACCCTGGGCCGTATCTACGGGAAGCCTGTGACGGTGCACGTCGAGGTCGATCCCGAGCTTCTCAGTGGATTGGTCGTCCGGGTGGGCGACGAGGTCATCGACGGCAGTGCTGCGGGTCGACTCGCGGCAGTGCGCAAGAGCCTCACGTAGTCCACTTCCGAACACACACATAGATCTTTCCGAAGACCTGATACCGAGAGCAGGAAGAACATGGCGGAGCTGACGATCTCCTCCGACGAGATCCGTAGCGCGATTGACAATTACACCGCGAGCTACTCCCCGGAGGCCTCCCGCGAAGAGGTCGGCGTGGTCGTCGACACCAGTGACGGCATCGCGCACATCAGCGGCCTCCCGTCGGCGATGTCCAACGAGCTGCTGGAATTCCCCGGCGGCGTTCTGGGCGTGGCCCTCAACCTCGAAGCCACCGAAATCGGTGCCGTGATCCTGGGCGACTTCCAGTCCATCCAGGAAGGCCAGGAAGTAAAGCGGACCGGCGACGTTCTGTCCGTCCCGGTCAGCGACAACTTCCTCGGACGCGTCGTGAACCCGCTCGGTCAGCCGATCGACGGCCTCGGCGACATCGAAGCCGACGAGACCCGTGCGCTCGAGCTGCAGGCCGCTTCCGTGCTGGAGCGCCAGCCGGTCGAGGAGCCGCTCCAGACGGGCATCAAGGCCATCGACGCGATGACCCCGATCGGGCGTGGCCAGCGCCAGCTCGTGATCGGCGACCGCAAGACCGGCAAGACCGCGGTCTGCATCGACGCGATCCTGAACCAGAAGGCCAACTGGGAGTCCGGCGACGCGTCGAAGCAGGTGCGCTGCATCTACGTCGCGATCGGCCAGAAGGGCTCCACCATCGCGGGCGTCAAGCAGGCCCTCGAGGAGAACGGCGCGATGGAGTACACCACCATCGTCGCAGCTCCGGCCTCCGACTCCGCCGGCTTCAAGTGGCTCGCCCCGTACACCGGTTCGGCCCTCGGCCAGCACTGGATGTACCAGGGCAAGCACGTCCTCATCGTGTTCGACGACCTGACCAAGCAGGCCGAGGCATACCGTGCCATCTCGCTGCTGCTGCGTCGCCCGCCGGGACGTGAGGCATACCCCGGTGACGTCTTCTACCTGCACTCGCGTCTGCTGGAGCGTTCGGCCAAGCTGTCCGACGCGCTCGGTGGCGGCTCGCTGACGGCACTGCCGATCATCGAGACCAAGGCGAACGACGTCTCGGCCTACATCCCGACCAACGTCATCTCCATCACCGACGGTCAGGTCTTCCTCGAGTCGGACCTCTTCAACAAGGGCGTCCGTCCCGCGATCAACGTCGGTATCTCGGTCTCCCGAGTCGGTGGCGCCGCGCAGACCAAGGGCATGAAGAAGGTCTCCGGCTCCCTGCGTCTGGAACTTGCTCAGTACCGCGAGCTCGAGGCATTCGCGACCTTCGCTTCCGATCTCGATGCCGCGTCGAAGGCGCAGCTCGAGCGCGGACAGCGACTCGTCGAGCTCCTCAAGCAGGATCAGTACTCGCCGATCGCCGTCGAGGACCAGATCATCTCGATCTACCTTGCCGGTGAGGGTGTCTTCGACTCCGTTCCCGTCGGCGACGTCCGTCGTTTCGAGACCGAGCTTCTCGAGGATCTGCATCGCAACGCTTCGGGCGTCTACGAGCAGATCGCCGGTGGCAAGGCCCTGACCGACGAGTCGATCGAGGCACTGACCGCCGCGACCGCCAAGTTCAAGGAGGGCTTCCTCGCCTCCGACGGCAGCCGCGTCGTGAACGAGGCCGAAGCAGAGGCTCTCGGCGCCGACGAAGTGGCGCAGGAGCAGGTCTCCGTCAAGCGCACCTCCGTTCGCAAGTGAACGGGGCGGCCATGACCCAGCGTCCAGTGAAGGGAGTGTGATCGACGAATGGCGAACTTGCGTGAGCTGCGCTCGCGGATCAAGTCGGTCAACTCGACCAAGAAGATCACCAAGGCGCAGGAACTGATCGCGACGTCGCGCATCACGAAGGCTCAGGCCCGAGTGGCGGCATCGAAGCCCTACGCCGAGGAGATCACCAAGGTCCTCTCGGAGTTGGCCAGCGCGTCCTCGTCGCTGGATCACCCCCTGCTCAACGAGCGCGAGAACCCGAAGCGTGCGGCAGTGCTGGTCGTGACCAGCGACCGCGGTATGGCCGGTGGTTACAACTCCAACGTCTTGAAGGAGGCGGAGGAGCTGCGCCAGCTGCTCGTCAGCGAGGGCAAAGAGCCTGTGCTGTACGTGCTGGGCGGTAAGGGCCTGTCGTTCTACACCTTCCGTGAGCGTCCCGTCGCGGGTGCCTGGACAGGCTTCTCGCAGGAACCCCGTTACACGGATGCTGCGAAGGCGAGCCGGCACCTGGTCGAGCTGTTCATGGCCGGATCCGGTTCCGAGGTGCCTGCACCCAACGGCGAAGGCACCATCGAGGGCGTCGACGAGCTGCACATCGTCTACACCCGGTTCGTGTCCATGCTGACCCAGATCCCCGAGGTGCGTCGTATGGCGCCGCTCGAGGTGAGTGTCACCGAGGACGAGATCGAACTGGGTTCGGATATGCTGAGCGACGGTCATCGTGTATCCGAGGGACCCACGGCCGACTACAACTTCGAGCCCGAGGCGTCGACGCTGCTGTCCGCGCTTCTGCCGAAGTACGTCAGCACGCGAATCTTCGCGTCGCTGCTGGAGGCCGCGGCCTCCGAGTCGGCTGCCCGTCGTACCGCGATGAAGGCCGCGACGGACAATGCCACGGATCTGGTGAACACCCTCAGCCGTCAGGCGAATCAGGCCCGCCAGGCCCAGATCACCCAGGAAATCAGCGAGATCGTCGGCGGTGCCGGTGCGCTCGCCTCGAGTGCAGGAAGTGACTGAACCACAATGACCGCAGCAGTTACCGACAAAAACGCCGGTGCGGCGTCGGCCCTTGCCGGGCGCGTCGTCCGCGTCATCGGCGCCGTCGTCGACGTGGAGTTCCCGCGTGGCGCCGTACCCGAACTGTTCAACGCCCTGCACGCAGAGGTCACTCTGCCGTCCGTGGCGAAGACCCTGACCCTCGAGGTCGCGCAGCACCTGGGTGACAACCTGGTCCGCACGATCTCGATGCAGCCCACCGACGGTCTGGTGCGCGGCACCTCCGTCACCGACACCGGTCGCCCGATCTCCGTGCCGGTCGGCGATGTCGTGAAGGGCCACGTCTTCAACGCCCTGGGCGACTGCCTCGATGCACCCGGAACGGGTCGCGACGGCGAGCAGTGGGGCATCCACCGCAAGCCCCCGGCCTTCGACCAGCTCGAGGGCAAGACCGAAATCCTCGAGACCGGCATCAAGGTCATCGACCTGCTCACCCCGTACGTCAAGGGCGGCAAGATCGGTCTGTTCGGTGGTGCCGGTGTCGGCAAGACCGTTCTGATCCAGGAGATGATCACCCGTATCGCGCGTGAGTTCTCCGGTACGTCGGTGTTCGCCGGCGTCGGCGAGCGCACCCGTGAGGGCACCGACCTCCACCTCGAGATGGAAGAGATGGGCGTCCTCCAGGACACCGCCCTTGTCTTCGGCCAGATGGACGAGCCGCCGGGCACGCGTATGCGCGTCGCCCTGTCCGCACTGACCATGGCGGAGTACTTCCGCGATGTGCAGGGCCAGGACGTGCTGCTCTTCATCGACAACATCTTCCGGTTCACCCAGGCCGGTTCCGAGGTGTCGACCCTTCTCGGTCGTATGCCTTCGGCCGTGGGTTACCAGCCGACGCTGGCCGACGAGATGGGTGAGCTCCAGGAGCGCATCACCTCGACGCGTGGTCGCTCGATCACCTCGCTGCAGGCGATCTACGTTCCCGCCGACGACTACACCGACCCGGCGCCGGCCACGACGTTCGCGCACCTCGATGCGACCACCGAGCTCTCGCGTCCGATTTCGCAGATGGGTATCTACCCCGCTGTGGACCCGCTGACGTCGACCTCGCGCATCCTCGAGCCCGGCATCGTCGGCGCGGATCACTTCCGTGTCGCCAACGAGGTCAAGCGGATCCTTCAGAAGTACAAGGAACTGCAGGACATCATCGCCATCCTCGGTATGGACGAGCTTTCCGAAGAGGACAAGGTCACGGTCAACCGTGCCCGTCGTCTCCAGAAGTTCCTCGGCCAGAACTTCATCGTTGCCGAGAAGTTCACGGGTCAGCCCGGTTCGGTCGTGCCGCTCAGCGACACGATCGAGGCGTTCGACCGCGTCTGCAAGGGCGAGTTCGACCACCTTCCGGAGCAGGCCTTCAACAGCTGCGGTGGACTCGACGATGTCGAGGCCGCGGCCAAGAAGATCTCCGGGAAGTAGGCCGGCGTGGCTGAGATGCGCGTAGACATCGTTGCCGTCGAGGAACGTGTCTGGTCGGGAGAGGCGACTCTCGTCACCGCCCAGACCACCGAAGGCGAAATCGGCGTCATGCCCGGACACGAGCCGGTCCTCGGCCAGCTCGTCGAGGGCGGTGTCGTGTCGGTCAAGACCGCCGACGGGGAGCGTATCGTCATGGCAGTCGACGGCGGATTCCTCTCGGTGACCGCCACGACCGTGACGGTTCTTGCCGAAGCGGCCGTTCTTGCCGAAGACATCGACGTCGAGGCAGCGAAGTCGACCCTGGCCGAAAGTCAGGACGAGGCGGCAGTCGCAGCGGCCAAGGGCCGCCTGCGGGCCGTCGAACGGGCCTGATCGTCGGATACACAACGAAGAGCCGCGACGGAGCCGACAAGCAGTGTCACTCGGAATGATTGTTCTCATCATCCTTGTGGTTCTGCTTGCGGTTGCCGTCGCGGCTCTCGTTTATCGTGCCTTCTCCCTTCGGGGAGGGGGCACTGCCGCGATTCTGAGGGTTCTCCCGCGCAGTGACTGCGCCGGATGGCGCCACGGGATCATTCGTTACGGCGACGAGACGCTCGCCTTCTACAAGCTCTCGAGTCTGCGTCCCGGGCCGGATACGCGGATTTCCCGCCAGGGCATCGAGGTGCGTTCGCGCCGGCACGCCACTGCAGCGGAGACGGACATCATGACCGAGGACATCGTGATCCTCGAGATCGTCGACGGCGACGGATCCTACGAGATCGCTCTGGACAGCGGCGCGAAGACGGCGTTCCTGTCCTGGGTGGAGTCCAGGCCGTCGGGACGCTCGCAGCGCCGCCGTCCCTACTAGATCGACCTACCTACGCGCCCGCTCCGGGCTTCCACAGGACGTCGCCCTCCGGATTGGTGACCCTGCTGAGGATGAACAACAGATCCGACAGACGGTTGAGGTACTTCGCCGGCAAGACTGTCGTGGTCTCGGGTGCGGCGTCCACCGCAGCCCATGCCGAACGTTCCGCCCGGCGCGCCACCGTGCGAGCGGTGTGCAGGAGCGCCGCGGCCGGGGTTCCGCCCGGAAGAATGAACGAATCGAGCGGTCCCAGCTCTTCGTTGAATTCGTCGCACCACGCCTCGAGCCGGTCGATGTACGGCTCGGTGATGCGCAGCGGCGGGTACTTCGGGTTCTCCGCGATCGGCGTCGACAGATCGGCGCCCGCATCGAACAGGTCGTTCTGGATCTGCTGCAGCACGGGAACGAGCCGCTCGGGGACGGAACCGAGTGCGAGCACCACCCCGATCGCCGCGTTCGTCTCGTCGCAATCGGCGTAGGCGATCAATCGCGGGTCGTTCTTCGATACCCGGGAAAAATCACTGAGGCCCGTCGTACCGTCGTCTCCGGTACGGGTATAGATCCTGGTGAGATGCACTGCCATGGCCGCCACGGTACCGGTTCCGCTGTAGAGACAGACACGACGTTAGGCTGTGTCGCTGTGAGTGAACGCTTTCTTGTCACCGGGGGAAACCGGCTCGTTGGTGATGTCGTCGTCGGTGGTGCCAAGAACAGCGTGCTCAAGCTGATGGCTGCCGCGCTTCTCGCCGAGGGCACCACGACGATTACGAACTGTCCAGACATCCTCGACGTGCCCTTGATGGCGGAGGTCCTGCGGGGTCTCGGCTGCGAGGTCGAACTCGACGGTGACGAAGTACGGATCACGACCCCCGCGCAGCCGTCGTACCACGCGGACTTCGCTGCGGTGAAGCAGTTCCGTGCCTCCGTATGTGTCCTCGGACCCTTGGTCGCGAGATGCCGCCGCGCGGTGGTCGCCCTGCCGGGCGGAGACGCGATCGGCTCCCGCCCTCTCGACATGCACCAGTCCGGTCTCCGTCTGCTGGGGGCGCACAGCACCATCGAGCACGGCTGCGTCGTTGCCGAGGCGGACGAACTGCACGGCGCGACGATCCGGCTGGCCTTCCCGTCGGTGGGTGCCACCGAGAACATCCTCATGGCTGCTGTCCTCGCAAAGGGCGACACCACTATCGACAATGCCGCGCGTGAACCGGAGATCGTGGACCTGTGCACCATGCTCGTCCAGATGGGCGCCCGGATCACGGGCGCCGGGAGCACGACTCTTCGGATCTCCGGCGTTCCTGCGCTCTCGCCCACGAGTCATCGCTGCATCGGTGACCGCATCGTGGCGGCGACGTGGGGGATCGCGGCGGCGATGACGCGCGGGGATCTGACCGTGCGCGGAGTCAATCCCAAGCACCTCGCGCTCGTGCTCGACAAGCTGCGGGGAGCCGGCGCCGAAGTGGCTCCGCTCGTGGACGGGTTCCGCGTGGTCCAGAGGGAGCGTCCGCGGGCGGTCAACTTCGCGACACTTCCGTACCCCGGTTTCCCTACCGATCTTCAGCCGATGGCCATCGGGCTCGCGGCGGTGGCGGACGGCACGTCGATGATCACCGAAAACGTCTTCGAGGCGCGGTTCCGCTTCGTGGAGGAGATGGTGCGTCTGGGCGCCGACGCGCGGACGGACGGACACCATGCGGTGATCCGCGGCGTGGAGGAACTGTCGAGTGCTCCGGTATGGGCGTCGGATATCCGTGCAGGGGCCGGACTGGTGCTTGCCGGGCTGTGCGCAGACGGGGTGACCGAAGTGCACGACGTCTACCACATCGATCGCGGCTACCCGAGGTTCGTGGAAATCATCCAGGAGCTGGGCGGCAACATCGAGCGGGTCGGGGCCGGCGAGCCCACTCTCCTGCGCGGATGAGGCCCGGCGTGGCATGTGTGCGGCGTCACGATTGAAGATCCCGGTGCGCGGGGTAGACGCTAGGCCCGCTCACCTGGGGTTTCCTTCCCTGAATGGCTGCTGACCAGGGGATTTGCAGGGCAGTTCATCGTCGCGTAACTTAGTCCAAGTCAGAGCGACACGGACACCGACCCGGACCTGAGGGACTGGGACAACGAGGTTGGACGAAGGCGCCTGCACGTTTACACGACACACAATCTTCTGGTAAGGTTGGTGTTCGCCCCAGGGAGCCGATGAGGAACCCGGTGGGACAACAAACCCCGGATCGAACAAGTTGAGAAACTTGCGAGTGATGGTGTGTGCGTGTTCTTTGAGAACTCAACAGTGTGCCGATGAATGTCAGTGCCAATTATTTGGTGCGATCATCC